>CAWIFR010000007.1:0-589544 GCA_963835465.1 uncultured Acidimicrobiaceae bacterium
TGGGCTGCGCCGTAGAACGACGAGAGCAGGACGGTCTTGCCGCTGCCGCTCTCACCGAATACGGCGATCTGTTGCTGAAGCTCTCGGTTCTTGATGCGCATACTCGGACGGTACTTGGCTGTCGATCGAGAGACAATCCGCCTAGCGGCAGAAGGTATGCGTCAAAGCCAAAATCGATCAGCTCCTCACGTAGATCTGATGTTCTCCCAGTACGTGGAGACCCGCTACGCCTCCGAGCTCCTCGCTGACGGAGCAGAGGGCGTGGGTTACCTATTGAAAGACAGGGTGGCTGAAGTCAGCGACTTCATCGAGGTACTTCCTGATGTGTCGCCTCCGGGGGACGGCCCTCGACCCTGATCTCGTGGCGCAGCTGATAGGAATCTCGCGCCAGGCTCAGTCGATCGCTGTCCTATCCCCTCGAGAGCGAGAGGTCCTCGCTCTGATGGCAGAAGGGCGATCCAACCGCAGGTACTCCGGAGGTTGCATCCCGGAAGTGCCGGTAAGGGGCACGGGCATACCCGCCGCAGACCCGGCGATCTGGGACACCTGTCCGGGGCGCTCAACGTGCCCGCTTAGATGGGTTCGGTTCAGTGAACTTCGCAGTGACATGGATCTCGTGGTGGTGACGTTCTTGAGCAGGTGCCGCTGCGATCAGTTGGCGGCCGAGGCGCCAGGGTGGAGGCGAAGATCTGCCAGGCCAGCAGGCTCTTCGCCACCAGCGACAGGGTCACATAGACCCGCTCGCCGAAGAGGTAGTCGGCCCACCGACCGACCTTCTTGTACTGCAGCCACTGGTTGATGGCGAAGCAGTTGAAGAACACGAAGAGCGAGAAGAAGATCGCGTAGACGAACCCGGGCGGGTGCTGGTTGGCCCCGGGACCGATCAGGTAGATCCCGATGGCGATCCACGGGACGATGCCGGCCAGGCATCCGATCCAGAACGGTCCGAGCCCCGTACCCGGACGCTCATAGCGCTCCTGCATCCAGCCGAAGCCGATCATCGACGCGTTGACGCCGATGAGCGCGATCAGGGCTGCGATGTCGCTGATCCCGATCAGCATGGCGATGAGCACGATCATGATCGACGAGCTCAACGAGTACTCGATCCAGCGATACGGATTGCGTCCCTTCAAGAGTTGCGGCCTCGTAGTTCGTCCATCCGGGTCCGACAACGTAGAAGTGGGCGATGGCCGAGAGCAGGAAGAAGGCGGCGATCGCGACTGCGAACCCGACATTGAACAGGACGACCTGCTGCTGTCCGACACCGGGGCCGGGGGGGCCGGTCATGTAGGTGGCCCGCACCGGCAGCGAAAAGCTGTTGGCCAGGACGACGATGAGGACCGCCTGGACGAGGTGCAGACCCCCGGCAGCGGCGTTGTAGGGCCGAAGGCGGGCGATGGACGTCTGCTGGTCGGTCACCTCAGCACGCTACCGGCCACGCCGACCGTCGATTACCGACGATGGCGATGTCCTCGTGGGCGTCGGACGGGCAACGGGGATGGTTGCCGCTGGGACGAAGTTCATGAAGGTCGAGCATCCTCCGTCGATAAGCGACCCGCTCCCGGCGTTCTGGGGGCAGGGGGTCTGCTTGTTCGAACGCCCTGAAGATCGATCCATAGGGATGCTCCGGCAGCGGTCCTACTCGGTACTGATCTTCTCGAGTCTCTCCAGGCTGGTCGCCATGGATTCAAGGACCGGATTGGTCCCGTTGATCCACGCCCCGCCATCAAGTAGGAGGTCCTCCGGTAAGGGGCCGGAGTCAAAGACCTCGGTGACCACGGTGGCGTCGTCACCATCTGGAGTTAGGATGTAGCCCCAGCGGTAGCCGGCAGGAATGCCGACCTTGGATGGATCATTATCCTCAGCCCGAGATGGGTCTCCGGGGGCGGATTCCCAAAAGATGCGCCGATCTGGCTCGAACTCCACCACATAGTTGAGCATGAGGTAGTCGTCACCGAGCCGATGCATCTTCATGCTGAAGGTGTCGCCCACCTCGGAGATGGGACGGTCGAGGACCGCCCCACGGAGCATGCCGGACCCATCGAAATCCACGTGACGTTGCGGATTCGCCAGGATCTTGAAAATGAGGGCCGCCGGTGCTTCGATTCTGCGTGACACTTCGGCCGGCTTGCTTTCCTCTGCCATGGTCCAGTCTTCACTTTCAGCCGGGTCGATCTTCAGATCATGGCTGAGCGGTGAGCGCCCGGCCACCGTTGTTCCGAACTGCCCCACCGTCCCGGCGTTGGGGGGCACCTGATGAAGTCCGGCTGTCAGGGGCCGGGCGGTGGGGTATCCGGGCCGGGTGCGTCGCCAATCCTCGTCCACGAAGTTCCGCCGCACCGACACGGAGAAGGCGGCCGTCTCTGCAATGCGTCATGTGGGGTCGGACCACCGACGGCAAACACGGCACGAGTTCGTCGTCTTCCGCAGCTATCGCATTGCTCGACTTGGGCGTTTGGGTCCGGCATGGCACGCCACTCTACGGCCGGGGCGCACCGGGTGTGACTCGCACCCGCTGTTATACAGGTGATCCGTAGGGTCCGGGCTGTCCCCTATCGAACCACACTCATTGGGCCTCGGTGACTCCCTCGATGAGGCCCTCGAAGAGTTGACGCCGGTCCCTCTGACCACGCTGGTCGGCGTGCTTGCGCTGACGCTTCAAGATGGTCACGAACTGTGGAGCGGCGCTCAGATCGGCCTCGAAGCGAACGACGAACCCATCGACGACCGGGCGCATGATCCGACCGTAGGAGTCGAAGACCTCCGTCGCCTCAGCGTCGTATGACTCGACGCCATGAGATGGGAGGCGATCGAATGCCCACATGTCGCCCTGGTCGTTCCTGATGAACGGAGGCACGGGGTCATCGCTACCTGCCATGGTTGCCAGCCTACGACTGTCCCATCCAACCGGCGTTGGGAGACATCGCTCCATTCGTCCGGATTGCCTGCGACGCACCAAGGCACGACCGACCGACTGCTTGCTATCGTGCGCCATCAGGAGGTGGCGGCCATGCAGAGTGAAGTGGTGAATACCGAGCCCATCGAACTTGCCATTCCTAGCGGTCAAGCCGAGCCTCCGCTCTATCGCAGCAGATACGGCGGCCTGTGGGTCGACCGGCGGGATGCGCATGACCTCTTGGAGGGCCGTCTGGCCAGGGGTGAGGTCACCGATGCCGATGCCCAGGCCCTGGCCCACTACATCGACTACGGCTATGTGGTGTTTCCGAAGGTTGTCGACGAGTCCGTGATCGATGAATATGCAGCCCTCTTCGAAGGTGCTTGGGATAGTCCCCCTGATGGCTGCTGGCTTCAGTGGAAGCAGCAAGCCTTGCCCATGGATCGGAAGTTCTATGACGAGGTTGCCAAAGTCGGTTCGCTGCACCTCTGGTTCGACCGGGCTGCCGAACTGATCTTTCCGCCACCAGTCTTGCGGTTCTTGACGCAGATCTATGAACGGCCTCCCGTGACGTTCCAGACGTTGACCATGCGGAAGGGCTCTGAGGAGCCGCTACACACCGACACCGGACCCCTGACGCTCACCGAGCCGATGTCGCTGGTCGGTTCGTGGCTTGCGCTCGAGGACGTACGCCCCCACTCCGGGGAGTTCCAGTTCGTCCCCGGGAGTCACCGGGCGCCCGAGCTGTTGCACCACGGTACAGACAAGGGACATCACGGCGACCATGACGAGTACTACAAGATTCTGACGGCCGCCCTTGATTGGTCCAAAGAACACGGGTCTCAAGACCGAGAGCTTCATGGCAAAGAAGGGAGATGTCCTCATCTGGCACGGGGACCTCCTCCATGGGGGAGCGCCGATCGAGGATCCGACCAGAACACGCAAGAGTTTCATCGCGACCTGATGCCCCTCGGCGTGATGCCGTTGATGTTCAACTTCTCCCGCTTCAGTGCGGTTCCCTATGCCGAAGGCGGCTACACCCTTGATGCCCTTTGGAGTGACATGGTCTCCTCGGATGACTCTCCGCCCCAAGTGCCGGACACCGTTCGGTCAACCTGTGGAGAGATTGGGTCCCGCTGGCACTGCGAAAGCAAGTCCCACCGTCGCTAGCCGAATGGCTACACGAGCACGCCCGTCGCTGAACAGTCGCTATCCCTTGTCGTCACTGCCTATTGTTGACGCTGGGAGGCGAAGTTCATCCCCCAATCTATGACACCGATTTCGACACGGTCGGCAGAGGAGGATGAAACAGACTCAGTTGGTGGGTCTTCATCACTTCCGCCATGTGCCGAATGAAGTGGGGGTCAAAATAGGGGTTGGGATAGAGAGCACTCTGCACCACGCTGTTCGGTTCGGCGTCGATGCGATAGGCGACCTTAGCGGCTCGCACCTCCAACCCTCGCTCACGCGCCGATTCCAGTCCAGTGAAGGCCCTGACGAGAACCGACAAGGCGATCACCCAGACGATGACGATGCGATTAAGGAGAACGACCGTGTCCGGCCACTGCCTGGACTCGGTCGTGGCCGTAGGAAGTCCCAACCATCGTTCGAAGGCACCGTCGCGGTAGACATGATCAGGTGACCGAGATCGCTTGGACTCCCAGCGGAGGGTCGGGCGACTCAATAGGGCTAGATAACAGCCCAGCAGCACGAGCAGATCGAACGTGACATAGCGGTACGAACTGGTCACTCCGTAGTGGGAACGGACTCCGTTGTGATGGCGGCGAACAGCAAGCCGAACACGATCAAAGCCACGCCGAGGGGGCCACTATCTCCGTCCCCTCGCCGAATCCCATAGAAGATGAGGACCCAGATCGCAATCACAAACACGACAACACCGAAGGCGCCATTGGAGAGACCTAAACCGGTGAAGAAGACTCAACGGCCTGGACCGGATGATGGAAGACGAAGGAAGGGCCCGAACCGCTGGATTGAAAGCTGAAGTTATAGAAGTACAAAGCACCCGCGGCCAACCCGGCGACGATCCAAACCAGAACCTGTCGGAGGGATCTTCTACGGTGGTAAAGGAGGACCAGACCGGCGGGCCAAATGAAAAGCCCCTGAAGCGATGAGAGGCTTCCAACGATGGCTGCTGCGCAAGCAGCAGCCATCACGATTCCACCAAGTCTCTGGACGTCCAGAAGGCATATTGCGACGGCCATCGCCAGCATGACGAGATACCAGGCCATCTGGAATCCCCATAGCGTGTCTTGGCACTGCACGAAGGTGAAAACCACCACGAGCGCCGGGACGTAGTAGATAAGGCGGATTGATGGCGACCGCCTTTTGTGGGCGAAGACGATCAGTGCCGCCGCCATTGTGAGAAGAATCGCACTGAGGTATTCCTCGGTATGGACATTGAAATGGGTCGCAGAGGCAAGGACCAGAACAACAAGATTCGGAAAGAAGATCCGATTCTCGTTGTGCTGAGCCCAGAGCGAACTAATGGTCAGGGAGTGCGAGTACGTATGGTTGATCACATTGATGTCGAACCACTGGTCCAACCACACGACATTGGCGCCGTAGTGATGGATCAACCAGAAGTAGGCGGCGATCGGTAGGATCAGGGCCACGACCGTTACACAACACGGTCATGATCAGTGATCGCCCGCAGAGGTGGCTGATCGGGCCGTCCCGGGCCACTGGGAGGGTGATCTAATCATTGGTAAGGCCGGGGCCTCGGCGGTCGGCACACTGGTCGAGCGCAGCACCCGGTAGGTGCTGTTGTTGCACCTTCCCGACGGCCGATCGGCCGAGCAGGTCGACACGGCCATGAAGGTAGCCATCGCCACGTTGCCTGGTGAGCTATTCCGGACGATCACCTGGATCAGGGATCCGAGATGTCTCGCCACAGCGAGTTCACCATCGACACCGGCATCCCGATCTACTTCTGCGATCCGCACAGTCCGTGGCAGCGCGGCTCCAACGAGAACACCAATGGACCGCTCCGTCCGCACATGCCAAGAGGAACCGATCTGTCGCTGCTCTCGGTGGACGATCTGGCCAAGATCTCACGCAGTCTGTACAACCGTTCCCGCAAGACTCTCGGAATGATGAAACCATCGGAGAAGTTCTCCTGAACTTCTTGCGCACACTGCTAGAGCCCGCCGTGACGTTGATCTGAACAATAGAGAGGCGACGCCAGCACCGATCCGCTGATATCAGGACCGTCGATCGGTCCAGACGACTGGACAGCAGCTTCGCGACGGACTGGACAACGGCGGCCCATCCTGGCGCTGTCGGGGACCCGCCCAGTTCAGGATTTACCGTCCTGAACTGGACTTTCTCTGGTGGGCCGTGCGGGACTTGAACCCACGACCCCTTGCGTGTCATGCAAGTGCGCTACCAACTGCGCCAACGGCCCGAGGCATCAGACGATACCACCGCCGTGCTCCACCGCCCTGCTGTACGGTGGCGGCCCCTGGTCGGGGTCGGACTCACTCGCTACGGCACCGAAGACGTCGCGGGTGTTGACCGTTCGACGGCTCCCCATCCGCTGAACTCTCGATGGCGCTCCAACTGCACGGCATGGCCACCCCGTAGCCCGAACAGCCGCTTGGCCAGCAGCAGGTACACGGCGATGGCCACGTTGATGATTAGTGTGATCACCTTGAACACACTCACGCTCAGGCTGAGCTCATAGATCTCGATGGGAACGAGCGCCACAGTGGCTACGAGGGTCAGGTACTCCGCCCACCGCTTGGAGAGCCACAACCCGACCATTTCAGTGGCCTCCAACGCCGCGTAGGCCGTCACCAGCAGGCCGAGCTGGATCAAGCGGGTGGGCGAGTATTTGAACGCCCGTCCGAGGTAGCCGAGGACCCCCCGCACCTGCGACTCTCCTGGGGTGGTTCCCGACAGATCGCTCATTATGTTCACGTAGTCCCGATGCAGCGTCGCATCATGCCTGGCGAATGTGTAGAGGATGATGGCCAGTGTGGTCAGCACGAGGACATGGATGGCACGATCGACGGCGATCAGACGGAGAACGTAGCGATCCCGGAGCATGGGGCCGCGCAGGGGTACCTCGATGTCGTCCCGGTCCGGCAT
Organism: uncultured Acidimicrobiaceae bacterium; assembly: GCA_963835465.1. Classification (GTDB taxonomy): domain Bacteria; phylum Actinomycetota; class Acidimicrobiia; order Acidimicrobiales; family RAAP-2; genus Bog-756. The sequence goes on from CAWIFR010000007.1 coordinate 7,007, forward strand.
CCGTTCATGCGACGGGTCAGTTGGTGGTTCGCCAGCGATCCAGGCATCGCATCGGAGGCACCGGTACCACCGAACCCCATCGCGCTCTCGGGCCAGGATCGCATCCTCGGGGAGGAGATGGGCCACGTCCGTTCCCACCAGGGCGTGACCCTTCCACCCGCACGTCAACAGTTCATAGAAGTAGTCCGGGCGTCGCTTCCGTTTCTTCTGTACCACCCCAGCACCATAGGCTCGGACTCTGACGGGTTGGTGAAGGGGGAGGCATGACCGACGACATCGAGTTTCACGCGAACCGGATCGAGCAGGACGGCTACACCATCGTGGACGGTGCCATCGAGTCCGACCTGATCGATGCGCTTCTCGACGACCTGCTCCGACTTGAGCGCGACCTGGGTGTCGTTCCCGCCGCCAACGCCTTCGAAGGAGTCAGGACCACCCGTATCTACAACCTGCTGGCCCATGGACCGCACTTTGAGCAGATCCCGGTGCACCCGGCCATCCTCCCCATCTGCGAGCAGGTGCTCGATCCGGGTCTCCTGGTCTCTTCACTCTCCTCGATTTCCATCGGGCCGGAAGAGACGCCCCAACCCATCCACGCCGACGATCAGATGATCCCGCTCCCCAAGCCCCATCCGCCCACGGTCTGCAACACCATGTGGGCTCTTACCGAATTCACGGAAGCCAATGGCGCCACCCGAGTCATCCCGGGATCCCACCGGGCCAATGAGTCGCCCGACCTCCGGCAAAGCTACGGCTCGGTGGCCGCCGAGATGGACCGGGGCAGCGTCCTGGTGTGGCACGGCAGCCTGTGGCACGGGGGTGGGGCCAACACCACGGCCACCCGAGGGTGGGGATCGCCATGAATTACTGCGCCGGCTACATCCGACAACAAGAGAATCAGCAGCTAGGCATCCCGGTGGATCGGATCCGGGCCTTCAGCCCCCGACTTCAAGAACTGGTCGGCTTCGGGGTGTACCGAGGCCTTATCGGCCACATCGACAAGCAGTCGCCCGCGACGCTGCTGCTGCATGGGTCAGGTTCGGGCATGGTTTGGGATCAGATGTCACCCCCGGGGTGAGCCGAAGGTCAAACGCTCCCGTCCCGAGCGTCGTCCCTCGTCTCACGCTGGACGAGCTCCACATCGAGCAGCTCCTCTTCGGGGGCCTCTTCCAGCATCATGAGCGCGCTCTCGGCCTCGGGGAGGGCTCGGAGCAGTTCATCCAGCTTTCGCTGGGTCGCCGCCTGCTCACGGCCCTGGGTGTGCTGGATCACAAACACCATCATCAGCGTGACCACCGACGTCCCCACTACGAAGGCCGTCTCCCAGTCGGCGGAGAATGAAGTGGGCACGCCAATCCCGATGGCCACGACCAGAACCGCTGCAAGCAACAGTGCGGCCCCGGGCAGCGAGCTCAGATGGTCGACCCGGTGCAGCAGCCGGCTGCTGGGTGAGAGATGACGCGGTCCTGGGCAGTATCCGGTCTCGCCGAGACCACTCACTCCAGAGGCTGGAGCGAGGCTCCACCTCCTGTTCAGCCCTACTAGTCATGGTTCATCCTTCACGAGGGGGCTTGGCGCGCCAGTCGATCCACTGGCGCTGCCGCCGTCTTGCCTCCTAGCAATGGAAGGCGCTCGGGGGACGCCCCCGATGCCGGTGGTTGGAGGGTGTTGTCTTCGGCGGGCGGCCCCGGACAACTACCCGCTCACCGCGTCGGTAAACAGGCCGCAGAGCCTCTGACCTGGATTCGGATCGCCAGGGGCGAATGCCGACCTGGCGTCCCGGGCCGATGGGGCCGGAGGCTGCCGCCGGGCCGCCCGGCCGGGACCTCTCCCGACCGGGCTCGTGCCTGGCCACCCAAAGAGGCCAGGACTCGGAGGCGGCGGGCGGAATCGAACCGCCGTACGGGGCTTTGCAGGCCCCTGCCTAAACCACTCGGCCACGCCGCCGTGGCGTCCGGCGATCCTATCGCCCCCGTCGGGATGCTTGAATCTCCTCATGCGGATAGGAATGATCGCCCCACCCTGGACTCCCATCCCCCCCCTTCTCTACGGGGGGATCGAGCTTGTGGTCGATCAGTTGGCCCGGGGCCTCCAGGACGCCGGTCACGACGTGCTGCTGTTCGCCACCGGTGACTCCACGTGCCCCGTCCCCCGCCAGTGGGTGCTGCCCGCGGCCGAGGGCACCCGGATCGGCAGTGCGGTGCCGGAGATCCGACACGTCATCCATGCCTATGAGGCGGTCCAGGACTGCGACGTGGTCCATGACCACACCGTGATGGGTCCGTTCCATTCTGAGCACTATCCCGGGCTGCCGGTGGCCACCACCATCCACGGGCCGTTCAACGAGGAGCTTTCGGACATCTACCGCGCCAACGCCGACCGGGTCCCGATCGTGGCCATCTCGCACGCCCAGCGGCGGGCCGCCCCTGACATCCCCATCGCCCGGGTCATCCACCACGGAGTCGACGCCTCCCTTTCCCGGTCGGTGACGGGAAGGGCGACGACGACGGGCCCTACGTCGTCTTCCTCGGGCGGATGGCAGCGGACAAGGGGGCCCACCGGGCGATACGAGATCGCCCGCAAGGCGGGCATCCGCGATACTGATGGCGGCCAAGATGCGTGAGCCGTGGGAGATGCGGTACTTCACCGAGGAGGTGGAGCCGCTGCTCGGGACCCGACGCCCTCTACCTGGGAGAGGTGTCCCACGAGCGGAAACTCGAGCTGCTGGCCGGAGCCTCGGCCCTGCTGTTCCCCATCCGGTGGAACGAGCCGTTCGGCATGGTGATGATCGAAGCCATGGCCTGCGGCACCCCGGTGCTGGCCTTTCCCGGAGGGCGCGGCGCCCGAGGTGGTCGACCACGGCCGCACCGGCTTCATCTGCGAGGACGACGACGCCATGGTCGAGGCCATCGGCCGGCTCGACCAACTCGAAGCGGAACGACTGCCGCCTGGCGGTGGAGGGCTATTTCTCGACCAACCGCATGGTGGCCGAGCACATCGAGCTGTTCGAGTCGATGATCGCCTGACCCGGCGACGGTCAGGAGCGCCTGCCGTCGGAACGACCGGAGCTTGGCCACCAGGGCGACGAGGGCCACCACCACGATCACGAGCTTGACCACGAACCAGATCATCCCGGCAACGAAGCTGAGGAGCGCAGAATGCCACGAAGAGGGCGATGAGCCCGCCTCCGACGATGAGCACCCCGTCGAACAGGCTGAGCCCGGTCCGTTCGTCTTCGGCCATGCCTCCAGGGTACTGGTCCGCGTCGATGATGGGTCGGCACCAGTGCGGCCCCGGCCATGGGCGGGGCGGCGGCCCGACGCTGGGCGGTGGTACGGTCCGGCCGTGTCCCTGCGTGCCCGACGGCAGACGCTCATCGAGCGCACCGACCTGCACGGTGATGCCTTCTGCCGTGCCTACGCCGGCGCCGCCGACGAGTGGCTGACCGGCCTCTTCGACCAGGCCACCGACGGCGACACCCGGGGATTGGCCCTGATGGCCGTGGGCGGTTACGGGCGCGTCGGAGCTGTGCCCGTTCAGCGACCTCGACGTCGTGCTGATCCACAAGGGACCGGCGTAACGTGTCGGCGACGGCCGACCGGATCTGGTACCCGGTCTGGGACGAGGGGATCACCCTCGACCACAGCGTCCGCCGTCCCGGGGAGGCCCTGGAGATGGCCGGCGAGGATCTGCGGGTGGCCCTCGGGCCTGCTTGACGCCCGGGTGGTGTGCGGTGATCGCCAGGGTGGCCGAGCCGGTCATCGAGGGGGCCCGGGAGCGATGGGTCAAACAGAAGCCGCCCTGGCTCGGCGTTCTGGCCGACCTGGTCGCCGAGCGGCACCGCTCCTACGGCGACGTCGGCTTCCTCCTCGAGCCCGACCTGAAGGAGTCCCACGGCGGTCTCCGGGACATCGCCGCCCTGCATGGCCATGATGCAGGCCGTGCCGGTCCTGGCCGACTACGTCGACACGGTGGCCATCGACAACGCCCGTGCCGTCGCTGACGTCGATCCGCGTCGAACTGCACCGGCGCGCCGGTCGGGAGCAGAACCGGCTGCTTCTCCAGGAGCAGGATCAGGTGGCCGATGCCCTGGGCGAGCCCGACTCCGACTCGCTGATGCGGGCCGTGGCCACCGCCGGGCGCACGGTGGCCTGGGAGGGCGACGATGCCTGGCGACGACGGGGCGCCTGGCAGCGTTCTAGGAAGTCGGGCCGCCGCCACGGTCGGCGGGCCGGCGGGCGATCGACCGGCGCGGGACCCGGTGGTCGTCCCCCTGCCCGGCGATCCGGGGATCGGATTGACCGACGACGAGGTCGTCCTCACCCCGGGAGGCCGAGGTGACCGGCGACCCCTCCCTCTCCCTGCGGCTGGCCGCGGTGGCCGCGAGAACGGAACCTGCCCATCGCCCGGCAGGCGCTCAATCTCCTGGGCCGGAAGGCGTCCCGCCGTCCGAGCCCTGGCCCGATGACCTGCGGGCCACCCTGGTCAGGGTGCTGGCCACCGGGCCGGCGGCCATCTCCGCCCTGGAAGCGCTCGATCAGTGCCACCTACTCGAGCGGTACCTCCCGGAATGGGCTTCCGTACGGAACAAGCCCCAGCGGAACCCTTACCACCGGTTCACGGTCGACCGGCACCTCCTAGAAGCCACGGCCAACGCCGCCACCCTGGCCCACCGGGTAGCGCGGCCCGACCTGCTGTTGCTCGGCACTCTGCTGCACGACATCGGCAAGGGATTCCCGGGGGACCACACCGAAGTGGGCATGGTCGTCGTCGCTGACGTCGGCGCTCGCATCGGGCTCCATCCTGCCGACGTGGACACCCTGGTGACCATGGTCCGCTTGCACCTGCTGCTCCCCGATACGGCCACCCGTCGCGACCTTGACGACCCGGCCACCGCCGAACGGGTGGCTAAGGAGGTCGGGACCCGTTCCACCCTCGAGCTGCTGGCCGCCCTGGTGGAGGCGGACAGCAAGGCCACCGGTCCCTCGGCGTGGGGTCCGTGGAAGGCGGGACTGGTGGCCGAGTTGGTCGAGCGGACCAGCCGGCTCTTGGCCGGAGAGCCCGTGGCCCCTCCGACCCCGTGGATCACCGACGACCTCCGGGTCGTCATGGAGACGGTACGGGCCCACGAGGTCCCGGCCCTGTCCATCGAAGACCCCACCGTCACCGTGGTGGCGCCGGACCGACCAGGGCTCTTCGCCGAGGTGACCGGCGTGTTGGCCCTGCACGGCCTCAACGTACGCTCGGCGGTGGTGGCCGGGGAGGACGGAGTCGCCGTCGAGATCTTCACGGTGGAGCCGGGGCGAGGGCGCTGGCCGGCGGCCTCGCGCCTGACCGACGACCTGGCCGGGGTGATGGACGGGACCCTGCCCATCGAACGAAAATTGGCAGAGCGGGCCCGCAACTACCGGCACGAGCGGCGGGTCGTCACGCCCCACCTGGTCTCCACGCAGGTGACCGTGGACAACAACGCCTCGGCCACCGCCTCCGTCGTCGAAGTGCGGGCCGAGGACACCGTCGGTCAGCTCCACCGGATCACCCAGGCCCTGGTGGACTGCCGTCTCGACGTCATCTCGGCCAAGGTCTCGACCTTCGGCTCGGCCGTGGTTGACGCCTTCTATGTACGCGGGCCCGATGGGGGCAAGCTGACCGACCTCCACCTGATCGCCGACGTCGAGGCGGCCATCCGGCAACGCATCGAGCCGAACGACCCGGGAGCGAGCAGCGGCTGAGCCTAGGCCCTCCACAGGCCGAGAGCCCCTCGGCGAGAAATCTCGCATTCGTGGTGCTGTAAACACCCTTTGGACTGGTAGAATTTCCTTCACCGAAGGAGAACTATGCCGTCCCCCCACGCACATACGAAATCCGCACCGTCGCCGCGCTCCGGCACCGGCCGCAGGGCCGTTCCGGTGGTTGTCGCCCTGGTAGCGGTGGTCGTGGTGGGTGTGGCCGTGGCAGCCGTGATCGTCCGCAGTCCCTCGAATCGAGCAGCAGCTTCGCCAACCACCACCCCCGGGGCCCGCGCCGTGGAGGCCGCGGCCAACGAGGGGCCCTTCACCGTGGTCTCGACCACCCCGGTGGCCGCGAGCACGAGCGTGCCGACGAACGCCACCGTGTCGGTGCACTTCTCGCTCCCCCTGGACCCCCACTCCGCGACCCCGACCCTCACCCCGGCAGTCGCCGGAGCGTGGCAGGTGATCACCCCCGACACCTTTACCTTTGTGGCGTCAGCTCCGCTTGTCCCCTCCACCACCGAGACCGTTACCATCCCCGGCGGCCCAGGCGGGGTGACCAGCACCAGCGGGAAGACCCTGGCCGAGAGTTCCACCACGTCGTTCTCGGTGGAGGCGGGGAGCACCCTGAGGCTCCAACAGCTGCTCGCCCAGCTGGGCTACCTTCCGGTCAGCTTCACCCCGGCCCACCCCCTCATCGCCCCCCAGGAGGCCGCTGAGGCCCAGGAGGGCTCGTTCAACTGGCGGTGGTCCGAACCCGCCTCGCTCGTCGGGTTGTGGACGGTCGGAACCAGCAATCAGATCACCAAAGGCGCCGTCATGTCCTTCGAGTCCAAGTACAACATGAAGACCGACGGGGTAGCCGGGCCAGCGGTGTGGCAGCAGCTCCTCGCCGACGCCGCGGCCGGCACCGTGAATCCAGCTCCCTACAACTACGTCTACGTCACCAAGACGCTGCCGGAGACCGCCACCGTCTACAGCAACGGTGCGGCCGTCTACTCCAGCCGGGCCAACACCGGAGTGGCGGCGGCCCCAACCGACTCGGGCACGTTCCCGGTCTATCTGCGCTACCGGGTCACGACAATGTCGGGCACCAATCCCGACGGCTCGAAGTACTCCGACCCCGGAATCCCGTGGGTCAGCTACTTCAACGGGGGCGACGCACTGCACGGCTTCGTCCGGGGCAGCTACGGCTATCCCCAGAGCGTCGGGTGCGTGGAGCTGCCACCTGCCAACGCTGCTGTGATCTACCCCCTGACCCCAATCGGCACCCTGGTCACCGTTTCCTAACCGCACCCAACCCTGGCGCTAGCGCGGTGGGCGGGCGGACGGAAAGTCCGGAGGTCGTCGCTCTCTCACCGCTGCGAGACCCTCCGAGGCGTCAGGGCCCAGAAAGCCCAGCATCTCCAGCGCCAGTGACTCGCCGAAGACCGGGCTGGTGGTGACCATCCACTGGTTGAGAACCCGCTTGGTCCACTGCACCGCGGTGCGACTGCCTCGCGCCAGACCCTCCGCTATGGCGAGCGCCTCATGGACCACCTCCTCCTCGGGGACACACTTGGTGACCAGCCCGATCCGCTCCGCCTCGGGGCCGTCGATGAAGTCCGCGGTCAGTAGGTAGTACTTCGCCTTCGCCATTCCGCACAGCAACGGCCAGAGGATGGCGGCATGGTCTCCAGCGGCCACCCCGAGTCGGGCATGCCCGTCCGACAATCGGGCGGAGTCGGCCATCACGCTGACGTCGGCGAGCAGGGCCACGGCCAGGCCGGCCCCCACCGCCACTCCGTTGATGGCCGAGACGACGGGCTTCACCGAGGCCAGCATGGACTCCACCACTGCTTTGGCGTCACGCCACTGCTCGATCACGGCACCGTGGTCGAGCGTCATACGCTCCACCATGGCCAGGTCACCGCCAGCGGAAAAGGCCCGTCCTGCGCCCGTGATGACCGAGGCGGCCACCGAATCGTCCGCATCCACCACGCCCCAGATCTCAGAAAACTCCCGGTGGAGCCGCTCGTTGGCCGCATTCAGGACTTCTGGCCGGTCGATGGTGATGAGCAGCACCCCCGGCGAAGGGCGATCGAACCGGAGGTGGGCGAAGTCGGCATAGGAGGCGAAGGCGGGGGGATGGGGATCGGCCATGGCCCCGATCATGGCCGGATCGGACGCAACGGGCGAACCCCCCTGCTCCGCCGGGTCCCGGGCCACCTCACGGCCCATCCAAGAAATCTCACTTAAAGTGTGGAGAGTTTCACTCATTGCAGTTATCATTGGTCCAGCAGGTGCGGCGAAGCGAAGGACACGGAGATGGCCTGGAGACACCGGTCCTCGGAAGGATCACCGATGGAAGAGCAGCGGAGCACGATCGACGAGACGTTCGGCCAACCGGCAGAACCATCGGCCGGGGAAGCAGTGTCCAATGCCGCAGTCGAGTCCGCACCGGGCTCGGTGGCTCCGTCGACCGCAAGGGTAGAGGGGAAGGGACCAACCATGAACCATGAGCACTCCGCGGAGGCTCCGGCAGCATCCCTGGTGGGGTCGTTGGAGGCATTCTCCCTAGCCGACATCCTCTCGATGCTCGCCTCCACCAAGCAGACCGGCGAGCTGCAGGTGGTGAGCGACACGATGGATGGGAAGGTCTGGCTGGCCGACGGCGAGTTCTCCAATGCCCAGGTGGGGGCGGCAGCCACCATCGGCCAGGCCGTGTTCGAACTGGCCTGTGTGAGCGACGGATGGTTCTACTTCACGGTCGGAGTGGCCTCGTCCAGCGGCCAGCCCACCGTTCCGGTCGTTGCCGTGCTCAACGAGGTGCGACCCCAGGTCGACGAATGGCGGGAGATCCGCCACGACGTACCCCTGGAGGCGGTTGTCACCCTGGCCGCCGATCCTCCGAGCGAGGATGTCCAGATCCGGAGCGACCAGTGGCGCGTGCTCACCACGGTCGGTTCCAGTGGCCATTCGGTGCGGACGGTGCTCGAACAGATCGGCGGCGACCAGATTGTCGGTCTTCGCACACTCCGAGATCTGCACACGGCCGGGCTCATCGAACTCGATCACAGCCGTTCGTCCCGGCCCGACCCAGACACCGGCGTCAGCTTCACTCCGTCGGACCGTGGTCCCGACCTCACCGCCCTTCCGGCCCCACCCGACCGGGCGTATACCGGTGTCGACGACTTGGAGCTATTGAGTGCAGCGCCTCCCCCTCCGGACGTGGCGGACCCGGGAGACACTCATCCCGAGGGACTGGCCGAGGTCGCGGTCATGCCGCCCCCGATCGCCGATGATCCCTGGACACCCAACCTCGATACCAGCGGCATCTCCGACAACGGCGTGGCCTGACGCCGTTGTCCGGGTTGGTGTGACCCTGGGCACGCCCGGACTCCCCGGAGCCCCCCTACCCACCCGGGGCTGAAGTCAGTTGCCGAAGTTGTAGGTGTTGTTCGTGCAGTTCCCGGTCTGGTCGCAGTGATGGACCACCGCCACCACGGCGATCACGGCGGCCACGGAGGCGGCCAGGCCCACAAAGCCGACAATGATCCCAGCGAGGGCCAGGCCGCTGCCCTCGACGGCCCCTTCGGACTTCTTGATCTGAGCGCGAGCGATGAAGCCGAAGAGGATGGCGACAATCGATCCCACACCGCCCAACCACACGAGGGAGCACACCAGCGAGGCGATGGCCAGCCCGTTGGTCTTCTGGACGGGAACGTAGCCGTATCCGGGACCACCGAGTGGGTAGCCGTACCCAGGGTCCATGGGTGGCGGGTACCCCGGAGGCCCCAGAGGCGGTCCCACCGGCATCCCGTAGCCCGCGCTCCCGGGGGGCGGATAGTTCGGAATCCCGGGGGATCCGTATCCTGGATCGCCCGGAGGCGGGTATCCGCCCGCCTGCGCTCCCGGACCGGGCACCGAGGGATACATCGTCCCGTTTGGGTCGGCAGCCCCAGCCGGCACCGGCACGCCAGCGTTCGGTACGATCGGACCCGAGGCATCCACGCCAGCCTGGGGAAGTGGCACCTCGGTTGGCCCGACGGGTGCGTAGCCGGGTACCTGGTCCGGCGGGTACCACCGCCCATCTGAAGCGAGCCACCAGCCCGGCCCCTGCGAAGTGTCACTCACGTCAGGCCCTCCCTGGTCTTCTGGGTCACGACGCTACTCGCGGCCAGGAGCGATCACGAGGATTCGGCGGGCGCGGCCAACCGCTCGGCCAGGGCCCGGAAGGCACGGCCCCGGTGCGAGATCCCGTGCTTCTCCTCGGGAGTCATCTGGGCAAAGGTCCGACCTCCGAAACCATCAGGCGCGAAGACCGGGTCATAGCCGAACCCTCCGTTGCCGAGCGGGACCGGCGTGATGAACCCGGTGACCGTCCCCTCTGCCCAGAGCTCACCACCATCGGGATAGGCCACGAAGGCCACCGACCGGAACGTGGCCCGACGCCGATCGGGGGTGTCGGCCCCAACCCGCTCCAACTCGGACACCAGCTTGGCCACATTGGCCGCGTAGGTGGCACGCTCCCCGGAGAACCGGGCCGAGTACACGCCAGGGGCCCCATCCAGGGCATCGACCTCCAAGCCCGTATCGTCCGAGACGGCGGCCACGCCCGTGGCCTCCATCAGGGCCACGGCCTTCAGACGGGCATTGGCGATGAGCGTGTCACCGGTCTCCTCCACGTCGGGCACGTCACTGGGGCGGGAAAGCAGCTCCACGCCGGGGACCGGACCGAGAATGGCGGCAATCTCGGCCGCCTTGTCGGGGTTTGCACTGGCGACCACCAGCCGGAGTCCGGGACGGTCAGTCACGGCTTCCCATCGGTCCAGCGGCGAGGCGGCACGGCCAGCTGTTCAACGTGGCGCCGGAGGCACGGCCAGGGTCTCGGTCTGCAGGTCGAGCAGCTGGGCGATCCCGTGTTCGGCCAGGCTAAGCATCTCGTCCAATTCGCTCTTGGTGAAGGGCATGCCCTCGGCGGTGCCCTGGACTTCGATGAACCGCCCAGACGACGTCATGACCACATTCATGTCTACCTCGGCCCGGCTGTCCTCCTCATAGGGAAGGTCGAGCATGCACACCCCATCGACCACCCCGACCGAAACGGCGGCCACCGCCTCGGTCAACGGATTGACCCGGAGGGAACCCTTCTGCATGAGCCGGGTCAGGGCATCGTGCAGGGCCACGTATGCGCCGCAGATCGATGCCGTGCGGGTCCCCCCATCAGCCTGCAGGACATCGCAGTCCACGGTGATCTGCATCTCCCCGAGGGCGACCATGTCGCACACTGAACGGAGAGATCGTCCGATGAGACGCTGGATCTCCTGGGTGCGGCCCGACTGCTTCCCCTTGGCTGCCTCACGACTGACCCGCTCACTGGTGGACCCCGGAAGGAGCGAGTATTCGGCGGTGACCCATCCCTTGCCACTCCCCCGCATCCAGGGTGGCACCCGCTCTTCGATGGAGGCGGTGCACAACACTCGGGTCCGTCCCATGGACACCAGGACCGACCCCGGGGCGAACACGGTGAAGTCCCGCTCGAAGGAGGCCGGGCGCAGCTCATCGGTGCCCCGGCCGTCCCCACGCCCGGTGGTCCGAGCCGTCGATCCTTCTTTCACAGTATGAATTCCTTTCCGAGCTCGGCCTGCTCCACCACTCCGCCGAAGGCTGCGGCGGCCTCGGCCGCCACGTCCGAGGCGGGGAGGGTGGGCCACCGATGGGTCAGCACCAGCCGGCGGGCACCGGCACGGGACGCCTGCTCGCCTGCTTGGCGTCCACTCATGTGGCCGGCGGTCCCTTCGTGCTCGATCGTGTAGGTCGCCTCGCACAGCACGAGGTCGAGGCCGATGCCCAGCTCGGCCAGAGGCCAGTCAGGACCGGTGTCGGCAGAGTAGCCCAGGGCCCGCCCGGCCCCGTCGATGCGGACAGCCAGGGTCTCCACCCCATGGTCGGTCCGGTGGAACGAGAGGTCGAGGGCCCCGACTCGGGCGACGTCACCGTCAGCCACGAGGCGCCAGTCGAGCACGGTCGAGGCGAGCAGCCCGGCCCGCTCGGCCAGGCCTTCGGGTGCATAGACGGGGATGGACTCCCGATGAAGGGCAACGCGGGCGTGGGTCACCAGCGAGAAGAGATCGGTCCAGTGATCAGGGTGGCGGTGGGTGACGACCACGGCACCGATCAAGGCCGGATCGAGGTGGGACTGCAGGGTGGCGAAGGTACCCGGGCCGAGATCGAGCACCAAGTGGGTCCCGCCCAACGAGACCAGGTAGCCGCTCCCGGCCCCGGCCGGTCCAGGCCAGCTCCCGTCGCAGCCCAGCACCCGCAACGAGAGCCTCCGGGCGGTGCTCGACTCGGAATGGCTGGGACCGGTGGTCACCTGTCCCAGCGTAGGCGCCACGTAGATGCCCCCGAAGGTAACCCGCGGTGACCTCAGAAGTACGTGATCGACTTGGCCCGTTCCTCGGCCAGATCGAGGTCGGCGGTCCACGCCTCGGTGGAGAGGTACTTCCACCCACCGTCGGCCGCCACGACCACGATGGTGCCCGCGTCGAGCCCACTAGCCGTCTTGACTGCGCCGGCCAGGGCTGCTCCCGAGGAGATCCCGGCGAAGATGCCCACCTCGGTCAGCCGCCGGGTCCACTCGATGGACTCCCGGGGCCGTACGATGCGCTTCCCATCGAGCAGCTCCGCTCCGTGATTGTCCACGAAGATCGGCGGGATATAACCATCGTCGAGGTTCCGGAGGCCGTCGACGATCTCTCCGGCCGGCGGTTCGATGGCCAGGACCTGGATGGCGGGGTTCCGCTCCTTCAGGAAGCGGCCGACCCCGAGCAGGGTGCCCGAGGTGCCCAGCCCGGCCACGAAATGGGTTACCTCAGGGCAGTCACGCCAAATCTCAGGGCCGGTGCCCTCGTAGTGGGCCTTCGGATTGGCCGGGTTGGCGTACTGGTAGAGGAAGACCCACTCGGGGTGCTCGTCGGCGAGGGCTCGGGCCCGGCGGACGGCCCCGTTCGACCCCTCTGAACCAGGCGATTCGATGATCTCGGCCCCCCACACCTCGAGGAGCTGGCGCCGCTCGATGGAAACGTTGGTGGCCAAGACCACCTTCAGGTGATAGCCCTTCACCCGGCAGATCAGGGCCATACCGATGCCGGTGTTACCCGAGGAGGGCTCGATCAGGGTCTGCCCCGGCTTCAGGGCGCCATCCTTCTCCGCCTCTTCGATCATGGACAGGGCGATCCGGTCCTTGACCGAGCCACCCGGGTTCTGCCCCTCCAATTTGATCAGGATGCGGACATCCGGATTGGGGCTCAGCTGGGAGATGTCCACCAACGGGGTGTTCCCGATCAGTTCCAACGCCGAGCCGTATCGCGTCATCGCAGGCGGGCCTCCACAGCGTCCACCGACCCCCCGGCAACGGCGGGGAGGATGGAGATCTCGTCCCGGTCCGACACCGGCGTGTCGAGGGACGAGAGGTAGCGGACGTCGTCGTCGTTCAGGTAGACGTTGACGAATTTGTGCAGCGCCCCGTCACCGTCGATGACCTGGCCCGAGAGCCCGGGGTACTGCCCGGCCAGGGCGACCAGGACCTCCCCCACGGTCGATCCCTCCACCGACACGGCTTTGACACCGCCGGCTTGGGCCCGCAGCACGGTCGGCAGGTTAACTTGGACGGACACGGCGTCTCCTCGGGTCTGGGTCACGTTCGGCACTGCTTGCAGCACACCCACCGCCCAGCGGCGAATGTTGACAAGTTCACTGAGGATTCTACCGGGAGTGCAGCTGGACCGGCTCCTCGGTGACCGTCCCCTCCACGATCCGGTAGCTCCGCACCACCGGCTGTACATCCCTGAGCGACACCAGCACGTAGTGCCAGGTCGGATCCGGGGCCTGCGCCACGTCCGTTGGGGACGGGTACGCCTCGGTGTGGGTGTGGGAGTGAAACACCCCGATGATCGAATAGCCGCCCGACTCGGCATCCCGGTCCGCCCGGAGATGTTCCTTGGGGTCGACGGTATAGAGCTTGGCCGAGGCGGCCAGATTTCGTGTGGGGTAGCAGGTGACGGCCTCCCCGGTCTCCAAGTCGCCCCCCAGCAGGCCACAGGCCTCGTCGGGAAGGCCGGTCAGGCAGTGGGCCACCATTTGGTCGTGCACCGATTTCGGGAGCAGAAGCATGGTGAGGAGCAGGCTAGAGGAAGCCATCACTCGATCGGGCGACTACCGTCGCTTAGGCCATGGCAGCAGCGAAGAAGAAGGCCACCGCCGTCGATTCCGGACGATCCGGCCCGGCCAAGGGAGCGGCCCAGAGGCCGACCGGCGAGGCCAACAAGGTGGTGGCCTCCAATCGGCGCGCCCGTCACGACTACGAGATCCTCGACACGGCCGAGTGCGGCATCGTCCTGCAGGGGTCGGAGGTGAAGTCCCTGCGGGCCGGCCGCATTGCCTTGCAAGACGCCTACGCCCGGATCATCGACGGGGAGATGTGGTTGTTCGGGGTGCACGTCCCGCCGTATGCCCAGGCCAACGGGTTTGGCGCCCACGAACCGGACCGCCGGAGGAAACTCCTGCTCCATCGTCGGCAGATTGACGAATGGATGGGGCGCTCCCAACAGCAGTCCCTGACCATGGTGCCACTGTCCATCTACTTCAAGGAGGGAAGGGCCAAAGTCGAACTGGCGCTGGCCCGGGGCCGCCGCCAGTTCGACAAGCGTCACGCCATCGCCACCCGCGACGCCAGCCGGGAAGCGGCTCGGGAGGCCCGGGCGGCTTCCAAGGGAGCCTCCTTCCGCTGAGGCGGTACAATGGGAACCTCGGACGGGCACCTGGTCCGTCCGTAAGGAACATCCCTAGGGGGTGACAGGCTTCGACTCTGGTCGTCGAGGTGGGAGAAGCGAGCCGTGGTCTCCGGAGCCACGTAAAAGAGCCGGAACAAAAAACAAACGCCGAGCCTCAGCTCGCGCTCGCAGCCTAGAAACTGCGACGTCCGACCGGTCTCAGTCCTACGGGCCGGAACCGGGCGCCATCTAGTGGGACTTACCTGAACTACTGCGCCGACGGGTGGTCAGGGACAATTCAGTCGGATACGGAATGACACTGCCGCCGGTAGCGGAGTCACTCTCGACAACCTAAGGCCGGCTGCGCTCGGAGAAGGCCCATTGAGAAGCTAGAGGACGCGGGTTCGATTCCCGCCACCTCCACGATGAGGTGTTCATGAAAGAACACCCCTAGTGATCACGAAACCCCGCCGGGAGCGATCTCGGCGGGGTTTCGTGCCTTCGATTCAGGATTCGAAGGCAGACAGATCGGTTCCAGGGCGATTTGTAGCCGAGCAATAGCGCGATCGCTCCCCCACCGGGCGCGACAAATGCGCCCGGGGGCGCTGCGTCGGCAATCGAAGGGTGGAGTTCTAGCCCGGTGGACCGGTCGAAGTCGGCACCGGCTTCTCGGCGGGACCCAAAAGCTCTCCGAGGGTGCCCTTCCGGCGCTTGGCCCGCCGACGGGGGGCGGCCTTCTCGGCTTCCTGCTTGGCCCGGAAGCTCCGGATCCGATCGAGGTTGTAGGCAGCGACGGTGAATCCCAAGAGGATTGACATCTTGATCCGACCAAACACCCGGAAGAACCCTCTGGAGAGGTCGGCGAAGCCGCCCTTCAGAGCGGCGTTGGCCGACTCGACCACCTGACGACGGTCCATGGAGGTCCGCCAGGCCGTCGTCCCAAAGGAGATCCTCTGGGCGAGTGGGAGCTCGGCAGCCGGCGCTGACAGCGTCCCCGTGCAGCACTGACCATCCGGCACGGTGGTGAGTGGTGCCCGCCGGGAACGACGCATCGATTTCGGGATCTCCCGACTCCGCATCAGTCCGGCGCAGAACGGGCATTTCCAGCGGGTGACTCCGTCAACGTCCGGCTTCGTGTGGCGGACGAACCTCCATCGGGCCCGCTGGTTGAACTTCTCCTCGAAGGCGCGGCGGTAGGGGCCAGGGGCGTAACGCGGCGGAAAGGTGAGGTCACGCAGCTCCTTCGGCAGCAGCTTCGAATAGAGCTGGCCATCCACCAGCATCGCTTCTCCGGCGAAGGGTCTGATCCCTCGCTGGTGGGTCACGAGTTGGACCGTCTGCTCGATGCCCACACGGGTCAGACGATGGCCCGTCGTCTCGGGCTTGCACAGTGAGTAGCCCGGATCCCAGACGACATCGGCGATGTCGTGGACCGACTCCTTGGAGGCGATGAGCTCAGAGACGATGGAGTCGCCTCGATGGGATCCGGCGGGAACGAGGTTGCAGGTGGTGATGACGGTCGGCACCTCGGGCCCGAGCGTGGTCTGGTCGATGCCGTTCGTCCACCGGACATCTCGGGTCTGGACGGCCAGATGGAGCTCGTAGCCGATGTAGGGACCGGCGTTCCTCTGGCTGGTGGCTGAACGGTGGCCGGCCCGGGCATCGGGGTCCGCGGTGTATTGCTTTCGGCCGTCCTGACCGATGGCCACCACCCTGGCCGTGTGCATCCTCTTCGGTTTGGCGCCCTTGCCCTTGCCCTTTCCGTTGGACGGCTTCAGTTTCTCCGCATTCGATGCGGAGGCCGTGGTGACCCTGGATTCCGACCCACCCTCCTCCATGGGTTGTGTCTTGGCCGCCTCGCCGTCCAACTCGATGGTCATCGTCTTCGACTTCAGGCCTCCCCAGGTCTCGACGTCGGTTCCGTCAACGGCCACCGATCGACTGGTGAGCATGTCCTTCGGGATGGCCGCCCGGGCCAGTTGGTTGGCAAACCACTGGGCGTCGACGTCGGAGCGCCTGGACTCCAAGACCTCGCACAGGCGGAGAAACAACCGGTCGACCCGGGCGTAGGACTCGCTTGGATCCCAGGACCGAATGCCGAGGCTGGCCCGCTGGTCATCGGTCATGGCATTGAGCACTCGGGCCGCCTCCACCAGGTGACCCTCGTGGTGACGGTGCAGCGCGTTGAGCTGAAGGGCGACCAGGAACCCCTCGAGACTGAGGTGCCGGGGCCGACCGACCTCCAAGTTGAGGAACGGTGCCAGCTTCGCCGCGACACCCGATCTGTCGATCAGTTGCCTGGCCACATTGAGCTCCGCGCCACTGGTCGGGCGGCCGTCGGAGGTGTCGATCGGAGCCCTCGTCACCGCTGACCACGCAACATGGCGTCGACGTCCTGAGCGGCTAGGGGGCTGACCAGGCCAAGGAGCTCCGAGAGAACGGCCGGCCCTTTGATGCCGGCAGCTCGGCACAGCTCGGGAAGACGCGTCCCCGCTTGGAGATGCCACAAGAGCCACGTCGAGCGCAGACGGGCCGGAGCAATGGATGGATGGCCGGTCGGCACCTCCAGGCTGGCCACCAGATGACCGGTCCGGTTACGAGACGTCGACGACCCGCCGACGAGGAATTCGGTCCCGGCCGTTTCGGCCAGGTGGCGAACGTCCTCTTCCCATCGGGCGAGGAGCACCACCGCTCGGGCCATCGGCTCCCCCGCCATCACCACGATGCTGTCACCCCTCCGATGCACGTCACGGGCGGTGACTCTGGTCAGCCAGCGCCCATCGAGACCCGCCCCCAGGCCGAGAGCCAACAGAGCACGGGCAGCTCGCCGACGATGGGCGGTGGGCTGATTCGATGCGTCCCCGACAAGGAGAGCTACTTCGTCAGCCGAGTAGGGAGAGGCCAGAGCGCGACGCGGAACGGCCACCGGACGAGGTGGCCACGGGGCGGTCACGGTCAGCTCGGGGCCGACCTTGCGAAGGACCGACCGATAGGTGGCTTGTGAGCGGTCGGCGCCCAGGGCGACCTCGACGAATCGGTCGACAGTGTCGGGATCGAGAATCAGATCGCGGTCAAGAGCCATCCCCTCGGCCAGCGACCAGTCGACGAGCCGCTGCAGAACACGCGTCATCCGCTTCGTCGAGGGGGTGTCGCCCACTGCAAGGTCGGCCACCATCTCAGCCACGAAGAGCTCGGCCGGGGTCGGAGGAGTGCCCAACGAACGGCCGTCTGGCCGGCCAACGGCCTTTGCTTGATATTCCATTCCACGGTGCCCCGAAGGCGCACTCGGTTGCTCCACGGTCCGTCCTCAGATGAACTGCAGTAGGGGCTTCATGGGTGCGCCGAGCACCGATACCACCGCAAGGTGGGGCACTGACAGTTGTAGTCCACGGGTGTGACGATCAGCTGGCCAGTCGACGAGGATGCGTAGACAGCGCAGGAACTCGCAGTCTTTAGGGCTCAGGCAGTCACCAAAATGGCGGTCCGGGATACCCCAACACCGATTTCCGGCCCGACGATTTCGGTGTCTCCAGACCGTCTCGAGGTGCTGTTGCACCGGTGCTCCTGACCAACCGGCGCCCTATAGGGATTCTGTTCTGAGGGTGGAGTCGGTGTTCCTTAGCGAGTGGACGTTCGGCTTCTTGTCCGAGTCAGGTCCAGTTCAAGGGATTTCATGATCACCCCACGATGAGGTGTTCATGAAAGAACACCCCTAGTGATCACGAAACCCCGCCGGGAGCGATCTCGGCGGGGTTCTTTGTCTTCGATTCAGGATTCGAAGGCAGACAGATCGGTTCCAGGGCGATTTGTAGCCGAGCAATAGCGCGTGGCCACCGAGGCCACCTTCTCGGACCTTGTGGAACAGGGCGTCCAGCCAGACGTAGGTGTAGGGCCCGGCGTCGAGGTTGATGCGGTGGTCGTCGCGTCGGGGGGATCCTCAGATCGGACCATCCCCCGTACGCCACTCTGGTGGACTCAACTCTTGCTGCTGAAGAGGCCCTTCGGCCCTGGGCGTTGGGCGGGCGGGCGCCCATAGTCGGGCTAACCGGCCAGTTTCAGGAGGATGAGCCATGAACGACACCATCACGCGATCACCGAAGTTGCCGCCGAGGTGGTTCCAGCACGTCTTCTGGCGTGTTCACCGCGCGCTGTACCGGCTTAGCGGTGGCCATTTCCTTTGGACTCCGGCGAGCAAGCGCGGCTGGGGTGCGCTTGGCCTTACCACCGTCGGCCGCAAGTCTGGGAAGCAACGCACTGTCATTATCGGCTACATCGAAGACGGTCCTGACCTCGTCACGATGGCGATGAACGGCTGGGACGAAGGCCATCCTGCGTGGTGGCTCAACCTCGCCGCTAACCCCGAGGCCACCGTCCGCCTGGCCCACCAACAGCCCCGACCCGTGCGGGCGAAGGTCGCCAGCGGAGACGAGCGAGACCGGCTGTGGCAGCGTTGGGCCGAAACCGATGTCGGGCTCGACGCCTACGCAGCGCAGCGAGCCGTCGAGACGCCGATCGTCATTCTCGAACCCCGCAAGCAAGTGGCTGCCCGGTAGATGCAACGGGCGCGAGCAACTGTCACCCTTGTCGTGGCCCCTCCCGCACCTCGTTGTCAGTCAGTCGATGATGGCGGCGGCCGCTCGGTAGTGCCGGTTCCCGCTCGGATTGGGTGCCGACACCGCCGATCGGTGGCACTTCATAATCGCCATGATCCCGGCGTTCGGGGTCACTCATCAAGTCGTGTCCTAGAACAACGCGGCAATGGATCCTTCCCCGAGGAAAGATCCTCAATAGTCGATTCGGTAGTGGAGGTGGGCGACTCCGCTGCGGGATCGCCTCTCACTGAGGAGTTCGAGGTCGAGGCGAGTGCGCAATGGTAGGGCGTGCTTACCACCACCCAGCACGACAGGCCAGAAGAACAAGTGGCACTCGTCTACCAACCCCGCCTCAATCGCTTGAGCTGCAAGATCTGCTCCACCCACCGTTAGATCGTGGTCCGCACTGGCTTTCAGGTGCCGAATCACCTCGGCCTCGAACTCCTGCTCAACAGTGGTCCTACTGCTTGACACCGATGTCAGGGTCTTGGAATACACAACCTTGTCGGCCGCTCGCCAGAGATTGGCGAAGTCCACGATCCAGTGCGGCTGATCAGCAACGGGTGCGGTCTCCCAGTAGACCATCGTCTGATACATCCGGCGGCCGTACAGATAGGTACCCACCGGGCGCTCCAGCTCGTTGATGAAGCTGAAATACTCCTCATCAGGGTTGCCGAAATCAAAGCCCCCGCCAGGGTCCTCGGTGTAACCGTCGAGTGACGTGTTGGCTATGTAGATGAGCTTGGCCAAGGCGACTCCTCCGACCGGAACCTTGTCCACGATAGTTGGCACGGCCGCAGCCAGAGCTGCACCACAAGGGCCGGCAAAAGGGATACTCACTCCTGAGCGGCTATGAAGGCACTTCCCCTGGATCTTCATCGTCATCATTCAAGAGGCCAGAATCTTGCAGTACTGCGACGGACATCACGTTGCCCGTCAAATCGCCCTCCACTTCGAACGGATCCGATTGGGAGCGCAGGTAGACCAGTGCCGCAGAGACCCGACGATCCGATAGCCCTTGCCTGAAGGGCCCGAGCTTCAAGAAGATGGCGGTGATCCCCTTCTCTACCGTCTTCATGGAAACATGAAGCTCATCTGCGATCGCCCTGTTTGAGAGCCCGTGAGCCATCTCTCTGAGGATGTGAGACTCCCTATCCGTCAAATCATCGATGTGAAGCGCGTCGCCCCGACGAATGAATGCGTCCAGAGTGGACGGATCCAGAACCGACTGACCGGTTCGGATCGATCGGACGGCACTGACTATCGCCTCGACACCCGGCAGGTTCTCATCGAGCAGGAAGGCCACTCCGAACGATCTTTCTTCGAGAAGCTGAAGGGCAAAGCTGTCAACTCGATCTGAAACCACAACGATGCCCATGTTCGGATACGACTGCCTCATGGCACGCACTGTCGTGACTACGGCCTGAGGGGTCACTACCAAAGATCGAACGCTGATGATTACCGCCTCCGGTAAGTCATCGGCCACGAACTGATCCAACTCGCTGAGGCTATGAGCCCTACCGATGATCTCCACTTCTGGTACATCAGCTAGCAGTGATGAGAGTCCTTCCCCGAACAGAAAGCTGTCGCTGGCAATCACCACTGTGATTGCCGCACCGTGAGGCATCTTGGTCTCCTTCCGGTCTGGAAGCAGATCTCAGAGATGGCAGCGCAGCAGGCTGGTTCCTGTACCGCTTGCAGGCGCCGGTCAGGTCGAAGGTCCTCTCTGAATGATATGCCCACGAGAAGGCTCGATGCTCGTTCGATCCCCTCGGCGGATGAAGGAGGTGGCTAGGCAGCTAAGCGGTGGACCCCCGGAACTCTTAGGGCGGGCGCTGCGGCATTGAGGCCACCGATCGAATTACTGGTGAGCACCTATCACCTTCAGGTGGAATCCCTCCTCACGAAAGAGCCGAATGCACGAACCAGCAATAGCGGAGTCGAAATGGTGGTCTCGCATCGATTCGAGGCGAGCCAAAATAGCCTCCAGTCCGCATTCATTTGCCTGGGACATCTCAACCGACATCACCGCCACTACGTCGGCGAGACCGACAACCTGCGAACCCTCCAGCATTGATGGTCCCGTCAAGCCATCGGGGTATCCGGACCCGTCGACTCTCTCATGATGCTCAAGAATCATTTGGGCAACGGGTCCACCGAGTCCGGCATTAGCCGCCATGACAGCTCCGACTCGTGGGTGTTCCCTCAGGCGATCGCGATCATCCAAATCGTGTTGCCCACATGCAACCGCCATTTCCGGAATGGAGATTTCGCCGACGTCGTGAAGCGTCGCGGCGCAGCCGATGCTCTTGATCTCGTCCTCGGTCATGCCGAACTCTTTGGCAATGGCTGTGGCCACGTAGGTGACCTCCTGGTGATGCCGGGCCGATCCAGAGTCATAGCGTTGCAGCACGTTCTCCACCGCACCCGCACCGAACTCCAAGCTTCTGTAGAGGTCCGCTCGAAACTGATTGCGTCTCGTAACGTCAAGGCCGTTCATCACGATTCCGTGCAAAGTGGAATGGTATTGACGGTTGACGATCTGGATGTCGACCTCCCGAACCTCTCCTGAACTCCTCGATTCGAACCGGATGGTCTGAGTGACAAATCCGTCCGGCGTATTGCACAACATGAGATAGGCGGCGATGGCCTGCTGACGGTCTTGAGGGTAGACATAGCCAAAGACGTTTGACCCCAGAGCGACATCAAGGGGGACGCCGAGGTCCCGGAGTGCCTCGAGGTTGGCATAGGTGATTGCGCCCTGGTCGTCAAGGATCACGACAAACCCCCGGGATTCGTGTCGCAGGTTCAAACACCCGGATCCGTTGCGCCCCGGAGAAGTACCCGGATCATTCGACGTCGCCGCTGGGATCATCTGACTACCCTCCAAGACGTACCAAACACTTGAATCCTCTTAGGGTCGTTCAAGTGCGTGGTGGAAATATCGGAAGGTGCTGGTCCTGTCATAAGTAGGGTTAGCCCTCTCTTTGCAGTGGGTTGCGTATTAGTTCGCCCCATCCAGGCCAGCTACCTGGGCCGCCCAATGAGCCGCCTTTATTCGACCAAGCAGACTTGACCCCGCGACGGCTAACCGGTCTCCCGGGTCAAGACGGGACATCTAGGGATCGGCCAGAGCGGGAGTTCGATGCCAGGAGCCCGCCCCTAAGGTGATGACGCTTGGTGCGACACCGGCCACCTGAGTGCCGTCTCGCAACACTTTGGCCGCCTAGCAAGTCATATCGATCTTGATCGGAACACTTGCGTGGGTGACGTCAATGCTCCTCGAAGTCTCGACATTCGGGCCAGCTCAAGACCCTTCATGAACAATCCACGATGAGGTGTTCGTGAAGGGACACCCCTAGCGATCACGAACCCCGCCGAGAGCGATCTCGGCGGGGTTCTTCGGTGAGAATCGGGATTGGGAGCCAAATGAGGACCGCATCGACCGATATCGTGAGCAGCCACTCTGGCGATCCACCAGCCGTCGAGTCCGGCACCGAGTCCGAGCGCCAACGGGGCACGGGCAGCCCGGCGATGACGGGCATTGGATTGATGAGCTGCGTCGCCGATAGAAGTTCGATCTACCCCATACGGAGGCCAGGGCCCGCCGGGGGACGGCCACCGGCCTCGGGGGCCAGGGAGCGGTCCTGGTAAGCAAGGGTCGACCTTGCGCAGAACTGACCGGTAAGTGGCCTGGGAGCGGTCGGCAGCCAGGTCCACCTCGACGGACTGCTCACAGTGTCCGGATCGAGGATGAGCTCCCGATCCAAGGCCATGCCTTCGCCCACCGACCAGTCGACGAGCCGCAGAAGGACGCGGCCTCAGCCGCTGGCCGACCCTGTGCCGCCCACGCCTAGGTCAGCGACCACGTCGGCAACGAACAGCTCCGCCGGGCTGAGTGGTGCTGACGACGAGGTGCGAATGGCCCGAGGGGCGCCCCGGTCGTCGGGTGTCGAACCTCTGGGTGAGGACGGCGCACTCCGTTGTGCCATCGTCTGCCCTCAAGGGCACGTTGCAGCAGGCTTCCAGGGTGCGCCGAACGCCGAGATTACCAAGAGCGCTGGGCACGAATAGTTGCATCTCAGGGATGCGACATCTCACCCGAAATCCGGCCGGATCCTGCGGCGTCGATCCGGAGCGCCGATCAGCACGCCATTGCCCCTCCCACGAAGCCGGCGTTCGGGTGCGTGGGCATCGGCCAAGGACCCGTTGCTCAACTCCGCGACGGGCTGGGCAAGCGTCCAGCTGACTCAGAACAGGGCGCTCTCGACACCTTCGATCGGCCTTGGCACGACGGTTGCAGCTGATGACGCCCGCGGCCCGCCAGGCTATGTGGTCGAAGTTGAACCACCCTCAGGAACTGAGGTGAAGCGCCCACAGGAGGCAGCCATCGTTGTCATGATGGCGGCCAGGCCCCCGTCGTCATCACCTGACTCGGCCCGAAGGTCATCGACTTCGACGGCGATGGCCGCCAGGAGCTCGCTCGCAGCCACCACCTTGTTCTGTAGGTCCCACAGCCGACCCTCCCTGTCCTTCGACAGGAGCCGCTCGGCCTCCGCACGCACGGTCCTACCGCTCCCCTTGGCCAGCCTCTTCGCCTGAGTTAGGAGCGCACCGACCTCGACCTCGGTGTAGGTCACCTGCTTCTCGATCAGAAGGCCGATCACATCACGTCGGGCAGTCTTGGCCACCTGACGACTGTACCGTCTCTGCCGTTATGAGAGTGTCCGTGAACGGACAAGGTTCTGACGGTCGCCTCCGCCGGCAGCCGCTCCCTCCCCTTGCCCGCATAGCGGCGGCAGGGGACACCGCAAGACCTCGGTAAGTGGCAAGATTGACAGCGTGCGACTCGGCATCGCTCATCACTTTGGTTGGGCAGTGGCAGTCACGGCTTCGCCAGACTTCGAGGTCCTTGACCGTCGGAGGATCGAGCTCATCGAGCCTGGCCTGCCCCCCGCTCCCATCCACTACGAGGGCGGAGCCCACCCGATGCACAGGCCCGGCGAAACGCTCGACGACCACGGCTTGGCGGCGTTGGTCGCAAGAGTACGAACATCGGTGGCGAGGACGACGTCGGATTCGTTGGATACGCTCGTGGGTGACCTCCCTGTGCAAATCACCTCGTTGGTGCTCCGTAGGTGGCCATCCGACTTTCCCGAAGACATCGCCACCCTGCGCCGGCCGCCGTACGAGAGCCGGGCCGACTCGGTCATGTATTGCCAGGTACTGGCAGAGGCCGCAAAAGGACGTGGCTGGGATGTCCACACTTACGATGCGAAGGACGTCGAAGCCGAGGCCTCAGTCATATTGGGGATGCGATCGAACGCGGTCCTTCATGGACCTCGGGAGGTTCTGGGTCCACCTTGGACCAAAGACCACCGGACAGCTCTCGCAGCAACAATCGTCGCGGTCTGAGCACGGTGCGGTCGGGATCTCACAACGCGTGGCCATCCACTTACCAGTCGCTGTGGTCGGAAGGCGTCCCACCAACCGGCAGCGTTCAGGGACTTCCCTGTCGTTGAGAACAGCCCGGAGGTCCCGTTCTCAACGCACCTGCATTGTTCGATGCACCGAGGAGTGTCGGGGGTCCGAATAGGTACAGGCGTGAGTTCCGTCGATGAGACCGGGGTAGTCATCCAATCTGAGAGGTGGCCGACAGGTCACTTCCTTCAGCCCCGGTGGAGGGATAATCCTCGTTTCGTTGGCACTCTGCGTGATCGGTTCGACGCTGTGAGGCCCCTGATCACCGGAGACTCGGTCCTGGATATCGGGTGTGCATCGAGCAACGCCGGGAATCTAGATGACTGGATGCACGGATACCTAGGTCAGGAAGTGTCGGATCTCATCGGGATCGACAGTGATGGAGGAATCGTCACACATCTTCAAGCGGAGGGGTTCGATGTCGATCTGCCCAACGCCCAGGACTTCGATCTCGGACGGACGTTCGACACGGTCTTTGCTGGCGAGATCATTGAACACCTCGACGACGTTCACGGCTTCCTCGCCAGTGTCCGACGGCATCTCAACACCGACGACCGACTGGTGCTCACGACGCCGAATGTGTTCTACGTGGCGAACTTCATCTACCGCTGGGGTGGCCACGGTTTGGTCCACTACGAACACACAGGTTGGTATTGCGAGGACACGTTACGACGCGTCCTCGAAGTGACCGGCTTCTCCCATGTGGAGATCTCATTTACGAGACACACCAGTCCGACGCCACTTCGAAGGACGGCGAACTACCTCTCGCAAGTTCTGCTTCCTCCACGGCTTGCACAGGACACGCTGATCGCCGTTGCCACGGTGGATTGACAGGGCCGCCAACCGGCGTTCTCGCGCACCCAAGCGACCAACGAGGGTCGGGCGGTAAGGTGACGATTCGTGGACCAGCGACTCGACTCATTCACCGAGCATGTCACCCACCGTGGCAAAACGGTGGCGGGTCGTGTGGGGGTACAGGACAACGTTCGCCGGGTGGCGCGGGAGTACTGGCGTCACCACGACGGCGCTCTTGCCACGGCCAGCCAGGGAACCCAGATCCTCCTGACGATGGCCTACCAGGACCGGGCGGAGCGTGGTGCCAGCCTGCCCAGCTTCGATGATGTCGAGTTCAAGATGTACTCCCAGAATGGCGAGGACGGCATCCTCTTGTACCTGTTCTCGTTGCTGGGGTCGGGAGCGAAGACGGCTGTTGAGATCGGCGCTGGGAATGGGATTGAGTGCAATGCGGCCAACCTCATCATCAATCGTGGCTGGCGTGGGCTTCTCTTTGATGGCGATGAGAACAACGTTGCCGTCGGTAGGGAGTTCTACGAATCCGGTCCAAACACCTCCTGGTTTCCTCCGGCAGTCACCCAGGCGTGGATCACTCGGGAGAATCTGAACGGACTAATCACCGGCTTCGGCTTCGCCGACGAGATTGATCTCTTCTCCTTGGATCTGGACGGCATCGACTACTGGATCTGGGATGCGCTCGACTGCATCCAACCAAGAGTCGTGGTCGTCGAATACAACTGGACGTGGGGGCCGAGCGAGGCGAGAACCGTTCCCTACGAGGCCAACCTCTCCCTTCCTCCGTTGGAGGGGAGAACCCGTGCGGACAACATCTACTTTGGTTCCTCACTCAATGCCCTGGTGAAGCTGGGACGAACGAAGGGGTATCGCCTGGTGGGCTGCAACCACTGGGGCTTCAACGCCTTCTTCGTACAGAACGGGGTAGGTGAGCAATGGTTTCCCGAAGTCAGTCCAGAGTCCTGCTTTGACACACCGGTTATGCGGAGCCGCTGGGACCCAGGATTCCTTGACGAACACCGCGCCCGTGAGTGGGTTGCCGTCTAGTGGATGAAGTGCTGAGTAAGTCGGGGCAGGGCGGCGAGGTTGGCATCGCTGCGCTTGTTGTGGGGGCGCTAACGGGTCAACACGATCTATCAGAAGCTGACCGCCAAGCGGTCGGAGAATGGCTCGTCGATCATGCGAACGAACCTGCGGTCCGTGACCTCCTGATCAAGATCGTAAGAACCCAGATCACCGATACCAGCGAGTTCAGGGTCAAAGTGGCCGAAGCGATTCGGGAGAAGTTCCGATCAGATCGGCCCGACGTGGGGACAGAGTAGATGACCAAGCTTGTTCCTCGGTCCGATGGACTGAGGAACCCCCTGTCATCAAGTGCCTGGTTGAGACTTCTAGGCATACGCTTCGTTAGCTCGTAGCGGTTAAAGGTCCAGATGGGTAGCTCTCAAAGTGCCTGCCGCCAGCTCCGGCAGGCTGGCTTTCTAACGAGTGGCTTCTCGTCTGGACCTTGCCGCGGGTGGCTCGAAAGGGGAACGTGCACGAGATCCCAACCAGGAGTGCCCCCGCGTCTCTATCCGACGACGAAGGAGGTACGCATGACGGTGATCATCGGGATCGATCCTTGGAGATTCCGGAGAGAGGTTGGTCAAGGCCGCAGCGATGCCCTATTCCCCTCGGTGGCATTCTTCTTGGGGCTCCGGGCGCTGCGCTCCCGATCCAGAGGCTGTACGCTCGACCTGCGATACCCTGACTTGTTTTCCCGCAGGTCAGGGTATTGCTCTGTTCAGATGTTCGTCCCGTGAGGCGGGGGCGAAACACGGGCCAATCGAAACACTGATCAGCTGCACAATGGCCCATTCAACTTAAGTGGCGAGAGCACACTGCGAAGCGAACCGGTCCCCCAAGGCGCTTCATTCCAGTGACAACATTGGCTGTTGGGCCGCGTTCGAAAGGCCCATGTACGCTTCTGTCTCAGGTCGGCTCCCGGGGGCGTCAGAATGAGATCTGAGAGTTCACAGGGGCTCGCAGTACCCAATGACGAGGTACTGTCAACAGCTTGGTTCTGGCCCGCTCTCCTGTCGATGACGGTGATTGGGGTGGCTGCTCGGATTGTGTTCGTCAGTGTGGCTCACTTCGAGCGGATTGCGAACGACGCCGACTTCTTCCGCACGACCGCACGCAACCTCGTATCGGGCCTCGGCTATGCCTATCCGTTTCCCACGGATCCCACCCGATCTGTGGCCACGGCCGCTCACCCACCACTGTTCTCTCTGCTCCTTGCAATCTTCGACCTCGTGGGCCTGCGGTCCGTCGAAGCGCAACGTCTGGGACTCGCCGTGGCTTCGTCGGCGGTAGTCCCCCTCATTGGCCTCGTAGGGCGCCGGCTCCTCAGTCCGGCGGTCGGTGTCGCGGCAGCCGCTATCGCCGCTCTCCACCCCCTCTGGTTGCAGACTGTCGGCAGCCTCATGAGTGAGAGCATCTATCTCGTCGTGGTGACAGGCCTACTGCTCGCTGCGCTCCGCGGCACTGGATCGCCCCACGGGATGGAGGCTCCTAGCTCTCGGGTTGGTTATCGGAACTGCCGCCCTTGTTCGTAGCGAGGCAGTTGCGCTGGCACTACTGGTTGGTCTTCCGGTCGTACTGATGGCCATCCGCGGGTGGAGCTCCAGACTCCGAATGGTCGCGGCCATGCTGATGGGGTGCCTTGCATTGGTTGCACCATGGATGATCCGAAACGAAATCCAACTCGGGACTGCCTCGCTCTCGACGCAGGCTGGTCTCACCCTCATCGGTTCGTACTGCACCAGAACTTTCGATCCGCACGATGAGACGTTCGGCAGCTTCAACGGCGTCTGCGCTGACGGCACAGCGGCGGTCTTCGTTAGGTACGTCAAGCCCCCCAGCGGAGCAGCACAATGGAACGAAGTTTCACTCGATCATCAGTTGACGCAGAGCGCAGAGCACTTTGCCCACCTCCACCTTGCACAGCTTCCGCGAGTTATTGCCGCTCGCGAGGTGTCCACTTGGGCTTTGACCGGTCAAGGCTTTCAACAGGTAGTCGCCGTCTACGGGGGCCGGAACGCTGCCTTCGAGGAGATCGGAGGAGTTGTCTACTGGCTATTGGCGGCATTCGCCCTTGCCGGTTCGGTTGCCCTCGCCAGACGCTCGTGGCGGCGGCTTGTCGTGTTGTTGGGTCCGATCGTCGCCGTCGTCGTGACCGTAGCCCTGCTGTACGGCGACACCCGGTTCAGAGTGCTGGCCGAGCCGTCACTCGCACTTCTGGCCTCCGTCGGCGCCCTCGCCACGATTCAGCGGATCCATCCAACAGCCTTGGCCACCGTCCGGACGACTCGACATCAGTCGACCGAACAGATTGCCGACTAGGTTGCTGCACCCAGTGCACGGCAGGGGGCGTCGAAGCCGATTGGTGCACCGATGCCGCACAGGCCAACTCCTAGCGCAGGGAAACACGCCGGTGCTGACCACCGATGGAAGCGGCTGCGGCCATTGCAGAAAGGCCCACCGTCGCATAGTTGGCCTCGTACGTTGGGGCATCAACGGAGAATCGGCCACACCGATGTGACGCCGTAGCAATCACGTTGTGGGCCAGTCAGACTGATGCCAAGAACTCGAAGGAACCTGTCGAAACTCTGCGAGAACTGACCTTCAGCGGATCGCGCACCACGTCCGGTTCACCGAACAAGATGCCCAGTCCGCCCACCTTGGCGAATATGTCGGTTCGCAAGACGGGAAGATGTACGCCTTCGGACGTCCCTGAGTGACGACCACCCTGGGCTCGACCCAGCCCTCCGATGGTAACCCGGTGACCGATGGCGTCCGCCGGACGAAAGAGGCGGCCCATAACCGTGGGCGCCGCTTCCACGATCCGCGGGTTCGCCATGCATCAGAAGGCCTCGCCCAACACCTCAGCCGCTGCCGATTCACGGAGCCTGGCCTTGGCTCCTTCTGAGGCCCCAACGGCATCCAACGCCAGGAGCGCCGCCCCCAGGGCCGGGGGCGCCTCGAGCCGGCAGAACCGGGACCTGGGCACCACAGTGCGCACGGTGGCCTCAATACGCCTTCTGAACCCCTGGTAGGCACTGTCGAACAGTCCACCGCCGAATACCACCTCGACCTCGGCTCGCTGTAGGTCAAGGCGTGTGGCAGCGGCCGTGATCATGGCTGAAGCCTCGTCAGCCAGATACGCGACCGCCCCCGAGGCCACCCGGTCCCCGGCAGCGGCCGCATCCATGCAAACTCGGGCCAGTTCGAGCAGGCGCCCGTAGCCCAGTTCACCCGAGTAGACCCCGGCCAGGACCGACTCCACGTCAGCCCGATCGAAGTGGGAGGGGACCAGCTCCGCAAGGACCGTCGATTCACCCCGCCCGTCCCGAGAGCGAAGAGCGAGGCCCAGCGCCCGGACACCCAGCCACGATCCCCCGGCGGCCAGGTCACCGGAGAGCTCTCCAAGAGAGGGAAAACGGACAATCGAGCCGTCTGGTCCTCGGCCGACGCAGTTGAGGCCACTCCCACAGACCACGGCCACCCCCCATCCGGAGCGGGCACCGGCCCGGAGCACAGCCATTGAATCGTTGACGACGATCGGCGACGTAGCCCAATTGCGCGACCACACCGCAGGCAACAGACGCTCCTCGTCGACCGGGAGATCCAAGCCGGCCAGGCAGAACACAGCGGTGCTGGCTATGGGCCGGGAAAGGTCGCTTAGCCCGGCGTCCCGGGCCGCGGCCATGATCGCAGCATCGAGCGCCCCCATGGCCCCCTCCAGACCCGAGAACTGATGGTTGGAGCCTTCACCACGAGCGATCCCGAGCGTCGTTCCGTCCTTGTTCAGCAGCCACACGTCTGTTTTCGATGCTCCCCCGTCGACCGCCAGCAACAGATCGGTATAGCTCATCGGTTACCTCTCGTCGGTCTCTCGCACCGGTCCACGGAAGGATGTTACGTTCAGCGCGTGGGAACCAAGGTGGCCGTGGTCGGTGGAGGCAGCACCTACACGCCCGAGCTGGTGGATAGCTTGTGCGACCACGAGGACCGTATGGTGGTCGATGAGCTGGTGCTCCTCGACCCCGACCATGAGCGACTGGAAGTGGTCGGCGGCTTGGCCGAACGCATGCTCAGGCGCCGGGGGTGGAATGGCGAATTGGTCACTACCGACGACCGGCAGCGGGCCATCGACGGAGCGGACTTTGTCATCGTGCAGCTACGGGTGGGTGGACAGACCGCTCGGCACTCCGATGAGACGCTTCCGGTCGGATTCGGCTGCCTCGGGCAGGAGACCACCGGTCCGGGGGGCTTAGCCAAAGCCCTTCGGACCGTTCCGCTGGTCCTAGAGATCGCCGAGGAGACGGCCGAGCGGGGGGCGCCGGGAGCCTGGCTGGTCGATTTCACCAATCCGGTCGGCATCGTCACCCAGGCACTGGCCGACGAAGGCCACCAGGCCCTGGGGCTATGCAATGTCGCCATCCACGTCCAGCGCCGCATCGGCCACTATCTGGAGGTCGATCCGGACCTGGTCACCATCGAGCACGTCGGTCTCAACCATCTCACGTGGGTCCGGTCAGCCCAGGTCGGGGGCGTCGACCGGTTGCCCGAACTCATCGAGCGGTTCAGTCCCGAACTCGAGTTGGAGAGCGGTGTCCCCGCCGGGCTCCTCCGACTCCTCGGGGCACTCCCGTCCTACTACCTTCACTACTACTACTGCCTCGACCATGATCTGGCCGAACAGTCGGCTCCGGGCTGGCGGTCCCGCGCCGAGGTGGTAGCCGAACTCGAGAAGGAGCTCCTGGCCCAGTACCGCGACGAGTCGCTCGACACCAAACCGAACAAGCTCTCCTACCGGGGTGGGGCCTTCTACTCCGAAGCCGCCGTGCGGCTCATCGCCTCACTGCACGCAGGTACGGGGGACGTGCAGGTGGTCGATGTGCGCAACAACGGCAGCGTCGCCTGCCTTCCCGACGACGCCGTCGTCGAAGTCCCCTGTCTCGTCGACCGGGACGGCGCCCACCCGCTCGAGCAGCGGGACCTTCCTCCGGACATGGCCGGGTTGGTGGCCCACTGCAAGGCCTATGAGCGCCTCGCCGTCGAGGCCTCCTTGAACGGGAGTCGAGAAACGATGATTCGGGCCCTCGTGGCGAACCCGCTGGTCGGCCAGTATCCGCTGGCCGAGCGTCTGGCCGACACCCTGCTGCACGCCAACCGACGCTTCCTGCCCCGGTTCTTCCCCGAGGACCATTAGCGCTCGGGGCCGTACCGGGATCGGACTCCGCCCCTGACGAGCGCCAGATTTTCGCGCTCTCTGACACTGGATCGACACCGGCAGTGACCTCCCTGGCCGCGAGGCCTCAGACGTGCCACCATCGGTGCTGTTCTGGTGGTTCCCATTGCGGTTCAAGCGGTCTGCTTTCGGCTCTCTGATCGCCAGACGGCGGCAACAGTTGGAGTGCACGGGTAGTTGGCGGGTAGGTAGGGCGCAGACCCACCTGCGCTCCCTGTCCGGCGCTCTCGACGCTGGTGGCTGGGGAGTGCTGGCTGGCCATCCTGGGCGTTGCGGGCGGTACGAGGAGAAAGAGGAGGAGTGGCCGTGGCTGAGCAACCGAGTGGAGACGAGTCCTTCTGGCGCTGGTCAATCGTCATCGCCGGTCTGGTGGCAGTGGGCGCCATCAGCGCAATCCTTTTCGTCGGCAAGAGCACCGGTGCCAACTCGTCGGCGACCGCCACCACCTCGCCTCTCCAGAACGCGTTGCCCTTCGTGACGGGGTCGGCGCCAGCCAGTTCGCCGGCGGCCAGCACCCCAGGGAGCCCAAATACCACGACCACTACACCCAATCCCTTGGCCTCCGCCTTCCCCTTCCTTGTGGCTCAGGCCAACAAATCCAAGTCTAAGGGGGGCACTCTGGTCATCTCCAGCCTCCCTTCCTTTGTGACCTTGCCATTCACCCCAAGCCCCACTTCGGGGTCCACCACGGCGCCCGGTCCGACATCGGGACCGACCACAACGACCACGGGCATCACCATCCCGCCGATCACCACCACAACCGTCACCCTGCCGCCCCCGACCACCACCACGACCACCGTGCCGCCGACTACGACCACGACCGTGCCTCCGACGACGACGACCACGACCACCGTGCCGCCGACTACGACCACGACCGTGCCTCCGACGACTACCAGCACGCCGACGACGGTGGTTACTGGTGCCATTGTCGGCGTGCTGGGCAATACGGTGGGCGCCCTCCTCGGGCAGTAGTCCAGGGGATCGCCGGTGGCATCGAGCGCGAACCGCGGAGTTGCGCTCACGGAGTGGTTCTCGCAACCGCCAGTTGCAGGGCCCACGACCAGGGACAACGGCTGACTTCACGTACCTCCGTGGGTCGGGCGGTCAGTGCGGCCCGGTGCAGCGAGACCCAAGCCAGGTGCCGCCAGATGGTTGCCCAGGTTGCCTGGTCCATCGTGGAGCGGGCCAGATGAAGTCAACTCGAGACCGAGATCTGACAAGATCACCGCGTGGGAATTCGTAATCAGCCCCTGAGGATCGTCGTTGTGGTCGGTCTGTGGGCCATGTGGGTGCTGTGGACCATCAACCGATTCACCAGCACCGTGATCACCTCGATTCCTTCGACGACGACCTGCCCGAGCTACCAGGGATGCACCGCGGCGGCCTCCGTCGCCGTCAACCGGCAGTTCAGTTGGAGTTGGTGGCACTTCGTGTTTACGATCGTCGGAGCCGCACTCCTAGTCGCGGCCTCGGTCATGATTCTGCGCACACCGCGGACCGTCGACGAGATCTGAGTCTGGCTGCCTGAAGGTCACGACACACACCGAGACTGGCGTCGTTATGCCACCTCCGCCCTCATACGCACTCGGGACAGTCGTGCTCGGTTCAACCTTGACACGTGGGGTCGGCGACCGCATCCTGCCGCGGGAGGCATGGCTCGAGGCGCCAAGACGGTCTGACACTCCGCATAATGGTGGACCAGCGTGGCCGTGCGGATCAGTCGCCTACGGCCCGAATCCGCTCGCAAGCCATGACCGGCTGGCGCCGTACGAAGAAGTTGGCGGAGCGGTCCGTGGCCGAGCGGGCCATGTCCGGCCGAGAGGCCCGACGTCACCGTGCCGTCCGTGTCATCGGGCGACTCTCCGCGACAGAGCGCTGCCTCAATGGGAATATGCAGATTGCGAGGGATCTTCTGTGGGACAAGCGGCCGAATTCTGGCCGGTCGGTCCACACGGTGGAGAGACGGGAACCCGCTGGCGCCCCGCAACGAAAGGGTTGGGCCCGGAGCTCGGACGGCGGTTCCTCGCCCCGTTGGCCCAACGGGGAAGAAGGTAACCACCCAATCTGAGATTGGCCTGAGAATCGCCCGGATTAGTTGCTCACCTAGGCATCGTCACCAAAACGCAACGCTGCGGGGTGCCCTAACCCTGCCGAAGCGGCGATACTTGGACCATGGGCCGCACGGGCAACTCAAGAGGCGCGACCTAGATGACCCCGTTAATCATGGCGCCACAGCTACAGCTACACACCATCGAGTGACGAACGACGCCCCTGAGCGGCTCATCATCTCCTACGAGGCGACGACCCCATCGGTGTTCTCGTTGCGAGACGCCACGCGCGGACTGTGCGAGATCATTTGGATGATCGACCTCTCCGAGCCACAAATGGCCAACTCGGCCCGGCTACTTTCACGGGTCGGACAGGTGGTGGACATCGCCGGCCTCACCGATGAGCAGACGGTAGAGGCGCTCGCTGCATCTGAACCCACGGGGATCGTGGCCTTGAACGACCGTCGCATGACGAGACTGGCGATGGTGGCCGAGAGCTTGCACCTTCGGTTTCACTCCCCCGAGGTAGCGGCGCGCCTATCGGACAAGCTGCTCCAGCGCCGAGCCATGCAAGTAGCCGGGATTCCGGGTCCGCCGTTCTGGGAGGTGCCCGCCAGGCTCTCAAACCAGGAGGCCGCGCGGCTGGCACAGGCGGTTTCGCTACCCGGGGTCCTGAAGCCCCGTTCCGGTGACGGAAGCCGGAACGTTCACCATGTACACACCGCCGAACAGTTCGTCGAACTGGTGACTGCTTCCCGTGCCGACCGCCGCGAACAGGACGGCTGGATCCTCGAGGGCTTCTTGGGCGGCCCTTCGCGACCGGTCTCCCGCTTTGCCGACGTGGTCTCGGTGGAGACCTTTGTCCGGGACGAGTCGATCGAACACCTGGCGGTCACCGGTCGATTTCCCTTCGCCGAGCCATTCCGCGAGACCGGCAGCGTGCTACCGAGTGACGTCTCCCGTGCCGACGCCCAGGCAGCCTGCGAGCTGGCCGCAGCTGCCGTCACCGCCCTGGGCATCAGCAACGGCTGCCAGCACACTGAACTCAAGTTCACGCCGGAGGGTCCGGCCGTGGTGGAGGTCAATGGGCGGGTCGGTGGAGGGGTACCCGAACT
Source organism: uncultured Acidimicrobiaceae bacterium (assembly GCA_963835465.1). Taxonomy (GTDB): domain Bacteria; phylum Actinomycetota; class Acidimicrobiia; order Acidimicrobiales; family RAAP-2; genus Bog-756. Next base: position 41,836 of record CAWIFR010000007.1, read on the forward strand.
CATGGTCCTGGCCGGCGGAACCGTTTCCCTCTACGGGGTGGCGATGGAGCTGGCCCTCGGCCGTGCTCCATCGGTGCAGCTCCCCCTTTCCTTTCCCCGGGTCGCGTTCCGGCGCATCGCCACACCCCCCGTGAACGCCCACCGGGTCACCGCGATGGCCGGACACCAACTGCTGCAGGGGATTCCTGGCGTGGACGAGATCACCATCAATCGGCTACCCGGCGACATTGTCGATTGGCGCCTCGGGCTCGGTGAGTTCATCTACAGCGCCTTCGGTTCAGCCGACGACTACGACCAGGTCGAGCAGCGTTGTGCGCTGATCGACCGGACGGTGCAGGTCGACTATGAGACCGTGGCGTGCGCTCGCTCGGGTCGCTAGGTCCACCGCCTGACGACAGGGATCCGGACCGGTAACCTCGGAGATCGGAACGCCCGCTGGTGCGGCATCGGTGGACTGCGGCTACCCACCCGTCCTAGGCGATCAGGAGACGACATGCCTACGATCGATGAGTTGGCGGACGAGGTGGCGACATTGCGCCGCCGGTTGGAGTCAGCGGAGTCGGTGCTGCAGCTCTATGACTTGAAGGCGCGCTACGGCGAGCTCGTCGACCAGCGTTTCTCGGGCGGACGGTTGGTCGATCCCGAGTCCCTCGGCTCCGTGGCCCGGGCCGCCGCCGAACTGTTCACTTCCGACGGGGTCTGGGACGGAGGCCCCGGACTTGGGCGGCACGAAGGGCGCGTGGCCATTGCCGCCCGGCTGGCCGAGCCCACACTGGATTTCGCACGGCACCTCTTTGCGAAGCCCCGTATCGAGGTCGATGGTGACGAGGCACAGGGGCGTTGGGACCTTCTCAGTCCCTGCCGACGGCCGGACGGATCGTCTTGGTGGATGTGCGGGTTCGAGGAGGATGCATACGCCCGCGTGGACGGCGTCTGGCTCCACCGGTCCATGAAGCTCACTACGGTCTTCATGGCCCGCGTTGAGCCCGGATGGGAACAGATCCTGGCCTGACGGACAACCGGACGGGGCCGCCCTCGTGCCCGGTTGGGCCGACGGCACTACGATGCTCGGTCAGGCCGCGACCATGGCCGCCGGAATCAGGGAGCGAGGGGCGGAATGCCAATCTCATGTCGGGAACAGCCACGGCTTTGACCGTCAGCAGTCAGCTCTCCGCACTGGACATCGCCCGCCAGGCCACCTTGGTCCCGATCACCGAGGTGGGCCGGGAGATCGGCATACCCGAGGACCTCTTACAGCCCTACGGCGAGTTCGTGGCCAAGGTCAGGCTCGACGCCATCGAGTTCCTGGCCGACAGGCCCAAGGCCCGATACGTAGTGGTCACTGCGGTCACCCCCACCCCGCTGGGCGAGGGAAAGACGACCACCACGTTGGGATTGGCCCAGGGCATGCGCCATGTGGGTCGGCGGGCCACTGCGGCCATCCGCCAGTCGTCCATGGGTCCGACCTTCGGGATCAAGGGCGGTGCAGCCGGCGGCGGCTACAGCCAGGCGGCTCCCTTCGAGGCGCTCAACCTGCATCTGACCGGTGACATGCACGCAGTCACCGCCGCCCACAACACGTTGTCGGCCATGGTGGACAATCATCTCTATCAGGGCAACGAGCTCAACCTCGACCCCTCCACGATCACCTGGCGCCGGGCGTTGGACGTCAACGACCGGGCGCTCCGCAATGTCGTGGTGGGCCTAGGGAGCCGGGAGGACGGCGTACCCCGTCAAGCCGGGTTCGACATCACGGCGGCCAGCGAGGTCATGGCCATCTTGGCCCTGTCGACCTCCCTCCAGGACATGCGGCGTCGCCTGGGCCGGATCGTGGTGGGATTCACGCCGGATGGTGCACCGGTCACCGCCGAACAGCTGCGGACGGCCGGGGCCATGGCGGTGATCATGCGTGACGCCCTCCAGCCCAACCTGCTCCAGACCTTGGAGAACACCCCCGTGCTGGTCCACGCCGGACCCTTCGGAAACATCGCCCATGGGAACTCGTCGGTCATCGCCGACCTCATCGGCATCCACACCGGGGACTACCTCATCACCGAGGCCGGGTTTGGGGCCGACATGGGAGCCGAACGGTTCTTCAACATCAAGTGCCGGGTGTCGGGCCTGGTACCAGACGCCGCCGTCATCGTAACCACGGTGAGGGCCCTGAAGGCCCATTCGGGCACCCATCGGATCGTGGCCGGACGTCCGCTCCCCGAGGAGCTGTTGCAAGAGAACCCCGAGGAGGTCCACATCGGAGGGGCCAACCTGCGCAAACAGATCGAGAACGTCCTCCTGCACGGCGTCACCCCGGTGGTGGCCATCAACGCCTTCCCCGAGGACTTCGAATCCGAGTACGCGGCCATCGCCGAGATCGCCGAGGCCATGGGTGTGCGTTGGGCGGTCTCCACCCATTTCCGCGACGGGGGTGCGGGAGCCACCGACCTGGCCGAGGCGGTTGCCGCTGCGGCCGAGGAGCCGAGCCAGTTCCGATTTCTCTACCGGTCCGAGTCCTCCCTTCGACAGAAGATCGAAACCATCGCCACCGAGGTCTACGGCGCTGACGGAGTGGAGTACCTGCCGGCGGCGGCTCGCGGCCTCGACCTGTTCGAGGCCAACGGGCTGGGTGACTTTCCACTCTGCATCGCCAAGACCCACCTTTCCATCTCGTCCAATGCCGCGCTGAAGGGGGCTCCGAGGGGGTGGCGCCTCCCTGTCCGCGAGGTCCGGGCCTCGGCCGGGGCCGGTTTCATCTACGCCATCTGCGGAGACATGCGAACCATGCCCGGCCTGAGCCGACACCCAGCGGCCGAGGAGATCGACCTCGACGAGAACGGCGAGATCGTCGGGCTGTACTGATCCACCATTCGTTCGTTGGGGTCCTCCAGCGGGAGCGGCCGGCCCAGCGTCGAAGAGCCAAGCGGTTTTGGCTGGTACCGTCCGCCGGTCGGGCGCCCGATGCTGAAAACCCTCGTCACCGCCCTGTCCGCGCTCACCCTGGCGCTCGTCCTCGCCGCCATCGGACCTGACGTCCCCCGAGCTGACGCCGCGGGCACTCCAACGACGGACTCCTCGGCCGTCCGCCACCGGGAGCCGCCATGACAGCTGCGGCCACTGCGACGTCGTCGCTCCGGAGTGCATTCACGATGGCCTTCCACCGCTCCACCCCCACGTCCAGGTCGAGCACCCTGAGCTGACCACCCAGACCGCATCGATCACCTGCCGTACGCCGCCGATTCCCTCGGACGAACCGCCCGATGACCTGCTTGGCAGGCCTGACCGCGACCCGCGGACGACTGACGAACAGCCGAGGAACGCGCTGCGGGCCAGGGAGGGCGATCGGCGACCGGCCAGGCCGCCCGTCCTCGATCTCGCCTGGGACGACCCAATGCTCGCCCGGGCTACGTCGGGAGGCCGGTGAGGAACTCGAGGACGGCACGATTGACGGGGCCGGGATGCGTCAGGTTGGCTGAATGGGTCCCCCCCTCGATGACCACGACATCACCGCTGCCGGGCAACCCGGCGGCCAACCGCTCGGCCTTGTCCATGGTGATCGACACGTCGGCCGTGCCGTGCACCACCAGGGCCGGCACCTCGATCTCATCCAGGCGGTCGGTGATGTCATCCCGACTGATGAGCGCCTGGCCTGGCCGGGCCAGCGACTCATGGGGTCGGGCTCGCCACCGCGGCACCCACTCTTCGCTCAGAGTTGGCTCCCCGATAATCAGGCCCGCCACGACCTCGGCGATCTCGTCGGACGGTCCTTTGGAGACCCATTCGTCCAACATGGCTTGATAGAGCGGGACCGCCTCGGGATCCTCGGTCCCGGCCTGCGTGTCGAAGAGGAGCAGGGCACGCACCCGCTCCGGCGCCAGCAGGGCCGCCCGCAGTGAGACGAAACCACCCTGGGACATCCCCCCGAGGACGGCACGATCGATGGCCAGGTGATCCAGGAGGGCCAGGCAGTCGGCGGCCAGGTCCCAGTACGAGAAGGGCTGCCCGTCGTCAACGGTGTCGCCATGACCGCGGCTGTCCCAGGTTATGACCCGGAAACGCGGAGCGAGGGCCTCCACCTGGGGATCGAACATAGTGCGGTCCATCAAGAAGCCATGGGAGAGCACCACCGGGAGACCGTCGCCGCCCGTGTCGTCGTACGCAACCTCTTGGCCGTTCAGGGACGCACTGGTCATCGGGGCTCCTTTTCGTAGACTCCGGGCTTGCAGGTTGGCATAGGACAGTTCGACGTGGGTCGACATTCCTGGCCCGGCCCGCCTCCTGGCTACTGGCGGTACCCCTCGACGGTGCCTTCGGTTCGGAGCGTGGCGTCGTCCGCACTCCGACCAGCACTTCGCAGGGCGCGACGCTGCCGGAGCAGATCCCACATCCGGTCGAGGGTGACCTCGAGGGACTTCAGTCTGGCCTGGTCTTCCTCGGAGAGTCCTTCACCAACGTGCTGCTCCTCGAAGACGTTGCTCCTCTTCGGCCAGATCCCCGATCCGGGCGATGATCTCGTGGTCGTCCACAGGTGCCTCCTTGGTCACTGGCCCCTTCGGCCGTGCGCCCTCAGGTTAGAGGTCAGCGACGGGCCGGCATGCAGTGAATTCCAGGGCGCGACGGGGTGTCGCTACCGGGGTGCCCGGGGCATGCCCAGGCCGATCATGGCGATGATGTCCCGTTGCACCTCATTCGTGCCGCCTCCAAAGGTGAAGATCGTCTCGCTTCTCGACCGATGCTCCAGCCGGCCTCGGAGGACCGCCCCGGGCGAGCCTTCGACGAGGTAGCCCGCCTGACCCACCACCTCGAGGAGCAGCCGGTAGGCCTCGAGGGCGAACTCGGTCCCGAACACCTTGGTGGCGGACGCATCGGCCGGGTTCAGCCCCTTGTCGGCCGCCCAGGCCACCTTCCAGTTGAGCAACTTCAACAGCTCGGCCCGGGCCATGACCCGGGCCAGGTGGACCTGGACCCACTCCTTGTCGATGACCCGACTCCCGTCAGCCAGCCGCTCGGCTCTGGCCCACTCGGCCACCTCGGTGATGTCCCGAAGGATCCCCGACACCGGACAGAGCGCCACCCGCTCGTGATTGAGCTGATTGGTGATCAGCTTCCACCCCTGGTTCTCGCCACCTACCAGGTTGTCCGCCGGTACCCGGACGCCGTCGTAGAAGGTGGCGCTGGTGAACTCGCCCGCCACCGTGCGCAGCGGGGTCCAGCTGAACCCCGGAGTGTCCGTGGGGACAATGAAGACCGAGAGCCCCTTGTGCTTAGGGGCGTCGGGATCGGTCCGAGCGGCCAGCCAGACGTAGTCGGCGTACTGGATGGCGCTGGTGTAGAGCTTTTCGCCGGTGATCACGTACTCGTCACCGTCGCGCTCGGCTCGAGTCCGCAGGGAGGCCAGGTCCGTGCCGGCCGTGGGCTCGGTGTACCCGATCGAGAAGTGGATCTCGCCCCTCAGGATTCCTGGGAGGATCCGAGCCTTCTGCTCGTCAGTGCCCAGGGTCATCAACGTGGGCCCGACGCTGTTGAGGGTGAGGAGCGGGAGGGGCACGCCGGCCCAGTGGGACTCCTCCACGAAGATCATCTGGTCGATCGGTCCTCGGCCCTGCCCACCGAACTCGGCCGGCCAGCCCAGGCCGAGCCAGCCATCCCGACCCATGCGGCGGATGAGTCGGGTGTAGGAGGACTCGGGATCGTTGGTCTGCTGCTCCTCCTCAACCAGGCCGGCGAAATAGGATCGCAGTCGCTGTTGTAACTCCTGCTGCTCAGCCGTCAGTGCCAGGTGCATCGTCACCCTCCAATGGTCGACCGCACCCTAACAATCGCCATGCCGGCGAGCGTCGAGGAATCCGACCAGTTGGTGGTCGGGGAGACCGATGCCCCCTGCTCAGGATGCCTTTCGCATCCTCTACCCTGATCCCACGGTCGTATCCACCGTAGGAGTGGCGCGTCCAGGAGGAGACCATGCACGTCGTGCTGTTCGGAGCCAACGGGAAGATCGGCGGCGCCATCGCCGCCGAACTAGTGGCTCGGGATCACTCGGTGACCGGAGTGAGCCGATCGGGGAGATCGGTTGCAACCGGCCTGGCCATCCGGTCCGGAGATGCTACCGACCCGTCCAGCGTGGCCGACCTGGTGCGGGGATCGGACGCGGTCGTCTCCGCGATCGGCCCTCCGTTTGGTTCTGGCCATCCTCAGCCGTTTCTCGCAGCCGCCCACGGCCTTGTGGAAGGGCTCCGCTCGGCCGGGGTCAGTCGGCTGCTAGTCGTGGGTGGCGCGGGCAGCCTCAAGATCGCTCCAGGGCTGCAGGCCGTCGACGCCCCGGGCTTCCCCGAGACCTACCGACCGAACGCTCTCGCCCAGCGGGAGGCGCTCGAGTTCTATCGGACTGTCGACGACCTTGACTGGACCTATGTGTCCCCTGCCGCCGAGATCGGTCCCGGCCCCCATATGAAGGACTACCAGCTTGGGCACCACCGGATGCTCATCGCCGAGGACGGCAAGAGCCATATCAGCTACGCCGACTACGCCGACGGGGTGGTGGACTGCCTCGAGGAGGGCACGCACCTGCGCGAACGGATCACGCTGGCCGATTGACCCGAGAGAGGCCACCGGCGGCACCGGCGTTGCACTACCGTCACCATCCATGAGCGAACCGTCGTCCTCTCCAGCTCCTACTCCCCCCGACCAGCTCTTCTCGGTGGCCGGCAAGACCGTGGTGGTCACCGGGGGCACCCGGGGCATCGGGCGGATGATCGCCGGAGGGTTCGTGGCCGCGGGGGCCACCGTCGTGGTCGCCTCCCGCAAGGCAGAGGCCGTGCAGGCGACCGCTGCCGAGCTCTCCACCTATGGCCTCTGCGTAGGAGTGGCCGCCGACCTCTCCTCCGAAGAGGGTGCACGACGCTTCGCCGAGGAGGTGGGCGCCGACCATCCCCGGGTCGACGTGCTGGTCAACAACGCCGGAGCCACCTGGGGAGCTCCACTGGTCGACCACGACACCGCCTCGTGGGACCGGGTCCTCAACCTCAACGTGCAGGGGATCTTCCACACCACCAAATTCTTCCTGCCGTTGCTGGAGCGGGCGGCCTCGGCCGATGCGCCGTCCCGAGTGATCAACATCGGGTCGATCGACGGCATCCACGTCCCCGTCCTCGAGTCCTACTCCTATTCGGCATCCAAGGCGGCCGTACATCAGCTGACGCGTCACTTGGCCAAGCGGTTGGCCCCCACCATCACGGTCAATGCCGTGGCCCCCGGGCCGTTCGAGTCAAAGATGATGGCCGCCACCCTTAAGGCGTTCGGTGAGCAGATCGCGGCCTCGGCCCCCTTGAAGCGCATCGGACGTCCCGACGACATGGCCGGCGTGTCCATCTTCTTGGCCTCACCTGCCGGCGCCTACCTGACCGGAGCCGTCATCCCCGTCGACGGGGGCATCGCCACCACAGCCTGAACTGCTGCCCGGGCGCTCCCTCAGTCAAAGTCAGGTAGGTCGGGAAGGCGCCGGGCCACCAGAGCATCGGCCCGCTCCAGCAACTTCTGCGGGTAGGCCTCATGAGTCAGGATGAGGAACTGTTCGGCCCGGATGCCGTCCACCACCTTCCTGGCTACCTCATCGGGGTCCATGCCCGCCTCCACCGCCTGGTGCAGAAATTCGGAAACGAACTTCTGGTCCTCGGTGAACTCGGTGGCCAGGTGCTGAGGCCGGTGTCGCTCCGAATCCAGGATGTTGGTGTGGATCATCCCCGGACACAGCGCCGAGGCTCTGAGCTTGGAGCCGGTGGCCCTCAGGTCGTTGGCCAGGCACTCGGTGGCCGCGAAGGCGGCGAACTTGGAGATGGCGTACGGCGCCTCAAACGGCGCTCCGAGCAGCCCCGCCACCGATGCCGTGTTGACCACGTGGCCCTCGGTGTCCTGGGCCACCATGCGGGGTACGAAGGACCGGATGCCGTGGAGGATGCCCCATAGGTTGGGCCCGAGCACGAACTCGAAGTCCGCCATGGGCCGGTCCCAGATGACGCCGCCCACGAACACCCCGGCATTGTTGCAGAGCAGGTCCACCTGGCCCCAGCGACCGAAGACGGCGTCGGCCAATGCATCGACCTGGTCGGCCTCACTCACGTCACACCGCCGGTCCATGGTCTCCGCCGAGGGGGACCGCTCAGCAATCAGGTCGGCCGTGGTTCGCATGGCATCACGGTTCAGATCGGCCAGTCCCACGTGCATCCCCTCCGCGGCGAAGGCCAGGGCGAGGGCCCTCCCGATCCCGCTCCCGGCCCCGGTGACCACGGCGACCTTCCCTCGGAACTCCTGCATGCGCTGACCTCCTGGATGTGCGGTTGGTGGTGAGCCGACGGGCTAGCGGCCGACGTCGTCGTGGGAGGAAGCCCCCTGGGCCCGGGCCGGCCCCCCGAAGCTTCGAGCCAGGAACGACCCGACGGCGGCGATGCTCAGGTCTGACTCGGGGACGATATCCCCGGGAAAGGCCTGGAACACGTGGATGAGTTCCGGCCAGACGGTGAGCGTGACGGTCCCACCGGCGGCCTGTAGCCGATCCGCAAGGCCAGTGGCGTCGTCGAGCAGCACCTCGTGGGCCCCTACCTCGATCCGGACCGGGGGCAGGCCGGAGAGGTCATCGGCGAACAGGGGTGAGGCCAGTTCGGCATGCGGGTCACTGTTCCCGAGGTAGCACTGGGCCATCTCGTCCAACCCAGACCGAGTCACCATGGGATCGAGAGGGCCGAGCGCATCGTAGGCGGGGGACGACTGGGTCAGATCGACCCACGGGGAGAGACAGACAGCGGCAGCTGGGAGTGGATCGCCGGCCGCCCGCAGAGCCAGGAGCGCGGCCATCGTGAGTCCCCCTCCCGCCGAGTCGCCGGCGATGGCCATCAGACTCGGGGGGACTCCCGAGCCCACCAGCTCCCGGTACGCCGACGTCGCGTCATGGACGGCAGCCGGAAAGGGATGCTCGGGGGCAAGGCGGTAGTCGAGGAGAGCCACCGGGCTGCCCGAGGCGAGGGCGAGGCGTGAGGCCAATTGGCGGTGGCTGTTGAGCGACCCGCTGCAGTAGCCCCCGCCGTGCAGGTAGAGCACGACTGTGCCGGAGCTCCCCCCGTCCGGGGTGATCCGTTCGGCGTCTCGTCCGCCAAGGGTGATGGCGTCGATGCTGACACGCTCGGGAGGTGGCGATCCCTCAGCCATCTGGTCGAGAGCCGACCGCCGCTCGGCGACGGTGCCGGTAGTCATCCCCGACTCTGACATGAACGTGCTGATCATCTCGACACCGGGATGGGTCACCGAGCAGGCCTCCTGAGGGACGCGACGTTACGGTCGGAGTTTCGCAGGCGTACGGATCCGGTGCCGACGCGGCTGCTTGGACCCCCCGGCCGGCGATTTCTGCCGGATCGACGCCCGGCCCGTTGCACAAACTTCACTCTACGTGGGAGACTTCTCACTTAGGGCGTTGATTCCTCAATGCCCGGAGTCGCAGGAGGACGTGGGGCATGAGGAGCCGATGGAGCGTACGCGTGGCGGCTGGTGCCGCGGGGCTCCTGGCCGTCGGGGCGGCAACCGCCCTGGTCGCGACGTCGGTTCCGGCCGGGGCGGGCACGAACCGGCCGGTGGGCTCGCACGCCAGCCTGGCCCAGGCGGTGTCGGACAACTTCTGGTTGGCCACACCCGGTGGCTCGGTGTACGCCTTCGGGGTTCCCTCCTACGGAGCGCCCGGCACGCCCCTCAACCGGCCCATCGTGGGTGCCTCGGCGACCAGTGACCGACAGGGCTACTGGATGGTGGCCTCCGATGGCGGGGTGTTCAGCTACGGCGACGCCCGCTTCTACGGGTCGACCGGCAACATCCATCTCAACCAGCCCATCGTGGGCCTGACCGCCACCACCAGCGGCCAGGGGTACTGGATGGTGGCTTCCGACGGTGGGGTGTTCACCTTCGGGGACGGCGTGTTCTACGGTTCGACCGGCAACATCCACCTCAACCAGCCCATTGTGGGTATGGCCCCTACGCCGGACGGCAGGGGCTACTGGTTGGTGGCCTCTGACGGCGGCGTGTTCACCTTCGGGGACGCCACCTTCTACGGGTCGACTGGCAGCCTCCGCCTCAATCGCCCCATCGTGGGCATGGCGTCGACGCCGGACGGCAGAGGCTACTGGTTGGTGGCCTCCGACGGCGGCGTGTTCACCTTCGGGGACGCCGCCTTCTATGGGTCGACGGCGAGTTCGACCGGTGATCCCGTCGAGCGCCTGGTGCCGACCCCGTCCGGGAACGGCTACTGGGTCGTGCAGCAGAGCGGGACCGCCACCCCCTTCGGGGACGCCGGCACGGCGGCCCCTCCGGCCCAGGCCCTCCTCTTCAACCCGGCCACACCGGGGGACAAGGCGGTCCTGTTCGCCTTCCAGCAGCTCGGCAAGCCCTACATCTGGGGCGGAAACGGTCCGGTGGGCTACGACTGCTCCGGATTGGCTCTGGCTTCATGGCAGCACGGATCCGGCGTAGGGTTCGCCCGGGTGGCCAACGACCAGTACCACACGGCGGGGAGCCCGGTGTCCATGGCCAACTTGACCGCGGGCGACCTGGTGTTCTGGGGAACCAGCGCCACGGATTGGACGAGTGTGTACCACACCGCCCTCTACGTGGGCGGGAACCGCATCGTCGAGGCGACCGGAGACCACGTCCAGCTCAACGACCTCGGCCAATGGGGCACCGGCGACCTCATGCCCAACGGCCGCCACCCCTGAGCAGCGCGCCGGTTCGTCATCCGGGATCCCACCCACTGACCGGAGGAACCGGGCTGTCAGACACGGGGAAGTGCTGAGGATGGTAGCTACGGTTCTCCCCCGCCTCGATCCGAGTGATCATCCGCCCCGCCCGCCCCACCGTTGGAGTGTGCTCTCCCGAAGTCCCTGCCTCACCGACGAAGCCGACCAGCTCCTCCTCGGTGAGTGGCTTGGCGAAGCAGTACCCCTGGAGCAGGTCGATGCCCATCTCCTCCATGAGGACGGCGATCTCTGCGGTCTCCACTCCTTCGGCGACCACGTGTAACTCGAAGACGATGCCCGAGCTCTCCGACGGTGCGCACGATGACCTTGTCGGTCGGCGAGGTGGTCGATCGCATGACGAAGCACTGGTCCACCTTCAGCTCGTCCAGCGGCAGCGTGGGCAACGCGGCCAGGGAGGTGAAACCGGTGCCGAAGTCATCGACCGAGATGCGGACACCGTGGTCGTGCAGGGGCCGTGACCGCACCACACGAGCGCCCCGACGGCCACCGTCCTCCATGCGTCCAACAGACGGCACGCCCGAAAGTCGACCTTCCTCACCGAGTGGAGCGCCACCCACAAGCCGCGGTGGTGGCGCTGATCACCGTCAGACCCGTGGTGCGCACCTCGGGGCGCGTCAGACCGATGAAAGGCCATACCAGCGTGGCCACACCGAACAGGACCCGGAGCACCGAGAGAGGACTGAGCAGCTCAAGCGGGGCGTCGAGGGCGAACCACGATCGGGTCTTGGGAAAGTGGCGGTTCCCTGGTCGGGCCGCAGAGGAGAGGCGGGCGCTGGTCACCGGATGCGAGACGGTACCGCCGTGGACCACCAGCCCTGCCAGGTGGTCACACGCTCCGGTCCGGACCCCCTCCCCTTGTCATCGGCGCCTTCGTGGGGCCTCTGAACCCGAACCGAGGCCCAGGACCGAGGGCACGCCTGCGTCCGGCCGGCCGATTGCCGTCGAGCATCAGCCAGATCCCCTTCACGAAGGGACCACGGTGTGACACGGTGTCTCGATGACTCCCGTGCCCGGCGAGCCCGCCATCCCCGGCGGCCCCGAGATCGTCACCTACCGCTCGGGTCGTGGCCGTTGGGTGATCCTGGCCACGGTCCTGGGCTCGGGCATGGCCGCCATCGACGCGACCGTGATCGGCATCGCCCTCCCGACCATCGGACGGGACTTTCACGCCACACTGGGCACACTCCAGTGGGTGGTGACCGGATACACGCTGACCTTGGCCTCGCTCCTGCTGCTCGGTGGGTCGCTGGGCGACCGGTACGGTCGACGAAGGGTGTTCGTGATCGGGGTGACCTGGTTCGTTCTGGCCTCGGCGGCATGCGCCCTGGCCACCGGCTCCAGTCAGCTCATCGTGCTCCGTGTCCTCCAAGGTGTCGGGGGAGCCCTGCTGACCCCGGGCAGCCTGGCCATCCTGGAAGCATCGTTCGCCCCCGACGACCGCAGCGAAGCCATCGGAGCCTGGTCGGGACTCGGAGGGGTCGCAACCGCAGCCGGCCCGTTGGTCGGTGGCTATCTGATCAGCGCCGCCTCCTGGCGGTGGATCTTCCTCATCAACGTTCCCATAGGTATCGTCGTCGTGTTGGTATCGGCACGACACGTCCCCGAGTCGCGTGACCCCTCGGCGCACGGAACCATCGACCTGGCCGGTGCGGTGCTGGCCACCCTCTCGCTGGCCGGGGTGGCCTACGCCCTCATCGAAGGACCGCAGGAGGGATGGTCGTCCCCGAAGGTGCTGGTCGGTCTCATCGTCGGCGTGGTCGGTGCTGCGGTCTTCGTGGTCGTAGAGGCTCGGTTACCCTCCCCGATGCTGCCGCTCAGCCTGTTCCGGGTCCGGCAGTTCGCCGTGACCAACGCCGTGACCTTCGTGGTCTATGCCGGCCTCGGAGGTGTGCTGTTCCTGCTCCCGGTGGTCCTCCAGGTGGTCGACGGCTACTCCCCCCTGGAGTCCGGGGTCGCCCTCCTCCCCATCACCTTGGTGATGCTGGCCTTCTCGGCCCGCTCCGGTCGCTTGGCCGCAGCCATCGGGCCCCGGCTGCAGATGAGTGTCGGGCCCATCGTGGTAGGCGGGGGCCTGACCCTCCTCAGCCGCTCCCCCACCAGCACCTCGTATGTCGCCGGCGTCCTGCCCGGAGTCCTGGTCCTCGCCATCGGGCTGGCCGTCACGGTGGCCCCGCTCACCTCGACAGCCCTCAATTCGGTGTCCGAGAGCCACGCCGGCGTGGCGTCGGCGGTCAACAACGACGTAGCCCGTCTGGGCAGCCTCATCGCCGTCGCCGTGCTCCCCGCACTCGGGGGCATCGACGGCCTCAGCTACCTCCACCCCCACGCGCTGGCTCATGGCTTCCAGCGGGCGGTAGTCATCGCGGGGACTTGGTGCGTGGCCGGTGGGCTCCTCGCCGCCGTCGGGATCAGGAACCCGGACCGAGGCGCCCGGACACCATCCCTGGCCGCTGGCCAACTGACCCACTGCGCCCTGGAGGCGACCCCGCTGCTGGAGGCCGGTCCGCGATGAGCCGGCCGGGTGATGGTCGGCAGTGACCACCGGCTAGCAGGTGGCTCCGAACGCCTCGTAGGTCCGGCCCTGGGCACGGGCCAAGGCGTGGCCGGCATCCCACTGGAAGGGGCTGATGCCACCGGGCTCCCAGGGGCCCACCGACCCCCGGGCCATGGCCACCGGGGCCTTCGCTTCGACCCCGAAGTGCCCTCTGACCTCGCCCACGGGAAGGGGGGCGAATGTGAACCAGTCGATGCGGAGGAAGTCGACGCTGCCGTGGCACCGGGCCCCCCGCCGCATGGCGTCGCCCAGGCGGGTGGCCACCCCGGCCCGGGACAGGTGTCCGGCATCCGCCTGGAACAGTCCGGCTCCGGCGGGGAGATAGGCGGTTTCGAACAGGGAGACCACCATGGCCAGAAGCGAGAAGGCCCGCATGTCGTCGTTGGCCCGGGCGATGAAGCCGAACACCTCCAGTTCGGACTCGACCGTGGTGCCGTAGTCGGCGAGCACATGGACCCAGTCGTGCTGGGCCAGGAAGGGTGGTGCCGAACCGCGAGTCCCTGGATAGGTGAAGCCCCTCGCCCGATAGAAGTCCGCCACCTGCCGCCCCAGGGTGCCCGCCGGGAGGTCCTCGAGGTCCTGCCATCGTCGGGCCAGTACCGGATCGTCCTCGACCGCATCCCAGGCCCCGGCCAGGTGGGCCGAAAGATGGAGGGTGCCCTCGTCCTCGGGAGCCCAGGTCGAGGCGTACCCGTTGCGCTCGAAGTCCAGCGCGGCCAGTCCAAGGCTGCCCGTGGCGAACTCATGGGCCACCGACAGCATGCCCTCGTCGACCCCGGCCTCCCCGGCAAAGCGGTCCACCCGGTCGACCACGTCGAGGGGCACAGGTTGGAGGACGAGGACGTAGAGAATCACCATCTGCACGATCCGGGTCCGGAACCCCAGGTTGCGGGCGGCCAGGCCGCGGGCGAACTCGTCGGGGCCCACCGGGTCTGCCGTCAGATCGGGGGCGAAGCCGGTCATGGCCGATACCAGGGCCTCGATGAGAATGCGCTGCAGCTCAGTGAGCCCTCCCTCAGGAGCCACCACCCCGAGGATGCCCCGGCTCAGGGCGGAAACCTCGGCCGCATCCGGGGGCTGGCGATTCTCCGCCGACGGGTCCGGGAGCGGCACGGGCACAGTAGCGACGATATCCTGCCCTCCTGTTCCCGTCGTCACAGGAAGGCCGCCGTTGACGGTCCGTGCCCTCAGGTTTGGAGTACTCGGCGCCGCCCGGATCACCCCGCACGCCCTGCTCGCGCCCGCCCGCTCCCACACCGAAGCCCGCGTGGACGTGGTGGCGGCAAGGAATCCAGAACGAGCAATCCAGTACGCCGCCAAGCACCGCATCCCCAGGGCGCTCGAACGGTACGAGGCCGTGGTCACCGATCCCGACGTGGACGCCATCTACATCCCCCTCCCCAACAGCCTGCACGCCGAGTGGACGCTGGCCGCTCTGGAGGCCGGCAAGCACGTGCTCTGCGAGAAGCCCTTCACCTCCAATGCCCTCGAGGCCGAGCAGGTGGCGACCGCCGCCCACCAGGCCGCCGAACGGGACGGCCTGGTGGTCATGGAGGCCTTCCACTACCGCTATCACCCACTGGCCCACAGGATGCGGCAGATAGTCGAGAGCGGCGAACTCGGGCAGATCCGCCATATCGAGACCTGGTTGTGCGCCCCCATCCTCGACAAGTCCGACATCCGGTACCAGGCCGAGCTGTCCGGCGGGGCCATGATGGACATGGGCTCCTACGTGGTCCACTGGGCGCGGCTCCTCGGAGGGGAGGAGCCCACGGTGGTCTCGGCCACAGCCAAGCTCCAGAGCGCCGACATCGACCGCGCCATGGACGCCGAGCTCCTCTTCCCGAGTGGCCATACCGGGACCCTGCACTGTTCCATGTGGTCCCGGTCGATCCTGCACGTGGCAGCACGGGTGACCGGCGACCACGGTGAGCTCCGGGTGATCAATCCCATCGCCCCTCAGGTTCTGAGCTGGCTGTCGGTCCGGTCCAAAGGTCGCCGACGTCACGAGTTCACCTCGAGGCGGTCGACCTACGCCTATCAGCTCGATTCCTTCTGCGACGCCGTCCTGCGCCGGGCGTCCGTCCTGACACCCCCGACCGACGCCGTGGCCAACATGGCCGTCATCGATGCCGTGTACCGTGCAGCCAACATGCGCCCCCGCGGAGCGTGATCCCGCCAGGCAAGGAGCCAGTCCCATGAGCACATTCCCCTACCAAGGCCGGTTCGACCTGCACCGCACGCTTCCCGAGCAGGGTACGGCGCGATCGGAGATCCTCTCCGCCCTGGAGACCATGGCCACCGAGGAGGACGCCGCCTGGGAGTCGGGGAAATGCTCGGGCACCATGTACTGCGGCGATCACGAGCACTATGCCTTCTTGACCGAGGCGTTCGGACGGTTCGCCCATGTCAACGCCCTCCAGCGGGACATCTGTCCGAGCGCCACCAAGTTCGAAGCCGAGATCATCGCCATGACGCTCGACCTCCTGCATGCCGAGGCGGTGGACGGAGCCGAACCGGCCGGCCTGCTGTCCAGCGGGGGCACGGGCAGCATCTCCCACGCCATGCTCGCCTATCGCGAGTGGGCCGCCAAGGAGCGCAACATCCGCCGTCCCAACGTGATCAAACCGGAGACCGCGCATCCCGCGTTCGACAAGGCCTGTCACTTGTTCGGGATCGAGCTGCGGGTGGCACCGGTCGACCCCATCACCACCCAGGTCGACACCGGGTGGGTGGACGCCCACATCGACACCGAGACCGTCGCCATCGTGGGGTCGGCGTGCAACTACGGCTACGGGACGATCGACCCCATCGGAGCGCTGTCGGACCTCGCCGTGGAGCACGGCGTCGGGCTCCATGTGGATGGATGCCTCGGCGGCTTCATCCTGCCCTTCGGCCAGGAGTTGGGCTACGACATCCCGGTCTTCGACTTCCGACACCCCGGGGTCACCTCCATCTCCGCCGACACCCACAAGTACGGCTATTCGCTGAAGGGCACCTCGGTCCTCACCTTCCGGGACAAGGCCCTGCGCGACGCCCAGTACTTCTTCCTCACCGACTGGAGCGGGGGCAAGTACTGCTCGCCAGGCATGGACGGGTCCCGCTCGGGAGGCCTGCTCGCGGCCACTTGGGCGTCCATGGTCCACCTGGGTCGGGAGGGCTACCGGGGCTACGCGAAGTCCATCTTCGAGACCGCGGCCACCATGCAAGCGGCGGTGCGGTCCCACCCCGAGCTGCGGATCCTCGGCAAGCCGACCTTCCTGTTCAGCTTCACCTCGGACGAATTCGACATCTACCACGTCAACGACTTCATGCGGACCCGAGGGTGGCGGTTCAACGGGCAGCAGTATCCCAACGCCCTCCACATGGCGGTCACCCGTCCCCAGACCCAGCCGGGGCTGGCGGACACCTTCGCCGCCGACCTGACCGACGGCGTCGCCTACGCCCGGGAGCATGCCGGCGAGGCCCCGGCATCGGGAGCCATCTACGGAGGCGTGGTCGGGGGCATGACCGACGAGGCCGACGACTTCATCAGGGTAGTCATGGGCGACATGATGGACGCCCAACAGGCCATCCCGACGGACGCCTGATCACGAGTTCAGGCGGGACTCCGGCGCGACCGCGGACCCGTCGGGCTCAGGTCTCGCTCAGGACCCGCGCCTCAGCGGTGAAGGTGTCGGCGGGAGCGGGCCGTCCGAGCAGGAAGCCCTGGACCTCGTCGCACCCCATCTCGCTCACCGCCTGCAGCTCGGCCTCGGTTTCCACTCCCTCGGCCACCACCTGTAGGCCTAGCTTGTGGGCCAAGTCGACCACTGTGGAGACGATGGTCGGGTCCTGCGCCGCCGAGCCCAATCCGGAGACGAAGCTTCGGTCCACCTTCAGCCGGTCGATGGGGAGACCCTTCAGGTAGAGCAGGGACGAATAGCCGGTTCCGAAGTCGTCGAGCGCGATGTGCACGCCGAAGTCCCGGACCGTTTGCATGACGGCACGAATCCGGGCCATGTCCATGACGAGTGCCGACTCGGTGACCTCGAGGACCAGGTACTCCGGGTCGAGGCCGGCCATGGTCAGCGAGTGTTGGACGTCCTCGGGGAAGTCAGGGTCCTGCAGCTGGCGAGCAGAGACGTTCACCGACACCGTGAGGCCGGAAAGGCCGTCGTCCTGCCACGACCGGCACTGTCGGGTGGCCTCGTGAAGGACCCAGCGGCCGATGGGCACGATCTCCCGACTCCGCTCGAGTAGGGGGATGAACTCATCGGGCGTCACCGGACCCAGCTCGGGATGCCGCCACCGCAACAGTGCCTCCATCCCGACGACCTCCCGGGCAAAGGTGAACAATGGCTGGTAATGGACCGACAGCTGCCCCTGCTCGTGGGCCACACGCAGCTCGTGGGTCAGCTGGCTGCTGCGTCGCTTGTCTTCACCGATCACCGGGTTGTAGGCCTCGTAGCGAGCCGGACCGCCCCGCTTGGCCTGGTACATGGCGGCATCGGCCTGGGCCAGGCACACCTCCGGGTCGGCGTCGGGCAACACCGGGGCGATGCCGATGCTGACCGAGGTGTGCAGTTGTCGCTCACCCACCGGGATCGCTTCACGCATGGCCAGATGGATCCGCTCGGCCAAGGAGCGGGCGGCGGCATCCGGGTCGGAGAGATCGGCGGCCAGTACCACGAACTCGTCACCGCCCAGCCGGGCCACGGTGTCGCCCGATCGGGCGAGGGCCTGCAGCCGTGCGGCTACCGTCGTCAGCAGCGCATCGCCGGCCGGGTGACCGAACCGGTCATTGATGGCCTTGAAGTTGTCCAGATCGAGGTAGAGCAAGACCGCGCCGGTGCCCCGTCGCTCGATCGATCCGGCGGCCTGCCGGAGTCGGTCGGCCAGCAGGGCTCGGTTGGGCAGGCCGGTCAGCTGGTCGTGCAGGGCCCGATGGGCCAATCGGGCCTGCTCCTCATTGAGCCGTTGCTGCAGGGTGCGCCGGGTGTCGTCGAACTGACGGATGATGCGGACCATGCTCCCGTCGCAGCTGAACCGCACCACGTTGGTGGCCAGCGTGAGTAGGCGCTCGCTCACGTCGAGCCGCTGGCCTTCCTCCTTCATCACCGCGATGGTCAGGTCACGCCAGGCGAAATAGGCCTTGGCCACACTGGCCAGGACGGCGTCTTCCAGTATGGCTTGCTCTCCCTGCCGGGCCAGGATGTCCTCGTCCTCGTTCGACGCCACCTGGTCGGTGATCAACCACCGGCCGATCAGTTCGGTGCCGAGCCGGGCGGTCGCGTAGGCATTGCCCTTGAGGTCGACCGCGAACTGCGCATCGACCATCCGACCGACCTGGTCGGCCCGAGCCATGAGGGCCCGGCCCAGGGCGATCCGTTCCTCACTCACCTCGGCTCCTCGACCACCTTCGGATCGGGCCGATCCGGTGCTGATCGACACCGCGGGGAGGTCGTCGAGTCGTCCTTCCGGCTCAGCATGGATCAGGGGTTCCATACCTTCGGATATCGGCAGGATGAACGACAAACTTGACCACACGGGTTGCCATCAGTGGAGCACCCTGGTCAGCCCACCCCAGGTCATCACGTGGTGATGGTCCAGACCACCGACGACCGGCACCACGACGCCGCCGCACTCCTGGACCCACGCCCAGAATTCCTCGGGCGGCATGGGTCGGGAGAGGAAATAGCCCTGGGCGCTGTCGCAGCCCAACCGACGGAGCTGCTCCCAGGTGGCCAGATCCTCCACTCCCTCGGCGATGGTCCGCACCCCGAGATTGCGGGCCAGATCCACCACGGCTCGCACGATGACCTCATCATCGGAGTCCCCCCTCATGTCCTGGACGAAGGTCCGGTCGATCTTCAGCTGCTGGACGGGCAGGTCCCGCAGATAGGCCAGGGAGGAATAGCCGGTACCGAAGTCGTCGATGGACAGGGTCACGCCCATGTCGGCCAACTCGGTGAGCACCCGTCGCGCCCGTGTCGGGTCGGTCATGATGACGGTCTCGGTGATCTCGAGGTCGAGAAGGTGGGCCGGGACCTCCCAGCGGGCCAGGGCCACTCTGACCACCTCGGGCAAAGACGCGTCGAGCAGGCTACGAGTGGACAGGTTGACCGCCACTGAGAACTCGAGGGATCCCTTGGGCTCAGCGTCGTCCATCCAGCGACGACACCTGCACAGCGCCTCGTCCAGCACCCAGTGGGTGATGGGCTCGATGATGCCGGTGCGCTCGGCCTCGGGGACGAATGCGTCGGGATAGAGCAGGCCGAGGGTCGGGTGGTTCCACCGGATCAGCGCCTCGGCCCCCTCCACCCGCCCGGTGCGCATGGACGCCTTGGGTTGAAAGTGCAGCACGAACTGACCCCGGCCCACCGCACTGCGGAGATCGCCCAGCAGCGCCAGCCGGTCAGGCGTGTTGACGTCGAGTTCGTCCCGGTACGCCACCACGTGGGCCTGGGACTCCTTGGCCACATACATGGCCACGTCGGCCCGTTGGAGCAGCAGATCAGCACTGTGACCGTCGGTCGGTGCCATCGAGATGCCGCAGCTGGCTTCGATGCCCAGTACCGTTCCCTCCACGTCGAAGGGGAATTCGAGCACGGCGATGATCCGGTGAGCCACCTGGACGGCGTCGGCCTCGCCACTCACGGAGGGCAGGAGCACGCAGAATTCATCGCCCCCCAACCGGGCCAAGGTGTCACCGGCCCGGAGTACCGAGGTGACCCGAGGCCCCACCTCGGTGAGGACGCGGTCACCGTAGTTGTGCCCCATGGTGTCGTTGATCTCCTTGAACCGGTCGAGGTCGAAGAGCATCACGGCGGTCGAGGACCCGTCCAGGGCCGCCTGCGTGAGCACCTGCTCGGTGCGCTCGTAGAACATGGCGCGGTTGGGCAGACCGGTGAGCATGTCGTGGAGCGCCTGGTAGGCCAACTGCGCCTCCGCTTGTTCCTTCTTCTCACCGGTGGCCCCGGCCATGCGGACGACGATGACCAGCACGAACGCGCCGAGGGCGCCGATGGTCTCCGCCTGCGAACGGGACAGCATCGAGGGCAGGACTCCATACCAGACGAGCACCTGAGCCACGGCAACGTTGAGCAGCGACCAGCCCATCACCGAGCGCCACAGGGAGGCGCCCCAGGTCTGCAGCTCCTGGAGCGCCACGAAGGCATAGGCCATGCCCAGGGCCGGCCCCCATCCGGTCATGTAGATGACCGCGGTGACGGCCAGCACGTGAATAGCCATGCGGGCATGGAGCTTGACGGAGCCGGCCGGCTCGCTGTGCCACGGCTCGACCAGCACGGAGGCCAGGGCGGCTCCACCGATGGCCGCCAGGTAGGCCCAGAACGGTACCCGTGCAACCAGCCCGAAGTACCGGAAGACGATCAGCACACCGAGGGCGATGGGACCCACCACATAGGCCAACACGAGGGGCGACAGGCTGCCCCGTGCCTTGCGGGGCCCGTTGGGTGGCCTCGCCTCAAATTCGCCGGGCGCGATGCGGCTGACGTGGGCCCGCCGCTCCAGATTCTCGCCGTCCAGGGGAGTACTTCCCACACTGCAGTATCGGCATCGGGACCAGCGCCCTTTAGGAACGCTCCCGGCCCGTCTGCCGTATCCCGGCGCCGCCTGGGATGCCGAGCTCACCCTCCGCACCAGGTCGAGTGCCCCAGACGCCACGAGGCCTCAGGCTGCGCGTCCGGATGCGACCGGGCTGGGGGGTGCGGTGAGGTCGGGCGGTTGCCAAACCCTCGATGGCCACTTTAGGCTCGATCTCTAGTTGAACGTTATCTTTATAGTTGCCGATCGGTGGAGCCTGACCTGGTTCAGGGGATCAGCAGGACCCGCCCAAAGGCTTGGCGGCTCTCAATGAAGGCGTGGGCCTCGGCGGCCTCTTCGAGGCGGAACGTCCGGTCCACGACGACGCGGAGCCGGCCGGCGGCAAGGTCGTCGAGATGTCCGGCGATCATGGCGTGGGCCCGCCTCCCGAGGAACAGCTCTGTGCCCAGGAAGTACCCAACCAGGGTCTGGTTGTTCCCCCGCATGGTGGCGATGTCAAGGAGGCTCGGGACCTCTCGACCGGCATCGCCGAAGGTGACGCACCGCCCCCGGTAGGCCAGGCAGTGGAGGCTCTTTTGGAGGTTTGAGCCTCCGACCGAGTCGACGATCACGTCCGCCCCCCGCCCGTCGGTGGCTTGGCGGACGGCATCCACGAAGTCGACCACCGTGTAGTCGATGCCGACATCGAGACCGAGCGGCACCAGGCGGTCCAGCCGGTCAGGGCTCGAGGCCGTGGCCAGGACCCGGGCCCCCGCCCGCTTGGCCAGCTGGATGGCGGCGACCCCCACGCCGCTGGCGCCGGCATGGATGAGCGCGGTCTCGCCGGGCTGCAGACGGCCAAACTCGAAGAGACAATCGTCGGCCGTACCGAAGGGCACAGGCACACAGGCGGCCTCCTCGGTGGCCAAGCCAGGTGGGATGACCCAGCAGAACGGCTCGGCCACGGCCCGCAGCTCGGCGTGGGAACCATCCATCCCCACCGTGACCACCCGATCGCCGACGGCCACTTGGGCGACCGCCTGGCCGACGGCCACCACCGTTCCCGCACACTGGTAGCCGACGATGTGGGGTATCGCGGTCATGGCACCACCCAGCCGGTTGAGCGTGTCGCCACCCTCGATGCTGATTGCCTCGACCTTGACCAGCACGTCGCCGTCCCCGATGGTCGGGTCGGCAACGTCCTCGTACCGGAAGACGTCAGGACCACCGGTCTCGTAGTACACGGCTGCTCGCATCGGTGACTCCTCGATCGTTCGACCGTGCCACCTTAGGCAAGGCCCTCCATCCCGGTCGGTCCGCGGCGGCCGGAGCAGACCACGGCCCGGCGCTAGGGCACGGCAACGGTGCTCCCGGCCCCACGCACCGGGCCGGGCCTGGGAATGGCCACGACGGCTGACTAGCCTGCGGTGATGATCCGGGCAGCCACCCCCGACGACGTGGGCCAGCTCGTGCAGCTCATACACGACCTGGCCGAGTTCGAGCGCGCACCGCAATCAGTGGAGATCACGACCTCCCAGCTGCACGACGCCCTGTTCACGCCGTCCCCGAACGTGTTCGCCCATGTGGCCCAGGAGGGCCACCGGGTGGTGGGTATGGCGATCTGGTTCCTGACCTTCTCCACCTGGACGGGGCGCCATGGCATCCACCTGGAGGACCTGTACGTCCGGCCGGAGGCCCGGGCCGCCGGGGTCGGGCGTGCACTGCTCGCCGAGCTGGCCGCAATCGCCCGCCGGTCCGGCTACGCACGCGTGGAATGGTCGGTGCTCGACTGGAACGAGCAGGCTCTGCGCTTCTACCGCTCGCTGGGCGCCGTCCCACTCGACGAGTGGGTCGGGTACCGGCTCTCCGGGTCGGCCCTGACCGAGCTGGCCGGAGGACCGGCCCTGCGGGACCGAGCCTGACCCCGGCCTGCTGGGCCATCAGATGGTAAAGGCCAGACGTTGGGCCAGTCGGGCGGCCAGATCCCGATCACCCGTAAGGAGCACGGAACCGCCGGGGCCCGACGCACCGTCGTCCCGGCCGCCGGTCAGGCGGAGGAACCGGGCCACCGGGAGCTCGATGCCCACCGTGGCCGGGCCGTCGAGCTCGTCCACTACCGACGCGCGTCCGTCCACCTGGATGAAGTAGGTGCACGCCGGTTCGCCGGTCAGCCTGATGGCCACCCGAGCACCATCGGGCATCCCCGCCCGGCGGCCGACGATGTAGCCCAGGCCGGTGGCCACCTCCTCGAGGCACCAGGCCTGATGATCGCCATCGGTCCGGGCCGGGAGGCCCAGGGCGAACCGGATGTCGTGCTCGTGCATGAAGCAGTCAAAGTGCCGGATCCGCATGAAGCGGCCATAGGTCTCGTCGCTCCCCACCGGCGTCCACGACGGGGCATCGAACTCGTCCTGGCTCATTGCCTCCAATGCGGCCAGGCGACCGGAGCTGATCTCCCGCCAGCGGTGCACCAGATCCGGACCTGAGCGTCCCCGCATCGATTCGACCCAGACCTCGTTGGCCTCGGCGATGGGGTTCTTCACGTGATCGAGGTGGGCTACGTCCACCGTGGGCGCTCGAACCCCGGACAGCATCAACTCCGTTCCCACCATGTGGCCGAGGACGTCATGGACCGTCCACCCCGGCAGGCAGGTGGGCATCGGCCACTGGCCCTGGTCCAGCGAGGAGATCAGTTCGGTGATCGCGTCGAACTCGCGGCGTAGGAGCCCGACGGCCCGATCTCGGTCCACATGGGTCGGCACGGGGGCCACCGTAGTGGTGGGAGGACGGGGTGGGGACGGCGACCGGTGCCGCCGTGGCCCGAACGGCGCGCCCGATGCCGGCAACGGTGGAGTGCAAGTTGTCGAAAGTGCCGATCGAACGCTCAATAAGCGTCACTTCGGAGCCGATAGAGAGTGGGTCGAAGTAGAAGACGTGGGAACCGAGGCATGAGGCAAAACGCCTGGAAGTACTGGATGATCAGCGGGGTACTCGTGATCGCCGGCTACTTCGCGCTCCCCGGTCCGATCAGCCAGGACATCGTCTACCAGGTGATGGGCCTCGCCTCCGTGGCGGCCATCCTGATCGGAACCGCACTCCACCGCCCTCAGGATCGCCTTGGCTGGTACCTGCTGGCCGCGGGGGGCGCCTGCTTTACCCTGGGCGATGCCGCCCAGAACACGTACACCGTGTTCCTCCACCAGTCGGTGCCCTTCCCGTCGGTGGGCGACGCCCTCTACCTGGCCGGTTACCCATTCGTGATCGCCGGAGTCCTCCGACTGACCCGAAGCCCGATCCGGGCGGCCCGCCGTGAGGCCAACACCGACGCTGCCATCATGGCTGTGGCCGGTCTGGCCGTGTGGTGGCAGTTCCTGGTCAACGCCTATGTCCACGACGGGTCCCTGGCCGCCACGGGGAAGCTCGTGACGTTGGCCTACCCGATCATGGACGTCGTCCTGATCTTCATCGTGTTCCGGGCCCTGCTGTTCGGTCGGGTGACCCAGACCTGCCACAAGCTCCTGGCCCTGGCCTTCGGGACCATGTTCGTCTCTGACTTCGTCTACGACCTACTCGTCCGGAACAACCACTACACCACCGGGAACGCGGTAGACGGTCTCTTCCTCCTCGAGTACGTCCTCATCGGTGCAGCAGCCCTCCATCCCTCGATGGCCGACGACCCCCTCCCCGCCCCCGAGCAGAGGGCGAACATCTATGTCCGGGAGAACGACGGACGGCATCGCATCCCGATGGTGGCCTTCGCCGGATTCGTCCCCCCGAGTCTCCTGCTGGTGGCCATCTGCCTCGGGGCATCGGTCAACGTTCCTGTCATGTCGGGCATCTGCATCGCCGTGTTTGCCCTCATCTACCTGCGAATGATGTGGCTCATCGGCACCATCACCGGACAGACCACCGAGATCGAGGTGCACGCCAGGGCGCTAGAGGCCTCCCTACGGCAACGCGAGGCCCTAGAGGCCGATCTGCGTCACCTGGCCTTCCACGACGAGCTCACCGGGCTGGCCAACCGGGCCTTGCTCCACGACCGGGTGGAACAAGCCTTGGCCTCGGCGCAACGCACCGGCCAGACCGTGGCCCTGTGCTTCGGCGATCTCGACGGGTTCAAGACGGTCAACGACACACTCGGCCACCACGTGGGTGACAGCGTCCTCGTACGGGCCAGCCGGCTGCTGACATCGATCGTGCGACCCGGCGATACGGTGGCCCGACTGGGCGGCGACGAGTTCGCCGTGCTCATGGTCGACGTGGGGCATCCGGACAACGCCGTGGAGTTCGCCCATCGTGTGGTGTCGGTCCTTCGAGACGCCCCCGACTTCGAAGGCAATCAGATCGGACTCTCCATCAGCGTGGGGGTGGCCTACGGCGAGCCGGGCAAGAACACCGAACAACTGCTGAGCGAGGCGGATTCGGCCATGTACGAGGCCAAGGAGACCGGCAAGAACCGCGTAGAGGTGTTCCGGACCTCCATGCGCTCTCGCATGCTCGAACGACTCGACCTGACCAACGGCTTCCGCTGGGCATTGGGTCGCTCGGAGTTCTTCCTCGAGTACCAGCCCATCGTGGCCCTGGCCGACCGACGATTGGTGGGCTTCGAAGCGCTGGTGCGGTGGAACCATCCCCACCTCGGTGAGGTCGAGCCACTTCGCTTCATCCCCATTGCCGAGGAGACCGGGTTCATCGTCCCGTTGGGACGATGGGTCCTGGTGGAGGCGTGCGAGCAGCTAGCCATGTGGAGCGCCGAGTCCGGAGAGGCCCTGACCCTGTCGGTCAACCTCTCCAGGCGGCAGCTCATCTCGCCCCATCTGGCCGACGAGGTGCGCACGGCACTGGCCCTCAGCGGCGTCGACCCCCAACAGCTCATGCTCGAGGTGACCGAGAGTGTCCTGATGGAGGATCCCGCCCAGGCCACCCAGGCCCTCTTCGAACTCCGATCCCTGGGCATCCGGATCGCGGTCGACGACTTCGGCACCGGGTACTCCTCCCTCAGCCACCTGCAACGATTCCCCGTGGACGTACTCAAGATCGACAAGTCGTTCATCGATCCCCTGTCGAGACAGGAAGAAGAGAGCGTGGCCCTGGTGACGGCCATCTGGGACTAGCGGCCACGTTGGGCCTGGAGGTGATTGCCGAGGGGATCGAGCACCAGAGCCAGCTTCACCACCTGGTCGAGTTGGGTTGTCACCGAGGGCAAGGCTTCCTCATGGCCAGGCCGCTCGGTAGTGAGGCCGCCGTGCACTTCATCGCCGAGTCAGCCGCGGGTGCCGTGGTCGGCTGACCTTCATCAACCGGTCGCCACACCCCTCGCATCCGAATCGGACCGGTCGACCATGTGAGCCTGCCGACCCTCCCCTAGACTTGACGTCAGTGGCGATCGGATCTGGGGGATCTCAATGGCGCATGCCGACGGCGGTTGACCGATGACCACCTCCCAGACCGAATTCGCTCCCGAGGAGCTGCTTGCCGATCACGAGATCGCCCAGCCGCTCATCGCCGGCGGGATCCTCTGCCACGGAGGCTTCGATAGCGATGGACGCTATGTCTCCCCTCGTACCCGGTACCGGTGGCCGGCCATCGAGGCGTGGGAAGAACAACGAGAAACCCAGTTCTCCACACCCATCCTCGACGTTCCGCTCGACACCTGGCCCGAGCACTTTCCCAACGCGGCCCAGTCCAAACTGCTCATCCGGGCCGGGGCGCCACAAGCCATCATCGGGGCACTGACTCGGATCGGGACGGTAGAGGGCTTCGGTGGGATGCTCCGGCTGCTTCCCGTACCCGACGTCGCTCGCGCCTTCGAGGAGGACACCGTCGGCACGGCCATGGCGCATATGGGCCGCGGCCTGTTCGAGGCTCACGCCCGGGATGAGTCCGGCTTCGGCGATCAGGCCGGTCACGACCGCATGTGGTTCGTGGCCCGAGACATCGCCTTCGAGAACCCGGTGAGCGAGGACCAGACGGCGGCCATGCTGGCCCGCATGGGCATCGACACTCGGCCAAAGTCGCCCGCCCAGGTCGAGCAGCTTCGCGATGCGGCGAGGAACCAGCGGGTGTTGCCCCACGACATCGACTTCACCCTGGAGATGGTGGTGGGACGCATGATCGGCCTCCTGCTGATCGAGATCTCGGCCTTCCATGGCTTCCGGTGGGCAGAGGAGGTCCTGGGCGATAGCGAGCTGGTAGCCGGTGACGGCGCCGCGGCCACCCTCGTGTCCCACATTCGCAGTGATGAAACCCCGCACGTGGCCTGGCTGCGGACCGCCCTCTCCGAGATGCGGGACCGCACCTGGCTCGGAACCGGTGGTCGCACCTACGCGGGCACGGACATGATCGGTCGGCTCTGGGACCGGGCGCTCCGGGATTCGCTCCTGTTGCGCCGCCGCGACAACCTCCACACCATCATGGGGGAGATCGAGGCGTCGTTGGCCGGTCGACCCGACGCCGACGACCTCATCGAAGAGATGCTCTCCCTCGGTGCGGTGGCACGAGCGGCCGACGGCACCTTATCCGACCCCCCGGGAACGTTAGACTCGGCTGAGCCGCTCGAAACCGCCGTCCAACGGCGGGCGAGCCGAAAGGCTGGACCGTGAAGTTCGGGATCTTCTATGAGCACCAGTTGCCTCGGCCCTGGGACCAAGGGAGCGAACAGCGCCTCATCACCGACGCCTTGGACCAGGTCGAGCTGGCCGACCGGGTCGGTATCCAGTACCTCTGGGAGGTAGAGCACCACTTCCTGGAGGAGTACTCCCACTCCAGTGCCCCCGAGGTCTTCCTGGCCGCTGCCAGTCAGCGCACCCACCGCATGCGCATCGGCCACGGGGTGGTCCAGACGGCGCCGCGCTACAACCATCCGGCCCGGATCGCCGAGCGCATCGCCATGCTGGATCTGGTCTCGAACGGCCGGGTCGAGTTCGGAACCGGCGAGTCGTCATCCGAAGCGGAACTAGGTGGATTCGGCGTCGACCGGGAGACCAAGAGGGAGGCCTGGCTGGAGGGGCTCGAGGTAGCCATCCGGTGTATGACCGAGACGCCATTCGGAGGCGTCGAGGGCCACTATGTCTCGATGCCGCCCCGCAATGTGGTCCCCAAGCCCGTCCAGAAGCCCCACCCACCGCTCTGGGTGGCCTGCAGCCGTCGTGACACCATTCTGCTAGCGGCAGAGAAGGGGATCGGGGCGCTCAGCTTTGCCTTCGTGGAGCCCGAAGACGCCAAACAGTGGGTGGACGATTACGAAGCCGTGTTCGAGGAGCGATGCGTCCCGGTGGGGCTGGCCGCCAATCCCCAGGTGGCCTGCGTCACCCCCATGATGTGTGCGCCGAGGGAGCAGGACGCCCTGGCCCGTGGCCTGGAGGGTGCCAACTTCTTCGGATACTCACTCGCCCACTACTACGTGTTCGGCGACCACGTACCCGCGACCACTGACGTCTGGAGCGAGTTCCTGACCCGCCGAGGGACGATGGGGTACTCCCCCGAGGCCGCCTTGGCTGCCCGAACTCAGACCTTGGGAGCCAAGGCCGCGGCCGGCGACCAGACCGGCCTCCGGGGAGCCATCGGCACCCCGGAGCAACTCCGCCACTTCCTGCGGCGCTACGAGGTCGCCGGGGTGGACCAGCTCATCTTCGTCCTCCAAGCTGGCCGGAACCGCCACGAACACATCATGGAGTCGATCGAGCTGTTCGGTGCCGAGGTGCTTCCCGAGTTCGCCGAGCGGGACGAGGCAGCCAGCCGGGCCAAGGCCGCCCGGTGGGAGCCACTCATCGAGGCAGCAATGGCCCGGCGCCACCGTCAGGATCCACAGATGCCCCCGGGGTACGTGATGCGGGCCATCCCCAAGCAGATGGTGGAGTCCCTGGCCAACGAACCGGCCCGCCAGTGGCTAGAGGACCTCGCCGACAAACAGGCCACCGGCGTCCACGATGAGGAATTCCAGCGCCTCATCGACGGATGACGAGTCGCCACCTCCCCTGATGCTTGTCGGAGCCGTGGGAAGAATTACGCTGGCGCCGTGACATCCGTTCCCCCCCGCGCCGGATCTGGGTCGTCAGACTCGCCGCCAGTCGCTTCTGCAGTCGCCGAGCTCCAGGTCGGAGGCATGCACTGCGAGTCCTGTGTGGCCCTGATCGAGGAGGCCCTGTCCGAGCAGCCCGGGGTGACTAGCGCCTCGGTCGACCTCGAGTCGGCGCGGGCCGTGGTGGGGTTCGACCCCGCACTCGTTGGCCTGGACCAGCTGCTGGCCGCCGTCGCAGACGCCGGGTACTCGGCGAGCGCGGTCGGCTAGGCCGACCCGCCTCTGATGACGACCGCCCCCGGAGTGGCACCACCGGCGGTCGAACCTGACGACCTCCCGCTGGTGACCGCCGAGCTCGAATTGGGCGGCATGCACTGCAGCGCCTGCGCGACGCGGATCCAGAAGACCCTCGGGCGCCAGCCCGCCGTGGCCAGCGCCTCGGTCAATCTGGCCACCACCCGCGCCTTCGTCTCCTACGACCCGTCCCGGGTCGATGCCGATCAGCTGTGTCGAGTCGTCGCCGACGTCGGGTACAGCGCCACGCCGGTGGTGGGTGACCAGACCGCTTCGGAGGGCGGCGATCCGGATCATTGGCTGCTGCGGGCGGGCATCTCGTGGCCGTTGGCCCTGGCCGCGTTGGCCGTCGCCCTGGCGGCGCCGGAATCGGCCGGGTCCGGATGGTTCGTGCTGCTGTTGGCCACCGCGGTCGAGTTCGCCGGCGGCTGGCCCTTCCTGCGGGACAGCGCCCGGCTGCTCCGACATGGCGCCACCAGCATGGACACGCTGATCGCCCTCGGCACCCTGGCTGCGCTGGCCGTCAGCGCCGTGGAGGCCATCGCCCTGGGTGGGCGCCACGTCCATCTGGGGGGAAGCGGGGCCTTCGCCGCCCGGCTACACGGAGTCATGGCTCCGCTGATCGTGGCCGTCCTGGCCAGCGGGAGGGCAGTCGAGTCCCGGGCCAGGGCCCGGGCGGCCCGGGCCCTGCACTCGCTGCTGTCTCTCCGCCCGCCCGCCGCCCGGGTGGTGCAGGGAACCGAGGACGACGCGGGGGAGCTGGTGGCTCCCGAGAGCGTGCCCGTCGGCGCACTGGTGCGGGTGCGGGCGGGCGAGTCCCTTCCCCTCGACGGGACGGTCGTGTCGGGGTGGTCTTCGGTGGACGAGTCCATGCTCACCGGGGAGCCCTTCCCGGTTGACCGCGGACCAGGCGACTCGGTGACCGGGGGCACCCGCAATGGTGAGGGGGTCCTGGTAATCAGCGTGGACACCGTGACCGGTGAGTCGGTGCTGGCACGCCTCCAGCGCCTGGTGGACGACGCCCAGCGGGACCGGGCTCCGCTCCAGCGGCTGGCCGACCGGATCAGCGGGGTGTTCGTTCCCGCGGTCCTGATCGGCTCGGCCCTGACGTTCCTGGGCTGGTGGCTGGTGGCCGGCAATGTCGGGCAGGCCGTCCTCTCCGCTCTCGCCGTCCTGCTGGTGGCCTGCCCCTGCGCCATGGGCCTGGCTGCTCCGGTCGCCATGATGGTGGGATGCGGCCGCGCCGCGTCCCTCGGCATCTTCATCCGCAACGGGGACGTTCTGGAGCGGCTGGCCAAGGTCGATGGGGTGGCGTTCGACAAGACCGGGACACTGACTGAGCGCCACGCCGAGGTCACCGCGGTGGTGACCGCCCCGGGGGCCACCCGTTGGGAGGTCCTCGCCCTGGCTGGTGCGGTGGAGGCAGAGAGTGATCATCCCATCGCCTTCGCCATTGCCGAGGCGGCCCAGGAACCGGCGGTGCCCGGCACGCAAAGGTTCCCTATCCCGGCTGAAGCCGTACGCTCGGTGCCCGGCGTGGGCGTGGTGGGCACCGTCGCCGGACAGGAGGTGCGGGTGGGGCGCATGGTTCCCGAGGACCTCCCGTCATTCCTGGCCGCCGGAATCATGTCACGGTACGAGGCCGGGGAGACCGTGGTCGTGGTGGCCCAGGGCGGGACACCGGTAGGCGCCATCGCCCTGGCCACGCCCCTGCGACCCGAGGCCCGGGCAGCGGTGGATCACCTGGCGGCCATGGGCCTACCTTCGGCCATCCTCAGCGGGGACAGTCAGCCGGCTGTCCGCACCGCCGCCGGACTCCTGGGAATCGATGACGCCCGGAGTGGATTGAGCCCATCGGGGAAACTGGACGCTCTGACCGAGATGCGGAGCCGGTCCCGGCGTATCCTCATGGTGGGCGACGGGATCAACGACACCCCGGCGCTGGCCGCCGCGGACGTTGGTTGCGCCATCGGGAGCGGCTCAGAGGCAGCACTGGCCAACAGCGACGTCGCCCTCCTGGGTAACGACCTGCAAGGCGTCCCTGCCGCCGTCGGTGTGGCCGCCTCGACGTACTCGGTGATCGTGCAGAACTTCGGATGGGCTATGGGCTACAACGTCTCGGCCCTGCCGTTGGCCGCCTGCGGGTTGCTCGACCCCCTGGTGGCGGCGGTCGCCATGGGGTTGTCGAGCATCATCGTGGTCCTCAACAGCCTCCGACTGACCCGGGTGGGCAGAACAGGGCTCGACCAGGTCCACGGCCCTCGGGCCTTGCGGGGTCCACGGGGGGTGGTGGTGTCGGTGGCCCTGCCCATCCTGCTCTTCGCCACTATCACGGTCGTGAGCCAGATCGTCTCCCCGGCCCGGGGCCAGTCGCTCCTGCCCGACCTCCCCTCCATCGCCACCCGGCTCCTACCCGCTGGGGGTTCGGTCGAGACCTACGTGGAACCGGGTCGTCCGGGCGTCAACCAGTTCCACCTCCTCTTCTCGGGGAGTCCCGCCGACCTCGAGTCGGTCCACCCGGTAGTCACGGCCGCTCCGATGGGAGGAGCCCCCCGACCACTCCGACAGCTGACGGTGAGCCCCGGCCACTTCAGCGAAGTGGCGATCCTGGCCCCGGGGACCTGGCTCTTCCACGTGAAGACACCGTACGGGTCACGGACCCTCTCGTTCACCGTACGACTCTCGATCCCTTCCTGACCACCGGCAGGGGCCGCAGGCCACACAACCGGCGGCGTCCGGAACCCGGGAAGAGGAAGTGGCAGTCACGACGACACCACTCCGCCGACCCCAGATAGGCTGCCAGCCATGGCAACTCGGGGGATTCGCTTTGTTCTAGTCGTGCTTCTGGCCACCATGGCCGCCGCGGTGGGCGGGGTGACCGCGGCGGCGGGCGCGGCCTCGCCGCCGGTCACCACCATCACCATGAAGGCCAACGCGTACACGCCCCAGGCTCCGACGGGCGCCACCGACGACTACCACTGCACGCTGGTCGACCCCCACGTCACCCAGAACTCATTCATCGTGTCGAGCCAGTTCTACCCGAACAGCGTTGAGGTCCATCACGCCATCCTCTTCCTCGTGCCGCCCGACGAGGTGGCTGCGGCCAACGCCGCGAATCCGGCCGGCAAGGGGTGGACCTGCTTCGGTGAGACCGCCCTCCCAGGGACCGGCCTACGCCAGTTGGGGCAGACCCCGTGGCTGACGGCGTGGGCCCCCGGCCACGGCGAAGACGTGCTGCCGACTGGTACCGGGGTCAAGTTCCCCGCCGGCAGCATGGTCATCATGCAGATCCACTACAACCTGCTCCGAGGCGACAAACCCGTCCAGGCCAAGCTCACCCTCCACACCGTGCCCGCCTCCACCCCGCTAAAGCCCCTCTCCCTCCAGCTCATGCCCGCCCCACCCGACATCCCCTGTCCGGCCGCGGTGACCGGGCCTCTCTGCAACCGTGCGGCGTCCCTGGTGGACTTGGGCCAACGCTTCGGCCAGAGTGCCGTGGTCTTCGACGACGTCATCGAATCGGCCTGTGGGCGCAACCCGACCGATCCACCGGCGGGCAACACCACGTCGTGCAACTGGCCCATGCAGAGCGGCCGGGAGATAGTCCGACTCGGCGTCCATATGCACCTGCTGGGTCGGGGGATGAAGATCGTGCTCAATCCGGGCACGCCAACGGCCAAAACGTTGCTCAACGTCACCAATTACAACTTCGACTATCAGCGCTCCTACACGCTGAAGGCCCCGGTGGTCACGCAACCGGGCGACACGATCGGCGTGACCTGCACCTACGACCCAACCCTGCGCCAGGAGCTACCACAGCTGCGAAAGCTTCCACCGCGCTTCGTGACCTGGGGCGACGGGTCCTCCGACGAGATGTGCCTGGCCCTCATCCAGTCCACGTCGGCCACCGGTAAGGCCCAGTACTAGAGCGGCGAGTGGACTCAGTCTCCGGCCCAGCAGCCGAGGATCACGTCGCCCACGGTCACGGCCACATCGCCCGAGCTGGTGGGAGGGATGCCGAACTGGGCCGGAAGGCCGGTGGAGTCGACCAGCAGGACCTTCCAATCCTTGCGAACCACCACCGAACCGTTGGCGGTTTGAAAGGCGGCCTGGCCGAGGCCTGGAAGGTCCCGGGTCTTGCCCAGAGTGGCGGCCAGCGAGCCGAAGTACTGCTTGGTCTGGGCCCAGCTCGACAGCTCCTTGACTGAGAGCTCCATCGACCCGCTGGGATAGCCGTAGCGGCAGGAGTAGGTCTGGTTGACCCAGATCGGCTTGGAGACGGTGGCCTTCTCCCCCAGTGCCGAATTGATCTCGGAGACCGCGTCCCGGGCACAGACCTCGACCGAGATCGGAGAAGGGGTGGCTCCGGCGGGCTCGGGGGCCCGCGTGGTTGTGGTGGCTGTGGAGCCACCCGAGCACCCAGTGCCGACGACCAACACGAAGGCCAGTACCAGTGCTCCCCGTCCTCGCACTCGGCGAGCGTACCAGTGCTCTCGCATTCTTCCAGGTCAGGGGGGCTGTGCGACCCGGAGGACTCCTTCACGCGGGTGGGCGCAGCAGGGCCACGAGCTCCACGTGCTCGGTCATGGGAAACAGGTCGAAGCCGCGAAGCGAGTCCAGGCTCCAACCGGCGTCGAGAACTACCCGCAGGTCCCGGGCGAACGATGCCGGGTCGCACGAAACATAGGCAACGGCCCGAGGGGCGGGACGGAGCGACACCAGGGCCCCCATGACCGAGCGACCTGCTCCCTCGCGGGATGGGTCCAGCACCACCAGGTCTGGTGCGCCGAGTCCGTCGGCCACCAGTACTGGGTCGACCTCGGAGCGGACGATCTCCACCTGGTGGAGGTCCTGTGCGTTGCGCACGGCGTCGGCGCACGCGCGCCCGCTCCGCTCGACGGCCAGCACCGATCCCCGTGGACCGACCGCCAGAGCCAGCGGCACGGTGAACAGGCCGGCGCCGGCGTACAGGTCGGCCACCCGCTCCCCCGTCTGTGGGGCCAGGCCCTCCAGGACGCACCGGCTGAGTACGGTGGCGGCACCCGGGTGCACCTGCCAGAAGACGCCGGCACCGACCTCGAACCGCACCCCGTCCACCGTGCAGTGGACCCGGTCGGGACGACGTCGGGTGCGGCCGTTAACCACGAGTCCGGCCCGGACCTGGGGGGTGTCGGCCAGCGCTCGCCGACCGGTCTCAACGGACACCACCGGGGAGCCACCCTCCGGCGAGGCGGTGACCTCGACATGGTGCGCGCCACGCCACGACGTCATACCGACCTCCACCCCGTTGACTGCGTCAGTAGCCAGGGGGCAGTGGGCCACCGGTTCGATGTCGTGGGACCGATGCCGGTGGAGGCCCACCTGTCCGGTCCTGTCCACGGCGAACCGCACTCGTGTTCGCCACCCCAGTCCACCGGGAGCACCGGGCACCTCCTCGACCGACACGGCTCGGTCGAGACCGGACAGCCGGCGGAGCTGTTCTGTTACCAGGGACTCCTTCAGCCTCCGTTGGGCCGGGAGTGCGACGTGCTGCCAGTCACACCCCCCACAGCGACCGGGGCCGGCGAGAGGGCACGGGGGGACCACCCGGTCGACTGACGGCTCCAGCACCTCGACCGCATCGGCCCGGAGGAACGAGGTGGTCTCCGAGGTCACCTCGGCCACCACTCGCTCACCAGGGAGGCTGTGGCGCACGAACACCACTCGACCATCGTCGGCTCGGGCCACGCACCCTCCCCCGGCAGCGATAGCCCCGGTGACCAGCTCCATCCGCCGTCGCGGGGCTACTGCACGTGCCGACGTCGCGGTCCTCGCCCGGGTCTCGGGGCCGCTTCGCGGAGCGCCCGGGGGGCCAGGCGTCGTTTGGGGGTCGTCCGGAGCAGCGGTCACCCTTCGGTCATAGCACCGCAGGCAGGCGCTCCCGTCCGCCGAGCCCCTCGGCGCGGGTGCCGTGCCCACGGTCGGTAGCGAGTGCGTCCGCGTCACCGACCAAGCGCTCCGG
Organism: uncultured Acidimicrobiaceae bacterium; assembly: GCA_963835465.1. Taxonomy (GTDB): domain Bacteria; phylum Actinomycetota; class Acidimicrobiia; order Acidimicrobiales; family RAAP-2; genus Bog-756. The sequence goes on from CAWIFR010000007.1 coordinate 77,016, forward strand.
CAGCACTACGGTGAGCGAGCCACCGTTCGGCCCGGTTCCCGGGTTGACCCAGGGAGGAAACCGTGGATCTCAACGAAGCGCTCTACACCACCCGGGCGATGCGTCGCGTACGACCCGACCCGATCCCGATGGAGGTGCAAGCCGCCATCCTCGACGCCGCCATCCGCGCCCCGACGGGTGGCAACACCCAGAACTGGCGATTCCTCCTCGTCGATGATCAGCGGACCATCGCCCGGATCGCGCCGCTGTACCAGGACTCCACCGAGCAGCTGTGGGCCAGCGTCTACGCCGATCGGGTGGCCGCGGCGGCGGCCGATCCCCAAGCCGAGTCAAGTCGGGAGTTCGGCAAACTCCAGCGGTCGGCCCAGTGGCTGGCCGACCACTTCGACGAGGTTCCGTTGTTCCTGTTCGGATTCGTCCAGGCCGACCCCACCGGCGGGTCGATCTTCCCGGCCATCTGGAGCGCTCAGCTGGCCGCCCGCGCCGCGGGCGTAGGGAGCTCGCTCACCGTGATGATGGGCTTCTTCCATCCTGACGAGGTCTTCGACATCCTGGGAGTCCCTACGGACGAACACTGGGTGATGGCGTGCTGCGTGAGCTTCGGCTATCCCACCGGCCGATGGGGAGTGGCCCCCCGGCGCCCGGCCCATGAGGTCTCCTACCGAAACCGGTGGGGCACACCGGTAGGGTTCACCGTCGACCAGCCCTTGTGGGCCCCGGGCTAACCTGTACCGTCTCACCGGATGGGGCTTGTACGGCCGCCCCACCCGCGGGTGTAGCTCAATGGTAGAGCTGCAGGTTTCCAACCTGCTGACGAGGGTTCGATTCCCTTCACCCGCTCGCCGCGACCAATCGGAAAGTCGTCGATGTGGAACCGGACGGGCGCATCGTGGGCTCCGTGGATACTGTGAGAACCGGCGGCCGCTCTGCAGGTGGCCGGCCAGAGGGAGGGAATCACACCATGGCTTACGACGTCGCCAATGACCGTCGCCTCGACCCGCGCATCAAGGCACTGTTGGCCGCGGTCCCGACTCCGTCTCTGGGCGACGCTCCCAGTCGGGAGGCCATGCTCGCCGAGGCCAGCACACCGGCCGCTCTGCAGGCCAGTGAGGAGTTTCGGCAACTGGTGGAGATCTGCGACACCGAGGAGCTGGCGCCCTCGAAGGGCCTGCACATCCACACCGAGCAGATGCACTCGACGCCCGACGGCAACGCCATCAACCTGCAGGTTATCCGGCCGGAGACCGACGACATCGTCCCGTGCGTCTACTACATCCACGGTGGGGGGATGATGACCATGTCCTGCTACTACGGCATGTACCGGGCGTGGGGGAAGGTCATCGCCGCCAACGGGGTGGCCGTGGTCATGGTCGACTTCCGGAACGCGCTGTCCCCGTCATCGGCCCCCGAGGTGGAGCCGTTCCCCGCCGGACTCAACGACTGTGTCTCCGGCCTGCGGTGGGTGGTCGAGCATGCGTCTGCGCTGAAGATCGACCCGGCGCGCATCATCGTGGCCGGGGAGAGCGGCGGTGGAAACCTCACCCTGGCCACCGCCCTCCGGCTCAAACAGGATGGCGATCTGGGCCTGGTCAAGGCCCTCTACGCGCTCTGTCCATACATCGCTGGGCGGTGGCCCCAGGAGCGGTTCCCTTCGTCGATCGAGAACAACGGGATCCTGCTCGACCTCCACACCAACCGGGGGGCCTTGGCCTACGGGATCGAACAGCTGGACGCGGAGAACCCACTCGCCTGGCCCTCCTTCGCCACGGTCGACGATCTGCGGGGCTTCCCCCCGACGGTGATCAGCGTCAACGAGTGCGATCCGCTCCGCGATGAGGGCATTGAGTTCTACCGGACACTGCTCGAAGCCGGGGTCGCCGCACGGTGTCGACAGATGATGGGGACCATGCACGGTACCGAGATCTTTGTGGCCGCCTGTCCTGACGTCAGCTACGACACGGCCCGGGACATCGCCGCCCTCGCCCGCGACTAGCGACGCCGGCCCGGGCAACGGGGAATCCACGCCGGGCCCACCGATTCCGAGCGAGAGGCACGACGTTCGATGCACATACCCCTCCCCTTCCACGAGAAGACGACCACCTCCGCCGTCTCCACGGGTGAGCTCCCCGACGTCGAGGTGGTCGAGAGGCTGCTGGACGAGGTCTATGAGACGTACCGCTCGGTCGACGAGGGGGCCCTCGCCGACTACATCCCGGCCCTGGCCAACGCCGACCCCACCTTGTTCGGGGCCAGCATCGTGGGCGTCCGGGGACGGTACTTCTCCGCCGGGGACGCACAGCATGAGTTCTCCATCCAGAGCATCTCCAAGGCCTTCGTGTTCGCTCTGGTCTGCGACGAACTCGGCCACGATGAAGCCCGCGAGAAACTGGGGGTGAACGCCACCGGCCTCTCCTTCAACTCGGTCATGGCCATCGAACTGAACCCCGAGCGCACCATGAACCCCTTGGTCAACGCCGGGGCCATGGCCACCACCAGCCTGGTGCCCGGCAACTCACCCGACGAGCAGTGGGCGTTCATCCTGCGCGGGCTGTCACGATTCGCCGGCCGGCCTCTCGTCCTCGACCAGGACGTCTACATGTCGGAGTCCCACACCAACCTGAGAAACCAGGGGATCGCCCATCTCCTGGAGAGCTATGGGCGGCTGTACTCGGACCCCGACGAGACCACTGATCTCTACACCCGTCAGTGCTCACTGCTCGTCACCGCCGCCGATCTCGCCGTCATGGGCGCCACCCTGGCCGGGGGCGGGATCAACCCGATGACCGGTGATCAGGTGATTGAGGCGCACAACTGCAAGCACGTGCTCGCCGCCATGGCCACCGCCGGACTCTACGAACACTCCGGCGACTGGCTCTACGAGGTCGGCCTCCCGGGCAAGAGCGGGGTCAGCGGTGGAATCGTGACCATCGCCCCGGGCAAGGGCGGCATGGGAACCTTCTCCCCGCCCCTCGACCAGGCAGGGAACAGCGTCCGCGGGCAACGGGCCACCCGACACCTGGCCGAGAAGCTCGGCCTCAACGTGTTCGCCTCCAAGCCGGTGGACCTGAGCGACGCCTGAGCCGCTCAGGCTCCCAGTCCGGTCATGGCGTTCGGCATCTCGACGGCGAAGTCCTCGTGGGCGATGGACTGGAGCTCGGCCACCCCCTGGAGCAGATGGCGCTCCCATGTCGCGCGCAACCGGTCGAGGACCGGTGCGTCCTCCTCGATGCGGAACTCCTCGAGGTCCAGCGAATCGTTGAGGTAGATCCCGACGTCGTAGGGCGGCCCCACCGACAGGTTGGCGGCCGCTGTGCTCATCATGGAGCCGATGGCGATCATGGTCGCTGTCTCCAGGTCGACTTTGGTCTCGACCGCCAGCTCCAACATGAACTTCCCGTACTTGCTCTCCCCGATCTGCAGGAAGGGTCGCTCCTCGGAGGCTCTGATGTAGTTGCCCTCGGGGTAGATGAGCAGGATATCGGCCGGGTCTGCTCCCACCTGTCCCCCGAGGATGAAGGTGGCCGTGCCGTCGGCTCCCACGTCCTGTAGGGCTTCTCGGTGGCCCTGGGCCACGTCCCGGCTGAGCCGGCCCAGGTAGAGGGCCGCCTCGAAGAGATGCGACACCGTGGCCAGCGTCTCGCCCGCGTCGCCGGACCGCAGATCCCGATCGATGCGGTCCAGGACCTCCTGGGTGGTGGCCAGATTCCCGGCTGACTCGATGACGAACACGCGATCGGGGGCGGGCCGCAGGACGTGCATCTTGCGGTAGGAGCTGACGTTGTCCACCCCCGCGTTCGTCCGGGTGTCGGCCAGGAATACCAGTCCCTCATCGAGCCGCAGGGCCAGGCAGTACGTCATCAGGTCTCCGTTCACGCCCATCGCCCGGGGTGGGTCGACCGGCAGGGTCAAGTTAGTCCGAGGACTTCCCGCCCCCTGCCGCCTGCGGATTGGACCCCTTCGGTGACAACAGGAGTAGGTTCTGCCCCGATGCCCCCGGCCCAACCCTTCGGCCTGACCGCCGCCATCAGAACCGGATCGGCGTGGCCCGCCTCCGGATCGGGCTCGGATCGGCGGACCATGACTCCCGTGACCAAGGTCTCGACATGAGCAAATCCGCATCCGCACTGGGTGCGGGAGACGGGCGGGCGACCGAGGCCGGTTCGGCGGTGCTCCTGCTCTTGGCCTCCGGCCAGTTCCTCATGGCCCTGGACTCGTCGGTGATGAACGTCTCGATCAAGTCGGTGGCCAACGACCTCGGCACCACCGTGACCGGCATCCAGACGGCCATCACCCTCTACACACTGGTCATGGCCGCGTTCATGATCACCGGGGGGAAGATCGGCGCCCTCATCGGGAGGAAGCGGGCCTTCGCCATTGGGCTCGTGGTCTACGGCTGCGGGTCTCTGGTCACCGCCGTCTCGCCCAACCTGACAGTGTTGATCATCGGCTGGTCCGGCCTCGAAGGGCTCGGCGCTGCCCTGATCATGCCGGCCATCGTGGCGCTGGTAGCCGGCAACTTCCCCCGAGAGCGCCGCTCCTACGCGTACGGACTCATCGCTGCCGCCGGGGCGATCGCTGTGGCCGCCGGCCCCTTGATCGGCGGGGCCGTCACCACGTTCGCCTCGTGGCGATGGGTATTCGCCGGTGAGGTCGTGATCGTCGCGGTCATCCTGGTGGGTCTGCGCAAGGTCCAAGACACTGCGCCCGAGGCCCGCGTCAGGTTCGACTGGTTGGGCGCGCTGCTCTCCATCATCGGTCTCTCCTTGACCGTATTCGGCGTCCTTCGCTCCGGGACGTGGGGATTCGTCAAACCGAAGCCCGGCGCACCGGCCATCCTCGGGGTCTCCCCGGTTGTGTGGCTCATTCTTGGCGGACTCCTCGTCCTCGGGGGCCTGTTGTTGTGGGAGGGTCACCTGGAGGAGCGGGGCGGCGAGCCGCTGTTCCGGCCCTCCATGTTCCGGAACGTGCAGATGAGCGGGGGCCTCGTGGCCTTCTTCTTCCAGTTTTTGGTCCAGTCGGGCATCTTCTTCACCATTCCCCTGTTCCTCTCCGTCGTGCTGGAACTGAACGCGCTGCAGACAGGACTCCGGCTCCTACCGCTCTCGATCATGCTGTTGCTGTCGGCGCTCCTCGTGCCCCGCCTCTTCCCGACCGCCTCGCCGCGGCTGGTGGTGCGTATCGGCATGCTGGCCATCCTGGCCGGCGTGCTGGTGCTGGTGGCCGGACTCGATCCCGGCTCGAGTGCCGGAGTCGTCCTCATCCCCATGGCCCTGGTCGGCGTGGGTATCGGATCCCTCGCCTCCCAGTTGGGCGCAGTCACCGTGTCGGCCATGCCTGACTCGCAGAGCGCGGAGGTCGGGGGGCTCCAGAACACCTTCACCAACTTCGGAGCCTCGCTGGGCACCGCCCTGGTCGGTGCTGTGCTGATCGGCAGCCTGACCACCGGCTTCATCGAAGGCGTGACCAACAATCCGGCTGTCCCCGCCACGGTGACATCCCAGGCCACGGTGCAGATGGAGAGCGGCATCCCCTTCATCTCCGATTCCGAACTTCGCACCGGCCTCGCCACCACCGACCTGGCCCCGGCCACTCAGGACGCCATCGTGGCGGAGAACGCCTCAGCCCGGCTCATCGGACTCCGGAGCGCACTGTGGCTGGTGGCCTTGCTCATCGTGGTGGGCCTGTTCTTCACCGGCATGCTGCCCCGCCGGGCCCTGGTCGCCGCCTCGGGGACCCCGCCCCCCGACTGACCCGGCTGGTCCGGTCACCGCCTCTCATCAGGGAGTTTCCCTCGGCTGGGACGGCGCGTCGTGTGGGCCGAGGCTTGGGCGCCGGCGGATGCGTGAGGGCCGTCCCACTCAAGAAACCGCAGGCAGGGGCCGATACCGGGAGGGTGAAGTTCGACCTCACCCGCCCCACGGAGGATCAGTTCCGTGAGGGGCTGCTCTCCGGACTCATCGCCGTCTCGATCATCATCCCGCTCCTGGTGACCGTGAACTTCATCGGGCACCGCCCGGTCCACTGGGTCTATATCGTGGCCGCCGCCGCCTGTGTCGTGGTCGCGGTGGTCTACGCCGCCTTCTTCATGGTCCTCACCTCGAAGAAGTTCGACATCGCCACCCATGCCGGCATGGTCTTCGCCATCGTCTGCTTGGCCATGGCCGCACTCGGTCTCATCGAACTGGGCTCATCGACCACCTTTGGTACCTACACTCCGGCGATGATGGTCGGAGTCATCTTCATCGGCATCATCGGCGACCGGTGGATGCGAATCGGCATCGATGCGTTCGCCGTCGTCCTCATCGGCCTCGTCAGCTGGGCGGGAGGGGTACGAGGCTCCGACTTGGTGGCGGTGGAGCTCGTCTATGCGGTGACCATCATCATCATTACCTGGATCACCGCCCGCATGGTCGGGTCGCTCAATCGCAACGTCAACTTCCGTCACGCCATCAACACCCTCAATGAGGCCATCGACGGCGGTAGCCAGGGAGACGCCTCCGCCAATGCGGACGACATCGCCGACGTGATCCGGCGGGGACTGCCCCTGGTGTCGGACATCATCCCGGCTGTCCGGGTGGCCGTCTTTGCCCGCAGCGGCCGGATGGGCCGGTTCACCAACCTCGGAACCTGGCCCGACCCCCGCGATCCCGCCGCCGACCTGGCCGGGCTGGCTGAACTTCCCCAGGCCCTCCACTCCGACGCGGTCGTGGACACCCCCGAGCACTGCGTGATCCCCATCGGGTACTGCACCGAAGGTGAGCTGGTCCTGGTGGTCGAACGCCGGGACAGCGGAACATCGGCCAACGGTCGGACCGAGGAGGGCGCAGCCCTCATCGCCGCCGCCTTCCTGCGGGTGACCAGCCGGGCGAACTTCGTGAGCGGACTCCAGGCCGAGAGCCGGACCGACCCACTGACCGGGCTGGCCAATCGCCGGTCGCTCTACGAGCGGATCGAGATCGAGATGGAGCACGCCCTCCGCTCGGAGACCCCCCTGACCGTGGCCATGGTCGACCTCGACCACTTCAAGCGGTACAACGACCAGCATGGGCACGTCGCCGGCGACACCCTCCTGCGGGCCATCGCCGCCCTCATGGTGTCCAACATCCGGGGCCAGGACCTGGTGGTTCGTTACGGGGGAGAGGAGTTCTGCCTGGTGCTTCCCGAGACCGACATCGTGGGTGGCCATCATCTCTTGGACAAGCTTCGCGAGGGGGTCGGGACGCCACCACCGACTTCGGGATCACCCTCTCGGCCGGCCTCACCAGCTGGGACGGCATCGAGGACATCACCTCGCTGATCGAGCGCGCCGATCAGGCCCTCTACCGCGCCAAGGAGTCAGGCCGGAATCGGGTGGTGTCCATCCAGTCCTTCACCGAGTTCTAGCCGCCGCGGTCGCGCCCGGGCCGATCCAGCGATGGGATCGGGGTCAGGCACCCGGCCGTCGGAGCACCAGGTAGACGCTGTCGTCGACGGTGAACGAGTTGACGAGCTCGAATCCCTCGGCCGCCGCCTGGTCCAGGCCCTGCTCCAGTTCGAGGCGTCGCTCGTCCACGACCAGGCGTCCCCCGTGCACCCGGAGCACCCGATGGCTCGCGCTCATGACGGCACCGCCGTTCCCTGCCCCGGCGATGTCGTGACCCCGCCGGCGGGCCTGGGTCGGGTGACCGCATCGGCACCCGGCTCGAGCAGCAGCTCGGGCTCCCAGTGCGTCCGGTCCGGAGTGCTCAGGTTCAGGCCGCACCTGGATGTACCACTCGCGTCCCCACACCAACGAGAAGACGTCGTCCGGCATGGACAAGAAGAAGCTGTCCTCGCTGATCTGACTGGCATGGGCCTGCATCGCGCGGCGCTTCCGGTCGATCCAGGGGAGCACATCCACGGCGGTGGTGATCCGGGTGGCCGGCTCCCCCATGTCCTCCATCCCGTCGGTGCTGCCCTCCGGCGGCTCCCAGTCGCTGTCCGCCGACCTGCGCTGCGAGATCCCTGACCTGATCGCGATTCATAGTCGAGTAGTAGACGACGGCGTCCCCGGCCCGCTCGGCGGCGGCAACCCCGACCCGATGCACCTGGATGTGGTCGGGATGACCGTAGCCGCCGTGTTCGTCGTAGGTCACCAGCACGTCGCCGACTCACCCTGGAGGATGGCGGCCAGAGAGTCTGCGGCCTCGTCGACGTCGGCGCCGGCGAAGCTGCCGGGTCGGTCGTTGGTGTCCTCTCCGGCCATGCCCGAGTCGAGGTAGTCCGAGATAGGTCTGACGGGCCGACACCGAGGATGCGGCAGGCCTCGCCGAGCTCGACCTTCCGACGCTCGGCCAAGCGTCTCACCCGGGGCGAGCAAGCCCTCGGGCATCTCGCCGAGCTCGCCCCGCGTGGCAGTGACCAGCACGACCCGGTGGCCCTGGTCGGCCAGCGAGGCCATGGTGCCGGCGGTGGCGATGGCCTCGTCGTCGGGGTGGGCGTGGAAGAACATGATCGTGGCCATCGGGGGCACCCTACTGGGCCCGGCAGCGCCTGTTCGGGCCGGCCGACCGCGGCGCGGCGAGACCTCGACGTGCTGCCGCCCGGCGCATCCGGGCGCCTGCGGTCAGCCCAGCGGAAGCTGGGGGGCCTCGGCCAGCGAGAGATCGCCAGCGGTGGCGCTCCGTCCTCCGGCGCCGAGCTCCTTCTTTCGGTCACGGCGAAGATGCGCTCGGGCCCGAACGAGCGGATCTTGTTCTCGCCGGGTCGGCCGCCGACCACCTCGACGGACTCGGTCCCGTTGTGACGGTTGAGCACATGGGCCCGGAACCCCACTCGGCGCCCCTGATGGCCATCCCCGAGACAGCACCACCGGGTCACCGGCCCGTAGGCCGTTCCAAGCCTCGGAGCGGTCGAGATGGTCCGAGGCCTCGATGGCGCGCTGGCGCGCCCGGCCGAGCCGGCTTGCGGGTCACGCCGACCGTGCAGCGGAGGCGCATCGCCGTCGCTCAGCGTCGTTCCTCACGGACCACCCGGATGCGGTGCCAGAAGAGGACGGCCACGGCCAGTGACGCACCAGGACGGCGGCCACGTACCCGGCGTAGCTGAACACCTTCAGTACGTGGTCGTAGCTGGCGCCGAGCGAGTAGCCCGAGGCTCGTCAGCGCGGTGCACCAGAGTGCACAGGCGAGGACGGTGAACACCAGGAACTTGGCCATCGCCATCTCGCCGATCCCGGCGGCGAAGGAGACGAAGGACCGGAGCAGGGGGATGAACCGCCCGAAGAACACGAGGGGCTCGCCGCGGCGGGCGAACCACGCCTCGGCCCTGTCGAGGTCCTTGTGGGTCAACAGGACGTACTTCCCGATCTTGTCGACCAGCGCACGACCGCCGAAATAGCCGATGAGATAACCGGCCAGCGAGCCGAGCACCTCGGCCAGAGTGGCCGACGACGATGACGACCACCAGGTTCAGGTGGTGGGGCTCACCGGGGATCTGCCCGCTGGCCAGGACCCCCCCGTAGATGAGCGCCACCTCGGCCCCGACCGGGAGGCCCATCGAGGAGACGAAGCTCAGGACGAAGACGGCCAGGTAGCCCCAGGATCTCCAGAAAATGCGCCATGGGCATCAATGTCTACTCGGTTCCCCGCCCGCCGGCGGGGCAGTGCCTCAGGAAGGGCGACACCGGAGGTGTTGCGGGCGCACTCGCTCCCATGGCGTGGGGTACCGTCACCGGCGTGACCCACCCCCGGGACGGCCGCCACCACCCGACGCAGCGGTCGACGACCCCCGACGGCCTCGGGATCGCCGCCTACGACTTCGGCGGTGACGGGACGGGACCTGCTGCTCGTCCACGCCACCGGCTTCTGCGCCGAGGTGTTCGGTCCGCTCGCCCGAGCCTCGGCGGCGGCTTCCACTGCTGGGGGCTGGACCTCGAGGGCCCACGGCCGCTCCGACCGACCCGCCGACGGAGACTTCTCCTGGTCGGGCTTCGCGACCGACGTGCTCACCGCCGTCGAGCACCTCGGGCTGGATCGCCCGTTGGGCTTCGGCCATTCGTGCGGTGGTGCGGCGTCCTCCTGGCCGAGGAGGCGCAGGCCGGGCACGTTCGAGTCGCTCTACTGCTTCGAGCCCGTGGTCTGCCCGGCGCGCGGGCGGGCCCGGACCGCCGCGAGAACCCGCTTCCGAAGGCGCCCGCCGTCGACGCGAGACCGTTCCCTTCGGCGGAGGACGCCTTCGTGAACTACGCCGTCCAAGCCGCCCTTCAGCGAACTCGACCCCGAGGTGCTCCGCTCTACGTCGAGGCCGGGTTCGAGCTGCATCCCCGACGGGAGGGAGGTGACGGCCGGGCCATCCGCCTGCGGTGCCGACGCGAGGACGAGGCCGGCCATCTTCACGGCGGCCGGCGACATGGGGCGTTCGAGCATCTGGCCGAGGTCGCCTGTCCGGTGACGTTGTGCTGCGGGGAGGACACCGACGCCTTCGGGCCCCGGCTCATCGGGCCGACGCCGAGCCGATGCCCGACGGCCGGGTCGAGGTCTTGCCGGCATCGGTCACTTCGGGCCGCTCCAGCATCCCGAAGCGGTGGCCGCCGCCGTCGTCCGGTGCTCCGGCGACGGGGAAGCCCGGCAACGATGGCACACCCCCGTCGTAGTCTGTTCCCGTGCCCTTCGAACTCCCCACGCACTCTCTCGCCCTCCAAGGTCACGTCATTCCGCGACTGCGCCCTGGCGTTCCGTTTCAACGCCATCGACCACCTGCCCGACCTGCCGACCATCTGGACGGTCAAGGGCACCTTGGTCCACTGCGTGCTCGAGGGACTGTTCTGGAACCACGGCCCCGGCCGTCGGACCCCCGGTGCTGCCCGACCTCGAGCTGGATCGGGCCTGGACAGGCCTGCAGACCGACCCCGACTATCTGAGCCTCGTCCTGAACGAGGCCGAGGCCGAGCAACTGCGCGCCGAGGCCGAGTGGCTGGTGGACAACTACTTCGCCCTGGAGGACCCCAACGACGTCAGGCCGGTAGGCATCGAGCTGCCCCTCGAGGCCACGGTGGGCCCATGCGCCTGCGCGGGATCCTCGACCGGCTCGACCTCACCCCCGACGGCGAGCTGGTCGTGGTCGACTACAAGACCGGCCGGGCCCCCTCCCAGGCCTATCGAGCAGTCCAAGCTCATCGGGGTCCACATCTACGCCCTGCTCTGCCAGGAGGTGCTCGGACGGCGGCCGGCGCAGGTCAGGCTCCTCCACCTGAAGGAGCCCATAGCCATCACCGCCGAGCCGTCGGAACAGGCCGTGCGAGGCCAGCGCATGAAGACACTGGCCGTGTGGTCGGCCATCGAGCGGGCCTGCCACGACGAGGACTTCCGTCCGCGGACGTCGCCCCTGTGCCGCTTACTGCCGCTTCCAGGCGTTCTGCCCTGCCTACGGCGGTGATCCGGCCGAGGCGGCCGTAGTCCTCGGTGCCACCGTGGGTGGTGCGGCATGACCGTCCGAGCACCGATCGGCACCCTCGGCTCCGACCTGACCGGTGCGGCGAGCGGGAAGCTGCGCCCGGGCAGCCGGCCGGTCTGGCCGGCCTGGTCCGGGCCGTGGACGACCGGGTCGACGCCTGGTTCGAGCCGCTCCGAGGCAAGCCGGCCTTCGACGGCGATCGCCAAGGTGGTCACCGGGCTCGGCGACCACGGGATCATGTGGGCGGCCACGACGGTGTGGCGGGCCCGCCGCACCGGGCCCGGAACGGGCCCGGGCGGTCCGGGCCCTCGCCATCGCCGGCATCGAGTCGACTATCGTCAACCGGCGCTGAAGGCCGTGGTCGGGCGATCGCGCCCCGATCCCGGGGGCCTGGGGCTGACCGCCGCCGGGGTGCCGGTTCGCGAGCCCACCTCCAGCAGCTTCCCCAGCGGGCACACACTCGCCGCCTTCTGCGCCGTGACCGTCATGAGCCAGCGGGGCGACCGGGCCGGCAACGCCCTCCTGTTCACCAGCGCCACCCTGGTCGGGCTCAGCCGCCTGCACCTCCGAGCCCACCACGCCTCGGACGTCCTCGGGGGTGCCGCCATCGGCATGGCGCTGGGCCTGGTCGGACGCCGCTTGCTCTGATTCGCGAGCCGGGCGAGCGCCACCTCGTCGAGCCGGCGCCTCGGCGCATCCCGGCCGGAATGGATCGTTGGCCGGCGGGGGTTGGACAGGCATGACGTTCCGACCAGAACTTCGCCGTGACCTGGGACTACCGGTGCCCATTCGCCCGCATCGGCCACGAGCACGTTCTCGACGCACTGGAGGCCGGTGCGCCCTGGGACGTGACATTCGTGCCCTTCTTCCTCAACCAGTCCCACGTGCCCGAAGGCGGTGTCCCGGCCTGGGACGACCCGGCCCAGCAGGCCGACCTCCTGGCGCTGGCGGCCGGCGTGGTGGTGAGAGACCGATACCCGAGCCACTTCCTGGCCGCACACCGGGCCCTGTTCTCCGCCCGCCACGACCAGGGGGGCGACCTCCGGGACCGCTCCGTGCGTGCACCGATGCCCTCACCGGGGCCGGCGTCGATGCCGACGCCGTGCTGGCCGAGGTCGACGCCGGGTGGCCGGCCAAGCAGATCCGGACCGAGCACGAAGACGCGGTATCCCGGCTCGGCGTCTTCGGGGTCCCCACCTTCATCGTCGGGGACCAGGCCGTCTTCGTCCGGCTGATGGCCCGCCCCGAGGGCGACGCGACATGGCCCGGCGCACCGTCGACCGGGTTCTCGGGCTGATCAACGAGCACCCGGATCTCAACGAGTTCAAGCACACCCGGCTGGCTGGCTGACGGCCGGCACCGCCGGCCGGGCGCCGAAGCTGCCAGCGGACGTCAGCTGCCGACCAGGTCGGCCAGCGTGTCGACAGTGGCCTGTATCTCCTCGGCCGAGCCGAAGGGTGCCGCGCAGAACTCGGTGGCCCCGATCTCGGCGAGATGACGAACCTGGGCCCGGACCTCGGCCGCCGTTCCCACGATGGCCACGTCGGCCGGGCCCTCGGCTCCCTCGCGGTCCAACATGGCCCGGTAGGAGGGCAAGGTGCCGTAGATGACGAAGAGTTCGGCCGCCTTGGCCCTGGCCGCGCGCGCTGTCCCCGGTGACACACACCGGCAGGCCCACCCCGACACGCGGCTCGGGCCGTCCGGCCTCGGTGGCGGCCGAGCGGATAGTCGGGACAATGTGGGACTCGATGGTAGCGGGGCCCGTCATCCAGGTGACCGTGCCGGTGGCCATCCGACCGGCGATCTTGAGCATGGCGGTGCCGAGGGCCGCGACCAGCACAGGTGGCGCGGTCGTCCTGATCTGGAGGGGGCCGAAGGTGGAGGCGCTCAACGTCTCCCCGGCGAAGCTGGCCTGCTCGCCTTCCAGGAGCGGCATCAGGATCGACAGATACTCCCTCATATGGCGGGCCGGCTTCTCGAAGGACTGTCCGAAGACGTTCTCGATGACCAGCTGATGGGAGAGGCCGATACCGAGGGTCAGGCGCCCTCCGGTGGCCGCCTGGACGGTCAACGCCTGGCCGGCCAGCATCACCGGATGACGTGGGTAGGTCGGCACGACGGCCGTGCCGAATTCGATCCCCGGCACCTCTCGGCCAATGGCGGCGAGGGCGGTGAGCGCGTCGTAGCCGAAGATCTGCGAGGCCCACGCCGTCTGGATCCCCGACTCGTGCAGGCCGGCCACCTGGGCCACCACCTCGTCGAAGGGCTTCTCGGTATCGAACATCACGCCGATGCGCACGGTGGTTCTCCTTCGGTGGGCCGGTGGACTGCGAACGCCCCGACGAGGCCGGGAACCGTCTCTGTTTCGGAGCCGCTGGGGCCCACCGTATCGGCCGAGATGGTGATCCGTGGCCCGAGGAGCGGTCGATGTGACCGAACCGTGCCCGTCGGGCAGAATGCGTCCATGTCCGTTGCCATCCTCATGGGAAGTTCATCCGATGCGTCGATCATGGACGACGCCGTACAGACCCTGCGCTCCTTCGGGGTGCCAGTCGAGGTCCGGGTGCTGTCGGCCCACCGAACCCCCGACGACACCATGGCCTTTGCCCGAGGAGCGGCCGACAAGGGCGTGCAGGTGATCATCTGTGCCGCCGGCGGGGCCGCCCACCTCGCCGGGGTGGTGGCCGCCGCCACCCCGCTGCCGGTCATCGGCGTACCCGTGGCCCTGGCCAACCTGGGTGGGCTGGACTCGCTGCTCGCCATGGTCCAGATGCCCAAGGGCATCCCGGTGGCCACGGTGGCCGTCAACGGGGCCCGCAATGCCGCCCTGCTCGCCGTCCGGATCATGGCCCTCTCCGACGAGCGTCTGGCCGCCGAACTGGACCGGTTCATCCGCGAGCTGGCCGATCAGGTGCGCGACATGGACGCCGAGATCGTCGCCCGCTACCCGGCCGAGTAGGGCCCGTCCCTGGAGAGCAGCGCGACTGTCAAGGGGCGGCTGGTGCGTTCAGGCCGTCCAGGGCGGCGCCAAGCCGGCCACCGCCTCCTCCAACGGCATGCCGAGGGGGATCACGGCCATGACCGGGATGTCCACCCCGTTGGCCACGTAGCGGCCCACATGGGCCCGGCACTCGTCGTAGGAGCCGTGGACCACCAGGGCGTCGACCACGTCGTCAGGGATGGCGGCCAGGGCCCGCTTCCTGTCACCGGCCTGCCACGCCTCCCACATCGGCTCGAGTTCCGCGCCCCGGCCCAGCCATCGGTGGAACGCCGCATAGACCCCAACGTTGAGGTAGGCGGCGATCATCCGGCGTCCCAGGGCTCGCACCATCTCGGCGTCCTCAGACGGGCAGACGAAGATCCGGGCCGCCACGGGGATGTCGGCTCCCAGTTCCGGCGTGACAGTGCCCACATCCTCGGCGGACAGCCAGTTGATGATCACGCCGTCGGCCTCCCGGCCGGCCAGTCGGAGCATCCCCGGCCGGAGGGCCGCCAGGAAGATCGGCGGCGGGTGCTCCACCGGTCGGGCCAACCGAAAGCCCCGCACCCTGAAGGTCTCGTACTGCTCGTCGACCTTCTCCCCGGCGAGGGCGGTCCGCAGGAACCCGATGGTGTCCCGCACCCGCTTGTAGGGCTCCTCGAAGGCCACGTCGTTCCAGCGGCTCACGATGACATCCGACGAGCTCCCAAGGCCCAGGGTGAACCGCCCCGGTGCCGCCTCGGCCATGGCCGCCACGCTCTGGGCCAGCAGGGCCGGTCCTCGGGTGTAGGCGGGCAGGATGGCCACGCCCAGCTGCAGGGCCGGGGTCCAGGCGGCGGCCAAGGCCAAGGGGGTCAGGCCGTCGGCTCCGTCGGTCTCGGCCGACCAGACATCGGTGTAGCCGAGACGCAGCAATTCCTCGTACCACCTGCGGTGATCGGCCAGCGAGATTCCGTCGAAGGGCACCGTGATGCCAAATCTGGGTCCGGTGGTCGGGGCAGTCTGATCGTCAGCCATGGCCCCAGTGATACACCCTCCAGGCATGCTGCACCCATGACCGCAGCACGCCGACACCGCTCCAATCCGACCCAGCCTGAGCTCCCCCTCCACCGGGCCGCCCGTGAGGGCGAATCCCCCCGCGAGCAGGGTCACCAGCAGGTCGACCGGGGCTCGGGCGGCCGAGCCCCGGCCCAGCGCGGTCACGACCGCGCCAAGGAGTGGAGACTCGACGAGCAGACCCGCCAGATCGGCCTCCGGGGTGTCGCCCTGGCCCGAGCCCAACTCCTGCGGGCCCAGTCCACCGGTGACGCACGTGGCCAGGGCCACGACCGGGGGCCGTCCGGGCGCGCCGCCTGATGGCCGAGGCACTACGGTCGTGCCATGCCGACCGTTGCCGAGCGCCTCGGTTACCCGACTGACGCCAAACTCCTCATCATCAACTGCGCCGACCTGGGACTCTGTCACGCGGCCACGATCGGTGTCTACGACGCCCTCCGGGAGGGGATCGGCACCAGCGCATCCCTGATCGTGCCCGCCCCCTGGGCCCGGGAGTCGGCCTCCCGCTTCCGGGGCGACGACGTCGGCGTCCAGCTCACCCTCAACGCCGAACATGACCGCTACCGGTGGGGCCCGATCACCCAGGCTCCCTCCCTGCTCGACGGGGACGGAGGGTTCCCCCGCACGGTCTCGGACGTCTGGGACCACGCCGACCTCGACGAGGTGCGCCGGGAGTGTCGGGCCCAGGTGGAGCGGGCCGTCCTGTGGGGATTCGACATCAGCCACCTGGCGGCCCATCTGGACGCGCTCGTGCTCCGACCGGAGTTCTTCGACATCTACCTCGAGCTCGCCGTGGACTTCACCCTGCCCCTGCGACTCTTGGGAGCAGAGTCGGAGCCCAACGTCGGTTTCCCGGTCCGACAGCTGGCCTCCGACGAAGGCGTGCTGTTCGCCGACCACTTCACGTCGTTGCCCACCGTGGGAACCCGCCATGCCTTCGTGGACCTGCTCGGTGCCCTGCGGCCGGGCGTGACCGAGCTGACCCTTCGGCCAGCCATCGACACCGCAGAGCTGCGGGCCATCGCCAACGACTGGCAGGCGCGAGTGGCCGACGAGGTGCTCCTGGTGGCCGACCGGGGTCTGGATCAGGTGATCTCAGAAGCAGACGTGACCCTCGTCGGCTACCGACCGCTCCGGGACGCCATGCGTCAGCGCTGAGACAGGTCGGAAGAGCCACCCGGCGGTCCGGTCGCGGTCCGCTGCGTGGACGTCGGGGACGACGAGCGCCGCGAGTGTCCCCGGGGGTGAGGAAGCCGCCGATATTCTGAGGGGCCATCGATGGGAGCGCACGTGGCCGAAGGTGATCAGCCGGAATCGCAGGGCGCCACCACCGATCCCCGGCCTCCCCCGTCCGGCCCTGTCCCCCGGACCGTCCGCCTCGACGGCCTCGTCCTGCTGGATACCGTGGCCACCGAGCCGGTGACCATCGACGCCATCCTCTTCGCCGACAACGGGATCGGGGTCGTCCGCACGCGCGGCGAACGGCCCCGGGTCCTGCCCTGGTCCTCGCTCTCCGCCCATGCCGTGGAGAAGTGGGTGGGTGGACAGATCCCGGCCGACTGGCTGCACGCGGCGCCCGACACGGTGAGACCGGAGCCGTGGGCGGGGCCGACGCCGGACCCCCCGGCGCCACCACCGCCACTCCCCAGGGTGGCGGCCGGCGCCCTGATCGGCATCCAGACCACGTACGGCACCTACCGCTTTCTCTACCCGGGTGGAGATCCCACCGAGCTGTCCCGCCTGGTCACCGCGTTCGCGGTCCGTCACCAAGGCCCCGCCGCGGCCTCCTCGGTGACCCGGGTGGTCACCTGGGGAGACGACGTCGAGCGGCGCCAGTCCCGGCGACCTGCTCCCAAGCCCGCCGGGTGGCCGCGGGTCCAGCCCTACCTGGTGGTGGTGGTGGTGTTGGTGGTGGCCGTGGTGGTTACCCTGATCCTCCTGCAGAGCGCCGGCACCATCCATCTCCCCCTGCTCGGCGGCTCGGGCTCTGGTTCCGGCTCCCTGGTGCCGCCCCGGTGGGGGCCGGGGCCGGGGGCGGGTTGATGGGGCCGGTTGTCACCGACGGTCGGCCGAGGTGATCAGAAATCGGTCAACGCCGCCACGCGGCGCCGGAGGTCCTGGGCCTCGGGGGCCCGAGCCACGGGCAACAGCACCAAGAGGACCGCCATGGAACCGGTGACCTTCATCCGTCCCTGCATGAACGCCACACTCGGGTCCAGGGTTCCCGACTGGATGGCGGCGGCATCACTCCAGGAGAGGGTCACCGTCACGTCAGGGGACTCGACCGTGCCGGGGGCCGCGGCGATCGGTCGGCCGTCCTCCAGGACCCAGTAGCACGAGACGTCGCCGTCGGGGCCGCCGGTGATCTGCTGCTGGATGCGGGCGGAGAGCCCGGGCCGTTCCGGGTCCCTCAGCGGCCAGCGACCGGGCCCGTTCGAACCAGTCCTCGGACAGCCAGGCCGTCACCGGTCGCCCCGGACCCCGGCAAAGAGATCGGTCTCCACGGCTCCCTCCGCACCGCCGGGATCGCCATCACCGGGGGGTGCCACCGACCCGTCGGGAGTGGCCACGAGGGCCAGGCGGTAGTCGTCGTAGGGATGGATGGAGCGCATGACCTCGGGCGGGAGCCCGAACCAGAACGGGGACTTGGGGTCCACCTGGGTGGCGTGGGCCCGCAGGGCATCGCTTCGGACGTCGGCGAATTCGCAGATATCGATCGACGTGGACACCCGGGGGGTCGGGGATCTCCTCCCACCGCTTCCTCCAGTTGTCGTCGAACGGAGACTCCAGTCCCAGCTCCTCGAACTTTTCGTGGATCTCCCGGAAGCGCCGGACCGAGAACTCGGTGTAGTACAGCTTGGCCGGCTGCCACGGGCCGCCGGACCCGGGGAACTGATCGGGATCGCCGGCGGCCGAGAAGGCGGCCAACCCGATCTCGTGCACCCGCAGGTGGTCCGGATGGGGGTAGCCCGACTGGTCGTCGCCGTAGACCACCATCACCTGGGGCCTGACCCGCCGAATGACGGCCACCAACCGGCCCACCGCCTCCTCCAGCGGAGCCTGGGCGAAGCTGGCCGGGTGGGCATTGGCCTCGGACCCGGGCATGCCCGAGTCGCGATAGCCCAGCATGACGACCTCGTCGTAGCCGATAACCCTCGTGGCCTCGGCCAACTCCTCTTGACGAAGGTCGGCCAGACGGGCATGGACTTCGGGGGTGTCCAGGGCCGGATTGAGCACCTCGCCCTCTTCTCCCCCTGTGCAGCAGACCAGCACGGTCCGCACACCCTCGGCGTGATAGAGCGCCACGGAGCCCGCGCCCTTGGAGGACTCGTCGTCAGGATG
Source organism: uncultured Acidimicrobiaceae bacterium (assembly GCA_963835465.1). GTDB lineage: Bacteria > Actinomycetota > Acidimicrobiia > Acidimicrobiales > RAAP-2 > Bog-756. The sequence goes on from CAWIFR010000007.1 coordinate 95,806, forward strand.
GGCGTGGACGGTGAGCAGGCAGAGCGGATCGGGCACGCCGATCACGCTATCGGGCAGTGAAGCCCTAAGCTTCACTCTCGACGATCGAGGAAGGATCCAACGGTATGGGCGTGATGAAGCGTTTTACTGGGATTGTCCAGGCCAAGACCAACAAGCTACTGGACAAGGCGGAAGATCCGCGGGAGTCACTCGACCTCTCGTACCAAAAGCAGCTCGAGAGCCTCCAGAAGGTCCGGCGGAGCGTGGCCGACGTGACCACGGCCAAGAAGCGGATCGAGCTACAGGCCTCGCAGCTGCAGGGCCAGGCCGACAAGCTGCAGGGACAGGCCAAGGCCGCCCTGACCCAGGGCAACGAGGACCTGGCCCGGGAGGCCCTGGCCCGGCGAGCGGCGCTGGCGGAGCAGCTCAACGACCTGAAGACCCAGCACGACCAGGTGTCGGCCCAGGAGCAGAAGCTCATCGAGACGGCCCAGAAGCTCCAGGCCCAGGTGGACTCCTTCCGTACGAAGAAGGAAACCATGAAGGCCTCCTACACGGCGGCCGAGGCACAGACCAAGATCGGCGAGGCCGTCTCGGGCATCTCCGAGTCGATGAGTGACGCAGGCATGTCCATGCAGCGGGCCCAGGACAAGATCGACAGCATGCAGGCCCGGGCCGGGGCCATGGACGAACTCCTGGCGTCGGGGGCTCTGACCGACCTGACCAACCCGGTGGACGACATCCAGGCCCAGCTGGACAAGGCCTCCACCACCTCCACCGTCGACGCCGAACTGGCCGCCCTGAAGGCCGAGGTGGGTTCGGGAGCTCCCCCCGCTCCCGAGCTCGGAGCGGCCGGGAGTGGCGAGACCGCCGCCGCGCACGAGGAGTCACCCTCATGATCGTCCGCATCCTCGGCGAGGGTCAGTACCTCGTGCCCGACGACCAACGTTCGGTTCTGGAGAAGCTCGACGACGAACTCGATGCCGCGGTCCACGCCGGAGACGAGTCACGCTTCGGCGCCGCCCTGGCCGCCCTGACGGCCGAGGTGCGGTCGGCCGGCCAGACGCTGGCCGACGACGACTTCGCCCCTTCCGAGCTGGTCGTCCCCTTCGCCGACGCCTCACTCGAGGAGACCAAGGCGCTGTTGGCCGAGCAAGACAACACTGGAGGCGACGACCGCTGAGGTCCACCTGATGAGCACTGCACGCAACATACCCAACGATCACGGACTGACCCTCCGGATGTTCGCCACCGGCCTGATGCTGGTCATCCTGTACGGCGCGGTCATCGGGCTGCTGATCGCCTTCGGCCTGTCCATCGGCATCGTGCTGGTGTTCGCCGCCGTCATCCTCTTCGTCCAGTACTGGTTCTCCGACAAGATTGCCCTCTTCGGCATGGGCGGCCATCTGGTCACCCCCGAGCAGGCTCCGCAGCTGCACGGGGTCATCGACCGCCTGTGCGCCCTCGCCGACATGAAGAAGCCCCGGGTGGCCCTGGCCGACACCGATGTGCCCAACGCCTTCGCCACCGGGCGCAGCCCGAACTCGGCCGTGGTGTGCGCCACGACCGGCCTGATGCGACGCCTGGACGAGTCCGAGCTCGAGGCGGTGCTGGCCCACGAGCTGAGCCATGTAGCTCACCGCGACGTGGCGGTAATGACCATCGCCAGCTTCTTGGGCATGGTGGCCGGGATGATCACCCGGATCATGCTGTGGACCGGGCTGATGGGCGGGTTCGGTGGTGGCTCAAACAACAACAACAACAATCAAGGCGGCGACAACGCCGCCTTGGTCGAAATGCTCGTCCTGGTGGTGTCGGTGGTGGTCTACGCCATCAGCTTCCTGCTGACGATGGCCCTCTCCCGGTACCGAGAGCTGGCGGCAGACCGATCAGGGGCATTGCTGACCGGCCGACCCTCGGCCCTGGCCTCGGCCCTGGTCAAGGTGACCGGCGAGATGTCCCGGATCCCGACCCGGGACCTCCGTTCGGCAGAGAGCTTCAACGCCTTCTACTTCACCCCGGCCATCGCCAAGAACGGGGTCAGTCTGTCCACCCTGTTCTCAACCCACCCCTCACTCGACCAGCGCCTGGCCCAGCTGTCCAAGATCGAGGCCGAGCTCGGTCGCCCTTCGTGACCATCGCCCCCCACCGACCGCTCCCCGGGACGACGCCCCCGGCCGGCCCAGGCGCTCCGGTTGCCCTCGGGATGGGGGGCTGATGGGACTGTTCAGCTCCATCATGGGCAAGACCAAGCCCGTGCAGGCCAACCTCGACGCCCTGTTCGCCCTGCCCTCCGCCTCCATCACGCTCCAGAGCGCGGCCGGCATGTCCTGCTCCGGCCACGCCGGTGTGTGCTTCAAGCCCCCGACCGGCCAGGGCTTCGAGGAGATGCAGGCCGAGGTGGTGTCGTTGCTGTCCATGGACGGTACCGGCGGCCTCCATCAGGAGAAGGACAGCTTCGGGTATCAGTGGCTCGTGGTCGAGGACACCGACATCGAGCAGTTGGTCACCCGGATCCACCTGGTGAACTCCTCCCTGTCCGACTCGGGCTGGGGGCCCCAGCTGCTCTGCTCGGTGTTCGGCCTCGCCGACCTGCCCTCGGACGCCGGTACGGGCACCGACGCCGAGTCGGCGGCCCTGGTGGAGACCACCGCCGGGCCCGGCAACCTGCTCCCGTCCACTGCGTACCTGGTCTACCTGTTCAAGCGGGGCACCTTCTACCCATTCGTGCCCGAGGGTCACGAGCGCCGGGACACCGAGCAGGAGCTGAAGTTGAAGAGCCTGGTGTCCGACGACCTCACCGTGGAGGCTGACCTGGACCGGTGGTTCCCCCTGTGGGACCTCCCCGTCGGGTGACGGGCGCCCTTTCCGGCGCTGCCCGGGACACCCGGCCGTCCGCCCCCTCCCACTCAGACTGACTCCGTGGACCTGGTACTGCGCCCCGAGACCCTGTCGGTGTCCCGGCTGGGTGATGCGCAGGCCTGGCCTCCCACCCCCACCGACGGGTCGTTGTTCGTCACCGCCTCGTCGGATGATGAGCGGTCCCTGGTCTGCCGGTCCGACCTGGTCCCTGCCGGAGCCAGAGTCGAGCCCGGGTGGCGGGCCCTGACCGTGGCCGGTGTCCTCGACTTCGCCCTGGTCGGCGTGATGGCCGGCCTGACCGCACCCTTGGCCCGGACCGGCGTCAGCGTCTTCGTGCTCTCCACCTTCGACACCGACCATGTGCTGGTGCGGAGCGGTGATCTCCCGCAGGCCGTGGCCGCGCTGGCCGCGGCCGGCCACACGGTGATCAGCTGAGCGGGTCCCACCCGCCGATCGGGCGGTCGCCTGAGCCGTTCGGGCGCCGTCGTCAGCGTTCGGCCGGCGGGGGCTCGATCCGGTCCACCTGGCGGGCCAGGTCGAGGTCGAGCTGGGTGATGCCTCCCGAGTCGTGGGTGGTGAGGGCCAGCGAGACGCGGTTGTAGCGGATGTCGATGTCGGGGTGGTGGTTGGCCTCCTCGGCCAGACGCCCCACCTCCCCCACGTAGGCCAGTGCCGAGACGAAGTCGGCGCAGGCCACCGTCTTGACCAGCTTTCCGGCGATCAGATGCCAGTCCGGCCCGTCGTCGGCGCCCAGCGCGGCGATGACCGCGCCCTCGGGCAGGACCGGCTGGGCCACCTACGCCACCGCCCCCACCCTGGCCGAGGGCGTGAAGACCACCGGCATGGCCTCGTAGCCCGACACGAAGTTGGCCGCCCGCGTGGGAAGGGGCCGGTCGTCGGCCAGGGCCAGGTCGGGCAGTCGGTCGAGCAGGCGCTCGAACATCACCGTGAGTTCCATGCGGGCCAGCCGGTTGCCCAGGCAGAAGTGCGAGCCGAAGCCGAAGGCCATGTGGTCGTTGGGGCTCCGGGTGATGTCGAACTCCTCGGGCCCGTCGAAGACGGCCTCGTCCCGGTTGGCCGCAGGGTACAGGAGGAGGAGCTTCTGCCCCTGACGGAGGGTCTCACCGTGGAGCTCGACGTCCCTCGTCACGGTGCGGGCCATGTTCTTGATAGGTGAGACCCACCGCAACATCTCCTCCACCGCCGCCGGTAGCAGTGAGCGGTCGGCCGAGAGGCTCTTCAGCTGGTCGGGGTGGCGGAGCAGTTCGTACATGCCCCCACTGATGACGTGCCTTGTGGTCTCGTCCCCACCGATCAGGATGAGAAGGGACTCGTAGATGATCGACGCCTCGTCCAGGCGACTGCCCCCGATCTCGGCGTGCACCAGCGTGCCGATGAGGTCCCCGGACTGGCTGTCGCGCCGTCGCTGATCGGCCACGGCCGTGATGTACTCGGCGTACTCCATGGCTGCCACCGCCGCCTTGTCCATGGCCCCGGGGTCGGGTGAGCCCAACGACTTCAGCATGTCGTCGGACCACCGCAGGAGCTCGTCACGGTCCTCGGGCGCCACCCCGAGCATGTTGCCGATCACGATCATGGGTAGCGGAGCGGCGATCTCGTTCACGAAGTCGGCCGACCCTCGCTCGCACACTCGGTCGATGATGGCATCGCAGATGGTGCGGATGCCCGCCTCGCTCTCCTTGATGCGTTTGGGCGTGAACCCTTCGCTGACCAACCGTCGTCGTCGGACGTGCTCGGGGGCGTCGGTTTCGATCATCATCGGGAGCGGGAACCCGTCGGGTCGGATCCCTCCGGCGTTGGAGAACGTGTCGGGGTCCTTCGAGATCTCCCGGACGTCGTGGTACCGGGTGATGCCCCAGACCCCGGAGGACTCGTCGAAGTAGGCCGGCGCGTGCTGGCGCATCCAGGCGAAGGCGGGGAAGGGATCGCCACCGTAGAAGGTGCCGTCGGCCAGGCCGATGGTCATTCCGGAGGGTGGTGTGGTCATGGCGCTCTCTCCCCGTGTCATGAGGCCGTCCGCTTCGCCCGACCGGTAGGTGCCTGCCGGTCCGCATCCGGGTGGCCCGGACCCTGCCGCAGTATAGGCCCACGATCTGACGAACCGTCAGGTGGAGGGGCTCGGCGACCCGCCCACGGTGCCGTCACGCCGTCGTCTAGGGCTTCCGGTCTAGGGGTGGGTCATCGACTCGGGGCGGACCGCCTCGTCGAACTGGTCCCCGGTGAGGTATCCCAGGGCCAACGCCGACTCGCGCAGGGTGCTGCCCTCCTTGTGGGCCTTCTTGGCCACCTCGGCGGCCTTGTCGTACCCGATCAGGGGGTTGAGCGCGGTGACCAGCATCAGCGAATTCTCGAGGTGCTGGCGAATGCGGTCCTCGTTCGGTTCGAGACCCTCCACGCAGAACTCGGTGAAGGCCAGCGAGGCCTCCGTCAGCAGGCGAACCGAGTGGAGGACGTTGTGGATGATGACCGGCTTGCACACGTTGAGCTCGAGGTTGCCCCGGGCCCCGGCCATGGCCACGGCGGCGTCGTTCCCGTAGACCTGGATGCACACCATGATCATGGCCTCGCTCTGGGTGGGGTTGACCTTGCCCGGCATGATGGAGGAGCCGGGCTCGTTCTCGGGCAGGTTGAGCTCGCCGAGTCCGCTCCGGGGTCCGGAGCCCAGCCAACGCAGGTCGTCGGCGATCTTGATCAGGGAGGCCGCCGTGGTGCGCAGCGTCCCGCTGGTCATGACGAGGGCGTCGTGGGCGGCCAGGGCGGCGAACTTGTTGGGGGCGGTGACGAAGGGCAGCCCGGTCAGCTCGGCGATGGCCGAGGCCACCCTCGTTCCGAACTCGGGGTGGGTGTTGAGGCCGGTTCCCACCGCCGTCCCGCCCGCAGCCAGCTCGTAGAGGTCGTCGAGGGTCAACTCGATGCGCCGGAGATCGGCGTCGAGCTGGGCCACGTAGCCGGAGAACTCCTGCCCCAGGGTGAGGGGCACGGCGTCCATCAGGTGGGTGCGGCCGATCTTGGTGATGCCGGCATACGCCTCGGCTTTGGCGCCCAGGGCGTTGCGCAGCGTGCGGATGGCGGGCACCAGCCGATGGGTGATCTCCTCCACGGCGGCGATGTGCATGGCCGTCGGGAAGGTGTCGTTGCTGGACTGGCTCATGTTGACGTCGTCGTTGGGATGGACCGGGTCCTTCGAGCCCAGCACGCCGCCGGCCAGCTCGATGGCCCGGTTGGCGATCACCTCATTGGCGTTCATGTTGGACTGGGTGCCGCTGCCGGTCTGCCACACGCTCAGGGGGAACTCGGCGTCGAGTTTGCCGTCCGACACTTCGCGGGCCGCGGCGATGATCAGGGCCGACTTCTCGGGGGTCATCTTGCCCAGGTCGGCGTTGACCTGGGCCGACGCCTCCTTCAGCACTCCGATGGCCCGGATCAGCGGCTTGGGCATCCGGTCGTCGCCGATGGGAAAGTGGTGGAGGGACCGGGCCGTCTGGGCCCCCCAGTACCGGTCGCTCGGTACCTCGATGGCCCCCATGCTGTCGGTCTCGGTGCGGGTCTCCGGGCCGGTCTCACTGGTCATGGCGGCGTCCTTTCGGTGATTCTGTCGATCAGGCTCCCCCAACGGTGCGCGCTGACCCTACCGTGCCCGTGGGTCCCGGGGTAGCAGGGCGGCGACGGGACGACGGGACGCCCAGCAGTCCATGGTGTCCCACCCGAAGGTCCGGTCCGGTTTGTCAGTCGCCGGCGGCCCGGCAGCTCGGGCACACGCCGACCAGGTCGAACTGATGGCCGGTGATCTCGTAGCCCTGCTCGTCGGCCACCGCCCGGGCCGCGTCGGCCATGGCCCGCTCCAGGCGGGCCGACGGGGCTACATCCTCGACCTTCCCGCACCGCCCGCAGGCCAGGTGGTGGTGGTGACCGGCCAGCTCCTCGGCCAACTCGAACCTACCGTGGTCGTCCACCCCGGTGACCCGGCGAACCACCCCCACCTCAATGAGGGAGGTGATATTGCGGTAGGCACTGGACTGGGGCAGCTCGAGGTTTGAGGCCAGGATCTCGGGAATGGAGAGGGGGCGACCGGCCTCGGCCAGGGTGGCCACCAGGGCCTGACGCGCCACCGTGTAGCGCTGGTCGTGGCCGGCCAGCCTCCGGGCGACCTGCTCGTGGACCGAGGTGGTGGCGATCATCGGCCTGATAGTACGGCCTGGCCCGGTGTCCGACCGTCCGCCGGTCGGGGCCCCCGACCCCGGTTCAGCCTCCGCCCCAGCGGGCCGGAGGTGGCGGCGATGGCGCCCAGGTACGCGGCGGTGGCCACGGCCAGGATTCCGAAGCTGGGCGGCACCCGGGGGGCCAGGTAGGAGACGGTGAGCCCCACCCACATCGAACCCACTGCGATACCCGCCGACAGCCACACGGCTACGAAGGGCCGCGCCGTCAGACGCTGGCTGGCCCCGGCCGGAGCGGCCACCAGGCCCAGCAGCAGCAGGGCGCCGACCGCCTGGGTGGCCACGCCGGCGGTGATCCCCAACAGGACGTAGAAGGCATAGCCCAGGGCCCGGACGGGCACTCCCCCGGCGGCGGCGACCTGTGGGTCGAGACTGGCGAAGACCAGAGGGCGCCCGACGAGCACGAATACGGCCACCACGGCCAGGGCCACCGCCGAGTCGAGGGCGGCCTGGGACGAGGAGAGCCCGAGGATGGACCCGAACAAGACGTTCACGCCGGCGTTCGAGTTCACCCCCCCGGTGCCGCTCTGGGCGGTGGTGAAGATGGACAGGAACAGCGCGCCCAGACCAAGTACCCAAGCGAACACACTGCCGACCACGGCGTCGTCGGTTGCGGTCCGTCGGCCGAGCACGGCGAGGAGCACGGCGAAGGCCACACAGGCCCCGTAGAGCCCTGCCCGCAGGTCGATCCCGAAGGCCAGGGCGGCCAGGGCTCCGGTGAAAGCCACGTGCGAGAGGGCGTCGGCAGAGAACACCTGGCCGCGCAGAACCACCACGTAGCCGACGAGACCGGCGGCCAGAGCGATGCAAGTCCCGGCGACGAAGGCGGAGCGTAGGAACGGGTGATCGAGCATGTGGGTCAACCCGACAAATGGGTTCAGGGTAGCCACCACCGGGCCGGGGACCGTCATGCGCCCACCGTCGCGCCCGGGGCCGGTCCGTGGAGCGGGCCACGGCTCCCGGCGGCTGGGCCGGGGGGCCGGGAGCCGAGCCACGAGACCAAGGTGCGTCCCCCGGCGGCGAGCACGTAGACGCCGAACCCGATGGTGGTGACGTAGAAGCCCACCGGATAGATCGAATAGAAGGCCGACAGCAGGGCCGCCCAGGTGACAGCGACGGCCAGTGTCACGGTGAGCACCAGGCTGAGAAGCGGGCGGGCGGTGATCTGCTGGGCGGCGGCGGCCGGCATGACCAGGAGGGCGAAGACCAGCAGCGCGCCGGTGATCTGGCTGACCTCGGCGGCGGCGCACCCGAGGAGGAGCAGGAAGATCACCGACAGCGCCCGCACCGGGACCCCTCGGGCCTCGGCCACATCCGCATCCACCGTGGCGAAAAAGAGCGGACGGGCGACGGCGGCCAGGACGACCATGACGCCCCCGGCCACGAGGGCCAGGATCAGCACCTGGCTGTCGGAGATCCCGAGGAAGGTTCCGAACAGCAGGCCGGTCAAGCTGTCGAGGAACCCCCCGTAGAGGCTCACGAACAGGACCCCGCACGCCAACGCGAAGGCCTGCACCGTGCCGATTATTGCCGACTCCTCGCTGCGGGGCCGCCCCGAACTGGAGCGGGGCACCATGGCGATCACCAGTGCGGCCACGATGCTCCCGGCGAAGTAGCCGGCCGTGGCGCTGACGCCGAGCCAGATGGCCCCGGCCGCCCCGGGGAAGGACACCACGGCCAGGGTGTGCCCGGCGAAGCTCTGGCGCCGTAGCACCATGAACCACCCGATGGCGCCGGCGACCACGGCCACGATGGTGCCGGCCCGATAGGCGTTGACCATGAAGTGGAGGTCCAACATCTGGTGCACGTCTCGCCCCACGTCCCAGGTCAGACCGCCGGTCGACGAGGTTCCCGCCGTCGCCACCATCGTGGACATCAGTGGGAGTGCCCGGTGTGTCGGTCGGCGTGGTGGGCGGGGGCCTCCGGGCTCCCCACCACCACCATCTGGCCGTCGGACGTCCGCAGTACTTCGATCGGCGTCCCGTACAGGCCGCTGAGGGTCTCGGAGGTGATGACCTCGTCCGGCGGCCCGCTCACAGCACCGCCGCGGGCCACGTAGACCACCTCGTCGAGATAGGACACGATCGGGTTCACGTCGTGGGCTACGATCAGCACGCTGATGCCGAACGCCTGGCTGATCTCGGAGATCAGCGCGGCCACCGACGCCTGATTGGGTAGGTCCAGGCTGTCGAGGGGCTCGTCCAGCAGCAGCAGGCTGGGTCGGCGCACCAGAGCCTGGGCGATCAGGAGGCGCTGCTGCTCCCCTCCCGACAGCTGACCGATGGGGCGGTGGGCGTAGCCGGAGGCCCCGACCAGCTCAATGACCTCAGCCACCCGCTGGCGTCGTTCCCGGCCGCCGGCGAACAGGGTCGACCCCCCGGGCACGGGCAGCCCCCACCGGTCGCCGTCACTGCCCAGCCGGACCACATCGACCCCACGGATGCGGAGGTTGGGGTCGAAGCTGCGACGCTGGGGGAGATAACCGATCTGTCGGCCAGAGGCTCCCGGGGTTCGCCCGAGCACGGTGACCCGCCCCGCGGCCAGGGGCAGGATGCCCAGCACCACTTTGATGAGCGTCGATTTGCCGACGCCGTTGGGCCCCAGCACTGCCACAAAGGCGCCACGCTCAACGTCGAGGTTGACCTCGGACCACACCAGCCGGCCCCCCAGCCGGACGGCGGCGTCCTCGAAGAGGATGGCCGGGCCGTCGGGCCCCGAGGGGCCGGTGCCGGTGGCGGGACGGTCAGCCATGGGCTCGGGACAGTGCCGATTCGATGCTCAGCAGCTGCCGGGTCTGCCAGGCCTGGAAGGTGTCGTGGGCCGGTTGGAGGGTCTCGGTGATGGTGGCCAACGGTATGTGCTCGGTCCTCACCTCGCGGAGCTGCGCCTGGACGTCGGGAGTCACGTTCTGGCTGTTGTAGACGTAGAGCTTGATCCGGTGGTCTCGGATCTGGGTGTCGATGGTCTCCTTGTCGGCCACCGAGACGTCAGTGCCCTCACTGATGGCTTTCAGGAAGGTGGGTGGGGTAATCAGATCGAGGCCGAGCGACGGGGCCAGCATGGCGAAGATGGACTCCGACGCCCCCACCGGGGTGCCCGAGTACCTGGCGTGGATGCTGGCGATTGCCGCATCGTAGGGGGCCAGCGACACGGTTTCGAAGTGCTCCCGACGCGCCGCGAAGTAGGCGCGGTCGGTCGGATCGAGTCGCTGCAGATCGGCCGTTATGGCCCCGATCACCGTGCGCACGTCAGCCGGGTTGTACCAGCGGTGCGGATTGGCACCGGCGGCCAGACCAAGGACCTCGCCCACGTTCAGGGTCAGGATCCCCGTCGAGTCGGCGGAGAGCAGCTTGTCGACCCAGGGGTCGTAGCCGATACCGTTCTCGACCGCCAGCTGTGAACCGGCCAGGACCCGGGCGTCGGCCGCCGTCGGCTCGTAGGCGTGCGGGTCGGTGTTGGGATTGGTGATGAGACTCACCACCCGGGCATGGGCGCCTCCCAGTTGGCCGACGATGCTTCCCCAGAAGTTCTCGGCCGCCACCACCTGGACCACCCGCCCGTTGGTGGTCACTCCGGTGACCGGGGTCGCACTGGTGCAGGCGGTCAAGGTGAGACCCGTCACCAACAGGACCGCAGCGAACCAGCGCCGCGGCCGATGGGCCGGTCGGCGGCCGGGGGCAGGGCCGGCGCCGCAGGACGGGGGGGACAGACGGGACATCGGGGACTTTCGCTCGGTGGCACCTGGTGACAGCGCCGCTGCTGTGAAGCATAAACGAGAATGGTTCTCATTACAAGTCCCGGTCGACCGGACGGTCACGGCGAAACCGGCCGGCCCGCGTCAGGCCCGGAGCTTCAGCCCCCGCTTCCATACCTTGCGCGCCGTGGCCACGTCTTCGGCCCGTGGGCCGTCCCCCTCCCCCGGCACCTCCAAGATGGCCGGGAGACCCTGCAGGTCGGGGTGACCCAGCAGCGCGGCCAGGCCCTTGGATCCGATGGTCCCGTCACCGATGTTCTCATGACGGTCCTTGTTGGCGCCGAAGCCCACCTTCGAGTCGTTCAGATGGAGGCACTGGAGGCGTTCTAGGCCTACCGTGTCCCCCACCAGGGCGATCAGTTCGTCGGCTTCCTCGACGGTGGCGAAGGGCACGCCGGAGGCCCACAGGTGCTGGGTGTCGAGGCAGATGCCGAGGCGTTCGTCCCCCCCGAGGCGTCGATGACCTGGGCGAGCTCCTCGAAGGAGCGGCCGACAGTGTCCCCGGCCCCGGCCGCGTTCTCCAGCAGGATCGGGCAGGGAGCCTCGCTGACTTCCACCGAGTCCAGGGCTTCGATGAGCGCGTCGACGATCCCGGGAAGTGCGGTCTCGAACCCGCGGCCCCGATGGCTGCCGATGTGCAGGACCAGTCCGTCCGAGCCCATGCCCTCGGCCGTGGCCAGATTGGCGTTGAGGCAGGCCCTCGACTTGTCCGCCAGGGCCGGGTCGGGGCTGGCCAGGTTGATCAGGTAGGTGGCGTGACAGAACGTCGACGTCACATGGGGATGGTCGGCCTGGGCCTCCCGATAGCCGGCCAGCACCTCGGGGCCGTACTGGGACGGCTTCCACATCCGGGGGCTCTGCGTGAAGATCTGCACCACCTCGGCCCCGATCTCGTCACCGTGCTGGAGTGCGGGGACCAGGCCTTTCCCGGCCCGCACGTGAGCTCCGATACGCATGCCCGCACCGTACCCCACGCCGGAATTGCCCGACCCGGCCGGGCCGCCTCCCAGAGTCGGAGCTGGGCCGTGGCCGCCGGTCGGTCTGACGCAACGAATCCGTACCATCGACGACAGCATCCGTCGGCGAGGGTCGGATCATCGGCCGAGTCGAATCCAAGGTGAGCCTCCATGACAACAACCCTGAGCAGTGCCGCCCGCGGGCTGGTGCAGCATCCGGTCGTCGCCAATGTGGCGACGGTCGACGCCGAGGGGTCGACCCCAGGTCACACCGGTGTGGACCGACCTGGATGCCGAGGAGCTCGTGTCCAACACGGCCAAGGGACGGGCCAAGACGGCCAACCTCGAGCACAACCCCCACGTCGCCATCTCGATCGTCGATCCGGACAACGCCCCATGCGCCAGCCCGGCGAGGTTCGCGTCAAGTCCGGGTCCATGCCGACAAGGTCGTAATGCAGTCGGACGACTGAGGCTGCGTCGGTCGGCCTAGGGGGCCACTCGCCACTCCTGTACCGCTTCTGCGAGGTCCGAGATCCGGCCCGGCGACGTGTCCATCCCGACAGGGATGAGGCAGCCGTCCACGCCGGCGTCAAACAGGCCGCGCACCGAGTCCTCCATCCCGTCCCGGGCTGATCCACGACGATCGGAAGCCATGGCGATCACCTGGGTGCCGAATCCCCCCGAGCCCGTCCCACCCGTGCCACGGAGCGGGGCGGGCCGGACCTGGGCGCACACCGCCCGGGCCTCGTCCCCTCCCCCGACCACGAGCAGGGCGTCGGCCAGGGAGGCGATCGCCGCGGAGGTGTCCCGCAAGGCGGAACGGTCAGCTCCGAGCAAGGCCACCACCGGCACACCACCGACCTGTACCGGACGCGGACGGTTGAAGGCTTCCCGGATGGAGTAGACGGACCCGATGACGCTCGGCACCTCGTCGTGGAGCATGGCCCGGCCCACCCGCAGCGCGTCGGCCTGGGCTTCGTCCTGGTCATCGGCTTCGTCGTGCCTCCCCACCGTGAGGATGCCGCGTCCATGGGAGATCACGTCGATCCCGGTGACGATCTTGGCCACCATCGACGGAGGTCGTCGCTCACCTTCCAGGGGAACGACGCCGAGACGGAGCCGGTTGGTGCGAACGGCGATGGCCCCGAGCAGCGAATAGGCCTCCAACCTCGGCGGCCCGGTGCCGGCCCGCGCCTCGGGGGCCTCCTGATCGGACACCCAGAACGAGTCGAAGCCCGCTCCTTCGGCCGCCTCGGCCAGGGCGACGACCCGCTCCAGCACCGTTCCGGGACCCGACCCGGCCGATGGCCCCGCCAACCAGATGCCCAGGCGCGTCACGGGTCGGTCGGCCCAGGTCGCGTCCACGCCGGCCAGGGTACCGGGTCCCCCAAAGCCCAGGCTGAAGTCGCGACGCGGTGGGGCCGATGCAACACCGGTGGACACAGGTTCGACCGCGACCCCAGTCGGCACCCGGACCCCGCTCGGCCGGCCGTCCCCAGCCGGTGGCGCGGCGTTCCGCAGGCTTGGTGCGATCCCCGACGCCGGCTTCTCCATGATCGTCACCATGCTCAGCCTGGTCGCCGTGGCCCTCCTGGCCCTGGTCCTCATGAGCACCACCCTCCACTCGGGCTCCACCTCCTCCACCAACATTGCCAACGCCCCCGGGGTCGGCGAGGCCGACAGCTTGGTGGCGCAACAGTCGCTGTCCACGGCCCTGATCGCAGTGGGCACTGCGGCCGCGAGTGCCGGCGGGTACGGCACGGTCGAGGTGGGTTCCCTCTCGGCGGCAGACCCCTCGGTCACCTACGTGACCGGGCCCACCACCGGTGCGTCGACCGTCAGCGTCGCCCTGACCGCGGGCACCGGGTCGCCCGGCGGGGCCGTCGGCGCCGCCATCAGTGGTGCCGAAGCGGCCGGCTCGGGCGCAGTCACCGGAGGGAGCGGCATCAGCGGAACGGTCACCCTGGCCGCCCGTTCCGCCAACGGGACGTGCTGGCTGGTCTGGCGGGGCGACGGCTCCGCCACCTGGTACGGCGCCCAGACCGGGTTGCCCAGCTGCACTGCACCGGCCCTGGCGGTGGCCCCGTCGGCCGGCCCCGTGTCCTCGTCGGGAATCGGCTGGCAGCAAGGGAGCTTCCCCGGCGCCTGAGCCCTGTGGCGCCCCAGGGGGCGTCGAACGGGCCGCTCAGTGGCCTTCGAACCGCGGCTCGCGCTTCTCCAGGAACGCCGCCATGGCCTCGGCGGTGTCGGCGGTGGCGAAGTTGACGGCCTGGGAGCGAGCCTCCTCCTCCAGCGACTGGTCCATCGACAGCACCAGTGAGTTGTTCAGCATGGTCTTGGTCAGCGAGAGGGCCAGGGGCGGCCCGGCGGCCAGGCGGTTGGCCCAGTCGTCGACGAAGGCGTCGAGTTCGGCTGCGGGCACGACCCGGTTGACCAACCCGAATTCGGCCGCCTCTCGGGCATCGATGATGTCGGCGAAGAAGGCCAGCTCCTTGGCCCGGTGCAGTCCGATGAGCCGGGGCAGCAGCCACGAGGCGCCGAAGTCGACCGAGAGTCCGCGCCTGGAGAAGATCTGGGAGAACCGAGCCGTGTCCGAGGCCACCACCAGGTCACAGCCGAGGGCCAGCCCCATCCCGGCCCCGGCGGCCACCCCGCCGACCTTGGCGATGGTCGGCTTGGCCAGGCGGTGGAGGCGGAGGGCCACGTCGCCCAGCGCCCGCATCTGCGTGAGTGAGGGATCGCCGGGACGCCCGGCCACATCGCCGGGATTACCCAGGTCGGCTCCGGAACAGAACGCATCCCCCGCCCCGGTGAGGACCATCACCCGGTCGTGGCGGTCGGCGGCCACCTCCTCGAAGGTGGCGAGGAGCTCGCGCCACATGGTGCCGTTGGCCGCGTTCTTGCGGGCCGGACGGTTCATGGTGACCGTCACCACCCCCCCCGTGCGCTCCACGATCAAGGTTTCGAACTCGGAGACCATGGCGGCAGCCTAGGAGATGGCCCATCCGAGGTGCTCGGGGGTTTGGGCCGACCGCCGGAGCCGGGGGTGACCGAGGGGGCATCCCTGATTCAGAAGGCGTCCTCGATCACCTGGACGGACCCGGCGACCACCGAGGCCACGTCGAAACGGAGCTCGATCCGGGCCCGGCCCACGGCCGGCGTGAGCTCGGACAGCCACCGTGAGGCCAGGCGGTGGATGCGACGCTGCCTGGCCGGCAGCACCGGCTCCGCGGCGCCGTCCACCGGGTCAAGGGGGTGGGTCGTCAGCTCGGTGAACACCACGGTGGCCGCCCGGCGCACGATGAGGTCGACCTCGCCCTCCCGGCGGTGCCAGTGACGTTCCAGGACCTCGTAGCCCCGCTCTTCGTACCACCCGGCCACCGGTTCCAGGCCGGCCGGCCCGAGATGCCGCCCCGGATCATCGTGGTGTGGGCGCGCCGACGCGCCCTCGGTCACAGGTCCTTCTCGGGAAGCCGTTCGATGTTGACGTCACGGAAGGTCAGGATGCGCACCGAGGGAACGAAACGCGCCGGCCGGTACATGTCCCACACCCACGCGTCCGAAAGGTTGACCTCCACGCACGCCGGCGTGGAGTCGCCCCGGACGGTGACCTCGACCGTGTTGGCCAGGTAGAAGCGGCGCTCGGTCTCCACCACGTAGGCGAAGAGCGGCAGGACGGCCCGGTACTCCTGGACCAGGGCCAACTCGATCTCCGACTCGTAGCGCTCGAGATCCTCTTCACTCATGGGGTGATCCCTGGTCCGGCCCCGGCCGCCTCACGGCGGCCCGCTCGGTCCGACCGTGCCCGCATTCGGGCCGGGTCCGAGCTGTCGCCGGCCCGCAACAGGACCACCGGATCAAGGACGGGCAGTCCGCCGTTCCTTGATCTTGGCGGCCTTGCCGTGCCGGTCCCGCAGGTAGTACAGCTTGGCCCGTCGCACGTCGCCGAGGGAGACCACCTCGGTGTGGTCGATGACCGGGGAGTGCACCGGGAACGTCCGCTCCACGCCGACGCCGAAGCTCACCTTGCGCACGGTGAAGGTCTCCCGGACGCCGGTGCCCTGGCGGCGCACCACCGCCCCCTGGAACACCTGGACCCGCTCCCGGGTGCCCTCGACCACCCGCACGTGCACCTTGACGGTGTCACCGGGGCGGAAGTCGGGGATGTCGTCTCGGAGGCTGTCGCGGTCAATGATGTCGGTCGGGTTCATGGGGCGCGTCTTTCCACGGATCGTTCGAACTCTCCCCCGCCGGGTACCCGATCGGGGCTCCTGGCCAAAGCACCGCTCTGACCAGGGAGTACTCCGCAATTCGGGCCAACGATGGCGATCACCGGGCAAACCGGCGCCGACGAGGCTCACCAATCGTAGCCGTGATCGCGCAGTACCTGCACCTCATCGTGCTCGACCAGCAGACGGACCTCCTCGGAGGACAGGCCGCCCCGGGCCTCAATCAGGTCGGGGCGGCGGTGGAGGGTCCGGGCCAGCGCCTGGGCCCGGCGCCACCGGTCCACCCGCCCATGGTCGCCGGAGCGGAGCACCTCGGGCACCTCCCACCCCCGGAAGGACGCCGGGCGTGTGTACTGGGGATACTCGAGCAGTCCGTCGGCGAAGCTCTCGTCGCCTGCTGACCGGTCGTTGCCCAGCACGCCAGGGCGGAGCCTCGCCACGGCCTCCACCACGACCAAGGCGGCCAGCTCCCCGCCGGCCAGCACGAAGTCCCCGATGGACAGCTCCTCGTCGGCCAGGTGGTCGGCCACCCGCTGGTCCACTCCCTCATACCGGCCACAGAGGAGGGAGAACCCGGCGGGTGAGCCGCTCAGCCGGAGCGCGGCGGACTGGTCGAACGGACGGCCGGAGGGGGAGAGCAGCACGAGGGGCCGCGGGAGCCCCTCGGCGGAGGCCTCCACTTGCTCGACCGACCCGAAGACGGGTTCGGGACCCAGCACCATGCCTGCTCCCCCGCCGAACGGGGCGTCGTCGACCGACCGGTGGGGATCGGTGGTGGCCTCCCGGACGTCGTGGGTGCGGAGGTCGAGTCGACCGCTCGCCCGAGCCCGGCCCAGGATGGAGGCGTCGGCGTAGTGGTCGATGACCTCCGGGAAGAGCGTGAACACATCGATCCGGAACGGTGGGGACGAGGGCCCGTCCTCGCTCACCCGTTCACACCAGGTCGAGGAGCCCGTCGGGCACGTCGACGGTGACTCGCTCCCCGGGGACGGTGCCCACCACGAAGCGCAGGGGGATCAGGGCGCCGCCGTCCAGGACCAGCAGGTCGCTGGCGGGATTCGCCTCCACACTGACCACCGTCCCGAGCTCGGTGCCCGCCGTGTCCTCGACCACCGATCCGATCAGATCGTGGACCCAGAGGGCGTCGGGGTCGAGGAGGGGGGGTGCATGCAGGTCCGTATCCCGAAGCTCCTGGGCCGCATCGATGCCGGACACGCCTTCGAAAGTGACGATGAAGCGTCCCTGATGGGACGAGGATCGCAGCACGCGGTACTGACGCCCGTCAGAGGTGGTGAGGACGGATCCGGGTGCCACCCGTTCGTCCCGATTGGTGGTCAGGGCGACGATCACATCGCCCCGCAGGCCGTGGGGCTTGACGATGCGGCCGACGTGAAGGAGCGACCCTCCGGCACTGCCGGCATCCGCGGCACCGTCCGGGTCACGACGGCTCCCGGGCTCGCGGTCGGCGGCCCCGTCGCCCTCGAGGCGGGCGGGTCCGCTCGCCACGATGGCCGACTCAGTCGTCGACGATGTCGACGCTGGTCTGGACCCCGTCGCGGGCCCCGGCCGCCGCCACCACGGTGCGGATGGCCTGGGCCACCCGGCCCCTCCTTCCGATGACCCGGCCCATGTCGTCCGGCGCCACGTGGATACGGAAGCGGACGGAGTCGCCCCGCTCCTCGGTGTTGATGACCACGGCGTCGGGGTCGGAGGTGATGGAGCTGACCAGGTAGGTCACCACGGCGAGCGGTGTCCCGCCCGAGACCCGGTTGCCGGCGTCATCGTCCTCATGGCCCTCGTCGTCGTCGATGGTGTTGACATCGTCGGCGGAGTCCACGGCCAGCTCGTCGCTCACTTGGCCGCCTTGGCCGTGGCGTACTCGTCGAGGGCGCCCGACTTCTTCAGGAGCTTCTCGACCCGCTCGGTCGGGGTTGCCCCCTGCGACAGCCACTTGACGGCCTTGGCGTTGTCGATCTGGATGACGGCGTCAGGCTCGGCCAACGACTTGCCGCGAGGAGCGTAGGTCCCCACGATCTCGATGAAGCGGCCGTTGCGGGGCGAGCGGCTGTCCGCCGCCACCAACCGGTACGTCGGCTGCTTCTTCTTCCCGATCCGCACGAGGCGGAGCTTTACTGCCACGGTGAACTCCTCTGCATTCTGTCGATAGCGCCCGATAGTCTCCCACCAATAGCGGGGTAAGCGCGCACACGCCCTGATCGGCCGTCCGGGAGGCGGCTCCCGGGCCTGGCCCCACGGCCCGATCAACGGGCCTTGGGGGTGACCCGTCCTCCGCCCTTGCCCTTCTTCCCACCCTTACCCTTGCCCTTCCCCGATCCCCGGGCGCCTCCCCCCGAACGGCTCCCCGCCGCGAGCCGCGCTCGGATCGCCCCCCAGGCCCGACAGCTCCCCGCCTGGTCCGCCCAGCTCGGCCATTTCGGCCATGGCCTGGGGCGAGAGTTTGGGACCGCCTCGCCCGAACATGCCGCCGAGGCCGCTCAGGGCACCGCCCATACCGCCCTTGCTGAACCCCTTCATCATCTTCTGCATCTCCTTGAACTGCTTCAAGAGGGCATTGACGTCAGAGGTGGCCGTCCCACTGCCGTTGGCGATGCGGACCCGGCGGGCCCCGTCGATGACCGTCGGGTCGGTCCGTTCTTTGGGGGTCATCGACTGGATGATGGCTTCGATCTGGCTGATCTGACGGTCATCGATCTGCGAGGAGGCCTGCTTCAGGTCCTTGGGCACTCCGGGGATGAGGGACATCATGCTCGACACCGAGCCCATCTTCCTCACCTGCTGGAGCTGCTGGAGGAAGTCCTCCAGGGTGAACCGGCCCTCCATCATGGCCGCGGCGCCCTTGGTGGCGACCTCCTTGTCCATGGTCCGCTCGGCCTGCTCGATCAGGCTGAGCATGTCGCCCATCCCGAGAATGCGGTCGGCCATCCGGTCGGGGTGGAAGAGGTCGAAGTCGTCCAGCTTCTCGCCGGTCGAGGCGAAGGCGATCGGGCGGCCCACCACTTCTTTGACCGAGAGGGCGGCGCCGCCCCGCGCGTCACCGTCCAGTTTGGTCAGGATGACCCCGTCCAAGGTCAGCGCGTCATGAAAGGCCGAGGCCGTCGACACGGCGTCCTGGCCGGTCATGGCGTCGATGACCAGGAACGTGTAGTGCGGGTCGGTGACCCCGGCGATCTGCCGGATCTCCTCCATCAGATCCTCGTCGATGGACAGGCGCCCCGCAGTATCGACGATCAGGACGTCACGGCCCAGCCGCCGTGCCTCTTCGAGGCCGGCGGCGGCCACCGCCACCGGGTCGGTGGGCTCGCTGAAGACCGTGACGCCGGCCTGTTCGCCCAAGACTCTCAGCTGCTCGACGGCGGCCGGCCGCTGGAGGTCGGCTCCGACCAGCAGCGGGTTGCGACCCTGCTGCTTGAACCAGCGGGCCAGCTTGGCCGAGGCGGTGGTCTTCCCCGAGCCCTGGAGCCCGGCCAGCAGGATGACCGTGGGCGGGCGACCGGCGTAGGTGAGCTTCAGGGTCTCGCCGCCGAGGATGCCCACCAGCTCCTCGTTGACGATCTTGATGACCTGCTGGCCCGGACTGAGGGCCTGGGAGAGCTCAAGGCCGACGCAGCGTGCCCGCACCGCCTCGGTGAACCCCCGGACCACGCCGATCTCGACGTCCGCCTCCAGGAGGGCGCTGCGGATCTCCCGGAGGACCTCGTCGACGTCGGCCTCGGTCAGCCGCCCGCGGTTACGAAGACGGCTGAGGATCCCCTCGAATCGGTCGGACAGGCTCTCGAACATGGGTGGCTCAGGCTACAGGACCACGGGGTCGGACCGTGCCCCACCGAAGGCTCCGGGCCTCCTTTCGGTTTGATCGACAGGGGATCAGAACAGGGCGTCGACGAAGGCGGCGGCGTCGAAGTCGATCAGATCGTCGACGCCCTCCCCGAGGCCGACCAGCTTGACCGGCAGGCCCAACTCCCGCTGGATGGCCACCACGATGCCGCCCTTGGCCGTCCCGTCCAGCTTGGTCAGCACCACCCCGGTCACGTCCACGGCGTCCAGGAACACCTTGGCCTGGGCCAGGCCGTTCTGCCCGGTAGTGGCGTCGAGCACCAGCAGCACCTCGGTCACATGGCCCGGGGGCCGCCCGGCCACGCGCCGGATCTTCTTCAGCTCTTCGATGAGGTTGACCTTGTTGTGGAGTCGACCGGCGGTGTCGGCCAGGACCACGTCGTGCCCCCTCGAGGCGGCGCGCTGGACGGCGTCGAAGACCACCGAGCTGGGGTCTCCACCTTCCGACCCCCGGACGATGTCGGCATCGGCCCGGGACGCCCACATGGCCAGCTGCTCGCCGGCGGCCGCCCGAAAGGTGTCGCCCGCGGCCAGCAGGACCTTGGTACCGGAGCCGGCGAGGCGATTGGCCACCTTGCCCACCGTGGTGGTCTTTCCCACCCCGTTCACCCCCACGAAGAGCCATACGTCGACCGGGCTCTGCGGCTCGGCCGCCCCTCCCTGCTCGCCCACGTCGGCGACCTCCTCACCGCCGGGCAGGGCCAGCGAGGCGTCGGCAGCAGAGAGCATCGTGACCAGATCGGCCTTCAAGGCGTCGACCAAGGCGTCGGGACCGGCGATGTCGCCGGCTTTCACTCTGGACCTCAGGTCCCCGAGCAGCCCATCGGTGGCGCCGACGCCCACGTCGGCCCGGATGAGCGCCTCTTCGAGCTCATCCCAGGTCGAGGCGTCGATCTTGCCCTTCGAGCGGACCGCACCCAGGTAGCCCGAGAGCAGTCCCCGGGCCTTGCCCAGGCGACCCCGGTAGGTGGCCGGCTCCGGCGTCGGAGTGGGCGCGACGGGCACCGGTGCGGTGGCCGTCGTCCCGGCCTCGGGCGCGGGCGCCTGGACAGCGTCGGCGCTGCGGGCCAGCTCGACATCGGTGGGGGCGTCGCTGGCCACCTCGCCGGGAGGGACCGCGCTCTTCCCGCCCCGCCCCCGCAGGCGCAGCCCGACGGCGACCCCACCCCCGACCAGCAGGACCGGAATGCCGATGACCAGCCCGATGACCACCTCGGAGCCCGACGCCACCAGCGATGGCTCGATCACGGCTCGCTTCCCCCGACCCGCTCGGGCCGGGTCACTCGCGGTTGCCAGCCCCCGGGACCGACCCCCGGGCCGGATGCGGGTTCGGTGCCGGTGCCGCCCCCCGGCACACCTTCGGCGAACGGCTCCTCGTCAAGCGCCTCTTCGAGGCGGAACTCGCTCGGCGGCGCCGGCTGCGGGCCCTCGGGATCATCGACCCCGTTGGCCTCGTCGGGGTCGTCGACATCCTCAGCGGTGAGCTCGGCGATGAACTCCGGGGAGAAGCCGGCGTCAGGGACCGGGACCGGGGCGGCGTGGGAAGCGGGCCCGAAGGGTTCCTCCACTCCCGTGCCTGCTCCCCCGTCGGGATCCTCGGCTGCAGCCTCGGCCGTATCGGTGGAACCGGTCGCCAGTTCGGTCATCGCCACGGGATCGGTCTCGCCCGATCCGGCCAGCTCGCCCACCGCCTCAGCCGAACCGCCTCCCGGCTCCATCTCCTCAACCGGGTCGGGAACCGCCCTGGAGCCCCTCTGTGCTGACCCCAGCAGCTCCTCGACGGAGACCGACTCCCGCACCGTGGCCACGACCGGACCGGTGCGCCCGGTGTCATCGTCCACGGCGTCTCGCGACGGACCTGAGCTACCGCCCTGCATTCCCCGATCCGTCGTGCCGCCACCCTCACCGTTCCCCGTGTCACCGGTGGCATCGCCACCCGCGTCCGGTCCGACCCGGTCCCGGGGGACCTTCTGGCTGACCACCTTGGACGAGCCCCCCGGAGCCATGGTCACGCCGTACAGAGCATCGGCCGCCTCCATGGTTCGCTTCTGGTGGCTGACGATGATCAGCTGGGCCTCGCCTCGGAACTCGTGCACCAGGCCGAGGAAGCGCTGCAGGTTCACGTCGTCGAGGGCCGCCTCGACCTCGTCCATCAGGTAGAAGGGCGAGGGACGGCTGCGGAAGACGGCAAACAGGAAGGCCAGGGCTACGAGGGAGCGCTCCCCGCCCGACAGCAGCGACAGGCGCCGGACGTTGCGGCCGGCCGGCCGTACCTCCACGTCGACACCGGTGTCCAGCAGGTCCTCGGGATTGGTCAACGACAGCCGACCCGTGCCCCCGGGGAAGAGCGAGTTGACCAGGGTCGAGAAGTGCTCGTTGACGTCGGCGAAGGCCGAGTCGAACACGTGCATGATCTCGTCGTCGAGCGTGCGGATCACCTGGTGCAACTCCCGTCGGGCGTTGCGGACGTCCTCCACCTGGGCCTCGAGGAACTGGTGGCGCTCGTTGAGCTCGGACAACTCCTCCAGCGCCAGGGGGTTGACCGGGCCCAGGGCGGCGAGCTCGGCTTCCAGCTGCTCGATGCGGGTGGGGGGGTCGGTGCCCTCGGCCAGTTCCGGCGCCGGCGCGGCCAGGGCGTCGTCGGGCGTGCAGGCCAGGTCGTGGCGGAGGGTCTCGACCACCGTCTCGCGCCGGATGGTCGCCTCGACCAGATCCAGTTCGATCTTCTGCAGGCGGCTGCGGGCCGCGGCCAGCTCGTGCTCACTGGCGGCCCGCTGCCGGCGCAGCTCCTCCAAGCGGGCTCCCCCGGCCTTGACCGCCTCCAGCTGCAGCCGGTAGCGCTCCCGCAGCTCGGCCAGGGCCGAGTCCAGGCGGCCCTGCGCCTCGGCGACGACCTCCAACAGACGGGTCACGGCGGTGGCGTCCGCCTCCAGACGGGTCCGGCGCTCGGCCGCCTCCCGGCGCTCGTCGGCATGGCCGGTCAGTCGGCGCTCGACCTCTTGGAGACGCTCGGTCAGCACCCGACGACGCTCCACTAGTCCGGCCGCCCGGACCTCCCACTCGCTCCGAAGCTGCGCCGCCTCGGCGATCCGCTCGTCGATGGCCTGGCGCTCCCGGCGGGCCGCGGCCATGCGCTCCCCGGCCCGGGTGCGGGCCTCCTCCAGGCGGGGCAGCTCGGCCCGCAGCCCCAGCGCCCGAGCCGTGTCACGGGCGATCCGTTCGTCCAGCTCCGCGTGGTCCCGGCGCACCTCCTCCAGCTCGGCCGCCAGCGCCACCAGGTCGCCGGCCACGCGCTCGGTGGGCCGCCCGGGCCGTCTGGTGGGCCACCTCGTTGCGATCGTCGGCCCGCACCGCCTCAGCGGCCGCTGTCATGGAGCGGTCCACCTCGGCCCGGGCCTCCATGCGTTCCTCGGCGGCCTCGGCGGCGGTCACCCCGGCCACCTCCGCCCGGGCGCGGGCTTCCTCCACCAACGCGGCGGTGACCACTCCCCCGGCCGCCCGCACCCGCCAGCCGCTGGGTGAGAACCGATCCCCCTCCCGGGTCACCACCACCAGATCGGGACGGGCCAGGGCCAGGTCGATGGCCTCGGACCATCCCCCGAGGGTGCAGCACGACCCGGCCAGCAGGGTGTCGAGCACCGCGTCGAGGCCCGAGATGTCCCGGCCCCCAGTGTGGGGCCGGACGTGACCGCGGAGGGACTCGGTCCCGGCAGGAGACGAGTCGCCGGCGGATCCGAACCCCGGACCCCCACCCGCGGTGGCCGAGGGCGGCTCCGGTCGCCCCGGTGAGGGCCAGCACCGCTCCGGTGGCCCCGCCCTGGCGGAGGCGCGACAGGGCCGCCTTGGCCGGCTGGCTCCCCGAGACCACCACCGCAGCCACCGAGGCGCCCACCGCGGCCTCGAAGGCGGCCTCCCACCCCGGGTCGACCTCGACCACGTCGAGCAGGGTGCCGACGACGCCATCGATCCCGGCCAGCAGTTCGGCGCCGGCCGCACCCCGGGCTTCGTCCAGGGCCCGCTCCAGGGCGTCGGCCCGGGCGGTGGACCGGGCCAACTCCTGCTCGGCCTGGCGGAGGGCCTGCTCGGCCGCCTCCAGCCGGCGGGTGGCCTGGCCGTGGGCCGCCTCGGTCTCGGCCACCACGGACTGGAGGTGATGACGGGCCTGCTCGGTCTCGGCCACACGCTCGCCCAGCTCGTGGTCCTCGCCCTCCAAGAGGCCCGAACGGCGCTCCGTCGAGGCCAGGCGGGCCGTCAGCTGAGCGAGCGCCCGGCGGTCGCGCTCGAGTGCGTGCTCCAGGGAGCTGACTTGCCCCTCGGCGACGGTCACCGCCTCCTCGGCCTGCCGCAGCGCAGCCCCGTCCCCCCAGGCGGCCAGATGGGCCGAGAGTTCAGCGGCCGCCGTGGCCTCGGCGACCGCCACCGACTCCTCCTCGGGGGCCAACGCCAGCTCTTCGGCCTGGGTGGCCTGCAGCTCACCGGTGAGACGGGCGCTCTCGGCCTCCAGCGTGGACACCACATCGGCATCGGCCGCGGCGTCGAGCGCCTGGGCCAGTGACCGTTGGCGCTCCCGGAGGACGCCGGAGAGACCTCGGGCCCGTTCGACCATCCCCTCGGTGCGGCCGAGGGCCGAGGCCAGGTCGGACTCCCGCTGGGCCGACATCTCGTCGGCGGTCCGCTCGGTGTCGGCATCCAGTTGGGTCAGGGCGTCCCGCAGCCGGGACTCGGTGCGGGTCAGGTCGACCTGGGCCTCGGCCCCGTGGGTCTGCCTCTGGTCGAGCGCTCGCAGCTCGGAGCCGGCCACATACAGCCGGACGGCCCGCAGCTCGTCGGACAGCCCGGTGTAGTTGCGGGCCGCGGCGGCCTGGCGCTCGAGGGGCCGGATCTGCCGTTTGACCTCCCGGACCAGATCGAACAGCCGCTCGAGGTTCTCCTCGGTCGAGGCCAGGCGGCGCTCCGACCGCTCGCGCCGGCGGCGGAACTTCAGGACGCCGGCCGCCTCCTCGATGACGGCGCGACGGTCCTCGGGACGGGCCTCGAGGATGGCGTCGAGGTGGCCCTGGCTGATGATGACGTGCTGCTGGCGACCCACGCCGGTGTCGGAGAGCAGTTCCTGGATGTCGAGCAGCCGGCAGGGGGCCCCGTTGATGGAGTACTCGCTGTCACCGGAGCGGAACAGTGTCCGGGTGATGGTGATCTCGGCCAGGTCGGTGGCCAGTTTGCCCGCGCTGTTGTCGATGGTCAGGGTGACCTCGGCCCGACCGAGGGCCGGCCGATTGGCCGTACCCATGAAGATGACGTCCTCCATCTTGGAGGAGCGCATGGTTCGGGGTCCCTGGGCCCCGAGCACCCAGGCCACGGCGTCGACCACGTTGGACTTGCCGCTGCCGTTGGGGCCGACCACCACGGTGATGCCGGGCTCGAATTCGAGCACCGCGGGATCGGCGAAGGACTTGAATCCTTTGAGGGAGAGTGACTTCAGGAACACTGCGCGCTCACCCTATCGGTCGTCGCCACCCTCGGGGGGAGACCCTGGTCGGAGCCGGGGCCACCCGATGGGGTTCTGGGCCCGGGCAGTGCCTCCCGCACCCCTGGGGAGGATCTGGCGTGGCTCAGACCTGGCAGTGCTCGCAGAAGAAGGTCGACCGGCCGCCCGACTTGACCCGGATGATGGTGGCCCGGCACCGACGGCAGGCCTGGCCCTCGCGGTCGTAGGCCTGGTGCTGGTCCTGATAGTCCCCGACCTCGCCGAAGAGGTCGCGGTACTGCTCGTCGGCCAACGACGAGCCCCGACGCTTGACCGCCTCGGCCAGGGTTTCGACCATCGAACGGTACAGGCGTCGTACCTCCTGGGAGGAGAGGGAGTTGGAGAGGCGGTCGTAGCGGAGGCCTGCGGCGAAGAGGATCTCGTCGGCGTACATGTTGCCGATGCCCGCCACGAACTCCTGGTCCATCAGTAGGGCCTTCAGCCCGCTCTTGTGCTGGGAGAGCAGGACCCAGAACTTCTCCCAGCTCATGATGTCCTCGAGGGGATCGAACCCCAGGTGGGCGAGCTCGGGCAGGGCGGGCTCGCCCTCGGCCGGCGGGGCGGAGACGAACAGCTCCCCGAAGGTGCGGGGGTCGACGAAGCGGAGCTGCCCACCCTGGGTGAAAGTCAGCACGGCGTGGGTGTGGGGGGCTTTGGGCTCCTTGGCACTCTTGGCCCGCTGCAGCTGGCCGCTCATCCCGAGGTGCACGACCAGGGTGGCTCCGTCGTCGAGCCCCAGGAGCAGGTACTTTCCCGAACGGCCGATGTCTTTGATGGTGTGGCCCTCCAAGCGGGCGCGGAACTGCTTGGCGCTCGGGTGGCGCCGCACGGTGCGGCCGTTGCGGACCTCCACCGACTTGATCTTCCGGCCCACGACCTCGCCCTGGAGATCGCGCCGGATGGTCTCGACTTCGGGAAGCTCAGGCATTCCCCCCGCCTCTCTCGACTTCCAACGATCCGCAGGCGACCTGGGCGGCCATCTGCTCGGCATCCTTTTTGGAACGCCCCTCCCCCGCTCCGAGGCGCTGGCCAGCAACGTACACCGTGGCCAGGTACCGGCGAGCATGATCGGGGCCAGAACCCTCCAGGTCGTACTGAGGGACGCCACGGCCGAGGCGCACGGTCAGCTCCTGGAGCCGGCTCTTGTGATCCGACTCCCCAGGCTCGCCCACGGCGAGGGTGATTCGGCCCTTGAGCAGCGAGAGGATGACCCGTTCGGCCTCGGCCAGACCCCCGTCGAGGTAGATGGCGCCGAGGACGGCTTCGGTGGCGTCGGCCAGGATCGACTCCTTGGCCCGACCCCCGGAGAGGTCCTCACCGCGCCCCAGTCGGAGGTGCTCGGCGATCCCCCGCTCCACGGCCACCTCGGCGAGAACCCGGGTGTTGACCACCGAGGCGCGCACCTTGGACATGACTCCGTCGGACAGCTCTGGGTGGTTCCGATAGGCGTACTCGGCCACCGCCAACCCCAGCACGGCGTCGCCGAGGAACTCCAGGCGCTCGTTGGACGTCCGCTCGGGTCGCTCGGCGCACCAGGAGCGATGGGCCATGGCCTGGTCGAGCAGGCCGGGGTCGTCGAAGCGGTAACCGAGATGGCGCTCGGACCAGTCGTCCTCCGGCCGACCGCCCCCGGTCGGCTGCTCCTCCTCGGGCGTTCCCGAGTCGGCGGTGGGCGCCATGGGGCGCCTCAGGCCCCTCCGAGCTTGGCGTAGACGTAGTCCACCGCATCCCGCACGGTTCGGAGCTCTTCGAGGTCCTCATCGTCGATCCGGAAGCCGACCGACCGCTCGCCCAACTCCTCCTCCAGTCCCTCCACCAGCTCGATGAGGGCGAGCGAGTCGGCATCCAGATCCTCGGCGAACGACGAAGACTCGGTGATCACCGAGGGCTCGATCTCCAGGATGTCGGCGAGCAGGTCGCGGATGAGCTCCAGGACCTTGCTTCGGTCGAGTGGACCCTCTTCTACGTGGGTCTCAGCGGGCACGGTGTCTCCTGTGGGTAGTGGTCTCGTGGCTCCGGGGCCCCTCGGTGGCGAACCGCCGCCCGGACGGTAGCGGGATCTCCGTCGCCGAGCACGACCGAGGGATCGCGCCTGGCGCGGGCCGGTCAGTCAGCACGGCGCCGAGACACCGAGCACCCACCGGGCCGGTAGCTCTCACCTGGTCACGAGCATATCCGACCCAGACATTCACGGAGTCGAAACACTCCGGCAACCCGTCTGACCCATGGCCGACGTATCACTTGGGTGTGGAAGATCACGACTCTCCCGCCGCGCCCCGACAGGGCGGGCCGGGACCGCGCCAGTCCCAGGGAGAAGTGCAGGTCAGTGGCACTATTGGTGCCGCTGACCCATCTGGGGAAGGCAGTGCCGGAGCCAGCTGGCCGTCGTACGACACCGGTCAGTTCTATGACGAGATGGTGACGGAGGTCGGCCAGCCCCGTCCGGAGGCCGAGGCCCTGTGGCGCCACTTCTCCGAGCTCGGTCCCGAGGCCCTGGCCGAGCGCCAGGAGGCCGCCGACCGCGAGATGCGGGCCATCGGGGTGACCTTCACGGTCTACGAGGGGTCGACGGGCGTCGACCGCCCCTGGCCCTTCGACATCATCCCCCGGATGATGACCTCCGATGAGTGGCACACGGTCGAGTCGGGACTGGTCCAGCGGTTGAACGCCCTCAACCTGTTCATCGACGACGTCTACCACGACCAGCGGTCGGTGAGCGCCGGGGTGGTCCCCTCCGAGCTGGTGGCCGGCTCGCCCAACTTCCGACGGGAGTGCGTGGGGGTGGACCCGCCCGGTGGGATCTGGGCCCACATCTGCGGGAGCGACCTCATCCGCGACGCCGATGGGACCGTCTACGTGCTGGAGGACAATCTGCGGGTGCCGTCGGGCGTGTCCTACCTCCTGGAGAACCGGATGGTGGCCAAGCACGTCTTCCCCGAGATGTTCCGGCACTACAGCATCGAGCCGGTCGACCCCTACATCGGCAGGCTGGCCAACATGCTGGCCTCCGTGTCCCCCTCCACGGGTGACCCGACCATCGTGGTGCTGACACCGGGCATCTACAACTCGGCCTACTTCGAGCACGCCTTCCTGGCCCAGCAGCTGGGGGTGGAGCTGGTCGAGGGCAGCGACCTGGTGGTGCTGGACGACGACTGCGTCTACGCCCGCACCATCGACGGCCTGCAGCGGGTGGACGTGATCTACCGGCGGATCGACGACCTCTACCTCGATCCCGAGGTCTTCGTGCCCGAGTCGCTCCTCGGGCGTCCCCGGGCTCATCCGGGCCTGGCGGTCGGGCCGGGTGGCCCTGGTCAACGCGCCGGGGGCCGGCATCGCCGACGACAAGAAGGTCTACTCCTACGTTCCGGACATCATCCGCTTCTTCCTCGACGAGGAACCCGATCCTGGCCACCGTGCCCACCCTCCGCTGCGGGGACGAGGACTCGCGCCACTACGTCCTCAGCAACCTGGAGCGCCTGGTGGTCAAGCCGGCCAACGAGTCCGGCGGCTACGGGGTCCTGGTGGGCACCCAGGCCAGTGAGGACGAGCTGGGACAGGCGGCCAAGCAGATCGAGGGCGAGCCCAAGAAGTGGGTGGCCCAGCCCATCATCCCCCTCTCCACCGCGCCCACCCTCTGTGACGGGGAGATCGCCCCGCGCCACGTCGATCTCCGGCCCTTCACTCTCCTCGGCCCCGAGGGGGCCTACGTCACCCGGGGCGGGCCTGACCCGGGTGGCCCGGGTGGCCGGCTCACTGGTGGTCAACTCGTCGCAGGGCGGTGGCAGCAAGGACACCTGGGTGGTCGACAGCCGCAGGGCCGGGCCACCGGTGACGGCGGCCCCGACCGAGGAACCGGGACGGACCGACAGGGAGCCTGGCGAACCGTGACCCGGCCGACCGACCGGACAAACCCGACCGAGCGCCCACCCCAACCGTCGGGTGGACGCGAACCCAACGCCGACTCGAAGGAGCCCACCATGCTGCTGGCACGAATGGCCGAGGCCGTCTATTGGGCGGGGAGGTACCTCGAGCGCGCCGAGGGGACCGCCCGCATCGTCCAGGTCCACACCGACACGCATGTGGACATGCCCGTCGGTGAGGACGTGGGCTGGGAGCCGCTCCTGGCCATCGTGGGTGTGGACAGTGAGTTCGCCCAGCGGTACGCGGCGGCCACCGACCTCGTGGACGTGGGTGCCGCCGAGCACGACGTCATCGAGTTCCTGCTGCACGGGGAGGACAACCCCTCGTCCATCCTCTCCTCGATCGCCTCGGCCCGGGAGAACCTCCGCACGGCACGCCCGGTCGTGCCCCGCGAGGCCTGGGAGGCCTGCAACAACCTCTGGCTGGCCAGCTCGGACAATCTGGCCGAGGCCTCCACGCGCGAGGGAAGGGTGCTGTGGCTCCGGCGGGTCATCGCCGGGTGCCAACGGATCAACGGTATCTTGCTCGGGACCATGAGCCGCGACGAAGCCATGTCGTTCCTGACCATCGGCCAGAACCTCGAGCGGGCCGACCTCACCACCCGGGTGCTCGATGTCCGCTCGGAGAGCCTGCGACCCAGTCAGGGCGACTCCTACGACGAGGTCCACTGGATGGCCGTCCTCCGGTCACTGGCCGCCTACCAGCCCTTCCGCCGGGCCATGCCGGCCCGGCCCCAGGGCGGCTCCACCTTGCGCTTCCTGCTCCAAGACGACCGGTTCCCGCGGGCGGTCAGCGCCTGCCTCACCGAGGCACGCGCCCAGCTGAAGGGGCTGGCGCGGTCGGAGGACGCCCTCGACGCCTGCGCCATCGCCTCGCTCATCGTGGCCTCCGCCGCGGTGCCCCACCTCACCCTCGGGGGACTGAGCGAGTTCCTCGACGAGGTCCAGGTGGCCCTCGACGACATCCACGGGATGGTCGACGAGACCTACTTCCGACCGACCGTCGTCGGCTGGCAACCTGAGTCCGTGGCTTCGTAGTCCCCGGTGTCCGCAAGCCCGCCCGATGACCGCCCCGTGAGCACCCACCGATTCGCCCGATGCCGCGGCGGGCGGCACGGTGAGGGTCGGCCCCCCAGGCCGGCCGTCGTGACCACGGCGACCACCGTCGGACCCCTGGAGGGAGGGGACGCTCCCGAACGCCGGCTGTGGTTCCCGAGCCCGAGCTACCGCTCGCGTCCCGGGACGGACCGACGAGTACCTCGGGCCCGACGGCACCGTGCGGACCCGCTGGAAACAGGTGGCGGCCGAGATGGCCGGGCTGGGGTCGAGCGGGCTGATCGCCCGGCGGTCCGAGGTGGCCCGGCTGCTCCGCAACGAGGGCGCAACCTACAACGTCACTCGGGACAACCAGAGCCGGCGGCAGGCCTGGTCCCTCGACCCTTGGCCCCTGGTGCATCGAGGAGGCCGAGTGGTCGGCCCTCGAGTCGGCCGTGGCCCAGCGGGTCGCGCCTCCTCGACCTCATCTTCGCCGACCTCTACGGTGAGCGCCGGCTGCGTGGCCGACGGGCACATCCCAGCCGAGCTGGTCCTCGGCCATCCGGCGTTCCTTCGGGCCTGCGTCGGGATGGACGTCCTCCGGGACCCCGGCGGATGTTCCTCACCGCGGTGGACGTGGTCCGTGACGGGTCGGGCGAGTTCCGGGCCATCGGCGACCGGGCCCAGGCCCCCTCGGGACTCGGCTACGCCCTGGTCAACCGGACCATCCTCTCGAGGGTCCTGCCCAACCTCCACCGCGAGTCCGGCGTGGAGCGCCTGGCCGGGTTCTTCCGCTCCATCCGGTCCGGGGTGGCGTCGATGGCGCCCGAGGGGGTCGACGAACCCCGGGTGGTCATCCTCACGCCGGGACCTGCTCAGCGAGACCTACTTCGAGCACGCCTACCTGGCCTCCTACCTCGGCTACCCGCTGGTCGAGGGCCGCGACCTGGTGGTCAACAACAACCGGGTCTGGCTCCGGACCCTGGCCGGCTTCGACCCGGTGGACGTGGTGATCCGACGGGTCGACGACCAGTGGTGCGACCCGGTCGAGCTCCGGGCCGACTCGCTGCTCGGGGTGCCCGGGCTGCTGGAGGTGGCCCGGAGGGGCCGGGTCACGGTGCTCAATCCCCTCGGCACCGGCGTCATCGAAGATCCCGCCCTCACCGGACTGCTCGGCGACGCTGGCCCCGATCCTGCTCGGGCGAGGAACTGGCCCTCCGGGGGCCCGAGACCTGGTGGTGTGGCCGGCCCGACGAGCTGAGCCATGTGCTGGCCCATCTCGAGCGCCTGATCCTGCTGCCGGTGCGGCCCGGCCCTGCGCAGCCGCCCGTGCTGGCGTCCACGCTGTCGGCCGAAGGACTGACGGACCTCCGCGACCGGATCAAGGCTAGGCCCGGGAGCTGGGTGGGCCAGCGAGATCATCGAGCCGTCCACCGCCCCCACCGTCACCGACACCGGCACCCTCGAGCCCCGACCGGCCATCATCCGCTCGTTTGCCGTGGCCGACGAGCACTCCAGCACCGGGGACCACCACGGCTACCGGATCCTGCCCGGGGGCCTCACCCGGGTGGGGGCGGCTCCCGACTCGCTGATCATCTCCAGCCGGAGCGACGGCACCAGCAAGGACACCTGGGTGGCCTCGGCCCAGCCGGCCCTGCAGCAGAGCGCCTGGCTTCGGTCGGCTCGCACCACCGTGCGGCCCCCGGCGGTGGCCGATACCTCCGCCCTCCTGCCCGGCCGGGTGGCGGCCCAGCTGTTCGTCCTGGGTCGGACCGCAGAGCACTCCGAACTGGTCATCCGGCTGATCCGTACGGTGCTGGCGCGACTCGACCAGCCCCTGGCGGTGGGCGTGGACGGCGGGGCCGAATCCCTCCAGGTCCTGCTCCTGGCCCTGGGAGCCGTCTCGGGGTTCGACCCGGTGTCCGGAGCCCGACGAGGAGGAGCTCCCCTCACGGCCCACCGACTCGACCGGCGGCCTCGGTGGCCTCGACCCTGCTCCTCCCGGGCCCGTCCCGGTGCCCGACGCGGGGACGGCGACCGGTCCGGCCCCTCCCGTCGGCCCCGAGGTCGGAGCGGCCCCCGGACCCGAGATCCCGACCGACCGCCGGGCCCTCGCCCTCCTGCTCGACGCCGGGGTCGACGGGAGCCTGGTCTCGTCGCTCGGTCTGCTGGTGGAGGCCGCGTACTCGGTGCGGGAGCAGCTCTTCGAGCGACTCGTGGCAGCTGGTCGGCGACGTCGAGGAGGAGTTGGCCCGCCTGCGCAACCGTCCCCCCACCCAGCTGGTCGGGGTGCAGTCCAGCCTCCAGCGGCTGCTCCAGGCCCTGCTCGCCCTGGCCGGCCTGTCCGCCGAGAACATGGAGCGGGACTCGGCCTGGCTGTTCCTCGATGCCGGACGCCGACTGGAGCGGGCCCAGTCCCTCGTCCGCCTGCTGCGCTCGGTGCTGGTCCGCCAACGGGCCGGCGTGGTCGAGGACCTCCTCTTGGAGTCGCTGCTGAAGACCTCCGAGAGCCTGATCATCTTCCGGCGGCGGTCAGGGCCGATCATGCACGTGGCGGGGGCCGTCGACCTGCTGGTCTACGACGCGGCCAACCCGCGCAGCGTGATCTACCAGCTCGACCGCCTCTTCAACCACCTCGCCGATCTGCCCAAGCAGTCCCCGGGCCAACGGCTCACCGACGGCGAGCAGCTCGTACTCCGGACCACGACCATGCTCCGGCTGACCGATGCCGACCAATTGGCCCGGGTGGACCCGGACACCCACACGCCGCGCCGAGCTCGATGCCGTCCTGGGCCGGGTCGACCAGCTGCTGGCCGAGCTGCTCGACAGCCTCCGGTCCACCTTCTTCTCGCACGAGCGGCTCTCGGTGCTGGCCGGTCTCCAGCACAATCTGGGGCAGAGCCCATGATGTACCGGATCGTCCACCGCACCAACTACCGCTATGCGGCCCCGGTGTCCCGGTGCCGGAACGAGGCCCATCTGCGCCCGAGGGACACCGAGCGCCAGCACTGTCTGGCCAGTGAGCTGGTGGTGGAGCCCACGCCCACCAGCTGGACCGAACGGACCGACTTCTTCGGCAACCCGGTCGTAGCCTTCGCCGTCGACGGCCCCTTCGACGAGCTCACCGTGGTCGCCACCAGCTCGGTGTCGGTGTCGGGACGGCAGCCCCTGCCGGCCACCGGGCCGGCCTGGGAGCAGGTGCGCGACCGCCTGGCCGACGATCTCAGCAAGGAGATGCTGGCCGCTCGCGAGTTCTGCTTCGAGTCGCCCCTCGTGCCCACCTCGCTCGGGGTCCGGACCTACGCGGAGCCGTCCTTCCCCGCGGGCCGACCGCTCGTGGAGGGTGTGGCCGAGCTGACCGAGCGGATCTTCCAGGACTTCGTCTACGACCCGGGCTTCACGACGGTGACCACACCCCTGGAGGAGGTGCTGCAGTTCCGTCGCGGGGTCTGTCAGGACTTCGCCCACCTGGCCATCGGCTGCCTGCGGTCGCTCGGCCTGGCCGCCCGGTACGTCTCTGGCTACCTCGAGACGGCGCCGCCGCCCGGGGAGGAGCGACTCATCGGAGCGGACGCCTCCCACGCCTGGCCGTCGGTGTTCGTCCCTGGATGGGGATGGCTGGACGTCGACCCGACCAATGACCAGATCGTCGGGTCGACCTACGTCACCACCGCCTGGGGACGCGACTACTCGGACGTGTCGCCGCTGAAGGGCATCGTGTTTGGAGGAGGAGACTCCCACGCGCTCTCGGTGTCGGTGGACGTGACCCGGTCGGCGTCGGTCGGGGGCGTCTGACCAGAGCCCCGGGCTGACCGGCCGATGGGCGGGGGCGCCACTCAGTTCCCCGGTTGTCGGAGAACGTGGATTGTCGTGCGCCGACTTGCTAGGTTGCTTCCCGATTCGCCTGCGGAATCGGGTCACCAGGAGACCCGGGGGGGTGGGCGGGAAGAATGGGGGAAGTTGATGGAACGCACCAAGAGGTCGCGCTCGGCCGCACTGGTCCGCGCCGCACTGGCGGCCGGCCTGCTGTGCAGTGCGTCGGTGGTCGCCGTCGGACTGACCACGGCGACGGCAGGGGCGGCGACCGAACAACCCATCGTCCTCGGGGACATCTGTAGCTGCACCGGCCCGGAGGCGTCGTCGATCGCCCAGACCAGTCCCACCATCCAGGCCTGGGCGTCGTACGAGAACGCCCACGGCGGCATCGCCGGCCACAAGGTCAAGGTCATCGTGAAGGACGACGGCTACAACCCCGGTACCGCCCTGGCCGATGCCAAGGAGTTGGTGAACACCGACCATGCGGTGGCCATCTTCGACAACAGCGACGTCGACACGTCGTGGGCGTCGTACATCCAACAGGCGAAGATCCCCGGCATCGGCGGTCTGGACACCGAGGCCGGGTACACCAATCCCGACTTCTTCCCGCCTGGCGGCACCTATCAGTTCGAGACCACGGTGGGCGCCCAGGCCGCCAAGGAGGCCGGCATCAAGAAGGAGGCCGACCTGTACTGCGTGGAGGTGGCCATCTGCGCCCAGTCCTCGGCACAGGTGAAGACCTCCCTGCAGAAGGTGGGCCTCCAACTGGTGTACACGGCGGGCATCGGCTTCGCCGCTCCCAACTACACAGCCGAGTGTCTGGCCGCCAAGCAGAGCGGGGCCACGGGGATGACCGTGGCCGACGCCTCGGCCGTGGTGGCCAAGGTGGCCACCGACTGCGCGGCCCAGGGCTACACCCCCACCGAGCTGAGCGGTGATGGGTCGGTCTCCATCTCATGGCTCAACACCCCCGGCATGGAGGGCAACATCGACAGCGAGCCGGACCTGCCGTGGTTCGTCCACAGCAGCGCCACCAAGCCCTTCTACGATGCCCTGGCCAAGTACGCACCCTCGGTCCCGAAGAGTGTGAACTTCGGGGAGATCGCCCTGTCCACCTGGGCGGCCGGCATCGAGGTCCAAGAGGCCATCCAGGCCGGCAAGGTCACCGCCACGCCCACGGCCGCCGAGGTGACCAACGGCTTGTACAACCTGCCCAAGGGCACCACCCTCGGTGGGCTGTCGCCTCCCATCCACTTCGTGAAGGGCGCCATCGCCTCCAATCCGTGCTCCTACATCATGGGGATCAAGAACCATAAGTTCGTGGAGCTCCACGGCGGCCACCTGCTCTGCTCCAAATAGGCTCGGCGCTGAGCGCTCCTCGACGTCCGGTCGGCGACCGGCCGGGACGACAGGCGATCAGACAAGCAGGGCTGAGGCGATGCGCTCCACGCCTGTGGCCAGCGCGTCGGCACCGGCCTCGTCCAGCACGGCATAGGCCGGCCGTACCAGGGCGTCGGTCAGGTCGTCGGCTGCCGCCATGGCCGCCCGCTCGGCGGAACCGATGACGGGGGCATCGTCCTCGGCCCATCCGAACATCTCCCCTTCGTCGGGTCGGGTCACATAGTGGGCCGTCTTGGCGTCTAGTCCGCTGGCCCGCACCGCGAGGAGGTGCGCACTGCCCCGGAACTCGCGGAGGACCGCCGTGAGCTGCAGGGCCCGTGCGGGGAGGTCCTCGGCCAGCGGCTCTCCGCGGAATCCGGCGTAGAGCGGAAGCCCCACGTAGTCGGCGGCATCGTTCACCGCCCCGGCGGCCTCGCAGTAGGCACGGAGACCATCCATCCCGGTGAGCTTGGACCGGCCCAAATCCGCACAGCAGGCGAAGTGGGCCCGGGCCGCCTCCCGGGGGGCCATGACCGCCCGGGCGGAGTCCCACATCGATCGCACCACGGTGGGGTTGAAGTAGCCGAAGGCGCTGACGACCACCTCGGCTTCGACGTCGCCGAGCACGCCGCCCCGGCCGAGGAAGTAGAACCGGAACAGGTCGAGTCCCAGCTCCTTGCCGCGGGCCGCGGTCTCGGGGGTGAAGTAGTAGGCCCAACCGGTATCCCTGATAACCGGACAGGCCCGAGCCAGAAGTTCGTCGGTGGTCATCGACGGAGCGTAACCCCGACCCGGCTGCCGTGGCCCAGCATGGGGCCGCCCCTCGGACCGCGATCCGGGGACACATTGGTTGTCACTCCGGTCACCGCGCCGGACCGTGGGTGCCCTACGCTCACGCCGTGCGGATCCTCATCACCGGCGCAGCGCGCGCCATAGGAGCGGCTGCGGCCGCGGAGCTCACCCGGGCCGGCCACGAGGTCGTGGCCACCGCCCGGGACGTCACGCTCCTCGAGGGACTGGATGTCGCCCTGCGGCTCTCGCTCGACGTGACCGACGACGACTCCGTCCGTCGGGCCATGCAGGAGGCCGGCGGACTGGATGCCGTGGTCAACAACGCGGCCCTCTCGGGCAAGGGCCCGCTCAAGAGCTTCCCCCTCGACCGTCTGGGCGCCATGCTCGACACCAACACCCTCGGTCCCCTGCGCGTCCTCCAGCACCTGCTGCCGGATTGGCGGGACCGGGGCCACGGCGTGGTGGTCAACGTCAGCTCGGTCCAGGGTCGGGTGGCCGTCCCCCTGGAGGGCCCCTACTCGATGTCCAAGTTCGGGCTCGAGGCGCTGTCCGAGACGCTGCACCACGAGCTCGGCCACTTCGGCATCCGGGTGGTGGTCGTCGAGCCGGGCTACATCGCCCCGGGAATGAAGCCGGTGGATCACGTGCCCGGTGACAACGCCTACGGGCCGCTCTGGGACGAGTGGACAGGTACCGACCTGAAGGTGACCGGCCCTCAGGGTCGGCCCGGGCCCGAGCTGGTGGCCAAGGCCATCCGCTCGGCGATCGAGGACCCGGCCACGCCGTTCCGGGTCCCGGTGGGCGACGATGCCGCCAGGATCCTCGGGGCCCGGTCGCAGCTGGGCGACGCCGACTTCGAAGCCGCTATGCGCTCCACGTTGGGCCTGACCTGGTGACCGTCCCGCCCCGAGCCGCCCAGCTCGGGGCGATCAGCCCGGCTGGTTGATCAGGCTCTGGGCTGCCATGGTCAGGTACTGGAGGAGCTCGTCCCGGTCAGCCGCCTCCATCCCCGCTGCCTCGACGGCATCGGTCATGTGCCGGAGCCAGGCATCGGCAGCCGCGGTCCCGATGGGGAAGGGGGCGTGGCGCATCCGGAGCCGGGGGTGGCCCCGCTGGTCGCTGTAGTTCCGGGGCCCTCCCCAGTACTGCATGAGGAAGAGGGCCAGATGGGACTTGGACTCGGTCAGGTCGTCGGGGTACATGGGACGGAGCAGGACATCGGTGGCCACGCCCTCGTAGAACCGGTCGATCAGCGTGGTAAAGAACTCCTCGCCTCCCCACCGGTCAAAGGCACTCGGCATCGGGTCCCGCTTCAGTCGCACGTACCGACTGTAGGCGGACCTGCATTAGCCTCGTGAACACCCGCAGAAGGGTGCTGAGCGACTCCGGAGGTCGAGCGTGTTCGAGTGGTCCGACGAGCAGTTGATGGTGCGGGAGGCGGTGCGACGCTTCGTCGAGGCCGAGGTGGTGCCCAACATCGAAGCCCTCGAGCACGGGGACATGGCCCCCTATGACATCATCCGGAAGCTGTACGCCACCTTCGGCATGGACCAGCTGGCCCGAGACCGGTTCAAGAAGCAGCTGGAGCGGAAGGCGTCCGGCGCCGGGGCCGAGTCCGAGCAGGAACGGGCGGAGCGGCAGGGTGACGGCGGGGCGGCCGCCATGACGCTCATCCCCATCATCGAGCTGTGCCACTACTGCCCGGGCATCGTCACCGCCATGGGCGTCAGCCTGGGGCTGGCCGGCGGCACCATCATGAAGCAGGGCACCCCCGCCCAGATGGAGCGGTGGGGCCTCGACCTACTGACCGCCGAGAAGGTCGGGGCCTGGGCCATCACCGAGCCGAACTCGGGATCCGACGCCCTGGGGGGGATGCAATCCACCGCCCGGCGCGACGGGGAGGAGTACATCCTCAACGGCAACAAGACCTTCATCACCAACGGCCCCTACGCCGACACCATCGTCTTCTACGCCAAGCTCGACGACGGCTCCGAGACCCCGATCCGCGACCGCCAGGTGCTGACCTTTGTCCTGGAGAAGGGCATGGCCGGCCTCGAGCAGTCCAAGCCATTCCGGAAGATGGGCCTCCACTCTTCCCCCACCGGCGAGCTGTTCCTGACCGATGTCCGGGTGGGCCGGGATCACCTGCTGGGCGAGACCGAGGACGAGAGCGGCGGCAGCGGCCGGGACTCGGCCAAGGGCAACTTCGTGACCGAGCGGGCCGGCCTGGCGGCCATGTCCCTCGGCCTCATCGAGGAATGTCTGAAGCTGTCGGTGGAGTACGCCAAGAACCGCATGCTGTGGGGGCAGCCCATCGGCGACCGACAGTTGATCCAGCTCAAGTTGGCCAAGATGGAGGTGGCCCGGCTGAATGTGCAGAACCTGGTATTCCGCCACATCGAGCTGTCCGCCGCCGGCAAGACCCTGTCGCTGGCCGAGGCATCGGCCATGAAGCTCTACTCGGCCCAGGCCGCCTCCGAGGTGGCCATGGAGGCGGTCCAGCTGTTCGGCGGCAACGGCTACATGGCGGAGTTCCGAGTCGAGCAGCTGGCCCGGGACGCCAAGGTGTTCCAGATCTATGCCGGCACCGACGAGATCCAGATCACCCACATCGCCAAGGACCTCCTCAACCGCTGACCGCCCCCCGGCGGACGGCCGTGCCCCCGCACCGGACGGTCAGCTCGACGGGCGGATGGCCCGTCGGATGGCGTCCTTGTCCCCCCACAGGCGCTGGATCCCCTCCAGCGATCGCCCCTTGGTCTCGGGAACGAACCGCAGCACGAAGAGATAGGTCACCGCACAGAACCCGGCGAACAGCCAGAACGTCCCGGCCTCGGTGATCAGGCTGACCAGGGACAGGAAGAACTGGCTGACCAGCCAGGCGGCGAACCAGTTGGCTGCCGTGGCCACGGCCACGGCCCGGCCCCGGATATGGGACGGATAGATCTCGTTGATGATGGTCCACACCACCGGACCCAGCGAGAAGGCGAACGAGGCGATGAAGGTGACCAGGAAGACGAGGGTCACCGTGCCGGTCAACGAACTGCCACCGCCGTGCGCCGAGCTGTGGCCCAGCACCTCGAACATGGCCCCCACCACGACCAGGCTCACCCCCATGCCCACCGAGCCGATGAGCAGCAGGGGCCGGCGACCGAATCTGTCCACCCAGGCCACGGCCACGAACGTGGACACCACGTTGACCGCACCGATGGCCCACAGCGTGGCCAGGCTCTGACTGGCCGGCGTGGCGAACCCGGCGGCGGCGAAGATCTTGTCGGCGTAGTAGATGATGGCGTTGATGCCGGTCAGCTGCTGGAGGCAGGCCAGCATGATCCCGATGACCAGGGGGCGGCGCCA
The DNA here is from genome assembly GCA_963835465.1 of uncultured Acidimicrobiaceae bacterium. Taxonomy (GTDB): domain Bacteria; phylum Actinomycetota; class Acidimicrobiia; order Acidimicrobiales; family RAAP-2; genus Bog-756. The sequence goes on from CAWIFR010000007.1 coordinate 135,503, forward strand.
CTTGACCGCGAAGACTTCGATCCACGAGCCTTTCGCCTCCTGCTCGTTGATGGCCTCGATCTCGGCCAGGTCGGCGTCGGCGTCGGCCCCGGGCTCGACCTTCTGGAGGGCCACCCGGGCCGCGTCGTGGCGCCCCATCTTCACGTACCACCGGGGCGAGTCGGGCAGCGGGAGGACGGCCAGGACCAGGAGCACGGCGGGGACGGCCGAGATGCCCAGCATGACCCGCCATTGGTTGCCGTTGATCAACAGATAGTCGGCGAAGTAGGCCACGAAGATACCCATGGTGATAGCCAACTGGTAGAGCGAGACCATGCGGCCGCGCAGTCGGCTCGGGGCCAGTTCGGCGGCGTAGAGGGGGGCGGCCACCGAGGCCACCCCGACGCCGAACCCCACCAGGAGGCGGCCCACCACCAGGACCCCCGACCCGGGGGCGAGCGCTTCGATCAGGGCTCCCGCGGTGAACAGCACGGCTGCCGCCACGATGGTCCACCGGCGACCCTTGCGGTCAGCCAACCCACCGGCCACCAGCGCGCCGGCCATGGCCCCGAGTGTCACCCAGCTGGTGATGACCTCGAGGAGCAACGTCCCGACCGAGAATTCCTTCTGGATCCCGTCCAGGGCACCGGAGATGACACCCTGGTCGTAGCCGAACAGCAGCCCGGCCAGCATGATGACCAACCCCACCGCCATGAGGTAGCGGCCGGCCCGCACCGGCGGACGGCCCCGGGCTCCGCCCAGCGGGCCGCGGCCGGCGTGTTCACCGTCGGTGCCGTCGATCTGTGCGGTCATCGTCTCCCCCGGCCGTGGCGCAGCCCACCTCGTCGCACCTGATGGATCCGGTCCGCACCCGATCGGGACGCTCCGGCCCGTGCCGGCCCGACCGATCGGACACGCTATCGCCCCCTCCCCGGGAGGAGGCGCATCCGTCGGCCGCCTCCAGCCCGAATCGGCCGTGGCCGGCGGGTCGCCGGGTCGCCTCCGGCGGGACCGCCGGTACAGTTGGTCGATGCCCCGCCGCGACCGGTCCTCTGCCGCCTCCGCTAAGGCCGCGGCCTCGCTCGAGCTGGCCCGCCCCCGCGACTTCGATGCCGCCTACGGCCGCGATGTCGACCGGGGCGTCTGCCTCGGCGGTGGCGGCCTGTTCTTCGTGGCCTGGCAGGTGGCCTACCTCCAGACGCTGGCCGGCTATGGCATCCGGTTCGACAATGCCGACCGGGTGGTCGGCACCTCCGCCGGCTCCATGGTGGCCACCGCCCTCACCGGCGGGAAGCTGAAGCGCCTCCACTCGGAGATCTCCCTGCTCTCCAAGGTCCCGTCCCTAGTGTCGGCGCTGGCCCCGGCCTCCACGCTCAGTCCGAGCCAGCAGCGGGCCCTCGACCTGTTCATCAAGGCCACCGACGGCGATCGGTCGACCATCCAGGAGATCGGGCACGCCGCCCTGGCCGCCGCCGCCCCCAAGCCCGAGGTCATGCGCCGGAACATCGCCCTGGTGGTGGGCACCGGGCCGTGGACCGCGCCCTCCCTGCACATCACCTGCGTCGATGCCTACACCGGTGAGCGGTGCGTCGTGACCAAGGACTCCTACACCAGCCTGCCCCGGGCCGTTGCCGCCAGCAGTGCGGTGCCCGGGGTGTTCGCCCCCCAGCCGATCGGCGACCGCCGGTGCATGGACGGAGGGGTGAGCGGCACCGGAACCCACCTCGACCTGCTCGGCGGGGCTCGGCGGGTCCTCATCTTGGCCCTGACCGACGGCAGCGACATTGCCGAGGGGATGATGACTTCGCACCCGGGCGAAGGCCTCCAGGAGCTGGAGGACCTGAAGGCCTCGGGGACCGATGTGATCCTGCGGGTCCCCGCCGAGGTCGACCTCATGATGTTGATGGAGCCCACCTCGGTACCGAGAGCTCTGGCCCTCGGCGTGAGCCAGGCCGCCGAGGACGCCGGGCTGCTGGCCGAATTCTGGCGCTGACCTCCCCCGGAGGTGGGCTCAGTCGGTGGCCGCCGCCGACCCGTTGGGCACCGCATCGGCACCGACGGCCGGAGTGACCGAGGCGGCCACCGCCTCGACGAGGCCGGCGACGGCGAGGTCGTGGGCCACGGTGATGGCACTGACCATGGCCGCCGCCGAGGACGAACCGTGGCTGATCACGCAGACCCCGTCCACTCCCAGCAGCATGGCCCCACCGGTGGTGTCGGGATCGAGGTTGGCAGCCAAGGGGAGCAGGTGGGGGAAGAGGGCCTCGGATGCTTCGGCCACTTCCGGGCGGCCCAAGATCTCGGTCAGGGCCCCGATCAGGAAGCGCAGCGTGCCCTCCATGGTCTTCAGGGCCACGTTGCCGGTGAAGCCATCGGTCACCACCACGTCGGCGATGTCGTCGAAGAAGTCGCGGCCCTCGACGTTGCCGACGAAGTCGAACCCCGGGCCGCCGGCGCCGGCGGCCAGGAGGGCGTGGGTCTCCTTCTCCAGCGGGGTGCCCTTGGACTTCTCCTCACCGATGGAGAGCAGGGCCACTCGGGGCCGCTCCACCCCGTAGCGCTTGGCGGCGAAGGCCGCGCCCATCTGGGCGAACTGCACCAGCATGGCCGCCGTGCACTCGGCGTTGGCCCCCGAGTCCAGCAGCACGGTAGGCCAGCCCCGCTTCAGGTTGGGGATGGGGGTGACGATGGCCGGACGGATCACGCTGGGCAGGCGCCCCATGCGGAGGAGGGCCGACGCCATGGTGGCCCCGGTGTTCCCGGCCGACACCATGGCCATGGCCCGTCCGTCCCGGACCGCCTCGGCCGCCCGGACCAGGGAGGAGTCCTTCTTCCGACGGACCCCCTGCCCGGGGTCGTCGTCCATGCCGATGACCTCGCTGGCGGGGAAGCACGGGAGGTCGCCGGTGTCGCCCATCTCCCCCGGCCGGCCGACCAGGGCCACCTTGATGTCGCTGTGTTCGGCCACCTGACGGGCCCCGGCCACGATCTCGTCAGGGGCCCGGTCGCCGCCCATGGCGTCGACCATCACCGGGAGTGCGGCCAACGCGTCGCCGGTCGGCCGTGGGGCGCCACGCGCCACTAGTCGACTTCGATCGCCTGTCGGCCTTTGTACCAACCGCAGTTGGGGCACACGATGTGGGGCAGCTTGGCGGTGGAACACTGGGGGCATACGGAGCGGGCCGGCGCCTTCAGCACCCAGTTGGATGCCCGGCGGCTGCGGCTCTTCGCCTTGGAGGTCTTCTTCTTCGGTACGGCCATAGGGATGGCATCCTAGGCGATGGACGGCCTGGGTTGATCACACCCCCGGACCCGCCCCGATCAGTGCCGGGCTCAGGCGTCCCGAAGGGAGTCGAGGGCCGACCAGCGCGGGTCGGTGGCCGGTGGGCAAGCGCACGGAGCTTCGTTCCAGTTGGCCCCGCACTGGGGACAGAGCCCGAGGCATCCCTCCGAGCACAGGGGGGCCAGCGGCAGATCGAGCAGCACGGCATCCCGGGCCAGGGGCTCCAGGTCCAGCTCGTCGCCGGCCAGCGGGTAGGCATCCTCGTCGGCGTCGGTGCCGCCGGCGGGGACGAAGCGCTCGCGGACCCGGGCTGCCACCTCGCCAACCACCCGACCTCCGCACCGTCGGCACTCACCCTGCCACGGGGCGGTCACGGTGCCCGAGATGGTGATGCCCCCGGGGTAGGAGGTCAGCTCCACGTCGGCACAGATCGAGGCGCCGGCGGGGACGAACACCCCCACCGCCGCCAGGCCGTCGATCACGCCGCAGCGGGTTTCGTGGCGGGTGGTGCCCGCCACCTTGCGCACGGCGGCCACCTGCACGATGAAGGGACGGGAGGCCCGGCCCGCCGGCGCGGCGTCCGCGCCGGACCGGGGGGTTCCCAGGGGGTCCACGGGCGTGGGATCGCTCCTCACCGAACCGGTCGGCTCAGGCGAGGTCCTGGTCGAAGAAGCCCTCTGGCTCATCGACGCGGCCCCCGGCCCCGTTGGCGCTGGGCGCGGGTCCGACCGAGGTCAGGCCGCCCTCGCCGATGTCCACGTTGGGAATGGGCGTGACCTGGAGCTTCTCGCGCCCGGCCTGGACGGTCTTCATGGTGCGATCGAGGACGATCTCGAAGCTGGCCAGCTTCTGATCGGCGTAGTCCTCGGCCTCGTGCCGCATCCGGCGGGCCTCCTCGTTGGCGTCGTCCAGGATGCGCTGGGCCACATGGTTGGCCTGGCGCACGATCTCGGTGCGCTGCACCATCCGCTCGGCCTGGACCCGCACCTCCTCGAGGAGGGCGTCGGCCTCCCGGCCCTTCTCGGCCAGGAACTCGTCCCGCTCCTTCAGGAGCCAGCGGGCCTGACGCAGCTCGTCGGGCATGCGGTCGAGCGCGGCCTGCAGCAGTTCGGCCAGCTCCTCGCGTGACACCAGCACCGACGCGGAGAGCGGCATGGCCTTGGCCGTCTGGACCAGGTCCAGGGCGGTCCGGATCAGCGCCTCGGCGTCGAGCTCCTCGCTCGCCGCCCGCTCTCGGTCGAGGTCCTCGAACAGATCACTCATCGGAATACTTCTCCTGCAGCCGTTGGGCCACCACCTTGGGAACGAAGGACGTCACATCGCCGCCGAACCGGGCCACCTCCCGGAGGAGCCTCGAGGCGATGAAGGAATGGGCGGAGCTGGTGGGGATGAACAGGGTCTCCACTCCGGAGAGCTGCTTGTTCATCTGAGCCATCTGCAGCTCGTTCTCGAAGTCTGAGACCGCCCGAAGCCCCTTGACGATGGCGGTGGCCCCGACGTCCTGGGCCACGTTCACCACCAGGGTGCTCACCGACACGATCCGCACGTTGACCAGGTGGGCCAAGGACTCCTCGAGCATCTCCTGACGCTCGTCCAGCTCGAAGAGGGCCTCGCTCTTTTGGGGATTGCGCAGCGTGGCCACGACGACCTCATCGAACAGGCGGGCGGCCCGCTCGATGACCTCGAGGTGTCCGTTGTGCACCGGGTCGAAGGACCCGGGTATGAGCGCAATCCTCACGTGGCACCTTCCTCTGCAGCAATTTCCGGACGGATCTCCGTGACCAGTTCCGGACGGGCCACGGTCACGATGGTACCCCCATACCGCTTCGATTTGATGACTACCCACCCCTCGGGGGGGGCGATCTCCGCCCCGGATTCCAGAATGGCGAGATCGGCGGGAAGTCGCGCCACCAGGTCGCCCCATGCCTCGAACCGGTAGGGCGGGTCGACCAGGGCCAGGTCGTAGCGAGAGGCCGTGGTCGCCACCCACTGCTCGGCATCGGCCCGGATCACCGTGGCATCGCCCTCCCGCTCGGCCTCCCCGAGGCCCACCGAGTCCAGATTGGACCGGATGGCGGCCAACGCCGCCGGATCGCGCTCCACGAAGGTGGCCGACGCCGCGCCGCGGGACAGGGCCTCGATGCCCAGGGCGCCGGACCCGGCGAAGAGGTCGAGCACCAGGGCCCCCTCCACGCCGCCCTGGCTGAACAGGATGTCGAAGATGGCCTCACGCACCCGGTCGGAGGTCGGTCGAACGGCGTTCCCCGACGGAGCCACCAGGCGGCGGCCACGGAGGTCCCCACCGATTATTCGCACCCGTCCAGACTACCGGGCACCCCTCGCGCCCCCTCGTCGCTGCGGCCCGGGGGTCGACGGGCGGGTGGCATCCCGGCCGGGTCCTCGCCGTCAGCTCTTGAACAGGAACTCGGCCTCGTCGTCGTCGATGAAGATCCGGAGTTCGTCGGCCAGCAGTTCGTGCTCGGCCAGTGAGGGGTCCTCCCCCACCAAGGAGACGGCCATCTCCCGGGCCCGCACCACCAGGTCCTGGTCGCCGATGAGCCGGGCCAGCCGCAGGTCGCTGCGGCCCTTCTGCCGCGCCCCCAAGATGGTGCCCTCGCCCCGCAGCTGCAGGTCCACCTCGGCGAGGGCGAACCCGTCGGTGGTGCTCTCCATGGCCGACAACCGAGCCTCGGCTTCGGGGGCTTCGTTCTCCGACAGGAGGTAGCACCAGGCCGGCTCGTTGCCCCGGCCCACCCGGCCCCGCAGCTGGTGCAGCTGGGCGATGCCGAACCGGTCGGCGTCCTCGACGACCATCACCGAGGCCTCGGGGATGTCCACCCCCACCTCGATGACCGTGGTCGCCACCAGCACCTGGACGGCTCCCGACCGGAACTCGGCCATGACCCGCTCCTTCGCGGCGGCGGGCAGCTGCCCGTGCAGGAGCCCGACCCTGAGCCCGGCCAGCTCCGTCTGGGCCAGACGCTCGGCCTCGGCCACCGCCGAGGTGGCCTGGACCCGGTCCGAGCCCTCCACCAGGGGACAGACCACGAAGGCCCGCCGACCTTCGGCCACCTCGTGGCGCACCCGGGACCACGCCTCTTCGGCCTCCAGGGGGGTCCGGAGCCACCGGGTGGCGACGGGCTGCCGGCCCGGGGGCAGCTCGTCGATGATGGTCATGTCGAGGTCGCCGAAGACCACCATGGCCGCCGTACGCGGAATGGGGGTCGCCGTCATGACCAGCAGGTCGGGGTCACGGCCGGTCCCGTCCTCGCCCCGTCCTTTGGCTCGGAGGGCGGCCCGTTGCTCCACCCCGAATCGGTGCTGCTCGTCGATGACCACCACCCCGAGGGAGGAGAAGCTCACCCGATCGGTGAGGAGCGCGTGCGTGCCGACCAGGATGTCGACGGTGCCGTCGGTCAACCCGGCGTGGATCACGCCGCGCTCTGACGCCGTGGTCCGGTTGGTCAGGAGGGCCACCCCCAACGGCCGGTGACCTTCGAGGGTGCCCGGGTCGGGGACGGTCAGCCCGGCCAGCAAGCTCCGCACCTCCTCGGCATGCTGCTCGGCGAGCACCTCGGTCGGGGCCATCAAGGCGGCCTGGTGCCCCCCCTGCGCAGCGGTCAGCATGGCGGCCAGGGCGACCACCGTCTTGCCCGATCCGACGTCCCCCTGCAGCAGTCGGTGCATGGGCAGCGGCCCGGCCAGGTCGGCGGCGATGGCCTCCATGGCCTCCCGTTGGGCCCGGGTCAGGGAGAAGGGCAGTCGGCTGATGAACTCCCCGACCAGGGTCACGCCCGCACCGGGCCCTGGGCCCTCCCCGCCGTCCCGCCAACCGCCGTCGACCACGTGCCGGATGCCGCGGGCGTCCCGCTGGAGCCGGGCCTGGCGCAGGACCAAGGCGAGTTGGAGCCGAAAGAGTTCGTCGAAGGCCAGGCGGCGGCGGGCGGGCTCGGGCTCGTCCGGGGAGGCGGGCCGGTGGATGTGGTTGAAGGCGGTGGTGCGATCCACCAGGCCGAACCGCTCCCGCCACGCCGGCTCCAGCGGATCGGCGAAGTCCTTGGCCCGATCGAGGGCCTCGCCGGTGATCCGGCTGATGCGAGCCGAGGTGAGCTTGGCCTTGTCGGTCAGCGGGTAGATGGGGTAGATCCGGCCGCGGTCGCGACCCGCCTTGCGGCTCGCCCTCTCCGTCGTTCGCCTCGGCGGGCAGCTCGAGTACCTCGGCCATGGGGCTGTTCAGCTGCAGGGCGTCCCGGTAGGTGCTGACGGCTCCGAAGAACAGGGCCAGCGTGCCGACCGGCAGTTGCTTGGCCCGCCAGTTCTGGTTGAAGAACACCACCCGGAGCCGACCGCTCTCGTCGGCGATGTCCAACTCCACCCGGGAGGGTCCCCGGCGACGGCCACGGCCGTAGCCGGCCGAGGGTCGGCTCACCCTCGTGACGCGGGCCAGTACGGATGCCTTCTCCCCGGCCACCAGGCCGGCAATGGCCTGTAGGCGGGTGCCGTCGATGTACCGGCGCGGATAGTGGGTCAGCAGGTCCAGCACCGTCTCGATCCCGAGCTCGGCGAGTTCGACCTCGGTGCGGGGACCGACCTGGCGCAGCTCGCCCACCGGGAGCTCGGCCAGCTGACGGAGCTTGCGCTGGACCGTCCCGGCGCCCCCGGTTGGAGCCCCGGGGATCACTCGATGGAGAACAGGTACGGATAGAGGGGCTGTCCCCCGTGGTGCACTTCGGTCTCCACATCCGGGTGCTGGTCACGGAGCCACTCGGTGATCCGACGGGTGTCGGCGGCGCCTGACCCCTCGCCCTCGATGATGGTGACCAGGGCGTGCTCCTTCTCCACCAGGGCTTCCAACAGCCTGCAGGCGGCGCCGGACAGCGTGTCCTCCACCGCCTCGATGCCGTTGCGGGACAGGCCCAGCCAGTCGCCGGTGTGAATGGGTCCCGCCCTGCTGTCCGAGTCACGGACCGCTCGGGTGACCTCGCCCGCCACCACGCTGCGGGCGGAGTCCTCCATGGTCCGGGCGTTGACCGCCCCCTCGGCCTCGGGGTCGTAGGCCAGCAGGGCGGCGAACCCCTCGGCGATGGTGTCGGTGGGTACCACCCAGACCGACTTGGTGGTGAGATCGTTGACCCGCTCGGCCACCGGTCGGATGTTGCCGTTGTTGGGCAGGATGATGACCGAGTTCGAACGGACCCCCTCCACGGCGTCGACCAACTCGGCGGTGGAGGGGTTCATGGACTGGCCCCCGGCGATCAGCCCCTGCACGCCGAGTGAGCGGAAGATGCGTCCGATCCCGTCGCCGGTGGCCACCGCCACCACCCCGGTGGTCGGGGGCGGCCCCGGCGGGGTGGCCGACGGCCCGGAACCGACGGTGCCCGCGCCTTCCCGCACCCAGCGCTCCTCTTCCACCTCCTCCAGCAGGTCGGTGACCCGCAGGTTGCGGGGTCGACCGGCGTCGAGGGACGCCTCGATGGCCGCGCCGATGTCGTCGGTGTGGATGTGGCAGTTCCACAGCCCGTCCCCGCCCACCACCACGATGGAGTCGCCCAGCCCGGCCCACACCTCCTTGAACGAGGGAATGGTGTCGTCGGGCGCCTCGAGCAGGTACATGACCTCGTACCGCAGCCCGGCCAGGGCCTGCTGGGCGGCGTGCGCCTCGGTGTCGAGGTCGTAGGCCGTCCCCGGGGCCTCGGGATTGACGGGACCGAACACGGTCGTGGGGAGGTCAGCCGGTTGGGGCATGGACCGGCCGTCCACGACGGTCAGGAGTGCGTCCAGCAGCAGCAGGAACCCGGTGCCTCCGGCGTCCACCACCCCGGCCTGTTCCAGCACCGGCAGCAGTGAGGGGGTGCGGGCCAGCGCATCGGCGGCCGCCGCCCGGGACGCCTCGGCCACCTCGACGAGGGGCAGGCCGGCCTCGGCGGCGGAGCGAGCCCCCTCGGCCGCGCCCCGGGCCACGGTCAGTATGGTGCCCTCCACGGGGCGCATGACCGCCTCGCGGGCCAGCTTGTCGGCGATGGTCAGCGCCTCGGACAGCTCCCTCGGCCCGGGGCGGCTGGTGGCGCAGTTGAGTCCCTCGGACAGCCCGCGGAGGAGCTGGGAGAGGATCACCCCCGAGTTGCCGCGGGCGCCCATCAAGGAGCCATGGGTGATGGCCCGGCAGGTGGCGTCGAGGTCGGGGGCGTCCAGCTGCTCCAGCTCCTTTGTGACCGACTCCAGTGTGAGGGCCATGTTGGTGCCGGTGTCGCCGTCGGGGACCGGGTAGACGTTCAGGCGGTTGATCAGCTCCCGGTGGGACCGGAGCCCGTCCCTGAACACGGTGATGACGTCACAGAGCTCCGCTGCTCCGAGCGCGTCGAGGACCACCATGGCCAGGATGCTAACCTTTGTGCCTTACCCAGAGGATCCTACGAGGAAGTCGGAGTGTCATGGCAGCGGTGTGTGAGGTCTGCGGCAAGAAGCCGTCGTTCGGAATGAACATCAGTCACTCCCACCGTCGGACCAAGCGCCGGTGGGATCCCAACATCCAGCGGGTGCGAGCTCTGGTGGACGGTTCGCCCAAGCGGCTCAACGTCTGCACCTCGTGCATCCGGTCCGGCAAGGTCACCAAGCCGCCGGTTCGAAACATCCCGGCCTGAGTTCGATCGGGCCGTCGGTCGTGCCGGGCCGGACGCCGGCACCCCCGGCCCCCGCCCGCACCCCGGTGCTCTGGTCGGTCGCGCCTCAGGCCGCCGACCCGGTGACGGGCCGCCCGGCCGGATGCCCGTTACTTCGGGTTCGTCTCGCTGCCGGGTCAGCCGTCGGATTCCTCGCCTGACGCGGGGTCGGTGGCGTTGCGGCGGGAACCGGAGCCGGCCCGGACGTGGCCCGGGGGGCCACCGTCGCCGGGGCCAGCCCTGGATGAGCCAAGGGCAGTCGCACCTCGAAGGTCGCCCCGGGTCCCGGGCTGAGGCCCACGGTGCCCCCATGGGCCTGGACGATGGCCGCCACGATGGCCAGACCGAGCCCGGCGCCACCCGAAGCGCGGGACCGTGAGGGGTCCGCCCGGTAGAACGCCTCGAAGATGCGGGGGGCGTCGGCGGGATCGATGCCCGGGCCGTCGTCATGGACGGTGACCACGGCCCACGGGCCCGGCGCGCCGGTACTTGCCGCCAGGCCCACCCCGGCCCGCTCGAACCCGCCGCCACCCACCGGTGCCGGGCCCGGGCCGGTGTCACGGGTCACCCGGATCTCGACGCTGGTGCCCACTGGTGTGTGACTGACCGCGTTGCCGGCCAGGTTGTCGAGCACCTGGCGCAGTCGGTCGGGGTCGCCCTCGACCACCACCGGCCCCTCCCCCTCGACCACCACCGCCCGGTCGGGGGCCGAGACCGAGAGGCCACCAGCAGCCCGGTGGGCCAGCTCGACCAGGTCCACCGGCTCCTGACGCAAGGGGCGTTCGTGATCCAGTTGGGCCAGGAGGAAGAGGTCGTCGACCAGAGTGGACATCCGGCCGGCTTCCTCCCGGACGTGGCGCAGCGAGACGGCCAAGTCGGCCGGTCGGTCCTGCATCCCGAGCTCGAAGAGCTCGGCGTAGCCGAGGATCGAGGTCAGCGGGGTGCGGAGCTCGTGGGAGGCGTCCGCGAGGAACCGCCGCAGCCTGTCCTCGGACGCCGCCCGCTCGGCGAAGGCCACCTCGATCTCGTCGATCATGGTGTTGAAGGCCTCACCCAACTGGCCGACCTCGGTCCCGCCCGACACGGCGGGGACCCGCTGGCTCAGATCGCCCTCGGCGATGGCGCCTGCCGCACGGGTCATGGACTCCAGGGGACGCAGATCCCGGCGCACCATCACCCACGACAGCACCCCGAGCCCGGCCAGCACCAGCGCGGACACGACGAGTTCGATCCAGAGGAGATGGCGCAGTGTGGACTCCAGGTCCCCCAGCGGCACAGCCACCACGACCAGGCCGGTCCCGTCGACCAGCGGCTTGGCCAGGGCGCGGTAGGCGACGGCGGCGGGGCCGGTGCCCGACGTCGTGAAGTAGAAGTCCCGACCCGCGGGGAGCCCGTGACCGGGAAGTGTGGTGGGGATGACCGGGGCCGAAGGGGCCTTACCCCCGTAGGAGAAGAACAGGTGGGCCTCGACCTTGCCGTCGGCCCCCCGGAGCTGTCCGTAGGTGCCCGGGGGCACCAACACCCCCCGGTCGGCGCGCCGTCCGGGTCCGACAAGGCGCCCGCCGTTGAGGAAGGAGCCCGGCCCCTGGAAGGGGTCGGTGGGGACGGTGGTGGCCGTGCCGGTCGATCCGGTCCCCGTCGCTCCGGTGCCCGCACCGGTGGTGCCGGGGGGGGCCGAAGGCGTCGGCGGCGCCGCCGGCACTTGGGGCCCGAGCCCCGAGGAAGACAACAGGGCTCGTCCCACGGGGAAGGCCGCCACCTCCAGCTGCTGATCGACTCGGGTGGTCAGGAACGATTGGAGCACGTTGTAGGTGATCACGTCGGAGATGAGGAGGCCGGCGGCCACGATGCCCACCAGCAGCAGGAGCAGTCGGAGTCGAAGGGTCACGAGGCACCCCCGTCGGCCACCGGTCGGAGGCGCATGCTGTACCCGATGCCCCGCACCGTGCGAATGAGGGGCGGGCCGTGGGCATCGAGCTTCTTCCGCAGGTAGCTGACGTAGACCTCGACCATGTTGACCTTGCCATCGAAGGTGTAGTCCCAGACTCGGTCCCGGATCTGGGCCTTGGACACCACCTGGCCGGCGTTCATCATCAGGTAGTGGAGCAGCCGGAACTCGGTGGGCGTCAGCTCGACGACGGCCCCCCGCCGTCGCACCTCGTGGCTCTCCTCGTCGAGTTCGACATCGGCCACCACCAGGCGCGGCCCCTCGTCCCCGTACCCGTCGGCGCGGCGCAGGATGGCACTCACCCGCAGCAGCATCTCCTCGACGCTGAACGGCTTGGTCATGTAGTCGTCCCCGCCCAGGGCCAGTCCCCGCAACCGGTCGTCCAGGTCGCCCCGGGCGGTCAGGAACAGGACCGGGATGTCGGCTGTCTGACGCTCGTGGCCCAGACGCTCGAGCACGGTGAACCCGTCGAGATCCGGCAGCATCACGTCGAGGACGAGGAGGTGGGGCCGGAAGGCGGCGACGGCCCGGAGGGCGTCGGCGCCGGTGTGGGCCACCTCAACGGTCGCCCCCTGGAGGTGCAGGGCCATGGTGAGGAGGTCGGTGATGCTCTTCTCGTCGTCGACGACCAGGATACGGCGCTCCAGGCCGGTCACGCCCACCCTCCACCCGCCCCGTTCCGGACCCTTCGGGAGCCTCTGCGCATCCCTTCATGGTGACGGAACGAACTGTGCGTTTCCTTAGAACGTGTGACGCCACCCCTCCGTGGCCACCGGGACGCCGCCCAGGGTGTAGACCCCGGGCCGGTCGCTGCAGCGTCCGATGGGCAACGGCGGGGCGAGCTCGGCCACCCGGAACGCCGAGAGCAGGCGGTCCGGGTCCCCGGTGGCCAGCACCAGCTCATAGTCCTCCCCTCCGCCCAGCGCCTCGTCGGAGGTGGCACCGTCGGCCACGGGCACGTTCTCGAGCTCCACACCCACGCCCGAGGCCTCGGCCAGATGGATGAGGTCGGCCAGCAACCCGTCCGAGACGTCGATGGCCGCCGAGGCTCCCGAACGCCGTGCTGCCTCACCCTCGGCCAGGCGGGCCACCGGACGTCGGTGGGCCCGGACCAGACTCGAAATTTCCGGCTGGCGTAGCAGCGGGGCCTGCCGCGGCTCGGCCGCGGCAGCCCGGAGGAGTCGGAGTCCGGCGGCCGACCGCCCCAGGGCGCCGGTGACGAAGAGTCGGTGACCCGGACGGGCGCCCGATCGGAGCATCGGGGGCTCCCCTCCGGGCTCCGAGCCCCCGATGACCGCGGTCGAGAGCACCAGCACGGGCGAACGGGCCAGGTCGCCGCCGACGACGACGCAGCCGCTCTCCCCGGCGGCCTCCGCCAGTCCTGCCCCCAGCCCGGCCAGGTCGGCACCGGGTGGGGCGGCCACCGAGACCAACGCGTGCTCCGGTCGTGTCCCCATGGCCGCCAGGTCCGAGACGGTGACCATCAGCGCCTTGTACCCGATGTCCTTCGGACTGGACAGGTCCGGGTCGAAGTGAATACCGGCCACCACCAGGTCGGTGGCCAGCAGGACGCGACCCCCCGGTGGCACGCCGACCACCGCGGCGTCGTCGCCGATCCAGACCTGGTCGGGTGGCGGCACGTCACCGCCTGGCGAACGAAGCCTGGCCACCGCCTCGAACTGCTCCCGCAGCGCGGCGATGGCATCGAACTCGTCGACCGGGGCGGGGCGGTCCTCTGGGCGGCCCGGGGCGCCCCCGGAATTGGGACTCTGCACTCCCCTTGCCTACCATTGAGGGGCCGGATCACCACTACTATCGGTGGATAACCGGTGGGCAGGTCCCCAGGACTGGTCCACCGGAGCGCCCCACCGGAACCCCGAGGAGGACCACCCAGCCCATGCCCCCGACCACGAACAAGAAGCTGATCGCATGGGTGGACGAGATCGCGGCCCTGACCGAGCCGGCCGCCGTGGAGTGGTGTGACGGGTCGGCCGAAGAGTACGACCGCCTGTGCCAGCTCCTCGTGGACAACGGCACTTTCACCAAGCTGTCCGACGCCAAGCGACCGAACAGCTACTGGGCCCACTCCGATCCCGGTGACGTGGCCCGGGTCGAAGACCGCACCTTCATCTGTTCGACCCTCGAAGAGGACGCCGGCCCCACGAACAACTGGCAGGAACCGGCCGAGATGCGCACCGTTCTCACCGGTCTGTTCAAAGGTTCGATGAAGGGGCGGACGATGTACGTGGTGCCGTTCTCCATGGGCCCGCTGGGTTCGAACATCGCCCACATCGGCGTGGAGATCACCGACTCGGCCTATGTGGCCGTGTCCATGCGGATCATGACGCGGATGGGACGAGGGGCCCTGGAGGTGCTCGGTGAGGACGGGGAGTTCGTGCCCTGTCTCCACTCGGTGGGTGCCCCCCTGGCCGACGGCGAGGTCGATGTGGCGTGGCCGTGCGACTCGGAGAACAAGTACATCGTGCACTTCCCCGAGACCCGGGAGATCTGGTCCTACGGCTCCGGCTACGGCGGGAACGCCCTCCTGGGCAAGAAGTGCTTCGCCCTGCGCATCGCCTCGGTGATGGCCAGGGACGACAACTGGCTGGCCGAGCACATGCTGATCCTGAAGCTGACCTCGCCCGCCGGCGAGACGAGGTATGTCACCGGGGCCTTCCCGTCGGCCTGCGGGAAGACCAATCTGGCCATGCTCATACCCACCCTCCCCGACTGGAAGGTGGAGACCGTGGGTGACGACATCTGCTGGATGAAGTTCGGTCCCGACGGGCGGCTCTACGCCATCAATCCCGAGGCCGGCTTCTTCGGCGTGGCCCCCGGCACCAACAGTCACACCAACCCCAACGCCATGCTCACCCTGGACGGCAACGCCATCTTCACCAACACCGCCCTGACCGCCGACGGCGACATCTGGTGGGAGGGCATGACCGATGAGGCCCCGGCCCACGCCACCTCGTGGAAGGGCGAGGCGTGGACGCCGGAGTCGGACTTCCCAGCCGCCCACCCCAACGCCCGCTTCACCGTTCCTGCGTCCCAGGACCCGGCCATCGCCTCCGAGTGGGAGGATCCGGCCGGGGTGCCCATCGACGCCATCCTGTTCGGTGGCCGGCGGGCCTCGGTGGTGCCGTTGGTGTTCCAGTCCCGGGACTGGGAGCACGGCGTGTTCCTCGGCTCGATCATGGCCTCGGAGACCACGGCGGCGGCGGCGGGCGCCGTCGGCAATCTGCGTCGGGACCCCTTCGCCATGCTCCCCTTCTGCGGCTACAACATGGCCGACTACTTCGCCCACTGGCTCGAAGATCGGCGCCGGCGCCGACCCCGAGAAGCTCCCCAAGATCTTCTACGTCAACTGGTTCCGCAAGGACGACGACGGCCGGTGGCTGTGGCCGGGCTACGGCGAGAACTCCCGCGTGCTGGAATGGGTGTTCGAGCGGGTGAGTGGCACCGGTGAGGCGACCGAGACGCCCATCGGGTACATCCCGGCCCCCGGGGCCATCGATACCGACGGACTCGACGTATCGGCCGCTGACATGGAGAAGCTGCTCACGGTCAACGTCGAGGAGTGGCGGGCCGAGGTGCCGAGCATCCGTGCGCACTTCGCCACCTTCGGCGACAAGCTCCCGGCCGGGCTCGCCGCCGAGGTCGACCTCCTCGAGCAGCGGCTCAGCTGAGCCTTCGGACCCTGGTCGTCTCCTCCGCCGGCGACAGCGCTGGCGCCGGAGCGGAGCCCGGTCAGATCGCCGGGCGCATCCGGGTGCGCTGACTTCCCTGGACGGCCCGACGTGAGCTCATGTACGACACGGCACCGACGGCGGCGACCACGGCCATGACCATGCTGCCCGCCGCCACCGGTAGGGACAGGACCACTGGGACGAACGAGCCCAGCACCCACATGAGCTGAAAGCGCGTCTCGAACCTGGCGAAGGCCCTCCCCTGGTTGGACTCGCGGACGTGGCGCTGGACCAGAGCGTCGAAGGAGGGCTTGGCTATCGCACTGGCCAAGCCCACCACCAGTGCGATCACCGCCCAGAACCAGCGAGCCGGGTAGAAGGCGCCGGCCACGGTGACCGCGGCCACCAACAGCAGCGAGCCGGTCAGCATCTGCTGCTCGTTGAGATAGCGGCGGATCCTCGAGACCAGGAGGACCCCGATCAGGGCTCCGGCGGTGAGCCCGCCCAGCACAAAGCCGAACCACCACGTGGCCGCGCCCGAGCGTCGGAGCCCGAAGGCGAACAGGAAGGTGGTGAAGCCGACCAGGGCCTTCAGCACCGACATCGGCATCAGGGCCAGGGTGACCTCGGTATCGGCGATAGGCCGGAAGGCGGCCAAGTCCTCCTCGTCGCCGGCCCACTCAGGGTCGAAGTCCGGAGCCATCATGACCTCGGCCGGCGCCGGCGTCAGGGCGTCACCGATCCCCACCCCGGCGTCGGAGCGACGCCCGGCGCGCCGGTTGGCCATCGAGCGGGCCAGCCGCCGGGGCACCGGCAGGCGGGCCCCTGCCACCGCGGCGCCGGCGAACACGGCCACACTGACCCAGATGACGCTGGGCGCCCCTCCCAGCTTGAGGATGAGCACGGCGGGCACGGCGAAGACGAAGCCGGCCAGGGAGGCCAGCAGGCCCAGGCGCGCATTGAGGGTGGCCAGGTCCGGCTCCACCAGCTGCTCCCCGGTGCCGGGGTCGGCGACGCGGATCACCGGGGTGCCGTAGGGGGGCGTGGGCTCGGGACCCGAGGTCGACAGGCCCCAGACCTCCTCGTCGCCGGTGGCGGTGGCAGGGGCCGGCTCCAGTTCCGCCGGGACCCCGTGGGCTCCCGTGGTCCGTCGGGGGCCGGGGGCCTCCGGGCCCGCGGTCGGCCGCTCGGTGACCGGCGCCGAGGCCTCGTCGAGCATGCCCAGCGCAGCCATCTCCGGCACGAGGGCCCCTTTGGTGACCAGATAGACCTTCGAGAGCACCAGCATGGCGAAGGCCTCGGGAAACAGCAGGAGCGAGTGGATGTCCCGGGCCAAGAACGGGCACAGGGCCGCTCTCCCCACGGCCGACGCCACCACCATGGCCCGCCGGGCCCCCCGGCTCCGATCGACGAGTGGTCCGAGGGCCGGCGCCACCACGGCGAAGGGGCCCATGGTGAGGAGCAGGTACAGCAGCACCTTGTCCTTGGCCGCGGTCGGCGAGATGGAGAAGAACAGTGATCCGGCCAGCGACACCGCGAACAGGGTGTCCCCTGCGGTCATGAGGACGTGGGTCAGCGCCAGCCGTCCGAAGGGACGGCGCTGGTCGAACAGGTCGGTGACGGCCGACCGGGCCAGGCGCCGGAACTGGTCGCTGCGCTCCCGAACACCCACGAGCTCATGGTAGGCGTCCGCTGCCGTCGGACCGGCTCACCGGGCCGGACCCGGCCGCACCCAGGTGGGCGGGCGCTGACCGGTGCCCCGGCAGCAGCGGTACCATCGGAGGCCTGCCACCTTCCGCCTGCCGCCCCAGGAGTTCCATGCCGGTCAACGCCTACGTGCTCATCCAGACCGAGGTCGGGAAGGCCGCCACGGTGGCCCGCACCGTCCTGGCCATCGACGGCGTCCTGGCCGCCGAGGGTGTCACCGGGCCCTATGACGTGATCGTCCGGGCCGAGGCCGACACGGTGGACGAGCTCGGACGCATGGTGGTCGGAGCCATCCAACAGATCGAGGGCATCACCCGCACCGTGACCTGTCCGGTAGTCAACCTCTAGGTCTGCTTCCCAGCGGCGCCGTCACCCGGGTGGCTAGACGATGGCCCCGGTGTCACGCAGCCCGGTCACCTCGGAGGGGTCCAGTCCCCAGTCCACGAGGGCCTCGTCGCCATGCTGGCCGGGATTGGGGGGCGGTCGCCGGATGGTACCCGGCGTGCCCAGGAACCGGGGCGACGGGGCTGGCTGGACCACGCCGGCCACTTCGGTGAACGTGCCGCGGGCCTGCATGTGCGGGTGGCTGGGCGCCTCGCTCGGTGACAGGACCGGGGCGGCGCACGCATCACTCCCCTCGAAGACCGCCTCCCATTCCTGGCGGGTCTTGGTCAGGAACAGGGCCGCGAACCGCTCCTTCATCAGCGGCCACTGCTCCCGGTCCATCTGGTCGGGTAGGGCCTCGCCCTCCAGTCCCAACCGCTGGATCAGCTCGGCATAGAACTGGGGCTCGATAGCCCCGACGGCGAAGAAGCCGCCGTCGGAGGTCTCGTAGACCTCGTAGAAGTGCGCCCCGGTGTCCAGCAGATTGGTGCCGCGCTGCTCCTTCCAGATCCCGGCCGACATGAGGGTGTAGGTCATGGTCATGAGCGACGCGGCCCCGTCGACCATGGCGGCGTCGATGACCTGGCCGATCCCCGTCTGGCGGGCACTGATGATGGCGGCGCACATCCCGAAGGCCAGGAGCATGCCCCCACCGCCGAAGTCTCCGACCAGGTTGAGTGGGGGCAGCGGCCGCTCGCCCGCCCGGCCCATGGGCTCGAGAGCCCCGGCCAGCGCGATGTAGTCGATGTCGTGGCCCGCAGCCATGGCCATCGGGCCGTCCTGGCCCCAGCCGGTCATCCGGCCGTAGACCAACTTGGGGTTGCGCTCGAGGCAGACCTCGGGCCCGAGTCCGAGGCGGTCGGCCACTCCGGGTCGGAATCCCTCCATCAGGCCGTCAGCCCCCTCCACCAGGCGCAGCACCAGGGCCACCCCCTCGGGGTGCTTGAGGTCCACAGCCACCGATCGGCGGCCCCGATTCATGAGGTCCACGTGCGCGGCAGTGTTCGGGGGGTAGCTGGCCCGGTTCGACCGGTCGATGCGGATGATGTCGGCACCGGCGTCGGCCAGCATCATGCCGGCGAAGGGCCCAGGCCCCAGCCCGGCCAGTTCGACCAGGCGGACTCCGTCGAGGGGACCGCTCATCGCAGGTCCTCGATCACAGGCGGAAGCGAGATTCTCATGGGGCGGATGGTGGTCGGTGTGGCCCTCGGGGTCAAATGCGGGCCGGCCTGGCGGTAGCCTCCGTATCGGACCGGGCCCGGGCACGGGGACCCTCCCGCCGTCCGATCAAGCAGCCACAGGAGAGTGCACCGTTGCCCGAGGTCCGACGAGCACGTGGTCCCGGCCGGGTCAACCTGATCGGCGATCACACCGACTACAACCTGGGCCTCGCCCTGCCCATGGCCATCGACCTGGGCGTCACCGTCACCTTCACCCCCTCCGGCGGCGAGACCCTCGTGGTGACCTCCTCGGCCTTCGGCGAGGAGGCCGAGATCGACTGCCGTGGCGGCCGACCGTTGGGCTCCGGCCCGGGCCTCGGGGCGTCCGGCGATGACCGCCCTGCCTCGACGGGACCCTCCTGGTCCTCCCTGGTGGGGGCCATGGTCGCCCTCTGCGGTGACGTACCCGGCGGCTCGCTGGTCATCGACTCCACCCTGCCGGTGGGAGCGGGTCTGTCGTCGAGCGCCGCCCTCTCGGTCGCCCTGGCCGAGGTGTTCGGGGCGGGCGGGAGTGCCGAGGACATCGCCCGCCTGGGCCAGGCCGCCGAGCACCAAATCGGCGTGCCGGTGGGCCTGATGGACCCGTTGGTCTGCGCCGGCGGGCGGGCCGGTCACGCCCTGCTCATCGAGTTCGACACCTTGGCCACGCGCCCGGTCCCGATGCCCGCCGAGGACGATGCCGTGGTGGTCGTGGTGGACAGCGGTCAGCGCCGCACCTTGGCCGCCTCCGCCTACGCCGCCCGGGTGGCTGAGTGCCGCGCCGCTGCCGAGGTGATCGGACCGCTCGGCCTGTGTCGGCTCGAGGACCTGAGCGCGTTGGACGACCCGGTGCTCCGGTCCCGGGCCCGGCACGTGGTCAGCGAGTGCGCCCGGGTGCGGGACACCGCCGAAGCCCTCGCCGGCGGCGACCTGATCGCGGCCGGCGAACTCCTCGCCGAGAGCCACCGCAGCCTCGCCGGGGAGTTCGCCGTCTCCACCCCGGTGCTCGACCGACTGGTGGCCCAGCTCGACTCCCGCGCCGGGGTGCTCGGGGCCCGGATGACCGGCGGCGGATTCGGGGGGTGTGTGGTGGCCCTGGCCCGCCCGGGTGCCATCGACCCCTCGGACTGGCCGGGGTCGGCGTGGACCGTGCACGCCAGCGACGGCACGGTGCCGGCCCGGGGCCTGCCCCGGGACCGGGCTAGCGGTAGCTCTCGCCGGGCGGGTCGTCCCCGGTGGCGGGCTGCAGACGCCGAGTGATCACCCGCTGCAGCACGACCGGCTTGCGCACGTCATCGATCCGCCGGATCCGATCCTCACCCCTGATCTCCAGCTCAAGGTGGCCCGTGCCGAGGACGCGTCGGAACAGCGACTGCACGGCCCGGACCGAGACCACGTAGGCCAGCGGTGTTTCGGCGTACTGCCGGGTGGCCACCCCCCACTGCTCCACCAGACGGACCGAGGTCAGCACCAGGCTCGTGGTCCACCACCGGATCGTCCGCACGGCCAGCCACAAGCAGGGGACGGCCACCACCAGCCCCTCGATCCAGTGCAGGGTCACCGAGGAGTTCGGGAAGCCCACGTCGAGCGCCACTCCGATACCGATGACCACGGTGGCCACGGTGAGCGGTCCCGACAGGTACACCCAGTGGGGTCGGATGTCGACCAGGACCTCCTCGCCCGGAAGGAGCTGCAGCCGGTGGACGGCCAAAGGCTCAGCCCAACTTGCCGGCGATCGAACCGGCCGAACGCAGCACCGTCCCGTCGGCACCCGCCGCCGAGTAGGCATGGGTCGGGCGTCGGCGGGCCTCCTCCAGCAGATCCTGGAGGAGGGTGCCGAACGGCACCGACGGATCGACCCACAGGTAGCGGGCCAGCGAACCCGGGATGGTATTGACCTCGTTGACCACGAACTGCTCACCGTCGGACAGGAAGTCAATGCGGGCCACGCCCCGCAGTCCGGTGACCCCGGCCACCGTCTCGGCGGCGTGCCGGAGCCCCTTCTCCAGCTCGGCGGGGATCCGGGCCGGAAGCTCGCGGTTGGCGCCGGCCATCCCCTCACCGGCGACGTACTTGTCCCGGTAGTCGAGGATGTCGGCCGTCCCCGAGGCACGGATGGGTCGCTCCACCGCCGAGAGCTGGAGCTCAGGCCAGCTGCGTACGGCCAGCTGCAGGTCGGTGAGGTCGGGACGGTAGGGCTCCACCACGGCGCCGAAGCGCAGATGGGGGTTGGCGTGCGAGTCGGGCCGTGGCCGTGGCCACGTCCTCCACCACGTCGATGCCGATGGAGGAGCCGCCGAACCGGGGCTTCAGGATGTAGGGGCCGTCGAAAGGAGGGGGCGGCCCCCCGGGGGTCAGGAGGAGCCGGGGCAGCGTGGGCAGGTCGGCCGAGGCCGCCACCGCTCCGAAGGCCAGCTTGTCCATGCCGAGGGCGGCCCCCGGCACCGTGGGACCCGTGTAGCGGATGCCGGCCAGGTCCAGGGCGGCCTGGAGGGTGCCGTCCTCGCCTGGACCCCCGTGGCAGCACACCAGGGCGGCGTCGATCTCGATGGTGCGGGCCTTACCCAGCCGGCCCCCGGGCTCAGCGAAGCCGCCGTCGGGTGTGGCCGTGAACTGCAGTCGGGTGGCGCCCTTGGGCACCCCTTCGACGAAGGCGTCGGCTTCCAGTGTGGGGTCGACCTCGTACCACTCGCCGGTCTTGGACCAGAAGAGCGCCCGGAGGGAGGGGGCGGCGAGACCGCGGGCGGCCTGCAGGCCGGTGAGCACGCTCACATCGTGCTCAGGGGAGGGTCCTCCGAAGATCACGGCTACGTCGGGCACGATGGGGGGACTCCTCCGATCGGGTGTGGGCAGGCGGTTGGGCCGGGGTCGCCGTCCGGGCCTGCGGACCCGGTCGGACGCCTCAGCCTGTCAAGGGTAGTGGTCCGGTAGATCGTTCTCGTACAACACGGCGTCGTTCGGTCCGAGGTGGTCGCGCACCCACGCCACCGCCTGCTCGCGGTGGAGCACCAAGTCGACGCCCAGAGGGACGTCGCCGGCGTCGGCCACGCCGGCCCGCAGGGCCCGCCGGTTGGTCCGGCCCACGACGATGAGGTGATCGGCCACCGTGGCGATGGCCGCCCCGAACGCCCGGTTCTCGGCCGACTGGCGCGAGCCGAGCTCCACCATGCCCGGCGTGACCACGACACGGCGGCCGGCGGCCGAATCCGCCGGGTGGAGGGTCTGGAGTCGCAGCGCCTCCAACGCCTCGGCCGCTCCCGCCGGATTGGAGTTGTAGGTGTCGTCGAAGATGATCGCCCCGGTGGCCGAACGCGCTGCCTGCAGCCGATGGTCCACCGAGGGAAGCGAGGCCAGCCGTTCCCCGATGTCCGACGGGTCCACCCCGAGGGCCAGGGCCACGGCGATGGCACAGGCCAGATTGGTGGGCTGGGTGCCCGTGGGCACGGGAACGCCTTCGGCCAAGGTCCCACCGCTCACGAAGGCCGAGACCGAGGCACCATCCTCCGACCGGACCACACAGACGTCGGCCGACCGGTCCACGGCCGAGCACCGCCAGACACGCTTCCCCTCGGCCACGCACCGATCGGCCAGGGCGGCCAGTCGGGGGTCGTCCACCTGGAGCACGGCGTCCCCGGCGGTGGTGAGTATCTCGGACTTCGCCTCGACGATGCGCTCCTCGGACCCGAAGCGCTCGAGGTGCACCGGTCCGATGGCGGTGATCACGGCGATGTCCGGGGGACACCACTGACACAGCTCGGCGATCTCCCCTGGCCCGTAAGTGCCCATTTCGGCCACGAAGACGTCGGTGCCGTCGGCCAGGTGCTCGTTGACCGCACGGGCCAGGCCGGCCCGGTTGTTGAAGCTGGCCGGGGTGGCCACCACCGTCCGGGTCGGACGGACCAGGTGGGCGATGTGTCCCTTGGTCGAGGTCTTGCCGTAGGAGCCGGTCACGGCCACCACGGTCGGCTGCACCCGGGCCAGGCGGGCGCCGGCCTCGTCCACGAAGTGGGCGCCGAGGCGTCGCTCGAGCGGCGCGGTGATCACACAGGCCAGATCGACCAGGACGGGTACGGCCACCGCCGCCAGGGCGGCAGCCGGCGCGGCCGGGCCCAGCGCCAGCCCGAGGGCCACCACCACGACCTCGAGGACGGCCCACACGACGGCCAGGGTCCGCAGGCGTCGGGTCCAGGCCAGCGCCGACGTGCGACCCCGCAGCGAGAGGCCGAACGGGCCGGCCGCCACCCCGGCCGCCACCACCATCCCGGCCAGGGTCCACCAGCACGAGACGACCAGGGCGGCCACCACCAGGGCGGCCAGGGCGCCGTTAACCGGGGTGACCCGCCACCAGCGCGCGGCGAACCGAGACGCTGAACCGGGCAGGTAGTGCTCCCGCTGCGCCACCCGGAGCCAACGGAGACCCGCCGGGACGCAGGCGAGGACGCAGGCGGCCACGGCGATCCAGGCCAACCCGTGGTGGAGACGGGCCGGGCCGAGCAAGGCCGGCCCGGCCTGAGCCACCGCGGTCGACGCGACAGAGGGGGTCACCCGGGTGGGCCTGAGGGGTCAGAGCCCAGCACGACCTGGGCCAGCGCCCGGGGAGCCTCGGTCGGGGTCAGGTGGCCGACGCCGGGCAGAGTGAGCAGGCGGGCCGAGGGGAAGAGTGGCTGCGCCCGGACCGCCATCTCCAGCGGGCGCCTCCGTGTCGGCCTCACCCCAGACCAGATCGACCGGGCACCGGATGGCGGACATCTGGTCCCCGTACTGTTCGGCCAGCAACTTGACGAACACCCCCCGCATCACCCCCTGGGCGGCGCGGTAGTCGGGGGATCCGTATCTCTGACGGAGGGCCTCCATCCGCACGTCGCTGACCACTCCCAAGCGGTGGAGCCGTCGAGCCACCCGGAACAAGACAGCGGGACGGGCCCGCCGGCCCTCCCGGTCGAGCAGGGGCACACCGGTCAGCACCACGCGCTCGATTCGCTCCGGCACCAGTGGCGCCAGATGGACAGCCACCCGACCGCCGAACGAGTGGCCCACCAGCACGATCCGGTCGGCCAGCACCCCCGGCTCGTCGAACAGGGGCAGCAGGTGACGCGCGTACTCCTCGGAGCCCCAGGGGCCGGGGGGCGGCGGGGTGGCACCGAACCCGGCCAGGTCCAGCCCCACGGCGCGCAGCGGTCCACCGGGGAGCGCCGCGGCGGCCTGAACAACGGGGAGGAAGTCAGCATGGGTGCGCCGCCACCCGTGGAGGGCCAGCACCGTCGGCTCCCCGTCACCCCAGCCCTCACCGAACAGGGTCCCGCCGGCGAACGACTTCAGCACCGGCACACACTACCGATCGTCCCGACTCCGGTGGCGCCACGACCCGGGCGGGCCCGGGGCGGGTGGGGGGCGGGGAAGCGGTCCGGAGGCCCAACAGGCGTCGGCGCGGGCCGGGCGGGCGGTGAGGGGGCCGGTCGTGCCCCCTTCTGCATCGGCGGACACCAGTTCGACCGTTGGAGTCACACCGCCCTGACCATCGCTGTGGTGCCTGGCGGGGGCGGTGGGTTCTCGGTGGAGTCACCCGAGGGCGTTCGGATCATCACGGTGTCCGGGGTCTTCACCGACGTCGAAGGGGACGGGTTGGCCGCAGCCGGGCACCCAGCCTGCGGCCCCGAGGGACCGGACCCCGCCGACGCGTCAGACAAGCGGGGGGCGTCGGTCGATGCCACCCCTCGGAGCGGGGAGGGGCGGGGGTTGAACGGGCGGCTCCAGGCCCAAGAACCAGGGGACAGACACAGCCGGCCGGTACGATCGGTACTCGTGGAACCGCTCGACGCCGGCCGTGCGATGGCGGCGGAGCCGGCGGCGGTGACGGAGAATGCGTTCGGCCGGGCACTGGGCTCGCTGACCGCCCCCCAAGCCGCCGCGGTGACCTCCCCGGCGAGGGCTCTCTGCATCGTGGCCGGCGCCGGATCGGGCAAGACCCGGGTGCTCACCCTCCGGGTGGCCCGGCGCATCCGGGACGGGTCCGCCGACGCCGACCACACCGTGGTGTGCACCTTCACCCGCAAGGCGGCCAACGAGCTCCGTGAGCGGCTGCGACTCTACGGAGTGCCGGTGTCGACCCCGGCGGCCCCGGGTGCCGCCCCCAGCCCGGGCGTCCGGGCCGGCACCCTGCACCAGATGGGGCTCACACTCCTGCGCCGGCACGCCCTCGACACCGGCCAGCCTCCCCCCGTGGTGGCCGAACACCGCTGGCGCACCGTCGCCGGCATCGTGCAGGACCCGGCCGCCGCCTCGGCCATCGACACCGAGATCGGCTGGGCCAAGGCCCGGTGCCTCCGGCCCGGGATGTACCTCGGGGCCGCCCTCGGGTCGGAACGTGTCGCATCGGTGACCCCTGTACAGGTGGAAGAGGCGTTCGCCGAGTACGAGGCGGCCTTGGCCCGACGGCACTCGCTCGACCTCGACGACGTGCTGGTCCGTGCGGCCGACCTGTTTGACGACGACGCAGGATTCGCCGAGCGCATGCACTGGCGGTACCGGCATCTCTCGGTGGACGAGTTCCAGGACGTGAACCCGGCTCAATTCCGGCTCATCTGCGCACTGCTCGGACGCCGTGACGACCTCTGCGTGGTCGGGGACCCCAACCAGGCCATCTACGGATGGAACGGCGCCGACCCCACCCTCCTGGCCCGCCTCCCTCTCGTCGTTGCCGGCATGGAGGTGGTACGGCTGGAGGAGAACCACCGATCGACGCCCCAGGTGGTGGCGGCGGCCACCGCGGCGCTGGGCCGTACCCTCAGCGCACCACCCCGGTCGGCGGCTGGCGAAGGACCCATGCCCGTGGTGACTGCGTTCGACGACGACTCGGCCGAGGCCGAGGCGGTGGCCGCCGCGTTGCTCGAGCGTTCGGAGGACGGGATGGCCTGGTCGGGTCAGGCGGTGTTGGCCCGGACCCACGACCAGTTGGCCACGGTGGCCCGGGCCCTGGCTCGTGCCGGGATTCCCCACCGCATGGCACCTGGACCCGAGGCGCCCGAGGCGGAGGCCGTGGTCCCGAGGGGGGGTGGGGCCAGACGGGGGGACGGCGGCGGCCGATCCGCCTCGCCGCGGGCCGATGGGGGGGGTCCAAGTGACGATGCCGTCGAGCTGGCCACGTTCCACCGGGCCAAGGGGCTGGAGTGGGATTCGGTCCACGTGGTCGGCCTCGAGGAGGGGTTCGTGCCCATCGTCTACGCCGAGTCCTCCGAGGCTCAGGACGAGGAGCGGCGGCTCCTGTACGTGGCGCTCACCCGCGCATCCCGGGATCTCCACTGCTCCTGGGTTCGCTCGCGCCGCATGGCCAACGGCCGGCAGATGGATCGTCGGCCCTCGCCCTGGCTGGCCGCGGTGGCCCGGGTATCCAGGGCCGGCACCGGCCGCGCCCCCCGGCGGGACACCGACCAGCTGATTGCCGAGATGCGGGCCGGCCTCGGGCGCTGACGCAGTGGGGTCAGGGTCAGGGTCCTCCCCCTCCGTCCTCAGCGCCAGTCGGTGTCGATGAGGACCGGGGTGTGGTCGGACGGCTTCTCGCCCTTCCTGGCGTTGCGGTCGATGAGGGCCCAGGTGGTCCGCTCAGCCAACACCTGGGAGACCAGGATGAGATCGATGCGCATGCCCCGATGACGATGGAACGCCCCGGCCCGGTAATCCCACCAGCTGAACAGCCGATCGTCGTCGTAGACCTGGCGGAAGGCGTCTACCAGGCCCCACGACTCCAGGGCGGCCAGCGCCTCCCGCTCAGGTGGGCTGACGTGGGTCATGCCCACGAACTGGGTCGGGTCCCAGACGTCCCGGTCCTCAGGAGCCACGTTGAAGTCGCCGCACACAGCCACCGGTCGGTCGGGAGAGGTGCTCTCGTCCAGCGACGCCCGGAGCCGGTCGAGCCACGCCAGTTTGGCCGGGTAGTGCTCGCTGTCCAGGCTCCGCCCGTTGGGCACGTAGACCGAGACCACCCGCACGCCGCCGCAGTCGGCGGCGATAGCCCGGGCCCCTTGGCCGTCATCCTCGGGCCCGAGGCCCCGCATCACCGCCTCCAACCCGACCCGGCTGGCGATGGCCACGCCGTTCCAGCGGCCGTCCCCGTGATGGGCGGTCTCGTAGCCGAGGGCGGCGAAGGCAGGGTGGGGGAACGCCGACTCAGCCTGCTTGGTCTCCTGCATGCAGAGCACGTCGGGTTTCGCGTACGCAATCCACTCCTCGACGCGGGGGAGCCGGGCGGCGAGCGAGTTGACGTTCCAGGTGGCGATGCGCATGACGACGGCGTCCGATCTCTCAGCCCGGTTCAGGCAACGCGGCGTCCACGAGGACGAAGAGCAACTCGGCCTGGCAGGCCAGCTCACCGCCCACTGTGGCCCGCCCGGTACCCTTGCCGGCCCGGGCCGACATCCGACCCAGGGTGACCTCCAGGTCGAGCCGGTCCCCCGGCACGACCTGCCGGCGGAATCGGGCCTTCTCGATTCCGCCGAACAGGGGCAGCTTTCCGACAAAGGCCGGGTCGGCGAGCACGGCCACTCCCCCCAACTGGGCCAGTGCCTCCACCATCAGCACGCCGGGAAGGGTGGGGCGGCCAGGGAAGTGACCGGCGAAGAACGGTTCGTCCCCAGTCAGCAGCCAACTCCCGCGGGCCGATTGGCCGGGTTCGACGGCGTCCAGATCCGTGATGAAGAGGAAGGGGTCACGATGGGGCAGGTAGTCCTCGGCTCGCACGACCGCTGAGGCTACCGGTCCCCGGACCGCCGTGGGAGGGGTGGCGCCCCGGTTTCAGACCATGCCCGGTAAGGCCAGCTCGGCCCGCCGTCGGGCCGCATCCAGAGACACCAGCGTGAACGGGCGGGTCTCCCCCTTGGCCAGCACCTGGCGGGCCTTGTTGGGCGCCGGATCGCCCAAGAGCCGGAGGGGGACATGGCAGAGCATGCCGCCCACATCGATGTGGGCCCCGTGGGAGGTGAACGACACCACTGTTCCATCGAAGGTGCTCCCGACCGGATGGTCCGCCACGAAGGTCAGGAACGTCAGCGGGTCGTTGAGGGCTTCGCCCTGCGGAGGGGCGTGCGGGGCCTCGCCGGAGTCGGGACCGGTCGCCACCGGCGCCGTGGCCGCCTCGGTGGCCTTCGTCGCCTTGGTGGCCTTGGTGGACTTGGTGGCCCTTTTCGCCTTCGTGGCCTTGCTGACCGGCTCCGCCATCGCTGTGGCCGCCTTGGTGGCCTTGGTGGTTTTGGTGGCCTTGCTGGTTTTGGCGGCCTTGGTGGTTTTGGCGGCCTTGGCGGCCTTGGTGGCCTTCGCCGCCTTGGTGGCCGGCTCGGCCTTCGCCGCCTTGGTGGTCTTGGCCGGCCTTGGTGGCCTTGGTGGCCTTGGTGGCCTTGGTGGCCTTGGTGGCCTTGGCCTCGGGCTCGATCGTCGGCTCGTCCACCGGCTCGGGCGAGGATCCGTCGGTGGCCGTCACCGGCTTGCTCCTCCGCCCACCCCGCCGCGACCCCGAACGGGACCTGGACCCGGTCCCGGACTCCGGGCCCGACAGATCCGCCTCGTTGTCCGGCCCCGCCTGATCGGTCTCGGCCGCCCGGGCGTCGCGCCTGGACTTGGACGTCACCGACCGGCTCTTGGCCCCCCGCACGGGGGTCCTCGGGGTGAAGATCCAGCCCACTCCGGGTACCGGCTTGCCGCCGATCAGTCGCCCAGGCTCGAACAGCCAGGGGCGCTCGGCGTGGAACTCCTGGAAGGAATCGTTGGATAGGACCAGCGCTCCCGACTTTTCGGCGATACGCAGGATGAACCCGTCGCCGCGGCCTACCGCTCCGGCCGGAGGCGCCACCATCTCCCCGTGCTCGACGGCTTGCTCGAAGGCAGGTACCTCCGAAGGGTCGATCCGGTGGCCGAAGGAGGCGTCGACCACCACGGTTACATCCGAGGTGGTGAAGCCGCGGTACTCCTCCAGGAAGGCCCGGATGGCCTCGTCGAGCTGGGCCAGGCTGGGAAGGCTGCGTCCCTCGGTGGCGATATTGGACCCGTCGACGACGATGCGCCGACGGTCGGGGGGGTCTTGTTCCATAGAAGCACCCAGTCAACCATCTGACCAGGACGGTCCCGACCATACCCACCCTCAGCGGTGGGCCCGGCACCGTAGGATGATGGCGTGGCCGCCGAATCCGCCCTGACCGAGGAGACCACCGACCTCCTCCAGCACCTCATCCGCAACCAGTGCGTCAATGACGGCACCGTCGCCTCCGGCCAGGAACAGCGGAGCGCCGACCTCCTGCTGACCTACCTGGAGGGATCCGGCGCCGATCTCCAGACCTTCGAGCCGGCTCCGGGGCGGAAGTCCCTGGTGGCCAAGCTCCATGGCCACGACCCGTCGGCGCCGTCCCTCACCCTGCTCGGGCACACGGACGTGGTCCCGGCCAGTCCGGACGACTGGAGCCATGATCCCTTCGGCGGTGAGCTCATCGGCGGGGAGGTGTGGGGGCGGGGCGCCATCGACATGCTCAACCTCACGTCCACCATGGCCACCTCCTTTCGTCATCTGGCCCGTTCCGGGTTCCGGCCGGCCGGCGACCTTACCTACGTGGCCGTGGCCGACGAGGAGGCGCTCGGGACCTACGGGGCCCGGTGGCTGTGCCAGCACGCCACCGACGACGTCAATGCCGACTACGTCATCACCGAGTCGGGCGGGTTCCCCATGGGTGGCGCCGACGGCACCCCCCGGCTCCCGGTCATTGTCGGCGAGAAAGGGGTCTTCTGGTGCCGGCTGGTGGTCAAGGGCACCCCGGGCCACGGCAGCCAGCCCCTGCGGACGGACAATGCCCTCGTCAAGGCGGCCGAGGTGGTCCGACGGATCGACGAGTACCGCCCCCAAGCCCAGCTACACGAAGCCTGGACGCGCTTCATCGAGGGAATCGGCTTCCCGCCCGAGCTGGCCGGGCCCCTCCTCGATCCCGACCGGATCGACGACTTCTGCGACGAGCTACCCATGGTGGGACTGGCCCGCCAGGCTCACGCCTGCACCCACACCACCATGGCCCCGACCCTCATGCGCGCCGGCACCAAGCTCAATGTGATCCCCGACCGGGTGGAGCTGGACGTGGACATCCGCTCACTGCCTGGGTGGGACACCGCCGACGTGGTGGCCATGCTGGAGGAGGTCATCGGCGACCTCCTGGACGACGTGACCATCGAGATCGGCTCGGAGCAGGTCTCGACCACATCACCCATCGACACACCGCTGTGGGACGCCCTCGAGCGGGTCAGCCGGATCTTCTACCCCGGGGCCCGCACGGTCCCCTATCTGACCGTCGGTGCCACCGACGCTCGGTTCCACCGGGCGCTGGGGAGCGTGGCCTACGGCTTCGGCCTCCACAGCGAAGCCATCGGTTTCGAGCAGTACGGGGCCATGTTCCACGGGATCGACGAACGGGTGGACGTGGAGTCGCTGCGGCTGTCGACCGAGATGTGGACGGCACTGGCCCACGACTTCCTCGTCTAGCCACGGACGTCGCCCCGGGGAGCGGTCAGCCGACGGAGCGGGCCAGCAGGTCGTCCTGCTCCAGCCGGTGCAGGGCGGCACTGCCCGACGCCGGACTGGCCGACTCGGCCCGACTGACATGGCGAAGGATGTGGGTGTTCCGCAGCAGCTTGTGCAGCCGCTGGTGGACGAAGTTCCACGCCCCCATGTTCTCGGGCTCCTCTTGCAGCCACACCACCTCTTCGGAGTGGGGATAGCCCTTCAGGACGTCCTGGATGGTGGTCTTCGGCCACGGGTAGAGCTGCTCCACCCGCACCACGGCCACCGCCTTGCCGGCCTCGCCCAACTCGTCGCGTCGAGCCAGGGCGTCGTAGGCCACCTTGCCGGTGCAGAGGACCACCCGCTCCACCGCCATCCGGTCGAACCCCTCGTCGCCGGCGGCCGGGTCGTCCAGCACCTCCTGGAACGACCCCGTGGTGAATGCCGCGATCGGCGAGCGGGCCTGGCGGGCCCGGAGCAGCGACTTGGGGGTGAACACCACGAGCGGCTTGCGGTCCGCCGCCTTGGTCTGGGAGCGCAGCAGGTGGAAGTACTGGGATGCCGTGGTGGGGTCGGTCACCCGCAGGTTGCCCCGGGCGCACAGGGTCAGGAAGCGCTCGATCCGGGCCGAGGAGTGCTCGGGGCCCTGCCCCTCGTATCCGTGGGGCAGGAGCAGCACCAGCCCCGACTTCTGGCCCCACTTGTCCTCCGCCGCCACCAAGAAGTTGTCCACGATGATCTCGGCGCCGTTCCAGAAGTCGCCGAACTGCGCCTCCCAGGCCACCAGGTCGTCGGGTGCCACCACCGAGTAGCCGTACTCGAAGCCGACGCAGGCGTACTCGGAGAGCAGCGAGTCACGGATGGTGAACCGGCCGCCCTCCAGGGCCCCGAGCGGCACGTGCTCGGATCCGGTGGCGTAGTCCACCAGCACGGCGTGACGCTGCGAGAAGGTGCCCCGCCGGGTGTCCTGGCCGGTGAGGCGGACGTTGGTGCCCTCCAAGAGCAAGGAGCCGATGGCCAGAGCTTCGCCCAGGGCCCAGTCGATCTCGCCGTCGGCCACCACCTTGTCCCGTTGCTCGAACTGGCGGGCCAGCTTGGGGTGCATGACGAAGCCCTCGGGTGCGGAGCGCACCTCGGTGGCCAGGCGGGTGAGCACGGTGGCATCGACACCGGTCTCGACTGGGGGGATCCACAGGTCGGGCACC
The DNA here is from genome assembly GCA_963835465.1 of uncultured Acidimicrobiaceae bacterium. Lineage (GTDB taxonomy): Bacteria > Actinomycetota > Acidimicrobiia > Acidimicrobiales > RAAP-2 > Bog-756. The sequence continues at coordinate 167,080 of CAWIFR010000007.1, forward strand.
ACATAGGCGGGCAGGACGGGGGCCCGTCCGGAGGTGTCCGCCTCCGCCTCCGCCTCCGCCTCGGCTTCGGCCCGGGTCTCGTCGAGGGCCGCCTGGAGTCGGGCCGAGAAGTCGTCCAGGGCCTGTTCGGCCTCCTCAAGTGAGATGTCGCCCCGGCGCACCAGCGATTCGGTATAGAGCTTGCGGACCGAGCGCTTGGCCTCGATGAGGCCGTACATCAAGGGTTGCGTATAGCTGGGGTCGTCACCCTCGTTGTGGCCGTGCCGCCGGTAGCAGACCATGTCGATGACCACATCTTTGTGGAAGGCCTGCCGGAAGCCGAAGGCCAGGCGGGCGGCCCGGGCGCAGGCCTCGGGGTCATCTCCGTTCACGTGGAAGATGGGGGCCTGGACCATCTTGGCTACGTCGGTGGGGTACACCGACGTGCGGGCGGCCTCCGGGGCCGTGGTGAAGCCCAGTTGGTTGTTGATGACGATGTGGACGGTCCCTCCCGTCCGGTAGCCGGCCAGACCGGAGAGGTTGAGTGTCTCGGCCACCACGCCCTGACCGGCGAAGGCGGCATCGCCGTGCAGCAGGATGGACAGCACCGGGAAGGGGTCCCCCGCCCCCTCCTCGAAGTCGGGTCCGCTCCCCCGCTCGCCCCCCAGCGCGTCCTGCTTGGCTCGGGCCATGCCCACGACCACCGGGTCCACCGCCTCCAGGTGCGACGGGTTGGAGGCCAAGGACACGGGGATGGAGCCGCCGTTGCGGGCCACGAAGGCCCCCGACGCACCCTTGTGGTACTTCACGTCCCCGGAGCCCTGCACCGACTCGGGGTCAAGATTCCCCTCGAACTCCTCGAAGATCTCGCCGTAGGACTTGCCCACGATATTGGCCAGCACATTGAGTCGGCCACGGTGGGACATGCCCATGACCACCTCGTGGAGCCCCTCGCACACCGCCTCGTCGAGGATGGTGTCGAGCAGGACGATGGCCGATTCGGCCCCCTCGAGTCCGAATCGCTTCTGGCCCACGTAGCGGGAGTGCAGGAAGCGCTCGAACACCTCGGCCGCATTGAGCCGGCCGAGGATGTGGCGCTGCTCGTCCGCGGGCAGGAGCGAGGAAACGCCCTCCAGATGCTGTTGGATCCACTGCTTCTGCTCGGGGCTCTGGATGTGCATGTACTCCACGCCCAGCGTGCGGCAGTAGGCGTCGCGGAGGGTGTGGAGGATCTCGTCCAGGGTGGCGAGGTCCTGGCCGGCCAGACCGTCCGTGACGAAGTGGCGGGGAAGGTCCCAGATGGTCAGCCCGTAGTGGAGCGGGTCCAGCTCGGGGTGGAGCTCGGGCGGCTCGGCGTCCAGCGGGTCGAGATGGGCGATGAGGTGGCCCCGCACCCGGTACATGTTGATCAGAGTCTGGACATGGACCTGCTTGATCAGGCGGAGGTGGTCACCCTCGTCCTCGTCGTCGGCGGCGTTGACGTCCTGTTCCCAGCGGGCCGGCTCGTAGGGGACCTCCAGGGACTCGAAGACCTGGTCGTAGAAGCCGTGCTGGCCCATCAGGCACTCGGCCACGTGGGCCAGGAAGAGCCCCGACTCGGCCCCCTGGATGATGCGGTGGTCGTAGGTCGAGGTCAGGGTGACGGTCTTGCCGATGCCGAGGTCGGCCAACGTTCGGGGATCGGCCGCCTCGAAGCCCGGGGGGAACCCGAGTGCCCCCACGCCGACGATGAGGCCCTGCCCGCTCATCAGCCGGGGGACCGACTGCACGGTGCCCAGGGTTCCAGGATTGGTCAGCGTCACCGTGGTGCCGGCGAAGTCGTCGGGAGCGATCTTGTTGGTGTGGATCTTGCGCACCAGCTCCTCGTAGGCACCGACGAAAGAGCGGAAATCGAGTGTGTCGGCGTCCTTGATGCAGGGGACCAGCAGCGTCCGTTGCCCAGGCGACTTCTCCACGTCGACGGCCAGGCCCAGCCCCACGTGCCGGCGTCGGATGACCCCGGGGGTGCCCTTGCCGTCGGCATCGTCCACGAATGAGGCGTTCATGGCCGGCACCGCCATCAGCCCCTTCACCACCGCGTAGCCGATGAGGTGGGTGAAACTGACCTTGCCCCCCGTGGTCCGGAACAGCTGATTGTTGACGATGACCCGGTTGACCTCGAGCGGCTTGGCCGGTGCCACCCGGACGCTGGTGGCGGTGGGCACCGCAAGCGATGCCTCCATGTTGGCCACGATCCGTCCGGCGGCGCCACGGAGTGGCGTAGCCGTCTCGGGCGCCTCGGCGCCGGCGGTCGCAACGACCGGTGCCGACGACTGCGTACGCGAGTCCGGCGCCGCTGCGGCGGGCGCCGCGGTGGCCGGAGCAGCTGACGCGGTGGGCCCGGCCGATGGCACCGCCACCGGGGCCGCAGCGCCGGCGCCGGCCGGCCGATAGTCGGCGAAGAACTCGCGCCACGAGTCGGATACCGAGGTGGGATCGGACAAGAACCGGTCGTACATGTCCTCGACCAGCCATGCGTTGGGCCCGAATGCGCCTGCCCCGGCCGCCCTCTGCTGGGCGGACACTCCCCGGTGCCGTCTCGTTCGTCATTGGCGCTCATAGGCTCTTCAGCCTACTGGGACCGTCCGCTGCGGAAGGCTGTCCGGGCCGGTATGCCGGGGATTCTCCGATGTGGGCGGGTCGGGGGCACGAGGGTTCGCACCGACGGTTCGGAGAACCGGAGGCGGACGCGACGGTGGGCCGTGTCGGGAGACTCCCGGGCACGGCCCACCGACACATTTGCTGGGCTGCGTCGCGGCGCAGCCGTCCGACAGCCGGCTACTTGGCCTTGGCGATCTTGGGTGCCGGGGCCTGACCGTTCACGACCTTCTTGAACGACGCTCCGGCAGAGACCTTGGGGCTCTTCGAGGCCTTGATCTTGATGGTCTCCCCGGTCTGCGGGTTGCGACCGGTGCGAGCCGCACGCTGGGCCCGATCAAACGTCAAGAAGCCGGTGATGACCACCTTCTCGCCTTTGGCCACGTTGGCCACCACGACGTCCTCGATGCCGGCCAACACCGTGGCCACGTCCTTGGAGGTGGAACCGGTGTGGGCGGCCACGGCCGCGATGAGATCGGTTTTGGTAAGGGGCACTGTCTCTCCTTCGTCTTTGGAAGCCACAACAATGCACGATCTGAGCGGACCATGTGTGCATTTGCCGCCCAATCCCCCTCAAATCCGCGGGATGCGGGCCCTGGTGCCCTGGTCGCCGGGTCGCCGGGCGATCCGTGACGAAGCCTCCCAAGACTCCGATATGGCGTCCCAGCGGGTCACCTGACAGTCTGGAACGGCCATGCCCGCCTCTCTCACCCTGGCCGTCACCGAGCACGTCCCGGCCGGCAGTGCCGACCGACCCTTGGTGATCCTGGTCCACGGATCACTGGACCGCGGGGCGAGCTTCGCCCGGGTCGTCCGCCGCCTCGACGACCTCCACACGGTGGTCTTCGACCGGCGGGGCTACCAAGGATCCCGGCAGGCCCTCCCGCTCAACACGTCCCTCGACGGTCACATCGAGGATCTGCTGACCGTGATCGCGGGCGCGCGTCGGTGGTGGTGGGCCACAGCTACGGCGGGGATGTGGCGCTCGGAGCCGCGGTGCGGTCCGGGCCAGGCTCAGCGATCGTCTCGGTCGTGGCCTACGAGCCCCCCATGCCGTGGCTCGGCACCTGGGCCCGGAGCACCGCCAGCGCCGCGGCCATGCGCTCATCCCAGGCCGGAGGGACGTCCCCGCCGGTGACCGACCATGACACGGCGGCCGCCGCGGCCGAGCGCTTCTTCCGACGGATGGTCGGCGACACCGCCTGGGACCGGCTGTCCGAGTCGGCCAAGGACGAGCGGCGAGCGGACGGACCCGCCCTGGAGGCCGAGCTCTCCGCCATCCGGATCAGCGAGGAGCCCTTCGACGTGACTGGACTACAGATACCCGCCACCTTCGGCCGCGGCGAGCTGTCCGCCCCACGGCACCGCGACACCGTGGCCTGGCTGGCCGAGCACGTCCCAAGAGCCGAGCTGGTCGAGATCCCCGGCGCCTCCCACGGTGCCCACCTCACCCACCCCGACGCCTTCGCCTCGATGGTGCGGTCGGCCGTGGCCCGGGCCGACTACCCCGTGGGATCGCCGAGATGAAGGTCCTCGTCACCGGGGCGTCCGGGCTCATCGGTAGCGCCCTCGTCGCCCGGCTCCGACAAGACGGCCACGCCGTGACCCGGCTCGTCCGGGACGCCTCGGGCCCCGCAACGGGCACGTCGAGCCTCAGCTGGTCCCCCGAGAAGGGGCAGGTCGACGTGGCGGGACTGGAGCGTGCCGGACCCTTCGGCGGCGTGGTCCACCTGGCCGGGGCCGGCATCGGGGACCGCCGGTGGAGTCCCGCCCGCAAGCAGGTCATCCTCGACAGCCGCACTGACTCCACACGACTGCTGGTCGACACCCTCCTGCGGCTGTCCGAACGCCCCCCGGTGCTGGTCAGTGCGTCGGCTGTCGGCTACTACGGCGATCGTGGCGACGAGGAGCTTACCGAGGCCTCAGCCAGCGGGAAGGGTTTCCTGGCCGAGGTCTGCCGGGCCTGGGAGGCCGCCGCCGAACCCGCATCCGACGCCGGCATCCGAACGGTCTGCCTCCGTACCGGGATCGTGCTCAGCCGGCATGGCGGGGCGTGGGGGAAGCAACTCCCGCTCTTCCGGCTCGGTCTCGGGGGAAGGATGGGCAGCGGGGCGCAGTATCGCAGCTGGATCACCCTGGACGACGAAGTCGGAGTCGTGCTGCACTGCCTCACCGACGACGGACTGAGCGGTCCGGTCAACGCCACCGCCCCGGCCCCGGCCACGGACGCCGAGCTGGCCAAGGCCATCGGGGCCGAGCTTCACCGACCGACGGTGATGGCGGTGCCGGCCACCGCTCTGCGCCTGGCTCTCGGGGCCGAGATGGCCGGCGAGCTGGTCTTGGGTGGTCAGCGGGTCCTTCCCGCCGCCCTCACGTCCACCGGCTTCGCCTTCGCCCATCCCGACTTGGGGGAGGCGGTCCACTCCGTGCTGTCCGCCACGGAGTGACCCCGGACCTGTCGCCGGGACGGGATCTGTTGGGGCCGGAGGGGCACGGTTACGCTGTCCGCTGAGCCACACAGGCCGTCGAAGGCGAGCCGAGTCGACCATCGACACACGAAGGGGACACAGCAATGACCACAGTCACCGACACCGGCCAGGGCGACCTCGTCGATGAGACCGGTCCCGAGCAGTTCGAACGGGACGCCAGGGACTTCCTGGAGGCCCACGCCACCAGGCGGCCGGACGAGACCTTTGTGTGGGGGTCGGGATCCCAGAACGTCAGCCTGTTCCCGGAACGGACCCCCGAGCAGGACCTGGCCGATCTCGCCGCCGCCCGGACCTGGGCCCAGACCGTGTTCGACGCCGGCTTCGGGTGGATCAGCGGGCCGCCGGCCTACGGCGGGCGTGGCCTGCCGCGTGAGTACCAGCGGATCTACAGCTCCGTCGCCGCCGACTACTCGACGCCGTCCATGTCGGCCTACGGCATCGGACTGGGGATGGTGGCGCCGACCATCCTGGCTCACGCCACCGAAGAGGTGAAGCAGGCCTACCTGAAGAAGATGTACCGGGGGGACATCGTGGGCTGTCAGCTGTTCAGCGAGCCAGGTAGCGGCTCCGACCTCGCCTCGCTCCAGACCCGGGCGGTCCGTGACGGCGACGAGTGGGTCGTTAACGGGCAGAAGGTCTGGACCTCGGGGGCCCAGTTCTCCGACATCGGCGAGATCATCTGCCGGACCGACCCGGAACTCCCCAAGCACCGGGGCCTGACCGGGTTCGTGGTGGACATGCACGCGCCAGGCGTCGAGGTCCGTCCCCTGCGCCAGATGACCGGGGGCGCCTCGTTCAACGAGGTCTTCTTCACCGACGTGCGGATCGCCGACTCCCACCGGCTGGGCGACGTCAACGGCGGCTGGACGGTGGCCCTCACCACCCTGATGAACGAGCGGGCGGCCATCGGCGGCGGGAGCGGCGGGGTGGGCCTGCCCACGACCACCCGGTTGATCGAGATGGCCCGGGCCCTCGGACGCTCGGGCGACCCCCTCATCCGCCAGCAGCTGGCCTCCATCGTGGTCAACGAGCGGGTGGCCCGCTACACGAACCTCCGCGCCATGGCCAAGATCGCCGTGGGCCAACTCCCGGGACCAGAGATGTCCTTGGCCAAGCTGGCCCTGACCGCCAACATGGTGCGAACCTGCGACCTGTTGTCGTCGATGCTCGGTCCGGCCCTGATCGCCGACACCGGCACCTGGGGCACCTACGCGTGGTCGGAGTTCGTGCTCGGTGTACCGGGCATGAGGATCGCCGGCGGGTCAGACGAGGTGCTACGCAACATCCTGGGTGAGCGTGTCCTCGGCCTGCCCAAGGAGCCAGCCGCCAACTGAACCCGTGGCGGCGGGCGCCCAGGTCCGGGGCTCAGCGGAACACCATCTCGTCCACGAACGCCCATGATCGGCGGTGGATCGAGGTCAGGCCGAAGCCCGAGAGAGCGGTCCGGTGGGAGGGGGACGGATACCCCTTGTTCTGGTCGAAGTCGAAGGGAGGGAAGCTCTCCGACCACGACCGCATCATCCGGTCACGCGTGACCTTGGCCATGATGGATGCCGCCGCCACCGAGAGGCACCTGGTGTCACCCTTCACCACGGTACGGACCACCGGGGCGGCGAACCCCGAGGCGCCGAGCCCGCCCGGTCCGAGCTCAAGGACCTGACCGGCATCAGGCGCGAGACCAAGGGGCAGCTCTTGGGCGGGTTCGGGGACAGGTTCAGGTTCAGTGACGTAGTCGAAGGAGCCGTCCAGCAGGATCACCTCGGGCTGGGCCGACAGTTGGGCGAGAGCCCGCTGGGCCGCGAGGCGGAGCGCCCTGGTCATCCCGTGGGCGTCGCACTCCTGGGGGCTGGCATGCCCCACGGCCCACTCGGTGCACCACGAGGCGACCTTCGGGAAAAGCTCCTCCCGCTGAGGCTCGGATAGCTGCTTGGAGTCACGAATCCCCTTCGGCGGTCGTTTGGCAAAGGAGTGGATCACCGCACCAACCGATACCGGGCCGGCCCAGGCACCCCGGCCCACCTCGTCCAGCCCTGCCACCCGCTCGAATCCGTCAGCCACCAGCGAACGCTCGACGCGAGCGTTCGGCGACTTGGGACCTTTCGACTGCCTGGTGGCCACTCGCTGACTCCTTCTCGGTGCCGATCGGCTCAGGTGGGCCCGACGGTATCGGGCGCCACCCAAACCGTGCGCTCCAGGATTGAAGTCTGCTACACCGGAGGAGTCGGAACGGGGTCCACCGCACCTCGGTCCCGACCGAGCTGCCAGACGTCCGACCGACCGGTCGGACGGACCGAAGGGAAGGGTGCCATGGGACTGATGGACAAGGTCAAGGCCACGGCTGAGGTCGGACTGGCCAAGGCCAGCGAGGCCGGCAAGGCTGGTCAGGCCAAGCTCGACGCGGCCCAAGCCAAGCACAAGGCCGACGGCCTGCTCCGGGATCTCGGCGCAGCGGTCTACGCCGATCACCTCGGCAAGGGCAACGACGACAACACCAAGCAGGCCGAGCGCATCGTGGAGGAGCTCAAGGCCTATGAGGCCGAGTACGGTCCGATCGGTTCATGACCGCTGAGGTCGGCGGGGCGGCACCTGCCGGGTCACCGGGGGTAGCCCGGCGCATCGCTGTGGTCCCCCACACCCACTGGGATCGCGAGTGGTACGAGCCGTATCAGACCTTCCGTATGAAACTGGTGCATCTGGTCGACAGCCTGCTCGACCAGATGGAGCAGGACAGCTCCTATCGTCACTTCCTCCTGGACGGCCAGCTGGCCGTCATCGACGACTATCTGGAGATCCGTCCGGAGAACGAGTCCCGGTTGGCCGCGCTGACCGGTGCGGGCAGGATCACCGTCGGACCCTGGTACATCCTGATGGACGAGTTCCTGACGTCGGGCGAGACCATTATCCGGAACCTGCAGGCCGGGATGGCTCGCGCCACGGCGTTCGATGGGGCCATGGAGGTCGGCTACCTCCCTGACATGTTCGGCCACGTGGCCCAGATGCCACAGATCCTGGCCCAGGCCGGATTCGAGCACGCCGTCGTGTGGCGAGGGGTGCCCTCGGCCATCGACCGCAACGCCTTTTGGTGGGAGTCGCCGGACGGATCCGGCGTACGGGCCGAGTACCTGGTTGCCGGCTACGGGAACGGCGCCGCCCTGCCGGACGACGCCAAATCCCTCGTGCGTCGGCTCCAAGCGCACCTGGAGGAGTTCGGGGCCTTCATCCAGCCCGGAGACCCCCTGCTGCTGATGAACGGGTCTGACCATCTGCGACCCCAGCCGTGGCTGGGTCGGGTGGTGGCCGAGGCGAACCAGGCTCAGGGGGAGTTCGACCTCGCCGTGTCGTCCCTGCCCGAATACCTGCAGTCGGCACCCACCGAGGGCCTGAGCCGTTGGCGGGGTGAACTCCGGTCCGGCTTCCGTTCCAACCTCTTGATGGGTGTGGGCTCCAACCGGGTCGACGTGAAGCAGGCGGCGGCGAGGGCCGAGCGGGCCATGGAGCGACTGGCCGAGCCGCTCTCGGCCCTCTTCCTTCCCGCCGACCGGTGGCCGCAGGGCTTCGTGGACCTGGCCTGGAAGCTGATCATCCGCAACGCGGCCCACGACTCCATCTGCGCCTGCTCGGTGGACGACGTGGTGGATGCCGTGCTGCACCGCTATGCGGAGGCCCGCCACATCGGCGAGGGCCTGGTCGAGGCCGGACTGGCCGCGGTGGGCCGCTCTCTGGCCGAGCCGGGCCCGGTGGTGGTGAACCTGTCCGCACGCGACCGAGCCGGCATGGTCGAGGTCGTGGTCCCGGTGGACGGGCCCCCGGCGCCCGACGTCCAGGTGCTCTCGGAGCGGGCCGGGCTTCCCGGATCGTTCACCGTGGACGGGGGAACCGTCCTCAACATGCTGGGCCTCCTGCAGGGGGCCAGGATCAGCGATGACGCCTATGTGACCGACGTGTCCATGGCGGTCGATGAGACCGGACTGGACATCACCCTGGTCATCGGGACGGAGCCTCGGGACGGCGTTCCCGTCGAGGAGATCAAGCGGGAGCTCTACACCCGGCTGACCGCGGATCCGACCACCGAGGTCCGACTGACCCTGGACCAGCCTCCGGTGCGACGCATCCTGGCCCGTCAGAACCCGGTGGACGGCTACGGCTGGGCCCGGTTCTCCCCGGCCGCGCTGGCTCACCCGGTGCAGGTCGACGGGGGGGCCGGATCCGACCACGCCGAACCGGTGAGACTGACCAACGGACTGGTCACGGTGGCCATCGACCCGATCGGTGGCACCTTCGCCCTCAACGGCATCCCCGGCTACGGGAAGCTGGTGGACGACGGTGACCACGGCGACACCTACAACTACTCGCCCCCGGAGCGGGACTCCCTGGTCGACACACCCGACTCGGTGGCGGTCACCGTGGACGAGCGGGGCCCGGTCAGGGGGGTGGCCACCATCACCGCCACCTACACCTGGCCCGACCACATCGACCAAGGGACCAAGTCCCGGGTCGGGCACCACGCCGTCGAGGTGTCGACCACCCTGGAACTCCGGGCCGACGAGTCGCTGCTGCGGGTGAGCACCCGATTCGTCAACCCGTCCCGCGACCACAGGCTCCGGGTCCACCTTCCCCTGCCCCGTCCCGCGGCCGGCTCCAGGGCCGAATGCGCGTTCACCGTCGTGGAGCGGGGCCTGGTGGCAGAGGGTCGCCCCGATGAGGCCGGCCTCCCGACGTTTCCCTCCCGGCGGTTCGTCTCGGCCGGCGGGCTCACCGTCGTGCACGAGGGCCTGCTCGAATACGAGCTGGTCGATCTCGAAGGCGAAGGCGACGGGCACGGGGGCGGCGATGGGGTCAGCGGGACGCACGCCACCACCTTGGCCCTCACCCTGCTGCGGGCTACCGGGATGCTGTCCCGGTTGGGCATGACCCTCCGGCCGCTTCCGGCCGGTCCGATGATGCCCATCGAAGGACCCCAGATGCTCGGTCCCCACGAGGTCCACTACGCGCTGGCCGTGGACCAGGACGACCCGTACGGGCTCGCCACCGACGCACTCGACCCCCTACTCACCACGGGCTCATTCGGCGGGGGCGACCGTCCGGCGCAAGGGTCGATGCTGAGCGTTCGGGGAGCCGAGGTGTCGGCCGTGGTTCGCAAGGCGGGCCAGCTGGAGGTGCGAGTGTTCAATCCGGGTCCCACGTCGGCCACCGTGGAGTTCGCCGACCGATCGGGCTGGCTGGTCGACCTACGCGGGCGCCCCGTCGCCCCCTTCGAGGGGAGCTTCGAGCTCCGGCCCCAGGGCATCGCCACCGTCCGCCTCGACGGCGACTGAGCCGGCGCCCCCGTCGGTTGGGAGGGTCCCCCGACTCACGGCCCGCTCCCCCCGGTCGCGGAGGTCGTCAAGCTCGCGCAGCACGCCCTCCAATCGCTCCCACCGCATGTTGCGGCGACGATCGGCACCGGGGACGGTGCCCGGTCGCGACAGCTTCCAGACCTGGATGCGACCGATGTCCTTCAGGTTCCGGGTCCGGATGGGGCGGAGCTCGAACCGGTCGGCGCCGACGCCTTCGTCGTCCAACGCCACCTTGAAGTCGTCAGAGACCAGGACCGTCCCCGGATTGGCCACCCCGACCAGCCGGCTGGCCAGGTTGACGACCGGCCCGTAGAAGTCGCCGTCCTGGATCAACACCGGACCGACGGCCAGGGCCACCCGGACATCCGAGAGCAGCTCGTCACCGGCGTACGCCTCGGCCAGGCTCAGTCCGATCGCTGCCGCACTGTCGGCCGTGGGCACCACGAACATCACCTCGTCGCCGATCATCTTGACCACCCGACCACCCAGGGCCACCACCGTGTCGTGGGCCAGAGCCTCGAACCGGGCCACTACCGCGGCCAGCTCCGCGTCGCGCAGGTGCTGGCTCAACATGGTGAATCCGACCATGTCGGCGAAGCCCACGGCCATCACCGGGCTGATCCCCTCCTCGGCCCGGCGAGCCCGGTGGAGCATGGCCCGTCGGGTGGCGGCCTGCAGGTGCCGACGCCAGACGTACTCCAGCAGCCGGGCCATGGCCGGCAAGGAGGTGCCCGCCTGCCGGGCGAACTGGTCGGCATCGATGATGCTGTCGCCCGAAGTGGCCAGCATCGGGGTCGAGCCCGGTCCGGCTTCGGCCTCGGCGATCCGGGCCATGGACGAGCCGATGACCCGGGCCATCTGCACCGCGGTGTCGGTGTCGACCAGGCCTGCCGCCACCATGGACTGGAACAGCCGCACGGCCTCGATATCCATGTCGGTGAAAGCGGGGTCGTCGTCGCCCACGTCGAGGAAGCCGAGGGCCCGCCAGAATCGTCGAGCTGTCTCGATGGGGATGTCCGTGGTCTCGGCCACCTGCGCCTGGGTCATGCGACGCTCGGTCGGAAGCACCATCCGGTCCACCACGAGCAGGTCGACCACGTCGTCGGCCACGGCGCGGTCGATCTCCTGGTCGGTGCAGCCCAGACCGGTGAGGAGGGTACGCACCCGTTCCAGCGCGTCCCGGCGGGCCTGACCGATGGTGTCCTGGTCGTCCGGCACGGGCACACCCTACCGGGGAGCGTCGTCGCCCCCCGGGCGTGGGGGGTGGCGCGGCATCCGCGACCGGGGCCGGCTCGCCGACGAGTCGACCAGGGCTCCCACCTACACTGTGGCGGTGTCAGCCGCCTCCCCACGGGTCGCAGGACCGGGAACTGCACCTCGGATGGGACCGCGTGCCGTCCTCGTGCCGGTCAAGGCGTTCGACCAGGCCAAACGCCGGCTGCACCTGGCCCTCAGCGAGCCGGAGCGAGCCGCCCTGTCCCGGGCCATGGCCGACCGCGTACTGACCGCTGCCCGTCCACTCCCCGTTGCCGTCGTATGCGATGACAACGAGGTGGCCGAGTGGGCCCGGGCCCGCGGGGCCCTGGTCATCTGGGAGCCGGGGCGGGGCCTGAACGGGGCCGTCGAGGCCGGTGTCGACCACCTGGCCTCGATGGGCGTGGCCCAGGTGACGGTGGCCCATGCCGACCTGCCCCGGGCCCGCGACATCACCGAAGTCGGCGAGGCCGAGGGGATCACGTTGGTGCCCGATCGCTACGGCAACGGCACCAACGTCATGGCCCTGCCCACCGACGTCGGGTTCCAGTTCTCCTACGGACCAGGATCCTTCGCCCGGCACCGGACCGAAGCTCTTCGGCTGGGGGTGACCGTCCGCATCCTCGATCGGCCCGACCTGGCGTGGGACGTCGACGAACCCGGCGATGTGGTTCCCGTCCTGGCCGCGGGGACACCGCCTTCATGACCGGGACCGAGCTCGGACCGCCAGAGCCTGGTCGCCCCCCGGGGGCGAGCGGCCTTCCGGTGGGCGATCTGCCGGCCCAAGGGCCGGTGACCCTCGGACAGCTGACACCGCGCAGCGTCTTAGCCATCGGCGCCCATCCCGACGACATCGAGTTCGGGTGTGGGGCGACCCTGGCCAAATGGGCGGCCAACGGAAGCCACATCCACCACCTCATCCTGACCGACGGCTCGAAGGGGAGCTGGGACGCGGCTGCTGACGTGCAGGCCTTGATTGCCGCGAGGGAAGACGAGTGCGAGGCCGCCGCGGCCGTCATCGACGGCCCTTCGGCCACCGGAGGCGACACCGACGGCAACGGTGACCGGGTGCTGTTCCTGCACCGGGTCGACGGCGAGCTCGAGAACGGCGTCGAGGAGCGACGGGCGGTGGCCCGGATCATCCGTAAGGTGCGACCGGCGGCCATCATCGGGCACGATCCGTGGCGCCGATACCGCCTCCATCCCGATCACCGGGCCGCGGGCTTTCTGACGCTCGACGCGCTGGTGGCGGCTCGGGACCCGCACTTCTTCCCGGACCTGGGCCTCGAGCCCCATCGCCCAGAGATCCTGCTGTTGTTCGAGGCCGATCTACCCAACCACGTGGAAGACGTCAGCGGGTTCGAGAGCCAGAAGATCGAGGCACTTCTGTGCCATCGGAGCCAATTCGAGTCGACCATGGGGATCCCCGCTCCCGAGGACGTTGCCGATCGCCGCTCCTACGAACGGACCGGTGACGGCTACACCGCATTCGCCGCCAAGGTCCGTCACCAATTGATGGAGCATGGATCCCTGGCCGACCAGCCTTCCGGCGAGGCCTTCCACCTACTCTCCGATCTCTAGGGAAGGCCACCGGGGCAGACGCGGCACCGAGGGCCCGAAGGCCCTCGGTGCCACCACGTGCTTCCGGCGCCCGAAGGCACCGGAGCCGCTACTACCTGCGCTTGGCGGTCCGCTTGACCGCCTTGCGGGCCGGAGCCTTCTTGACCGTGCGCTTGGCGACGGTCTTGCGGGCCGGGGCCTTGCGGGCCGGAGCCTTTCGGGCCGGAGCCTTCTTGACCGTGCGCTTGGCGGCGGTCTTGCGGGCCGGGGCCTTGCGGGCCGGAGCCTTCTTGACCGTGCGCTTGGCGGCGGTCTTGCGGGCCGGGGCCTTGCGGGCCGGAGCCTTCTTGACCGTCCGCTTGGCGGTGGTCTTCTTCGCTGCAGTCTTACGGGCCGGAGCCTTACGAGCCGGAGCCTTCTTCACCGCCTTCTTGGCTGTCGACTTGCGGGCTGCGGTCTTTTTGGCCGGAGCCTTCTTGACCGTCCGCTTGGCTGCTGCCTTCTTTACTGCCATTCCTATTTCCTCCTTAGGGTTCAACGCTGTCTTGAACGTCGAACCGGTGGCGAACCGAACGCCTTTCGACGCCGGGATGGGTACCACTGCACCAGTCCTTGGATTTCGACCCACCCGGGGACCACGATCGATGGGGCTGAATGAACCGAACCCGACCACTGTGACCTTCCGCCCGGATCGAACCTCGGTGACGATCGTGTCGAACAGAACATCAACCACGCCTTCAACAGATCTGCGAGTCGACTCCGTCGAATCGCTAACTGCTTTGACGAGTTGAGACTTGTTCACGATCACCTCCTCAGCGATACGCAACAACTACAAGCAAAATGGCTTTTAGCGTCCAGGTCAAGCACCAATCACCGCGGCAACGACGCGCGTCGCACCAGCGTACGCATCGTGAACGTGCATCGCAGCCACCAAAGACGCGCTGTCCGCATCACCCGGCAAACACACCATGGACAAAAAACCGTTTGTTTGCAAGGATTATTGGCATCGGTACCTCGCGCGCCGACGTCGCGGAATCGCTCTCCGCCAACACGCAGCAACTGCCAATGGTCGGCGCAGAGGGGTGGAATACCGATGAACAATTTTTTTTCAACATTGCCCTCCCAACGCGTCACAACGCGTCATCGCGACGCTTTGACCGCGGCCGCGCACGCTGGGCACGCCGCGTATCTCGGCCACGACGAACGTGGATGGTGCTTCGCCAAGCCCGAACATTCGGTGATGATCCTCGGGCCGCCGCGCTCGGGAAAGACGTCGTCGTTGATCATTCCCAACGTCCTGATCGCCAACGGACCGGTGGTGTCGACATCGACCAAACCCGATGTCCTCGACGCAACGGTCTCGGCGCGGCAGCGGCTCGGCCGGTGCCATCTGTTTGACCCGACTGGCTCGGTCCGGCGGTCCGACGATCTCGTCCCGCTGCGATGGTCGCCGCTGCAGTCATGCGGGACGTGGCCGGGAGCACTGGCCATGGCTCGATCGCTGGTGGTGGTGGGGTCGCCCACTCCGCATGCCGGCTCCGCCGAAGGGGGCGGCTCCCACTGGACTGAGCGGTCCCAGGCGCTGCTGGCCCCGCTCTTGCACGCCGCCGCACTGGACGGTGCCGACATGCGCACCGTCCTGACCTGGGTCGATCGACATCAGGCGCTCCCAGCCCAGCAGATCCTGGCCGGGGTGCCCGGACGCACCACCGAGCTGGCCCGCAACCTCTTGGACGGCATTGTCCTCACCGAGGAACGCGAGCTCAGTGGGATCTGGTCGACCACGTCGGGAGCGCTCAGCGGCTTCCGTTCGGATCAGGTGCTCGACACCACCAGCAACCCCACGTTCGACCCGGCCGACTTCGTCGAGTCCAGTGACACCGTCTTCATCGCCGCGCCGGCCCATCAACAGGCGATGGTGGCCCCGCTGGTCGTGGGCCTGCTCGAAGACGTCCGACGTGCCGCTTACGCCCATCACGCCTCCTCGGTCGATGGTCACCGCTCGTTGCCAGGGCCACCGTTGCTGCTGGCCCTGGACGAAGTGGCGAATATCGCCCCGCTGCCCGATCTGCCGGCCATGGTCAGCGAGGGGGGAGGTCAGGGGGTGATCACCGTGGCCTGCTTCCAGGATCTGTCGCAGGCCCGATCGCGGTGGCCGGGACGGGCCGACGGCTTCACGTCGCTGTTCGGTACCACTGCGGTACTTCCGGGTATCGGAGACGTGGCGACCCTGCAGGCCCTCTCGACTCTGGCCGGTGACGAGGAACTGGCCGTGCGCACGGTGTCGACGGGCCACTCGACCTCTGACCGGCCGCTCACCGACCTGCTCACCGGCGGCCGTCCCCAACACGGCCAGAACGTGTCCACGCAGTGGCGGCGTCGACTGGCCCCAGACGTGATCACCCGTGGGGTGCCCGGGCACCTCTTGGTCTTCGACGACCGCAACCAGCCCGGATGGGTGACCCTGGCCCCTTCCTACCGAGCCGAGCCGTGGCGGACCCTGCGTGGCCTGGGGCGCGAGCGTGCCGGGGCGGACGGGCCCCGGCGCCACGTCGGCTACGTCAGCGGGCCGTCGGACGGCATGGACCTCGGCGCCCGCCGCTGAGCACCCAGGCTCACCGTGGCCGAGGTCACGAGCCACCCGACGTTCCTATCGTTCCAACCCGGCTGCGCGGGTCATCTCGGCGACAGCGTCGACGCGCTCGGGGTTCGGTCGCGCCACCCGGGCCATCACGGAGCGAGACCTACCTGGCCCGGACACGACCCCGACAGGACGCTCCCCCGCCGGGATCCATTGACCGGATCGCCGACGGTCCACCGCCCTGACCAGGTCGGACGGGTCCCAGCGATCCATCAGGGGACGGCGGCCACCTCCGATGCCCCTGGCCTCAGCCATACGCCGAGCCGGGCCGCCGTCGGTCGACTGGGGGCCCGAGGGTCCGCACGTCCCGAGCAGGCCGTCGGCGATTGCCTCCAGATCCCGGCCCGCACCACCGCCGAGAGTCGAGGCTCCGACGGCCGCCACCACCTGGTGACGACCCACGCTTCGGTGGGTAGAGGTCAGGGCAACCATCCGCTCACGCAGGCGGTCCCGATCGATGACCGGTCGGTCGTCGTGACGGTGCGCCCCGACCGACCGCGTGAGGTCGCCGAGGTCGAACCCGAGATCAGCGGCCCGTTGGCGCCACTGGGCGGTGAGTTGGTCGACCGTGACCGATCGCTCCTTGGCCGGTCGGTCGGCGTAGAACGCGGGCGAGGCGCGCCCGTGAGGTCTGACCCCTCCCCCAACCACCCCCGGTACCGGAGCGACGCCCCCACCCCGCCGGGCGCGGTACTCGTCCATCGAGGCAGTGCGCTGGGAGAACAGCCGCCGAAGGCCATCCTCAACCCCTACGATCTCGCCCACACCTGACGGCCCGAGCCGCCATACCGCACCCATCCGGTCGCCCAGTTCGAACCGGAGCCGGGCGTGATAGACGGACTGGGCGGCCGGGAGGTGGGTGTGGAGACGCCGGCTGTCCACTCCCGACCACACCCCGTCCACCCCCTGGGCCACGTTGGCCACCACGACGTGGGAATGAAGGTGGGGATCGAGCGCCCGGCTGGTGCGGTGGAGGAACTCGGCGGCCACCGGCCCAGTGGTGGCCAGGAAGGAGGTGGCCCCCCTTCGCACGCGGCGGACCCCCACCCCCTCCCGGGCCAGGTAGGCGAGGGCGTCGGCCACCGCCACCCGGTGTCCCGTTCCCGCGGCAGCGGCGATTTCGCGGGGCGCCAGCAGATGCAGAATGCTCACCGACTTCGGTGCGCAGAAGGTCAGGTCGTAGCCAGCTGCGCTCCGGGACCCGCGGGAGATGCGGAGTCCACGTCCGGACAGGGGATCACGACCCTCGAGCACCTCGGCGAACTGGGTCGAGTGCACCGGCCCGGACAGCCCCAACACGGCGGCTCCCGATCCACTCCACGACCCCGGCTCCTCCCCCGCCACCCGACCGCCCTCGGCCCGGCCTGGGACCAGGTCATCGACGTAGTACCGGTGGCCGCCCTGCCGGACGACGTGGATCGTGAGTACCAACGGAACCTCCCGGTGCCGATGGTATCCGTTCCGATCTTTTCAATCCATTTCAATACTTTTTATGTCTTTTCTTGATACCGCAGGAGCACCCGGGCGGCCGCCTCGGCGGCGAGGGAGCGATACTCCTCGGGCTCCAGGACCCGCGCGTCCGGGCCGAGGCGCAGCAGGAGGCGTTCCAGCCAGGCGTCCCCACCGACGAAGAGCTCGACCTCGGTCCGATCCCCGACCGAGATGGCCGGAACGGTGGCGGGAATGGACTCCACCAGCCAGGCCGTCGCCGGGTCGAGGGAGAGACGGACCCGTCGGCTGTCCGGCCCGGGCACGAACGGGCCGGAGGTCGTCCGGTCCGAGGCGGCCTGGCCGGATCCTTCGCCGATCGGGTCGGGCTCCTCCCGGAGCGACTGCACCGCGTCAGCGGGGAACTCGCCGTCGAGGACCTCGGCGCGGTTGATCCGGTCCACCCGGAACCGTCGCACGTCCCCGGCTGTCCTGCACCAGGCGTCCACGTACCAGTGCCCCTCGCTGGCGAAGAGCTGCAGGGGGGCCACCTCCCGGTCGGTCACCCGGTCAGTGGAGGCCGAGTAGTAGGAGATGAGGAGGAGGTTGCGGTCGGTGACCGCCTCCCGAACCAGGGGCAGCAGGAGTGGGGTGTCCAGCTCGACGCCGATCTCCTCACCCCCGAGCGCTCGGTCCAGCTTGATCAGGGCCCGGGAAAGGGCACCGCCGTCGTCGCTTCCCGGAACGGCCAGCAGGGCCCGAGCCGAGGTGGCGAGGGCGAAGCCCTCGGCCGGGCTCAGGCGTCGCGGCCGGGCCAGGGAGGTACCGACCTGAACCGACACAGTGTCCTCGGTGACGACGATCTCCATCAGTTGGTCCGGGGTATAGGGGGGGACACCACAGCACGCAGCCATCTCCAACTCCGTGACCAGGTCTGCGGGAGTGAGGTCGAACCGCAGCGCCGTCTCGTCGATAGGTGCCTCCCCCTCCTGGGCCAACCAGGCCAGGATGGCCAGCAGGCGTCGCAGTCGGTCACCCGTGCTCATCGCCATGATCAGCCCGTCGGCCCGGCCGGGGCGGGGCCGGCCATCACCGACGCCTCGAGCCGCTCGACCACCGCGGCCCGCACCTCTGGCGGCCCGAGCACCTCGGCATGATCCAGGAGATCGAGGACCCACAGGACGAGCGCGCCCACATCGGTCACCGACAGCCGGACCACGACGGTGCCCTCGTCCGTCCGCTCGACCACGGCCCCCTCGCCCAGCTCGGCCACCACCCGGCCGCTCTCGGCCCCGTCCACCATGACGTCGACCTCGACTGCCTCCCCCTCCCCGAACTGCCACGGCTCCCGGCCGAAGGCCAGGTCGATATCGAAGGTCTCGGGGAGCTGAGCCGAGCCGGCGGGACCGAGCTCGGGCACCCCGTCGACACGGTCGACCCGGAACGTCCGGGCCTCCCCTCGGTCACGATCGAAGCCCACCAGGTACCAGTGGCCCTGGCGAAAGCGAAGGCCGGCCACGTCAACCTGGCGTGCCTGGTCCCGGTAGCTGAAGTCCACCAGGGCGGCCTGGCGGACGGCGTCGAAGAGGAGGGGCAGGGCGGGAAGGCCTCCGAACGAGGGCACGTCGACGAGGGGCGCCGGGGCGTCGCGGAGCGGTGACTCCCCGCCCGCGCCCAGCTTGAGAAGGGCCTCCCGGCCGATAGGCTCACCGAGGTGAACGCCGGCCACGGCCAAGTTCAGTGCGGCCTGCTCGTCCGCCTCGAGACCGAGGTCGGGAAGGTAGTAGGCGTCGGGGTCGACCCGGTAGCCCAGCTGATCGTCTCCCTCGATCTTCACGGTCAGTACCGGCACGCCTTCGTCGCGGAGCAGGCGCTTGTCCCGTTCGAAGGCTTGACGGCGGGCCGTGTGGGTGTCCGGGTAGCCCGGAACCCGATTGGCGATCTCCCGAAGGCTCAACGGGCGCGGGGTGTCGAGCAGTACCAACAGCAGGTCGGTGACTCGCTGAAGCCGATCGAGGCGTTGCATCGGGGTCAATCTAGGGCGCGGCGGGCCCTCGGATGATCCTGGGCACGGATAGCCCGTACGGTTGGGACCCCCACCTCCTCGCCTGGGCGGGTCTCGTGGTGGCGGGCGGGTCGGTCATACTCGGCCATCGGCGGCTGCAGCGATCGAGCGAGCACCCCATCCCGTGGACTCGCCGCCAGATCGTCACGTTCGGGGGCGCCTGGCTGATCGCCGCCCTGGCCCTGACCTGGCCCCTGGGCACGGTGGCCGTGCACTGGTCCCTTACCGCCCTGGTCCTCCAGCGCCTTCTGCTGATATTGGCCGTTGCGCCGCTCCTTCTGCTGGGACTGCCCTACGACCTCATCCAGTGGTTGACCCGGCCTCGTTGGGTGGACGCCGTCTTGTTGCGGCTCCACCGCCCGCCGGTGGCCATCCCGGTGGTCACCGTCCTGGTAGTGGGCTCGATGACCCCGACCCTGGTCCGGGCCCAGGCGACCTCAGGGTTGGCTCGAGGCCTGCTCGACCTGGCCTTGGTGGCCACCGGCCTCGTCCTGTGGATTCCGGTGATCGGGCGGATTCCCGGCATCCCCAAGCTTAAGCCGGTCGTGCGGTTCGGCTACTTGGTGGCTCAGGCGGTCGTGCCGGCATTCCTCTCCTTTATCTACATCTTCTCCAACCACCCCCTCTATCCCGAGTTCGCCAGGTCCCGGGCGGCCATGGGCATGCGGCCCCTCAACGACCAGCAGATCGCCGGCTTCGTGTCCAAGCTGTCCATGCTGCTGGTGCTGCTCATCGTGGGTGGAGTGGTGCTGTCCCGGGCCCCGCTGTCCGATGAGGAGTTCGCCGGGGATGATCCGCTGGTCTGGGCCGACGTGGAGCGGCAGTTCGAGAGAGCCGACCGGAGAGGCGCGGCTGCCGGCCAGGGCCCGGGGCCCGCTGACCCGGGTCGGGACCTGACCGACCACTCCCATAGGGGAGGCGATTCGCCCGAAGGCGAAGCGCCCGAACCCACCTGACCAGGCATGCATGCCTGACCGTAGTCGGCTCCCTAGCATGGCGACGTGTCCATCGAAGCCCCTGCGCCCTCCTCCGCCCCTGATGCACCGATCTTCCGGCGGCTGGTGTCGGGAACGGTCCGGGCCGGGATTGAGGAGCTGGGTGGCCGCCCGGCCATGGTCGTGCGCACCGTCTCCTCCCTCCGCCGCGGCGCGCTCTCGGTGGAGGACGGCGAGACCATGCGGGTGGCGGCGACCTCGGCCCTGACCTTCAGGGTTCCCGTGGTCCTGGTCCTGGCATCCAGCGGCGCCGATGTATCTGAGGGGGTGGCCTCACTCCACGGTTGGGGCCAGGCGGCGCGGGCCCTGGCCCGGTGTTCGGGCGTGGTCCCACTGGTGGTGGTGGTCACCGGACCGGCCATCTCCGGTCCGGCCCTCATCCTGGGTCTCGCCGACCTGGTGGTGATGACCAGTGACGCCTTCGCCTTCGTGTCCGGGCCGGCCATGGTGGAGGAGTTCACCGGCGTGCGCATCGGCATCCACCAACTGGGCGGGACGGCCATGCACGCCCGGTCAAGCGGACTCTGCGCCATCGAGGCCAGCTCAGAAGAGGAAGCGCTGGCCCACGTCGATCACCTGCTCAGCCTGCTTCCTGGCAACCTGGATGAGCTCACTCCACCCGGACCGTCCGACGACCCGGCAGGACGGGAGGTGGACGAGCTGCGGGAGATCATCCCGGCCCGCGCCACCAGCTCCTATGACGTGCGCAAGGTGGCCGCGGCCCTGGCCGACGACCAGGACATCACCGAGCTGTGGACACGATGGTCACCTCAGCTCGTGACGGCACTGGGCCGGATCGACGGAAGGACGGTCGGCTTCGTGGCCAACCAGCCGCAGGCTCTGGCCGGCACTCTGGATATCGCCGCCTCGCAGAAGGGGGCCCGGTTCGTCCGGTTCTGCGACTCGTTCAACGTGCCCCTGATCACCTTGGTGGACACCCCGGGATTCCTTCCCGGCAAGGACCTC
Source organism: uncultured Acidimicrobiaceae bacterium (assembly GCA_963835465.1). Lineage (GTDB taxonomy): Bacteria > Actinomycetota > Acidimicrobiia > Acidimicrobiales > RAAP-2 > Bog-756. Next base: position 188,430 of record CAWIFR010000007.1, read on the forward strand.
GAATGGCGCGGCATGATCCGGCACGGTGCCGAGCTGGCCTTTGCCTACGCCGAGGCCACCGTGCCCCGGGTGTGCGTAATCCTCCGGAAGGCCTTCGGGGGTGCGTACATCGTGATGGACTCCAAGGGCCTGGGCAACGACCTGTGCTTCGCCTGGCCGGGAGCCGAGATCGCGGTGATGGGCGCCGAAGGGGCGGTCCAGATCTTGCACCGACGGGTCGAGGACCTGGCTGAGCGGGACGCGCTACAGGCCGAGTACACCGAGCGCTTCCTCACGCCCTACCAGGCCTCCGAGCGGGGCTTCGTCGATGCTGTGATCGACCCGGCATCCACCCGGACCGTCGTGGCCGAGGCCCTGGTCACGCTGGCCACGGCCAAGGAGTACCTGCCCGGGCGGAAGCACACTGTGGGGCCGATGTAGGGCGGCCACGGGAGGCGCCTGGTTGCGGACAACAGCCGACCGTCTTCGGTGGCAAGGCGGCTGGCGAACGAGGTGCTCATCACGGCGCCGTCAACCGTCTGTTGCGCCCAGGTTCGCCGTCGACTCAGTGGACTTCTCACTGCGTCCGTGACGGACTGGCTCCTGAGGGGAAACCCACAGCGACTGTTGCGACAAACCCAGCCACGATCGGCAGCCACCACGCCCACGGGTTCAGATGACGGTAGGAAAAGACAGACGTTCGAGGGCACAGATCAGCTGAGCCCACAAACGAACTGAGGTCCCTGTCGAGGCACCAGCACCAGGGCCACCATCAAGCGGAGGCGCGAGGTAGTAGGGCGTCATCACCGCTTCGAAGAAGCATGCGGGACGCCAAGCACGACCGCAGCCAGCCAGACGATGCTTACGACGGAGTCTGGGGTCGTCGCCAGACGAAGCGTCCGACGCAATGGCCAGGAACAGGTCGATGGATCTCGCCGGCACCGCCCGACACAAGCCCGTGCACGGCCGAAGGTGAGCATGTGAAAGGCACGGTGACCAGGCCATGGAATCCAGGACCTGTGTTAGTTGACGGGAAAGTTCGCACGGGAGCTCGGGGAGCCAGTGACAGCCCACGGGTCGCGTGGTTGACGGACGGCGGACGTGGGTTGCTTCACCAGCGTGCCGAAAGGTACCCGTCGGATTCCCTGCGAATGCCACCGCCACCAGCACCAACGACAGGAAGGCGATCGAACGGGCCAGGAGCGATCTTGTCCCTTTGGGTGAGGCGACCAATGAGCAGCGGAATCAGAAGGCCCGCCAACGGCTGCATGACGCAATCCGCGACAGCCAGACAGCCATCCGCACGCGTTCCAGTCGCTCACTCAGGAGCGGCGACCATCGCATAGAGGGCAAACGTAACAGCCAGAGGAGTCCTCGGCGTGACCCCAGATCGCTGACAGTCGGCCACGTAATCAGACCTACCGGGTAGACACAGTGCGATTCGTCGACCCTTCGTCACGTGCCAAGACGATTGCAGCAAGCGCGTCCGACGCGAAGATCACCGTGGAAGCCAGCAGCAGCTCCACGGGCTGCGAGAATCAACGCCGCTGTCGGTGTGCGTCAAGAAATACGGCGGAGACGACTCCGTCAGATGAAGCGTCCCACTGGGCATCGCCAGTGGTGCCAGCAGTACCTCCATTCCTGGAAAGGCGATGACTCCGGTGGACGGTGTATAGACACCCCCCAGAGAAGCCCCAACCACGTAGTGTGCACCCCGGAAGATCCCCCAGGCATCATCTCCCGTGTCCCAGCCGGATCTGTGCAGCACGAGGGGAGCCAGCCGAGCATGAACACCATCCCGAGCGACCAAGATTCCCGAACGGCCAAGGGGCCATGCCTTTGAGTCCACTCGCTCGAAATTCAGTACCATCGCCTAGGAATCTGATCGGGAGCCACTCGCTACCGTCTCGACGAATGGTCGTCGTCGAGACTGGCCAACGGCCTCTGGAGGGCCCAATGCCCGCGTGCCCTTCCATCGTTCAAGTTGCTCAGCGAGCTTGAGCAGAATTCGGCTAGTCCCTCAAGACCTGCTGTATCGAGCTGGACACTAGAGTGCCCCCTCCAGATCGGAGGGGGCACTCTCACGCTATGGAGCTCGAATGAGCAGACGAATCTGCCTCACGTACAATCAGTCTGGACTACACGTCGGGAACTGCGGTCGACCACTGGAAGCCACCGGCCGTGGCTGGAACAGGGGTGACGGGAGCGCTGGCGCTGCACTGAGCAGCAGTCGAACCGTGCACCTAGGCACGGTACCGGTGCCTGCTGGATGGTCTGCGACACGATCGAGCTCACCGGCATCGTGTGAACTCCATTGGACAGGTCGGCAGTGGCATCCACGGTGCGCAGCGCCCGGTATTCAGCTCTGCGTGTTGTCCATGATGTACCAGCAGTTTTGGTGCCCTTGGCCTGAATGCGGCCAGGATCACGCCGGCGCCGTCAGCCGAGACCATCACCGACCGTGTTCGGCTGGTCGACAGAGATGGACCGTCGTGAACGACAGGCTCGGCTCAGCCGACTGCAGAGCAGCGGCGAACAGCGTCGAGACGGTACGACATCGTGTACGACTGGCCCTGTGACTGGAAAGCAGCCTTGGCATTCACCAGGGCGGTGTTCAGGTTGGACTGCGCGGCCCGGTCATTGGCCGACTTCGTCACACCGAGAAAGGTCGGAATGGCGATAGCCAGCAGGATGGCCAGGATCAGCAGGACCACCATGAGCTCGATGAGGGTGAAACCGGCGTCCTCGCCGGCATCCCCCGCACCGTCTCGCCTGTCATTCAGGCGCTCGATTAGCGGATGAAAACATTTACTGCCTCCTCGTTGGTTATTGATGCATCAATATGGGACTCCGGGATTGGCATCCATTGATCTTATCGGTACGGTGCCTAGACTCGAACCTTTAGTAACTCTTAGGGATTTTGCCCCCGCTGAATCCTCGATCCCGAACGAGGCATAAGCTCCTGCACCAAGGAAGCCAACCAGCGGGCGTCGCTCGAGCAGTGCCTGTCGGCAGCGCACTCGACACCCTATGAGCTACAGCGTCGGAACTACAGGCACGGGAAGCCACCGTCGAGGACTGACCAGGGCGACGGGAGGCTGGCTGCAGCCTGGGGCGCAGTCGAGCCGCTGCAAAGGCGGTCTGTGCCTCTGGGCCTGCAGAACATGGTCGGGCTCACTGCTGAAGTCGAGGAGACCATGGTGCCAGCCTGGCACCCACGGTGCGGTCCCGGTCCCGACTCAGCCGTGGTTGTCCACGATGTACCAGCAGTTTTGGTGCCCTTGGCCTGGCGGCCAGGATCACGCCATGGCCGTCGGCTAACCTCCACGCTGATGGCCCCTGGGCCGGCTGAGACGAAATGGGACCCGAGGTGAGAGCTCGGCTCGGCCGAATGCAGAGCAGCGGCGAACAGCGTCAGTGTGGTGAGGTCGCGCTCGTGTACGACTGGCCCTGTGACTGGAACGCAGCCTTGGCATTCACCAGCGCGGTGTTCAGGTTGGACTGCGTGGCCCGGTCATTGGCCGACTTCGTCACACCGAGAAAGGTCGGAATGGCGATAGCCAGCAGGATGGCCAGGATGAGCAGAACAACCATGAGCTCGATGAGGGTGAAACCGGCGTCGGACTTCGAACCATCCAGATCGACCGACGGACTCGACTTTCGGACCGACAGGTGTACGGACTGGCATCGTCGTCGACGCAACTGCTTCGCGTGGACTCAGAAACATCGCCATTGGCAATCATGAACGCATCGGCAGATCGGCAGTGGCTTTAGATGCCTTTGGCAGGTCACACCCTGATCCACAGCTGTAATCGCCTTGGACTCAGCTTGGATCCGCTTGGATCGAAGAGAGCGGTCGTCGCCCCCCGACACTCGCATTATCGTGGATTCCGCGAGAGCCGTGACTCACCTTCGAAGGGGAGTTCCTTGGGGGCAGTTGTCGCAAGCGAGGGCAAACAGAATCTAGAGGTGCGGGAAGGGTGTGATTCGATGATCGATTAGCTCATGGTGAGGGCGGGGAACCACGTCTCAGTTATGAATCAGCTTGATGTAGTCGAACATGGGCAGGTAGAGGCAGATCACCATGGCGCCGACGCCGATGCCCATGAAGACGGTGAGCAGTGGCTCGAGAAGGGCGGTCAGGTTGTTGACAGTCACCTCCACCTCCTGATCGTAAAATTCGGCGACCTTCTTCAACATGCCGTCCAGGGCACCGGTCTGCTCGCCGACCTCGACCATTTGGACAACCAATGTTGGGATGACGTCCTCGTGTTCCCTCAGTGGGTCCGCCAGGGGTCGTCCTGACCGGACACCCTCCTTAGCCAGTAGCAGAACGTCCCCGACTGTCCGGTTGCCTGAGGTATCAGCACAGATGTCCAAGGACTCCAAAATGGGGACGCCTGAGCCGATGAGGGACGCCAGGGTGCCAGTCATGCGGGCCAGAGAGACCTTGTGGAATAGGGGACCGAAGACAGGGGGCCTGAGTATCAGCTTGTCCCACTTGCGGCGGCCCTCGGGCGTAGCAATCCACTTCCGCAGTCCGATGATCCCGCCGACGATCATGGCGATGATCAGCAATACCCACGGACTCGTGATGATCTCGGAGACCTTGATCAAGACCCGAGTCGGGAACGGTAGCTTTCCTCCCAGGGTCTTAAAGAGGTTCTGGAATACCGGGACAATGAAGACGATCATCGCCGTAAAGATGACCACCATCACCCCAAGGACCACGGCGGGATAGGTCATTGCCGATCGGATGGTCCGATTGAGCTGGGCCTGCTTCTCAATGGTGTTGGCCAAGCTTCCGAGTACCTCGTCCAGATTTCCGCCGACCTCCCCAGCCTGAACGAGCGTGCAGAAGAGGTGCGAGAATACTTTGGGGTGCTTCGAGCAGGCCACAGAGAGCGAAGAGCCGTGTTCGAGATCTAGGCGGACCTCGGCAAGTATCTTGGCCAGTGCCGGGTTCTCAACCTGAGCCGACAGGATCCCGAGTGAACGCACCACGGAAAGTCCCGAGTCAACCATGGTCGATAGCTGCCGGGTAATAACAGCCACCTCACGGAGCTTGACGCGGTCGGATAGTCCCGGGATCTTGATCTCGGTTTTGAGATTGACGGCCGACTTGGGCGTCACCGAGATCGGCATATAGCCCATCTCGCGGAGCCGACGGACGACCAGCGCCATACTGTCGCCTTCTAGCTGCCCCTCGACGAGGCTTCCGGACTTGTCCCGGACTTTGTAGTCGAATGTCAGTGCCACGGTTCCCCGATTCGTCGATCAAACACAGCTATGCCCTCTATTGGGTGTTGAGATGGTTGCGAAGGTCTTCCTCGTTGGACGATCGGTCGTAGGCGATTGCCTCCGAGATTGTCCCCTGCTTGACCAGTGAAGCGAGGCCTTGGTCCATGGTCTGCATCCCGAATGAGGCACCCACCTGCATGAGTGAGTAGATCTGGTGGGTCTTCGCCTGCCGAATCAGGTTTCGGATAGCTGAGGTGCAGACCAGCACTTCGGAGCAGGGCACCCGACCGGTGCCATCAGCGGTGACGATGAGCTGCTGGGTCACCACGCCCTCGAGGGTGGCCGCCAACATGACCCGGATCTGCTCCTGCTGGTTGGTGGGGAACACATCGATGACTCGGTCGATGGTCTGGGGTGCGTCCTGCGTGTGCAGGGTGGCGAACACCAAGTGACCGGTCTCCGCTGCGGTCAGCGCCGTGGAGATGGTCTCGAGGTCGCGGAGCTCGCCGACCAGGATCACGTCTGGGTCCTGGCGCAGTACTCGCCGGAGGGCTTCGGCAAAGGAGTTGGTGTCCTCGCCGATCTCCCGCTGGGTAATGATGGACCGCTTGTGGTCGTGGAGGAACTCAATAGGATCCTCCACCGTCACAATGTGCAACGGCTTCGTGCGATTGATGATGTCGATCAGCGACGCCAATGTCGTCGATTTCCCCGAATCCGGTGGGACCGGTGACTAGCACCAGGCCACGCCTGAGCTCGGTGAAGGCTTTGACCGAGTCGGGGATCCCAAGGGAGTCGAACTCGGGCATCTCGTGCGGAATGGGCCGGAGGGCTGCCGCAATCGTGCCCCGCTGCAGAGAGACATTCACACGAAATCGGCCGACGCCATTGATGGAGTGTGAGGTATCGAGCTCATGCTCTTCTTCGAAGCGCTCACGCTGCGATGCGGGCAGGATGCCGAAAACCATCTCGCGGATCTGCTCGTTGCCCAGCGCCGGACACCCCTCGATGGGACGGATCGCCCCGTGGAGGCGGATGGCACCCGGCTGCGAAGCAGTGAGGTGAAGGTCCGACGCTCCGACAGCAACGGCGTAACGCAGTAGGTCATCGATGTGCAACGGCATGGTCCCATTGCTGGCCTGGGCCGGGATCCCGGTCTGGAGCAGCTGCTCCACATCCGGGGGACCAGCGGCCTCGACCGGCGCCGGGGTGGCGGCATCGACCAGGGGTGACGCCGACGACGGTGCGGGGGGTGGCGGGGGCACCGGGCCACCGTCCATTCCCAACAACTGGGTGATCACCGTCGGATCGGCCAGCACGGGATTGACCCTGAAGCCCACCTTCGAGGCCAGAGCATCGACGTCCTCCTGGGAAGGCGGCTCAGAGAAGGCCACAGCCAGCACGTTCCCATCAAACTGAAGGCCGACGGCCTCGAACTGCTGGGCTACGGCATCGGGCATGGCCGCCCGGGCCTCAGGACTGGGGCTCATGGCGGCGAGATCGACGGCCGGGAGCTGGGCCAGATGAGCCAGTGCTCCCACCACCACGCCCGGCAGAGCCAGATTCCTACTGATCAGGATGGATGCCAACGAGTGGCCGGTCTGCCTGGCCTCCTCGACCAATGGAGCCAGATTGGATTGCGTCTCGTAGCCGCCCTGGACCAAGGCTTGGGCCAGCCGGTTCGACCATTCGGTTCGGGATGTTGCGGTGAGCGGACTCATGCGACGACTCGCAACACCTCTTCGAGGGTCGTCTGACCCTCGATGGCCTTGCGCAGGCCGCTTCTCCGCAGTGTGGTCATGCCTTGTGCCACTGCGAGCCTATGGATGTCTTCCACCGATCCTCCTTCGATTATCACTCGTTCAATCTCCTCGCTCAGAGGCATCAATTCGGCAAGCGCCTGACGGCCTCGGTATCCGGTGTTGGCGCACGCCGAGCAACCAATGGCCCGATACACCTGGGGAATCTCCCCTTCTGCGTCGACTTCATCTGGAGTCCAACCGGCCGCCACGATGTCGGCTTCGGTGGGTTGGTACGGCTGCTTGCAGTGCATGCAGAGGCGGCGGGCCAGCCGCTGGGCCAGCACGGCCGAGAGCGATGACGTGACCAGAAACGGCTCGATCCCCATCTCGATGAGCCGCATAGGCGTAGACGCTGCGCTGTTGGTGTGGAGGGTGGCCAGGACCATGTGGCCGGTCAGAGCGGCTTCGATGGCAATGACCGCCGTCTCTTGGTCTCGAATCTCACCGACGAGGAGGATGTCTGGGTCCGAACGAAGGATGGACTTCAGGGCCGACGCAAAGTTGAGTCCAGCCTTCAGGTTCAGCTGTACCTGGTTAACCCCTTTCAACGGGAGTTCGACCGGATCCTCGACCGTGATGATGTTCTTTTCGGGCGTATTGAGGGCGGAAAGCGTCGTGTAGAGGGTCGTCGACTTGCCGGACCCGGTGGGACCCGTAACCAGGATGGTCCCGTACGGCTTGGTGTAGATCTGTTCGTAGGTCTTGAGCATGTCCTCGTCAAAGCCCAACGCATCGAACCCGAGCACAACGCTCGACTTGTCCAGCACACGCATCACGACCTTCTCGCCGTGGATGGTGGGAAGGGTGGCCATGCGGAGGTCGATACCTTTGCTTCCTACATTGAGTGAGATACGACCGTCCTGGGGAACCCGGTGCTCGGCAACGTTCATGTCAGCCATCACCTTCAGACGGGTGGTAACAGCCGGGGCAATGGCACGGGGAGCCGTCGACACATCGTGAAGCACTCCGTCGATCCGGTAGCGGATGCGGAGATCGGTCTCGGTCGGTTCGACGTGGATGTCGGAGGCTCGCTCGTTGAGGGCCTGCAGGATGAGCAGGTTGACATAGCGCACAATGGGCGCTTCCTCGGTGACCGCCTGAATGTCGTCGAGGCCCGAATCATCCTGTCCGTCGATTCCGAGTGAGGCCTCCCTGGCCATGTCGGCGGCATCGCCGCCGCTGTGGAACGCCTTCCCGATGTATGCCGTGATCTGGGTCCGGGTCGCCACCACCACCGAGAAGCTGCGCCCCATGATGGTGCGGAGGTCGTCCATGGCGAAGACGTCGGTGGGATTGGAGGCCGCTACCACCGGAATCCCGTCATGACTACCAATGACCAGGACGTTGTGGTGGCGTGCGGTCGATTCGGGGATCATTCCGGCTTCAACGAAGTCGACACCCGCGGTGTCGAGATCCACGAACTCCAGCCCCATCTCCTGGGCCATGCCCCACATCAGGTCGGCCTCGGTCACCAAGTTCTGCGCCGTCAAGATTCGGGCGACGCTCTGTCGGGACTCACGATGCTCTTCCAGCACCGCCTCCATGTCCGCCAACGAGACGCGGTCCCCATCGACCAGGGCCTTGGCCAATGGGGGGAAGTGGGCGGTGGCCGAGGATGCGTTTGCGGCATCGGCCGCGAACTCCTGCTCATCACCTCGCTGCTCGTTGAAGGTGGCGACGGCTTCAGCGACCAAGTCGGCGGCCATGGCCGCGGTGTCTGGGTCGTTACTTCCAGCGTCTCCTTGGACGGACCGTGCCAGCTGTTCGAGCTCGTCCGCACTGGCCGCCAAGGCACTAGTCCCCACGGGAGGTGGAGCAGGGAAGCCTGCATCCGAGGCAAAGCTTGGAAGGACGCTGGTGGCCGGTTCAAGCGTCACGAGCTCGTCCGCTGGGAATGAACTCGCCAACAGGTCAGCTGGTGGAGGTGGAGGTGGAGGTGGAGGTGGAGGTGGGGCCAGATCTTCGAAGGTCACCTCTTCCAGGACGTCCGGTTCGGTGAAGGTGGTTTCCTCGGCTTCGGATTTCCACTCGTCGTCGGTCGAGTCGTTGGTCTCCCCGAGCTCGAATCCTCCTTCCAGACCATCCGATGGTGAGGGGTCTGGAGTCAAAGCATTGCCGTTGACCTGGGATTCTGGCGGAACCTCCTGCCAATCGGCATCGTCGAACGAGACGGGCGAGATCGCCAGTGCCGAGCGAGTGTCAGCTTCGGCATCATCTGAACTGGGGCCAACGCCGACTGTCTGGGCCTCCTCAACCTCAGCATCGGCCATCGCAGCATCGTCGGCGATCGCCGACTCGGCTTCCTCGATGATTCCGAGATTCCCATCCAGTTCTTCGGTGAGGAGATCGCTAAACGGATCGGGGTCCTGTGGCCCTTCGTCCTCTACCAGTAGCGACGCCTCAACGGACTGAGGGTCAGATTGGGTTTCGGCCTCCCCGACACGGGTGACCGATTCGGAAGTGTTCTCAGATGCCGCTGCGCCGCCTTCGGGGCCGAAGATCTGGTCGAGGTAACTGCCGATTTGATCAGGTGCAGCAACAACTGAGATGAAATCGCGGCCGATCGTCGCACGCACGTTGTCCTGTGCCGTCAGGTCGTCGGGATCCGATGTGGCGATCACCGGAGTGCCGAACTTTCGCTTGATGGCGACGACGTGATGCTCACGCGCCAACGATGCCGGAAGGATCTCGCCCGCGGCGGGATCCACCCCGTAGGTGTCGAGATCGACAAACTCAAGGTCGTGTTCGCTTGCCATCCAGCGAATGGCATCGACATCGCTCATCTCATCTCCATCGGCAGACTGGAGCCTGAGATTGAACCCCAATCCAATTCTTTGGCGCCTACCGTGAGCGGGCCAAACCAGGCGTCAACAGGCAACCTGGTTCCGCCTGCCCGGGAGGTCGCACACTGTCTGGAGCTGTTCCGAGACTGCCGATGCGATGACGGGCGCCGGTCACCGGGCCCGTGCTCAAGCAGGGAAGGGATGGGTGCCGATACTCCAGGAGATGTTCCGATGCCTATGGGTGCCGGCCGACCTCAATTCTCTATGACCATAAGACCCCTTCCCCATCACCCGCGCCCGTTGGGTCCGCACCGACCCAATCAAGGCAGCGCAATTGCTCACCCAACCCCTCAGGGCTATCCACACAAGGACATCCCATGAATTCTGGGCATGTTTCATTGCTTGCTATTACCGTTCCCATGGCCGGGATCGTCGGTCTGTTCGTGGGCTCGTTCCTCAATGTCGTGATCTACCGAACGCCGCTCGGTCTGTCCGTGTCGACTCCCCGGTCCTTCTGCCCCACCTGCGACCGCCAACTCACTTGGTGGGAGAACATCCCCGTACTCTCATGGCTCTGCCTTCGGGGGCGGTGCCACTCGTGCCAGGAGCCGATCTCGATCCGATATCCCCTGGTGGAGTTGGTTACCGGTGTGACGTTCGCGCTGACTACATGGGCGTGGCACGGCACCGTTGTGGCCGCTGGCTACTGCGTCCTGGCGGCCACGTTCATCGCCGTTAGTCTGATCGACTACGGGGGCCGGAAGGCCCCGACCTCGGTGGTGGCCATCGGCACCGGACTGGCCGAAGTCATCATCATCGGTGGGGCCATCTCACAGCATCGTGGGGCGATTCTGGTCGGATCGCTGGTTGGACTGGGCACTGGTCTTGTCGCCTATGTTCTGCTTGGAAGGGCCGATCGCCCTGGTGCCGATCAACGGCACCGTGGAGCCGGCATCCTGCTCGTGGCCGGATGCTGGCTCGGTGGCCTGGGACCGTTGGCCACGCTGGTCGGGGCGTCTTTGTGGATCGTGGTCTATGCCGGCTGTATGGCCGGTTCCTGGGTGCTGTCCCGAGAAACCGTTGGTGCGGGCGACGGGATGATTGGGATCGGACACCCACGCCCGATCACCGATGCGATCTTGGGGACTCCCCTGGTCACAGCCGTTGCGATCGCCATGGTGGCGTCACTGGCAGTGGGAGCGTGATGAGCCAATGAGCGATGCCAAATCGACCATGACGACCACGCCCACCCAAACGGGATCCTCTACCGAGCTAGCGGTGTACCGGGTCGTTGTGGTCGATGACCACGAGCTGCTCCGCGCTGGGACGCGACGCATTCTCGACGACGCAAGCGGCTTCACCGTGGTCGGCGAGGCCGACGACGGTGAGGCGGCCCTGCAGGTCATTGCCCGGACCGAGCCGGACCTAGTGCTGGTGGACATCCGGTTGCCCTCCACAAACGGTATCGACCTGGCTCGTCACATCGTGGAGGGATACCCGGCGATCAAGGTTCTCATCCTGACTGCCTACGACGACGAGCATTACGTACGCGCAGCCCTAGCCGCCGGAGTGGCTGGCTATCTGCTGAAGACGACTCCGAGCGACGAGCTGATTAGGTCCATCCGAGCGGCATGCGAGGGACTCGCCCTACTCGAACTGACCCCAGCCGGCCTCGGGGAAAAGGCACCTGCATCCGGACTCGGTGGGCCAGCCACCCGCCTCACGGCTCGGGAGAAGGAAGTGGTGCGACTGGTGGCGCGAGGGCGCTCGAACAAGGCCATCGCCCATCAGCTGGGGATCAGCCCTCGGACCGTCGAAGGACACCTCAATCACGTGTTCGAGAAGGTCGGATCGACCTCCAGGACCGAACTCGTCCACCTCGCACTGGCTAATGGCCTGTTCATCCGGGAGCCTGACGGGCTCACAACACAAACCTCATGACCAGGCTCGACCTTCCTCGGACGGGATGGGTCGAGCAGGACCATGGAGGCATGCGACCCTCGGAGGTGCCGTCCCTGGAGTCCTTCGAGGACCCAGCACCTTCCGTACGCCACGGTGTCACACGAGAGGGCGTCGTGGAGGCGGGTCCCAAGTCCGACTTCATAGCGGAGACGGTGGATCGGGGCCTCAGCAGCAATACGCCGTGGACCAGGTCGGGATTCTGGTTGCTCCAGCTGGTCGTACTCGCCCTCTACCTCGTCCGATTGGCGGCAACCGTTGCGTTCCACTTGGAGTCGACGTCTCTCATCCTCGAGTTCTCCACGCTCGCTCTCTTCATCATCCCGGTGGTCTATGCCGCTCTCAATTTCGGCCTGGTCGGAGCGGTCTTCACCACCGGATGGATCACCGTGCTGGCCATTCCTCGATTCGTCTCTTCCCTCCAGAGTCATCAGTACGTTGACGCCTGGGCCGAGCTGGTGCAGGTGGTGCTATTAGACGCTCTGGCCGTTCTGATCGGACAGCGCGTCTCAGCCGAGCGTGAGGCCCGCCGATTGGCCGAGACGTCACGGGAGGCGCACCTCCGCGCCGAGGCGATGTATCGCGACCTCTTCGATTCGAATCAGGCGCCGATCCTGATTATCGACGCTGACGGCTTCGTCGTAGAGACCAATGCCTCAGCGCAGCGGGCCTTTAGCCGGCTACGGGCCGCCACCCCGGGGACGCCAGTGCGGCTGGTGGACATGATCGGAGCGGACGCTGCGGCCAGAGTGTTGACTCAGCTGCTGTCCTGGCGCCTGCCCAGGTCCGAGGCCACCGAGATCTCGTCGACCGATCTCGGGCGCGTCGAACCCCTTCCGTTCGACATCGGCGACGAACACGTGCTGTTCCGACCCACTGCGACCATGCTTGGTCCGGGCGATGACACCAAACGAATGCAAGTCATCTTTGAGGACGTGACGGCTGAGACTCGTCGCCACGATCTGATGGAAGCCTACGCGGCGAGGGTCGTGCTGGGGCAGGAGGAGGAGCGACGTCACATCGCTCAGGAGCTTCACGATGGACCACTCCAGACACTCATTCACCTCTGTCGGCAGATCGACGAAGTGGACACTACGGCACACGAGGGATCGGTCGTCGCCGTTCCTCCGGCACTCTCCGCATTGCGCTCCATCGTCGAGGACACCGTGGCCGAATTGCGGTCGATTGCCAAGGGTCTGCGCCCCTCAATCCTTGATGACCTTGGACTTGTGGCGTCCATCAATCAGATGCTGAGCGATGCTGGCGAGCGGCAGCGGTTCGAGACGTCGTTCGGCGTCACCGGCACGGAGAGGAGGCTTTCGCCGACGGTGGAGTTGGCCCTTTTCCGCATCGCCCAGGAGGCCCTCTCCAACGTTGAACGCCACGCCGCGGCGCGGAAGGTGGCCGTCGGCATGAACTTCGAAGCCGCTGGATTACGGATGCTGGTGAAGGACGACGGCGTGGGGTTCGCTCCCTCGCAGCGCCCAGACGGAGTTCGGTCCTCTTCCCTGGGACTTCCGGGCATGACCGAACGGGCCCATCTCATCGGTTCCCGCCTGGTAATTCACTCAGAGCCGGGGATCGGAACCACAGTGGACGTGTGGGTTCCCACAACGATTCTCGACCATGGTTAGACATATCCATACGATTTCATTCTCTGAAGGTGGTCACCAGCATGAAGTTGGTGGACGACCACTGCAGTACCTCCCGAAGCGGGAGCGAACTGTCACTGAACCGACATGAAATCGCGGGAGGATTATCCTCGAATTTATGGGATACTGACTGGGTGGAACAGATCGTCATCGAGTCGTGCCACAGCACATGGATCATCGACATGGACCACTCGCGGTTCCGTCGGCTGGTCAAAGGCGCCAACCATCACACCACTGCCTCCACGGAGTGGCAGGCGTGCTATGGCGTTGAGATCGACCCACTCTCTGAGTCTTTCGTCGTACTACTGAATCCAGAGGGAACTCGCCTGCTCCGGAGCTGGCGACACGTGGAGCACTGCTCGCAGTGCGGTGGAGAAGCCACCTCTGAGCTGTCACTGCGAGATCTACGTTCAGCAGTTCACGGCTGAATCTTCGGCCCACGCCTGGCTTTGAGCGCCACCCTTTGATCTCCGCACGCTCCTCAGATAGGGAGTTGTTGCACAACGCCCAGAAGGGCACCGGATGGATTCCGGTATCCGAATATTTTGAAATTTCCCTCTGTCGAACGCGCGCTCCTGGCCAGTAGCCTTGGTGGTAATCGCACGACAAGGGCCCGTGTTGGGTCATGCCTTTCACCCATGGACTACGACAACCCCAACAGCTCACCCTGCAGCGGAGTCGCTGCGGTGCCAATTCCAGAACTCGGGATAAGCGCCGCGCCACCGCCACCGCCACCGCCACCACCACCGCCGCCGCCGCCGAAGGTGACCGCCGACTTCGCCGCCAGCGCGGCCATGGCCAAGGACATCTTGGCCATCGGCGTCGACAGTGAGGAGGTCGGCCCGCCTCCACCAAGAAACTCGACTCCATCCGCGGTCGCCGTCGCACCTCGCCCAGTACCGGATCTGGACAAGCCGGACGACGTTTCCGACTGGTCCGCTCAGCTACCCATGGCGCCCGACTTCTTCACCTCGTCCCGGGCCAAGCCCAAGAAGAAGCTCTGGAAGATCAGCCGGTAGCGACAGACCTTTGAGCAGGAGGGCCGCCGACGTTCGCCACCCTCGCGCTTAGGCGGTAGGGTTCCGCTTCCAAACGCCGGAGCTTCCGCCGGTCTTCTCCCACAGCATGAGCTGCCCGATGCTCATGGTCCGATCTGTCGTCTTACACATGTCGTAGACGGTCAGGGCAGCGATGGCACACGCCGTCATGGCCTCCATCTCCACCCCCGTACGATCAACGGCCTCGACCTTGGTCTCCACCTCCACGAAATCGTCACCGATGGTGAAGTCGACGTGTACGGCGCCGACCAGTAGCGGATGACACATGGGGACCAGGTCGGCAGTCCGTTTGGCTGCCTGGATGCCTGCCACCCGGGCGGCGGCGAGTACATCTCCCTTGGTGATGGCGTTGTTGGCCACCTTGGCGGTCGTTTCCGGCTTCATCGCCACTTTGCAACGGGCCAGGGCACGGCGGTGGGTGGCCTCCTTGGGGGAGACGTCCACCATCCGCGTACCGCTGAAGGGGTCGAGATGGCTGAGGCTGCGGTCGGTCATGAGGCGAGGCCGTCGTTCACCGCCCCAGTGTACGGGAGACCGCACCCCCAGGTCGGCATTGGCACTCTCTCAAGTAGACTGCCAACCTGACTCGGGTCTCGGATCGAGAGGACTAGCCGGTTGCCTACCTATGAGTATCACTGCGACAGCTGCGAGAAGAACTTTGATGTCGTGCAGTCGTTCCAGGATGACCCGCTGACAGCCTGCCCCACCTGCGGCTCTCCGGTCCGCAAGGTGTTCGGAAACGTGGGCATTGTGTTCAAGGGAAGCGGGTTCTACAAGAACGACAGCCGCCCTGGCACGGCCACCAAGGGCGCGGGCGCCGAGTCCCCGTCAGAAGGGAAGGCCCCAGCGGACGGCTCAGCGGCAGACGGCAAGACTGCAGCGGGCAGCACTTCCTCCGGGGAGGGAACCTCCCCACCCTCGACGACGGAGTCAACGAGCGATTCGGCCAAACCAAAGCCGGTCACTCCAGCCAAATCACCCGCAAAGGACTCGACCTCATAGACCATTTACGTTGGATCTAACCCAACGGTATCGACACGCTTTGAGCTGAGCTTGAGCACAAATTGAATTTGAATTTTACCTGGCCAAATGGGTGTTTCAGCTCATACAATGTAGTCCGTGGACACATCTGATCTCGATCGATTGCTTGTAATGCTGTCCGACCTCGATGGTTCGGATCTGCATATCAAGGCCGGATCACCTCCCCGTATGCGACTGGCCGGATCGCTGCGCACAATGGACGACGAGCCCCGCTTCACCCCCGAGGAGACCCAGGCCATCGCCGAATCGATGATGCAGCCGTCCATTCTCGAGACCTTCCGGCAACGGCATGAGGTCGACTTCGCCTACTCGCTGGCTGGGACGGCACGATTCCGGGTCAATGCCTATTTCCAACGTGGGTCCGTGGCCCTGGCCATGCGCCGGGTACGGGCCAACGCCGCCACCGTCGACGAGTTGGGCCTCCCCGAAGTGGTCACCCGGCTGGCTGAGGAGATGCGGGGACTGGTGCTCGTGACTGGGCCCACCGGGTCGGGGAAGACCACCACCCTGGCCGCCATGGTGGACCACATCAACCACACGCGGTCTTGCCACGTGGTCACCATCGAGGACCCGGTGGAGTACCTCCACACTGACGACCTGGCCGACATCGACCAGCGCGAGGTGGGGTTCGACACCGACACCTTCGGTTCTGCCATGCGAGTCGTCCTGCGGCAGGACCCCGACGTCATCCTGGTCGGTGAGATGCGAGACCAGGAGACCGTCTCCGCGGCCCTCACCGCAGCCGAGACTGGTCACCTGGTCTTCTCCACGCTTCACACCATCAACGCCACCGAGACCATCAACCGGATCGTCGACTTCTTTCCCCCCCATCAGCAGCAGCAGACCCGGGTCAGCCTGGCCGGCTCGCTGAAGGGCATCATCTGCCAGCGTTTGATCCCCACCGCCGACGGCAAAGGGCGGGTGCCGGCCCTCGAGCTGCTGGTGGTCAACGGTCGCATCCAACAGGCCATCATCGACCCGCTCCTCACCGGTGACATCGAAGGGATCATCACCGATGGCGAGTACTACGGGATGCTGACCTTCGATCAATCGTTGGTCACCCTGCTGTCCGATGGCACCATCGATCTCGAAGAGGCCATGAGTACGGCGACAAATCCGCATGACCTCAAGGTGATGCTGGAGCGCAAGGGGATCATGCAGACCGGCCAATTCGCCGCCGCCAGCTTCGCCTGAGCAGCTCTACCCTACGACCTCCTGCGTGACCGTGACCTGGTCTGACGCGTCCCTGTGAACTTTCCAAGCTCGCCGTAATTTCGGAAGCAGAGTGCCTCAAGCTGGCCGCGGTTTCGTCCGATAGATCTTCGTACAGTCTGGTGCCTTTGCATTCGGGCACCGCTCAAAACCATCGATTGCTCCCAGGCGATCACCGAATGACCGGAGACACAACCGTGAACATCGTGACGGAGGCCAAGCGAGGCACTCACCCTGGCTGTGCTGGAGACCTGCTCCATACCCTCGCTCGCACCAACGGCCACCGATCCGATGGGCATCATCTGAACGCAGGGGGGCGCTGACATGGCACAGCTCGTGGTAGGACTCGACATCGGCACCAGCGCTGTGCGGGCGGCCGAGCTCGACATCAGCCACTCGCCGCCGGTCCTACTCACCTACGGCCAGGTGGGCCTGCCCCCCGGTTCCTTGGTGGACGGAGAGATTCGCGACGGCTCATCGGTGACCGAGGCGATCAAGAAGCTGTGGGAGAACGGCCAGTTCTCCGGCTCCACGGTAATCGTCGGCATCGCCGGGTTGCGGGCCATCACCCGGGAGATCGACCTCCCGTTCGTCCCCGACAACGAGGTGGACAGTGCGGTCCGGTTCCAGTCCGAAGAGGTCATCCCCTTCCCCCCCGATCAGACCATCCTCTCGTCCCAGATCCTGGCTGACTACACCTCGCCGGAAGGCGACAAGATGCGCCGGGTACTGGTGGCCGCGGCCCACACCGACCTGGTGAACGGCGTCATCGACACCGTCGAGAAGGCCGGACTGACCGTGGTCGGCGTCGACCTCATCTCCTCCGCCCTGGTCCGGGCCATCGGCGGACACGAGGACTCTGACCAGCCCGAGGCCATCGTGTCGGTCGGAGCGGGGCTGACCGTGGTGGTCGTGCACCAGAAGGGTCGACCCCAGTTCGTCCGGACCATTGGCATGGGCGGCAACGCCACTACCGCGGCCATCTCCGGGGCCCTCGACGTCCCCCTCACCGATGCCGAAGGCATGAAGCGGCGCCTCTACGAGGAAGATTCGCAGTTGCTCACCGCCCGTCGGGCGGCCCAGCCCAGCATGACCGAGCTGGTCGGCGAGATCCGGAACTCCATCCAGTACTTCGCCTCACTCCCAGGTCGGCTGCCGGTCTCTCGGGTATTGGTGACCGGTGGCGGCTCGGCTCTCTACGGCCTCTTGCCCATGCTGGAGGAGCAGGTCCACCTCCCCGTCCTGCCGGTCTCACCCTTGGCCCGGCTCAACACCTCCAAACTCGACCTCACCGACACCCAGATGAACGAAGTGGGCCCGGTCCTCTCCACTCCCATCGGTCTGGCCCTGCCCGAACCGGACAAGTCGGTCAAGAAGTTCAACCTGCTCCCGCCCGAAGTAGCCAAGCGCGCCCGGATGAAGCGGATTCAAGAGCGGACCCTCGTCGGCTGCGTAGGCGTGATCATCCTCCTCTTGGCATTCGGTGCCTGGAAGTTCCTCCAGGTCCACAATGCCCAAAACAACGTCGACTCGCTGCAGACAGAGATCACGGCACTCAACGCCCAGGTACCCAAATTCGACCTGGTGGTTGCAGCGAACAACGCTTACACGGCGAGCGTGGCTCGTCGGGCCTCCGTCCTCGACTCAGCCATCGACTGGCCGTTGGTCTACAACAACCTGGTGGCAATCACGCCGGCAGGGGCTGAGGTCCAGTCGTTCAATGGTGCGGCTGTTTCTGCCGCTGGCACCTCTGGTGCCACCACAACCGCCACGGGCGGCACGGCCGCCTCGAGTGGACCGAGTGCCACGACTTCAAAGGCGATCGGCACAGTCCAGCTCTCCGTGACGGGGCCCGGTCCGAGCCTGAGCATCTCGGAAGCCTGGATTAACGCAGTGTCCTCCTCCCAGCTCTTCGCCAATCCCCTACAGGGAGCAACTACCGCCAATCCCAATGGAACCATTTCGTTTCCTTTCAATATCTCTATCACTCCCGAAGCCAGCCTCTCCAAGAATGCGAGCCTGAAATGAACGAAGTCCGTGAGTACCGGGTTCCTCTCTTCATGGCCGGTGGGGCCCTGGTGGTAGCCCTGCTGCTCTGGGCAGTCCTCATCTCACCTCAGAACTCCAAACTGTCGAGCCTCCAGACCCAGGAGACGACCCTCACAGCGCAGCAGTCAACACTGCAGGCCAAGTTGGCATCCCTGAAGTCGGAGCAGCAGAAACTGTCCTCCAGCTGTGCCGATCTACAGAAGATCGCCACACAGATACCGAGCGTCCAAAGCCCGACCGACGTCGACGCTCAGGAGTCGTCGTTCGAAAATCAGTTCAATGGCCTCGTCGCCGGCTCGGGAGTCGCCCTCACGGCATTCAGTGGCTTCGCTCCGGCGACTACGGCCCAGGCCACTCCGACCCCAGGGACGGCCACGACGCCAGCCGGGGTCGTGGCGGTGCCTACGACCCTGGCCGTGACGGGAAACTACAACCAGGTACATTCCTTCATTAACGACCTTGATGGCTTCCCACGCCTATTCGTCATCCAGACTTTCACGCTGACCTACGGCACCGGTGCGGCCAGTGCGACGGGTTCTGCCGGCAGTTCGGCCTCGGCGGCCGGAGTCTCGGCGTCCAATCCCCCACTGTGGACGGGCGGCCAGGCGACCGCCGGAAGTGCAGGCCCGTATACGCTGTCGATTGAGGGATCGATCTACTACACCTCAACCCCGAACGCTCTGGACGCCTGCACCAAGGCCACGGCCGCCGTCCACTGATCCCTCGAACTGGTCGGCACCGGCCATGAATCCTGTGAGCCGTTGATCGAGGCGGTCAGACCCCGCTGATCTGCATGTCCCCAACGGCGAGCGTCTGACCGGCGGCGATGCCGGGAAGCCACTCGATGTCAGAGCCGATAGCCACCAACGACTGAAGGATTCGCTGGAGGGTCGAGGCAACGGTGATCTCGCGGACAGGCTCAGCCAGACGGCCGTTCCGGATCATCAGCCCCTCCGCTCCCACCGAGAAGTCCCCGCTGATCGGGTTCACGCCCGAGTGCACCCCGGTGAGGGATTGGACCAACAGCCCCTCCCCCACGGCGGCGAGGATCCCGTCCTCGTCGTAGCCCTCGGGTCCGGGGGCCAGCGTCAGCGCACGGCAACCCGGGCCCGGCGTACCGGAGAAGCCACCCCGCACCGCCGATCCGGTCGAGGACACCCCGGCCCGGGAGGCCGACACCGTGTCGTAGAGGAACGCCCGCAGGACACCGTGGTCGATGAGGACGTTCCGCCGACAGGCCAGGCCCTCGGCGTCGTAGGCGGCCGCCCCATAGGCCCGGGGATCGGTCGGGTCGTCGACCAGTGTCAACCCCGGATGGCCCACCATCTCCCCGATCCGCCCAGCGAAGAATGAGCGCCCCTTGGCCACGGCCTCTCCGGACAGGGCTGACGAGACCACGGACAGGAGCGTGCTGGCCACCCGGCGGTCGAAGACCACCGTGGAGCGCCCCGAGGGCCCCTTGACCGCCCCGAGCATCCGCACCGCCCGGGAGACGGCGTCGGCTGTGGCCGTGTCCGGGTCCAGTCCGGTGAAGCCCCGGTCGACGCTGAACCCGCTCCCGGTCTGGCTGGCCTCGCCTTCGCCGGCGATGACCCCCACCGAGATGTATCCAGAAGTCTTCCGGCTCGCCGAGCGGATCCCCGTCGTCGAGACCAGGGCCACCTCCACGGCCGCATCGCCGTAATCGGCCCGCTCGACCTGACGGATGCGCGGGTCGGCCCCGCGGGCCTGGGCTTCCAGCGCCAGCGCCAGCGCCACCTTCTCGGTGGTGGGCACGGCAGCCAGCCCCTCGTCCCACAGGTCGACTGGTACCGCGGCCACACCGTCAGGCACGGCGAGCTGTACGTGCTCGTCGGGGGTGGCGTAGGTGGCATTGTCACGCGCCTCGGCCAGCGTCTCCTCCAACACCGCCTCGTCCAGCGAGCCGGCCCAGGCGAAACCCAGCTTGTGGTCGACCACCACCCGGATGCCGATGCCGGCCGATGTGGCCGAAGTCAGCGATTCGACGTCGCCGTCATAGGCCCGGATATCGGTCTCGTCACCCCGGGCCACGTAGACCTCAAGCTCCTCGCCCGACCGGGACCACCCGGCCACCCGCTCGGCCAACCCGAGCAGCGCTTCGGTGTCACTTCCGGCTGCGGGCGTGCCGGCTTCGGTCACCGCGCTCATTCGGCCGTCCCCCCGATGGTCACGCCGGTCAGCCGCATGGTGGCCTGCCCGCACCCCACCGGGACACTCTGGCCGTCCTTCCCACAGGTGCCGGGGGTCATGCCGAAGTCGGTGGCGACAGCATCGATCCTCTTCAGGATCTCCGGCCCGTTGCCGATCAGGTTGGCGTCCCGCAGCGGTTCGGTGATCTTGCCCCCTTCGATGAGGTAGGCCTCGGTGGTCCCGAAGACGAAGTCACCGGTGGTGGTGTTGACCTGGCCGCCACCGAGCTTGGCCACGTAGACGCCCTTGGGCGTCTGGGCCACGATCTCGTCGGCGTCCTCCGAGCCGGGCAGGAGGAACGTGTTGGTCATACGCACCATGGGCAGGTGCTGGTAGGTCTGACGCCGGCCATTGCCCGACGAGAGGCGGCCCTCCCTGCGGGCCCGCAGGTAGTCCCACAGGTAGTCGGTCAGGATCCCGTTCTCGATCAGCACGTTGCGCTGGGCCGGCCGACCCTCGTCGTCCACCCGGTACGTGCCCCACTCCGAGCCCACCGTGCCATCGTCCACCAGGGTCACCAGGGGGCTCGCCACCTGTTGGCCGACCATGCCCGTGTAGACCGAGGCGTCCTTCACGATGTGGTCGGCTTCGAGGCCATGGCCGCAGGCCTCGTGGAAGAGGATGCCTCCACTTCCCCCAGCGAGGACCACCGGGAGCTCACCTGACGGGGCCGGGCGGGCTGAGAGCTTGGACAGAGCCCGGCGGGCGGCCAGGTCGGCCAGCTCCTCGACCGAGACCTCGTCGAACAGCTCGAATCCCAGCGTGCGGGCCGCCGTCTCGAAGCCGGTCTGCAGGCCGGTGTCGCCCGAGGCCACACACGAGACGGAGAAGCGGGTTCGGGCCTGCTCGTCGCGAGCGTAGAGGCCCTCAGAGTTGGCGATGAGCACTCGGCGCCGTGAGCCGCCACACCCCGCCTGGACCTGGGTGATGGCCGCGTTCGAGGCCCGAGCGGCCTCATCGGCCCGGCGAAGCAGGTCGAGGCTGTCCCCCTTGGAGGCCAGCGAAAGGGGCGATGACCCGTCTTCGTCCGTCTCACCGCCCGCTCTCCCGACGGCGAGGGGACTCACGGCCACGGTCCCGATGCCCCCGCCGCCGCTGCGGGCCACGGCCGAGGCCGCTTCGGCCGCCCGGAGCAGTCCAGCCTCGGAGAGATCGGCGGTGTGGGCGAATCCCGTGGTGTCCCCCGACACCACCCGGATACCAGCCCCTCGCTCGCGGCCCGACGACAGCTCCTCGACTCGGCCGTCATCCAACAGGGCCGACGAGTTCGAGCGGTCCTCCGCGAAGACCTCGGCGAACTCACCACCGTGGCGTAGGGCCTCTCCAAGCACCCGCTCGAGTACCGGGGTATCGATCAACACAGCCTCCTCGCTCCACTGCTCGGCGCTAGGTGGCCGATGCCTGCTGCGTCACGTATCGTACCGGCGTGGCTCCCCATACCGGTCTGTCGGCCCGCATCGAACTGACGGTGACCGCTGACGACACCGCCGAGGCCTTCCGGTCCGGCACGGTGCCGGTGCTGGCCACTCCCCGCCTGGCGGCCCTGTGCGAGGAGGCCAGCTGCAAGGCCATCGAGGGCGAGCTCCCGGACAACTGCACCTCGGTGGCCAAGCGCTTGCAGTTTGACCACCTGGTCCCGGTCGGGGTGGGCGGCACCGTATGGGCCGAGGCCACGCTGGACCGGATCGAGGGCCGTCGGCTCGTCTTCACCCTCTCGGTGTCCGAGAGCGCCGGCCTGGTGGCGGCGGGCAAGCTCATCCGGGTCATCGTCGACCGGGAGACGTTCCTCGCCAACGTCCGCTGAGCGGCGGTCGGGGTCAGGCCTTCACCTCGTCCCAGTAGACACCATCCAGCATCCGGGCCAGATGGGCGTGGTGGAGAATGGCGTGGTCGGGATCTTCGGGCATCTCGGCCTCACCGAACCGGATCGAGCGCCGGGTGATCCGGAACATCACGATGCCGTGGCGCAGGGCGGCGTAGGCGGTGTAGAAGTCGAGGTCCCTGGGCTCGTACCCGGTGATCGACTGGTACAGCCCGGCCACGGTGTCCCGGCGCAGGATGTGGGGCATGCCCGGCAGTCCCAGGTCCTCGACGAGGTCCTGGAAGAACCGGTGGATGTAGATCATCCAGCCCAGGTCGATCTCCCGGGGCCCGACCGATGCCATCTCCCAGTCCAGGACAGCCACCGGTTCAAAGTCCTCGAACATCATGTTGCCCACCCGGGCATCGCCCCAGCTGAACACCGCGTCGTCCTCATTGCTGGGCCAGTGCTCTTCCAGCCACTCGAAGCCCCGCTCGATGAGTGGTGAGCTGACACCGTCGGCCGCCACCCAGTCGTAGTAGTCGCGCATCTCCCGGACGTGGTGGCGGAGCGGACTGGCACCGTCATCCGGTCCAGCCAGGAAGGCGGCCGGGCCGTCCACGGTGAGGGCGTGCAGGGCGGCCAGCGCCTCGACGGCGCTGCGCTCCAGGCGCTGCTGATCGACCAGCTCGGCCTCGAAGAACCAGTTGTCGCCGAACGTGTAGGGAAGGACATCAGGTGGGACGATGCCGTTGACCCGCTCCATGACGAAGAACGGAACCCCGATGACGTCGGTACCGTTCTCCAACCACAGCACCGTGGGTACCGGCACGTCGGTGTGCTCGGCCACCATCTGCATGGTCAGGAACTGGCGCTCCATGTCGTAGGTCTGGAACACCGGGTCGGCGGCGGGATCGGGGGCGATGCGGGCCACCAGGCCGCGGGGCTCGGGCTCGCCGGGTACAGCCAGGTCGAAGAGGACCGTCTCCGACGACATGCCGTTCGACTCGGGCACGATCAGCTCCGAGACGGCGCATCCCGGTACCCGCTCCTGCAGCCAGGCCTCGAGCTGGGCCCGTAGCTGGTCGTAGTCACGAGTGGACGTCTTCGGTCGTTCGCCGCTGGGTCCATCGGTCATGGTCATGGATGAAGCACCTCACCTGGTCTCTGGTCGGTTGGGTCGTGCGGGCTCACGGGACGGCTCGGGAGCGGAGGAACCGCTGGATCCCGGTGGCGCTCCAGTTGTCATGGTCCTCGCCGTAGGCAGCGAGGCCGTCGAAGGTCCATTCGGTCAGGCAGTTGACCGAGTAGAGGTTGGGGTTGAGGAACAGACCCAATCCGTTGAGGCAGCGACCCTCGGCGTGCAGGTCACGCCCGAGCTCGTCGACCAGGTCCACGGCCACAGCCTTGGGGTAGGCGGTCACCGGCTCGCGAGCCAGGACCCTCCGAGAGCCGGAGACCACCTTCGACCACTCGCCATCTCGGAGCACGTAACCGTGGATGGCCATGCTTCCGGCGCCCGAACCGTCGCTGCCGTCCCCGCTGAAGTCCATGGTGATGGCATGGAAGGCGTCGCCGTCCGAAGCCGTGGCGTAGCTGTAGCCCCCACACTGGGCCCGGGTGCCGTGGATGCCGTAGCCGAACTGCGACCGGGGACCCCACGAGCGGTCACGGAATCCGAAGGAGTCCACGGTGAACTGCTCGCCGGCCACGGTGATGGTGCCCCGGTACCGCCCGGGCTGATCGAGGTGGGAGTCGCCAAGGTAGTTCGGACGGGCGATACCTGTGAACGTGAGGTCCACGCTGACAGCCGGCTCGGCGCCGGTGCCTTCGGCGTCGGGGTCGCGGTAGGCCAGCTCGTAGGCCAGCAGTGGCTCGACGCATCGGTAGCTGAGCCCGTTGGGCAGCTGCATGTCCGAGAGCGGCAGGTCGGGGATCGGGAGGTGCCAGAAGTGCCGGGCGTGGAGGATGTCGGCTGGCGTGTGGCCCGTCTGGTCCCACAAGTAGGCCGCGGCCGACACCACGCCCTGGGTGGGCCGGAAGAACGGGTAGAACTGGCCGGACAGCCGACGCTCGGGCACCGTGAAGGTGAACCAGCAGGTCTCGGTCCAGAACGGGTCAGAGGGGTCGGCCGGGTGGAACTCGTCGTCCGCGTGTTGCTCGGCCACTCCTGCGATCCCCTCCCCCGGCGTCCACTCAGCAGGTCCCTCGACCGGCTGAGTGACGAAACTAGCTGACGGACCGTCAGGGGTGGGGCCCTCCCCTCAGACGCCGAACCGATGCCCCCGGCGTGGCAGGGAGACGATCCGACTCGGCCCCGGACCCCGACCCGGCGGTCTCGTCGCCGACAAGGGCTCAGAGGTTCTTGCCGATGATCCCGCCGAGGACGCCACCGATGCCGGCGTCGGCCGCCGGATGGTCGTCGCCTCGGGGGAGATAGGGCTCGATGGCCTGGGCGAGAATGGCCACCGTCATGCTCTGCAGCCACACCCGGCCAGGGCCGGTCAGTGAGACCAGGTGGAGACCGTCGCCGCCAAACGCCATGTTCTTGATACCGGAAAGCCGGGTGATGCTGAAGTTGACCACGTCCTCGAACAGCCCCACGTGGCCTGGATGGACGAGCAGGGACTGACCCTCGGCCAGCTCGTAGGTGGTGATCTCCCCCGACAGCTCCACCCACGCCCGGCCCTGGCCCTCGAGGCGCTGGAGGATGAAGCCGTCACCCCCGTACATCCCGCCCCGGAACGACTGCTGCATCCCGATGGTCGGCACCACCCCGTCGGTACCGCACACCCATCCGTGCCGGTGGACGAGGTAGCCCTGCCCGGGCCCGATGGCGAGTTCGAAGATCTGCCCGGGCAGCTTGGCGGAGAAGGCCACCATCCCCGGGCCGCCCTGGGCCTCGTACTTGGTGAGGAACAGCCCGCCCCCGCCGACGGCCCGCTTCAGTCCGCTCATGATCCCCTTCTGTCCACCGGTCGAGGTGGTCTGGGTCAGCTGGACATTGGGGGACATCCAAGAGAGCTCGCCATGGGTGGAGATGATCGATTCGCCGGAATCCAGCATCATCTCCAACAGCGGCATGGTGGTGCCCTTGATATCGACTTGCATGTCCTCGCCTCCCTGTGACGCCCTGATCGGTTGACGCCCGATTCCCGGACCGGGGCAGGTCCCCGGGACGCTGATCGAGCTGGGCGACCGCCTCCCGGGGGCCGGGCGGTGGTACGCAGGGCCAGTCTGCTCCGTAGTGCAGTCGAGGTGGAGGATGCGACCCCGCCTACAGTGCGAGCCGAGTCCATGATCAGCTGGCTCCGGGGTGGGTCGCTGGTAGCCTCATCGAAAAGGAACCGTCACGTACCCATGATCCTCGAACACATCGACAGCCCGGCCGACCTCCGCTCCCTCACGGCTGAGGAGCTGACGACCCTGTCAGCCGAGATCCGCGCGTTCATCGTCGACGCCGTCACCGCCACCGGCGGCCACCTGGGGTCCAACCTGGGTGTCGTCGAGCTCACGCTGGCGCTGCACCGGACTTTCGACTCCCCCCGTGACGTGCTTCTGTGGGACACCGGCCACCAGGCCTATGTGCACAAGCTGGTCACCGGACGGCGTGAGGCATTTCCTCAGCTGCGACAGGCCGACGGGCTCTCGGGTTACCCCAACCGCACCGAGTCCGAGCACGACTGGGTCGAGAACAGCCACGCCTCCACCATCCTCAGCTATGCCCACGGACTGGCCAGCTCGTTCCAGCTCCAGGACAGCCAGCGACGGGTGGTCGCCGTCGTCGGCGATGGGGCCCTCACCGGGGGGATGGCCTACGAGGCCCTCAACAACTTGGGCCACTCCGGCACGCCGGTGGTCATCGTGCTCAACGACAACGGCCGGTCCTATGCCCCCACCGTCTCCCGCCTCTCCCTCAGCCTCACCCACCTCCGGCTCAACCCGGCCTACGTGCAGGCCCGCCAACGAATCCGCCACCTGATCCGCGAGCTGCCCGGCGTGGGTGACCTCGCCTACTCCGGCGTCCACGGACTGACCAGCGCCCTGCGCGAGGTTGTCACGCCACACACCTTCTTCGAGGCACTGGGTATCCGCTATGCCGGACCCATCGACGGCCACGACATCGCCGGTGTGGAACAGGCCCTGGCCAACGCAGCGGAGTGGCCGGGGCCCATCGTGGTCCACGTCATGACGCAGAAGGGCCGGGGGTACGCACCGGCCGAAGACGACGACGTACAGCGCCTCCACGATGTCAAGGTGACGGCCGTCGCCGTCGAACCGCCAGCAGAATCCGCTGGCGACCTGGCGATCGCCGGAGCCTCGTCGACCCTTTCGGTGCTGGACCCGGGTCATCCGGATTCGGCTCCCTCCGAACCGGGGTCCGGCCTCGGGGTGGCGGCCGAACTGCCGGTCACCACCTACACCGACGCCTTCACACGGTCGCTGATCCGGCACGCCGAAGCCGATCCGCGGATCGTTGCCCTCACCGCGGCCATGCCTGGTCCCACCGGACTGCTTCCCTTCGAAGCCCGCTTCCCCGACCGGTTCGTCGACGTGGGCATCGCCGAACAGCACGCCGTGACAGCGGCGGCCGGCATGGCCATGGCCGGCATGCGGCCGGTCGTGGCCGTGTACTCGACCTTCTTCAGCCGGGCCTTCGACCAGGCCAATCTCGACGTCGGGCTTCACCGCCTGCCCGTGGTCCTGGTCCTCGACCGGGCCGGCATCACCGGCGACGACGGGCCCAGCCACCACGGGGTGCTCGACATGGCCCTCGGCCTGTCCATCCCCGGCATGACGGTCTTCGCCCCATCCTCGGCCCAGGAGGTCGAGGTCATGCTGGCCGAGGCACTGACCCTCGATGGACCTTCGATGATCCGGTTCCCGAAGACACCGGCACCGTGGGTGGCGCCGGGAACCATCCCGGCGGTGGGCTCTGGCCTCCACGCCCGTAATGTGCGGGCTGGGGACGGCTCGGTCTGCCTGCTCGCGGTGGGCAAGATGGTCGCGGTGGCCGAGGAGGCCGCCGACGCGCTTCTCGGTGAGGGGATCGACGTCACCGTATGGGACGTGCGGGTGGTCTCGGACCCCGATCCCGACATGCTGGACGACGCCCGGCGCCACGACGTGGTCCTCACCGTGGAGGACGGGGTCCGCCAGGGGGGTGCGGGTATGTTCCTGGCCGAGGCGCTCAGGGCATCGTGCCCCCAGGGGATGGCGCCCCCAGTCGTCTCCCTCGGCATCCCTCGGGCGTACATCCCCCAGGACAAACCCGATCGCATCCTGGCCCGACTGGGCCTCGACGCCGAGGGGGTGGCCCGCTCGGTTCGAGACGCGGTCGGCGCCCTGGCCCGTCCCGTCGGGGGCGTCCCCGGCGGCCGCAGCGGCAAGATCTCCCCTGCGGTTCCTCCCCGGACGGCCCGGCTGACGTCCCAGGACTCGCCGGACTGAACCTTTGCCGGGCGCAGTGACCGGCGATCGGTTCCCCCGACGGCGACTCGGACCGGATCATCTCAGGCCGGCCCGGACGCCACCCCTCGGGCGGTTGCCGCCGGAATCGAAACGTGTTCTACTAACTGGCCGATGACGTTCAACCTGGCTGACCTGTTCGAATCGGCTGTCGACGCCTTCGGGGACCGCGAGTACCTGGTGGCCGACGGCGAGCGCCGCACGTTCGCAGAGATGGAGGACCGGGCCAACCGGTTGGCCCACTTCCTGTCCGCCCAGGGAATCGGCCCCGGTGACCACGTGGGTATCTACTCACTGAACAGCGTGGAGTGGGTGGAGACGGCCTGGGCCGTGTTCAAGCTGCGTGCGGTGTGGATCAACATCAACTACCGCTACGTGAAGGACGAGCTCCGCTACCTGTTCACCAACGCCGACCTCAAAGCCCTGGTCCACCAGGCCTCCTACGGGCCCCAGGTCACCGACCTGCTACCCGAGCTACCCGAGCTCCGCCTGGTGATCACCATCGACGACGGTTCGGGCCAGCCACCCCCCGAAGGAGCCGTCCCCTACGAGGAGGCCCTGGCCTCGGGCAGCCCCGATCGCGACTTCGCCCCCCGGTCCAACGACGACCACTACATCCTCTACACCGGGGGCACCACCGGCATGCCCAAGGGCGTGGTGTGGCGGCACGAGGACGTCTTCTACGCCCTGGGCGGTGGCGTCGACCCCCATACCAATACTCGGATCCAGTCTCCCGAGGAGATGGTGGAGAAGGGCAGGGGAGGTCAGGTCACCCTGCTGCCCATCGCCCCGCTGATGCACGGAGCCACCCAGTGGTCGATCATGGGCCAGAGCTTCGTGGGGAATCGGACCATCCTGGTCCCCAAATTCGACCCCCACGAAGTCTGGGGACTGGTGGAATCCGAAGGGGCCAACTCCATCATGATCACCGGCGATGCCATGGGGAAGCCGCTGGTCGAGGCACTCGATGACCCGGGCGCCTCCTACGATCTCTCGTCGCTGTACGCCATCACCTCCTCGGCGGCCCTGTTCTCGGCCCCGGTCAAAGACGAGTTCTTCAAGCACCTCCCCAACATCATGATCATCGATGCCATCGGCTCGTCGGAGTCCGGCAACAACGGCATGGTGACCATGGACAAGGACCACACGGCCATGAAGAGCGGGCCCACCGTCTCGGTGCTCGGCAACACCGTGGTGTTCGACGAGGACATGAAGGTGGTGGAGCCGGGCTCCGGGGTCATCGGCAAAATCGCCCGATACGGCGACATCCCCCTCGGCTACTACAACGACCCGGTCAAGACGGCGGAGGTGTTCATCCACGTCAACGGGGTCCGCTACGTGATGCCCGGTGACTTCGCCACCGTGGAGGCCGACGGCGGCATCACCCTGCTCGGTCGGGGCTCGGTTTCCATCAACTCCGGCGGTGAGAAGATCTTCCCCGAGGAGGTGGAGTCGGCCGTCCGGTCCCACCCTGAGGTGTTCGACGCCATTGTGGTGGGTGCGCCCGATAACCGGTGGGGGCAACGGGTGGCCGCCATCATCCAGCCCCGGGCGGACAAGCATCCGTCGCTGGAGGACATCCAGGTGCACTGTCGCGAGGCCATCGCCGGCTACAAGGTGCCCCGCCAGCTCCACGTCGTGGAGACCATCGTGCGCTCCCCCAGCGGGAAGCCGGACTATCGATGGGCGGCCGACGTGGTGGCCGAGGTGCCAGCGGAGACCGACAGCGGCGGACTCAGGACCTCCTCGGGCCAGTGACCGTGGCCCCGGCATCGGCCCGGCGGGGACGGTAGGGGGGCAGACTCGTGCCCATCGAACTCGTTGAATTGGCCGCGCCGGGCAGCTGTGCCGTCCTGACCCAGGAGATCCAGCGCGGCGTCCTCGGGGACCTCACCTCGTTCCCGCAACTGGCGGAGGCGGCAAGCCAGATCGGGGTCATCCCCAACACGGCTCGCCTGGTGACCAGGGCCCGTCAGCTGGGCGTCCCGGTGATCCACTGCACTGCGGAGTTCCGGGCCGACCGGGCCGGGTCCACGGTGAACTGTTCGCTGATCGCCGCCATGGTCCGCAACCCCGACCATCTCTTGGTGGGCACTCCGGCGGCTGAACTCGTTCCCGAGCTGGGCCCCGAGCCACAGGACCTGGTGTCGAACAGGATCCACGGTGTCTCACCCTTCACGGGGACGTCACTCGACACCTGGCTGCGGAACCTGGGGGTGGAGACGGTGGTGGCCACCGGGGTCTCGGTCAATCTGGGCGTGTTGGGACTGGCCATCGAGGCGGTCAACCTCGGGTATCAGGTGGTGGTCCCGAGGGACACCGTGGCCGGCATCCCGACCGCCTACGCCGATGCGGTGCTGGACAACACCTTCCCCCTGATCACCACGCTGACGACGGTCGATGAGCTGCTCACCGCATGGGAATCCGCGTCAACACCGCCCACCTGAACTGGTAGTTTCCCCAAAGACTAACGCTGCACTAGACAGTTAGATCGAGGGTTTGACCGACCCTTCCTCCCCGCCTGCACCCTTCGCCGGGCCGGGCGACTCGGGCGGACTGCCCGTGACGAAGCTGAGGGACAGATGGGTGACCCAGCGGAGATCCCGGCTCGCTCGGGCCGCCATCACCGCGGCGGCTACAGCGTGCGGGAGCCGTCCAGCTGGATCATGGCATTGGTGGGCAACTCCTCCACGGTGATATCCGGGATGGGGAAGTTGAAGGGTTGGTACTTGGGCTGGGCCGCCTGCCGGTACCGGGTGGTGGAGTGGAGCGGGTCGGTGTCGAACTGAGGGATGACCTTGGTGCCGAACACCTCGAGCATCTCGTGCACCTCGTCCTCCATCAGGGAGTCGGAGGGGAGGCCGAACACCAGCTGGTCGCAGCCGACGGTCTGGTACCTCGCCGCCTGTTCTGCCACCTCGTCAGGCTCGCCGCACAGGAGCCAGCCGTTCTCGATCAGGTAGTCGAGCTGGGCTTCGTCGGCGATGGTATGGGGGCGCTCGGGCCAGACGGGCACACCCTCCTGATGAGGGATGGTGTCGTGGTAATTGCACACCAGTGAGTAGAGATAGCCCCGTCCATGGCGGAGGGCGACCTGTCGGGCCCGCTTGCGATCGTTGAGGCAGATGACGGCGTTGGTCATCATGACGTTGTCGTTCTTGAACTGGCCGAGGGGCTCGGTGCAGTTGGCGATCCCCTCCTTGTAGGCCTCGATCCGCCCCTTCAGGTTGTAGACCGGCTCGAAGTTGAAGGCGATGGCACCGATGCCCAGTTCCCCGGCCTGGGTGAATGTGCCCGGATTGCCGCAGCCCACCCAGATTGGTGGATGGCCCTTGCGCTCATACGGCTTGGGCAGGATGTTGTGGGGGTAGGGGACGGTGAAACTCACCCCCTCGTACATGTAGTCCTGCTCCTCCCACATGCGCGGGATCTCGCGGATGACCTCGTTCCACTCGGCCTTGGTCGAGTTCTTGTCGAGGTTGTTGAAGGTGGCGATCTCGTGGCTGCCCGCACCCCGACCGGTCCCCCACTCGAAGCGCCCCTCGAAGAGGTGGTCGAGCATGGCCACCCGCTCCGCCGAGCGCACCGGGTGGTTGACCCGGGGCGAGAGGTTCATGATGCCGGTGCCGACGTGGATCTGCTCGGTGGCGTGGGCCAGGTAGCCCATGACCACCTCGGGGGCAGACATGTGGCTGTACTCGGTCAGCGCGTGGTGCTCCCCCACCCAGGCGTACTTCCAGTTGTACTTGTCGGCGGCGATGGCATAGGCGATCTCCCGCCTGAACATCTCGTGCTCACACGTCGGATCGTGTGCGGCCTGCCCGGGCAGATAGCCGTTGAGAAAGACTCCGAACTCCATGGGGGTGGTGCTCCTTCCGCTCCAGCGCTGGGCCTCATTTTCACGGTAACACGGGCCTCTGATAAATTGCAACGTGTTCCAGATTTGTGCCTAGCTCGCCCTCCGCCAGGGCGATCGGACCTACGGTGGCCCCTCGACGGCACGACGTGCGGACAGCGACCAGGGGGAACCGATGCAGACCATCGACGTGTTGATCCGTCAGCGGGCCGGAGACCACCGCGAGGGTCTTCTGTTCGCCGATCGCGCCTGGACCCACGACCAGGTGGTCCAAGCTCAGGCCGACCGCGCCGCAGTGCTGGCTTCGCTGCGTCGATCGGGTCCCTTCCATGTGGCCCTGCTGATGGACAACGTGCCCGAATACCTCTTCTGGATGGGGGCGGCGGCGCTGGCCGGCGCCGTGATCGTCGGCGGCAACCCCACCCACCGAGGCGACGAACTCGCCCGGGACCTCTCCCACACCCAGTGCCAGCTGCTGGTGACCAACGCCGAGTACTTCCCTCTGGTCGACGGGTACGACCTGGGTCCGGCGCTGCCCGCCGAGCGCATTCTGGTGGTGGACGACGCCTGCGGCGATCTGGCCTCCCCGGCCACGCCTTACGGGACGCTGGTGGCCGCCACGTCGGGGGCGGCCCTTCCCGACGCAGGGGAGACGGCGGTGACCGAGGACTCGCTCGGTCTGCTCCTGTTCACCTCGGGCACGTCGGGGGCACCCAAGGCCTGTCTGTGCAGCCAGGGCCGGTTGGCCCGTATCGGGGGCATCGTGGCCCAGATGTTCTCGCTGACCGAGGACGACGTCTGCTACCTGGCCATGCCCCTGTTCCACTCCAACGCCTTGATGGCCGGGTGGGCCCCGGCCCTGGCCGCCGGGGCCACCATGGCCCTGCGCGAGCGGTTCAGCGCATCGCAGTTCCTCGGCGATGTACGTCGGTATGGCGTGACCTACTTCAACTACGTCGGCAAGCCGCTGTCCTACATCCTGGCCACCCCGGAGCTCCCCGATGATGCCGACAACCCGCTCCGTCGTTGTTTCGGCAACGAGGCGGCCGAGGCAGACGTGGCTCGGTTCGCCGAGCGGTTCGGATGCACCGTGCAGGACGCCTATGGCTCCACCGAGGGTGGCGCCTCGGTGACCCGCACGCCGGACACCCCCCGCGGCGCCCTCGGTCGAGCCATGGCCGGGACGCTGATCATCAACCCCGATACCGGCGAGGAGTGTCCGAGGGCGGTCTTCGATGAGCACGGCCTCCTGCTCAACGCCGAGGAGGCCATCGGAGAGATGGTCAGCCAGACGGGCGGGGCGGGCTTCGAGGGCTACTGGCACAACGCCGAGGCCGAGGCGTCCCGGGTGCGCGATGGCTGGTACTGGACCGGCGACCTCGCCTACCGGGATGAGGACGACTTCTTCTACTTTGCCGGCCGTGACTTCGACTGGCTGCGGGTGGACGGGGAGAACTTCGCCGCCGCCCCCATCGAAGGGATTCTCCAGCGCCACCCTGACGTGATACTGGCCTCGGTCTATGCCGTCCCCGACACCGTGGTCGGCGATCAGGTCATGGCCACTGTGCTGCTGCGGCCGGGGAGTTCGTTCGATCCGGTCGGATTCGCCGAGTTCCTGGCCGGCGAGGCTGACCTCGGGACCAAGTGGGCGCCGCGCTACGTCCGGGTGACCGACGACCTGCCCGAGACGGCCACCACCAAGGTATTGAAGCGTGTCCTGCGTAACGAGGGGTGGCGCTGCCCAGAGCCGGTCTGGTGGCGTCCCGAGAAGGACGGCGGATACCGGCTGTTGAACCCGGAGGACGCCGACATCCTGGACCGGTCCGTGGCGCAACGCTGAGGCGATGCCCACGAACGGAGGGACCGTCCCCCGGCGGCGGTCGCCAGCTCGCGCCGTTGGGCGGGGTCGCCGAGAGCCGGCGGTTCACCGCTGAGGCGGGTGTACCCCGATCAGCGGTCGACGCCGAGGATCAGACCACTGGTGGGCACACCCGTACCCGCGGTGACCAGGGTGTGCTCGACGGCGGGCACCTGGTTGACCGACGTGCCCCGCACCTGGCGGACCCCCTCGGCGATCCCGTTCATGCCGTGCAGGTAGGCCTCGCCCAGCTGGCCACCGTGAGTATTGATGGGTAGGCCGCCACCGATCTCGATGTTCCCGTCCCGCACGAAGTCCTTGGCCTCGCCCTTGCCGCAGAAGCCCAGCTCCTCGAGTTGGTAGAGCACATAGGGGGTGAAGTGGTCGTAGAGCACGGCCGTCTGGATGTCGGCCGGCGTGAGGCCGGAGGTCTGCCAGAGCTGACGGGCGACTGACTCCATCTCGCCCAAGCCGGTGAGGTCGTCGTAGTAGTACGACGTCATCATCTCCTGGCCCGGTCCAGCCCCCTGGGCGGCGGCCTCGATCACCACCGGCGTCGACGGCAGGTCGCGGGCCCGCTCGAGGGAGGTGACCACCAGGGCCTGACCCCCATCGGTCTCCTGGCAGCAGTCGAGCAGGTGGAGCGGCTCCACGATCCAGCGCGAGGACTGATGGTCTTCCAGCGTGATGGGCTTCTCGTAGAACCAGGCCTTCGGATTGGTGGCGGCGTGCCTGCGGTCAGCCACCGCCACCCGCCCCAGGTCCTCGGAGGTCGCCCCGGTCACGTGGAGGTAGCGCTGGGCGGCCATGGCCACCCACTGGGCCGGCGTCAGCAGCCCGAAGGGCGCATACCAGGCAAAATTGGCCGTTTCTGCGTTGGGCACCGGGGCGCGGTCCTGCACGCCCGCCCCGAACCGGTTGCCGGACCGCTCGTTGAAGGCCCGATAGCAGACCACCACATCGGCCACGCCGGACTGGACGGCCAGGGCGGCCTGCTGGATGGTGCCGCACCCGGCCCCGCCCCCGTAGTGGATCCGGCTGAAGAAGGTCAGCTCGCCGATGCCCAAGCTCCGGGCGATCTCGATCTCGGGGTTGGTGTCCGAGCTGAAGGTCACCATGCCGTCGACTTCGGCGGCCTCGATGCCGGCATCACGGAGAGCCAGGTCGACCGCCTCGGCGGCCAGGCGCAGCTCGCTGCGACCCGACTCCTTCGAGAACTCGGTAGCCCCGATGCCGACGATGGCCGTGTTGCCGGTGAAGGTGTGCGCGTCGCCGCTCATCGAGACCCCTTGGGCAGCAGGAGTCGCACCGTGCCCGTCACATGGTCGCCCAGGGAGTTGGCACCACGGACGGCCACCACCACCGCACCCTTGTCCTCAGACCCGGGGTCGGGGGGATCTGGGTCCACCTCGCTGACCGACCCGGTGAGGGTCATGGTGTCATCGGGGTAGTTGGGAGCCCCCAGGCGGATGTTGACGTCGGTGAGCACCGTTCCCGGACCCGACCAGTCGGTGACGTAGCGCCCAACGATGCCGTTGGTGGAGAGGATATTCATGAAGATGTCCTTCGAACCGCGCTGGAGGGCCAGGACCGAGTCGTGGTGGACGTCCTGGTAGTCGCGGGAGGCGATGGCCGTGGACACGATCAGGGTGCGGGTGAGGGGAAGGACCAGTTCGGGCAGCTCGTCCCCGACCGCCACCTCCCCGAAGCCGAGGGTGTCGCCGCGGGGGCCTGTCGTGGTCGACCCACTCATACCGTCACCTGGTGGCCGGCCCGGATCTCCCCCACCACCTGGCGGCCGAGTCGGGCCAGCTGGGCGCTCGGCGGGCCCAACATCAGCTCGATCTGCTTACCCCACAGGAAGTACCGGTGGATGGGGTATTCGATGTCAGCCCCCATCCCCCCGTGCAGGTGCTGGGTGGCGTGCACCGCCCGCTGCCCCGCCTCGGCCGAGAACCAGGAGGCAACACTCACCGCCAGCTCGGCGTCGAGTCCGTTGTCGAGGCGCCAAGCCGCCTGCCACATGGTCACCCGGATGCACTCGGTGTCGATGGCGGCGTCGGCCGCCCGGAGCATGGTGCCCTGGAACGTCGACAGGGGCCGGCCGAACTGCTCACGGGTGTTGAGGTACTCGGCCGTCTGCGAGACCGCGGCCTCCGTCACCCCCACCTGGAGAGCACACAGCCCGGTCCAGGCCCGGTTGAGCATCCAGAACAGCACGTCGTGTCCCCGGGATGGTTCACCGCCGGCCAGGAGATCGTCGGTGGCCACCGCCACCCCATCGAGATGGAGGTGGGGATGGACCTCACGATTGGTGGTGGTCGCCCGTTCCACTGTGACGCCCTCGACCTTGGGATCGATCACGGCGACGACGACACTGTCATCGCCGTCACTCAGCGAGACCGGGACGAGCACGCGATCGGCCACGTGCCCGTAGGGGACGGCAAAGGCCGTACCGGTCAGGACCAGGCCGTCGGAGCCGGGCTTGCCGGTCACGGCCGGTCGGCCGGGACCACCACGGGCGATGTCGTCGGCCACGCCGGCCAGCGCCGCGGTGAGGAGCTGGGTGCCACCGACCACACCAGGGAGCACGGAGGACTTCAGGGCCTCGGAACCGAACTCGGCGATGGGCATGGCCCCGAGGGCCACGGTGGCCCAAAGCGGGATGGGCGCCACCGCTCGGCCCTGACCCTCTAGAAGGATCGCCAACTCCACCATTCCGTAGCCTCCGCCCCCATAGGCCTCGGGCAGCGACAGGCCCACCAGGTCGGCCCGGGCCAGCTCCGCCCACAACTCCCGATCGATGCGGTCGTCGGTGGCTTCGATGCGCTGGACGCGGTCAGGTGTCACCAGGCCGGAGAAGATCCCCTCCACGGCCTGCTGTACCGCCTTCTGTTCCTCGTTGAAGGTGAAGTCCATCGGATACTCCTCGTCTCGTCAGTGCTGGCGTCGTTCGACTGGTGGGTCGTGGCCGCCTCGTCCGGTCGGTGCCGGCCACGAGGGGCGCAGGTCGTGGATGGGTGGGCAGTGGCTACCCGGCGTCGCCCGCCCTCGGGTCGGGCCGGAACACCGGCAGGGTCAGGTCATCGTCGAAGGCCTCGAAGGTGGCCACCACGGGCATGCCGATAGCCACCGTGTCCGGAGTGATGCCGGCCACGTTGGCCACCAGGCGGGTGCCCTCCTCCAACTCGACCAGGGCCACGACCAGCGGGTAGTCGAAGGCCGGGACCTGCGGGTAGTGGTTCACGGTGAAGCTGTAGATCGTGCCCCTCCCGGAGGCCTCCAGTGCGTCCCACTCGAACGACCGGCACTTCGCACAGGCCGGCCGGGGTGGGTGCCGCAAGGTGCCGCAGGCCGTACACCGCTGGATGAGAAGCTTGTGTTCCTTGGCCCCGTCGAAGAAGAACCGATTGTCCTGGGTCAACGCCGGGCGGGGGCGCCGGGGCCGCGGTGCCGGCTCGGGCTCCTTCTCCCGGGGCTTGAATTTGAGGATCCGGAACGTCATGGTGGCCACCGGCGCACCGTGCTGATCGGTGAACTCGAGCCGGTTGGTGATGAAGTGGCCCACACCGAGCCCTGTGGCTTTCTCCCCACTCACCGAATCGATGATCGACGTCAGCTCCAGCCGGTCACCGGGAACCAACGGTCGCACATAGTGCTGGTCGCAGTTGGTGGCCACGACCGACGTGAAGCCGGCGTCGTCGAGCAGCGCCATCAGGGTGTCGGACGGGGAGCTGCCCTCTGCTTCACCCCGACCCCTCGCCTCGTCCCGGGCCAACGTGGCCCGGAGGCCCGCCATGGTCCACGCCTGCAGCATGGTGGGTGGCGCGATGACCCCTTCGAAGCCGGCGGCCCGCGCCGCCTCGTCATCCACGTACACGGGGTTGTGGTCGCCCATGGCTTCCACCCAGTGGCGGATCATGGGCTGGTTGACCGGGTCCGGTGCCACGCTGGGTGGCCCGGAGGCCAGGCCCACGAAGGCCTGCAGACGGTCCTCGAGTGACCCGGCCTGATCGGAGGCGTCGGACGTGGCGCTCGTGGTGCTCACCGAGACGACCGTTTCATCCCCAACCCGGCCATAGCCAGGATCTCGCGCTGCACCTCGTTGACCCCGCCGCCGAAGGTGTTGATCTGGGACTGCCGGCCGGCCCGCTCAAGGTCACCACGGATCGCTGCCCCGGGGTTGTAGGCGTGGAGGTAGCCGGCCGAACCCACGATGCCCAGCAGTCGGCGGAAGATCTCCAGGGTCGTCTCGGTGCCGAACACCTTGACCGCCGACGAGTCGGCCGGTCCCAGGGTGTCGTCGGCGACAGCCGCCACCATGCGCCAGTTGAGCAGCTTCTGGGCCTCCAACAGTGCGTAGGTGCGAGCCAAGTCGGCCTGGACCCAGTCCACGTCGGCGACGCCTTCGTCGATGGCCCACTCGGCCGTCTCCGCCCACAGGCGAGTGGGCAGGGCGGTCATGGCGCCGAGGCCCACCCGCTCGTGGTTGAGCTGGCCCGTGATCAGACGCCACCCCTCGTTGAGTTCACCGACCAGCGCCGAACCGGGGACCCGGACATTGTCGTAGTAGGACGCGGTAGTGACCACGTTGCCCACCGTCACGATGGGCGTGCAGGAGAACCCGGGGTCGGTCGTGGGCACGAGGAAGATGGAGATGCCCTTGTGCTTGGGGGCATCGGGATCGGTGCGGGCGGCCAGCCAGATGAAGTCGGCCTGGTCGGCGCCGCTCGTGAAGATCTTGTTCCCGTTGATGACCCACTCGTCACCGTCCAGTACGGCGCGGGTCCGCAGCGATGCCAGGTCGGTACCGGCCCCGGGCTCGGTGTAGCCGATGGCACAGCTGATCTCGCCGGCCAGGATCCCCGAAAGGAAGTAGCTCTTCTGTTCCTCGGTCCCGTACCGCATGAGCATCGGGCCGACGGTGTTGAGGGTGACGAACGGGAAGGGGGCCCGGGCCCGCTGCACCTCATTGAAGAAGATGAATTGGTCGGAGACCGGGCGGCCCTGGCCACCGAACTCCCGGGGCCAACCGATGCCCAGCCACCCGTCCTTGCCCATCTGACGGACCAGAGTCCGGTGCATGGCCCCGCCCTCGGTCTCGCTGTCGAGGGCCCGCCGGGCCTCGTCGGTCAGGAGGTCGGCGAAATAGGACCGCAACTCGGCTCGTAGGGCCAGCTGCTCAGGTGTCTCTTCGAGGTGCATGACGGGTAGTCCCTCCACTCGTGGACGCTATGGCTCTCACTGCTACTGCGGGTGCATCAGACTGCTCGCTCGCTGACCCTGCTGTTGGACCTGACCCGGCGGGGCGTCGCTCGCGCTGGCCGACGGAGCCTCGACCGCTCGTGGGCCTCTTCGCCCCCGTCCGACCTCGCACCCCCGGTGCCGCATCATCGCCCTCCCGGGTGCTCCCCGACCAACTGACGGTGGAGCCTCGGGCACGACTGCCCTATGATAACTGATACACGTTCTAGAAACGTCATCGACCGCGAGGGAGCATGTCGGTCGGGGGTGGTCGTCTCGGGCGTGGGTCGCGACCAGTCCCAAGCGACACCCGCCAGTGGCGACCATTGATCGACCAGGGGGAGACACCATGGAAGTCACCGACATCAACCTGGCCGACCCCGGCTCCTTCGTGGCGGGGGTTCCCCACGAATGGTTCGCCTATCTGCGGCGGGAGGCACCGGTGCAGTGGCACCCCGACCCCGACGGCTTCGCCGAGGGGTTCTGGTCGGTGACCCGCTACGACGACTGTGTGGCGGTCAACCGCGACTACGAGCACTTCTCGTCCTACCGCGCCGCCACGCTGTTCCACGACTTTGACGAGGAGGTCCTCGGTCAGCAGCGCATGATGATGTTGAACATGGATCCGCCCATGCACACCCGGTACCGGCGCCTGGTCAACAAGGGATTCACTCCGAGGATGATCAGGGATCTCAAGGTCAAGGTGATAGCGGCCACCGACTCCATCCTCGACACGGTCTGCGAGCAGGGTTCGGCTGATTTCGTGGAGCAGGTCTCCGCCGAGCTCCCCCTCCAGGTCATCGCCGACCTGATGGGCGTGCCCCAGGCCGACCGACACCTGGTGTTTGACTGGTCCAACCGCATGGTGGGGTCCGACGACCCCGAGTACCAGGCCGATGCGGACGCCGGCGCCCAGGCCTCCATGGAGCTGTTCGCCTACGCCGACGAGCTGTGCGAGAAGAAGCGCCTCGATCCCCACCAGGACCTGTTCAGCGTGCTGACCCAGGCCGAGATCGAGGGTGACCAGCTCTCCCAGCTGGAGCTCGACCTCTTCTTCATGCTGCTCGCCGTAGCGGGGAACGAGACGACCCGCAATCTGATCTCGGGCGCCATGGTGGCCTTCTTCGACCACCCGGACCAGTGGGAGAAGCTCCGGGCCGACCGCACGCTGCTTCCCTCGGCCATCGAGGAGATGCTGCGGTTCGTCTCCCCGGTGATGCACTTTCGTCGACAGGCCAGCGCCGAAGTGGTGATCGGCAACCAGACGATTGCCGAGGGCGACAAGGTGGTGTTCTGGCACGTCTCGGCCAATCGGGACGAGACAGCGTTCACCGACCCCAACGCCTTCGACATCACCCGAAGCCCCAACAACCACATGGCCTTCGGCGGTGGCGGGCCCCACTTCTGCCTCGGGGCCAATCTGGCCCGGATGGAGATCCGGGTGATGTTCGACCGGCTCCTCGACCGCATGCCCGACATCCGGCTCGACGGCGAGGTCCAACGGCTGCGGTCCAACTTCATCAACGGTGTCAAGCACATCCCGGTGGCCTTCGCCCCCTCGGCGCCCGCCGCTCGCTGACGGGCATCCCGAACCGACTACTCCGAACCCGACCAGAAACGGACGCTCTGCGCATGCGCTTCCACCAAGCAGTGACCTTCCTGCCCATCGACGAGGTGCTCAGCCTCTCTACGGCCGCGGACACCCTCGGGTACTCGGGGATCTACCTCTCCGACCACCTCTTCAATCCGAAAGACCTCAAATCCAAGTACACGTATTCGAAGGCTCCTGACGGCGCCCCGTTCTGGGAGAAGGAGACGGCCTGGCCCGACCCCATGTGCCTCATCTCGGCGCTGTCGGGGGTCACGAGCACGCTGACCTTCACCACCGGCATCTACATCGCTCCCGTGCGGGACCTGATCACGGTGGCCAAGACCGTCGGGACCGCCGCCGTGCTGTCTGGAAACCGGGTCCGGCTCGGAGTGGGGGTGGGCTGGTGCGAGGAGGAGTACGTCCAGACCGGCCAGGACTTCCACACCCGAGGCAAGCGACTGAACGAGATGATCCCCGCCCTGAAGGCGCTGTG
This sequence comes from uncultured Acidimicrobiaceae bacterium, assembly GCA_963835465.1. Lineage (GTDB taxonomy): Bacteria > Actinomycetota > Acidimicrobiia > Acidimicrobiales > RAAP-2 > Bog-756. The sequence goes on from CAWIFR010000007.1 coordinate 229,729, forward strand.
GGGGGGCGGGTGGGTCGAGTATCACGGTGAGTACTATGACGTACCCGCCTGCCAGATGAACCCGTCGCCGACGGAGCCCATCCCCTTCATCGGCGGCGGGAACTCAGAGGCCGCCATCCTGCGGGCCTCCACGCTGTGCGACGGATGGGTCAACACGGGGGCGGCCTCACCCGAACAGGCCTTTGCCGAGGTGGGCGCGATCAAGGATGCCGTCAAGCGGGCCGGGCGCGAGCACGAACCGTTCTCCATCTATGTGGCCGTGAAGGCCTTCCCTGATCTCGACCTCTTCCGTCGGCTCGAGGATGCCGGGGTGACTGATCTGCTGTGTGCTCCCTGGATGGCGGTGCAGGCCAAGGCGGGAGATACCCCCGAGTCCATCCACGCCGCCCGGCTGGCCGTGTGCGAGCAGTTCGCCGAGCACTACATCGCACCCATGAGTTGAGGGACCGACCGACTGAGTCCCGTGGAGCTTCGCCGGTCATCCTCATTGCCTGAGCGCCCGCCGAGATCGGTCCGACGGTTACCGACAACCGGTGCCTTGCTGCCCTAGGGTCGGCCCTATTTTTCGCTAGGGCCGACCCTAGGGCAGTCGCAGTCCCGAGCGTGGTTGGGCGCCTTCACTCCGAGTACGGGCCATCAACGTGACATTCGGCCCTAATGGGCGTCCTGTCCTGTGCCGACGAAGGGAGCAGAGAACAACGAAACAGAGACAGGTGGTTCGCATGCTCCATAGCCGAAGCAGCAAGATCTTGGTTGGGGTGATCGTCGCCCTGGCCATCGGAGGGGGCGCCTACGCCTTCACGGCCTCCAATACCGTCCCGGCATCCACGGCCGGAGCGGGTTCGGGTGCCGTGTCGGGGTACACCGTGACCAACCTTCACTACGCACTCAATGCCAGCACTCCGGGGAACATCGACTCGCTGACCTTCACGATCAGTCCGACGGTGCCCAGCTCGGGAAGCGGCAAGGTGGTCATCTCCGCTGCGCTGAGCACGGGTGGCCCGACCAACTACACCTGCTCCTCCGACACCACGGGAGCCACGGTTACCTGTGCCACCACCAGCCCTCAGCTGACGGCCGCACTGCTCACCGGAGTGACGGTCGTTGCGGCCCAGTAGATGCCCGCAACCGGTTCTGCATCCGATCCGAAGCGGCCGACCTCGCCGGGCGGGGCAGCCGCTCGGACCGCCCGGAGCAGACGGCCCTAACACCAGTGCGACAACGCCCTGTCAGGTTCGTCGCCTGGCTCCTGGCCTTCGAAGCACTCCTCGGCCTCTGGCTCTTCTTCGCGCCCGTGCAGATGGGAGGGTCATCCACCTACTCGGTGACCTCTGGGATCAGCATGCAACCCTTGCTGAAGACGAACGACCTCGCCCTTGTTCGTACCCAGACCTCCTATCACGTCGGAGACGTGGTCCTCTATCAGAGTGCCCTTCTGCACAAGCCGGTGCTGCATCGCATCGTCGCCATCCAACACGGCGACTACTTCTTCCGGGGGGACAACAACGATTTCGTGGACCCGGGCTATGCCACCAGAACGGCGTTGATCGGCAAGCTGTGGGTCCACGTGCCACTGGCTGGCGCGGTGATCGAATGGTTGGGACAGCCTCTCCATGCCGGGCTGCTCGCCGGGCTAGCGGCGTTGCTGGTGGTCCTCTCCGGTGGGCAACGGGACCAGCGCAGAAGGCGACGGCGCCACGTCGTGGCAGAAGCGCCGGCGTGGAGCGCCCAGGGCACCGGGTCGGTCGTCAGTGAAACGGAGGACACGGCATGACCGGGGAAGCCTCTAGCGGGGAACGCCGGGCCAGGGCGCCATCGGCCTCGGAGCAGAGCTCACGGAAGTCCCGCGATCGGCGGTCCGGCGTTGAGATGACGGCACAACAACTGGCCACGCGTCGCATGCCGAAGTACGACGAGTCCCCCATGGCAATCCTCATTGCCATTGGCCTGACCTTGACCCTCGCCGTGCTCTGTCTCGGAGTCGGATTCAGCAGACCGCTCCATAGGGTAATTCCCCTCCCGTCGGCTTACTCACAGTCCGGACACTTCACCTATCAGGGCCCGGTCACGTCGCCGACGCCGGTCTATCCATCAGGATTTGTGGACACCGGTCAACCGATCTACCCCAGCCTGGTCAACACGGTAACCATGAAGTTTCATTACCGGTTCGCCTCCGCACTTCCTCATCACATCCATGGAACGGTGGAGTTCAGGGCGTTTCTGCTCTCGCGGTCCGATACCTGGCAGGAGGTCTCGACCATCCGCCCGATCAGCCACTTCACGGGTGACCAGACGACAGTCGTGAGTGCCCTGGCGTTGAGCGGCCTCTACTCCTTGATCGGCAGCGTCACTGCCCAAGCCAACGTGGCGGGTTCGACTTATACCGCCGACATCCAACCCGTCGTCCATGTGACCGGCGTGGTTGACGGAAAGGCGATCAACCAGACGTTCGAACCGGTGCTTCCCTTTGCCGTCACCCAGAATGTGATCACGTTGGCTGTCTCGACTCCGGTCGCGCCACCGGGTGCCACGTACTCAATGCCCTCCACGGGATCCGAGACGCTGTCATCCCTCAATCCCGCGGCAGCCGGGACCATTCCGCAGCAGGTCGGGAACGTCGTGTCGATCGCCAAGTACCAGGTCAGCGTTCCCTTCCTCCGGTGGTTCGGAATGATCTTGGTGGGCTTGACACTGGCCCTCATCGGCTTCAACGAATACGCCCGTCGGAGGCACACGCGGAGGACTGACGAGGAGTTGACCGCCGCTCGGCTCCACGTGTTGCTCGTCCCCGTCGTCTCGTATACGGGCCGGCAGGGCCAAATTCCAATCGATATCCTGCGATTCGACCATCTCGCCTCGCTCGCCCAGTTCTTGGAGCGGCCGATCCTCTACGAACAGGTCGCCGGACAACGGACGTACACGGTCGACGACGACCTGCAGCGCTACGTCTACCGACCTGCCGAGGATCGAGACCAGGGTGGCGAGGATTCCGGCAGTGCTGATCACGGAGGAGATCAGCGGGTCCACACCCACAGTGGGCCCCGTCTTCGACGTCCCCGAAGATCCACCCTGGTCCGTGGCGCCATCAGCCTGGCTGTCGTGGCCTTGGCCACCACGCTGGTGACCGGTTTCACCGCCAGCACCACTGTGCCGGCCAGCAACGCGGGAGCTTCCGTCCAGCCCCGCCTGCTCTCCCAATTGGCTCCGGTGGGGTGCGCCTCGCTCAGCCTCGTCTCGCTCGTGCAGGGATCAGGGGCACTCTCCAACGGGACCCCGAATGTGCTGCTTCTCGGGAGTTCCGGGAACGACACGATCACCGACACCGGAGGAGGGAGCTGCATCGTGTCCGGAGGCGGAAGCGACAATATCACCGGCACTACGACCGATATCTGCATCAGCGGGTCGACGCTGAATGTCGCCGGACTTTGTCCTCTGGTGAGTCCGTCGAATGGAGTGACCGCCAGTCCTACGAGTTCCAACTACAACAACTATGGCGGCCAAGAGCGCCTTGCCGTGACCAACTCGGCGGCAATCACCGCCATGACCATCGTCATTCGGGTTGCCCAAACCCCTGGCATCTCGTTCAACAGCCAGGGCAACAGCTACCCCGGCGGATATCTGGCTCAGAGTTCAGGTGTCACCGAAGGATTTCTGACCTACACCTTCCGCCTGGCCCCCGCCCAAAGCATCCCGGGCAAATATCCGAGCGGCACCGTGTACGCGCAGTACGGCGGTACCGGTGCAGCCCACCCGCAGTCCGGTGACACATGGAGCGTGACCAGTACCTCGAAGGGCGTGACCTCGACCCTTACCGGAACGTTCTGACCCAGCCCGGGGAGGAGTCGGTCGAGTGTCGTCCTAGCGAGATGCTCCCATGCCCACCCCCACAGTCGGGTCCGGTGCCTTCGATTCCTGCTCGGGGTGGGCGGCCAGCCTCCGCAGCGGGTAGTACGAGGGCCCCGGCCACCACGAAACCCACGACGAAGGAGAGGTCGGCTCCATCGAGGTGCCTGGCCACCGGACCTTCGATCAATCCGGTGTCCATGAACGGCACCATCAGGCCGAAGCCCACCACCAGGGACAGGAGGGCAGGCCAGCCGGAGCGGAGGTTGCGCCACTCCAACATGTGCACCAGGGTCTCGCGGTTGACCCCGTTCCGGCGATCCCGCCAGTCGATGGCCACCACGGCCAGGAAGGGCGCGATCCAGTAGGCGGTGAAGAGCAGCACGTTTTGGAACTTGGCCGAGACGTCGCCGGTATCGAGCCACAGGATCAGAAGTAGGCGGCCACGGTGCCGATGATCGCCGAGACGTGCCTCTTGATCCGGACGCCCCCCGCTTGCATGGCCAGGGAGCCCGAGTAGTCGTTCAGGGCATTGGAGGTGACGGCTCCGAACATGATGGCGACGAGGGCCAGGCCGCCCAGGGCCCCCCCCCCATCAGCTGCTGCACACCGGCCGCCGTCTGGGCGGACAGGTCTTGGCCCCCAGCAGGCCGATGGTGTACACCCAGAAGAACGAGGCGGCGAGGCCAGCGAACGTCAAGAGGAGCAGCGGGCGCGCGGGCGTGTCGGTGGCATATAGCGGCTGTAGTCGGCCGCGTAGGTGGCCCAGCTGAATCCGCCGGTGAAGGCGATGGTCATCACCAGGAAGAACGTACCCACCGCCACTCCCCCATGGACGGTGTTCTGGAGCGGGAAAGGTCCCCGCGCTGGAGGATCTTGACGGTCAGGACGACGAACAGGACGGTAAGGATGGCCGCTCCCCACTTCTCGAGGCGGTGGATGAACTCGTAGCCCAGGAACCCGACCAGACCCTCGAGGGCGAGCACGACGAGCACGCCCACGGCAAAGGGCACGTGGAAGAAGATCTGGGCGGCCTGGCCCCCGAACAGACCGACCAGGGCGTCCCAGGCCACCGCGGACAGCCACTGGACCAGTGCCGGTACCGAGATGGACTTGCCGAAGGGCAACCGGGCCAGGGGCAACTGGGCCATGCCCGTCTTCGGGCCCCAGAGGGAGAGGGCGGCCACCGGGGCCGCTCCGAGTAGGACCCCGAGGACGATGGCGGTGATTCCCGCACCGAGACCCAGACCGAGGGTGGCGGCCAACGTGCCGGTGAACACCCCGGAGAGCTCCATGTTGGGAGCGAACCAGACGGTGAAGTTCCGCCAGTTGGCCCCATAACGGCCGTCCTCGGGGATGGGGACGATGCCGGCCGTCTCCAGGGTGAGGTCGCCCTGCCGGGTGGGCCGGGATCCATCGAACACACTGATCGTGGTCACCGCGGAGTGTCTCCTTCCCGGGGGTTCCGGGTCTTGCTGATCGAGCTGGTGTGGGTATGGCGGTCCCCCCGAAGCCTCGGGGTGGCCATGATTCTGCACCCGATCCGGAGGGTCGGTGTCACCCCGGCCCGGATGGGGAGATTCCGACGCCTGACGCCTGGCGCCGGCCGAACGGCGTGCGCTCCGTGATGCCAGTCGCCACTAGGGTCTGGGCATCGCGCCCAGGGAGGATCCATGAAGGACATGAAGCTCGGACTACAGCTCGGCTACTGGGGATCCGGGCCACCCACCAACGCCCCCCAGCAGGTGGCCGAGGCCGAGCGGCTCGGATTTGACTCGGTCTGGACGGCCGAGGCCTATGGCTCCGATGCCCTCACACCCCTGGCCTGGCTGGGATCACAGACCACCGAGCTCCGCCTCGGGACGGCCCTGTGTCAGCTGTCGGCCCGCACCCCGACGGCGATGGGGATGGCCGCCATCACCCTCGACCACCTGTCTGGTGGACGCTTCGTCCTGGGACTCGGCGTTTCCGGTCCCCAGGTGGTTGAAGGTTGGTACGGCCAGTCCTTCGAGAAGCCGCTGGCCCGGACCCGCGAGTACGTGGATATCGTCCGCCAGGTTGTGGCCCGCGCTGGTGTCGTCACCAGCGACGGACCGCACTACCCGCTCCCCTACCCCGGTGGAACCGGTCTGGGGAAGCCGCTGAAGCCCATCGTCCATCCCCTCCGGCCGGAGATCCCGATCATTCTCGGGGCCGAGGGCCCGAAGAACGTGGCGCTGGCGGCCGAGATCGCCGACGGCTGGTTTCCGATCTTCTTCTCCCCCAATGCCGTCAAGGCCTTCGAACCAGCACTGGCCGAAGGGTTCGCCCGGCCCGGGGCCCGCCACACCGCCGAGGACTTCGAGGTCATCGCCTTCGCCCCCACCATCGTGGACGACGACATCGAACGCGCCGCCGACCTGATGCGACCGTCGGTGGCCCTGTACATCGGTGGCATGGGGGCCAAGTCGATGAACTTCCATTTCGACGTGTACGCGCGCATGGGGTACGAAGCCGAGGCCACCAAGATCCAGGAGCTGTACCTGGCCGGGCATCGGGACGAGGCCATCGCCGCCGTTCCCACCTCGCTCATCGAAGACACCGCGCTCATCGGGCCCAAAGAGAAGATTCGGGACGATCTCGAGGGGTGGAAGGAGTCCATCGCCACAACCCTGCTCGTGTCGGGCGGACCGGACACGCTGCAGCTGCTGGCGGAGTTGGTGCTGTAGCTCCATCGTCTCCGACGGTGCCTGCTCATGGCGTCGGACCGCTGAACCTCCTCCGGCGACTCAGCTGCCGGTACAGGTCCATGGTGGCGGGGTGGACGGCGTCCATCGGTTCGATCCCGTCGGCCACCAGGGTGAGCAGCTCGGACATTACGGCATCCACTCCGGCCGGGTTGCCGCCCAGGTCCGAAGCCCTCATCAGCATCCGGTAGAGACGCTCGTCGTACGGGCTGACGACCAGCCCTCTGCGGGCGGCCCACTCGGCCGCTGAGGCCTCGCCCTGTTGCAGGTAGGCGCCGGCCAAGCGCCCACTGAGGTCGACCACCGCGGATTCGATGGCCGGAGCGATCCCCTCGAGAATCGGCCAGTCCGAGGATCGAAGGCCGTCGAACAGGCGACCCCGGACCAGCGTCAGCGCCGCGTGCCACCGATCCAACTGATCCGACTCCATCAGTTCGACGAACTGATCCCAGTCGGAGCCGACGGTGTCCGCTAGAGCCAACCGGCCGTGTGATCTCGGGAGGTGGTCCGCCCCTCCGGCACTCTGTCCCAGCGAGCGACGGGCTACTGACGCCGTCGAATGAAGGCTGGACGGGGCCATGAGCCGGTCCGGCCACAATGCCGTGGCCCAGGCCTCGTTGGTTGCCCCGTTTGGGTGCATGGCCAGGTAGACCACGAGTTCCTCGGCCCACGCCCGGGAGAACGGACGGGCAGCCCCGCGGATCTCCACTGGACCCAGTACGGCGACTTCCACCTCCACCTTGGCGGGATGCCGGGGCGAAGGGGCCGGGCGCTCGGTGACCGTCCCGTCGTCGGCGGGATGGGGAAGTCGAATGGGAAGGCTGACGTATGGCCCCTCAGAGCGAAGCGCCGACTCGTGGGATGTCGCGGTCTCCAGGAGGGCAGTCACCTCGCGGAGTTCATCAGGCTCGACCCGCTGAGGGAAGGTCACCGTGCCCAGCCGATCGAGGGATTCAGTGGCACCCCCCCGGCTGGTGAGCCGGATCGAGAACTGAGCCTCGACGCGCTCTCCGACAGCCACCACGGCGGTGCCGTGCACCGGATCGTCGGCGGCGTCGAGGATCTCCTCGACTTCGAACTCGGACACGGCCGGACCACAGATCACCACCAGGGGAGCCCAGCGCTCCGAGCCGTCGACCACCCGAGCCTCGGCGAACGACGAGAAGCCACCAGCCTGCAACTGTTCAGCGCCCCGGAGTCTCCGGCGGCTGAGGTGATGGACCAGTTCAGGGACGTCCGAGAACAACTCGATGCCCCGAAAGCGCTCCAACTCCGAGCCGAACCCGATGACCGCCATCGAGAACTGGCCCGTCCAGAACGAGGTCGCCAACTAAGGGTCAGCGCCAGAACCACCGCGTCTGCTTCAGCGGAGTTGCCGTGGACGACCAGGGATCCCAACGCTTCCAAGTTCACCAAGACCGTGCCCGAGAGTCCTCGGCCGACTGCAACCAACATCGGGGCGACGACAGGTGGATCGACAGCGGATGAAGGCCCAGGATCATGGCCGGGTGGCGAATTGCTCTGGACCACGGTGTGCCTGTCCAACACGACCGTATCGTCCGCCGAGGCCGGAACCAGCTCGATGACCTCGGCGTGAACCCGAAGCCCAAGGATCTGGATGGCCCTCTGGGATGACGGGCGCGATGCGACGGCCAAGCGGACCGCCCGATCCACCTGCTGGGTCAAGGCCAATCCGTCACCCACCCGCAGTCGCCACTCGATCGAGCTACGAGGGCCGTGGGGCAGCCTGATGTAGCCACCCTCGGGACGATGGCGCTGTTGGACCTGGCGCATCCGATCGATGAGGCGGACGATGCCGGAGCCCACCACCCCGGCGCCGAGCGGGACCACGGGAGCAGCCGGGAGCGGGATGGGGTCCTTCAGAACGGGGAAGGACCCGTGACCCGGTTCGGTCACCATCAGGCGCGGTGACCCGGGTGCGCTGACGGGCGAGTCCAGCGGGGCTTCCGGAGTGCCGGGGTCGAGAGACCCTCCCGGTGGGACGTCCGGCCACTGGGCCACGGTGGGGCCGCCCTGGGGCTCCGCCTGCCCGGGAGTCGGTCCCCGATGGGACGGCCTCGGCGGTGCGGGAGGAGTGACCGGTTGAGTGCCCGAAGGCACAGGGGGCAGGAGGAGCCTCCACCCCGGTGTGACCCAGTGGCCCTCGTCGAGCGCCCGGCCATCCTCTTGGGTGACGTCGTAGTTGAGCTGAGCCAACTCCTGCCATCGGAGGGCGGTGCCGAGTTCGGCTTCGGCGATGGACCAGAGGGTCTCCCTCGCGTGGACGAGGTGGGTCCTCGGGACAGGCGTGGAACCCGACCGTGCCGACGCTCCCGGTGGTCGCCTGCCGCGAAGAGCAGGCCGGTACGTCGGCGTCCGCTCTGGGGCCGGGTCCGCGGGCCGTTCGCCCAGCACGGCGACCGGATCCGCTGTTCCCGACTGTTCCGGAGCCCGACGTGGACAACTACCGGGAGCACCGCCCGTGGCCGCCGCCAGTTCGGCGATGGTCACCATCTCCTTGCCCTGGGCCCGCGGGACAACAGCGTGGCCCGCTGGCGAGGAGGGCATGCCCGGGACCGCGGCGGTCGAACCCCGATGGTGGGGCACCTGCAGCCCCCGCCCACCGGCGGTGACCGCCAGTGTCGTCCCCACCAGGATGGCCACCATGGACTGCACGGTCCGACTGCCCGGGATTCGTGCTGGGGATCCGCCGGTGATCCAGGAGCGGAATTCAACCACCACGCAGAGGGCCAACCATGCCCAGACGGACCAGGCCAGGACGAGGGCAGCATTGGCGATCCACTGCGTGGCCTCTTTGGGGTCCCCGGCGTGGGATCCAGCCAGCAGATGCCCGAGGGGGATCGAGCCCCGACCGACGAACGGTGCTCCACCGATGGCAATCAGTGCCAGCGGGACGCCGAGCACCAGAGCGACGAGAGCCAGCAGCGAGGCGGTCACCCGCAGCGAACGCCAACGATCACCTGCCCGTGGGATGACGGCCCTGGTCACGGTGTGGCCGCCGCCACACCGTGGACGTCGACGGCGGACGCCTCAGCGGTCACCGGTAGTGAGTTGATGCCGATGATGCCCAGTACCTCGGTGGGGATCCGATACTGGACCCTGACGGTCACCACGCCGCCGGCCACGGAGGCGGTCCCGGGATGGCCTGCGGCTCGGGTGAACGACTCCGCGGCGGCGACCGCCCTCACGGGGTCGAGCTGAAAGGAACCGGTCCGTAGGGCTTCCACCGACAGGGCACCGGCACCGGAGCGCGCTGCTTGTTCGGCTTCATCGGCTGCTGCCTGGTGAGCCGACATGGCCGAGCCTCCATCGACGACGAGTCCCAGCAGCGCCATGAAGGCAACGAGGAGAAGGACCGTGAAGGCCGTGATGGAGCCGGCCTCATCGAGCCGGGTCGTCAGCATGGGCCTACCGGACCGATCGATACGGGTCGATGGGCGATGTCGATGAGGCCCTGACCGACGTCGAGCCAGGCAGTCCGGGCACGGACACATCAGCCAGCGGGACACTGCATACCACCGTGACGGTCACGAATCCGCCGGGAAAGAAGTGGCTGGTATCGGTGACCACCTGACGGGCGGAACAGGAGTGGGGGTGGCCAGCGAAGCCGACCGTCGCATCCAGGTCGGATGCGGCCGTCGCGCTGGCGGGGTCGGGCTCGACAGCGGCCGCCTCTGCTGCCGCCCGGGCCGCCTCGACCACCTGCTGACGGGCCTGGGCGACCCGACCGAAGACCGCCACGACCAGGATCACCAGCAGTAGCACCGGCGTCAGTACCACCAGCTCCACGGTGAGGCTTCCCCGATCCTCACCGCCAGGGTGACCGATCATCCCGAGTTCCGGAACTGCTGGAGGGGTCCGACCTGGGTCGCCGACACCGGCAGTCGCAGCCAGGGCAGCACCGATTCGGCCCTGCCCTCCACAGTGACCTCGACCTGCTCGCCGGGGAGTATCGCCACTGACGTCGAGGAGGACGTGACGACCGAGCCCGCCGAAGCGAGCACCGCCTCGGCCCCGAGGCGGCCGGCACCGGCACTGCTGCCCGCCGAACGCGCCGCTCGATCACCCTCGGAGGCGGCCAATTGGACCACCTGCGCGGCGTGGGCCCACAGCGCGAGTTGGACGACGATCAGGATGATCACCATCATCACCGGGACGACCAGGACCGCCTCGACCGAGACCGATCCGATGTCTAGTTCAGGTTGATGGAGTTTGCCTTGGCGGTGACCTTTGTCACGATGATCGCGCCCACGGCGATGGCCAGCGCGGCGAAGATGGCGGTCAAGATGACCTTCTCCACCACCGTGCCCGCGTCGTTCCAGTCGCCGGACCGGGTGTGGATGCGGAGATAGTTCCAGAGGTGCACAAGGTGTTGGGGAAGCATGATGGGTCCTTTCGGTAGGTGGTGCGATCGGAGGGCTCGGAGGTGAGCCGGTGGAACTCGAATCCCAGCCGGCTCCGGGATGCGGGAGCGATGGAGCCGGCACGGTCACCAACCTCCCAGGATGCGGCTGAAGGCGGGGTAGCCCACAAACAGCAAGAAGCCGACCATCAAGAGCGCACCCGGCACGAACAGCCGCTCGGTGGTCGCGTTTGCCGCCGACTCGATCTCCGCCTGTTCGTGCCGACGCAACGACGCCGCCCGGGCGCTCAGTGAGTCACGGATCCGGGTCCCCTCGGTGCCGGCGAGCTGTAACGAAGCCGAGAGCTCGATCAGCTCCGCGACACCGAGTTCGTGGCCCAGACGGCCGAGGGCGTTCCACGGTGACTCTCCACTGTCGCGTGCTCGAAGGAGGACCCGGCTCATACGGCGCGCCGCCCAGTCCGAGCTGACCTGGGACGCGGCGAGTAGAGAGCCTTCGATTCCCACCCCGCCGGCCAAGCTCAGCACGACGAGGTCCACGAACGTACCGAGCACACTGCGAAAGTGGCGACGGCGCTCCCTGGCCCTGCCCACCAGCGACACCACCGGGCCGATGGCACACAGGATCCCGGCCGCCAGGCCGGCCACGACGGCCAGTCCGAACGGGACGGTCGATCCCACCACCCGAAACAGGAGCCAGGCCGCGGGCATTCCCACGACTCCCAGGGCACCGGCCATGAGCACCTTGGTGGCCAGCTGTTCCGTCGACTGCCCGGTCACCGACAGGCAGGACTGGACGTCGGCCCACCGGGGATGAGCAGGCAGGCGACTCTGCTCGGCACGGGCCACCACCCCCGTCCCCAGTCGGCCCGGCAGGCTCAGGTCCCGAGAATCGGCGGGGCGTGTCGCCGGTGGTCGGTCGATGGTGGCGGCAAGGGCATCGAGGCTGGGGGGCGCATTCCTCAGTCCGCGAGCGACACCGAGAACACCGAGGCCCGCCAGTGCCCCGGCAACGATGCCCACGTTCACTCCCCCACCACCTGATCACCCAGGAGCCGTACCGGCGCAGGTGGGCGGGCCAGTGAGACCATCAGCGTCAGGCCGCCGGCGTAGAGGATGCCCACCAGGGCCAGGACGGCCTGCCCCCGAGGCGTACCGAACGGCAAGAGGTAGGCGTGGGCAAAGAGCGCGAGGATGACGGCGAAGGCCACCGAGAACACCAGCACGATGCGTACGCCACTGCGAACGGATGCCCGGCTGGTCTCGATGCGGAGACGCAAAGCCACGTCCTCTCGCGTGGAGTCGGCCAGAGCGGTCAACAGATCGCCCAACCGCTGGGCTCGAGCGGAGACCGCCATGAGGAGGGCACAGACCACGCGGTCGGCGCTGGGATCAGCCACTTCGTCGGCGAAGTGGAGGAGGGCCTCACGCGGCTGCATGCCCGCGCTCATCCGCGCCGCCAGCCGCGTTGTGGCCGGCCGGATGGCCACCGGAGCCAGGGGCGCAGTGGCCACGATGGCCTGCCCCAGCCCTGCCGACGCCATCAATGTGCCCTGGAGCATCTCCGTCCAAGTCGCCACGGCCTCCCCCCGGGCGATCGCCGTCGAACTCGACGTCCGCCCGAGCAGCTTGGGCAGTCCGATGATGGCTGCGCCGACCAGGGGCAGCGCCACGGGCCATCCGGTGACGAGAAGGGCCGCCACGCCTCCGAGAGCCGCCCCAGCCCACCACACCCACTCCGCACTCCAGCGAACAGCTACACCGATCGAGTGACGATTCCGACCACCGTCGTCAACCGGGGAGTTCCGGCCCCACCAGGCCCAGACGAGCCCGGCCAGGCCGGTGGCCAGAAGAAGACCACACCCGTCCACCAAGGGGCTCACGGCTGCATCCCGAGCGCGTCCGGTCGCCGCGGCCGATAATCGAACCTACGAAGCTCTTCCACCGTCTCCTGACGGAGGGGTGACGCCGGCTGGGCCCGGCGGTCGGGTCCGGGCCGGTACACCTCATTGGAGACGACCTGCATCCCCTCGGCGTCAACCACCTCTCGGACCGACGCCACGAACCTGCGCCGGGCCGAAACGGCTGGGAAGTATCCACTGGCCGAGCAGTCGAGCCGAACCGGACCGGAGTGGCCGTCGGATTCGGTTCGGCCGCCTCGGAACCGGACTGCATCAGGCTGACCAGCGCCATGGTCCGCCTGGTCAGGGGATCCGTCATAGGTCTCCGTGTCGAGGTGGACCACGAAGTGCACAGCTCCAGCGATCAGTAGGTTGCTGGCCTCCAAGGGAAGGCGCTCGGCCGCCTGGACCGCGTAGGAGGCAATTCTCCGAAACACCCCAGCCGACGAGTCGGCATGGATGGTGCACATCGATCCAGAGCGGCCCTGGCTCATTGCGTTGAGCATCGGCAGGATCTCATCGCCCAGCACCTCACCCACGATCACCCGATCGGCATTCATCCGTAAGGCGCGTCGGACCAGATCGGAAACGGCGATCATGCCCTCACCCTCCACGTTGGCGGGTCGGGCCTCGAGCGCCACGAGGTCGGGGTGAGCAACCTGGTCCGCATCCAGACCCAGTTCAAGGGCCTGTTCGATCGTGACGACACGCTCCCGTGCGGGGATTTCGGCGGCCAGGGCGCGCAGGAGGGTGGTCTTGCCTGAGTTCATGGCTCCGGAGACAACAATGTTCTTCCTTGCTCGGACGGCGGCCGACAACAACCCGGCCACCTCGTGCCCCATGGTCCCCAGTTCGACCAGGTCGGCCAGCGTGAGTGAGGTGAAGCGGTGACGGCGAATGGACACCGCCGGTCGCGCCGTAACTGCCATGACGGCCGAAAGCCGACTCCCATCGGGCAGGCGCAGGTCGACTTCGGGTCGCGCCAGGTCAAAGCGGCGTTCGGTGAGGCCCAGGCGACTGGCCGCGCCACGGACCATCTCGATCAGCTCGTCGTCGGATTCGGCGATGGCCGGCATGAGCTGCTTCGAACCGTCGGCAAAGGTGGCCCACACCCGGTCACAGCCGTTGATATCGATGTTCTCGATGTCAACGTTGTCGATCAGCGCCTGCAGTCTCCCCAAGCCGAACAGCGCGTCAAGCACCGTCTGGGCCAGGAGCTGCTCCTCATCGGCGTCAGCCGGCACGACCGGAGCAGAGCCGACCTGGGGCCGTTCCCGGGGCCGGGCTTCGGTGGTGAAGTCGACGGCCCCATGGCTGCCGGCCGAGGACGTGCCCTCCCACTGGGGGCCAGTCATCGGGGCGGGGGCGGATGCGTTGCCCGACCGGGTTGACCCAGTCGCCTGATCGTGGGCCATGCGGTCAAGGTGGACGAAGATCCTCTGGCGAGCGAACTCCCGTCGATGGTCACCGGTCAGTCCGCTGCCCATACTGCCCGCCAGGTCTTCGGCCACCAGCTCGCGGAGCTGGGCATCGAGAGACTGGTTCACCACGTCACCGCCTGGATCGGCACCTCGTCTGGCTCTCCCGCTGGACGCAGAAGCGGACGAGGCCCCTGGTCGGCGGCGCTGGTCTCGGACGGCGGTGGCCCTAGCTCTCCCTCCGTTGGCACTCCGGTCGACCGAGGTTCTCCACCCCCACCTGTCGCTGCTCGGTCCCGCACCGATCGGTGCAGGGCGCCTCGGAGCATGCGGGCGACCCGGCCCCCAGTGCCCGGGCCCTCGATGTCGATGCCGTTCGCCTCTGCGAACGTATCCCTGCCTCCGGGCTCGTGCTCACCGTCGGGTTGTGTGTCGGACAGGGTCAGGGCCAGCCGGCGGGCCGAGACGAGCAGCTGCGAACGCGACAGCGCCCGGACACCCACCCGTTCGCCACAGGCGATCTGCGCGGCCCTGACGTCGTAGGGCACCGCTACGACCACCGGCAGGCCCGTGAACTCCCCAATGGCATGCCGGCCATGGATGCCGGGCCCGACCACGGCCAGGGCCAAGCGGTCCCCACATCGTTCTCTCAGGGTCGCCGCCTGCTCCCGCACCTTGAACAATGACGCCGGGTCGCGTCGCGTCACAACCACCACCCGGTCCGATCGTTCCAACCAGACGCCCATCGCCGTGCCTTCGGTGGGGTCGGTGAGGGGCACGGGCAGCCGACCCCCGTCGACCAGAAGGTCCCGGGTTTCCGAGTCCGACGACACCGAAGCCCGCAGGAGTGCCTCCACCGACGGGCCGGCAACCACTCGTTGGTTGCCGGCCGGCAAGACCATCGCGTCCAACCCGCCGGGTAACGCCTGGAGGTGGGGATCGATGGGCACGACCCCCTGGGACCGACGGGCTGCCGTCACATAGCTCGACCAACCCCACGCTGAACTGAGCTGGAATCGCACGGCGAGGTCACCGCCGAACGGATCGGCCTCCACCACGGCCACCGTGCGAGCCTCCGGCCACGTGGCGCCGACCAGACAAGCCAGCGTCGTCACGCCTGGGGCCCCTTTGATGGAGACGAACGTGGTCACCGTCACGGCGAGCCCGATGCCGATCCGGAGCCGGGTCCGGTGCCGGAGTCGGCCAGCCCAGCCGGGAGGAGCACCACACTCACCTCGGAGGCAGCTGCCGCGGTCGCCACGGTCGAGGCCAGCGTGGACGGAACCGTGACCGAGACCAGTTCGGCCGCCCCCGAGGAGCTGGAGGTCGGCGGGGTGGCAGTCTCGAATACCCGAGCCTGGGCCACGAGGACCCCGGCCGACGATGCCCCGTTGAGGTTGCCGGCGACTCCGCTGGTCCCGAGCCCACTGGTCGCCGGAAGGACCGTCCCCGCGTTCAGCGTTTGGACGATCATCACTCGATCCCCCGGCACCACCCCGTTCGACGGGAGTTGGCCGTCCTTCAGAGCCAGGCCTACCACCGCGGTGCCACCGGGCAGCGGGCGATTGGATGTCACGTCCCCCTGGGTCAGCAGGGACCCAGCCGGGATCGTCACAGTGGCCCACTTGCCCGACAGGCTGGAGGCACTGGATACCGGAATCGGCGAGAGCCCCTGGGAGCTGGCCACCTCCGCCGTACCGAGCTGGGCCGCAGTGATCGGCGCGCCTTGCTGGATCGTCGAGATCACCGTGAGCACGGGCACACGGTGATCGGCCGACGAGTAGAGGCTGGCGAAGACAGCCACACTGGCCAGGACCAGGAGCGCCGAGGCCACCGCGAGCAGTGGCTTCCGCCTCCCAGGGACGATCGGCAGCCGATACCGCTCCGCCCCATTCCCGGTCGCTGCGCCCAGCGGACGCTCCAGGAGTGAGGTCACGAGGGAAGTCCTCCCAGGGAATGCGACGATCGAGCGGCCAAGGGAGAGGCCGCACCCACCGGCGTAGAGTTGATGCTCTGCACCTGCACCACGCGCACTGACGCAGCTCCTGTGGTGACCAGGGGCGGAAGCACCCCCTGGCCCGGTGCACCCTCCGCCGCCCACGAGACAGCCCAGGTAATCGTGGCTCGGACCGGAAACGCGGCATCGTTGGGATTGCCGTCCGGTGACACCTGGCCCGCAGAGGTGAAGCGGTAGGTGTGAGCGCACGCGGTGCCCTGCCCCTGTGCGGGGAGGGCCACGAGAAACGGCTGTCCGGGTCCATCGCACACCACCTGTCCCCCATCGCCTGTCTGCCAGATCACCACTTCCGGCGTGGCCACTGCGGTGGCACTGACCGTTCCGACCGAGGCGGTCACCGACATCTGGCGCCATATCGACGGGTCGATCCACAGCCAGGTGGGAAGGTTGACGACCGATGAAGCCGCCGGGTTGAATCGCAGGCTCGGCGCGGGCAGCCGCAGCGAGTTCTCCGCCTGGAGTGCCACCACCCGGGGGTCGATGGCCGGCGTGGCGGGCGGGAGGGCTGTCGGCTGCCTCGTGATCCACTCCGTCTGGGTGGAGCTGGCCCCGCTGGCCCGGTTGACACAGGTTACCGAGTACCACCCGCCCGGGGTCGCGCCACCGGGCGGGAATCCACCGATGTCGTTGAGGAGAAGCGAGGTGTAGGTGCATGTCCACGGACTTCCCCCGCCGGAGCCCGGACCTCCCGAGCTGCTGGAACCCCCCGTGCCAAGCGAGCCGGGCGTGCCACCCGAGGAGCCACCGTCCGTGGCGCCCACCGAGACGGTTCCCCCGGGGCCGTCGGTCCCCGATGCGCCGGCGAATGCCGGGGTGGCCGGCAGGGCCGAGGCCAGCAGGACCAAGACGAGGGGCCGAATGACCCAGGGCTGCAACCGATTCCGATGACCATCCCGCTGCCCCATGAGGCTCGGACGATACGAAGGGTTCCGGGCCGGGGCAACGAAATCTGCACGAGGCGTGCAACTACTTGCACCGAGCACCGAGTGATCGGAACGGCCTCCGGTTGGAGGCGCGGGCGTCACTGGTGGTAGGTCGAGCACTGGCCCACGATGGAACGCAGACCTTGCCGGGGCCCTTGACCAGTACCTTGCACAATCGGGCGTGTGAGCCGCCGAGATGATCCCCGCCGAGTTGCGGTTGCGAAGGTTTCTCTTGCGCCGCAACCAATTTCACCGCCAAGTGTCAGCGTGGGGCGGGGACGCCCCACGCTGGCTGAGGAGCGATCGGGCTGAAGGGACAGCCGACAGTCAGAACGTCCGTCCCCCCACCCACCCCGGTCGCCGACGGCCGACCGCCACCGAACGAATCCATGGCCCATCCCGGCTACACCCTGTGCGACCGTGACCACTCACTGTGCCCGAAACCTTCAGCACCGAATTGCCCCCACGACCGCCCTCGGCCCGGGTGATCAGCGTTCGCCCGGCGAGAGAGCCCCAACAGCGGACCCGGAGGCATCCCTCGGACCCTCCCCGGGGGCCGAATCGAGATCATCGGTGCCGTCCCCCTCCTCTCCCTCCAAGGCGCCCAGCTGGCCGGTGGCCAACTTGGCACTGAACTTGACCGCCTTGGTGGCCGTGACGGCTCCGGTCTGGAGAGGGATAGCGATGACCAGCAGGATGACCCCGAGCACGAAGAAGGGGCGAATCCCGAGGAGGATGATGCCCACCCGGCCGAGCAGGTAGGGCGGCGAGCACACCACGGCCCCCACTGCGCCACCGATCGCGGTGGCGGTCAGCTTGTCTCGTCGGGACCGGTCGGACTTGATGCCGATGATCCGCGCCGGGACGGCGACGTAGGTCACCATCATGACGCCCACCACGATGCTCAGTATCAGGGCGAACCAGATGCGGCCCCACCGGGCCGTGACCATGGTGGCGAATCCGAGACCCAGGCCGATGACGAACCCCCATCCCAGGACGGTCGAGCGGTGCCGGAGCGCCCGGGCGTAGGCCGGACGGATCTCAGGATGGAGGGGGTCGGCCACGGAGAAGGCGAAGACGGCGTTGAGGAAGTAGGCCGCGGCCGTGAGTGCGGCGATGACCAGGACGATCGGGATGAGGATCGGGCCCTCGAGGATCCGCATCGACTTGCCCTTGAGCAGGTGAAGCTTGAGGTCGAGCATGGCGAACCAGATCAGCATGGCCGGCAGTACCTGGATGAGGGTGAGGCGCCAGTTGGTGAACAGCAGCTTCACCCCCTGGAACAGCATGGCGAACGCCCCCACTACCAGGGTCAAGGGAGCCAGGAACCGGTTGCGTCGGCTGAGGGAGAGGATGACGGTCTCGACCTGGGTGTCATCGCCATTGCGGATGGCCACCACCATGCGCTGGAGCTGGCTATAGACGCTGGCACGACGGGAGGTCGGGACGGCCGTGTCCGAACCGCCGCGCGTCGGCGTATCGGATGGTTCGGGTCGGGGAGCCGCAATCCCCGGCTGGCTGGGCGGGCTCACCGCCCCCGTCTCCGGCGCCCCTTCGGTCATCGCTCCCACGCTACTTCCCGGCATGCTGCCACCGGATCCGGGTGGCCCCACCTCTGCCCGGGAGGGCTGGTGCGGGCGCGGAGCCCGGCTGGCTGGGCCACACTGGTTCCATGGCAGCCCAGTACATCTACACCATGCGGGACCTACGGAGGTTCTACCCACCGGACCGGGAGGTCCTGAAAGGCATCAACCTGTCCTTCTACCCCGGCGCCAAGATCGGGGTGATCGGCGGGAACGGCTCAGGGAAGTCCTCGCTGCTCCGGATCATGGCCGGGGAGGACGACGGATTCACCGGCGAGGCCCGGCTGACCGCCGGCTTCACGGTGGGGCACCTGGCCCAGGAGCCCCAGCTCGACCCGGGCAAGGACGTCCTGGGCAACGTTTCCGACGGCGTGGGCGAGGCCAAACAGCTGGTCGACCGGTTCAACGCCGTGTGTGCAGCCATGGGCGAGCCCGATGCTGACTTCGACAAGCTGTTGGCCGAGCAGGCCGACCTGCAGGACAAGATCGATGCCGCCGGTGCCTGGGACCTTGAGCGGACCTTCGAGATCGCCATGGACGCCCTTCGGCTTCCTCCCGGCGACGCCGACGTGTCGACGCTGTCGGGCGGTGAGCGGCGGCGGGTAGCCCTCTGCCGGTTGCTCCTGTCGAAGCCCGACCTCCTGCTCTTGGACGAGCCCACCAACCACCTCGACGCCGAGTCGGTGGCATGGCTGGAGCGGACCCTGCAGGAGTATCCGGGCACGGTCGTGGCCGTGACCCACGACCGATACTTCCTCGACAACGTGGCCGGCTGGATACTGGAGCTCGACCGGGGGGCGGGAATCCCCTGGGAGGGCAACTACTCCTCATGGCTGGAGCAGAAGCAGGCCCGACTGGCCGGCGAGCAGAGGGCTGACCAATCCCGACAGCAGGCCCTCCAGCGGGAGTTGGAGTGGATCCGGATGTCGCCACGGGCCCGCCAGTCCAAGGGCAAGGCCCGCATCAACGCCTACAACGACCTGGTGGCCGAGGCCGAGGCGGCCGAGCGACGGGCCGACAAGCTGGAGATCACCATCCCGCCGGGTCCCCGCCTGGGTGACCGGGTGGTCGACGCCGAGGGCCTGGTCAAGGGGTACGGCGACCGACTCCTCATCGACGGGCTCTCGTTCCTACTCCCCCCGGGCGGGATCGTGGGCGTCATCGGACCCAATGGGGCCGGGAAGACCACCCTGTTCCGGATGATGGTGGGCGAGGAAAAGCCTGACGCCGGATCCCTGGAGATCGGGGCCACGGTGCAGCTGGCCTACGTCGACCAGTCACGAGACGAGCTGGCGGGGGATGCATCGGTGTTCGACGAGATCACCGGAGGTCATGACCACCTGGTGGTGGGCACCCGCGAACTGCACGGTCGGGCCTATGTGGCCAGCTTCGGCTTCACGGGCAGCGACCAGCAGAAGAAGGTCGGCCAACTGTCCGGGGGTGAGCGCAACCGGGTCCAGCTGGCCAAGGTCCTGAAGGAAGGGGGCAACGTGTTGCTCCTCGACGAGCCGACCAACGACCTCGACGTGGACACCCTGCGGGCCCTCGAAGAGGCGCTGCTGGGCTTCCCGGGGTGCGCGGTGGTGATCAGCCACGACCGATGGTTCCTCGACCGCATCGCCACCCATGTGCTGGCGTTCGAGGGCGACTCCGAGGTGCGGTGGTTCGAGGGGAACTTCAGCGACTACGAGGCGGACCGCAAGAAGCGGCTGGGGGTCGATGCCGATCAACCCCATCGGCTCCGCTATAAGCCGCTGGTGCGGGGCTGAGCCCCCGATGACCTGGGGTAGGGCCGACGCCCGTGCGGGTGGACCAGCTTGAGCGGCGCGCCCGGGCGGACCTTCGCCAGCGACAACTGGGCCGGCGTGCACCCCGACGTCATGGCCGCCGTGGTGGCGGCCAACGGGGAGCACGTCCCCGCCTATGGCGACGACGCCCTGACCCAGCGGGCCGATGAGCTGTTCCGCGAGCACTTCGGCGCGGGGGCGGAGGTGTTTCTCGCCTTCAACGGGACCGGGGCCAATGTGGTGGGTCTCCAGTCCCTGCTGCGTCCGTTCGAGGCGCTGATCTGCGCCGACTCCGCGCATATCAACGTGGACGAGTGCGGAGCGCCGGAGCGGTTTCTGGGCAGCAAACTCCTGGCCGTCCCCACCCCGGACGGCAAACTGACCCCCGAGCTGGTGGAGTCGGCGGCCGGCGGCGTCGGTGACGAGCACCACGTGCAGCCCAAGGTGGTCTCGATCACCCAGGCCACCGAGGTGGGTACCTGCTATCGACTGGATGAGGTGGCCGTGCTGGCCGAGTGGGCCCACCGGCGGGGCATGTGGCTCCATCTCGACGGAGCCCGACTCTCCAATGCCTGTGCCTCGCTCGGCACCGGGCTCGGTGCCTTCGGATCGGCCGCCGGGGTGGACGTGCTGTCCTTTGGAGGGACCAAGAACGGAGCTATGGGGGCCGAGGCCGTGGTCTCTTTCCTGCCCTCCGAGACCTCGGGTCTGCGCTACATCCGAAAACAGTCCATGCAGCTGGCATCCAAGATGCGGTTCATCGCCGCCCAGTTCGTGGCCCTGCTCAGCGACGACCTCTGGCTGCGGAACGCCACCCATGCGAATGCCATGGCCCAGCGGCTGGCCGAGGGTGTGAGCGCGGTGGACGGGGTGGTCCTGGCCTATCCGGTCGAGGCCAACGGGGTGTTCGCCGACCTGCCCCGGGCCGTGACCGAGGCGCTCCAGGCCGAGTACCCGTTCTATGTCTGGGACGAGCACACCGGGGTGGTGCGGTGGATGGCCTCCTACGACACCACCGAGGAGGACGTGGATGCCTTCGTCGACCTGGTCTCCGAGGTGATGGGCGAGCTGGGCTAGGTCAGGCCAGCAGGCTGGGCATCTGATGCAGGTCTTGGGGAATGTGGGCCCGACTCCAGAACCGGTCGATCTCCCGGAAGGTCGACGGGTTGGTGTGAGTGTAGAGATAGCCGACCCCAACTTCCGAGTTGTCGAGCGGCGTACCCGGACCACCGGCGAACCGCTCCGACACCGAGACGGGGGCGGTGAAGTACGAGATGGCCAGGATCTGGTATTCGCCGTCGTCTACCGGCTTCAGATCGATGCGACACATGCGGTCCCAGGTGCTCGACGCCACGATCTCGGCGGAGGCCTCGTCGAACAGGACGATCCCGTTCGGCGTCACCAGGATGATGGTCGGCAGTACCGCAACCGACCCGTTGCCCACCTCACTCATCGGACTGTCCCAGTCGAGCAGCAGCCCGATGGTCCAGGATCCGTCCTCGCTGCCATCGACCGCCCGGAGGCGCGCCTCGAAGCGCTCGAAGTAATCGGGGGCCAGCGATCGCATCTCCACGATCTCGAAGAGTTCCTTGGCGTAGCCGGGCACGCCCGAACGCGGCGTCGTGGGGAGCTCCTTCCTCGTCCACATAGGCATGGGACGGGCCTACCGGCTCGCCGGAGCCAGGGACGAACGGACGACTGAGCCTCGGTTCAGGTGCATCTCCACGAACGCCGTTCTCCTCGATCCTGGTGCGGTCCGACCCTCCCGGCCCCCCGCCCTCTCCGTCTCTATCGACCCGGAGGCGGGCAAACCTGAGCGCGGCCCCGGTGGGAAGACTGGCCGCCCCGGGTCGTGGTGGGCGGGGGGTCTCTGCCGGGGAGGTTTCCTCTGTGGCCGGGACTGTGGCCGCTGAGCGGGATCAGCGCAGGGAGGCCTGGTGCTCCGCCGTCACCGTCTCGATGCAGCGGGCCCGGAGGGAGCCGATCTCCTCGTCGGTCAGGGTCCGGTCGAGGGCGCAGAATCGCAGGCGGAAGGCCAGACTCCGGGTCTCGACGGGGAGCGACTCGCCCCGGTACACATCGAACAGGTCGACCGACTCCAGCAGCTCACCGCCCGATCGGCGCAGGGTGCCCTCCACCGATCCCGCCGGCACCGACTCGGGAACCACGAAGGCCAGATCGATGTCCGAGGACGGGTATCGGCTGAGGGGGCCGGACCTCTCGGGCTTCCGGCCGACCCGCTGGCGGTCGAGCAGGGCGCCGAGGTCCAGGTCCAACCACCCGACGCGTCGCGCTCGCCCATCGGGGCCCACCAACCCGAACCGGCCGACGACCGTGGGGTCGAGCTCGCCGACCAGGCCGACCAGCCGTCCCTCCGGGCCGTGGTCGCCGTCATCGGCCGCCGGGGCCGCCAGCACCGCCCCGGTCCGGTAGGGATGTGCCGCGGAGGCCTCGGGTCCCGCGGCACGCACGTCCGCCATCGACCAGGACGCCAGGCCGAGGGCCTCGGCGATCGTCCGCCAGGCGGCGACCGCCGTCCAGGCGTCGTCACCGTCGGCGGCCAGGACGACGCTCAGTCGCTCCGTCGTCTCGGCCGAGGTGCCGCCCGTGTGCCGGAAGACCGAGCCCATCTCGAAGAGCCGTACTCCACGCTGCCGCCGCTCGAGATTGCGGAGCACCGACCCGAGGAGTCCGGCGACCATCGACGTCCGCAGGTACCGCTCCGGGTCGACCAAGGGGTTGGCCACCTCCACGTAGGGCCCATCGGCTCCGGACGCCTCTTGGTCGGAGCGGGAGACAAAGGTCGTGGTCCAGGCTTCGCTGGCCCCCAGGTCGCACAGGACCTCCTTCAGGAGCCTCCGGTCGAGCTGACGATCGGTGAGGCGCCCGGGCTGGGGCCAGGACGGCTGGCGCCGGGTGATGCGGGCGTAGCCGAAGGTCCGGGCCACCTCCTCGGCGATGTCCGCCTCCCCCATCGGAGCGGGGCGGATGTCGGGCCGGAAGGTGGGCACGGTGACCAAGAGGGCGTCGTCGTCGCCGGCCGGGTCGGCGACGACGGTCATCCCCAGCGGGCTGAGGAGTCCGGTCACGTCGCCGGCCGTGAATGCCGTGCCCAGCAGGGCGTTGATCTTGGTCGGCCGAACGGTGAGCTCGACGGGACGGGGAACGTCCCCAACCACGTCGATGATGCCGTCGGCCACCCCCATCGCCGGCCCGGCCGTCAGGGCGAGGAGTTCACAGAACCGGTCGGCGGCACGGTCGACGCCCTGGGGGTCGCAGCCCCGTTCGAATCGGGCCGACGCCTCGGTCCGCAGGGCCAGCCGCTTGGAAGTGCGGGCGATGGCCATGGGCACGAAGTAGGCCGCCTCGAGCAGGACCCGGGTGGTGCCCTCATCGATCTCCGACGAGGCGCCTCCCATCACGCCGCCGATACCCACTGGAGTCCCCTCGGCATCGCAGATCGAGGCAGTCCTGGCCCGTGTCGCCCAGGCCGGGGCCCGGGCGACCCAGCGTGCGCTCGATGCCGTCGAGGGTGGTCACCGTCTCCCCGGGCCGAGCCCGTCGGATGATCAGACCGTGACCACCCAGGCGGTCGAGGTCGTAGGGGTGGGTGGGTTGCCCGAGTTCGAGCATGACGTAGTTGGATGCGTCGACCACGTTGTTGATGGGCCGCATGCCAGCCAGCACCAGTCGTCGGGCCAGCCAGTCCGGCGACGGACCGACCTCGACGCCGGTGATCACCCGAGCGGTGAATCGGGGGCAGAGCTCGAGGTCGTCGACCTGGACGGTGGCCAGCTCGTCCACCACCACTCCCGGGGACGCCCGACGGGTGGGTGGTGGCTCGGGCACGGCGAAGGGCAGCCCCGTCCGCGCCGCCAGGTCGCGGGCCACCCCGACCATGCTCCAGGCATCGGGTCGATTCGCCTCCACGGCCACGTCGAACACCACGTCGGGCTCGAGGCCCAGTGCGTCGGTCAGCAGCACCCCCGGAGCGGCCCCGACGACGTCATTCAGACGGAGGATCCCTTCGTGGTCCTCGGAGAGGCGCAGCTCGCGGCCCGAACAGAGCATGCCGTTGGAGACGACTCCCTTCATCTTGCGTCTGCCGATAGCGAATCCACCGGGGAGCACCGCCCCCACCGGGGCCAGCGGCACGAGATCACCCACCTCGAAGTTCCAGGCGCCACAGACGACCTCCACGGGTCCGGTGCCGTCGTGGACCACCACCCGGCGGATCTTGTCGGCCCCCTCGATGGCGTCGATCTCGTCGACGCGGACCACCACGACCTCGGTCAGGCCCTCACCGACCTCCTCGGTTCCCTCGACGACCAGGCCCAGGTCGTCGAGGGACGCGGCCAGTTCGGCCGGATCCCCGGCGAAGGGGGCGAAGTCGGTGAGCCACGACACGGGTACGCGCACGACGGTCCTCTCAGGGTGTCCGCGTCAGCATCAGAACTGACGCAGGAAGCGGAGATCGTTGTCGGTCAGGATGCGCATGTCGGCGATCTGGTGCCGCATCTGGGCGCACCGGTCGATGCCGAATCCGAAGGCGAAGCCGGACCACCGCTCCGCCTCGATGCCCACGGCGGCGAAGACTGCCGGATCGACCATGCCGCAGCCGCCGAGCTCGATCCAGCCCGTCTGGGAGCAGGTCTGACACCCTGCGCCCAGGCAGATCGTGCAGGTGACCTCGAACTCGGCCGACGGCTCGGTGAAGGGGAAGTAGGCCGGGCGAAGTCGCGAATGGATGTCGGGACCGAAGTAGGCGGTCGTGAACACCTCGATGGTGCCCGCCAGGTCGGCGAAGGTGATCCCCTCGTCCACCACCAGGCCCTCGATCTGGTGGAACACCGGGAGGTGCCGGGCGTCGGGTGTGTCACGGCGGTAGCAGCGACCGGGCATCACCGCGTGGATGGGGAGCAGACCCTCGGACACGGCCCGCTCCATCAGGTGGATCTGGACGGGCGAGGTGTGGGTACGCAGCAGCGTCGATTCGGGTGCGCCCAGTTCGAGGTAGAAGGTGTCCCACATGGACCGGGCCGGATGCGCCGGGGGGATGTTGAGAGCCCCGAAGTTGTACCAGTCGGTCTCGATCTCGGGACCCTCGGCCACCTCGAACCCCATCCCCACGAAGACGTCCTCCAGGGCCACCTGGGTCTGGGAGACCAGGTTGCGATGACCCCGGGCCAGCGGGGCGGCCACCCTTCCCGGAATGAACTCCGTGAGGTCGATCCTGCTGTCGGCCAGCTCACGGGCCAACTCCGCCTGACCGATCTCGGACCGCCGGGCCTCGACCAGGGCTTCGACGGTGGTGCGGGCCTCATGGAGCCGCTTGCCCAGTTCCTTGCGGGCGTCGGGCTCCAGCGACCCGAGGTGACGTCCCGCCTGGGCCAGGGGCGACTTCTTTCCCGTCGACCGCGGCGGCCACCTCACGGATCTCCTCGGTGGTGGTGGCGGCGGCGGCCGACGCCCTGGCCTGCTCGATCAGTCCGTCGAGGTCGAGGGGCTCAGGCATGCCCGCCCCCGCTGCCCGTCTCGGGCGCCACGTCGCTCTCCCGAGGTCCCCGGCGCGGTCTCCATGCCGGAGATCGTAGAGCGCCGAGCCACCGGAACCGTGACCGGCCACTGGCCGGCGGACCTCCCGACGCCTGCACCCCGCCGCTGGCGCAGCGCCTCGAAGCACAGCACCGAGGCCGAGACGCCACGTTGAGCGACTCGGCGTGGCCGACCATCGGGATGGAGACCCGCTGGTCCAGGCCGCCCATCAGCTCGTCGGCCAGTCCGGAGGCCTCGTTGCCGAACACCAGGGCCACCCGCTGGCGCCAGTCGAACCCGGCGTAGTCGACTCCGTCCCGCGCCGCCGTCCCCACCGTCGTGAACTCCCACCGCCTCAGCAGTGCCACGACCTCAGCGGCTGCGCCGCCCGAGACCACCGGCACATGGAAGATCGATCCGGCCGAGGCCCGCACCGTCTTCGGGTTGGTGGGGTCGACCGAACCCTCGCAGTGGATCACCGCATCGACACCGGCGGCGTCGGCGGTGCGGATCATGGTCCCGGCGTTACCCGGGTCCCGGACATCGACCAGGACCATCACCATCGAGAGGCCCTGGGTCGCCTCGAGGGCGCCGGCGGGAAGCCCACCACGGCCAGCACCGGTTGGGGATGGACGGTGTCGGCCACCCGTTCGATCACCCCCGGGCCCAGGTCGAAGACCCGGATGCCCGAGGTCGAAGGCCCGGTCGACCACGGCGGCCACGCCGGGGTTGGTCCGGCCCTCGGGTGCCACGTAGACCGACTCGACCGGCGCGCCGGCGTCCAGGCGCCACCGAGAGCAGTTCGCACCCTCGACCACCAGGCGGCCTCGGCAGCTCCGCAGGCTCCGCTTGCGGAGCAGCTGTCGGAGCCGGCGGACCCGCTGGTGGGTGTAGGCCAGTCCGATCTGGACTCAGGAACCGGCTTCGGCACCCGCCGGCGCCGCGGCCAGCGCCTCGTTGGCCACCTGGACCAGGGAGGCGAAGGCCTCGGGCTCGGTCACGGCGAGATCGGCCAGGACCTTGCGGTCGACCTCCACGTCGGCCCGGTGGAGTCCGGCGATGAACCGGCTGTAGCTGGTCCCGTTCAGCCGGGCGGCGGCGTTGATCCGCTGGATCCACAGCTGCCGGAAGTCGCCCTTGCGGGCACGGCGGTCCCGGTAGGCGTACTGCATCGAGTGCATGACCTGCTCGTTGGCAGCGCGGAACGAACGGCTCTTGTTGCCGTAGTAGCCCTGCGCCTGCTCGAGAACGGCGCGGTGGTGCTTCTTGGCGTGGACTGCGCCTTTGACTCGGGCCATGGTGAACTCCTTTTCGTAGGGGCCTGATCGAACGGTCGGCGGTGAATCGAGGTTGGTGAACGGGCGGTCGTGCGCCTGCCGCACCAGGGATCTGTGTGGGCGGAGGCGCCGGGAGTGGGCCAGCCCGACCGCCACGACGGACCGGCTCCGCTCGGGCGGCTC
This sequence comes from uncultured Acidimicrobiaceae bacterium, assembly GCA_963835465.1. Lineage (GTDB taxonomy): Bacteria > Actinomycetota > Acidimicrobiia > Acidimicrobiales > RAAP-2 > Bog-756. The sequence continues at coordinate 257,306 of CAWIFR010000007.1, forward strand.
CGGTCGGTCTGGGGGCTGGGCGGGAGGTCGGCCACGGCCAGGGGCAGCGGCCGTGCGGCTACATCCCGAGCATCCGCTTGATCTGCCGGGCGTCGCCGGGCGACAGGTCGGTCTCCCGTCCGAGGCGGCGCTTCCGCACGCTCGACTTCTTCTCGAGGAGATGGGAGCGGAACGCCTTCCGACGGCGTAGGCGACCCGACCCGGTCACCTTGATCCGCTTGCGGGCCCCCGTGTCGGTCTTCATCTTCGGCATGGCGTCAACCCTCTCCTTCACTCGACTCGTGGGCCGGGGACTGGTCCCCCGCCGGCTGTGCGGGAGCTAGCCGGCGGCGCAGCGTCCGGCGCTGCTGCCGACTCCGGCGGTGCTCCTGCTCCTGGTGCTGCTGCGTGGTCCTGCCGTCGCTGATCCCGAAGTCGGTGCCGCGGTCCCGGCGGCCGCTCGGGGCCGAGCGGCGCCGACGTCGGGCTCTGGACCCGTTCCCGTTGTGGCCGGGGTCCCGGGATGCCGCCGACTGCTTGGCCCGCTTGTCCGGTGCCAGCACCATGACCATGTTGCGCCCGTCGAGACGGGGTACGGACTCCGACTTGCCCATGCCGTCCATCTGGTCGGCGATCCGGTCGAGGATCTTCTTGCCCAACTCGGGATGGAAGACCTCCCGGCCACGGAACATGATGGTGATCTTGACCTTGTGGCCCTCCTCGAGGAACTTGGCCACCTGTCGGGTCTTGGTGTCGAAGTCGCCGTCGCCGATCTTCGGCCGGTACTTCATCTCCTTGATCCCTACGTGGACCGCCTTGCGTCTCGACTCCTTGGCCCGCTGGGCCGCGTCGAACTTGAACTTCCCGTAGTCCATGATCCGGCAGACCGGAGGGTTGGCCCCCGGTGCCACCTCGACGAGGTCGAGGTCGAGGTCCCGGGCGATGGCCAGGGCCTCGGGCAGCAGCTTGATGCCGAGCTGCTCTCCGTCGGGATCGACCAGGCGGACCTCTCGGGCACGGATGCGATCGTTGATGCGAGGCTCATTGGTGGTAACGGTGGCTGCTATTCGACTTCACTCCCTGTCTTCGGGCCACGGACTTCCCGTGGCCGATGAAAAAGGAGCGGAGCCACCACCGACCGAAGCGACCGCGTCGGCCGCCGGTCCCATGGACCCGGCGCACAGTAGGACTGCATCGTGAGGACTGCATCGTGGCCGGGTGGGGGCTTCGAACTTCGAGACCCCGCTTCCTCGTCTATCAGTGCTTTAGGCTACCAGTCGTGAGCTCACTGTGGACACCTGATGGCGAACGACCGGTCGGGACGGCCCCCGAGGCCGGGGCGGCGGGGCCCCCGGCGACCGTCCGGCCGCACCCGCCCGGCGACGGCGGCGGGCGACAGCGGGCGATCCCTCCGAGCTGGACGAGGAGGAGCTGGCCGAGCAGGTGGCGGCCATGCGGGCCGAGCTGGCCAACTCGCCGGTCGAGGTGGTGGTGGCCAACCACTGCTACGGGCTGTTCGAGCTGGCCGCCGTCTACCTGTCCCAGCAGCCCCCCCTGCTCGAGCCAGGCCCGGCTGGCCATCGACGCCCTGGGCAGCCTGGTCGGCGGGCTCGAGGGGCGCCTGGGCGAGGCCGAGGAGCCGCTGAAGGACGGGCTCAGCCAGCTCCGGCTGGCCTACGTGCAGATCGACGGGGCCCAGCGGGCCGGGGCCGAGGCGGCCTCGGCGGCCGGGGTCAACGGGGAGTCGACCGGGCGATGCACGAGCGGACCCTCAGGCCCCCGGGACGGCGCGGCCACCGCCGACCGGCGACACCCCGACTGACGGCGACGGGTGAGCGGGGGCATCGGGGAACCGCCCGTCCCCGGGCCACCGTCGGCCCTCCGACCCGGTCGCCCGCCGGATCCCCCCGGCACCGGCCGTCGACCGGCCCGACCGGACGCGGACCCCGACCGGGCCGATCGACGCCTCCCGGGTCCGGAGCTTCATCGGGCTGTCCATCGGGCTGGTCGGGCCCCGGGCCAACCTGGCCGTCTCCGGGGTGCTGATCACCCTCTACGTGCAGCAGCGGGCCTCCGGGGCGCTGGCGGTGACCTTCGCCCTGACCGCCAACCGCCTGCTCAGCTGGCTGACCTACCCGGTGGCCGGACGGCTGAGCGACCGGACCAGGAGCCGGGTCGGGCCGGCGCACCCCCTACATGGCCGGCAGCCTCATCCTGATGGGCGTCTGCCACCTGGATGTTCACCGTGGTCAGCGGCTACTGGCTGCTGGTGCTGTTCATCGTCATCGCCCGGCAGGCCGCGGCCATCTTCACCCTCACCAACGTGGCCGTGGTGCCCGAGGTGTTCGGCCGCAGCCGATGGATCAAGGCCCTGCTGCTCACCACCGTGCTCGGGCACCCTGGCCAGCCTGACCATCAAGGGCACGGTCATCGCCACCTGGAAGCAGAGCGACCCCGCCACCTGGAACCTCCCCTTCCAGGTGGCGGCCGTGATCATGGTGGCGGTCGGGATCGCCGTGCTGGTGCTGGTCCGTGAGGCGCCCACCGCCACCTTCGGGGCCGAGGCCGACCGCAAGGAGCGGGCCCGACCGACCCGGGACGAGCTCCGGGACATCCTCTCCGGGCCCAACGCCAAGGTGCTGGTCGGCCGGCTCGCTCCTCTTCTGGGCCGGGGTGGGCTCGACCGCCTACGTGGCCATCCTCTTCTTCCAGCGGGTCCTCCACGCCGGGGCCAGCGCCCAGACCGTCGCCGGCCTGGCCACCGGCCTCCCGGTCTTCTTCATCGGCATCGGCCTCGGCGTCCCGCTCAGCCGGAGGCTCTCCCCCATGCAGCTGGCCATCGGCGCCCCGCTGATCGGCGCCATCCTCGCCGGGGTGCAGTACTTCGACACCCACATCTGGCAGGCGGTGGTCCTCAGCTACATCGGTGCGCCGTTCATCGGCGCCTACATCATCGTGCTGGCCCCGCTGCTGCTCCAGCTGCTGCCCCGGGCCGGCGGGCTCGGGCGAGCGGCTCGGCGTGCTGCTGTCCCCGTTCAACCTCTGCAGCGTGATCCTGGCCTACATCGCCGCCGTCGATCGTCGACGCCACCGGCAACTACCGGCTGATCTGGCTCTTCCCGGCCGCCACCGGGCTGGCCCACGCCGTCGTCAACTGCTGGCTCAAGTATCCGGCCCGCAAGGCCTCGAGCCCCGACATGGTGGGGCGCCTGTGGGAGTGGAGCGTCGTCCAGGCCGAGTCGATGGCCGAGACCGGCATCGTGACCGGGCTGCTGGCCGCGCCCCTCCTCGGGGTGGTGACCAAGGAGGACGCCGACAGCGCCGTGGTCATCGACATGGCCCGCAACATCCTGGGCAACCCCTACGAGGACGACGAGCCCGACGACGGGCCCGGCCTGGCACGCCCGACGGGGCGGCGGGAGCGGATCCGGGGGTCAGTCGCCCGTCGGGCGGCGGCGGGTCCGTCGGGGTGACCGGCGTCCGCCAGGTCGGCGGGGGCCCCGAGGACGGTCGGGCGATGGGCGACCAGAAGTCCGGATGGGGCGAGCCGACCGGCGTCGACGGCCGGCGAGCGCTCCGGAGCCGGCGGTGGCTCCGAGGCATCGGCGGTGGTGGCGACGGCGCACCGGGGCCGACGGCGGGCCGAGCGGGCGGGGTCGGCCACGGCTCCGTCGTCCGCCGGGCCGCGAGCCGCGGCAGGACCGTGCCGCATCGGTCCCGTCCATCGGGTCCGCCGAACCCTCCGAGGCGTCGCCGGCGTCGTCGACGGGAGCGACCGCGGGACCGGACTCGGAGTCGGGCGGCCGGCACCGGCCCGACGCCGGGACCGGGACCGGTCCGACGTCACCGGATCCTGATCGACGGCGGACCGGTCGGTGCCGAGGTCGGCGGTGCTGGCCACCGACCGGCGGCGCTCGCCGTGCCGACCGGCCAACTGCGTCACCGAGACCGCGTCCCGGGGGGCGGCTTCGCCGAGGCGGGGGCGGGCGGCGGCGTCGGGGACCGACGGCGTCGGAGCGTCCCGCGTCACGGCCCCAGCGGCTGCCGCGCCGGCGGGCCCGGTTGCCGGCCGCGTCGGCACGGCGCGTGGCCCGGGCGTGACGCTCCAGCTCCGGCGGAGCGCCTCCCGGCCCGGCAGCTCGAAGGGGCCGTCGTGGCCGAGCTCCTCGATGGGCAGCCGGTGGCCACGGTTCCGACTCGTCCTCGGTCGGGCGCCGCCCCGAGCAGGGTGCTCGGGAGACGCCGTCCTCGGCCCGTCGAGCCCGGGGGCGACCACGCCGGGCAGGGGCCGCACCGACCGGGCCTCCAGCCGTCCGAGCCGGCCGGCGGCCACCTCGAAGGCCACGACCGTCCCCGACGCGATGCTGCCGGGAACCGTCGGTGATGGCCGTGCAGTGGAAGGCGATCCGGTTGCCGGTCCCGTACTCGATGACACCCAGCCCCCGGCGGCTCGTCGAACTCGGCCACGTCGCCGACCAGCGGGGTCGCGCGCCGACCGGCACCAGGCCGGACGGTCCGCTCCAGACGGTCGACTCGGGCGCCATCGGCTCAGTGGACGATCTTGGACAGGGCGAGCTCGATGATGTCGGTGGCCCCCCGGTCCTTCAGCGCCGGGATCAGGACGTTGATCTCCGACTTGGGCACCACCGTCTCCACGGCGAAGCCACCCCCGCCGAACAGCTCGGAGACGGTGGGCGACCGCAGGGACGGGAGCACCTCGATGACGCCGGGCAGCTGCTCGGCGGCGACGTTGAGCTTGACCAGCACCTTGCCCCGGGCCTCCAATGCCCCCTGCAGCAGGGTCAGAACCTGCTCCATGGCATGGCGCTTCTCGGTGTTCGCCGGCCGCGCCGGGTTGGCGATCAGCTCGGTGTGGGAGACGAGCAGGGTCTCCACGATCTTCAGCCCGGCGGCCCGCAGGGCCCGGCCCGTCTCGGTGATCTCGACCACGCAGTCGGCGATGTCGGGCACCTTGGCCTCGGTGGCCCCGTAGGACAGGCTGACCTCGGCCTTGACGCCGTGGCGCTCGAGGTACCGAGCGGGTGAGCTCGGGGTACTCGGTGGACACCCGGACGGCGCCGCCCGGCCCCGTGCCCGTGCGGGCCAGGTCGGCCACCGAGGCGACCGGGGAGTCGATCGGGACGGCCAGCACCACCCGGATCGGGTTGGCGGTGGCCTTCGAGTACTGGAGCACCCCGAGGGAGGTCACCGCGCTGCCCCGCTCCTCCATCCAGTCGCGTCCGGTGATGCCGACGTCGAAGAGCCCGTCGGCCACGTAGAGGGGGATCTCCTGGGGGCGGAGGATCCGCACCTCGGCGACCCGCGGATCGTCGATGGAGGCCCGGTAGTCGACGTCCGAGGAGCGGGTCACGCTCAGGTCGGCGGCCGCGAACAGGTCGAGGGTGGCCCGCTCGAGCGAGCCCTTGGGCAGCACCAGCCGGAGCATCAGCGCCTCCCGACCGAGAACCCGACCCGGGTCCCGCTCGACAGGCCCGACACCGCGCCCAGGGCGGCCACGGTGGCCAGTGCGGTGGCGGCGCGCCTCCCGCCCCTTGTTGGCCTCGTCGGGCCCGGAGCGGACCAGGGCCTGGTCCACGGTGTCGGTGGTCAGCACGCCGAAGACCACCGGCACACCGGTGTCGAGCTGGACCCGCTGCAGGCCGGCGGCGCACTCGCCGGCCACGAAGTCGTAGTGGCCGGTGTCGCCCCGGATCACCGCGCCGAGGCAGATCACCGCGTCCACCGCCTCGGAGGCGGCCAGCTTCTGGGCCACCACCGGTAGCTCGAAGGCGCCCGGGGCCCAGACCACCACGGACCGGTCGAGGTCGCAGCCGGCCTCCTCCAGGGCGTCGAGGGCGCCGGTCAGCAGCCGGTCGGTGATCCCGCCGTTGAACTCGGCGCAGGCCAGGCCCACCCGCACGGCGCTGCGGGGCACGTCCTGGGCGGCCAGGGCCGTCCCGTCGATGGAGGTTCCGACCCGAGCGGCGGCCCGGGCCTTGGCGTCAGCGGGAAGCAGGGTGAGGTCAGAGGACGTCATCGAGGCCCTCGAGCAGGTGGCCCATCCGCTCCCGCTTGGTGCGCAGGTACTCGATGTTCTCGGGCGTGGGCGTCGACTGGATGTTGACCCGCTCCACGATGTCGAGGCCGAAGCCCTCGAGGCCCCCGTACTTGGTGGGGTTGTTGGTCATCAGGCGCATGGTGGTGACGCCCAGATCGACCAGGATCTGGGCACCGATGCCGTACTCCCGGGAGTCGGCGGGCAGGCCGAGCTCGAGGTTGGCGTCGACGGTGTCGAACCCCTCCTCTTGGAGGTTGTAGGCCCGGAGCTTGTGGGCCAGGCCGATGCCGCGGCCCTCGTGGCCCCGCAGGTAGACGATGCACGCCGCTGCCGTTCTCGTTGATGGCCGACATGGCCCCGTGGAGCTGGGGCCCGCAGTCGCACCGAACCGAGCCGAACACATCGCCGGTGAGGCACTCGCTGTGCACCCGGACCAGGGTGTTCTCCCGTCCGGCCACCTCGCCCTTGACCAGGGCCACGTGGTGCTCCCCGTCCAGCACCGACTCGTAGGCGTACACGGTGAACTCGCCGAAGTCGGTGGGGATCCGGGCGTCGGCGATGCGCCGGACCAGCTTGTCCTTGTGCCGGCGGTACCGGATGAGGTCGGCGATCGAGATCAGGTGGAGGCCGTGCTTCTCGGCGAAGCGCTCGAGCTCGGGCAGTCGGGCCATGCCCGTCTTGTCCTCGCTGACCACCTCGCACAGCACACCGGCCGGGGACATGCCCGCCGCCCGGGCCAGGTCCACGGCCGCCTCGGTGTGCCCGGCCCGCTTCAGCACCCCTCCCGGTCGGTACCGGAGGGGGAAGATGTGCCCGGGGCGGTTGAGGTCGGAGGGCCGGATATGGGGGTCGGCCAGCGCCTTGATGGTGGCGGCCCGGTCCGACGCCGAGATCCCGGTGGAGGTCCCGTGCCGGTAGTCCACGCTGACCGTGAAGGCGGTCCGCTGGACCTCGGTGTTGGACGTCACCATCAGCGGGAGGTCGAGGTGCTCCACCCGCTCGGGGGTGAGGGGAACGCAGATCAGGCCGGAGGTGTGGGCCAGGAAGAAGGCGATCTTCTCCGGGGTGACGGCGTCGGCCGCCATGATCAGGTCGCCTTCGTTCTCGCGATCCTCGTCGTCGACCACCACGACGATCTCCCCGCGGCCCGATCGCCGCAATGGCTTCCTCGACTGCTGAAAAGGGCATCGACCCCGGGTCTCCCTCTGTATCGGTGCGCCGGGACCGCTGTCGGTCACCGCCGCTGCACTGGCGTGGCGTAGATCTGGTGTGGTTGTGGTGTCCGTCTCGGTGCCGGCACGGGCCGAGACATCTGTTCTCTTCTACTGTCGGCCGGCCACGGGCCGGCCTTAGGCAATTCTTCAGGTCGGGCGACTGATCCTCAGACGCTGTAGGCGGACAATTCGACCCGAAGATCGCCCCCCAGGCTAGTCACCGAGTGCAGGTGGCCCCGCCACAGCGCCGTCGATGGAGGGGGCCCCCGGCCCGGCGAACAGCGGGCGGGCGTCCTCTCCCCCGAACAGGGCCGGGGCCAGGTAGAGGACGTAGCGGTCGACCAGGCCGGCATGGTGGAAGGCGTGGGCCACCGTGGCGCCCCCCTCCACCAGACCTGGAGCACGCCCCGGCCGGCCCAGCTCGTCGAGCACGCTCGCCGGGGTCACCGGTCGAGCTCCAGGGCCGGTCGACGGCGGCGCCCGGCGGCAGCCGTCCCGAGCACCACCCGGAGCGGTTGCTCGTCGGGGCCTCGGAACCACGGGTCGCCGTCGGGCAGCCGGACGGTCAGTGCGGGGTCGTCGGCCCGCACCGTCCCCGCGCCGACCACCACGGCATCGGACCGGGCCCGCAGGCGGTGGGCGTCGGCCCGGGCCTCCTCGCCGGTGATCCACCGACTGGTCCCGTCGGGGGCCGCCGTGCCGCCGTCGAGCGTGGCGGCCAGCTTCAGGACCACCCACGGGCGGCCGGTGCGGCGGTGCTTGAGGTACGGGGCCAGCTGCTCGCGCGCCGCCTCCTCACCCACGCCGACCTCGACCTCGACGCCGGCGGAGCGCAGGAGGGCGATGCCCGGCCACCATCCACGCGGGTGTCGGGATCCTCGAGGGCCACGACCACCCGTCGGATCCCGGCGGCCACGATGGCCTCGGTACACGGGGGCGTCCGGCCGTGGTGCGCGCACGGCTCGAGGGTGACGTACAGGGTGCCCCGCTCGGCCGCCGACCCGGCGGCCGCAGGGCGGCCACCTCGGCGTGGGGACCACCCGGGGGGGCGGTGGCCCCCTCGAACCGGGCCGGCTGCCCCGGCGGGACCCGACGGGACGACCACGGCGCCGACCCCGGGATTGGGCGAGGTGCGGCCCTGGACCGGTCTCGGCCGCCGCCAGGGCCCGCGCCATCCACTCGGCATCGTCCGGCCGCGTCACCTGCGGCGTCGTCCGGTCGGTTCAGGACGGATCGTCCGCCAGGGCGTCGGTCGGCGGCCCGCAGGATGTCCCGGGCCGCGTCCAGGGGGTGGGCCCGCCCGAACACCGCCGAGCCGGCCACGAACACGTTGGCCCCCGACCGGGCCGCCTCGACCACGGTGTGCTCGTCGATGCCGCCGTCGACCTCCACGTCGAGGGTGAGCGCCGTCGCGGCAGGGCCGCGGCGCGCACCTGGCGCACCTTGGGCATGACGTCGGCGATGAACGACTGGCCGCCGAAGCCCGGGGAAGACCGTCATGCACAGGATCAGGTCGACCTGGTCGAGGAAGGGCTCGAGGGCCTCGAAGGGGGTGTCGGGGTTGGCGGCCAGACCGACCCGGAGGCCCAGCTCACGCATCTGGGCGATGTGGTCGGCGGTGTCCCCCACCTCGACATGGACCGTGCACCCGTCCGACCCGGCATCGCGGAACGCCTCGAGGAAGCGACCCGGGTCGGTGATCATCAGATGGGTGTCGAAGAACAGGTCGGTGTGCTCGCGCAGCGAGGACACCACCGGTGGGCCGATGGTCAGGTTGGGCACGAAGTGGCCGTCCATGACGTCGACGTGGAGCCAGGCCGGCCGCGGGCGACACCGAGTCGACGGCGTCGGACAGGCTGCCGAAGTCGGCCGAGAGGATCGAGGGCGCCACCCGCAGCTCGGGTCGTGGCGGCTGGCATCGACATCGCCCGTGAGCCTACCGGTGGGCCGATCCGGTCATCGGCCCAGGCGCTCGTCGGCCCCGGGCGCGGACACCCCGCGATCCATTCGGCCGCGTCCATGGGGCGCTTGCCCTCGGGATGGACGCTCACCAGCCGGAGCCGGGTGCCCTGCCCGGCGGTGACGTCCGTACCGCCGAGTGAGCCCGGCGGCCCGACCGGTCCTGGCGGGCCGTCGTCGTGTGGCACCCCCGGTCGCCGCCGTCACGCCGAGCCGGCGGCCGCGGAAGGTGGTCCAGGCCCGTCCCACCCGGACCACCCGGCGCAGCTGGTCGGCGGGCTGCTCCCAGTGGAGCTGCCGCTCCCCGGGAAGGATCTTCTCGGCGTAGGACGGGGTGCCGGCCTGGTCCCGGGGCACGGGGAGCCCGGCGCGGCCCTCCGAGAGGTGCTCGGCCAGCAGCTGGCAGCCCAACTGGCACCAGCCGGGACCGGAGCCCTTCGGCCGTCTCGTCCTCACCGATGGGCGTGGCCACCTCGGCGTAGACGGGCCCGGTGTCGAGCCCGGCCTCCACCGCCATGAGGCACACCCCGGTCTCGGCATCGTCCTCCAGGATGGCCCGCTCGACGGGTGCCGCCCCCCGCCACCGGGGCAGCAGGGAGAAGTGCAGATTGACCATGGGCAGCCGGTCCAGCACCGTGACCGGGATGATCCTTCCGTAGGCCACCACCACCCCCAACTCGGCCCCCACCCCCACGGCGTCGTCGAGGGAGTCGGTGACCCCCAGACCCAGCTCGGTGGCCGCAGCCTTCACCGGGCTGGGCACGAGGGCGCCGCCCCGTCCGCGGCGCTTGTCGGGTCGGGTGACCACCAGGGCAACGATCGTGCCCGGCCGCACCAACGTTCGCAGCGGCGCCACCGCCGCCTCGGGGGTGCCCAGGAACACCAGACGGGCCATGGGAGTGACGCTACCGGTCCGGCCGGGCCCGCGAGGTCGATCAGACCTCGCAGTTCGCTGCCGGCCGAGACCAGTTTGGCCTCCATGGCCGTGGTGTCGAAGCCGAGAGCCCGGTCGCGGAGCACCCGCAGGGCCTGCTTGCGCATTTCGTCGTCGAGGCGCTCGACCATGAGCACCCCATCGAGGTGGTCCACTTCGTGCTGGAACACCCGGCCCAGGAACTCGTCGGCCTCGAGGGAGATCTCGTTGCCGTCGAGGTCGAACCCCCGGAGGTGGACCCGGTCGGGCCGGACGATGCCCAGCCGAAGGCCGGGGATGGAGAGGCATCCCTCGTCGTGGTACCACTCGCCGTCGGTCTCCACGATGGTCGGGTTGACGATGGCCTCGGGCCCCTCGCCGACGTCGTAGACGAAGAGCCGCTTCTGAACGCCCACCTGGGGGGCGGCCAGGCCGGCGCCCTCGGACTCGTACATGGTCTCGACCATGTCCTCGACCAGGCGCACCAGCGACTCGTCGACCTCGTCGACCTCGCGGGCGACCTGCTTCAGGACCGGGTCGCCATAGACCCGGACGGCGTACGACGGACATGGCCCCATTCTACGGGTCCCCGGCGGCCACGTGCCCGCGACCGGGACCTCAAGCGTCGGTGGGGTCGACCTCCACCCGCAGGCGTTCGGCGGGTCGGGGCACCGAGGCCAACCCGTCGCACAGGGTCGGCGTGGTCGGGTGCCCGGACCAGCCAACGGTCGGCGTCGGCGAGCGACACGTGATCCCCTCTACGGCGGCCAGTCCGCCGGCGATAGGCCGGCGGCTCCCGGACCCCTGAGGAGGGCGAGGGCTCCGAAGGGGGGGAGTCCTAGCGTCGTGGCGGATGTTCCGCTCGGGCCCGGAGAGCAGCGTCGGATCGGCATGGATGGCGGCCTGGAGGACCTCGTGCCCGGGGATCCGGGTCTGCACCAGGAGCCGCCCGCCACCGTCGCGGACTCCCACCAATCGGGCTGCCCGGGCCAGGAGGGCGAGCGCCTCCTCGCCGGCACCGAAGCGGGCGGCCAGAAGGTGCTGGTCGATGTCGAGGAAGGCCACGACGTCGGCCCGGGCCACCCGGTGGAGGGCCGCCTCGGTCCCCACCACCAAACGGGACTCCGACAGGTCGGCGGTATCGGCAGGGTCGGACGAGCCGGTGACCTCCCGGGCGGTCGACGCCGGTCAGGGCACTGAGCTCCTCGGTGGCCCGGGTCACTCCGATGCGGAGCGACTTGAGCCGCGTGGCGTCGCACTCGGCGCATACCGTGGGCCGGCGGTCCTGACACCGTCGGCACCGGAGCCCCTCTCCGACCTCGTCCTGGGCCATGGCCCCGCCGCACCGCGTGCATCGGGCCAGCGCCCCGCAGTGGGCACAGGCCAGGAGCCGGGCCCGGCCCTTCCGGTTGAGGATGCACACCACCCGGCCCTCGGGTCGGTCGAGTACGGAATGGAGCAACCGGGCCAGCCGCTCGGAGAACAGACCCGTACGGGGATCGTCACCGGTACGGTCCACCACCTCGACCACCGGCCACCCCCGACGCTCCACCGCACGCGAGGTCGTCACCACTGTCCGCCCCTCGGCGAGGGCGACCGGCGGGCAGCGGCTCACCAGGGCCACCGGGGCGCCGTCCCGGCGGGCCCGCTCGACCACGACGTCCACGGCCGACCAGGTCGGCGCCCGCTCCTCTCGATACGCCTCGTCGTGGGCGTCCAGGACGACGGCGGCCACCAGCCTCGGCACCGGGGCCCATGCCGCCGCCCGGGTCCCGACCACCACCCCGCGCCCCGATGCGGCCTGCTCCCATCCCTCGGGCGCCAGAGCGGTGCCCGACTCCGGCCGCCCGCAGCCGGCCGACCAGTTGGGTGGCCCGGTTCCCCGACGGCACCAGTACCAGCACGCCGTCCGCACCCACCCGGTGGATCAGCTCGAGGACCACGAGCGTGGCGTCGAGGGACGGGGCCAACCGGACCACCGACGAGCGGCCACCCGCCCCGTCCTCGGCCGCGGCCAACACCGCGTCGACCAGTTCCACAGAGCCCCCGCCCGGAGACACGGGCACCCCGGAGCGACGACCGTCGGGGACGGTGCCGCTCAGGGCGGATCCGGACGCGGACTGCGCCCAGACCCCTCGGACCACCCGCGGCGGTGAGGCGGTTCCGAGGAACGACGACACCGGGCCGGCCCAACGCCATGCTGCCCACCCGGCCAGGCACCACCAGCTCGGGGGCGGTCCATCACCGCTGGATGCGGCCAGCGGTTTGAGCGGCACCCTCGGGGGGTCGAGCACGTGGTCCTCGACCACCCACGCCGCCGACCCGGCGCCCGTGGAGCTGGATCCGGACCCGGCTGCCCACTCGCAGGTCGGAGACCACGTCGCCGGCACGACGTAGTCGAATCGCCGATGGATGGCCGGCACGTCCGGGACCACCCGGACGACCCGGTTCCGGCCGGTCCGCCGGCCGGCTCGGCCCCGCCTCCCTCCGGCTCGGCGCGGGGCGGGCGCGCTCAGAGCCCGAGCGCCTGCTTCAGGTCGTCGGCCCGCGAGGTGTCCTCCCAGGTGAACTCCTTGTCGGACCGCCCGAAGTGGCCGTAGGCGGCGGTCTTCCGGTAGATCGGCCGCTTCAGGTCGAGGTCGCGCACGATGGCCGCTGGCCGGAGGTCGAAGACGTCGTCCACCACCTGGGCGATCCGGCCCGGGTCGACCCGTTCGGTACCGAAGGTCTCCACCAGCACCGAGACGGGGCGGGCCACGCCGATGGCGTACGCCACCTGGACCTCGCAGCGGCGTGGCGGCCCCGGCGGCGACCAGGTTCTTGGCCACCCACCGGGCGGCGTAGGCCGCCGACCGGTCCACCTTGGACGGGTCCTTGCCCGAGAACGCCCCGCCACCGTGGCGGGCCATGCCCCCGTAGGTGTCCACGATGATCTTGCGGCCGGTCAGTCCGGTGTCGGCGTGCGGGCCACCGAGCTCGAACACCCCGGTGGGGTTGGCCAGGATCCGGAGGTTGGACGAGTCCAGCTCGGGCGGCAGCAGGGGCGTGATCACGTTGTCCCGCAGGTCGGGTAACAGCAGGGTCTCGAGGTCGACGCCGGGGTCGTGCTGGGTCGAGATGAGCACGGTCTCGAGGGCCACGGGCCTGCCGTCCTCGTAGATCACGCTGACCTGGGTCTTGCCGTCGGGACGCAGATACGGCAGGACCCCTACCCGGCGCACCTGGGCCAGGCGCTGGGCCAGCCGGTGGGCGAGCCAGATGGGGAGGGGCATGAGGTCGGGCGTCTCGTCGCAGGCGTACCCGAACATCATCCCCTGGTCCCCGGCGCCCTGGGCGTTGAGCATGTCCTCCCCACCGGTCCCGGCGCGTACCTCGAATGCGTTGTCGACACCCTGGCCGATGTTGGGTGACTGCTCGTCGAGCGAGACGATCACCCCGCAGGTCTTCCCGTCGATGCCGTAGGCGTCGTCGTCGTACCCGATGTCCAGCACGGTCTGTGCGCACGAGCTTGGGGATGTCCACATAGGTGGAGGTGGTGATCTCCCCGGCCACCAGCACCAGACCAGTGGTGAGCAGCGTCTCGCAGGCCACCCGGCTCTCGGGGTCGTCGGTCAGCAGGGCGTCGAGGACCGAGTCGGAGATCTGGTCGGCCATCTTGTCGGGATGGCCCTCGGTTACCGACTCGGAGGTGAAGGTGTATCGGGTGCTCACGTGGGGATCCAATCTGGTCGGGAACGGCGATCTGGTCGATGGGAGCTCGTGTGCCGGCGGACGGGTCGGTGGCGCGGGCCCATGGGACCCGTCAGCCGAGCCCGTTCACCCGGGTGGCAACAGCGCGCACACCCTATCCAATATGGCGTCGGCCACGGCCTCCTTGGATCGGAGGGCGACGGCCTCGGTCGAACCGTCGGCTCCGAAGATGGTCACGGCGTTGGTCTCGTGGTCGAAGCCGACCCCAGGGGCACTGACGTCGTTGGCCACCATCAGATCGACCCCTTTGGCCCGCAGTTTGGCCACCGCCCGCTCGGCCACGGCGTCTGTCTCGGCGGCGAACCCGACCAGGACCTGCCCGTCCCGGCGGCGACGCCCCAACTCGGCCAGGATGTCGGGAGTGGCCTCGAGCACCAGGTCAGGGATCCCGTCGGCCTTGTGCAGCTTGGTGTCGCCGGCCACCTTGGGGCGAAAATCGGCCACGGCTGCGGCCATGACCACCACGTCGGCATCGACCGCCCGGGCCAGCACGGCCGTCTCCATGTCGGCGGCCGTCTCCACCCGGTCCACCACCGCCCCCTCGGGGACCGGCTGCGGGCTGGAGGTCACCAGGACCACCTCGGCGCCTCGGCGGAGGGCGCCCGCGGCCAGGGCGTGCCCTTGCTTGCCCGAGGAGCGGTTGGTGATGTAGCGCACCGGGTCGATGGGCTCACGCGTGCCACCGGCCGAGACCACCACCCGGCGTCCGGCCAGGTCGGAGCGGTCGTCGGCGGGTCGGCCGGCCTCGCTCAGCATGGCCAGCACGGTGTCCACGATGACCGACGGGTCAGCCAGGCGCCCGGATCCCGAGTCGCCGCCGGCCAGGCGTCCGTCCTCGGGGGGCACCACCGTGACGCCGCGAGCTCGGAGCACGGACAGGTTGTGCTGCACCGCAGGGTGCTCCCACATCTCGGTGTGCATGGCCGGGCACACCACGACGGGTGCCGTCGTGGCCACCAGGGTGGCGGTCAGCAGGTCGTCAGCGAACCCACCGGCATACCGGGCCAGCAGATCGGCGGTGGCCGGGGCCACCACGATGAGGTCGGCCCGCTGCCCGAGACGGGTATGGGGAATCGGTGAGGCCTCGTCCCAGAGCGTTCGTTGCGCCGGTTCCGAGCCGAGGGCATCAAAGGTGGCCCGACCGATGAAGTGGGTGGCCCGCTCGGTCAGCACCGGCGCCACATGAATGCCCGCGTCGACCAGCCGTCGGCACACCTCCACCGCCTTGTAGGCAGCGATCCCGGCCGAGACGCCGAGGACCACGAAGGGCGCGTCGCTGTCGGCCACCGGACCCCTACCCCCGTCCTCTGCCGCGACGACCGCCCCACGACCCGGGCATGACCGAACTGTCTACTCGGCGGTCTCGTCCGGGGCGGGGGCGTCGGCGGCCTCGCCAGTCCCGCCCTCTCCCTCGAGGAGGGCCAGGGCGGCCGCCTCGGCCGCTGCCACCTCCTCGGGGTCCGGTCGGGTGTAGGTGGCCTTGCCCGCGGCCACCTCCTCGAAGGCGATCGACAGCGGCTTGCCCGAGGCCGAGGCCACCTGGGGCGGCACGACCACGCCGAGACCCTCGCCCAGGGAGTTGTAGTAGCTGTTCACCTGACGGGCCCGGCGGGAGGCCAGCGCCACCAGGGTGAACTTCGAGTCCACCTTGTCGAGGAGGTCCTCGATGGGCGGGTCCATGAGCGTGGTCTGAGGCTGAGCCATCACGATCCTTCAGTTGGTCGGGTGTACGGGAACGGCGGTGATGCTCAATGCCCGGAGCAGGCCGGACAGCGGTGGAAGCCGATCGCCTCCGACTGGTGCGCCCCTAGCGGGCTGAGCGGTAACGCTCCAGTATACCGGCCACATCGCCGGTGGCCTGCGGAATGTCGTGATTGACGACCACGGCATCGGCGATGGCCCGCCCTTCGCGCTCCTCGTCCCGGCCCGCGAGCAGGCGCTTGGCGATGTGGGCCTCGTCGTCCCCCGGGCCCGGAGCCGCTCCTCTTGGGCCGCGAGCGAAGGGGGCAGCAGCAGGACGAGGACGGCATCGGGGCGGAGGTTGCGCACCTGCTGGGCCCCTTGGAGGTCGATCTCGAGAAGGACATCTCGGCCATCGGGTGGGTCCGGTACCGGGGTCCCGTACAGGTTCCCGAGGAACTCGGCCCACTCGAAGAAACCCCCAGAGGAAATGTGCTGCTCGAAGGTGTCGCGGTCGACGAACACGTAGGCGTCGTCGCGCTCACCGCTCCGCTTCGGGCGGGTGGTCCAGGAACGACTGAGCCAGAGGGAGGGGTCGCCCGAGACCAGCGCGGTCGGCAATGGTTCCCTTGCCGGCGCCGCCGGGGCCGAACAGCACGAAGATCACGGGGCGAACCGGTCGGCCGCCCGGAGGTGGGCGGCGTCGGTGCAGCGAGCGGTCTCGCGCAGCAGCGACTCGCGCTGGTTGCTGCCGAGGCCTTGGAGACGACGGCTCTCGCTGATGCCCACGGTGTCCATGAGACGGCGGGCCTTCACCTTGCCGAGGCCGGGCAACGACTCCAGGACCGAGAGGACCTTCATCTTGCCGACGGTCTCGTTGGAGTCAGCCATGGTCAGCAACTCCGACAGCGAGATCGAGCCGAGTTTGAGCTTCTCTTTGACCTCGGCCCGCTCCCGGCGGACCTTGGCGGCCTTAGCCAGTGCGGCCTGGCGCTGTTCGGGCGTGAGTGCGGGCGGTTGCGGCATGATCGAGACGATAGCGCCTCCGGGGGCCCAGGTCATGCCTCTCGGCGCACAAGGGCAGTTCGGGGCGCTGCCGCCGTCCGGCTCCCGGCTCACCGCCGGGTCGGCCGGCGTGCCCTGTCGTGGGCGGATGCTCAATACTGGGACCATGCTGGTCGTGGACCTGAACGCCGATCTGGCCGAGGGTGACGTGCTGACCGAGGGCGACCTCGGCGTCCTGGACACGGTCACCAGCGCCAGCCTGGCCTGTGGCTTCCACGCCGGGGGTCCCGAGGTGATGCGGTCCACGGCCGCCGCCTGCGTGGCCCGTGGGGTCGCCATCGGGGCGCACGTCTCCTACCGCGACCGTGAGGGATTCGGTCGGCGGCCCCGGAGGTCGGACCCGACGAGCTGGCCCTCGACATCATCGAGCAGTGGGTGATCCTCGATGAGCAGGTCCGGGCGGTCGGGGGGGCCCTCTCCTTCGTCAAGCCCCACGGTGCCCTCTACCACCGGATGGGGGTGGATCCCGCGGTGGCCTCCGCCGTGGTCCGTGCGGTGACCCGGGCGGGCGCCGGGGCCTTGGTCGCCCAGGCCGGGACGGTGGTCGAGGTCGTGGCGACGCGGGCCGGTCTACGGGTCGTCCGCGAGGGCTTCCCGGATCGGGCCTACCTGCGCGACGGGCGACTGGCCCCTCGGGACCGGCCCGGGGCCGTGGTCGAGGATCCGCTGTCGACCGGACGGCGGGCCGTGGCCTTGACACGAGACGGTGGCATCGAAGCGCTCGACGGGACTTGGACACCGGTCCAGGCGGAGACACTCTGCATCCACGGAGATGCGGAGCACGCTCCCGAGACGGCGGGGACGGTCCGTGCCGCGCTCGAGCGGGAGGGCGTTACGGTGCGGTCCTTCATCGCGGGGGCCGACCGCACGATGCCGGCCCCGGGTGAGCGGTGACCGACCAGCGCGCCACGGCATCGGTCATCCCCTACGGGGACGGTGCGTTGCTGATCGAGGTGGGTGACGTCACCGCCGCCCACCGGCTCGACGCGGCCCTCGGGGCCGAACGCGCCAAGGGCCGTACCCCGGCCGCCCTCGGAGAGTCGGTGGTGGGCTACGGCAACCTGGTGATCCACGTCGACGGCGGTGGAGATGCCGCCGATGAGGTGGCCTCGTGGCTGCGTCGACGGGTCCGGGAGCTGACCAGCCCGGGCCCCGGAGGCGCCATGGGCACCGTCGTCGACGCGCACGGCGAGCGGATCGTGATCCCCGCCACCTTCGACGGGCCCGACCTGGCCGAGGTGGCCTCCGGCCTTGGAACCTCGGTGGACCGGGTGGTGGCGATGCTGTGCAGCGTCGACCTGGAGGTGGCCTTCCTGGGCTTCTCCCCGGGCTTCCCGTACCTGATCGGCCTGCCGTCGGCGCTCGCCCGAATCCGCCGCCGGCCGACCCCACGGCCCTCGGTGCCGGCCGGTTCGGTGGCGGTGGCCGGGGGATTCGCCACGGTCTACCCCACAGCCACACCCGGGGGATGGTTGCTGCTGGGCCGAACCTCGCTCTCCCTGTTCGATCCGGAGCGACCGCCCTACGCCCGCTTGCGGCCCGGAGACACGGTCCGATTCGCACCGGTGTACGAATCGCTCCCGGCGGCTCCCCCACCAAGACGGGCCCTGATGATGGCCACTGGTCCGCGCTTCGCCGAGGTGATCGAGTCCGGTCTGCTGAGCCTGATCCAGGACCGCGGGCGACGGTCGAGCGCCGGAGTGGGGGTGCCCCGGGCGGGGCCGGCCGACCCCGAGGCCATGCGGCTGGCGAACCGCCTGGTGGGGAACAGCGACGATGCTGCAGTGATCGAGGTCACCGCGTCCGGGCCCACGCTCCGCTTCACCATCCCCACCCACCTGGCCGTGGTGGCCGCCACCGGTGACCCCGAGGGCGTCGAGCTCCACCTGGACGGTCGGGCGGTCGGCTCGGGTGCGGTGGTGCCGGTCGGCGCCGGACAGTCGGTGGCCGTCGGTCGGGTGCGCACCGGCCTCCGGGCCTACCTCGCCGTCGGCGGCGGTTTCGACGTGACCCCGCAGCTCGGGTCGCGGTCGTCCGACGTGCTCTCCGGGCTGGGTCCCCCACCGCTGGCCGCCGGCGACCGCCTCGGCCTCGGAGCACCGACCCGGCCCCACGGTGTGCTCCTCCATCCCCCCGCCCCCCCGCTACCCGGCCGGCACCGGGCGGTGCGCGTCCTGCCCGGGCCGCATCGTCTGGCCGGGGAGGGCTACCGCCGGCTGCTGGCCACGACCTGGGTGGTCGGGGACGACTCCAACCGGATCGGCCTCCGGCTGGTCCCAGCTCCGGACCGGCCCGGCGGCTCGGGATCGGTGGCCGATGACGGGGAGCACCGAAGCGCCCCAGCGGGCGCCGAGGTAGGGGCTCCACCGACCATCTCGGACCTGATCCCCTCGACCGGCATGGTCACCGGAGCAGTCCAGGTCCCGCCGGACGGCCGACCCATCATCCTGCTGCCCGACCACGCCACCGTGGGCGGCTATCCCGTGGGGTGCTGTGTGATCTCGGCTGATCTCTCGGTACTCGGCCAGCTCGCCCCGGGGGACACCCTCTCGCTCGTCCCGGTGGACCCGGTGGCCGCCGCCGCCGCCCACCGCCGCTTCGAGCGCTCGCTCGACGAACGCGTCTCCGGATGGTTCCCGACGGTGGCCGGCACCTGACGGCCGGGGTGTCCGCCGCGCCCACTCCGTCGGCGGCGGTCCTCACGCTCGGCGGATCATCACCATTCCAGCGGACGGTGCACCCCGGTGGTGTGGATCTGCCAGAGTGGGACGGTGCCGAGGAGGCCGGAGGCGCCCAGTACGGGCGTCGACCGAGGGAGAACGGGAGGGCCCGCTGTGGCCGACGGAGAACGACCGGAGACCGACGACGGAGGCCTCTTCCAGTCGCGGGAGGACGGTCAGCTCCACTTCACCCCGCAGACCGCCGGCACCACCTTCCCGGTGACAGCGCCTGAGGACGCCACCCCACTGGAGGAGGACGAGCCCGAGGGCGTGATCCCGCCGAGCCCGCTGTGGGCCATGAAGGAGCGCCGCCACGAGCAGCTCCTCCACCTGTTCGGGCACCCGCACCGGATCCGCGCCCGGGTGGGCGAGGGAGACGCCGCCGTCTACGCCATCGATGACGGCACGAGGCACTGCATGATCGGACGTCGGGTCGGGTCCACCCTCGACGGCTGCGTGTACAGCTTGGTGGCCCGGGTGGCCAAGGACACCTACGAGTCCTTGGCCGCGGGCTCCATCGACGGGCGCCAGGCGTTCCTCGCCGCCACCGAGGCCGGCCTCAGCGGCACCGTCGAGACCCCGGGCGTGTCGAACGTCTTCGACGTGGACTTCTACCAGCACCCCGACGAGATACCCGCCGAGTACCTCCCGCCGTCACCGTTCCTCGAGTTCGCCCAGGATCTGCCCACCGCCGACCGCTGACGGTCAGCCGAGCACGTCGGCCATCTCGTCCCGCGGCCTTCCTCGCCGCCTCGCTCAGAGCCGCCCGGTCGGGACCACGGGTGAGCAGGGACCGGGAGGAGCTGGCCAGCACGGAGCCTGGGGGACACTCCCCGAACAGGGCCCCCACCCCGGCGGCCGTACCCCCCTGGGCACCCACGCCGGGGGCCAGGATGACCCCACCCAGCTCGGCCAGACGGAAGGCAGAGGGCCCGAGGGTGGCGCCCACCACGGCGCCCACGGTGCCCGGCGGGATCGCGCCACCCGAGTTGAGCTCGGCGATGCCGGCCAGGAGCATGTCCTCGACGGCAGGGCCCTCCCCCCCGCCGGTCCGGGCCTCCTGCAGCGACCGACCCTCGGGATTGGAGCTCCTGGACACCACCAGCACGCCCCGGCCGGTGGAGCCGGCCAGGTCGATGGCGGGCTGGAGGGCACCGAGGCCCAGATAGGGCGCTACGGTGACGGCGTCGGCCCGAAGGGGGCTGTCCGGGTCCAGCCACGCCCGGGCGTAGGCCTCCATGGTGGAGCCGATATCGCCCCGCTTGGCGTCGGCGATGACCAGCAGCCCGGCGGACCGGGCTTCTGCGAGCAGCGACTCCAGTGCGGCCACGCCGGCCGAGCCGCAGCGCTCGAAGAAGGCCACTTGGGGCTTGACCACCGCGACCACGCCGGCGAAGGCCTCGACGCACCGCAGACCGAAGGAGCGCAGCCCCGGACCGTCGTCGCTGAGTCCCCACGAGGCCAGGAGTTCGCTGGACGGGTCGATGCCGGCACAGAGCGGCCCGGTCCGGGCCACCGCCGCGGCCACCTTGGCCCCGAAGCCCCCGCTCGGCTCGGTCACCCCACCGGTCTCAGCCATGGGCCACTCCTCGCAACTCGCTCACCCGGCGGACCCCCCGCCGGGAGCACCACCGCTCCAGCTCCGCGAGGATACGGACGGGCGCCCTCGGGTCACGGAAGGTGGCCGTGCCCACTTGGACGGCATCGGCCCCGGCCATCAGGAGCTCCACGACGTCCAGACCGGACATCACCCCACCGACCCCGATGATGGTGGCATCGGGATGGGCGGCGCGGACGTCGAACACGGACCGGACGGCCACCGGGTGGATGGCCGGCCCCGACAGGCCCCCGCCGCCGGGGCCCGAGCCCAGGACCGGCCGGCGCCGGTCCACATCGACGGCCATGGCCAGCACCGTGTTGATCAGGGTCACGGCCTCGGCCCCCGCGTCGAGGGCGGCGCCAGCCACCTCGGCCAGGTCGGCCACCGTCGGACTCAACTTCGCCCATCGGGGCAGGCCGGGACAGTGCGCACCCACCTGGGCCACCACCTCGGCGGTGGCGGCCGGTGAGTGGGCGAACATACGTCGTCGGTCCTCCACGTTGGGGCAGCTCACATTGACTTCCACCGCGGTGATCCCGGCCACCCCGGCCAGCATGCCGGCGGCCTTGGCGAAGTCCTCGACCCGCTGACCCCAGATGCTCACTACCGTCCGGGCCCCGGCCTCGATCATCCGGGGCAGATCCCTCTCCAGCCAGGCCTCCAGCCCCGGGCCCTGCAGGCCGACGCTGTTGAGCATCCCGGCCGGTGTCTGGTGGACCCGGGGCGCCGGATTGCCGGGCCAGGGTTCGACCGAGAGCGACTTGACCACCATGGCCCCGAGGTCGGCCAGGGGGAAGTAGGCGGCCAGCTCGTCGGCATGACCGGCGGTGCCCGATGCCGTCATGACTGGATTGGGCAGCATCACGGAGCCCACCGGCACCGACAGGTCCACGTCCCCGGCCCGGACGGCCCGCCACGCGCGGCGCACCCGCTGGGTCCGCTCCGACGTAGGCCGCGGCCCGCTCATCCGGTCACCGCTCGTGGTACTCCTGCAGCGAGCGGACCGAGAGCGGGTGGGTGATCCAGTCGGCGATACCGGCCGCCGCCGCCCGGGCCGCGGCCACGGTGGTCAGGCAGGGCACCATGTTGGCCAGTGCCGTGGCCCGGATGTGCAGGCCGTCGGCCCGTGGTCCACGGCCCCGCGGGGTGTTGACCACCAGCTGGACCTGGCCGCCGGCGATGAGGTCCACGGCGTCGACCACGCCCGGATGCGACTCCCCCACTTTGGCCACGACCGTCGAGACGGTCATGCCCTCGGACTCCAGCAGGGCGGCGGTGCCGGAGGTGGCGGCCAGGTCGAACCCCAGGGCGGCAAACTGCCGGGCGGCATCGAGGCCGGCCGCCTTGTCCCGGTCGGCGAGGGAGAGGAAGACGGTCCCGCCCACCGGGAGGCGGTTTCCGGCGGCGATCTGGCTCTTGGCGAAGGCCAGGCCGAACGTGGACCCGATGCCCATGACCTCGCCGGTGGAGCGCATCTCGGGGCCCAACAGGGTGTCGACCCCCGGGAACCGGTTGAAGGGGAGGACGGCCTCTTTGACCGAGACGTGCCCGCTCACCGGCTCGGTGAGCAGACCCTCCTCCCGTAGCTCGGCCAGGGTGGCCCCCACCATGACCCGGGCGGCCACCATGGCCACCGGCACTCCGGTGGCCTTGGCCACGAAAGGGACCGTCCGACTGGCCCGGGGGTTGGCCTCCAACACGTAGGCCTGGTCGTCCTTGACGGCGAACTGGACATTGATCAGCCCTCGCACCTGCAGCGAGTCGGCGATGGTGCGCACGGTCTGCTCCAGCTCGGCGATGACCGGGTCGGACAGGGTCTGAGGGGGTAGGGCACAGGCCGAGTCGCCCGAGTGCACGCCCGCCTCCTCGACGTGTTCCATGACCCCGCAGATCACCACCTCACCGGTGGCGTCACGCACCGCGTCCACGTCGACTTCGACCGCATCCTCCAAGAACCGGTCCACCAGCACCGGCCGGTCGGCGGTGACGCCGCCCTCGCGGCCGAGTGAGCCGCCCACCCCGGACATGGCCTCGACCGCCTCCACCAGCCGATCGTCGTCGTAGACAATCTCCATGGCCCGCCCGCCGAGCACATAGGAGGGCCGCACCAGGACCGGATAGCCGATGGACGAGGCCACGGCGACCGCCTCGGAGGCGCTGGTGGCCGTACCTCCGGGCGGCTGGGCGATGCCCAGACGGGTACAGAGCTCGTTCCACCGCTCCCGGTCCTCGGCCAGGTCGATGGAGGCGGGGGGCGTCCCGAGTACCAGTTCGGGCGGGATGCCGGCGGCCAGCTTCAGGGGGGTCTGGCCCCCCAGGGAGACGATGACCCCGACCAGCCGGCCGTCTCCCGCGAGGCGACCTGCTCGCGCTCCAGTACGTTGGCCAGGTCCTCGGGGGTCAGCGGCTCGAAGTAGAGCCGGTCCGAGGTGTCGTAATCGGTCGACACCGTCTCGGGATTGCAGTTCACCATCACCGTCTCGTAGCCGGCGGCCCGGAGGGCGAAGGAGGCGTGGACGCAGCAGTAGTCGAACTCGATGCCCTGACCGATCCGGTTGGGCCCGGAGCCGAGGATGACCACCCGGGGACGCTCCGAGGTCCCGACCTCGTCCTCGTCCTCGGTAGTGGAGTAGTGGTAGGGGGTGTGGGCCTCGAACTCGGCCCCACAGGTGTCCACGGTCTTGTACGTCACACCGACCCCCAGGGCGGTGCGGGCCTCCCGGATGGCCGACGGGTCGACGCCCTCGCCGAACAGATAGGCCAGCTGCTCGTCCGAGTAGCCCAGCTGCTTAAGTCGGCGCCATCCCCGACGGTCGAGGTCGGCCACGGTGACGCCCAGGGTGACCTGCAGGTCGAGGGCCATCCTGGCGTCGGTGATCTGGGCCACCGCCGACAGGAACCAGGGGTCGATGCCGGTGACCTCCGCCAGCCGGTCGACCGAGACCCCTCGGCGCAGTAGCGCCTCGGCCTGGAAGATCCGCTCGGGCGTGGCGATGGCCACCGCCCCGAGCAGCTCCTCGGTGGAGAGCGGGTCGAGGGCGGCCTCGGCCGGGTCGGCGTTGAGGCCGTGGCGTCCCTGCTCCAGCGAGCGGACCGCCTTCTGCAGCGACTCGGGGAAGGTCCGTCCGATCCCCATCACCTCCCCCACCGACTGCATGCGGGTCCCGAGCACGTCGGTGGCCCCGGGCAGCTTCTCGAACGCCCAGCGGGGGATCTTGGTGACCACATAGTCGATGGTCGGCTCGAACGAGGCGGGGGTGGCCCCGGTGATGTCGTTGGTGATCTCGTCCAGGCGGTAGCCGACGGCCAGGCGGGCAGCGATCTTGGCGATGGGGAACCCGGTGGCCTTGGAGGCCAGGGCCGAGGACCGCGAGACCCGGGGGTTCATCTCGATGACCACCTGGCGTCCGTCGGCCGGGTCCACGGCGAACTGGACGTTGGATCCTCCGGTCTCCACTCCCACCCGGCGGATGCAGGCGAAGGCGGCGTCCCGCATCTCCTGGTACTCCACGTCGGTGAGGGTCTGTGCCGGGGCCACCGTGATGGAGTCGCCGGTGTGGACTCCCATCGGATCGAAGTTCTCGATGGAGCAGATCACCACGCAGTTGTCCGCCGAGTCCCGCATCACCTCCAGTTCGAACTCCTTCTGGCCGGCGATCGACTGCTCGATGAGCACCTCGGTGACCG
Source organism: uncultured Acidimicrobiaceae bacterium (assembly GCA_963835465.1). Classification (GTDB taxonomy): domain Bacteria; phylum Actinomycetota; class Acidimicrobiia; order Acidimicrobiales; family RAAP-2; genus Bog-756. The sequence continues at coordinate 281,931 of CAWIFR010000007.1, forward strand.
GCGAGGCTTCGAGCCCTTCGGCGGCCAGGCGGACCAGGTGGTCGCGGTCGACAGCGATGCCGGTGCCCGCGCCCCCGAGGATGTAGCTGGGGCGAACCATGATCGGGAAGCCGATGGACTCCCCGATGGCCAGGGCCTCGTCCAGGGAGTGGGCAAAGCCCGATGCCGGCACGGCCAGTCCGATCTCCTGCATGGCCGCCTTGAAGCGCTCGCGGTCCTCCGCCGTGGCGATGGCCTCGGCGTTGGCCCCGATGACCTCCACCCCGTAGCCGTCGAGGACGCCCCGTTCGGCCAGGGCCATGGTCAGGTTGAGGGCGGTCTGGCCGCCCAGGGTCGGCAGCAGTGCGTCGGGGCGCTCGCGCTCGATGATGGCGGTCAGCACGTCGGGGTCGAGGGGCTCCACGTAGGTCCGGTCGGCCATGGCCGGGTCGGTCATGATCGTGGCCGGGTTGGAGTTGGCCAGCACCACCCGGAACTTCTCCTCGGCCAGGACCCGGCACGCCTGGGTGCCCGAGTAGTCGAACTCACAGGCCTGCCCGATGACGATGGGGCCCGACCCGATCACCAGGATGGACTCGATGTCGTGACGGCGCGGCATCAGCTCACGCTCCGAGAGGGGCGCGCCCCGGTGGCGTCCATAAGGGCCCGGAACTCCTCGAACAGGTAACGGGCGTCGTGGGGACCCGGGCCGGCCTCGGGGTGGTACTGGACGCTGAACACCGGGGTGTCCCGGCTGCGGATCCCTTCGATCACCCCGTCGTTGAGGTTGACGTGGGTGATCTCCGAGGTCCCGAGGGAGTCCTCGGCCACCGCGTAGTTGTGGTTCTGCGAAGTGATCTCGACCCGCCCCGAGGCCAGCTGGCGGACCGGGTGGTTGCCTCCGTGATGGCCGAATGGGAGCTTGAAGGTCGTGGCCCCGAGAGCCGTGGCCAACAGCTGGTGCCCGAGGCAGATCCCGAATACGGGGACGGTGCCCACCTCGGCCAGCACCCGGATCTCGGTCACGATGCCGGGCACCGCGGCCGGGTCGCCTGGTCCGTTGGACAAGAAGATGCCGTCGGGCTCGAGCCTCAGGACCTCGTCAGCCGGCGTCGTGGCCGGGACCACGGTGATGGTGGCGAGCGCTCCGAGCTGGCGCAACATGGCCTCCTTGATGCCGAAGTCGTAGGCCACCACCCGGTACGGGCCCGAGCCCCGGGTGACGGTCGTCGGGGTGGTCACGGTGGCGACCAGGTCGCGGCCGTCGGTGGAGGGTGCGGCCTCGGCCGCGGCCAACAGCTCCGAGGGCCCGGCGGTGCCGAAGGCGCAGGGCATGGAGCCGTGGTCACGCAGATGCCGGGTCAGGCGGCGGGTATCGACCCCGGCGATGCCGGGCACACCGAACCGGATCAGGAACGCCTCCAACGACTCGGTCGAGCGCCAGCTGCTGGGTCGGTCGGTGAGCTCGCGTACGACGATCCCGCGGCAGTGGGGCCGGGACGCCTCGTCGTCGGTCGGGTTGACCCCGTAGTTGCCGATGTGGGGATAGGTGAAGGCGATGACCTGGCCGGCGTAGGACGGATCGGTGATCACCTCCTGGTAGCCGGAGAGGACGGTGTTGAACACGGCCTCCCCGGTCGTCACCCCTCCTTCGGGCACGGCCCCGACGGCCTCCCCCTCGAAACGCGTCCCGTCGGCGAGGACCAGCCACGCCTCGTCACGGTGCAAGGGACCGCTCCGCCCGCTCATGGTCGACCTCCGCCACGAGCCCTCATCGCTGCGCCTCCGCATCGATGACGACCGGCTCCCCCCGGTAGAGGGTGTGGCGAACCCGGCCCGAGAGGGTCCGCCCGGCGTAGGGGGTGTTCCGGCTCCGGCTGGCCAGGGCCCTCGGGTCGACGGTCCAGGTGGCGGCGGGGTCGATCACGCAGAGGTTGGCCACCGAGCCCGGCGCCACCGGTCCGCCCTGGCCTCCACCGTGGTCGGTGTCGAGTCCACAGATCACGGCCGGCTGCCAGCTCATCAGGGCCAGGATCCGGGCGATCGGCAGGTCCAACTCGGTCAGGGCCAGCGAGAGGGCGGTCTGGAGACCCAGCATGCCCGGTGGCGCCTGGTCGAAGGGCAGGTCCTTGGCCTCGGGCGCGTGGGGGGCGTGATCGGTGGCGATGGCGTCGATGGTCCCGTCGGCCAACCCCGCCTTCACGGCCTCCACGTCGGAGGACGGGCGCAGCGGTGGGTTGACCCTGAACACCGGGTCGTACCCGGCGGTGCAGGCGTCGGTCAGCGTGAAGTGATGGGGGGCGGCCTCGGCCGTGACGCGCAGACCCTCGGCCTTGGCCCGGCGCACCAGCTCCACCGAGCCGGCCGTGGAGAGATGGAGGAAGTGGATCCGCGCCCCGGTGGCGCCAGCCAGGGCCAGGTCGCGCGCCACCATGACCTCCTCGGCCGCCGCCGGCATACCGGGGATCCCGAGCCGGCTGGACCACGCCCCCTCGTGCATGGCCCCGTCGGCGGCCAGGGTGGCGTCTTCGCAGTGCTGGGCCAGGGTCACCCCGAGCCCGGTGGCGTACTCGAGGGCCCGCCGCATGAGCCCGGCCGACTGCACCCCGCTCCCGTCGTCGGTGAACAGGCGCACGCCCAGCTCGGCGAGCTCAGCCATCGGGGCCAGGCGGTCCCCCGCCCGGCCCACGGTGATGGCCCCGGCCACGGCCACCTCGGCCGTGGCCGTGGCGGCCAGCTCGTAGACGTTGCGCACCGCTTCGGCCGAGTCCAGCGTCGGTTCGGTGTTGGGCATCGCCACCACGGCGGTGAAGCCGCCCAGCGAGGCGGCACGGGCACCGCTCTCGACCGTCTCCGCCTCCTCCCGACCGGGCTGGCGGAGGTGGGTGTGGAGGTCGACCAGACCAGGAGCGACCACGCATCCGGCGGCGTCGAGGACCAGCGATCCCTCCGGTGGCGAATCGACCACGCCCACCTCGGCGATCCGGTCACCGATGACCAGCACGTCCGCCGTCCGCTCGCCGGTCGCATCGATCACCGTGCCGCCTCTCAGCACCACCGTGCCACCCCGGTTGGCGCTCGTGACCATGGCGGTGGTCGGCTCAGTCACGGTGGGCCCCCTCGACCGATCCCTGGCCCAGCAACAAGAAGAGCACGGCCATGCGCACGGCCACCCCGTTGCTGACCTGTTCGGTGATGAGCGAAGCCGGGAGCTCGGCGACGTCCGAGGCGATCTCCACCCCCCGGACGATGGGCCCCGGGTGGAGGATGATGGCATCGGGCCGGAGCATGGCCGCCCGTCGGGCGGTGAGTCCGAACCCGGCGGTGTACTCCCGCAGCGTCGGGACGAAGGCTCCGCTCCCCCGCTCCGACTGGACGCGCAGCAGTGAGACCACATCCGACTTCTCCAGCGCGTCGTCGAGCCGGTGGCTCACCCCCACGATCGACCACCCCTCCAGTGACGGGGGCAGCAGGGTGGCCGGGGCCACCAGGGTGACCTCGGCCCCCAGGGCGGCGTAGCCGGTGACCTGGGATCGGGCCACCCGGCTGTGCCGGATGTCGCCGACGATGGTCACCCGCAGTCCCTCGAAGCGCCGCGTCCCTTCGTCCCCCCCGCCCAGTGACTGCCGGACGGTGTACAGGTCGAGCAGGGCCTGGGTCGGGTGCTGGTGCCAGCCATCGCCGGCGTTGATCACCGCACAGTGGTCGACCCAGCCGGCCACCCGGGCGGGAACCCCCGACGAGGCGTGGCGGATGATCACGGCGTCGATCCCGATCGCTTCGATGGTCTCGACGGTGTCCCGGAGGGACTCGCCCTTCTTCAACGAGGAGGAACCGGCGGCGAAGGAGAGGACGTCGGCCGACATCCTCTTGGCCGCCGTCTCGAAGGACATGCGGGTCCGGGTCGAGTCCTCGAAGAACAAGGTGGCCACGGTGCGGCCCCGGAGGGCCGGCACCTTGGGGTTGGCCCGCCGCCCCACCTCCACGAAGGAGTCGGCCACCTGGAGCACCTGGACGATGTCGTCGGCACCGAGGTCGTCCATGCTCAGCAGGTTGGCCGGGAACGGGCTCACCGGCTGACCAGCTCGCCCAGGGACACCCCGTCGGAGGAGACGTCCACCATCTCATCGCGTCGGGTGGGGAGGTTCTTCCCCACGTAGTCGGGTCGGATCGGGAGCTCCCGGTGGCCGCGGTCGACCATCACGGCCAACTCGACCACCTGGGCCCGCCCATACTCACCCAAGGCGTTGAGCGCGGCCCGGATGGTCCGCCCCGTGAACAGGACGTCGTCCACCAGCACCACCGTCGTGCCGGTGAGGTCGAAGCCGATGTCGGTGGCCGCCTCGGGCAGCACCGGGCGCAGCCCGATGTCATCCCGGTAGAAGGCGACATCGAGGGTCCCGACCGGAATGGTGGCCCCTTCCACCTCGGCGAGGGTGGCGGCCAGCTGCTCGGCGATGGACACCCCGCCAGTCTGCAGCCCGACCAGCACGACCTTCTCCAGACCGCGATTCCGTTCGGCGATCTCGTGAGCCATGCGGGTCACGGCCCGGTGGACGTCGCTTGCCGACATCACCTGGGCACGGGGAACGAACACAGCACCCCGCGGACGGGTATGACTGCGTTCTCGTTCGGCCACGCTCTCCTCCTGTCCGTACGGGCCTCACGGGACCCGCTTCACGGTCAGAGTCCGACTATACCCGCTGAGCCGTCGCCCGGTGGGGCCGATTTCTGACGGATCTGGCCGGCCAGCGTGGCCAGCACGCCGTTGACGAACCGTCCCGAGTCGTCGGTGGAGTAGGCCGAGGCCAGCTCCACCGCCTCGTTCAGGACCACCGCCGTCGGGACGTCGGGGCAGGAGAGCAGCTCGGCCACGGCGAGGCGCAGGACGTTGCGGTCCACCACCGCCATGCGATCGAGATCCCAGCCGATGGCTGTGTCGTCGATCATCCGGTCGATCTCGCTTCGTCGAGAGTCCACCGTCTCGACCAGCGTGGTGGTGTAGTCGTCGGGGGCCATCAGCAGTTCGCTGAGGACCTCGCTGGGAGCGGAGCCCTTCAGCTCCGCCTCGTAGAGGAGGGTGAGGGCCCGTTCCCGGGCCTGGTGGCGAGGTGCGGATTCCATGGCAGGTGATCGGAGGGGACGTCCGTTTGGCAACCGTCCGACGCGGCAATCGGACGCGGTCATGGCCGGGCCCGGCGGCCCGGCAGGAGGCGGTCAGGCCCTCGTGAGGTACTCCCCCGTGCGGGTGTCGACCTTGATCTTCTCACCGGGATTGACGAAGAGGGGGACCTGCAGGACGAGGCCGGTCTCCAACGTGGCGGGCTTGCGGGCCCCCGAGACCCGGTCCCCCTGGAGGCCGGGCTCAGTGTCGGCGACGGTGAGCTCGACCGAAGCCGGCAGGTCCACCCCGACGATCTCGCTGCCGAAGAACTGGAGGACGGCGTCGTCCCCCTCCTTCAGGTAGTTGGGGGCGTCACCGAGCTGGTCGGTGTTGACCTGGAGCTGTTCGTACGAGGCGGTGTCCATGAAGACGTAGTCGGCGCCGTCACGGTAGAGGAACTGCATCTCCCGCTTGTCGATGATGGCCTGCTCCAGCTTCTCATCGGCCCGGTAGGTGCGCTCGATCACGGCCCCGGTCCGCGAGTTCTTCGAGCTTGGTCCGCACGAAGGCGCCGCCCTTGCCTGGCTTGACATGCTGGAACTCGACGACGGCGAACAGTCCCTCGGGCAGGTTGAGGGTCATGCCATTGCGCAGGTCATTGGTGGAGACGGCCATCAGACGGCAACTTCCTTCGGGAACTGGGTGAGCGAGCGGCTGCCGTCTTCGGTCACGACCAGGGTGTCCTCGATGCGGACCCCACCGGTTCCGGGCAGGTACACGCCGGGTTCTACGGTGATCACGGTGCCGACCTCAAGAATAGCAGTAGACCCCGGACCGACCGATGGCCCCTCATGGATGTCCAGGCCCACGCCGTGCCCGGTCCCGTGCTCGAAGCGTTCCGCCCATCCCGAGGCGGCGATGGCGTCACGGCAGGCCAGGTCGACCGATCCGGTGGTCACGCCCGGCTCCACGTGGGCCACCCCCAGCCGCTGGGACTCGGCCACCACCTCGAAGACCCGAGCCAGCTCGCCGGTCGGGGGGCCGCCCACACAGAACGTCCGCGTCATATCCGAGCGGTAGCCGTCGAACACGGCGCCGAAGTCCACGACGACCGGGTCCCCGGGCCCGATGGCCCGCCGCCCGGGCCGGGCGTGGGGCTTGGCCGAGTTCTCCCCCGAGGCGATGATGGTCTCAAAGGCGCGGTCCTCTGCCCCCCGCTCCCGCATGGCGTGGTCGAGGGCGGCGGCGAACCGTGACTCGGTGACCGTCGCACCGCTCCCCCCGGCCACCGACCCAAGGAGCGGGAGTACCGCGGCCAGTGCCTCGTCGGCGATAGCCGCGGCCCGGGCCATGCGGTCCACCTCCCCGACGTCTTTGACCATACGTAGGCGCTCCACCAGGCCGCGGGTCGGGGTCAGCGCGGCCGGGGCGAGGACCTCGGTCCACGAGCGCTGGGCGGACCAGGTCACATCATCGGCCTCGAGGCCGAGCTCGGTGGCGCCCTCGCCGGCGCGGTGGAGTGCCTCTCGCTGGACCTGCACCCCTCCGATGGTCACCTCCACCTGACCGTCCACGCCGGCGTCGGCCAGCTGCTCGGAGGACTGGGCGCGGTAGCGGCCGTCCGTGGTCAGCAGGGCCCGCTCCGGGGTCACCAACAACAGGCCGGCCGACCCGCTGAATCCGGTCAGCCACCGGATGTTGGCCGGGGTGGTGACCAGCAGGCCGCCGATCGGCCCGTTCTCCGGGCCCGCCTCGGCCAACAGCGCCCGCAGGCGGTCGAGCCGACCCGTCACCGTCAGGGGGGCGAGTTCCACTTCGGTCTTCACGCCGACGCTCCGGACCGGCCGGTCAGGAGGCGGTGGACGGCGTCCACCGCCAGCCCGTAGCCGATGCCTCCGAAGCCGGCGATACAGCCGTCAGCCACCGGGGCGATGACCGAGATGTGGCGGAACGGCTCCCGGGCCGCCGGGTTGGACAGATGCAGCTCCACCACCACCCCCTCGTAAGCGGCCAGGGCATCGTGGAGCGCCCAGGAGGTGTGGGACAGCGCGCCGGCATTGATGATCACGGCGGCCGCCCGGCCTCGGGCGGCGTGAACCGCTTCGATTAGTGCGCCTTCGTGGTTGGTCTGGTGGTGCTCGATGACGTAGCCGAGACGCCCGGCGGACTCGGACGCCGTGGCCACATGCTCCTGAAGGGTGGCGGTGCCGTACACCGACGGCTCTCGCTCACCCAGCAGGTCGAGGTTGGGTCCGGAGAGCAGGACGATCACCGGGGCGTCGGTCATTCTCCTGCACCCCGTTCGGTCCGGTCCATGGCTGCCAGGGTAGCGAGCACCGCCGCCCGGTCGACGCCATGCACCACCTCCACACCGTCAGGACCGTCGAGCACGAAGGTCAGGTCGTGGTGGGCCTTCTTGTCCCGGGCCATGAAGGAGACCAGCCGGTCGGGGTCGGCGGCGGCCGGCAGCAGAGCCGATAGGTCGAACCCGCCCACGACGGTGCGGTGCAGTGCCTCCCGGCGGTCGTCGATCCGGCCCAGCCGGCGGGCGAGCTGCCCGGCGAAGACCAGGCCCACCGCCACCGCCTCCCCGTGGCGAAGATCCCAGCCCGCGTCGGGATCGAACGCGGTGGCCTCCAGGGCGTGGGCCAGCGTGTGTCCATAGTTGAGCAACATCCGACGATCCCCCTCCCGCTCGTCGGAGGCCACCACGTCGGCCTTGATGGCCACACACCGCGCTACCTGGTCGTCGAGCGGCAGCTCGAGCAGGGACGCGTCAGGATCGGCGCCCTCGTCGATCACGCCACCGAGAAAGGCGTACTTGGCCATCTCCCCCCGGCCCGATGCCCACTCCCGGGGTGGCAATGTGGCCAGCACGTCGGTGTCGCAGAGCACCGCGCGAGGTTGCCAGAACGCTCCCACCAGGTTCTTGCCCTCGGGCAGATTCACCCCGGTCTTGCCCCCGACCGCTGCGTCGACCTGGGCCAGCAGTGTGGTCGCCACGTTGACGTAGGCGGTGCCCCGGTGGAAGGACGCGGCGGCGAATCCGGCCAGGTCGGTGACGACGCCGCCGCCGACGGCGACGATGACGTCGCCCCGGCTCACCCCGGCTCGGGCGAAACCCCGGCACAGGTCCCCCACGATCGCCAGCGACTTGGCCTCCTCGCCGTCGGGCACGGTGAATTGGTTGAAGGGGATGCCCGGGTCCACCTCCACCCCGATCCCTGCCTGGGTGACGACAGCGGCCCGGGCTGCGGAAGGGACCCGTTGGGACACCACGTCGGCCAGCTGGTTCCGGGCCCCCGAGCCGACCAGGACGTCGTAGCTCCGGTCGCCCAGCTCGACGGGGACCGTTCTCATGGCCGGAGCCCGGTTCTGGCCAGCACGAGGTCGACCACCCCGGCGGGAGCCAGGTCGTCGACGTCGACGACCACATCGGCCACCGACGCATAGAGGGGCCGTCGCACCTCGTACAGGGAGGCCAGGGCCGACGCGGGGTCGTCGTCAAGCAGCGGACGACCGATTCCGTCGCCCACCCGTTCGGCCAACACTGCGGGGTCGGCCCGGAGCCACACCACTGTGCCCGAGCGCGTCAGGAGCTCCCGGTTGGCCGGGGACAGCACCACGCCGCCCGCCGCCGAGACCACGACCGGATCCTCGCCCGAGAGGGCGTCGGTGAGCACCCGCTCCTCTTCGGCACGGAAGGCGGCCTCCCCTCGCTCGGCGAAGAGCTCGGGAACGCTGCGCCCGGTGTCGGCCATGACCTGGGCATCGGAGTCGAGATAGGGCCAGCCCAGCCGATCGGCCAACAGTCGCCCGACGGTGGTCTTGCCCGCTCCCATCATGCCCACCAGGATGATCCGGTCAACCATCGTGGGGCGGCGGCGCGGCTGCCGAGGGTGTCTCCCCGAGCGCCGCCAGATAGCCGAGCCGGTTGCGGCGGAACTCCTCGACCGAGTCCCCGCCGAACTTGCGGAGGGCCTCGGTGGCCAGCACCAGCGCCACCATCGTCTCGGCCACCACGCCCATGGCCGGAACGGCGGTGACGTCGGTCCGCTCCTTGAACGAGACGGTGGACTCCTTGGTGACCACGTCCACCGTCCCCAGGGTGGGCCGGTTGAGCGTGGCCAGTGGCTTCATCGAGGCCCGCGCCACGATGGGCGATCCCGTCGAGATACCGCCCTCGATGCCGCCGGCATGGTGGGTGTCCCGGGCGTAGCCCCCGGCCAACAGCCCAGCATCGTCGCCGGCCACCCCGCTCCCGCCCGGACCCGCCATCCGGATGGCGTCATGCGCCGCCGAGCCGCGTCGGCCGGCGATGTCGAAGCCGTCACCGAGCTCCACCGCCTTGACGGCCTGGATGCTCATAAGGGCCTGGGCGAGGAGGGCGTCCAACTTACGGTCCCAGTGCACGTGGCTCCCGAGGCCCACCGGCACCCCGTAGGCGATGACTTCGGCCACGCCGCCAAGCGAATCGCCCACCTTCGCCGCGGCCTTGATCGCCGCCACCATGCGGGTCTCCGCCTCGGGGTCGGTGCACCGCACCTGGGACTCGTCCACGGCCAGCAGCTGCTCCACGGTCGGCAGTTCCGCCGACTGGGACCGCTCCGGGCCGAGCTGGATCACGTGGCTGAGTACGTCGATCCCGATCTGGGCCAGGAGCAGCTTGGCGAGCGTCCCCGCCGCCACCCGCGCCGCCGTCTCGCGGGCGGACGCCCGCTCCAGCACGTCGCGCGCATCATCGAGGCCGTACTTGAGCATGCCCGAGAGGTCGGCGTGGCCGGGCCGGGGCTGGGTCAGGACCTTGGAGGGCAGACCGGGCCCGGGGGACATCTCGGACTCCCACTTGGGCCATTCGGTGTTGGCGATCTCAATGGCCACCGGTGAGCCCAAGGTGCGGCCGTGGCGGATCCCACCCACCAGGCTCACCTCATCCGCCTCGAACCGCATCCGGGGCCCGCGACCGAAGCCCAGGCGGCGCCGGGCCAGACCGCGTTGAATGTCCCCCGCGGTGACCAGGAGGCCCGCCGGCATGCCCTCGACGATGACCACGAGGGCGCGGCCGTGCGATTCACCTGCGGTCAGGAAGCGGAGCATTCAGGCAAATCTACTCGGGGGTCCGTCCACCCCTGGTCCAGGAGGCTCCGGAAGACACCCATTGGCTCAGGAACCCGGATGGAAGAGGCTCTGGGCGACATGGGCCCCCCAGAAGACGGCGATCACCGCCCCGACGGACAGTGCGGGGGCAAAGGGGATCCGGGTCTTGCGGCCGGCTGAGGACGCCGCCATGAGGATCAGTCCGAAGACCATGCCAACCAGGAACCCGGCCAGGAAGGCCACGTAGGCGTGCAGGAGGCTCAGCCACCCCGTGGTGAAACCGATGGCTCCGGCCAGCCGTACGTCGCCGAAGCCCATGCCCCGCGGGATGAACCACCACACGGCGAAGAACAGGGCGAAGGACACCACCCCGCCGATGAGTGAACCGGTCAGGCTGTGCCAGGTATGGTCCACCGCCGAGGTGGCGACCAGCAGCGGGACGATGAGGGCCAGGGCGCCGTAGATCATCCGCCGCGGCACCAGGCGGTGGGTCAGGTCGGTGACCGACACCCCCACTAGCGCAGCCAAGAAGACGCAGTAGGGAGCCAAGGCCAGATCGCGACCGAAGTGGACAGCGGCGGCCCAGAACAGGGCGCCGGTGGCCACGGCGGCCACGGCCGTCCTGGCCGGCACCGCCCCGGCGGGCACCAAGTTGGCCACCGTGCGGTCCAGCGGGGTGGGGTCGTCTGAGTCATCGGCGTCGGCGGCAGTGAGGGCACCCTCCACCGACTCCTCGAGGTGTTCTAGGGCCGGGTGGTGGGCTGACGAGTCGTGCCCGACGGGTGGGAGGGCGCTCTCCTCTTCGGCGATGCGTTCAGCCCGACGGCGCTCGTCCTCGGCGCGACTGCGGTCGGCCTCCCGTTGGCCGACCGGATCGAGCACCGCGCCCACGATGAGACCGGCCACCGAGGTGCCGACGACCAGGAGAGTGTCCACGCCAGGAAAGGTACTGGACGGACCCACCCGGAACGGGCATCGTCGGTCCGTCCCGCCGAGGGCCTGCGCGTCCCGGCGCCCCCGGGGGTCATGGAAGCCGGACCTCGTCGGGCCGGCCGGCGGTCAGCTGTGGGCCGGCTCGTAGTAGGGGTTGGTCCCGTCGGCGTGGTCGGTGACGTCGACGATGTTGGCGAGTTCCGGGATGGCCTCGCGGAGGATCACCTCGATGCCCTGGGACAGGGTCGCCTTGGCCATCCCGCACCCCTGGCACCCTCCGCTCAGGCGGAGGTAGACCGACGAGTTCTCCACCGCCACCAGATCCGCCCGGCCCCCGTGGGCGGCGATGCTGGGGTTGACCTGCTCCTCCAGCACAGTGACCACCTGTTGGGCCAGTGGGTCCGACAGGTCCACCTCGGGACTCGACCCCAGTCCGGAGAGCGTCGTCACCGGAGGGGTGTTGGGGTTGACGATGACGAGGCCGCCCTCCCCGGCCTCGTCGGTGACGAAGTCGAGGGTCGCACCCTGCAGTCGGGCCACGCTGGCTTCGGGCACCACCACGGGAAGCTCGTCGTCGTGCTGCACCACATCGCCTGTCCCGGCGTCGGCGAAGGCTTGGAAGTACATGTCGTAGGCGTAGGCGCCGTTGCTCTCTCCGCTGACTTCGAGCCACAGGGCCAGCGTTTCGGCCTCTGCCTCGCTGGCCAGCACCTCGAGCACGGTTGCCCGGGCCTCCGAGCTGATGGTCAACACCGGGTTGATGTCTTCACGGGCTTCGCTCATGCCTGTCATCATAAGGGCGTGCCGCCACCCCACAAGCATGTACCCGCTGACTCGCACGAATGGATCAGCTTCGACGACCCCGACGAGGAGCGCACCTGGCTGTTCGACGTGACCTTCCTGGCCAGCGCCTGGATGTGCATCTTCGGCCAGGGATGCCAGGGCGTACTCACCGGACCGGCCCCCGAGCTCGTCCAGGGCTGCTGCTCCTACGGTGCACACTTCACCGGCAAGAAGGACGCCCGCAATGTGGAGCGGGCCGCCGCCGATCTCCCACCCGATCTCTGGCAGTTCCACAAGCAGGGCCAGAAGGGTGTGGTCAAGAAGCTGGCCGACGGGGATCTCGGTACCCGCCTGGTCGACGGCGCCTGCATCTTTCTCAACCGCCCGGGCTTCCCTGCGGGGCCCGGCTGCGCCCTGCACAAGGCGGCCGAGGCCCAGGGCCGTAGCCACGTGGACCTGAAGCCCGAGGTGTGCTGGCAACTCCCGCTGCGGCGCGAGGACGAGACGGCGCCTGATGGTCGGGTGACCTCAGTGGTCCGGCAGTGGGACCGCCGCCACTGGGGGGAGGGGGGCGAGGAGTTCCACTGGTGGTGCACCGAGGACCCCGCGGCGTTCGTCGGTCATGAGCCGGTCTATGTGAGCATGCGCAAGGAACTCGAGACCATGGCCGGCAAGAAGGTGTACCGGCGGTTGGCCGCCTACCTCGACGAGCGGACCCGGCCGAGCGCCCCGGTCACGCTGCTGCCGCACCCGACCGTACGACGCTGAGGCCGGTCCGCCAGCCCTGAGCTACTCGGCCAGGGGATCGTCCTCGGCAAAGGACGGGTCCTTCGGAGCGGTACCGAGGATCTCGTCGTAGTCGTCCTCGGTGGCCAGGCACCAGGAGGCGTGCTTGTCCTCTGGCTCGGCTCCGCACTCCGGGCAGCGCCGATTGGCGGTCGCTACCGAACGCTTCAAGCTGCGCGCTTCTTCGAAGCGGCGATGGCGTCCCTTCTTCACGGAAACAACTCCTTGCCCCACCAGCGGTGGCATTCCCCCGACACGGCGAACCCGGGGTGATCACCGATCACCAATGGCCCAGTGTAGTGCGAGGTGCCCCAAGTCGTCGCGCACCGAACCGGCCGGTACCATCAGGTCATGCCCGACGAATTCGACCCCCAGGCCATGGTGGACCGCTTCCGGGCCAGGGCCGACGCCGTCCGCTCTCGAGGCCTGCCGCCCGTCGAGGGCCCCGACCGGGCACGATTCAAGCAGCAGGCCCAAGCCGACTTCATGGACTTCGCCATGCTGGGCGACGCGGTGGCCACCATCGAGGACGGGGTGCTCACCTTGCGGGTCGACCTCCGGCCGGCCCCGGGCTCGGAGCGGGCCTAGGGCCCCGATCGGGCGCCGGATCCCCGCTACCCCCCGTAGTTCATGCGGGTGTCTTCCATCCGGAGGATCCCGGGCGGCCTGCCCTCAGCGTCGACCACTGACCGCTCGCCGGCGTCGACCACTTCGCCCACGAAGAGCAGGTGGCTGGCCGGAGGGCCGTCGGCCCCCGCCCGCCAGTCGCCCGTGTGACGCACCCGGCACGACAGCCACGACACCGCGGACTCGAGGCAGGGGAGCCCTCCCGCCACCTCACGCACCGCCACCCCCTGCATCAGCACCGCCGCACCCGCGCCGTCCACTTCGACCTCGTCCACCGGCTTGACGAAGCGGCGCACCACGGAGCGGTCGGCCCTGTCCAGCACGCTCACCGAGAAGCTGCCGCCCTCGGCGATGAGGCCGCTCGTTACCGAACCCCGCTCCACCGAGACGGCCACCAGCTTGGGGGCGACGGCCACCTGCATCACCCAGTTGCCGGTCATTAGGTTCCGCCGCTGCCCGGCGCGGCTGCCGATCACGAACAGACCCGTGGGCAGGGACCAGAGGACGCGACGGCGGCGGCGGTCATAGGTCTCGGGATCCTGTCCTTCCGGGATCGGTCCGATGGCGGTGTCATGCACCGGCACGGCTAGGAGCACCCACCGAAGGGATCGCTGCAGCCACCGCTCGGCGCCGTGGTCGAGGTCGACGGTGTGCGCCCGGTGACCGCCTGGATCCGATCAACTGCCGCGGCCAGCAGGGGCAGCAGCGCCGCCCGCTCCGCCGCCGAGCGCCGCAGCAGAGCAGCGCTGCCGCCGGCCCCGGCGTAGCAGTCGTCACCGGCCGCGGCGGCCTTCTGGTACGCCATGTCGAGGTCGGTGGTGAGCTGACCGTCCGGGGTGGGGAGGTTTCCGATGGCCGTCTCGGCGTCGTTGGTCAACAACGCGCACACCGTCTTGATGGCCGACGGCGCCTCGTGGTGGGCCAAGACATGGTCCACATTGGCGGTGTCCGCCTTCAGGGTGCCGATGGCGGCACCGCCCGCGGCACCGGACACCCAGGTGGACACACGGGCCGAGGCATCACCGGACTGTTCCTGACCCGCGCACCCGGCCAGGCTGACGAGCCCGATCACCAGCGCGGTCAGGACCATCGCTCCACGGCCTCTGGACGATCTGGCGGTGCTGAGGCACCTCCCGGGCACCCCGCTTGACCCATCGGCGACGATGCCGCTCTCGGTCACTACGCCGGGATGCCGGTCCAGTCGGGGCGCCACGACGGATCGAGCTGGTGCAGGAACTGGCCGCACCGCTCCTCCTCGGCGTGCTCTCCGATGGAGCCGGCCGACGAGCGCAGCCCATCGAGGCACCTGAGGAAGCCCCGGTTCGACTCGTGGGCCCAGCGGACCAGGCCCGAGCCTTTCCAACCCGCCCCCCGCAGGGCGTCGAGACCACGGTGGTAGCCGACTCGGAAGCAGGCGTAGGCCTCGACGTCGTCGCGGGCCAACGAGCCCAACGCGGCCCAGGACGACAGTGACTTCGGGTCCGAGCGCACCACGTCGGCTACCGCGTGCCGGCGGCGGTCGGACGGTTGGGCCAGCGCCGACTCGAGCCGCGCTGCGCACCGCGGCGGGCTCGTCGGGCAGCACTGTCTCGGGGAGGCCTGAGGTGAGCCGGACGGGTGAGACGTCCGAGGGTGATCCGGCAGCGCTGCTCATGGCGCTCAGTGTAGGGCGACGGGGTGCCGCCCCCGGTTCGCCTCCGTCGCCCGTCAGTCGAACCGGACCAGGTGGTAATTGCGCTTCCCGCTCCGGAGGACCACGTAGCGACCGGCCACCAGGTCCTCCTCGTCGACGGACGCCTCGACGTCCTCGACTCTCCGATTATTGAGGTAGGCCCCTCCCTGCTCGATGGTCGTCCGGGCCCGGCCCCGCGACGGGGCCAGTCCCGTCTCCTCCAGGAGGCCGACCAGCGGTGCTCCGCCGCCCCGGAGGCGGGAGCGGTCCATCGTGGTGGACGGCGCATCGGCGAAGACGTCCAGGATCGAACGCTCGTCCAGTTCGGCGACGTTCTCACCGAACAGCGCGGCGGCGGCCTGTTCGGCGCGCTCGGTCTCCAGGCTTCCGTGGACCAGCGTGCACACCTGTCGGGCCAACTCGCGGTGGGCCTCGCGGCGCTCGGGATGGTTGGCCGTCGCCTCGTCGAGGGCCAGGATGGCCTCGTGGTCCAAGAAGGTGAAGTAGCGGAGGTAGGTGCCGACCACCGCGTCCTCACTCCGCAGGAAGAACTGGTACAGCTGATAGGGACTGGTTCGCTGGGCGTCGAGCCACACCGTTCCCGTCTCCGTCTTGCCGAACTTGGTGCCGTCGGCCTTCACCACCAGCGGCGTGGTCAGACCCCAGACCTCATCCTGGCGGACCTTCCGGACCAGATCGATCCCCATGGTGATGTTCCCCCACTGATCGCTTCCGCCGAGTTGCAGGCGGCAGCCGTAGGCGTCGAACAGGTGCAGAAAGTCATAGGCCTGGAGCAGCATGTAGCTGAACTCGGTGTAGGAGATGCCCTGGTCGGCCGCGCCAACCGCGACTTCACCGAGTCCTTGGCGACCATCTGGTTGACCGTGAAGTGCTTGCCTACGTCCCGGAGAAAGGTGAAGAGGGGCATGGGCTCGAGCCAGTCGGCGTTGTTGACCAGCAGGGCCCCGTTCCCATCGCTGACGTCAGAGAAGTCGAGGAACCGCTCGAGCTGGCCGCGGATGCCCGCGAGATTGGAGCGAAGTTCGTCCGGGGCCAACAGCGATCGCTCTTCGGACTTCCCGCCCGGGTCGCCCACGAAGCCGGTGCCGCCGCCGGCGACAGCGATGGGTCGGTGACCGGCCAGCTGCAGGCGGCGGAGGTTGCAGACCTGCAGGAGGTGGCCCACGTGCAGGCTGTCGGCGGTCGGGTCGAAGCCGCTGTACGCGGTCAGGTGGTCGGCGTCGAGGCGCTGCTCGAGCCCGGGGTCGGTCATCTGATGGACCAGCCCGCGAAAGCGGAGGTCCTCGGCAAAGTGGGCCATGGACTCAGCCTGCCACGTCACCAGGCCGAGGTCGGTCCTCCCCAGCCGGGAGGACAACGCGGATGGTGGTGACACTACGATCGGCGTGGACCCGTCGGTACCCGGGCGGAGCCATTCCCCCTCGAGCCAGGAGCCCTCGTTGCTCAACCCCTACCTGCACGGCAACTACGCCCCGGTCATGGTCGAGCGGAGCGACGACCATGAGCTTCCGGTCACCGGAGTCATCCCCCCTGACCTGTGCGGCCGTCTCCTCCGCAACGGTCCGAATCCTGCGGCGGTGCCCGACGACGAATCGGACTACCACTGGTTCTCGGGCGACGGCATGCTCCACGGCATCACGCTTGCCGAAGGTCGCGCCGAGGGATACCGGAACCGGTGGGTCCGCACCCGGTCACTGGCCGCAAAGTTGGACACACCACGACCCGCCGGACCGACCGAGCCCCTCGACGGACCCGCCAACACCCACGTCATCCGCCACGGCGGCACCACCTTGGCCCTCGTGGAGTCGGGGCTCCCCCACGCGGTCTCCGACGACCTCGACCGCGCCCGGGTCCACGACTTCGACGGAAGCCTTTCCTCGCCGATGACCGCCCACCCGAAGGTCGACCCGTCCAGCGGCGAGCTGCTGTTCTTCGGGTACGACGTGTTCGGGCCGCCGTTTCTCCGCTACCACGTGGCCGGTCCGACTGGTGAACTGATCCGCACCGAGCCCATTGACATCCCCCGGGCCACCATGATCCACGACTTCGGGGTCACGGCCACCCGGGTCGTCTTCCTTGACCTTCCGATCCTCTTCGATCTGGACCTGGCGGGCGGGCGCCCCCTGCCCTTCCGCTGGGTACCCGAGGCCGGAGCCCGGATCGGGGTGATGCCCCGCAGCGGGGGCAACGGGGACATCCGCTGGATCGGTGTCGACCCGGTCTACGTGTTCCACGTGCTCAACGCGTTCGACGACGGGGACACCGTGGTCATGGATGTGATCCGCTACGACCGCGCCTTCGACACCGAACCGGGTCGGCCCATCGCGTCGGTCCTCCCCTCCCTGGCCCGTTGGACGATCGATCTGGCCGCCGGCCGCGTCGCCGAACGACGCCTCGACGACGTCCCCGTGGAGTTCCCCAGGATCGATGACGCGGTGACGGGCCTGCCCCACCGGTACGGCTACTGCGTCCGTTTGGGGGAGCAGGCCGACGACCCGAGTCAGGTGGGGTTGGTCCAATACGACCTGGTGCGCGACGAGTCCACCCGATTCGACCCGGGCCAGCATCGGTTCCCCGGAGAGCCGGTCTTCGTTCGGGCCGCCGACGGGAACGGCGAAGGTGAAGGCTGGGTGCTCTCGGTGGTTTACGACGCGACCACCGAGCGCAGCGACCTGGTCATTCTCGATGCGACCTCGTTCGCCGGCCCCCCGGTGGCCATCGTGCACCTGCCTGACCGCGTGCCGTTCGGCTTCCACGGCTCCTGGGTTCCGGTCGACTCGTAGGCGGCATCGGCACGAGGGTGCCACCAGTCGAGGGTCCCCCCGTGGGAAACTGACCCGTCAACCGAGTAGCGGACGGCTCCCGCCGTCAGCGAACACCCCGGCCGTGCTGGCCGACCTTCCCACCTTGCCCTCCACCGAACCACCCAGATCGAGCGGCTCCCGTCCCACCGGACGATCCTCAGGACGACCGACGGGTCACCCACGCGCCTCGAGCCCCCCTCCGGTCCGATCGTCGAGACCCTCGCCCGAGTTCCCGGGACCCATCCTGAGCGGCCAGGTGGCCATCCCGTCCAAACGGGAGCGGCGGCGGGCGATGAAGAAACGCCGCCGACCGGCCCAGCGGATCCTCCGCGGCGTCATCGGGCTGGTCGTGGTGATCCTGGTGGTGGTGGCGGCCGGCTACGGGTACTTCCGCTACCAGTGGAGCAAGGTCTCCTCAGCCGCCTGCGCCACGTGCGTGGCCGCCGCCAACGGGTCCCCGTACAACGTCCTACTCATCGGTTCGGACAGCCGGGCCGGCGAGACGGCGGCCGAGGCCCAGCAGTTCGGCAACGCCACCAATGCCGGTGGCCAACGGAGCGACACCATCAAGATCGTCCATGTCGACCCGGCGTCGGGCACGGCCTCGACCTTGTCCATCCCCCGGGACACCTATGTGACCCTGTCGGGTCTCCCCTCGGACTCGCAACTGTCCAGCGACAACAAGATCAACGCCTCCTTCGCCGGTGGTCCCGACGCCCTCATCCAGACCATCCAGAACACGTTCGGCATCCCCATCAGCCACTACATCGAGATCAATTTCTTCGGTCTGCAGGACGCGGTGAACGCCCTCGGCGGGGTATCGATGAACTTCCCCTATCCGGTCCGGGACCACAACCGGGACACCGGTGTCAACGAGTCCGGACTCGACATCCCCCGGACCGGGTGCCAGGTCCTCAACGGCTCCGAGGCTCTGGCGCTGTCGCGCTCCCGTTACTTCGAGTACTACAAGAACGGCGAGTGGTACCAGGACGGGAGTTCGGACCTCGGGAGGATCGAGCGTCAGAACCTGATCATCTCCGCGGCGCTGAACAAGGCCAAGGGGACCTACAACCCACTCCGGCTCAACTCGCTCCTGACCTCGGTGGTCCATGACTTCAGCAAGGACAATGGCCTGTCCCCCAACGACCTGTTCGCCCTGGCCGAGCGCTACCACGCCTTCTCGGGCTCGCAGCTGCAGTCCCTGACCCTGCCCACGGCGCCGGCCTACACGTCGGGGGGCTCAGCCGTCGAGGTCGTGCAGCCCGATCAGGCCTCACAGATGATCACCCAGTTCCTGGGGGGGCCGTTCGGCACCATCTCCACCCCACCCCTCGACGCCTACGGCAGCCCCCAGCCCCTTCCCGTCGCCGCCCCCACGCCGGCGACCACCGCGGCACCGGTGACCACCGCCCCCGCGAGCTCCAACAAGTCGACGCCGACCACGACCGCGCCGGCCCAGTCCGACATCCCCTCCTTCGACCCCCGGCCCTGCTGATCGACGCCCGAACGTCCGGCGATCAGTCTCCGTCCACCGCGTCGACGGCCCGCACGATCGCCGAGTTGACCAGCCGGTGGTGATCGATGTTGGCCGTCCTGTCAGGCAGTTGGACCCGGATCACCGACCGGCCCCGGGCACCCACCCGCCGGGCCAGCACCTCCTCTAGTCCCTCCGAACCTGACCCAGGGCCCACCTCATCCACCGCCCAGCCGAAGCCGGCCGCCACGGCTGCGGGGTCGGGTCCTTGGGGGGTGCCGAACAGGGTCTCGAAGGTGGCCGGGTCCAACCCTGCGGCCTGGGGCAGGAACGAGAAGATCCCGCCTCCTTGGTTGTCGGCCACCACCACGACGAGGTCGATCTCGACCGTCTGTGCGGCCACCAACGCCGACACGTCGTGCAGGAAGGCCAGATCACCCACCAGGGCCACGGTGGGGCCCCCTCCGGCCATGGCCACCCCGAGAGCCGTCGACACCACGCCGTCGATGCCGTTGGCCCCCCGGTTGGCCAGCACCCGGGGCGGCCGCACGCGCGGTCCGGCGTAGCACTCCACGTCTCGAATGGGCATGGAGGAGGACACGACCAGGGTGGCCTCGTCAGGAAGGGCCGCAACCAGGCGGTGGGCCAACGACGGCTCGGTGAGTCCGCCTGTCGTGGCATCGCCGAGTGCGGTGGCCAGGGCGGTCCGGGCCCGATCCTCCGCTCGCTGCCAGTCGACGAGCCACGACACGGGACCGGCAGTCGGGACGGTGGCGGCGGCGACCTCCTCGGCCCACCGGGTGGGGTCGGCCCGGACGACCGCCCGCACCTCTCGTTCCGGGTCGTCCCACCGGCCCCAGGGATCGACCACCAGGTAGCGGGCACCTCCCTCGACGGCACGCGAGACGAATCCGTTGACCACCTTGGACACCCAGCGCCCCCCCAGCCGGAGGACGACATCGGGGAGGTGGGACGCGGCGAACCGCTCGGAGCGCAGGATGCCGTCGGCGGCCCCGACCAGTCCGGACCCCATGCGGCGCACGCCCGAGCGGGGGTCGGCCAGCACCGGCCAGCCCAGCGCCGTGGCCAGTCCCGTCACGGCATCGGGCCGTCCGCACCCGGCGCCGGCCACGATCAGTCCCCGGGTACCGGGGCGGAACACCCCCCGGTCCACCTCGGACCGAATCCACTTGCGATCGGGTGCAGGTCCGGTGCCGACCACCGCATGCCATGGCGCCCCGGCGGTGCGGCCAGGTGGGAGTCCCCCGCCAGCGGCGGGGTCGCCCAATAGGGGCTCACGGAACGGGAGGTTGAGATGGACCGGGCCGGGCCCCAGGGGTCCCGTCGTCGATTCCGCGACCGAGCGGGCGGCCAGTGACCGCCACGTGCCCGAGGTGGCGGGATCGGGGACCCCGGGGTCGGCGAACCATCGGGGGGACCGACCGTAGAGGTGGACCTGGTCGATGGTCTGGGGGGCACCCACATCCCGCAGTTCCGGTGGCCGATCCGCCGTGCACACGAGCAGGGGCACGCCGGCCAGGTCGGCTTCCACCACCGCGGCGTGCAGTTCGGCGGCCGCCGTTCCACTGGTGGTGAGGACCACGGCCGGCTGCCCCGAGGCCAGCCCCAGTCCGAGGCCGCTGAACCCGGCCGAGCGTTCGTCCAGCCGAACGTGGACGGTGATGTCGGGGTGCGCGGCCAGGGCCACCGCCAAGGGGCTGGACCGCGACCCGGGGCACACCACGGCGTGGGCCACGCCGTGGCGCGTCCACTCGTCCACCAGGGTGGCGGCGAACGCGGCCTGCACGTGGCCCTGGGCAGGTCCGGCGCTCCCGGTCGGTACGCTCACCGGTGACCCCTATGCCGACCCCGTCGCCGTCGCCCGTCTCGCCCACTCCCCCGGCCCCGTCGCTGCACCAGGAGACCCGGGGGGAAGGGCCCCGCCTGGTGTTGGCCCACGGCTTCACCCAGACCGGTCGGGTGTGGGGTTCGCTCGATACCGACCTGGCCCGCGACCATGAGGTGGTCGCCGTGGACATGCCCGGCCACGGCCACTCGTCCGAGGTGACGGCCACCCTCGTGGACGGAGCGCTCCTGTTGGCCAAGGTGGGTGGTCCTGCCGCCTACGTGGGCTACTCGATGGGTGCGAGGTTCTGCCTCCATCTGGCCCTCGCCTGCCCTCAGCTGGTGCGCTCGTTGGTACTGATCTCGGGCACTGGTGGCATCGACGATGTCGAAGAGCGGCGACAGCGACGGGTCTCGGATGCCGCGCTCGCCCACCGACTCGATCCGGGCTCCTCCGGCGAGGCCGCCATGCCGCTCGACGAATTCCTCCGCTGGTGGATGGGGAACCCGATGTTCGGCGGAGTCGACCCGGTGACCGCCGGGTTCGACGAGCGCCGACACAACACCGGACCGGGGCTGGCGTCCAGCCTGCGAATGGCCGGTACCGGAACCCAGCTCCCCCTGTGGGGAAAGCTGCACCGTCTGGACATGCCGGTGCTCGTCGTGTGCGGGGAGATGGACGCGAAATTCACCAGCCTGGGACGCCGGCTGGTCGCCGCCATCGGCCGCAACGCGACACTGGCCGTTCTGTCGGACACCGGACACTCGCCCCACTTGCAGCAGCCCGCAGTGGTGGCCGAACTGGTCCGGACCCACCTGCAACACCCACCGGGCTGAGGACGGCCGGTTCACCGCAGCCCGACCGGGAGCGTGAGCGGTATCCACAGCCACAGGGCGACGGCCAGCAGGGCACCGAACACCAGCTGCAGACGGCCGGTGGCCGCCAACACCGGGAGGAGGGCCCGACCCTCGGCCTCGCTGCGCACCAGTCGGATCGGCGCCATCACCACGGGCAGCGCCAGCAGCGGGAGGAAGGCGATGGCGGGGCGGGCTGCCGGGACGGCGCCGGTGATCGACAGGAGAGCCCAGACGACCACTCCCACGAAGGGCAGCACGACGCAGGCCACGTACAGCCACCCCGCTCGTTCACGGCCGAGCCGGACGGCCACGGTGCGCTTGCCGCTCACCGTGTCGGACCCGATGTCCCGGAGGTTGTTGGCCAGCAGCAACGCGGTGGCCAGCAGGCCGACGGCGGCTCCGGCGAACCAGACCACCGTCACCCCGAGCTGCAGGGTCTGGACGTAGAACGTCCCCACCGTGGCCACCAGTCCGAAGAAGACGAAGACGAAGGCCTCGCCGAGGCCCACGTAGCCGTACGGTCGGGGACCGCCCGTGTAGAACCACCCGGCCAGCAGGCACGCGGCACCCACCACCAGGATCCACCAGGACGTGGCCCAGGCCAGGCCGAGTCCGACCACCGCGGCCACCGCGAAGGACAGCAAGGCCGCCCGCTTGACCGCGACCGGCGAAGCCAGTCCGGTGGCTACCAGACGGACGGGGCCCACCCGGGCGTCGTCGGTGCCCCGGATCCCATCGGAGTAATCGTTGGCGTAGTTGGTGCCGATCTGGATGGCCAACGCCACGACCAGCGCGCCCAGGGCACACCACCATGCGTTGACACCGAGTGAGGGGGGGCTGAACCGGACGGTCACGCGGTGGGCACCGTGCCCGAGGGTCAGGCTGGTGATCCGGTGGCTCCACGGATGGGCGGCGGCGGTGCCCACCAGGACCGGGACGACGGCGGCAGGAAGGGTCCGGGGTCGGGCGCCGAGCACCCAGCGCTTGACGGTCCCCGGTACCGGGGGCGCGGGGCGGGATTCGCCGACGGTCACAGCCTCCTCCGTGCGGCCCGAGTGGGGCTCACGGGCGGCGGGGGAATCGACCGAAGTCCGGAGGTCGGTGCTCCTGGAAGGCGTTCCGCCCCTCCTGGCCCTCCTCGCTCATATAGAAGAGCATGGTGGCGTCCCCGGCGAACTGCTGGAGCCCGGCCAGACCGTCGTCGGCCGCATGCAGACCGCCCTTCAACATCCGCAGGGCGATGGGCGAGAGCGAGAGCATCTGACGGCACCAGGCCACCGTCTCTCGTTCCAGCTCGGCCAGAGGGACCACCTCGTTGACCAGTCCCCACTGCAAGGCGGTGGCCGCGTCGTACTGACGGCAGAGGAACCAGACCTCCTTGGCCCTCTTCAGGCCGATGGTGCGGGCCAGAAGGCTGGCGCCGTAGCCGCCGTCGAAGCTGCCCACCTTGGGACCGGTCTGGCCGAAGCGGGCATTGTCGGCGGCGATACTCAGGTCACAGACCAGGTGGAGGATGTGCCCGCCACCGATGGCGTAGCCGGCCACCATGGCGACCACCGGCTTGGGCAGTCGTCGGATCTGGATCTGGAGGTCGAGCACGTTCAGACGGCCGATGCCCTGCCGGGCCACGGCGTCATCCCCGATGTAGCCGTCGTCACCCCGGATCTTCTGGTCCCCTCCCGAGCAGAAGGCGTCCGGGCCCTCGCCGGTCAGGACGATGACCCCCACTGACGGGTCGTCCCGGGCGGCGTTGAAGGCGTCGGCCAACTCGAACAGGGTCTGGGGCCGGAAGGCGTTGCGCACCTCGGGCCGGTTGATGGTCAGCTTGGCGATGCCGTTGGCCACGTCGTAGTGGATGTCCTGGTAGCCGCCGCGACGCTCCCATGCCGGCAGGGGCAGGGCGCGGAATCGATCCACCGGGTCGAGGGGTGGACCCGTGATCACCGTATCGATCGGGGCGGCACCCCGGTACCCGCCATCCTGGTCCGGCTCGGGCGCAACCATTCGACCATTCACTCCTAGAGTCGCTACTCGTACGGTCGCCTAGGCTAGCCCCATGCCGGAGCTGGTAGCGCTCGACCTCGCCGGCGGTCCGGGCTTCGTCGACGCCCTCCAGGCGGCCTGGGCGGCGGGCGACGCCGTCCTTCCCCTCGACCCCCGGCTACCCGGTCCCGCCCGCACCCTCCTGCTCGAGGAGCTCCGTCCCTCGGCGGTCGTCGACGGCTCGGGTCGGCACCGGCGGCCCGGCGGAGTGCCCACCGAGGACGGGGACGCCCTCGTCGTCCCTACCAGCGGCACCACCGGCCGCCCCAAGGGGGTCGTCCTCGACCACGCCGCCGTCGAGGCCTCGGCCCGGGCCACCTCGGCCCGGCTGGGGGTCGACCCGGACTCGGACCACTGGGTAGCGTGCCTCCCGTTGGCCCACGTGGGTGGCCTGGCCGTGGTGGCCCGGGCGCTGATCACCGGCACCCCGTGCACGGTGCTGCCGGGATTCGAGCCCGCCGTCGTGGAGCGTCTGGCCCGCCAGGGCGCCTCCCTGATCTCGCTGGTGGCCACCGCGCTGCGCCGCGTCGACGCGTCGGGCTACCGGACCGTGCTGCTGGGCGGCGCCGCTCCCCCCGATGCCCTGCCGGCCAACGTGGTCACCACCTACGGGATGACCGAGACCGGCTCCGGTGTCGTCTACGACGGTCGAGCCCTTGAGGGCGTGGAACTGCACATCGGGGACGGCACCGTCGGAGCGGACGGCGAGGTCCTGGTCCGCGGCCCGATGCTGCTCCGCTCCTACCGTGACGGTAGCGACCCGAGGATCACCGGGGGCTGGCTCCCCACCGGGGACTCCGGCCGGCTCGAGACCGACGGCACGCTGGTGGTCTTCGGGCGGATGGCCGAGGTCATCGTGACCGGAGGGGAGAAGGTCTGGCCCGCCCCAGTGGAGCGGCTCCTGGCCCGCCATCCGGAAGTCGCCCGGGTGGCCGTCTGGAAGCGGCCCGATCCCGAATGGGGTGAACGGGTGGTGGCGTGGGTGGTTCCGGTGGACCCGGCTCACCCTCCGGGCCTGGAGGAGCTTCGGGAGCTGGTCGCCGAGGAGCTGCCGCGCTGGTCCGCCCCGCGTGAGTTGGTGTTGGCCGACGAACTCCCGAGCACACCCAGCGGCAAGGTGCGGCGCGCCGACCTCAGCTGAACAGGTGGGCGGTGCTGGGAGGCCGCGTGAGGGTCGGCCGGTTCAGGACAGGCCGCCACTGGCGATGCACAGTGCACCGCCGTCGATGACCAGCGTGTGGCCGGTGATCCACGAGGCGGCGTCGGAGCAGAGGAAGAGTGCGGCATTGGCGATGTCCTCGGCCTCACCCAGCCGGCGCAACGGCATCCGTTCAGCGATCGACTCCTCCGCCGCCTCCCACAGGGCCCGAGCGAACTCCGTCTTGACCAGGCCCGGAGCCAGGGCGTTGACCCTGACCCGGGGGCCGAGCTCCCCGGCCAGCTGGCTGGTCAGGTGGATAACCGCCGCCTTGGTCACGTTGTACCAGCCGATACCCCCCTCCACCGAGAGCCCGCCGATGGACGCCAGATTGAGCACCACGCCTCCCCGCTCGGCCATGCCGGCGCGCCAGGCCGCCTGGGTCCACTCGAGGTAGCCGGTCTGGTTGACCCGCACCGTCTTGTCGGCCCGGGCGGAGTCCAGTTCGATGATGGGCCCGTAGTAGGGGTTGGTGGCCGCGTTGTTGACGAGCACGTCGACGGAGCCGAATCGCTCGACCGTCGCCACCACGCACGCTTCGGCCTGCTCGGGATCGCCGGCGTTGGCCACGTGCCAGGCCACCTCACCCGCCCCGGTACCCGTCGACGCATCGATCTCGGCCTTGGCCCGGGCGAGGGCATCAGCCTTACGGGAGGAGATCATCACCGAGGCGCCCGCCGCGGCGAAGGAGGAGGCGATGGCCTGGCCGATGCCACGCGAGGCGCCGGTGATCAGCGCAGTCTTCCCGTCCAGTCGGAGTTCCATGGCCGACCACCCTAGACAGCGCAGCGAGAGGCTCGGGAAGGAACCGTCCGGACGCGGCCGGGCCGGCGGCCGGTACGGGGCGACCTGGGCCCGCACGGTGCAATCGGAGCGGTCGCGTCCCACGCCCCACTGGCCCAGGGCCGACAGCAACACCGTCGGATGCCATGGGGAGGCGCCTCCCTGCCCCTACCCGTCACCACCTCCGGTCTTTTGGATCCGGGGACAATCTCGGTACGGCGTCGAGACCGGGCTAGTCCCCACCGGCCCCAGCGACCTACCATGCTCGATTGGACGGCCTCGAACAGGATGGACCAACCGCTGCGACAGGCTCGTCGTCGCCCCGCTCCACCGCCTCGGACCGCCGCTTGCGCACAGGTCGTGCGCCCGGGGAAGGAGTCACCGACGATGGGTATGCCGACCGACATGGGGGTGGTCGACACCATGATCGGGTTCCCGCATCCGGACATGAAGGAGGTCTACCGGTTCATCACCCGGCAGACCAAGGACGCCGAGTCCAAGGAGAAGTTCGACTTCCCCGTCGAGTACATGTTCAAGGACGGTCCCGGCAAGTCCGTCGAGGGGGCCGAGGACCCGATCGGGGTCACCCTCCGGGAGATGGACCTGTGGGGGATCGACAAGGGGCTGATCGGGGTGGGCGATCCCGCCGGCATCGGCGAGGAGGCGCTCAGGCGGCACCCCGATCGGTTCATCCCCTCGTCGTCCGCCGACCCCAACGACGGGATGCGGGGCATCGAGCGACTGGTCCGCGAGTACGAGACCTACGGGATGCGGGCGGTCGGCGTCTTTCCGGCCGGCACCTTTCCCCAGGTGCCGATCAACGACAAGAAGATGTACCCGATCTACGCCAAGTGCGTCGAGCTGGGGATCCCCGTCTTCTGCTGTGCCGGCATCCCCGGGCCCCGCCTGAAGGCCGCCTGCCAGCACGTGGAGCTCATCGACGAGGTGATGTTCGACTTCCCCGACCTGATCTTCGTGACCCGCCACGGCTGCGAGCCCTGGACCGAGCTGGCGGTGAAGCTGATGCTGAAGTGGCCCGGACTGCACTACTCGACCAGTGCCTTCGCCCCGAAGTACTACCCCAAGGACATCGTCGACTACGCCAACACCCGGGGCGCGGACAAGATCATCTACGCCGGCTACTTCCCGATGGGCCTGTCCATCGAGCGGATCATGACCGAGATGCCCAGGACGTCGGGTTCAAGGACGAGGTCTGGCCGAAGTTCCTGCGGACCAACGCCCTCCGGGTCCTCGGGCTGGACTGACGGGTGACCGCCATGGAGTACCCAGCACCGGACGGGCACTGAGCGTGGAGCCGAGCCGAGCGCCACTGCCCGCCGGGGCCGTCGACTACCCCACCTTCGACGCCGACAATCACTACTACGAGGCCACCGACGCCTACACCCGGCACATCGAGCCCGGCCATGGCCAAGCGGGCCATGCAGTGGGCCGAGATCGACGGCCGGCAGCGGCTGCTGGTCGGGGGCAAGGTCAACCGGTTCATCCCCAACCCGACCTTCGACCCGGTGGCCCAGCCCGGCAGCCTCGACCAATACTTCCGGGGCCGCAACCCGAAGGCCAAGGACATCCGGGCCCTCTTCGGGGAACTGGAGCCGATCCGGCCCGAGTACCGGCACCGGGACGCCCGACTGACGGTCATGGACGACCAGGGTCTCGACGGGTGCTTCCTGTTCCCGACGCTCGGCGTGGGCATGGAGGAGGCCTTGCCGCATGATCCCGAGGCGCTGGTGGCGGCGTTCGGCGCCTTCAACCGGTGGCTCGAGGACGACTGGGGCTACGCCTACCGTGAGCGCATCTTTGCCGCGCCCATGATCACCCTGGCCGATCGTCGGACGCTGCCGTGGCCGAGCTGCACCGGGTGCTGGACCTCGATGCCCGGATGGTCTGCATCAAGGGTGGGCCGGCCCACACCCCGAGCGGGCTCACGTCGCCCGCCGACCGGCGGTTCGATCCGTTCTGGGGACTGGTCAACGAGTCGGGGGTGGCCGTCGGCATCCACTCGGGGGACGCCGGATACGGGCGCTACATCAACGACTGGGAGCCGTACGGAGGCCTCGAGGCGTTCCGGCACTCGCCGCTCCGTTCGGTCATCAGCTCGGACCGGCCTCCGTTCGAGACCATGGCCGCACTGGTCTGCCAGGGCCTGTTCGACCGGTTCCCCACGGTCCGGGTGGCCAGCATCGAGGCCGGGGCCGAGTGGGTCCCGGCCCTGGTCAAGAAGTTGGCCAAGGCCTATGGCCAGATGCCCTCGGCCTTCGCCTCCGACCCCGTGGAGACGTTCCGTCAGCACGTATGGGTGGCGCCGTTCTACGAGGACGACCTGGCTGGGCTGAAGGAGGTGCTGGGGTCGACCGCCTGCTGTTCGGCTCCGACTGGCCGCACGCCGAGGGCCTGGCCGAGCCCACCGCCTTCGCCTGGGATCTCCGTCGCCACCGCTTCGACGAGGACGAGATCCGCACCATCATGGTCGACAACGGCCGCGCCGCTCACCCGCCGGGCCGCCGGCACGCCCTGGGGCCGCCGTCCGCCATCGTGGCCGGGACGGGGGCCGAGGCCATCCGTCGGGCCGCGCTGCTACCGTCGGACGGTGTCCAGCGTGAGCCCGTTGCGGTGATCAAGGCCGTCGGGCTGTCGAAACACTACGGGCGCACCCGGGCCGTCGACGAGCTCAGTCGTTCGAGGTGCGGCCCGGGTCTGGTGACCGGGCTTCCTCGGCCCCAACGGGTCGGGTAAGTCGACCACCATGCGGATGATCCTGGGCCTCGACCGGCCCGACGCCGGTCGCGGTCACGATCGGCGGACGCCGCTACCACGACCTGCCCTGGCCACTGCGAGAGGTCGGTGCCCTGCTGGAGGCGAAGGCGGTCCACCCTGGCCGCTCCGCCCGACTCCACCTGCTGAGCCTGGCCCAGAGCAATGGCATTCCCGCCGACCGCGTCGAGCAGGTGCTGGAGCAGGTCGGCCTCACCGCGGTGGCCGGGCGCCGGGTGGGAAAGTTCTCCCTCGGGATGAGCCAACGGCTGGGCATTGCCTCGGCCCTCCTGGGCGACCCCGGGGTCCTGCTCTTCGACGAGCCCATCAACGGCCTGGATCCCGAGGGGATCCTCTGGGTCCGCAATCTGTTCAAGTCGCTGGCTGCCGAAGGTCGGACCATCTTCGTCTCCAGCCATCTGATGAGTGAGATGGCGTTGACGGCGACCGACCTGGTGGTCATCGGGCGGGGCACCCTCATCGCCGACACCACGGTGACCGACTTCATCACCTCCAACACCGAGCCCACCGTGCTGGTGCGGTCCCCCGAGGCCGCCCGGTTGGCGGCGCTGCTGACCACCAGCGGCGCCTCGGTGACCGACAGCCACGACGGTGGCCTGCTGGTGACCGGGGCCAGCCCCGCGGCCATCGGCGACGCCGCCCTCGGGGCCGGGATCGCCCTCCACGAGCTCAGCCCTCAGCAGGCCAGTCTGGAGGACGTGTTCATGGATCTCACCTCCGAGGCCGTGGACTTCCACGGGTCGACCGACGTACCCGGTGCCGTCGTGACCGCGGCGTCGGACCACGGACGGCGCCCGCCCCCAGCCGGCCCGGGCGGGCCGGGACCCGCCAGTCGGTGGTGTCCGAATGGACCAAGCTGCGCTCGGTTCGGTCCACGTGGATCGCCCTCGTGGTCGTGGTGGTGGCCGGCGTCGGGCTCTCCGCCCTGGTCTCCAACATCGAGGCCGGTCGGTGGGGCTCGCTGGGCCTCGTCGACCGGGCCCAGTTCGACCCCGTGCGGTTCTCCCAGACCGGGGAGTTCATCTCTCAGTTCGTCGTCGGGGTGGTCGGAGCCCTGATCGTGACGTCGGAGTACGCCACCGGTGCCATTCGGACCACCCTGGCCACCCTGCCCCGGCGAACGACCGTCCTGGCCGGTAAGGGTGTCGTCATCGCCGCCGCCATCTTCGTCGTCACCGAGGTCACGGCGTTCCTGTCCTTCTTCGTCGGCCAGCTGGTCCTGACCGCCCACGGCGGGCGGACACTGCCGGCCGGCAGCACCATCCTCACCCAGGTGAAGAGCTCGGTCATCCCGGTGGTCGAGCATCACCGACACGGTCGGCCCTGCGGGCCGTCTTCCTGTGCGGCGTCTACCTCACCCTGCTCACCCTGACTCGCCTTCGGCATCGGCTTCATGCTCCGACACACCGCCGGCAGCCATTTCGCTCTTCGTGGGCCTCCTCCTGGTGCTACCCGCTGATCGTCCAGATCCTGCCCTCCAGTCTGAGCAACCCCATCGAGCGCTTCCTACCTTCCAACCTGGGCCTGGCCATGATCGTGGTCACCACCCGGAAGACCGACTTCGCCGGCGTGCTCCTGTCCCCCGGGGCCGCGGCGATCGACCCTGGCCCTGTACACGCGCGGCCTTCGTGGCCGTCGGCGCCTGGGTCCTGGTGCGACGAGACGCCTGATCGCCCGGTTGGGGGTACCGTGCCGACATGACCAGATTCGGAGTGCAGCTTCCCAACTTCTCCGGCTACGACTCCGCCGACCTGTTCGACCATGTG
Source organism: uncultured Acidimicrobiaceae bacterium (assembly GCA_963835465.1). Taxonomy (GTDB): domain Bacteria; phylum Actinomycetota; class Acidimicrobiia; order Acidimicrobiales; family RAAP-2; genus Bog-756. The sequence continues at coordinate 312,497 of CAWIFR010000007.1, forward strand.
GCCGGACTGGCCACGACGGCGGAGTCGTCCGGGATTCCACTCGGTGTGGGTGATGGACCACTTCTTCCAGCTCCCGCCGCTGGGTGGGCCGGACCAGCCCATGCTGGAGGCCTACACCCTGCTCGGCGCCCTGGCCGCCCGGACCGAGCGCGTCCAGCTGGGCACGCTGGTCACCGGCGTCACCTACCGGAACGCCGGCATCCTGGCCAAGATCGTGACCACCCTCGACGTCATCTCCAAGGGCCGGGCCATCCTCGGTATCGGAGGAGCCTGGTACGACGTGGAGCACCGGGGCCTGGGCATCGAGTACCCGAGCGACCGGGTCCGGCTGGACATGCTGGAAGAAGCGGTCCAGGTGTGCCGGGCCATGTTCACCGGCGACGACGTGAGCTTCGAGGGCACCCACTTCCGACTGGACCACGCCCGCAACCTGCCCCGGCCGGTCCAGGCGGGAGGACCCAGGATCATGATCGGGGGCGGTGGCGAGAAGCGGACCCTCCGGTTGGTGGCCCGCTACGCCGACCAGTGCAACGTCACCGGGGACGCCGCCACCCTGGCCCACAAGGTCGAGGTGCTCCACCGCCACTGCGCCGACGTGGGCCGGGACCCGGCAGAGATCGATGTGACGTGGATGGCCCCGCTCATCCTGACCAACTCGGAGCAGAACACCGCCGAGGTCTGGGACATGTTGGCCGCCAGCACCCCACCGGAAGAACGGGGCGCCTTCATCGTCGGCCAGCCCGAGGCCGTCCCCGACCTGGTGGCCGACCACATCGCCGCCGGGGCCGACGAGGTCATCTTCAGCTTCGCCTTCGCCGACGCGGCCGGATCGACGCGGTAGGCCACGCTCTCGGGCTGGACGGGGCCTGAGTGCCGACGACGATCGAGGACCTCCTCACCGCCATCGTCGGATCTGAACACATCGATCTCGGTGATCGGATCGACGACGACGCTGGCCACGACGAGGCCCTCGGTGGCCTACCCGTCCGTCCCCGAGCCGTGGTGCGTCCCGGCTCCACCGCCGAGGTGGCGGCCATCGTCGAGGTTGCCATCGCCGAAGGCGTCCCCCTCACCCCGCGCGGATCGGGGACGGGACTGTCGGGGGGCTGCATCCCGGCCGACGGCGGCGTGGTCGTGTCGTTCGAGCGGATGCGCCGCATCCTCGAGATCGACACCGACAACCATGTGGCCGTGGTGGAGCCGGGCCTCACCCTGTCCGAGTTGGACGAGGCGCTGGCCCCCCACCGATTGATCTACCCGGTGTTCCCCGGGGAGCAGTCGGCCAGCCTGGGTGGCAACGTGGCCACCAACGCCGGTGGGATGCGGGCGGTGAAGTACGGGGTCACCCGCCATCACGTGCTGGGCCTCGAGGCGGTGCTGGGCACGGGCCAGGTCGTCCGGTCCGGGGGCAAGTTCGTGAAGTCGACCAGCGGGTACGACCTGACCCAGCTCATCGTGGGATCCGAGGGGACCTTGGCCCTGGTCACCGAGGTCACGCTTCGCCTCCACCCCCGACCCGAGTACCACGCCACCCTCTTGGCCCCCTTCGCCACCATCGGGGCGATCGCCGCCGCCGTGCCTCCTATCGTGGCCAGCGGGGTGGGTCCGCTGCTGGTCGAGTACATCGACCTGGTGACCATGGCCGGCATCACGGCCGCCGCGGGCATCGACCTCGGCATACCCGTCGACGTTCGGGACCGCGCCCTGGCCTATCTGGTCATCGTGCTGGAGGACCACCATCCCGACCGGCTGGAGGCGGACACCGTGGCCCTGGCCGAGCAGATCGCCGCCCTCGGCGCCCTCGATGTCTACGTCCTGCCCGACCAGGCCGGGGGCGACCTGGTCACTGCTCGCGAGCGCGCCTTTTGGGTGTCGAAGGCCAACGGGGCCGACGACCTAGTGGACGTGGTCGTGCCCCGGGCCTCGATCCCCGTCTACCTCGAGGCGGTGGCCGAGCTGGCCACCGCGACCTCGTCCCTCATCGTGGGCTGCGGGCACGCCGGCGACGGCAACGTCCATCTGTCGGTGTGGCAGGCCGACCCCGGGGTGCGCCACCAACTGCTGCACGACGTGATCACCACGGGGCTCGGGCTAGGGGGCGCCATCTCCGGCGAGCACGGCATCGGCACCCTGAAGCGATCGTTCCTCGAGGAGCTGGAGGACCCGGTGAAGCTCGACCTCATGCGACGGATCAAGTCGGCGTTCGACCCCCACGGCCTCCTCAACCCCGGCACCATCTTCGGGCCGGGCGCCGATGCCGCCCCATCGCCGGACCACTCCGAAGGAGCCCTCCGATGAACGGTGCCAGCTCGCTCATGCATACCTTGGTCGACCATGGCGTGACCACCTGCTTCATGAATCCCGGCACCTCCGAGATGCACTTCGTGGCCGCTCTGGACGAGGTCACCGAGATGCGCGGCGTGCTCGCCCTGTTCGAGGGGGTGGCCACCGGGGCCGCGGACGGGTACGCCCGTCTGACCGGGGGCCCCGCCGCCACCCTGCTGCACCTCGGGCCCGGATTGGGCAACGGGCTGGCCAATCTCCACAACGCCCGTCGGGCCCGCAGTCCGGTGGTCAACATCGTCGGGGACCACGCCATGGGCCACCGGATCTACGACGCCCAGCTCCAGTCGGACATCGAGACCGTGGCCCGAAACGTGTCGACGTTCGTCCGCACCTCGGAGTCCACTGCCCGTCTGGGTGCCGACGCCGCGGCGGCCGTCGCCGCGGCCGACGGACCTCCGGGCTCGGTGGCCACGCTCATCCTCCCAGCCGACGTGTCCTGGTCCGAAGGTGGCCTGGTGACCGGACCCCCGGTCCACTCCGCTGCCGGGCCTGCCCGCCGGGCCGGCGCCGCGCCCGAGCACGAGAAGCTGGAGGCTGCGGCCGCTGCCCTGCGTTCGGGCGAATCGTCGGTGGTCCTCATCGGCGGGCGGGCCTGCACCGGAACCGCCCTCGACCGGGTCGCCGATCTGGCCGCCACCACCGGCGCCCGGCTCCTGGCCGAGACGTTTCCCGCCCGACTGGAGCGGGGTGCAGGCCGCCCACCCGTCGAGCGGCTGGCCTACCTGGCGGAGTTCACGGCGCTGCAGCTCGAAGGGGTGCGCCACCTGGTGCTGGTCGACGCCGCCTCGCCCGTCTCGTTCTTCGCCTACCCGGGCAAGGCCAGCGACCTCGTCCCGGGCGGCTGCACGGTGCACACCGTTGTCGGCCCGGCCGACGACATCGACGCCGCGCTGGACGGGCTGAGCTCACTCGTGGGGGCCTCCCCCGGTATCGCCCCCCGGGCCGCCGCCGAGACGCCGGGCCTACCGGCGGGGCCGCTCACCGCCGCGGCGGTCTGCCAGACCCTCGGCGCACTGCTCCCCGACGGGGCCATCGTCTCGGACGAGGGCAACACCTCCGGCCTGTTCGCCCCCGGGGCCACGGCCGGAAGCCCACCCCACGACTGGCTGTGTCTCACCGGTGGGGCCATAGGGCAGGGTCTGCCGGTGGCCCTGGGCGCGGCGGTCGCTGCCCCCGGGCGACGGGTTGTGGCCCTCGAGTCGGACGGGAGCGCCCTCTACACCCTCCAGGCATGGTGGACCATGGCCCGAGAGGGGCTCGATGTGACCACCATCCTGTTGAACAACGGCTCCTACGCCGTGCTCAACATGGAGCTGGACCGGGTTGGGGTCGAGGACCCCGGGCCCCGCGCCCGAGCGATGCTCGATCTCGGACGCCCGTCGATCGAGTTCGTGCCCCTGGCCCGGGGGCTCGGCCTGCACGCCGCTCGCGCCGACACCGCGGCATCCTTCGCCGACGAACTGGCGCGGGCCTTGGCCACCCCAGGGCCGAGCGTGGTCGAGGCTTTGGTCCCACCCCTGCTCTGAGGTCCTGGCGAGGGGCGACGGGGCGCCCCATGCGGGCACCGGGCCCGGAGCGCGACCCGAGGTCTCGCTCCTGGCCCGGCCCTTACCTATCGGACGGTGGCCGGAGCGGCTTGAGGAGGGAGACCGGAACGCCCGGCCACCGCTGGCGGACGGTGGCATCCACCACCGAGGGGTAACCGCCGGTTAGAAAGGCCGGGCCCGGAGTCCTGCCTAGTACTCAACGGGCCCGGCAGAATTCCATCGTCACGTGCGAGGATCGCCTTGAGTCCGGCCCTCGATGAGAAGGGGCCGGATCCCTCCAACCTCTCGGCAACCGGTCACTGCGCTGATCGGGCCGGGACGTACCGGATGAACCCCCGAACCACGGGGACCAGGGCAAGACGGAGCTGTCTGGCACCGACGCCCTTCACCCCGCGGTCGGACTTGCAGATCGAGAGAGTGGCGAAGTCGCAGGCACATCGCCGGGTGGGCACGGGTCCTCCTACGCGGCGGCTCATGGACCAATGCGCCCACCCGCTGGCCGCCGCGGTGACCTGCGCCAAGTCAACCACTTCGGGTGAGCAACGGCCACCGGCAGCTCGGCACCAAAGGACGCTGCAGTGAGGCCGAGTCCAGGCCAAATGTCCGGTGCCCACCGCGGAGCGCCCAGTCCCAGGATCGACGGGGTCTGGCGGTGCGGGCGAGTGGGAGCAACGCCAGGGGCACGACCGAAGCAACCGACAGTCCATACCGACGCCACCGAGGAATAGCCGCCGCTCCTCTTCGCTCTCGTCCAGAATAGGATCGATCTCAGGAGCGGCCTCGTGCCGAGGGAAGGTACTTGGGGCCCCTCGGTTCGATTCCGTGCGGGTGACGAACGTCCCGGCCGAAGCCTAAGGAAGGACGCCTTGCCGCTCATCAGAGACACACCGCCCGGTGAGCTTTCACCGTACATTCTGCAGCACCGCGACAACCCGGTGGACTGGTACCCGTGGGGGGACGAGGCGTTCGAACGGGCCCGCCTCCAGGACCGGCCCATCTTCCTCTCCGTCGGCTACTCGGCCTGCCACTGGTGCCACGTGATGGCCCATGAGTCCTTCGAAGACCCGGTCACGGCCGATGCGCTCAACGCCGGATTCGTCTCGATCAAGGTGGACCGCGAAGAGCGACCCGACGTGGACGCCGTCTACATGGAAGCCGTGCAGTCCATCACCGGCTCGGGCGGCTGGCCCATGAGCGTCTTCCTGACCCCCGACCGGCGGCCGTTCTTCGGCGGCACGTACTTCCCGCCCACCGACCGAGGTGGATCGCCATCCTTCCGGACAGTGCTCACGGCCCTCCGTGACGTTTGGGAGCAGCGCCGGGACGAGGTGGAGACCCAGGCGGACGAGTTGGCCGAGGCCATCCGATCGCGCTCGGTGGTCCCTCCCCGGGCCGGAGGGCCCACCCGCATCGGGCCCGAGGGCGCAGGGACGAGCGACCGCCCCCGCCTCTTGGAGGCAGCCGCGGCGGAGCTGGCCACCCGCTTCGACCCCGAATGGGGCGGCTTCGGCCGCGCACCCAAGTTCCCCCAGCCCACTCTGGTGGACCTGGCCCTCCGCCATGCTCGCATTCATGCCGGGACCGAGGCGGGGAGCGCGTCGGAGACCATGGCCACCCGGACCCTCGATGCCATGGCCGCCGGCGGCATCCACGACCACCTGGTCGGGGGCTTCGCCCGTTACTCGACCGACGGACAGTGGCTGGTCCCCCACTTCGAGAAGATGCTCTACGACCAGGCCGGTCTGCTGCGGGCCTACCTCCACGGTTGGCAGGCGACCGGGGAGGAGAACTATCTCCGGACGATGACCGGCATCGTTGAGTACGTCGACCGCTACCTGACCACGCCGGCCGGCGGGGTGTGTTCGGCCGAGGATGCTGACTCCGAGGGTGTGGAGGGTCGGTTCTACGTATGGACACCGGAACAGATCGACGCGGCGGTCGATGCCGGCGTGGACCAGCGGGACGGCTCGGCCGCCGCCGCCGTGGCCGAGGCGCTGATCGACTTCTTCGGGGTGACCGAGTCCGGGAATTTCGAGGGGAGCACGATCCTCCACCGGCCGGTAGGCCGGCCGTTGGGTGGCGACGGGTCGGTCGAGTCCGGACGGGCGATACTGGCCGAGGCGAGAGACCGACGGGTCCGCCCCGGTCTGGACGACAAGGTGCTCACCGAGTGGAACGCCATGTACGCCTCGGCCCTGGCCGAAGCCGCGGCCGGCGCCGGCAATCCGGAGTGGCGGGACGCCGCGGTGGCCATCGGTGAGTTTCTCGTCGGCCACCTCCAGGACGAGGAGGGTCGGTGGCGGCGCAGCTGGCGGGGCGAGGGAGGAGCCCGTCACCTGGCCTACGCCGGCGACTACGCCTGGCTGGTCGACTGCTTCACCCGGCTGGGCGAACTCACCGGCCAGGCGGTCTGGACCGAACGGGCCGTGTCCGCGGCTGAAGGCCTGCTGGACCTGTTCCACGACGGGGAGGGCGGCGGGTTCTTCACCACCGGTCACGACGCCGAGACCCTCATCGTCCGGACCAAGGACCTCTTCGACGGGGCCACACCGTCGGCCAACGCCGTCGCCGCACTGGCCCTGGCCCGCCTGGGGGCCCTCACCGGCTCCACCCGTCTGTCCGACGCGGCCCGCCAGGTGGTCGACATGTTCGGCGACCTGCTCACTCGACACCCGACTGCCTTCGCCCACACCGTGCTCACCGCATCGGTGCTAATCGACGGGTTCACCGAGGTGGTCGTCACCGGTCACCGTCCCGACCTCCTGGACGTCGTGCGCAGTCAGTGGCGCCCCGATGCCGTCCTGGCCTGGGGCGAGCCGACACCGTCGCCCCTGTGGGAAGGACGAACCGACCATCGGGCCTTCGTGTGCAGGAACTACGCTTGCCAGCTGCCGGCCGACGACACCGAGACGCTCGCGGCCCAACTGCGGTCCGCGACGGCGGCCGAGGAGATCCGGTGAGCAAAGCATCGACCAACACCCCCCGCAGTGGCACCGCCCGCGACGTGGTGCGCAACATCCGGCCCCGCAGCCAGATCGAGATCGCCGGCGGGACCTCGTTGACGGTGCTCGTGCTGGCCTGTCACGCGGAGGACACCACCGGTGTCGACCTGGCCTCGGGGACGTTGGTCCGGGTCCGGGTGACCTGGCCCGAAGACCACGGCCCCGACCTGGCCCCCTTCGACGTGGTCGAGGCTCAGCTGGCCGAGGAGCCCGAGCGCGACGACTTGGCCCAGCCCGAGGCGGTGACCGCCGCCGGCCTTCCCCGTCACCTGGGGACGCTGCACGGCCGACGGGTCCGCCAGCTCCTGCACCAGCTGACCGCTCCGGTGGAGGAGCATGTGCTCGGGTTTCCCGGTGCGTCCGCCCCCTATTGGGAGTTTCGTGGGTTCCGACCCTCGCTGGCCTTGGTGGTGCCGTCCAAGGGCCCCGTGCTCTTCCGAAGGATCGAAGACCGTTCCACCTGGGTCCGATTCGGGTGGGGTCGGAGCGACAATTGGCTGCCGGTCGAGGACCCGAGGGCCGAACGGGCCCTCGACGTCGCCCGCCGGGACCGGCTCATGGGCAAGGATCTGGCGTCGGCCCTGGGCTATAAGCCCCACTACCTGGTGGCGTCCATCTCCACCCCGAGGGACGGGCACTGCTACAAGACCGTCCGCGCCTTGCTGCCCCGGAGCTGAGTGCCCGGGGGGCAGAACTGAGCACCCGGCGAACCTGGCCTAGTCTCGGCAGCTGTGTCCGACACGCCAGCCACCTCCAGCTCCGCCACCACCGGGACACCGTTGCCCCTCCTCCCCGACTACGGCGGTGCCTGCATCGCCAACGTGGTCCCGACCCTCATCACCGGGCAGGATCCACCCGGGGCCGAACCCGGCTGGATGCCCGAGATGGCCCGGCACGCCGAGCAAGTGGTCCTACTCGTCCTCGACGGCCTGGGGTGGGAGCAACTGCGGGCCCGGCCGGCATTGGCACCGACCCTCTCGTCGGCGGACGGGATCGGGCGGCCCATCACCTCGGTGGCTCCCACCACGACCGCCTGTGCCCTGACCTCGATCACCACCGGCCGTCCCCCCAGCGACCACGGCCTGCTCGGCTATCGGTTGGCCCTCGGCGGCCAGATCCTCAACGTGTTGCGCTGGACCCTGGGCAGCGGTCGAGCCCGCGACATGCGGCGCGAGGTGCCGGCCCGGGAGCTCCAGCCGTTCGCCACGTTTGCCGGCGCCACCCGCACCGTCCCGGTGGTGTCCAAGCACGAATTCGGCGGCACCGGCTTCACCGCCGCCCATCTCGGGGACTCCCCCCTCCACGGCTACCGGGTCCCGTCGTCGTTGCCGGTGGAGGTGGGACGCCTGCTGGCTGAGGGCGAACCCCTCGTCTACGCCTACTACGACGGCATCGACAAGGTGGCCCACAGCAGTGGGTTGGGCGACCTCTACGACGCCGAGCTGGTGGCCGTCGACCGATTGGTGGCCGATGTGGCGGGGCAGCTGCCTGCGGGTGCGGTGCTGGTGGTCACCGCCGACCACGGCCAGATCGACGTCGGCGCACGGGTGGAGCTGCTCGGACGCGACGTGATGGCCTCAGTGGCTTTCCTCTCGGGCGAGGGGCGATTCCGCTGGGTGCACGCCCGGGACGGGGCGGCCGGTGATCTGGAGCAGGCCCTGGTCGAGCGGTACGGGGACACCACCTGGGTGATGAGCCGCGACCAGGTGATCGACGACGGCCTCTTCGGGGGGCCGCTGCGGGACGAGCTGATCTCTAGGCTGGGAGACGTGGCCCTCCTCCCCCACCTACCGATCGCCTTCATCGATCCGGCCGACACCGGCGAGAGCCGACTGCAGAGCCGTCACGGCTCGCTCACCGCCGACGAGCTCCTCGTACCCTTGGTGGCCCTCAGCCGGGATGGCAACATCTGATCATGAACGCTGACATGCAGGACACCCCGCCCTCAGACGACTCTCTCTTGCTCAGGCCCGAGGTCGTCGACCCACCCGGCCCGACCGGCACCGCCGTCGAGGCCACCGCCGCGGCCGCCGACGGCGAGGGCGCGGACGACGAACCGTCCGAGTCCATCGAGCGTCCCGCCAAGCTCTTGCGCATCGGCTCGATGGTCAAGCAGCTCCTGGAGGAGGTCCGCCAGGCCCCGCTGGACGAGGCCAGCCGGGGGCGGCTCCGTGAGATCTATGAGCAGTCCATCCGGGAGCTGGCCGAGGGCCTCTCCCCCGATCTGGCCGCCGAACTGGACCGCGTCTCCATCCCGTTCGACTCGTCGACACCCTCGGACTCGGAGCTGCGGATCGCCCATGCACAACTGGTCGGATGGTTGGAGGGTCTCTTCCATGGGATCCAGGCCACGCTCGTGGCCCAGCAGGTGGCGGCGCGGGCCCAGCTGGACGAGATGCGCCAGCGCACCCTGCCCCAGGGTCAACCGCCCGACATGGGCCGACCGGGCACTTATCTCTGACACGAGCGGCGCCGACCAGGGCCGATCCCCCACGTCGTCAGGCTGCGCCGGTGCGCGCTATCGTCGAATGACACCGCTGTAACTCGTCCACAGCCTGTGGAGAAGCTCTCGGACGAGTGCAGCCACCACCAGACCAGGCATACCCGAGGAAGGCACCCGCCAGTTGGCGACACGGTCGTTCACCCACCTGCACACCCACACCGAGTTCTCGATGCTCGACGGTGCCGCCCGGGTCAAGGACCTGGTGCAGGCGGCGGTGGCCGACGGGCAGCCGGCCCTCGGAATCACCGACCACGGCAACATGTACGGCGTCCTGGACTTCTACGCCGCGTGCCGGGCCGCGGGCATCAATCCGGTCATCGGCACCGAGGCCTACATGGCCGCCGAGTCGCGACACGAGCGCCCGGTCCGAAAAGGGAAGGTGGACGACACCGGTGGTGACGTCGCCGGCGGGGAGAAGCTCTACTACCACCTGACTCTCCTGGCCGAGACCACGGAGGGCTACCGCAACCTGCTCAAGCTGTCGTCGGCCGCCTACCTCGAGGGGTACTACTACAAGCCCCGACTGGACTGGGAGCTCCTGGAGCGGCACAGCACCGGCCTGATCGCCACCACCGGCTGCCTGGGCGGGGTGGTGCTCCAGGCCCTGCTGGCCGACGACCGGATCAAGGCAGAGACGTTGGCCGCCCGGCTCCAGGACATCTTCGGCAAGGACAACCTCTTCGTGGAGCTGCAGGACCACGGACTGCCCGAGCAGCACAAGACCAACCCGGCCCTGGTGGAGATCGCCCGCCGCATCGGCGCCCCGCTCCTGGCCACCAACGACAGCCATTACACCCACCGCGAGGACCACGTGGCCCACGACGCCCTGCTCTGCGTGCAGACCGGGGCGCTCATCGAGGACCCCAAGCGCTTCAAGTTCGAGGGCGAGGAGCACTACCTGAAGTCGGCGGCGGAGATGCGACACCTCTTCGGCGAGCTCCCCGAGGCGTGCGACAACACGCTGCTCATCGCCGAACGGGCCAACGTGGAGATCGACTTTGGCCGGCCCAGCCTGCCCAAGTTCCCCGTCCCCGAGGAGTTCGTGGGCGTGACCTACGAGGAGCGGGCCGCAGCCTACCTGCGCCAGCTCAGCATCGACGGGGCCAAGGAGCGCTACGGCCACCCCATCCCCGCCGAGGTCATGCAGCGACTCGACTACGAACTCGGCGTCATCGGGGACATGGGGTTCTCGGCCTACTTCCTGGTGGTCTGGGACCTGATCCGCTTCGCCCGGTCCAAGGGGATCCGAGTGGGCCCGGGCCGGGGCTCGGCCGCCGGGTGCTGCGTGGCCTACTGCCTCCAGATCGTCGACCTCGACCCGATCCGCTACGACCTGCTCTTCGAGCGGTTCCTCAATCCGGGTCGGATCCAGATGCCCGACATCGACATGGACTTCGACGAGCGGTACCGGGGCGACATGATCAAGTACGCCGCCGACCGTTACGGGTCGGACCACGTGGCCCAGATCGTCACCTTCTCGACCATCAAGGCCCGGGCCGCGGTACGCGACGCCGCCCGGGTGCTCGGCTACCCGTACATCGTCGGCGACAAGATCGCCAAGGCCATGCCTCCCCTGCTGATGGGCCGGGACACGCCCCTGGCCGCCTGCCTCGACCGTACCGAGGGCCACGAGGACGGGTTCGCCGCCGCCGGCGAGCTTCGCACCATGTACGAGACCGACGCCGAGGCCAAGAAGGTCATCGACGTGGCCAAGGGGCTGGAGGGCCTCCGCCGCCAGGACGGCATCCATGCCGCCGCCGTGGTCATCACCGACGAGCCCCTTACCGAATACGTGCCCGTCCAGCGCAAGCCGGACGGCAACAACCCCGACGACGCCCCGGTCGTGACCCAGTACGAGATGCACGGCGTCGAGGACCTCGGGCTGCTGAAGATGGACTTCCTCGGGCTGCGCAACCTGTCGGTCATCGAGCGGGCTCTCGACCTCATCGCCGTGTCCACCGGCGACCGCCCCGACATCGACCACATCCCCCTCGACGATCCCGAGACCTTCGCCATGCTCTGCCGGGGGGACTCGATGGGCGTGTTCCAGCTCGAGGGGGGACCGATGCGGTCGCTCATGCGCTCCCTCGCCCCGACCAGCTTCGACGACGTGGCCGCCCTGGTGGCCCTGTACCGACCGGGGCCGATGGCCGCCAACATGCACCGCGACTACGCCGACCGGAAGAACGGCCGCCAGCCGGTGAGCTACCTCCATCCCGACCTCGAGGAGGTCCTCGGGGACACCTACGGCCTGATGATCTACCAGGAGTCGGTCATGCGGGTGGCCCAGAAGATCGCCGGCTACGACCTGGCCGAGGCGGACAATCTGCGCAAGGCGTGCGGCAAGAAGATCCGGGCCCTCATCCAGGCCGAGCGGGAGAAGTTCGTGGAGGGCTGCGTGGCCACCGGCTACGAGCAGTCCCTCGGCACCGACCTGTTCGACATCATCGAGCCCTTCGCCGACTACGCCTTCAACAAGTCCCACGCCTACGGCTACGGGTTCATCGCCTACCAGACGGCCTGGCTGAAGGCCCACTACCCGGTCGAGTACTTCGCCAGCCTGCTCACCTCGGTCAAGGACAACAAGGACAAGACGGCGGTCTACCTCGCCGAGTGCCGCTCCATGGGCATCGAGGTGCTGGTCCCCGACGTCAACCGGTCACTGGCCGAGTTCGCCGGCCGACTTCTCCGACGGCGAGGGCACCGTCGGGGCCATGGGCGACAAGCCCGGGGCCATCACCTTCGGCCTGGCCGCCGTGCGCAACGTCGGCGAGGGCCTGGTCTCGCTCATCGTGGCCGAGCGGGAGCGCCAACGGGCCCTTCGCCGACTTCTACGACTTCTGCCAGCGGGTCGACCCCCAGGTCCTCAACAAGCGCACCCTCGACTCGCTGATCAAGGCCGGTGGTTTCGACTCCCTCGGCCATCCCCGCCAGGGTCTCTGCCTGGCCTTCGAGGAGATCGTCGACCGGACCCTCGAGCGGCGGCGCGAGCACGATGCCGGGGTGGTCTCGCTGTTCGCCTCGCTGGAGACCGAGACCGAGCGGCCAGGCCACCGGCTTCGGCGACACCCGCATCCCGATCCCCGACACCGAGTTCGACAAGAGCCAGCGCCTGGCCTTCGAGAAGGAGATGCTCGGCCTCTACATCAGCGACCACCCCCTCATGGGCATGGAGGGGTCGCTGGCCCGGCTCACCGACTGCACCCTGGCCGAGCTGCGGGACGCCGATCCCGACCCGTCGGGGGGCGCCGGCCGGCGGGTTCGGCGGCGAGGGTCAGGTCCGCCTGGTCGGAGGGGTGGTCACCGAGCTGAAGCGCCGCTACACCAAGAAGGGCGACCTCATGGCCACCTTCGTCCTGGAGGACCTCGAACGCCTCCATCGAGGTCTTCGTGTTCCCGAAGTCCATGGCCGACTACGGCGCCCTGCTGGACGACGACGCCATCGTGGTCCTGAAGGGCCGGGTGGACCTCCGCGACGATCGACTGAAGCTGGTGTGCATGGAGGTCCAGCGTCCCGAGCTGGCCGTGGACGGGAACAGCGACCTCCGCATCTCCCTCCCCCTCAACAGCCTCACCGACCGCAAGGTGGACGGACTGAAGCGGCTCCTGTCCGAGCACCCGGGCGACTCGCCGGTCTTCCTCCACGTCGGCGAGAAGGTGCTGCGGCTTCCCTCCGAGTTCAACGTGGACAGCCGCCGGGGTCTCGTCGGCGAGCTGCGCGTCCTGCTCGGACCGAACGCCATTCAGGGGTGAATGGGGCCGCGGACGGCGGCATGTGAGATCTTTCCTGACGGCGATCCCCGGCCGGAACCGGCTCTGACGTGGCTGTTCACCCCGGAGCGGCCGGGTTCGGCGCCGGCCCCGGGGGGCCGGATACGACAGGCGGCTCCAAATCCCGTAAAATCGCCTGTACGGCTCCTGGCGTGGAGGCCCACACAACCCGTCCCGCCCCCGTGCGGCCGGACGGTGCAACGGGGGTTTCTGCGGCAGACCGGGGCCGGCGGCTGCACACCGCAGGGAGACCGAGGAGTACGGAACGGCATATGTCCATCCAGGTGGAGACCAAGGACTGCACATCGATCAGTGACGCCGAGCTGGCCGAGATGGCCGATCTGTGCGCTGAACGGGAACCTCGATTCGACATCGGATTCCTGTCCAAACAGCGGGAGGAGTGGGTGCTGGTCACCCGGGCCCGCGAGGGATCGAAGCTCCGGGGCTACTCGTTCTCCACGCTCGAGCGCATCGGCGGGACCCCGTCGCTGCTGATCGGCTTGGCCACCGTGGACCGCACGTCCCGGGCCGACACCGTGCTCCGGGCGATCATGGGCGACAAGTACCGCCGCGCCCTGCTGGCCTTCCCGGACGAGGACGTCCTGGTCGGTACCCGCCTGCTGGCCGCCGAGGGCTTCCGGGCCTTCGCCGGGCTGACCGACGTGGTGCCCGGTCCCGGGCCACAAGGCCACCGGCGAGGAGCGGGCCTGGGGACGGCGCCTGGCCAAGCGGTTCGGGGCCGACGGACGCATCGACGACCGGACGCTTCGTCGTGGCGGGCGACGGCTGCGAGTCGGGTGGCTTCGACTTCGTCAGCCCGAAGAGCGCCGCCGACGAGGACCTCTGCGCCTTCTTCGCCGAGGTCGACACCGAGGCCGGGCGGTCGCCTGGTGGCCTTCGGCTGGGCCATGGCCGAGGACCTGGCCGGCGGCAAGCTCGGCGGCCGCTAGCCATCCCCCGGCGGCCCCGGTCCCGGTACGGCCCGCCCGTCCCGGGTGCCGATGCTCGGCACTCCCGTCGAGAACACCGTCCGTCGGCGGTCGGCCAGGCAATAGCATGGGCCTGTGAAGGTCTCGACCCGAGGTGACTACGCCAGCCGGGCCCTGCTGTCCCTGGCCCTGCACACGGACGGCGAAGGCCCCACCGCGGTCCGGGACATCGCGGAGCGGACCGGGCTGCCTCAGCCCTACCTCGAACAGATCCTGCTCGCCCTGAAGGGGGCCGGCCTGGTGCGCTCCAAGCGGGGCGTGGGCGGCGGCTACGTGCTGGCCCGGCCCCCCGAGGAGATCACCCTCTCCCAGATCGTCTCGGCCGTCGACGGGCCCATCGTGGCCGGCGACTTCGGCCTCCCCCACGAGAACGGGGCCTGCGACCACGAGGGGCAGTGCGTGCTGCTCACCGTCTGGGCCGACGTGGGTGAGCACATGCGCACCCACCTCGACTCGTTCAACCTGGCCGACATGGTGGCCCGGGCCCAGGGCCGGGTACCCGCCCTCCGCCAGAGCGCCGGTTGAGCCTGCCCGGCTCGCCCCCGCCGCCGCCCTGACGCCGGTCGGGTGAACGCGGCCCGGATCATCGCCGTGGTGGCCGGGGTCGCTCGTGCTCGGACGGCACCCTGGCCAGCGTCATACGGGTCCTGATCGTCCCGCGGTCGGGCTCCTCGCTGGTCACCGCGCCGATGCGGCTGTCCGGGCCGGCTTCCGCCGGCTGCCCGGTTGACCCGCACCTACGCGGCGACGGACCGCATCCTGGCCGTCAGCGAGCCGGTGGCCCTGGTCGTCCTGCTGGCCACCTGGTGGTCCTGACCCTGGCGGGGTTCACCCTGGTCGACTACGGCATCGGCGGCGCCGGGCTGGCGTCCGGCCTTCTCCGAGGCCGGCTCATCGGTCTTCACCCTGGGATTCGCCCTCGAGCCACGGCGACGGCTCCCGGGCGGTCGATTTCATCGCCGCCGCCACCGGGCTGGTGTTGGTGGCCCTCCAGATCGCCTACCTCCCCACCCTGTACGGCGCCTACAACCGCCGGGAGACCCTGGTGACCCTCCTCGAGAGCCGGGCCGGTGCGCCGGCCTGGGGACCCGAGCTCCTCATCCGCCACCAGCTCGTGGGTGCCGTCGACAACCTGGCCAGCCTGTTCGCCGAGTGGGAGCGCTGGGCCGCCGATGTGGCCGAGAGCCACACCAGCTACCCGTCACTGCTGTTCCTCCGCTCCCCCCGGGCCCAGAACTCGTGGCTGGTCAGCCTGGTCGCCGTCATGGACGCCGCCGCCCTCTCGGTGGCCGTCGAACCCCGAGGACGCACCCACCGAGGCACGCCTGCTGATCAGGATGGGGTTCACCTGCCTGCGCCACATCGCCGAGGTGACCCGCATCCCCTTCGACGCCGACCCCGGAGCCCGACGACCCCATCGCCCTACCCCGGGAGGAGTTCCTGGACGCGCCTACGACCGACTCCGGGAGCTCGGCTACCCCGTGGCCCGGACCGCCGACGAAGCGTGGCCCCAGTTCCGCGGCTGGCGGGTCAACTACGAGTCGGTGGCCTACGCCCTGGCCGACCGGGTCGACGCCCCGCCGGCCCGCTGGACCGGGCCCCGGAGCATGTTCCGAGACCAGGAACTCGGACCGGTCCGTCCGGTCGACCGGCAGCCCGCCCCCGGCGCCGGCGGTCGACCGCAACGCCTGACCGGCGTCGCCTCGGCCCCCGCCGGGTGGCTCAGTGGCGGTTCCACGAGTGGAGCACCGGGTGCTCCCGCTCCCAGCCCAGCTCGCTGAAGGCGGCCGGGTCGAGCACCAGGTGCGGCCCTCCGTCGGGGTCGAGCCCGATCCAACGCACGGCCAGGACCCGGAGCACGTGGGAGTGGGCCACGCAGGCCACGTCCCCCGAGCACGGCCCGCACCCGGGCGATGACCCGGTCGACCCGGTCGGCCACGTCGCGGGCCGACTCGCCCCCGGGCGCACCGTCGGCGAAGAGGTCCCACCCCGGCCGGTCCTGGCGGATCTCGGCGGTCGTCATCCCCTCGTAGGCGCCGTAGTCCCACTCGGCCAGGTCCGGGTCGACGTGACGTCGTGTCCAGCCCGGCCAACTCGCCGGTCTCCCGGGCCCGGAGCAGGGGGCTGGTCAGGACGGTGGCGAAGGTGAAGCCGGCCAGGCGGGCGCGGAGCGCCCGGGCCTGGTCCTCGCCCTCGGGCAGGAGTGGGAGGTCGGTGCGGCCGGTGTGGCGGCCGGCGAGGCTCCACTCGGTCTCGCCGTGGCGGATCAGGACGCACGCGGGGAGGGCGCGTCATCCGGACAGCGCACCACTCCGAATACCTACTACGCAAGCTCTGATCGCCATGGGCCCAGGTGAGAGGGGTTGTGCGCCGCCGGAATGCCAAGGATGGAATGTCCGGGCCGAACTGGCGTTAAAGGTTCAGTCGACCCTATGACGATGAATGAGGAGAGGGATGACAACTCGCACGGTGAGCAGGGAGAAGCAACGAGGGGTTCGATCGGAGCCGGGCCGCACGTCGGGAGCAGCTCCAGCGGGCCAGAAGGCGGCCTCCCCGGCCCGCCCTCGGGTCGCCGCCCCCGCCGGCCGCAGCCGTGGATCGGACGCCGACAGCCTCGGCCTGTTCCTCCGGGACCTCGACCACCACCCCCTGCCCGACCACGAGGCCCAGACCGAGCTGGCCAAGCGGGTGGCGGCCGGGGACGAGGCCGCCCGCCGGGAGATGGTGGCGGCCAACCTCCGCCTGGTCGTCCACTGGGCCCGCCGCTACCAGGACCGTGGCGTGGACCTGCCCGACCTCATCCAGGAGGGCACCTTCGGCCTCATGCGGGCCGTCGACAAGTTCGACTGGGAGCGCGGCTTCCGGTTCTCCACCTACGCCACGTGGTGGATCCGCCAGGCCCTCCAGCGGGCCGTCCAGCAGCACGGACGCACCATCCGCCTCCCGATGGAGGTGGCCGAGCGCAACCAGCAGGTGGACGCCGCCCTCTGGGAGCTGACCCACCAGTTCCAGCGACCCCCGACCGACGACGAGATGGACAACGCCACCAACACCACCGCCGAGGTCCGTTCGGACCTGTCCCAGGTGGCACGGGTAGTGGCCAGCCTCGACCAGCCGGCCACCTCGGACTCGACGGCCACCCTCGGCGACCTGGTCTCGACCGACCTGAGCGACTTCGAGGACGAGGTGGCCTCCGAGCTGACCCTCGACCTGGTCCGCCAGGCCGTCGACCGTCTGACCGATCTGCAGCGCCAGGTCATCCGGCACCGGTTCGGCTTCGACGGCAGCGACCCGGCCTAGCCTGCAGACCACGGCCGAGCGGCTGGGCATCGGCGTGCGCAAGGTGCGCCAGGCCGAGGCCGAGGCGCTGGAGGTACTGGGCGACAGCGAGATGCTCGAAGCGGCCCACGAGGCCGCCTGAGCCCCTCTGGGTGGTCCCCGCGCCGGACCGGTCGGCTCAGTCGCTCCAGCTGTCGAGCCGGAGGTCCTCGGGCAGCTCCGAGCGTCCACGGACCGGCGTTTCCCCCGTCCTCGGGTGGGTGAAGGCCGAGCTGCCCGGCGTGCAGGAAGGGCCGGTCCACCACGGCGTCGGGGAGCGATCGGCCGTGGCCGTAGACGTCGTCGCCCGCCACCGGGTGGCCGATGGCGGTGAGGTGGACCCGGATCTGGTGGGTGCGGCCGGTCTCCAGCGTGGCCGTGAGCAGTGTGGTCGGGGCCGGCAGGGTGAACCGCTGCTCCACGTGGTAGCGGGTGCGGGCCGCCTTGCCCTTGCGGGACACGGCCATCCGGGTCGGGGAGCTCACCGACCGGCCGACGGGGGCGTCGACCACCCCTGTGCTGCCCTCCACGGTGCCGAGCACCAGCACCCGGTAGTTCCGGACCACCTGGCGCCGGCTCAGCTGGTCGACGAGCGACGTGGTACGAGTCCGGGGTCCGGGCCACCACCATCAGCCCCGAGGTGCCGCGGTCGAGCCGGTGCACGATCCCGGGGCGGTCGGGGTCCGAGCCGGCCTCCCGCCCGAGTGCCTGCGAGCTCCGGGATACCGGGCCAGTAGGCCGTGGACCAGGGTGCCTCGGCGATGCCCCGCACCGGGGTGGACCACCAGCCCGGCCGGCTTGTCCACCACGATCGAGGTCGGCGTCCTCGTAGACCACCGCGAAGTCCACCCCCGGGTCCCCGGTACGGGGCGGCCGGTCCGGCGTCGGCGTCCTGGTCGACCTCGCAGCTGCTGGCCCACCCGCAGGGCGGTGCTGCGGCTCCGCACCACGCTGCCGTCGATCCGGATCCGGCCCTGGTCGACCAGGGCGGTGACCGTGGAGCGCGACAGGTCGGCCACCAGGGACACCGCCTTGTCCACCCGGACACCGTCGAGGGAGGCGGGCACGGTCACGGCCAGCACCGTCATGAGGGCCTCGGCCTCCACACCAGCGAGACCAGGAGCAGGACGCACCCCACCACGATGGAGGCGTCGGCCACATTGAAGGTGGGCCAGAAGTGCAGGGCCACGAAGTCGACCACCGCTCCGTGCTGGTCGCGGAAGAAGCGGTCGGCCAGGTTGCCCAGCGCCCCGCCCAGGATGAGGCCGAGGACGGCGGCCCGGCCCGCGGTGGGGGCCCGCCAGGCCATGACCAGGAGTACGGCCACCAGGACGACGGCCACCGGCACCAGCACGAAGGCCTTCCCCTGGAACAGGCTGAAGGAGGCCCCGGTGTTGCGGGACAGCTGGAGGTCGAGCGTGCCGATCACGTGGATCGGATCCCCGGGTGAGCCGGGTCACCGCCCACCACTTGGTCAGCTGGTCGGCGATCACCACCGCCGCCACCACCGCCACCGCCACCGCCAGCCGGCGAGCAGCGCCGGGAGGGGCTTCTGGATGCGCGGTCACCGCCGGCTCACCGGTCAGCGCCGTGACAGCCCGCCGCTCTTGCAGGCCACGCACAGCCGGGCGAAGGGCAGGGCGCGGAGCCGGGCCTTGGGGATGGGCTGGTAGCACCGCTCGCACCCCCCGTAGGTCCTCCGGTCGATCTTGCGCAGCGCGTCGTCGATCTCCTCGACGGCCGCCGAGGCCTGGGCCGAGAGGGCCAGGTTGCGCTCGCGGTCGACGGTGACCGTGCCGCCCTCACCGGACTCCTCGTCGAACTGGACGTCACCCGGCTCCCGCTCCAGGGCCAGCGAGTCGGCCTCGGCCCTCAGGTCGGTGGCCTGACCCTTGTAGATGCCCCGCTCCTCCAGACAGGAGGGCCCGCTGCTCGTCCAGGAACTTGGGCTCCTTGGCGTAGGGGCCCACGCTGGGCCGCTTGGGGGCCGCCGGGGCCTTCTTGGCCGGGGCCGCCTTCTTCGGGGCGGGGGCCGCCTGCTTGACGGGAGGGGTCGACTTCTTGGCCGCCGTGGCCTTGGCGACCGGTGTCGCCTTCTTGGCGGCGGCCTTCTTGGCGGCGGGAGCCTTCTTGGCGGCGGCCCGGGCGGTCGCCTTCGGCGCGGCCCTTCTTGGCCGGAGGCACGGCCTTCTTGGACGCCGACGGACTTCTTCGGCGCGGGCGGTGCCGCCTTCTTCGCTGCCGTCACAATCGATCTCCTTCAACGTTTGCGCCGCCGCCGGACCACGAACCTCTGCCCCGTTGGATCGTGGCTATCCCGACATCGGACGGGCGGGTGACGATACCGTGCCCGGCCCACTGCGGCAATCCCGGGAGCGATCCGGCCCCAGGACCATAGCGGTGCCGTCGTCGGCTTCGAACATTGGGGTGGTGACCAGGATCATTCCGCCGGAGGCCCGGATGCGGTCACCCCGTCGTCAGGTCGTCCACGGGCCGCCGAGCACCCTCACCGCCCACATCCAGACGGCGTCCCGGACTCGCCGCCTTGGTCAGTGGGACAGGGGGGCGTTGGTGCCGGCGGGGGCGGTGGTGGCGCCGGCCGGACGAATCTGGGTCACCGCTCCCGATGGCCCGGTGCCGCTACCCCCGCCGGGCGATCCCGGTGCGGCCACCGCCGGTCGGTTGGCGGGCGCCACCGGCGGCGCCGGTGCCGGGCCGTTGGCCGGGGCGACGCCCTCCGGAGCGACGTGGGCCGGCTCGGCGGATGTTCCCGGCTGGACGTTCTCGTCGACCCACCGGAGGATCTCGCTCAGCGCCGACCGCAGCCGGCTGCGCTCGCCTTCGAGATGGCGGTTCATGGTCTCGACTTCGTGGGAGAGACGGCCCCGGGCATCCTCCAGCCGGGCGATCTCCTCGCGCAGCCGCTGCTCAGACTCGGCGGCCAGCTGGCTGGCCTGGGTCTGGGCCTGATCGGTCAGCTGGCGGGCCTTGGCCTCGGCCTCGGCGAGCATCCGGGCCGCCTGGGCCTCGGAGTCGGCCTTGGTCTCGTCGACGAACTTCTGGGCCAACAAGAGGGTGCGCTGCAGGGTGTCGTCGGGCACCGAGGCATCGGTGCGCACCTCGGGTGCGGGCTGCTGCTCGAGCTGGGTCTCCAGCTGGGAGATGCGCTCCGCGGCCTGGCGCAGGCGCTCGCCGCTCTGGCGGAGCTGCTCTTGGAGTCCCTCCGCCTCCACCGCGGCTTTCTCCAGGTATTCGTCGACGTCGTCCCGGTGGTACCCCTTCAGGGTTTCACGAAACTCGACGGTACGGAGCGAATCGAGGGCAGATTGCGAAGCGTCCATGCCGTCATGCTAGCGGCGCAGACCGGCCACTCCACGGAATTCATTGAGAAAAAAGTCGGTGGTCAGCCGCTCTGGAAGACCGGGATGAGGATCACCTGGATGACCAGGAAGAGGATGAGAACGGACAGGTCCAGACCCACCCCGCCGATCCGGGCCGGGGGAATGATCCGACGGATCGGATTGAGCACGGGGTCGCAAATGGAGGACAGCACACGGTTGAGCTTGTAGGCCGGCGAGTCGTAGGAGACCCGGGCGTAGGCCAGGTACCAGCTGAGGATGGAGTAGACGATGAGGACCAGGATGAACAGCTTGAGCACCAGCACGATGAGGCGTGCGATCATCCCGGCTCACTCCCCTTCCCGTAGGAGGAGCCGACCGTCGGCTCCTCCACCATCTTGGCTCAGGGATTCACCAAGCCGCGGTCGGCCAGGCGCTGGCGCTCCTCGTCGGAAACCTTGACGTTGGAGGGCGTCAACAAGAACACCTCGTCGGCCACCCGCTCCATGCCTCCCGAGAGGGCGTAGGTCACACCGCTGCAGAAGTCGATCATCCGACGCTGCAGGTCCCGGTCGGCGCTCTGCATGTTGACGATCACCGGCTGGTTGTTCATGAGTCGGTTGGCGATCTCCTGGGCGTCGGCGAACCGCCCCGGCGCCACGATGTGGACCCGGGCCCCCGCCGACTCCGGCGAGATGGGCCGGACCGAGGACGAGCCCACCGACGCACGCGTGCTCACCGCGGCCGGAGCGGCCACCGCCGTCGCCGAGGTCTCGTCCCGGGCGAGGGTGCGGATCCGCGGTTTGGGCGCCGGCGCCGGCGCCTCGTCGAGATCATCGAGCGATCCTGCCGAGCGCTGGGTCACGCGACCGACCGGTGACGGCGACCTCGAGTCGTACTCGTCGTAGTCGTCGTAGTCGTCGTCGACCAGTCCCAGGTACGCCATGGTCTTTTTCATGAACGAAGCTGCCATCGTTTCCTCCTCGTCACAGCGTAGTGCGTGGCTTCGGGACCGGGTGGATGGCGCTCCCCCCGTCCCGGGTCCCGGCCGGCCCGTCCCGGCCCGCCGGGGGCGGGCCCGTCCGATCGTCATCGTGGGGGCCGGTCGCCGAACAGGGCCCGACCCACCCGCACCATGGTCGACCCCTCGGACACCGCCACCTCCAGGTCGTCCGTCATGCCCATGGAGCGCACGGGCAGGTCCAGGGAGTCGGCCAGGGACGACAGCAGGGCGAACCCCGGTCGGGCGGCCTCGGGGGGTCCGGGCGGCCCCACGGCCATCAAGCCGTCCACCGAGAGCGCCTGGTCCCGGAGTCCGGCCACCAGGTCGGGGGCCTGTTCGGGCGGCGCAACCCCCCCGCCCGGGCAGCCCGGCCACGTCGATCTGGACCAGGACCGAGGCCCCCGGCCGTCGACGGGCGATGGCCTGGCCCTCCGCGAGCCGGCTGAGACCCTGCCAGCACGAGACCAGCGGCGCCAGGCGTGCCACCTTGTTGCGCTGCACGGCCCCGAGGTAGTGCCACGCCGGCTGACCCGGGGCGTCGCCGTGGGCTCCCTCCTCGGTCAGTCGGGCCGCCTTGGCCACCAGTTCGTCGGCGTAGTTCTCGCCGAGATCGACGAGACCGGCGGCCAGGGCCACGCGGACCGCCTCCACCCCGAATCCCTTGGTGACCGCCACGATGCGGACCGACGAGGGGTCCGAAGCGGCGGTCTCGATCCGATGGCGGATCTCGGCCAGTCGGTCCTCGAATCCCTCGGGCCGGCCCGGAGGCGTCGTCACCGGACCGTCCCACCGGGCGACGACCAGACCACCAGAGCCTGGCGGCCCCCGTCGCCCCGGGCCCGGTGCGAGAAGTACCCGCCCGCACACCCCGTGCAGGCGTCGACACCGGCCTGCTGCCCGGCTCCGGCAGCGGCCAGCGCCGCCGCCACTGCGGCGGGGAGGTCCAGGGCCGGGCGGCCCGACCGGGTCCGACCCCGGACCTGGTCGCCGAAGCGGGCGGCCACCCGGTCGAGGTCCGCGCCGGAGAACTCGTAGCAGTCCGCATGGATGCAGGGGCCGAGGGCGCCGACCACCTCGGTGGCCCCGAGTCCCACCATGGCCTCCACGGCCCGCTCGACCACCCCGGCCATCAGGCCCCGCCACCCGGCGTGCACGGACCCGACGACCCCTTCGGGGCTGCCGAGGGCGATCGGGGCACAGTCGGCGGTCAGGACGGCCAGGCCGAGCCCGCTGGCCCCCGACACCAGGGCGTCTCCGTCTCCCGAGGGGATGGCCTGCACCGGCGGTCCGGGGGCCGGGCCCCCACCGGGAGTGGCCGAGGCGGGGACCACCACCACGCCGTGCCCGTGCACCTGGCGCACCCAGTGGACGCGGCGGACCGGGCCGTCCGGCGCCGTGGCCGCAGCCACCCACTCCTCGAGTCGAACCGCTTGTCCGGGCGCCTGCCCGGTGGGCCGCAGGTCGCCCGCCGAGGCATCGCTCCAGGCGGCGTGGACGACCCCGCAGAGGAGGACCGGCCCGGATCCCGTCGTCAGCGAAGGAACGAGGGCACGTCGAAGTCGTCGTCGCCCAGGTCGAGCTCGTCGTCGGTCGGCGTGGCGAAGATGTCCTCGTGCGCCGTCTCGACCCCCAGCACCTTGCTCCGGGTCTCCTGGGGACCGGCGGACTCGGTGGGTGCGGCACTGCCCCGGGGCTGGGCCTCCCAGCGCTCGAAGCCGGCGGCGATGACGGTGACCCGGACCTCTTCGCCCATGGCCTCGTCGATCACACTGCCGAAGATGATGTTGGCATCGGGGTGGGCCACGCCATGGATGATCTCCGCGGCCTCGTTGACCTCGAACAGACCCAGATCGGGGCCGCCGGCGATGTTGAGCAGGATCCCCCGCGCCCCCTCGATGGAGGCCTCGAGGAGGGGACTGGTGATGGCGGCGCGGGCGGCGTTCACCGAGCGGCCCTCGCCGGTGGCCGATCCGATGCCCATGATGGCGGTGCCGGCATTGCTCATGATCATCTTCACATCAGCGAAGTCGGTGTTGATCAGCCCGGGCACGGTGATCAGGCTGGTGATGCCCTGGACGCCCTGCATCAGCACTTCGTCGGCCATCTTGAAGGCGTTGACCATCGAGGTCTTCTCGTTGGACACGGTGAGCAGCCGGTCGTTCGGGATGATGATGAGGGTGTCGACCTTCTCCTTCAGATTCTGGATGCCGGCCTCGGCCTGCACCGAGCGCCGCCGACCCTCGAAGGTGAACGGCCGGGTGACCACGCCGATGGTCAGCGCGCCCAGGGATTTGGCGATCTCCGCCACGACCGGGGCCGCCCCCGTGCCGGTGCCCCCGCCCTTGCCGGCGGTGATGAACACCATGTCGGCCCCCTTCAGGGCCTCCTCGATCTCCGACCGGTGCTCCTCCGCGGCCAGCCGGCCCACTTCGGGATCGCTGCCGGCGCCGAGGCCCCGCGTGAGCTGGCGACCGATGTCCAGCTTGAGGTCGGCGTCACTCATGAGCAGCGCCTGGGCGTCGGTGTTGGTGGCGATGAACTCGACCCCCCGCAGCCCGGCCTCGATCATGCGGTTGACGGCATTCACCCCGCCGCCACCCACTCCAACCACTTTGATGACGGCGAAATAGTTATTCTGCGCCGGAACGGTCATGTAATCCCTTACCCTCGACCAAAGGTTGAAACCGTTCCAACCGGCGAGTTGGTGCCCACGATACGGTCAGCGGAGTACCTGGTCAAGCACAGTCCAAACCCGTCGGACCCCGGGGTGGACCCGATTTGGACGCTTCGGCTCCCGGCGTGGCGTCAGCCGCTGACCGTCGGAGACTCAGGCACGGTGACATCGATGACCGACGTGGCATGGAGGGTCCCGTTGGCCAGGATGGCGGCGATGTCCTTGTACTTGGCCGTCCGGTCGGCGTCGGACCCGAACAGCACGGTCACCCCCGAGTTGAGGGCCAGGCTGATGGATCCGTCGGCGGCCACGGTGACGGACACCACCTGGGCCCGGAACGCCGGGGGCAGCGTCCGGCCGACCTCGCAGCCCCGGTCCGGCCGATGGGGGCAACGAGTTCCCGACCGGGGCCGGCGGGATCCCGGAGTCGGGCGTGTGGACGATGTAGACCACCAGGCCGGGGAGGCGTCCCGGCACCTGCTGGAGCGTGCGCCCGTGCCCGTCCAGCAGGGACCACGAGGTGCCGGGCCCCGCCATCTGGACCACGGGCGCCCGCTCGGTCACGGCAATCTGGACCCCGTCGGGCCAGTTCCTCTTGACCTTGGCCGAAGCGATGAAGGGCAGGGACTCCACCCGACGGGCCACAGCGCCGGGGTTGACGCTGATCAGGGGCGGGTGGTGCTCGAGCCCGGCGGCGTCCACGATGGCCGAGTCGGGGGTGCGGGGATGGCTGCCGGTGACGCTGATGGCCTGGGCCCCGAACCAAGGAGTGTGGGCCAGGCCCACCACCAGCACGACCAGCATCAACAGGGCGGTCGCCCCGCCCAGCCACAGCAGCCGCTTCCTGCCCTGGCTGCGCCGGATGGCCACTCGTCGCTGCCGGATCCGGGGGTCGATGGCCAGACGGGCGTGGCCCAGAGGGTCGTCGAACGGGTCGATCCGCTCGTCCACGGCAGCGGCGTGGACGCCGGCGGTCGGCCCATCATCGTCGATCGGCACTCCCAGGTCAGCGCCGTCCTCGTCCTCGATCAGGGCGTCCTGGCCGGCCAAGTACTCGTCGTCGATCGGGCCGACCTGCCTGCGCTCCCCGACACCGGCGTCGTCCCCCGCGGGGGGATCGGGAGGCCTCACCGCGGGCCCCCGGCGCCATCGGGAAAGCCGACCAGCCGGACCTCGGTGCGCAGCACGGTGCCGGTGATCTCGGCCACCACCGCCCGGACATGGTCGATGACGGCCAGCACGTCGTCGGCCGAGCCCCCCGGGTCGGCCTGGATGAAGTTGGCGTGCTTGGCGGAGACCTCGGCGCTGCCGATCCGGAACCCCTTCAGCCCACAGTGGTCGATGAGCCGGCCGGCCGAGTCCCCGGTCGGGTTGGCGAAGACCGAGCCGGCGTTGGAACCCCCGGGTTGATGGGCGCGCCGCCAGCGGACCACCTCGGCGATGGCCGCCGCCCCGTCGGCGGGATCGCCCGGGACCAGCTCGAAGGTCGCCGACACCACCACCTCGGCGCTCCCGAGGGCCGTCGTGCGGTAGCCGGGCCGCAGCGAGTCGGCCGACGAGCGACCGGTCGCCCCGGTTCCGAGGTCGACCCAGGTGTAGTCGACCAGGGTGGCGGCGGTGTCGGAGCCGTGGCCACCGGCGTTCATCCGGACGGCGCCCCCGACCGAGCCCGGCACGCCCACCGCCCACTCCAGGCCCGCCAGCCCGGCGGCGGCGGTGCGTCGGGCCAGGACCGGGAGGCTCAGGGCGGCCCCGGCCCGAACGTGGGTGCCCTCCACCTCCAGGGTCTCGAAGGCGGGGCCCAGGGACACCACCAGGCCCTCGAACCCGGCGTCGGCCACCAGCAGGTTCGACCCCTTCCCGAGGGTCATCACCGGAAGCTCGGAGCGGGCCGCGCATCGGGCCACCTCGACGAGGCGTTCGGTGTCGGCCACCTCCTCGAACAGGGCGGCCGTGCCCCCCACCCGATAGGTGGTCAGCGAACCCAGCGGATGGTCCCGCTCGGCGCGTGGTCCGAGCGCCCGGGCCAGATCGTCGAGCGCAGCCGCCGTGGCTGCTCACGAGGGTCTCACTGGTCGGCATCGGCCAGCAGCTCGTCGGGGAGCGAGGTCAGGTCGCCGGCCCCCAGGGTGAGACACAGGTCACCCGGTCGGAGCAGGGCCCGAACCTCCGACCGGAGCTCGGCGCGTCCGGCCATGTAGTGCACCGGGGTGCCCGGGAGTGCCTGGCGGGCGGCGTCGGCCACCAACTGGCCCGACACCCCGGGCACCGGGGGCTCGCCGGCTCCGTAGACATCGGTGATGACGACCTCGTCGGCGTCGGCGAAGGACCGGCCGAACTCGGACCACAGCTCGGCGGTCCGGCTGTAGCGGTGGGGCTGGAACACCGCCACCACTCTGGGCCACCCCCCGTTCCGGGCCGCGGCCAGGGCGGCCCGGACCTCACTGGGCAGGTGGGCGTAGTCGTCCACGAAGGTCACGTCGTCCATGGTGCCCCGGAACTCGAACCGTCGGGCCACCCCGGCGAACCGGGCCAGGGCCCGGGCCAGCGAGTCGAAGGGGACGCCCACGGCCAGCGCCGCCACCGCGGCCACCGCGGCGTTCTTGGCGTTGTGGAGCCCGGGGACGGGCGCGGCCAGCCGTCCGAGTGACGAGCCCGAGGGATCCAGCAGATCGAAGGACAGTGAGCTTCGGGCCAACTGGACCTCGACCATGCGGAAGGTGCAGTCCGGCGCGGTCCCCACGATGTCGGCCCGGGTGGAGCGGCCGATCTCGGCGGCCACCTCATCGTCGCCCCCCACGACCCGACGGCCCCGGGCGCCGGCCAGAAAGGTCTCGAAGGCCGATCGAACGGCGTCGAAGGAGCCGTAGTGGTCGAGGTGATCGGCCTCGACATTGGTCACCACGGCGATCTCGGGCACCAGGGCGAGGAACGTCCCGTCGCTCTCGTCGGCCTCCACGACCAGCCACTCGCCTTCGTCCCACACGGCGTTGGTGCCGATCTCGTTGACCTCCCCGCCGATCAGGAAGGAGGGCCGGAGGCCGGCCTCCACCAGCAGGAGCGCGAGCATCGACGCCGTGGTCGTCTTCCCGTGGGTCCCGGCCACGGCCACGCAGCGGCGGAGGGAGGCGATGGCGGCCAACGACTCGGCCCGGGAGACCACCGCCAGGCCACGGGCCCGGGCTTCGACGACCTCGGGGTTGGACGCCGGGATGGCCGAGGACACCGTGACCAGCTCGGCCCCGCCCAGGTTGGCGGCGGCATGGCCGATGGTCACCGGGATGCCGCCTTGCTGGAGGCGCTCGGTGACCCCAGACGCCTTCAGGTCGCTGCCCGTGACCACATGGCCCATGGCCTGGAGGACGGTGGCGATGGCGCTCATGCCCGCCCCTCCGATCCCGACCACGTGGACCAGAGCCGGACGGTCGCCGTGGCGGAGCAGGTCCGCCGCTGCCGCCCCGCTCATGGGGCGCCGCGCCGGGCCGGGGCAGCGTTGGCCTCCACCACCCGGGCCCCGGCGGCGGCGGCGTCGGGGCGTCCGAGGGCCGAGGCCGCCTGGCCCATGGCATCGAGCAGGCCGGTCTGGGTCAGCAGGCCATCGAGGGCCGTGCCCAGGGTGACGGCGTCGCACCGGGCGTCGGGGAGGAGGACGGCGGCCCCGGATCGCTCCAGGACCTGGGCGTTGGCGGTCTGGTGGTCGCCGGGCGCCCCGGGCAGCGGCACCAGCACGGCCGGCACCCCGGCCACCGCCAGCTCGGCCACGGTCATGGCCCCCGCCCGGCAGACCACCACGTCGGCGGCCGTGTAGACCAAGTCCATGCGGTCCTGGTACTCCACCCGGACGAGCGCCAGGCCGGTCGGGTCGGGTCCGCCGGCGACTCGGAGGCCCTCGTCCCACCCCCGGCGCCCCACGATGTGGTAGATCGACCGGTCGTCCCGATCCTTCCACCGGTCGGCCAGGTCGGTCAGGGCCCGGTTGATCCGGCGGGCCCCGAGCGATCCACCGAAGGCGGCCACGGTGGGCCGGTCCGCCGGGAGCCCCAGTGCCGTCCGGGCCGCCCTCTGCTGCTCCGGGGACCGTCCCACCGCGGCGATCTCCGGGCGGACCGGCGTCCCGGTCACCACCGCCCGGGGCAGGGAGCTCCCCTCCCATCCGACCGCACTGGCCCGGGCGAAACGACCGAGGAGCCGGTTGGCCGCACCGGGCACCGCGTCCACGTTGACCAGCACCAGCGGGACGCGCCGCACTACGGCGGCCACCGAGGCGGCCAGACTGGCATACCCGCCCACCGACACGACCACCCGGGGATGCGCCCGGCCCACGACGCCGAGGCCCCTCACCGCGGCCACGGCCAGGCCGACCACGGCCCCGAGATTGGCGGCCAGGTCGCGAGGGGCGACGCTGCGGACGATGCCCCGGCCGGGCAGCAGCGTGAAGGGGAACCCCCGGCCCTCCAGGGTCTGGCGGTCCTGCCCGCGAGTCGAGCCCACGAACTCGATGGTGCCACGATCGTGCCCGGCGGCCACCAGCGCCTCGGCGATCGCCAGCGCAGGCTGGAGATGACCGGCCGTCCCGCCCCCTGCCACCAGGGCATACCGTCGCCCGCTCACGCCGTGGACGGTCGTTGTCGCTGGCTGAGGGCGGTGGGCACCGCCCGTTCGTGGGAGGCGATGTTGAGGAGGATGCCCAGGGCGGCCATGTTGATGATCAGGGACGAACCCCCAAAGGAGATGAAGGGCAGCGGGATGCCGGTCACCGGGAGGACCCCGATGACGGCCCCGACGTTGATCACCGCCTGGCTGGTGATCCACGTGGTGATGCCGACCGCCAGGAGGCTGCCGAACCGGTCCGGGGCCCGGGTGGCCGCCCGCAGCCCGAACCAGGCCAGGGCGAAGAAGAGCCCGAGGAGGACGACGGCTCCCACCAGGCCCAGCTCCTCCCCCACCACCGAGAAGATGAAGTCGGTGTGGGCGTTGGGCAGCAGGCCCCATTTCTGCCGTCCGCCACCGAGCCCGAGGCCGAAGACGTGTCCCGAGCCCAACCCGATCAGCGACTGCCACACCTGGTACCCCGAGCCGGACTTGTTGGCCCCCGGGTTGAGGAACGAGAGGATCCGGTCCCGTCGGTAGGGGTCGGCCAGGCCCACGATGATGGCCAGGCCGATGAAGATGCCCAGGATCTTCATGATGGGCCCCATCGGGACACCGCCCATGAACAGGATCCCGAAGGCGATGCAGCTGAGCACGAGGGCGGTCCCCATGTCCGGTTGCTTCAGGATGAGCACGCCAGAGATGCCCAGCACGGCGAGGACCGGGACGATGACCAACTTGGGCTCCGACGAGCGGTCGGCCCGCCGGGTCAGCAGGTCCGCGGCGAAGACGGCCAGGGCCAGCTTCATCAGCTCCGACGGCTGCAGCTGGAACATGCCGAACCCGATCCACCGGGAGGAACCCCCGGCGGTGACCCCGAAGTGGGGCACGAGCACCAGCACCAGCAGTCCCATGGTCACCACCACCAGGGGGCCGCGGATGGCCCGCCACTTCCGGTAGTCCACCCGGGAGAGGACCAGCAGGGCAGCCGTCCCCACGCCCATCCAGAGCAGTTGGCGGAGGAAGATGGCCCAGGGCGACCCGTAGTAGCTGAGGGAGATCACCGGTGACGCCGATCCCACCATGATCAGCCCGAAGGCACACAGCACTACGGTCAGCAGCGCGATGGCCGGTGCCGTTCCCAGCTTGGAGACCCAGCTGCCCCCTCTGGGACCCGGAACGGCCCGGGTGACCCCCGGTGCCGCCGGGGCCGTCCGCTCTGGCGCCGAGGTCGCCGACGGCGAGCGTCGGGTGCTCCGGGGCGCGGCCCACCCCCGTCGCTTCGACCCTGTGGCCTCGGGACGGGCCCGTTCAGCGATGCGGTCGGCCGTCCGGTCGGCCGGACCGGTTGCGACCGATGGGCCCCGGGTGGGGCTCGAGGGGTGACGGAACCGGGTGGAGGCCCGGGAGATGGTGGATCGGTCAGCCACGGGACACTCCTCGGGTCAGCGGACAGGCAACGACAGGATCAGAATTTCGGGGAGTGGTCCGACACATTCCCCTAGCCTCCATCACCGGAGCCCCGGGGTGGTGGAATCCCCCCCACGGCACCACCGGGGGACCGGGCCGGGCGTCGCCGCTGCGCCGCGGACCCGGCGTCACCGTCCAGACCGTTCCGGGCATCAGACCTTGCCCACCGAGAGGAAGTCGCCGTAGAAGATGCCCAGGCCGAGGGCGGCGAACAGTCCGGCCAGGATCCAGAAGCGCACGATGACCGTGGTCTCGGGCCATCCCATCAGCTCGAAGTGATGATGCAGCGGGGCCATCCGGAACACCCGCCGGTGGAAGACCCGGAAGCTGATGACCTGGATGACCACCGAGAGGGTGACGATCACGAACAATCCCCCGATGACCACCAGGAGGAGGTCCAGGTTCATAAGGAGGCAGAGCGCGGCCAGACCCGAGCCGATGGACAGGGAGCCGGTGTCCCCCATGAAGATCTTGGCCGGGGCGGCATTCCACCACAGGAACCCCAGGCAGGCGCCGGCCAGGGCCACCGAGGCCAGGGCCAGGTCGAGGGCGTCGGGCACGTGGTAGATGGCGAAGTGGCGGTACTGCCAGTAGCCGATGATGGCGAGGCAGGCGAAGCAGAACGTCGAGGATCCGGCGGCCAGCCCGTCGAGGCCGTCGGTCAGGTTCACCGCGTTGGCAGCGGCGGCGATGATCACGGTGGCCCAGATCACCCACAGGGCCGTGCCCATGTGCAGCCCAATGGAGTCGTAGCGGGTGAAGGACAGGGTGGTGGAGGCGTGCGCCCAGTACACGGCCAGGAGCGAAAAGAGCAGTCCGAGGCCGATCTGGGCGCCGAACTTGGCCCTCTTGTTCAGTCCGAGGCTCCGGCGGTGCCGCACCTTGATCCAGTCGTCGGCGAACCCGATGCTGGCGGCGCCCAGCAGGGTCAGCATGATCAGCGTGCCCGACGGGGAGAACTGCACCCCGGGAATGGCGTGGGCCGTGAGGTAGCCGATGACCACGGCAGCCACGATCCCGATGCCTCCCATCGTGGGTGTGCCCGCCTTGGCGATGTGGACCTGGGGGCCGTCCTCCCGGATCTGCTGACCGATGTTGTTCTTGATCAGCCACCGGATGAGGACCGGCGTGGACAGGACCGCCACCCAGAGGGCGACGCCGCCCGACGTCATCAGCGAGATCATGCTGTGCGGCCGCCGAACCGGTCGGCGAGGGCCAGGCGGGCCTCGGCACGGTCGTCGAAGGGTCGGGACCTCCCACCTGCGCTCTGCGTGATCTCGTGGCCCTTGCCCGCCAACACGACCAGGTCGCCGGGCTGGGCCAGGTCCACGATGAGCCGGATGGCCCGCCCCCGATCCGGCTCGACTCGCAGCTCGGCCTGCTCCGCTCCATCGCCGACCCCCGACCGGATCTCCTCGATGATGGCCAGCGGGTCCTCTGAACGAGGGTTGTCCGAGGTGAGCACGACCACATCGGCCAGCCGGGACGAGACCGAGCCCATCTCGGGCCGCTTGCCCTGGTCACGGTCGCCTCCGCAACCGAACAGGCAGAGCAGCCGGCCGGTGCCGGCCAGGCCCCGAGCCGCCGTGAGGGCCGCGTCCAAGCCGGCCGGCGTGTGGGCGTAGTCGACGACCACCGAGATCGGGGCGCCTGCGGCGAGGGTCACGACCTCCATCCGGCCGGGCACGGGGCCGGCCTCGGACAGGCCCTCTGCCACCAGGTCCTCGGTCACGCCCAGGGTGACGGCCACCGAGGCCGCCACCAGGGCATTGTCCACGTTGAACCGCCCGGTCAGGGGCAGGTGGACGGGGCGGCCGCGCCACCGGTACGCGGTACTGCCGACCCGGGTCACCACCTCGGAGGCCTCGTCCCGCCGCACCGGGACGAGGGTGGGCCCCCCGGCTGCCTCGATCGCCGAGGCCAACCGTGCTCCCCAGGGATCGTCCACGTCGATCACTGCCGCCCGGGCGCCGTCCCGGCTCGAACAGCCGTGCCTTGGCCGTGAAGTACTCCTCCATGGTCCCGTGGTGGTCGAGATGGTCACGGCTCAGGTTGGTGAAGGCGACCACGTCGAAGACGATGGCATCCACCCGGTGCTGGGTCATGGCATGGGAGGAGACCTCCATGGCCACAGCGGAGACTCCCTGGTCGCGGAAGTCGGCCAGCCGGTGCTGCAGGTCCGGGGACTCGGGCGTGGTCCGCTCCCCGGCCAGGGTCCCGATGACCCCGGTGCTCATCCCGGCACGGTCGAGGACGGCCTGGACGAGGTGGGTCACCGTGGTCTTCCCGTTGGTGCCGGTCACCCCCACCATGGCGAGGTCCCGCCACGGGTGCCCGTAGAAGGCTGAGGACACGGCGGCCATGGCCGGCCGCAGCTCCCCCTGGGCCACCCGGGCCTGGGTGACGTCGAGGTCGAGGAATCGTTCGCACAGCAGGGCCGAGGCTCCGCGGCCGACCGCCTCGGCGGCATGGAGGTGACCGTCGGTCCGAGCGCCGGGCACGCAGCAGAACAGCGAGCCCTCACTGACCCGCCGGCTGTCGAACTCGATCGAGCGAACGTCGGTCGAGGACGCGTCGCCCAGCACCTCGACCGCATGGATGGCGGGGAGCAGCGCGGTCATCTGCACGGGGGCGTGGTCCAGGGACGTCGGGGGGCGAGGGGGAACCAGCGTGACCAGCGGGGGCCCACCTAGGGCCCTTCCGTGGTCGCTCCGGTCGGCACCGAGATGGTACCGGTGCCACCGACCGCCGAATTCGAGGCCGACGTGGTGGCAGCGGCAGTCGTGGGGATGCCGTAGTGATGGAGGGCGTAGGCCATGATCGTCGAGAACACCGGGGCGGCCACGGCCCCACCGTAGATGGGTGTCGGGTGGTCCAGGACCACCACGGCGGACAGCACCGGGTTCTCGGCCGGCGCAAAGCCCGCAAACGATCCTACGTAAGCGCCGGTGATGTACCCGAGGTGGTTGGGATCGGGAATCTGGGCAGTACCCGGTCTTTCCGGCCACCGTGTAGCCGTCGATGGCCGCGCTGGTGCCGGTTCCCGTGGACACCACGCCTTCCAGCATCTGGACCAGCTCGGCGTTGGTGGCGGGGTCGATGGCCCGTCGGGTCGGCGATGCCGGGGCCGCCACCACGCCGCCGGACGGGGTCACGGTGGCCCTGACCAGGCGCGGAGCGACGAACATCCCCCCGTTGGCCACGGCGTTGTAGGCGTCGAGGATCTGCTGAGCGGTCACGGCGTCGTCCTGGCCGATCGGCGTGGAACCGATGGAGGTGTCGGTCCAGGATGAGGGCCCGGGCACCAGGCCCTGCGATTCACCCGCGAACTTGAGCCCCGTCGGCCTGCCGAACCCCAGGTTGTTGATCTGGGCCAGCAGGCGGTTCTTCCCCAGGGCCTGGGCCACCTCGATGGTGCCGATATTGGACGACTGGGCGAGGATGTCGGAGGCGGTGAGCCGCTCGCTGCCGTGGGCCTCGGCATCGTGGAACGTGTAGGTGCCCATGGGCAGGGAGGCGGGCACCGTGATCGGCTGGTTCGGACTGGTGACCCCTGCGGCCAGGGCGGCCGAGAAGGTCACCAGCTTGAAGACTGATCCGGGCTCGTAGACCTGGGTGACCGCCGTGTTGGACGGGGCCTCCTCCACCCCCTGAGGCAGGGTGTCGGCCTGGGACACCAGCGTGGGGCCCGTCGTCGACTGGCCCGCGGCGCTGTTGGAGTCGGCCACGGTCACCGCTCCGGCCGGGGTGGGGCCGGCACCCGTGGTAGCCGAGCCCGACGTGGCCTGCAGGTCAGCCATGGCCAGGATGTCCCCCGTCTTGACGTCCATCACCACCGCTGTGCCGCTGTAGGCGTGCGAGGCGGAGATCTCGGTGGCCAGCGCCTGCTCGGCCACATACTGCACGGACTCGTCGATGGTCAGCTCCAGTCCGCTCCCGGGCTGCGCCGCCACCGAGGCCTTGCCCGAGCCGGGGATGGCGACCCCGTCGGGTGCCTGGAGGAGGCTCTTGGTGCCGGCCTTCCCGGCCAGGAGGGACTGGTATTGGTACTCGAGGCCCGAGGCCCCCTCGCTGTTCCAGTTGACGGTCCCCACCACCGGCAGGGCCAGCTGGCCGTCAGGCTGGACCCGCTGGGGCTCAGGCACCAGGTTGATCCCGACCAGGTTCAGTTTGGTGACCTTGGCGGCCACCGTGTCGGACACCCGGTGGGCCAGGTAGACGAAGCCGGAATGCTCAGTGAGCTGGACCCGCAGCTTGTCGTTGGGCAGTCCCAGGACCGGGGCCGAGCGCGTCGGCGGTGGCCGTCGGGTGCTTGATCAGCAGAGGGTCGGCCACCACGGTCTGCTTGGTGACCGATTCGGCCAGCACCTCGCCGTTTCGGTCGTAGATCCCTCCTCGGACCGCCGGCACGCTGACGGTCTGGCTGAGCTCGGAGGCCGACAACGAGGCGTAGTGGTGGTGCGAGAACTCCTGGACGTTGATCAGCTGGATGACCATCGCCAGAAAGATCACGATCAGGGCCAACCGCATGGCGCGGGAGCGCCGGCCGAGCAGGACCGAGGGACTCAATGCGACGCCGCGGTGGTCGTCGCAGGGCTGGAGGAGGTCGTGGCCGGAGTGGTTGAGGCCGTGGTCGATGCGGCTGCGGGCGACGTCGTGGCGGTGGTGGCCGGTGGAGCCGAAACGGCCCTCTTCGTGACCTTGGGGGGAGTGGCGTTGGAGGGAGGAGGGGTCGAGGAGGCAGTCGTCGAGGTACCGGCGGGAGCGGCCACGATCCGGGGCGGCGGCAGGGGGACGTTGAGGGGCACCTGAGGCAGGTACACCACTTGGGACGCGGCCACCATGCCCTCGCTCTTGGCCTGGCTGACCACCACGGGTGGTGCCGCCTTCTGGGCCACCGCGATCTGGAGTGACTTCTGGCTCGCTTCGGCGGCGGCCAGGGCCCGCTCGGTCGCCGAGAGCCGCACCTGCCCCTGGGTGATCATGGCGTCACCGACCACGACGGCCAATAGGCTGCCCACGATCAGTAGTCCGGAGATCCACATGGTCGAGCGCTGGACCACCCTCGGTCCGCTGCGGCGACGGGGGGCGGGCTCGAACAGGCGGAGAGGTGGGCGGCGCGGTGCCGCCGGGGCCGGGCGGGGTGCCGGCCGGGGCGGGGCGCGCGGCGCGCGGTCGCTCCGGCGGGCGGGGCCATTAGGCCACTTCACCGTTGGAGTGACCGGCAGCCGCCGGAATACGTTCGATGACCCGCAGTCGGGCCGCCTCGGCGCGCCGGTTGCGGGCCACCTCTTCCTCTGAGGGCCGGCGTGCCCCACGGGCCACCAACCGGAATTGAGGATCGGCGCCACAGACGCAAGGAAGCCCCGGCGGGCAGTGGCAGTCGTCGGTGGCCGCCCTGGTGAAGGTAGTCTTGACCAGCCGGTCCTCGCCCGAGTGGTAGGCGATGACCACGCATCGGCCACCCGGGCGGAGCAGGGCCAGGGCGTCGTCCAAGGCCCGCTCGAGCTGGTCGAGCTCCTCGTTGACCGCGATGCGGATGGCCTGGAAGACCCGCCGGGCGGGATGGCCGCCGGTCCGCCGGGTGGCGGCCGGGATGGCGGCGCGAACCACGTCGGCCAGTTGGCCGGTGGTGGTCAGGGGCCGAGCGGCCACGATGGCCCGGGCGATACGCCTGGCGAACCGGCCTTCTCCGTTGTCGGTGAACAGCTCGACCAACTCGTCTTCGGCGTACTCGTTGACCACGTCAGCTGCGGTGCGACCGGAGGTGGGGTCCATCCTCATGTCGAGCACGGCGTCGCGTCGGTACGAGAAGCCACGCTCGGCCACGTCCAGCTGGGGGGAGCTGACCCCGAGATCGAACAGGCGCCACTCAGGCCGCGTTCGTCGAGCGGCATCCCCAGCTGGGCCTGCACGTCGGCGACGACCTGCGGCCAAGTCATCGAATCGCGACTGACGGATCACGGCCCGTGGCCCGAAGGGGGAGAGGACGTCGGATGCCGCGGCCACGGCGCTGGGATCCCGGTCGATCCCGAGCACCTGAGCCCAGGATGGGCGGCCAGAAGGCCGCGGCCGATGACCGCCGCCGCCGAGGGTGGCGTCAAGGATCAGGCCGGCGGGCACCGGGGCGAACAGCCCCACGACCTCCTCAGCCATCACCGGCTCGTGCGGAAAGGCCTGGCTCATCCGCAGTCCCTCGACCGGCATGATGCTTGCGGGTGGAGTACCGCGACGATCTCTCTGGAAGTAGGCGGAGGAGGATTCTTCCAGGGATCCGGTCGAGGGACTGCGCATGGGCCAGACACGTTCGATGTGCACCTCGTGACGGGCCACTGCGGCCAGGCCCGACTCATAGGGCGTCGGTCGGCTCCAGCCGTCCGAGCCCCGGAACAGTGACGGCGTCGGGATGGTCGCCGCCGAGGTGATGAGTCTCCTCTCGGTCCTTTCGGTCTGTTGGGTGGCGGCGCCGACCCGCTCGCCGGCGTCGGCGGTCCGACAGCGTCCGATCCGATGGTATGGATCGTCGCCGACGTGCCGGCTTCGAGGATCGGGTCCGAATGGCGGTCGATACTCGGATGGTCGGGGCTGACCCGATCGCCGATCGTGCCCACGGTGCCCAGGTGAGTGGCCCGACCAGGAGTCTTTCGGGAGCCGGAGGGCTGTTCGACATGATGGCGGACGACGTGGAGGCGCATGGCGGCACTCAGTCGTCGTCGCCTTGGGTGAGTCGCTCCTCCTCGGGCAGGACCTTCTGGTCCCAGGACTCGCGATTCCACAGCTCGACCCGGTCGATCGCTCCGAGCACCAGCACGTCGCCGACCAGGCCGGCGTACTCCCGGAGCCGCAGCGGGAATGGCCATCCGCCCTTGTCGGTCGATCTCCAACTCGTGCGAGGTCGAGGCCCACAACCGGGCCAGGTTCCGCTCGCTCTTGCCGGTGGCCGCCCGCTCCAGCATCGACTCCATCTGCTGCTCGAACTGGTCCGGGGTCCACAGCGACAGGCAGCCGTCCGTGATACTCCGTCAGATAGCCCCCGTGCTCGAAGTGGCCGCGGAACTTCGACGGGAGGATGACTCTTCCCTTGTCGTCGAGCGAGTGCTCGTACCTGCCGAAGAACCGTGCCACTGGTGATTGCTCCCACAATGCTCCCCGCAGTGCCCAGAACCTGACTGTTCAGGTTCCTCCCTTTCACACCACTTTGCGCCACTTTACGCCCCACTCCCCCACTGGTCAACCACCTGGGCACCAAATGCGCGGTTGTCGTCCGTTCCCCGCGGCGGCCGACCGAAGGCGATGCGGGGTCGGTCACGGAGCCGGGAACGGTGGACGCCGGCGGGTGCGGGGGACCGAACTACCAGTCGGGAAGCCCTAACCGCGGCCCGACCGATGGACGGTCGGGCCCGGCCCGGCGCGGTGACGCACCCGTGGGGGGAGGTGGAGGGCTGAGTGGGGGGAGGTGGAGGCGAGGCGAGGCCGGAGCTAGGGCAGCGAGGCGATCACGGACGAGACCAGCGTCGGCCGCGTCGGGTGACCCGCGCCTTGTCATCGGCCAGGTCGGCGACCCCGGCCACGGCCAGCCTCAGCCCCGCCGTGGCCGCTTCGCCGCTCGTCGGGGGCCAGGCCGAGGACCCCGACCAGTGGAGCCGGGTCCCAACGGAGTACGCACGCACCGTGGAACCAGGCGCCGTGGCGGTTGCGACGCTGGGCCAGTCCCACCACCTTCCGGCCGTCAGCGGTGACCACCTCGCCGGCGCCCACTCCCCCGAAGCAGACCAGCGACGACCAACGGGTACAGGCCACATAGCCCTCGCGGTGAGCCCTCAACCCGGTGAGCCCGCCGGCCTCCAGGGCCTCGCACCCAGGCCCGGCCCAGCCAGTCGAAGGCCCGGTCGACGGCTCCGGTCCCACAGCGGGTCACCCATCGGGAGCCAGACGTCCACCCACACCGGCTCGCCCGGCGACGACCAGCACCGCCCCGCCGCCCGACGATCGCCGGACCACCGCGACCCTGCGGCATCGGCACGGCCGCGGTCCACCACCGACTCCGGCTGTGTCGAGCCCAGGACCACCGAGGTGTCGGTCACCCGGCACACCGCCACCGTCCGGTGTACCGGGTCATGGGCCACGGCGGGCCAGGCCGCGTGCAACGAGGCGGCGTCCCCCGAGCGCTCCTCCACCCTCCACTCATCGGCCAGCTCCCCCACGGTCGCCCTCCGGATCCGTCAACGTAAGCGGGCTCAGGCGGTCAGCTGTTGGCGTGGGACCGTCCGTAGCCCCGAGGTAGGTGCTCCAGTCCTCGCTGGCGCCCCCGCACAGCGCCAAGCAGCTGCACCCGGTGCCGGGGGGCCACCGGGGTCGAGCGAAGCACCATCCCCGCTTCGTGAGGCAGGCGGTCCTCCTTGCGGGTGTTGCAGCGGCGGCAGGCGGCCACCACGTTCTCCCAGGTGTGCGGGCCCGCCCTTGCTCCGCGGGATCACGTGGTCGAGGTTCTCCGCCGCCGATCCGCAGTACTGGCATCGTGAGCCGTCCCGGGCGAAGACGGTGCGGCGGTTCACCGCTACCCGGTAGTGCCTGGGGATCTGGACATACCGGACCAGGCGGACCACCGAGGGCTCGGGCACGCTCAGTCGTTCGGCCCGGAAGACCCGTTCGGTGGTGTGCACCAGCTCAGCCTTGGTGTCGAGCACCAACAGCACAGCCCGCCGGGAAGAGACGATGCCCAGCGGTTCGAAGGTGGCGTTCAGGACGAGCGCCCGCCGTGACGGCGACATGGGCGACCGGACGCCGACGGCGGGTCCGGCGTCACCCCCCGGGGGGCGACTGACTTCGCCGCAGGCTTCGACCGTCGATCCATCAACCCGGAAATTAGCCCGATCGGGTCGGTCCGGCGATCCCGAGGCGACCGGCACCTCGCGTCCGACCCAACACGCCGACCTCCGGGTCCGGGCCGTCGACCGGCACCATTCGAGGTAGGAGATCACGTCGGCCGCGGTCCGGTACGGCGTCCGGCGGCCCGTAGGCGGTAACCATCCGGAAGGCCCAGAGACGGCCATCAGGCAGCGGGCAGGTGGGGCCGGGTCGACCACCATCCCGGTGCCGCGAGCCGCCGGAGCGCAGCCGAGCGCCGTCCACCACAGATCGGGTCGGCGGACCACGGCACGCCGCCATCGGACGCCAGGGCCTGCGACGGTCCGACGGCGGTCCGGTGCCGGACGGGACCTCGGACGGACCCATCCATCGAGCACCGTCCGGGCCGCGGCCGGCGAGGGCCCGGCGCCCGACCGCCGCCGCCCCGACCAGGGGCCCGTCGGCTCCCAGGCCGGCCGGGAGGATCCGGGTGGACCGGGAGAAGTCGAGTCGCGCCCGGAGGCCGATCTCGACCTGGGCCGCGTCGAAGAACACCGCGCCGAAGCCCGAGCGCGACCGACCCGGCCACCACGGCCAGCTCGAGATCGAGCAGATTGGCCACCGAGGCCACCGCCCGGCCGACCAGCGTCCCGGTGCGACGGCGCACCGACTCGGGCGCCTCGGGCGGCGGGCCGGCCGGTGATCGGCTCGATCGACCGACCCGATGCCTCGGCCTCGAGGCAGCCCCGACCCCCGCAGACGCACGGGCGGCCGTCCGGCTCGACCACCACGTGGCCGATGTGGCCCGCATTGCCCCCAGCGCCGTCGAGGAGCCTGCCGTCGACGCACGATGCCTCCGCCCACCCCGGTGGACACCACCATCGCCAGGTAGTTGCAGAGCCCCGGGCAGCACCCCAGCCATCCCTCGCCGAGGGCCAGCGCCTTGGCGTCGTTGTCGATGGCCACCGGAAGGCCGAGGAGTCGGTGCAGACGGTCCCGGAGCGGGAAGCGGCCCCAACCGGGGATGTTCAGGGGGCTCACCGTCTCGCCCGCCAGCGGCCATCGGTCCGCCACAGCCGACGCCACATACCGTCGGGTCCAGCCAGGCGTCGGCCCGGACGCTGTCGACCAGGCTGGCCAGGGCGCCGAAAACCACCTCGGGGTCGGTGGAGGCCGGAGTGGGCACGCGGGCCTCGGCCAGGACGGACCCGGAGCCGTCGACCACTGCCGCCGCCATCTTTGTCCCGCCGATGTCGACGGCCAGCATGACGGCGCCCTCGGACTCCGTGGACGTGTATGCCGGCGCCCACCTTGACCGGCGTCGCCCTCAGGACGGGCGGAGGTCAAGCTCGAGACAGTCGCTTCGGTCAGTCGGTCGGGTCACTCATCGCGGTGGAACCGGCCCCGGATCCAGTCCCGAGGATCGTGCACCGTGTTGCTGATGTTGCGGCTGTGAAGGGACCGCGAAATGTCATCGATCCCGGCCTTCCCCATCCGGCGGGCGTTGTTGGCGAACACCACGCCGGACAGGAACATCACCACCACGCCGATGAATCCGAGCACCACCGACCTCGAGAAGGTCAGGAACATGAACACCAGGGCGGCGACGAACACCAGTGCCGACCAAATGCAGTAGCGGCCGGCATGCCGGTAGACCGTCTCCGAGCGCACGCGTTCGGCGAATCCCGGATCCTCGTGGTAGAGGGACTGCTCCAACTCGTGCAGTATGCGTTGCTCGTGCTCAGAGAGCGGCAAGAACTCGTCCCCTCCACCCAACTCCGTGTCCAGCGGTGATCGCTGACTTCATCCTCGCGCATCCCCCACTCGAATACACGGCGCCGCGTGACCACGAGCGTCCAATTCTCGGTTAGTGCACCATTGACCAGACACCAGAACCATATTACAAGGCGGAAGGTCGGTCTTCATCCATCTGGCCTGCCGCCTGG
This sequence comes from uncultured Acidimicrobiaceae bacterium, assembly GCA_963835465.1. Taxonomy (GTDB): domain Bacteria; phylum Actinomycetota; class Acidimicrobiia; order Acidimicrobiales; family RAAP-2; genus Bog-756. Next base: position 353,841 of record CAWIFR010000007.1, read on the forward strand.
GGCGGTCGGGCCCCACTGGGCCTCCCCTCGGCCCCTCACCCGGAGTCCGTCGGCGCCCACCAGGGAGGCAGGCCCGACCGACGAGCCCCCATATCGGGCCCGAATGGCATCGACCGCCGAGGTCACCGTGGCCCATGAGCCCTGTATGCGTTCCGCGTCCTCCTGGGCCCGGGCCAACTGTTCGGCAGGATCGGGAACGTCGGACCCGGCTGCCTCCGGGCTGACGCCTTCGGAACCCCCGGCCCGGGGCGCGTCGAGGTCCAGATCGAGACAGAGCTGGACCCCCTCGTCAGCTTCTCCAAACCCCGAAAGACTCACTCCGAGTAGTCGGACCCCCTGGTCCAACTGGACCGAGTCCAGCAAGGCGGCCGCCACCGCGGCGATTGCCGGAGAGGCATCAATCGGCGAAGGCAGGGTGTGGCTCCGGGTGATCATGGAGAAATCCGCGAAGCGGATCTTGACGGTGGTGGTCCGGGCCGCCACACCTGAACTGCGCAGCGCGGTGGCCGAGGCGTCCACCATTCGCAGGAGGTGCCCATGGAGTTCTCCCAGGTCCCAGAGGTCGGAGGGGAAGGTCTCTTCATGGCCGATGGACTTGGCTTCCTGCTCGGGAACGACCGGTCGTGGGTCGTGACCGCGTGCCAGCTCGCGCCAGGTGGGTGCCCTGGGCCGGCCCGAGATAACGCTGCAGAGCCCCGTCCGGGAGCTCGGCGAGATCACCCACCGTGAGTATCCCGAGGCCCTCGAGCCGCTTTCCGGTGACCGGCCCAACCCCCCAAAGCGCCCGCACTGGCAAAGGGTGCAGGAACTGCAGTTCACCATCGGGCGGCACGACGACGACCCCTCTCCCGTCAGCAATCCCGGAACGGGTGGCCGTCGGCTTGGCCGCCTTGGAGGCCAGTTTGGCCATCAGCTTGCTCCGCCCCACCCCGACCGAGCAGTCGAGGTGTAGCTCCGAGGTGACCCGGCCGCGGATGAAGGCGGCGATGGTCGGGCCGTCGCCGAGCAGCTGATGGGAGCCGGTCACGTCCAGGAAGGCCTCGTCGAGCGAGATGCCCTCCACCAGCGGAGTCACCGACTGGAAGATGGCATGCAGCTTCCGGCTCTCCTCGACGTACCGGTGGAACCGCCCATCCACGAACACGGCGGTTGGACACAGCCGGCGGGCCACGGACGAGGGCATGGCCGAGTGCACACCGAAGCGGCGCGCCTCGTAGGTACACGCTGCCACCACGCCGCGGACGCCGGATCCGCCCACGATGACCGGAAGGCCTGCCAGGGAGGGGTCGTCGAGGACCTCCACCGAGGCAAAAAAGGCGTCCATGTCTACGTGCAGGATGACCCGCTCCTGGCCTTCGGCGGAGTGGGTGCGGCCGGGCTCCGACCCCGAGCCCGCCATCGGAACCTGCCGCTCACCCACCGAGGCGCAGCCTCCGGAAGCCCTCGGCGAAGGGGACGCCGGCCAGGCGACCGGCGTCCTCGGCCCCCAGTCGAACTGCGGTGGACGCCCACTCGATGCCGTCGGGGAACTGGCTCTTGTGGCAGGCCACCGCCTCCGCCTTGACGTCGACGGTCGACGAGATATCCACCCACACATCGGGCTCGAGCGTTCCCGACATGAGCACGGTGGAGACCTGGTGGGCTGGACCGGTGCCGGGAAAGTAGTGAGGGAGGGCAGCGGCAGGCGAAACTGCGTCCAGCACGGCCATGCCGGTGATCCGATGGTCACGGTGGTTGAAGTAGTCCTGCCCGAAGAAAATGGCAGTGGGATCCGGGCAGAGCACGACCTCGGGTCGAAACCTCCGGACAGCCGCGACCAATGCCTCCCGCAGTCCAGCATCGTCTCCCAGTCCCCCGTCAGGATAATTGAGTGAATCCTGGCCGGCGACACCGAGGCGCTCAGCGGCGGCGGCGGACTCGTCGATCCTGAGTGCCGCCAATACCGCGGGATCGACAAGCGGGTCCTTCGAACCCTTCCCTCCGTCGGTGCAGAGGAGGATCCGCACCTCGCAGCCGGCCTTGGCCCACGCGGCCAGCGTCCCGCCGCACGAGACATCAGGATCATCCGGATGGGCATAGATGGCCAAGGCCCGCTCCGGTGGTTCGGTAAGCAGCTCAGCCATGCGCTAGGCCTCCGGCTGCTTGGGTGCGGTGGTCTTGGTCAAGAGGCCGACCTCGCGCCGAAAGTCGTCGACTCCCTCGAATCCCTTATAGACGCTGGCAAACCGTAGATAGGCCACCTCATCAACCACTCGAAGTTGCTCGAGCACGGCCAAGCCCACCTGCTCGGACGTGAACTCGGACCCCTCCTCCCGGAGTTCGTCCTCGACCTGGTGGGCCACGACTTCGAGCTGCTCTTCGGTCACAGGCCGGTTCTTGGTGGCAGACCGGAGCCCATCGATCAACTTGCCCCGATCAAAAGGCTGGCGAACACCGGAACGCTTGATGACGATCAAGGGAATTTCATCGATCCGTTCAAAGGTGGTGTATCGGTGCCCGCACTGGGCGCACTCCCGCCGCCGCCGGATGGCAGCCCCCTCTTCGGCCAGCCTCGAGTCGACCACCCGATCATCGTCGGCCAAACACCACGGGCATCGCACACCATGAGGCTAGTGCCCTGCCTTCGGCCCCACGCTGTCGCACCACCCATCCCCACCCCCACCGAAGGACCTGGCGGACGACCTTCAGGGCACCAGGATCCGTTCCCCCGGCACTACAGACTCGGACCCGGTCTGGGCGGCCAATCTGGCCACCAGCGGGCGCGGATCCGCGGTCGGGTCCACCCGTTCGGCGATTGACCAGAGGGTGTCCCCCGGCTGCACCGTGTAGCTGGTCCCTGCGCCGGTCTCCGCCGGAGCGGAACCAGTGGCGTGGGAGTGACCACCGGTTCCGCTCAGCGGAAGAGCGAGCGCCACCACCAGGACTGCGACGGCGGCGCAGAGGGTCCGGCGGCGGCGGACAGCGAGCGAGGCCCGCCGTCGGCGGGGTCGCCTGGCAATACGCTCGGGAGCCTCTACGAGCCGCAGACCATGGGACTCTCGCCGAGCAGGCTCGTGATAGGCGTAACCGGGGAGGGTGGCCAGGCCCGATCCCAGGAGCCGCAGGTCGGGGGCAGCAACGGGCGCCGCTCCCCCGAGACTCTCGGCGTCAGGTTCGATCCACACTGCCGTCATCGACTCGACCTCCCGTCCAACGCGCCCGAGTGGTGCCGCCGTACCGGTGCCACCGCCGACACTTGGGTGCCGTACAGGCGCTTCTCCATGACCACGGTGTACTCCGAGGGTGTGACACTTGGACCCGAGCCGCCCCGACGTGCCCCCGCAGGGCCCAAGGATCGGGCGGCACCCGGTCGAGTGCACGCGCCGGCCGGAAGAGTCGGATGCTGGGAGAGGATCGAACCTGTGTTCGTCATGTCCTCATGTCAGCACGAACGTCTGTTCGGTGTCAAGGAGTTTTTCGAACGGGTGTTTGCTTTCTGCTGCCCCTGAGAGTACGTTCGTCCAAACAGACGTTCGCCATTTGGCGACTCGCAGGGCGGTAGTCGGTCTGACGCCCGCCGGAGAAGGAGAGTCATGGCCCAGGTACTGAGCACGAAGCGGAAGCAAATTCTGGACTGCATCTCCGAGGCGGTTCGGGACCGTGGCTATCCCCCGTCCGTCCGAGAGATCGGGGAGTCGGTCGGCCTCACCTCCTCGTCCACGGTCCACGCCCACCTCGCCGTGCTCCAGCGTGAGGGCTACCTGCGGCGCGACCCCACCAAGCCCCGGGCCATCGAGGTCTGCTACGACCCGTCGTCCAAGGTGATCATGGACTCCCGTCCCATCCGGCACGTCCCGCTGGTGGGCGATGTGGCTGCCGGCACCGGGGTGTTGGCCCAGGAGAACATCGAGGAGCTCTACCCGCTCCCGGAGGACTTCACCGGCACGGGATCACTGTTCATGGTCACGGTACGTGGCGATTCGATGATCGACGCCGGCATCATGGATGGTGACTTCGTGGTGGTGCGCCAACAGCCTCAGGCCGACCAGGGCGACATCGTGGTGGCAGGCATCCCTGACGGCGAAGCCACCGTCAAGCGCTTCTCGACCAAGGGCGGAAAGGTCGTCCTGATCCCGGCGAACGAACGCCTCTCCCCGATGGAGTTCGACCCGTCCGAGGTGACCGTGTATGGAAAGGTCGTGACGGTCCTTCGGCGGCTCTAAAACAAGAGTCGGCACCTTAGGTGCGGGGTGTAGTCACTCCGACCGAGGCCATGTCCGGATAGCGGTCGCCCGCCCCTGCTCCTGCGGGAAATACTCCCTCAATGGCGGCGAGGTCAGCTTCGCTCAGAATTACGTCCAGCGCCGCGACGTTCTCTTCCAAATAGGCGCGGCGCTTGGTCCCGGGGATGGGAACGACGTCATCCCCCTGTGCGAGCACCCAGGCCAGGGCCAGTTGTCCCGGCGTGCATCCCTTCTCCGTGGCCAAGGACCGCACCTTGTCCACCAGCTCGATGTTGTGGACGAAGTTCTCACCCGTGAACCGCGGAAGATGGGCCCTGAAGTCACCTTCTGGAAAGTCGTCGGGGGAAGTGATCTGCCCGGTCAGAAAGCCGCGACCCAGCGGACTGTACGCCACGATACCGATGCCCAGCTCCCGGGCCGTATCAATCGTCGGCCCCTCGAGGTCCCGGCTCCACAGCGACCACTCACTCTGGAGGGCGGTGATGGGGTGGACAGCGACAGCGCGGCGCATGGTGTCGGGCAGCGCCTCGGACAGGCCGAGGTGCCGAACCTTGCCTGCCACCACCAGCTCAGCCATTGCGCCGACCGTTTCCTCGATGGGGACGTTCCTGTCAGTCCGGTGCTGGTAGTAGAGATCGATGTAGTCCACGCCGAGCCGCCCGAGCGAGGCATCACAGGCCTGGCGCACGTACTCGGGATCACCCCGCACCGTCCGATCGGCGGGATCGGGGCCCCGGGAGATCCCGAATTTGGTGGCCAACACCACCTCGTCCCGGCGGTTGGCGATCGCCCGACCCACCAACTCCTCGTTGAGGTAGGGGCCGTACATGTCCGACGTGTCGAGGAAGTTGATCCCGAGATCGAGCGCTCGGTGGATAACGGCGGTCGACTCCGCGTCGTCACCCTTCCCGTAGAACTCGCTCATCCCCATGCAACCGAGCCCTTCGGCAGACACTTCAAGCCCAGTGGTTCCCAGTGTGCGCATCGAGGTGGCCATGGCGTGACCTTACCCGTGATCTCTACGGGTACTCCCGACTTCGAGCCGCGGCTGCCGGGTTCCAGACCGCCCGATTCTTCGGGGCCCGTTACTCCCTACGCCCCGTCTTGCAGCAGCCTCTCGAGTACGGCGGCGGCCCGCTCCAGCTGACCCACGGAGACGCGCTCGTCGGGCGTGTGGGCCACGAGTGGATCCCCCGGTCCGAAGTTGGCGGCCGGTATCCCGTGAGCCCACAGTGAGGACGCGTCGGTCCAGCCCTGCTTGGCCAGGGGCGGACTACCGGCGGCGGCCACCAGCCCGGCCAGGACCGGGTGGTCCAGCGAGGGTGGGGCACCGGCGGCGGCGTCTGTGAGTTCCCACTGGTCCCCCCGCTCGAGGAAAGGACCAAGGAACTCACGCAGCCACGCCTCGGCGTGCTCGGGGGTGCGATCGGGAGCGAATCGGTGGTTCAACAGGACGGAGGCTTCGTCGGGGACGACGTTGCCCGAAACCCCGCCGCCGATCTCGACCGCCTGAAGCTGTTCGACGTACTCGCACCCGTCCAGCACCGGGCGCCGGCTCTCGTACCCGGCCACCGCGCTCAGGAGGGGGGCCAGCCGGTGGATGGCATTGCGGCCGGCATATGGGCGGGCCGTGTGGGCCCGTCGGCCCCGCAGCGAGATACGGACCCGGAGCGTGCCCTGACAGCCCGCCTCCACGACGCCGTCGGTGGGCTCGCCCAGAATGGCGGCATCCGCGGTCAGTAGGTCGGGCCGGTGCTCCCACAGGTGGCGGAGGCCGTTGAACTCCTGGGCCACTTCCTCCCCGACGTAGAAGCACCAGGTCACATCCACCGCCGGCTCCGGGATGGTGCCGGCCAGATGGAGGAAGACGGCCAGACCACCCTTCATGTCGGCCGACCCGACGCCGTAGAGCGTGTCCCCCACGATCCGGGGCTCCTCGTTTCCGCCGACCGGTGGGACGGTGTCGAGATGGCCGGCCAGCAGGACACGGTGCCGTCGCCCGAGGTCGGTCCGGCCCACCACGTTGTCGCCCACCCGCTCCACCTGCAACCAGGGGCAGAGTCGCAGCGCCGCCTCCACCGCGTCCGCCATGGGGCCTTCGAAGTGGCTCACCGAGGGGATCGCCACCAAGGCGGTCGTCAGTCCGAAGAGGCCGTGGGGCATGGCCGCAAGCTCGGCCCCTCCTTCGGGATACTCCGCCGTCACGTGGAGACGCCGTGGTGGCGAAGGATGTCGTTCAACTTGGCCTTGTCGTGACGCTCACCTTCGGTCAGCCGCTTGATGACCAGGACGCAGGGCAGGAAGAACTCCCCACCGGGGAACTCGCGCCGGCGGGAGGCCTGGACGGCCACCGACCATGCCGGCACGTGTCCGCGACTGATCTCGTCCCCGGACTCCGCGTCGATGACCGGTATCGACGGGTTGAGGATGGTCCCCTCCCCCACCACCGACCCTCTGCTCACGCGGGCGCCCTGGGTGATCATGGAGCGGCTGCCGATCATCACCTCGTCCTCGATGATCACCGGGGCGGCCTGTGCCGGCTCCAGCACACCGCCGATGCCCACTCCACCAGACAGGTGGACCTCCTCGCCGATCTGCGCACACGAGCCAACGGTGGCCCAGGTGTCGACCATGGTGCCGGCTCCCACTCGAGCACCGATATTGACGTAGCTGGGCATGCAGATGACGCCGCGGCCGAGAAACGAGCCCCAGCGGGCCGAGGCACCCGGAACCACCCGCACGCCCGAGGCGGCGTACCCGGACTTCAGGGGGAGCTTGTCGGCGTACTCGAACGGACCAACCTCCACGGTCTCCATGGCCTTCAGGCGGAACAGCAGGAGAATGGCCTGCTTCAGCCACTGATGGACGACCACCTCATCGGTGGTTGGATCGACCTCGGCTACCCGCGCCTCCCGGAGTCGAGCAGGTCCACGGCCTCGGTGACCACGGCCAGGGCCTCGGTGTCGGCCGGACTCAACTCCGCGGCGCGGGACCATAGCTCTTCGATCTGGGACTGGAGATCTGCCATGGCCAGACGTTAGCGCTGGGCCCGATGGCCTCGGTCGGCATCAACCGTGCCGACATCGGTCCCGCAAGCCGCGTCGCTCACCCCATCGGCACCGGCTCCAGCCTGGCTCCCCCAAGCCGTTTCGCCACCAGTTCGAGACGGTCCATGGGCTGGACCACAGCCACCCGCACGTGGCCGGAGCCGTCGGGACCGTAGAGGTCCCCCGGGCTGGCCAGCAGGCCGCCCCGCATGGCCAGGGCCTCGGTGAGCGCCCAGGCGCCGGCCGCCTCGCCATCGCCACTGCCGGGCGACAATCGGACGGGGCCGCCAAACGCCGCGGGTACAGGAACCCAGAGATAGAAGCCCCCGGCCGGGAGTGGGGCGGGCACACCTGCGTCCGCCAGCACGTCGGACAGGAAGGCCAGTCGTTCCCGGTACCGCTGTCGCTGCTCGACCACGTGCTGGTCATCGGCGAAGGCGACGGCCGCCCCGGCTTGCACCGGCCCAGGGACCATCAGTCCGGCATGCTTGCGCACCTCGAGGAGAAACCCAACCAGGTCGGCGTCGCCGGCGTAGAAGCCGACCCTGGCACCGGCCAGGTTGGAGCGCTTGGACAGGGAGTGCACGGCCACCACGCCCTGAAGGCCGGAGGAGAGCACCGTGGTCGGTGGGCCATCCCACGTGAACTCGGCGTAGCACTCGTCGGACAGGACCGGGACACCATGGGCCCGGCCCCACAGGCGACTCGGTCCATGTCGGTCAGCGCGCCAGAGGGGTTGGAGGGTGTGTTGGCCCAGAGCAGCAGGGCACGGTCGACATCGGCCGGATCCACCGCGGCCAGGTCGAGGCCCCGCCCATCAGCGAACTCAGCAACCGGTACCGCCCGGCATCCCCCGAGAAGTGCTCCCATGGCGTAGGTGGGGTAGGACACCGCCGGGTAGAGCACCGTGTCCCGGTCCGGCGTGCGCAGGCGTAGGTACTGGGCGGTCGAGGCCACAAACTCCTTGGTGCCCACACAGGCGGCCAACTCGGTGTCGGGGTCGACCGACGCTCCGAACCGTCGGGCCAACCAGTCGGCAGCAGCTCGTCGGTAGGCCACCGAGCCCTGGGACGTGGGGTAGCCGCGCTCGGTCCCCGAGGTGGCCATGGCGTCGAGCACGGCAGGTGGCGGTGGGTCGCACGGTGTGCCGATCGAGCAATCCACCAATCCACCGTCGGTGTCGAACCGGTCGGTGGCCCGGCCCTTGACCTGGTTGAGCCGATCGTACGGGTATGGCGGGGGCTCGAATCCCGACGGTCGACCGGGCAGCGGCGTCGGACTCACGAGGCCAGGAACTCGGCGAACCGGGACTTGCCCACGTCGTCCAGCACGACCTGGATCCGGGTGGACTGCTCGCCCACCACCTCACCCACGATCTCGCCCTCGCGGTGCACCGCGGCCAGGACGTCGCCACGGGCCCAGGGAATGTCCAGCTCCACCACCCGGTCCCCCACCCGCAGTCGGTCTCCCATGGCCGTCAACAGCTCGTCCATGCCCTGACCGGTGCGGGCCGAGACCATCACCGCGCCTTCATGGGCAGCCATCAGTCGGCGGGCCTCCTCACCGGCACCGCCCTGGTCCCCTCCGGGGTCGTCGGCGGCCGCCCGATCCTGGGCCAGGATGGCGTCGGCCTTGTTCACGACCAGGAGCTCGGGGAGCCCGTCCGCACCGATCTCGGTCAACACGGTGCGCACGGCGTCGACCTGGCCCTCGAAGTCCGGTGCCGAGCCATCCACCACGTGAAGGATGAGGTCGGACTCCCCCACCGACTCCAGGGTGGAGCGGAAGGCCTCGACCACCTGGTGGGGCAGCTTGCGGACGAACCCCACGGTGTCGGTCACCAGCACGGTCTCGCCGCCGGGCAGGTCGAGTTGGCGGCGTCCGCGGGTCCAGGGTGGAGAAGAGGCGGTTCTGTACCAGCACGTCGGACCCGCACATCCGGTTGAGCAGCGTCGACTTGCCGGCATTGGTGTATCCCACCAACGACACGGTCCGCTGGCGGGACCGCGCCCGGCCCTTGCGCTGGGTGCGCCGGGTCTGGTCCAGGCGCCGTAGGTCGGCCTCCAGCCGGGTCATGCGCCGGACCAGACGGCGCCGATCGACCTCAAGCGCGGTTTCGCCGGGGCCCCGGGTGCCGATGCCACCGGCCTGTTGGCTGAAGGAACGTCCCCTTCCTCGGAGCCGAGGCAGACGGTAGCGCAACAGGGCCAGCTCGACCTGGGCCCGGCCCTCAGGGGTGCGGGCGTTCTGGGCGAAGATGTCGAGGATGACCGCGGTCCGGTCGATGGCCGTCCGGCCCAGGATCTTCTCGAGATTGCGCTGCTGGGCCGGCGACAGGTCGTCGTCGAACACCACGGTGTCGGCGTCGACGGCGAGGCAGACCGCCAATAGCTCCTCGGCCTTGCCCCGGCCCAGATAGGTGGCCGGGTCCGGGGTGGTCCGCCGCTGGATGATCCGCTCCATGACGTCGGCCCCGGCCGTCCCGACGAGCAGCTCGAGCTCATCCAGGCCCGCCTCGGTCACCGCCAGCGTGGAATGGGGGAAGGTCACGCCGACCAGCACGATGCGCTCCCGGACCGTCCGGGAGATGAGGGTGTCGGTGAACGCCGAGTCGCTGGGGCTCACTGCCGCCCACCGGCCAGCAGGACGGCCGGATCAACGGTCAATTCGGCCACAAAGGCCACCGGTCCGCTGAGTATCACCGTGCCCCCGTCGTCGCCCGTGGGCGATGCGGCCCCCGGCCGGAGCTCGGCCCGCAGGGTGCCGCCCGGATTGCGCACGTCCACGGTGGTCCCCACCAGCCCCCAGGCATGGGCGGCAACGGCTGCGGCCGCCGTGCCGGTGCCACAGGCCAGTGTTTCGCCGACCCCCCGCTCGAACACCCGCAAGGTGAGGGTGTCGGCTCCGGGACCGGCTGCGATGAACTCGACATTGACCCCCCCGGGGAACTCCCCCTGGAGCTTGGTGCCCAGCTCGGTGACGTCGATGCCCGCAGGGTCCTCACCCCACAGGACGAGGTGGGGGTTGCCCACGTCGACCTCCCGCGCCCGCTGCTCGGCGAAGACTGGGGTCCGCTCCTCACCGAGGCGGACGGTGCCCAGGTCCACCGAGGCCCAGTCGGGTCCCGCGGGCGGACCACCTGGCCGGTACTCCACGGTGCGGACCCCTCCCAGGGTGGCGACAGAGAACGTGGGCGGCCGCACCAGCCCGGCCCGCACTGCGGCCTGGGCCAAACAGCGCATGCCGTTGCCGGTCATCTCGGCGGTGCTCCCGTCGGCATTGGCGAGATCCATCGTCAGGTCGGCGCCCCCGGTACCGGCCAGGACCCTGATCACCCCGTCGGCCCCCACGCCGAACCGGCGGTCGGCCAGGGCCCGCACCAGGGCGGGCGTGAGACCCGACCGGTCCTCCAGATCGATCAGCACCAGGAAGTCGTTCCCGGCACCGTGGTGCTTGGTCAACGTCAGGAGCGGGAGGGTGGGGTCGTCGGGAGTCATCTCGTGTCGGTTCATTCTCCCACCCCCGGGGCCGTCCCGGGGTCCTTCCCCACCATGGCGGCGATGACCCCGGCCGGATCGTCGGACGGGTCCAACCACACGATACGGGGATCGCGTCGGAACCACGCCCGCTGTCGGCGGGCCAGGGCCCGGGTGCGTTGGACGGCCAGGGCCACCGCCTCGTCCAGGGACAGGTCGCCTTCGAGGTGGGCCAGCAGCTCGCGGTAGCCCAGGGCCTGGCGGGCCGTTGGCGACAGGCCTCCGGGCCGGCCGGCCAGGGTGGTCACCTCCTCCAGCAGACCCTGGCCCATCAGGCGCTCGAATCGCTCGCCGATCCGCCGGTCGAGCTCGTCGGGCGGGCGGTCGATGCCGACCATGGTCACCGGACTCGGTAGGTACTGCTCCAGTCCCGGTCCGAACTCGGAGAACCGCCGACCCGAACCCAAGGTCACCTCAAGGGCCCGGATGAGGCGCCGGCGGTTGGCGGGGTCGATCCGGGCGGCAGCCGTCGGATCGAGCGCCGTCAGACGACGGTGGAGGCCCCTGAGCACGGCCTGCCGTCCGGGGCTCCCCTCCGGTCCGGCCTCATCGACCAGGGCCGAGAGCCGGGCCGCCTCCTCGGGGAACCGGCCCGGGAACACGAGCTCGTCCACCACCGAGCGCAGGTAGAGCCCGGTCCCCCCGACCAGCACCGCAACGTTGCCTCGTTCGGCTATGGCGCCCAGGGCGGCCCGGGCGGCCGCCTGGAACTGCTGCACCGTGAATTGGTCGGCCGGGTCGACGAGGTCGACGAGGTGGTAGGGCACCCGGGCCCGCACGGCGGGGGTCGGCTTCACCGTGCCGATATCCATCCCCCGGTAGACGGCCATCGAGTCGACCGAGACGAGCTCGATCCCGGGGTTGGGTTCCTGCCTACCTACCGGTCCACCCGAACCGCCTGGCGTGCGGCCGGGCCACCGCTCGGCTACCTCGAGGGCGATGGCCGACTTCCCCGACGCCGTGGGGCCGATCAGGGCCACCACCGTCGAGGGCCGCCGATCAGCCGGCGGCAACCGGGAGACGGGTCCGGTGGGACGGGCCGGCCAGCACCTCGAGCAGGACACCCGACAGGTGGTGACGGGCCGCGTCGACCACCTCGACGGTGGCGTACGAACCCGTCCTCGCCGGGACCCCGTCGATCGCATCGAAGTGCACCAACTTGTTCTGGCCGGTGCGGCCGGTCAGCACCGCCGGGTTCCGTTTGGACGGGCCTTCGACCAGGACCTCCTCGATCCGCCCGACGCGATCGCGGTGGCGGACCGCGGCTGATCGCTCCACTACGGCCCGCAGCCGCTCGAACCGCTCGGCCACCACCTCGGCGGGCACGAACCGGTCGGTCATGGCCGCCGCCCGCGTGCCCGGCCGCGGGGAGAAGATGAAGGTGTAGGCGCTGTCGTAGGCCGCCTCGGCGGCCACCTGCAGCGTCCGTTCGAAGTCGTCCTCGGTCTCCCCGGGGAAGCCGACAATGATGTCAGTGGTCACAGCCAGGTCGGTGATGGCGGCTCGGGCCGCAGCCAGCCGGCCCAGGTACCGCTCGGCCGTGTAGCCCCGGCGCATGGCGCTCAGCACCCGGTCGCTGCCGGACTGGAGGGGCAGGTGGAGATGGTTGCACACCTCGTCGGTCTCGGCCATGGCCGCAATGGTCTCGGGACGGAGGTCCTTGGGGTGGGGACTGGTGTAGCGCACCCTGCGGATCCCCTCCACCGCGCCGACGGCCCGGAGCAGGTCGGCGAAGAGGGGGCGGCGGCGAGTGAGGTCCCGGCCGTAGGAGTTCACGTTCTGGCCGAGCAGACTGACCTCGGTCACCCCCCGTCCGGCGAGGGTGCGGACTTCCCCGACCAACTCGTCGAAGGGCCGGGACACCTCGCCACCCCGCACCGAGGGGACGATGCAGAAGGCACACGAGTTGTCGCATCCCATCTGGATGGTGACCCAGGCGGCGTAGGGCAGATCCCGCACCGCGTTCAGGGCGGCCACCTGCTGATCGGCGCCGGTGGGGTCGGCCCCGGGAGGTGGCCCGTCCAGGATCTCCACGACCGGGCCGGACCGGGCGGCCTGGCGAAGCAGCTCGGGGGCCCGGGTCAGATTGTGGGTGCCGAAGACCACGTCGACGTGTGAGGCCCGCTCCCGGACCCGCTCCCCGTCCATCTGCGCCAGGCAGCCCCCGACGGCGATCTGCATCCCCGGCCGGCTCTCCCGTAGGGCCTTCAGGTTGCCCAGATGTCCGTAGAACTTGTTGTCCGCGTTCTCACGGATACAGCAGGTGTTGAACACCACTACGTCGGCCGCCTCGATGTCCGGCGTGGCCACCAGCCCGTCGGCCAGCAGCGCGCCGGCCAGGCGCTCCGAGTCGTGGTCGTTCATCTGGCACCCGAAGGTCCGGATATGGAAGGTGCGGGGCGCCGCTACCTGGTCCTCGATGCTCACCGTCCCAGGATACGGCCCCGGGGATCACGGGGGATCGGCCCGGTGCAGGCCTGCGCCCGTACCCGCCGTCCGGACCGGATGCGGGGAGATCGGCAGCGCGACGACCGAGGGGGCCACGCCTACTCGTCGAGGGTGAAGTCGAACATCTCGGCCGAATGATTTCGGTCGATGATGAGTCCGTGCATATCGGCATGCAGGACCAAGACCTGGCCGGGCACGTCGGCCTCGGCCAGTGCCGCCTCGGCGGCCGCCTGGACCGCGGGGGCCCGTGTCCCGAGGGTGATCCCGAGCAACGAGGGTCCGGCACCCGACCAGCACACGGCGAGGGCCCCCCCGGCCGACATCCCGGCCAACAGCTTGGGTGCGGCGGGAAACATCGGGCTCCGGTAGTCCTGGTGGAGACGGTCCTCGGTGGCCTCGGGGATGAGCACTCGGCTGTCGGCCAGACCGGCGATCAGGAGTGCCATCCTCGACAGGTTGAACGCCGCGCTCTCGCGGCTTACCTCGACAGGGAGTGCCTGGCGGGCCCGGGCCGTGGACAACGTCACGTCCGGGACGATGACCACGAAGACCAGGCTCACGTCGAGGGGCAGTCGCACCGCTCGGACTCCCCCCTTGACCCGGGCGGCGGCGACCAGGCCCCCGACGGTGGACGCCGCGGCGTTGTCGGGGTGCCCGTCCATCTGGGCGGCCACGGCCAGCGGATCACTGGCGCCGGCCGCCGCGGCGGCGGCCACGGCCAGTGCGGCCGACGAGCCGAGCCCGCGGGCGATGGGGATCTGCGACCGGACCGTGATGGCCAGGCGGTCGGTGCCGGCCACGTCGATGGCCACTCGGGCGGCCAGGTGGGAGGGATCGTCAGACAGACCCGCCCCTTCGCCCTCGGACCGCACGATCAGCTTGGTGGCCGGCTCCACCTCGACCTCGACGTACCGGTCCAGCGCGATGGCCAGTGTGTCGAATCCGGGTCCGAGGTTGGCAGACGACGCAGGTACTCGTGCACGCACACCGACACGGTACTCGCCAACGGTTCGAGCGGGCAGGACCGTCTGCCCTGGCCGGGCCACCATTTTCCATCGGGTCAGGCACGTCTGGTACCGCCCGGTGCGACCCACGGGAACGAGCCCAGGGAAGTCGGTCTCAGGCGTGGAGCAGGCGCCACCACCAGTCGGGCTCGGGCACGGTCGAACCCAGCTTCAACGGGACCGTCTCGCGCTGGGCGCCAAGGGAGAATTGGGCCGTCCCCACCTGGCTCCCCTGCGTTCCCCCGGCCCGGACCGGCCTCAGGCTGGTGACCGCGGCCACCTGCTGGCCGGGCCAGCCGAGCAGGGAGGCCGACGTGCCGGCCACGACCGCCACCCTGTGCGGCTGACCACCCCACACCGCGGTGGCCGTCCCGAGCACGGCTCCCTGTGTGGCCACGGCCACCGGGACCATGCCGGACTGGGTGGCGGCCAGCAGGGCCTCGGCCACCGGTCGGGTGTACTTGAGCGGGTCGGGAACCTGCAGGTCACTGATCGGGATGGTGGTCGTCGTGGTCGGCGGTGGTGGCGCGGTGGTCGGGGGGGGGTGCCGTGGTGGGCGGCGGAACGACTCCCGGAGCGGGAGCCGTGGTCGTGGTGGGGGGTGGGGGCTTGGGAGCGGTAGTCGTGGTGGTCTTGGGCACGATGGGTGGTGGGGTGGGTTGGCTGAGGACGGCGACGAGCACCAGTGCGGTGTGATCCCCCTCGACCCGGTTGGCGGCCAGCACCAGACAGCCGCCGGCCTTGGACGTGTAGCCGGACTTGACCCCGATCACGCCGTTCTTCCCGATCTCACTCACCACGTTGGGGAGGGTCCCCACCCCCGGGAAGTCAATCGACGACATGCCCACGATCTGAGCGAAGGTGGGGTCGGCCATCCCGGCGGCGGCCACCCGCAGGACGTCGGACGCGCTGGACACCGAACCGGGGTCGTAGCCGCTGGCATCCACATAGTGGGTGGCCGTGGTACCGAGTGACGTGGCCAGGGCGTTCATCTTGGCCACGAAGGCTGGGATACTGCCGGCGTCCCAAACGGCCAGGTTGTAGGCCATGTCGTTGGCCGACTGGGTCAGGAGGGCCTCGAGCATCTGTCGCTCGGTGAACACCTCGCCGACGTGGATGGGCACGGTCGACTGGTCGTTGTGCAGTTCGAAGTCGTACTCGGTCACGTCATCAGCAGTGATGGTGATGGACGGTCCGGAGGCTCCGGCCGGCACCGGGTGGTCCCTGAGGATGACCACGGCGTTGGCCAGTTTGGTCAGGGAAGCGATGGGGACCGAGGATTCGGGGCCCGACTGTTGGGCGTAGCCCAGGGAGGGGATGGAGACCGCCCCCTGCCCCTTGGACGGCCACGGCAGGGACGGTACGGCCCCGGACACCGCCAGGCCCGCCGGCACAGCGGACTGCAGGTCGGGTCGGGCCAGGGGCCGGTTGATGCGCTGGGCACCCACCCATCCCGCCGCGGCCAGCAGGAGTGCCACCACGACGAGGACGGCCACCAGCATGCGCCGGTGGCTCCGGCGCCGGCGGTGGCGCCTCGTCGTCCTCGGACCGTCGCCGTCCACTGCTGGGTCTCCGGCCTCGGGGACCGGGGCCGGCGGGGCAGTCGTCGTCCCGGCCGACACCACCTCGGTCGGTGCCGAGGCGTCACCGTCGGGTCGCAACGCAGGGGTGACCGTCGTGTCGGCGCTGCTCCCGGTCCCCACACCGGTCGCGGCCCACGGCGACAGGACCACGGCGTCGGGCGCGGCGATCGGTGCCGTGATGTCCACGGTCTCCGGCTGAGGAAGGGGCAGCCTTCCTTCGGGTGGTGTTCCCGAGGCAGGCCCCATGACCTCGGCGGTCGTTGCGGCGTCAGGAGCAGCCACTGGTGCGGTCACCGACTCTGGGGAGGCTCCGTCGGTCAGAGGGCGTCCAATTCCTCGGGAGTCATGAGGACGGCCCGGGCCTTCGAGCCCTCGGACGGACCGACCACGCCGCGTCGCTCCATCAGATCCATGAGACGGCCGGCCCGAGCGAACCCCACCCTGAGCTTGCGCTGCAGCATCGAGGTGGAACCAAGCTGGGAGCGGACCACCAGCTCCATGGCCTGGTCCAGCAGCTCGTCGTCACCGTCCTCGCCTCCCGTCCGGGGCGCCTCGCTCCCGACCACCTCTTCGATGTCGGCAATCACCTCCATCGGGCGCTGCCGCTTCCAGTGGGCCGCCACCGCCCGCACCTCGTCCTCGCTGACCCAGGGGCCTTGCAGACGCTGGGGGTTGGAGGACGACGCCGACAGCAACAGCATGTCACCCTTGCCGATCAAACGCTCGGCACCCGGTTGGTCCAATATCACCCGGCTGTCGGCCAGGGACGACACGGAGAAGGCCATGCGCGACGGGATGTTGGCCTTGATCACGCCGGTGATGACATCCACCGAAGGCCTCTGGGTGGCCAATACCAGGTGGATCCCGACGGCTCGGGCCATCTGGGCGATCCGGCACACCGACTCCTCGACGTCGCGGGCGGCCACCATCATCAGGTCGTTCAACTCGTCCACCACGATCAGGATGAACGGGAGGCGGGCGAACTTTGGCTCCATCTCCTCGTCCTCGTGATCGGCGTCGGTCCCGAGCATCCGCATCCGGTAGGCCTCTTCGAACTCGGCGAGCTCCCCGTCGTCGAAGGCGGCGTTGTAGCCGGTGATGTCACGCATCCCGACCTCGGCGAGGAGGTCGTAGCGACGCTCCATCTCGGTAACGGCCCAGCTGAGCGCGTTAGCCGCCTTCTTCGGATCCACCACCACCTGGGTCAGCAAGTGGGGAAGGTCGTTGTACTGCCCCAACTCGACCCGCTTGGGATCGACCAGGATGAGGCGTACCTGATCCGGGGTGGCCCGCGTGAGGATGGAGGTCAGGATGGAGTTGATGCACGACGACTTACCCGAGCCGGTGGCCCCCGACACGAGGACGTGAGGCATCTCGGCCAGGTTGACCATCACCGCCCGGCCGGCGATGTCCCGTCCGAGTGCCACCTCGAGCGGATGGATGGCGCCGTCAGCCTCGGGCGAGGCGAGGATGTCCCCCAGGGCCACCAGCTGCCGGGTTCGATTGGGCACCTCGACGCCGATGGCCGACTTCCCCGGTATGGGTGCCAGGATGCGGACGTCGGGTGAGGCCATGGCGTAGGCGATGTCCTTGGACAGCGAGGTCACGCGGGCCACCTTGACCCCCGCGCCCAGCTCCAGCTCGTAGCGGGTGATCGACGGTCCCACCGTCCTCCCCACCAGCCGGGTGTCCACGCCGTGGGCGGCCAGCGCGGCCACGAGGGCGTCACCGGCGACCTCCACCGCCCGTTCGTCGACAGCTTGGGGCTTGGCCCGCTTCAGGATGTTGGCGGGAGGGAGGTGCCAGTCCCCGACCGAGGGGCCCAGCTTCATCTCGAGCTGCGAACCCGACCCCGGCTTGGCGGCCGCCTCGGGCAGGAGCTCCGGCTCTTCTTCCTCTTCTTCTTCCTCTTCTTCTTCGTCCTCCTCCTCGTCGTCCTCGAGGACAAGCGGGGCAGGTGTCGGGACCGAGGCGACCCGTCGACCGAACGGGTCGGTGGGTTCGTCCGCCTCCTCGAACTCTTCCTCTTCCTCTTCCTCTTCCTTTCGTCCACCGCCGTGCGGTCGCGGGCCACCGCGGCCGACCAGCGGACCGCGCCCACCAGGCCGGCAGTGGCCGTCCGAATGGATATCCCGGTGAACAGGACCATGGCCACAACCGCCAGGGCCACCAGCACCACGGTGGCGCCGAACCCCCCGAGCGCCGAGCGGAGCGGATTGCCGACCAGGGCCCCGATCCACCCGCCCGCTGACGAGAGCAGGGCGGTCGAATCGCCCAGGTGGGGTGAGCCTCCGGCCAGGGCGGCCAGCCCGGCCACGGCCAAGAGGCCCACGAACGCGCCGATGACCACCCGGGCCGGTTCCGGTACGGACCGGGTCTCCTCGTCACCAATGCGATAGCCGATCAACAGGAGGAGGCCCATGGCCACCGCCACCAGAGGGAGCAGGAAGCGTCCCCAGCCGAGCAGATCACCGACGGCGACCCGCGCCCCGTGGCCGGCGGGCCCGAGCGAGTGCTCGCCACCGTAGAAGGCCACGGCGGTGAGCACGCCGACGGTGACCAGCACGACCCCCCACAGGTCGGTGGCGTGACTGGCCACCACCGCCCCCATGGTGGCCATGACGCCGGAGGGCTCGTCGCGACCCCGCCCCCTGCGGCCGCGATGGGCCGAGCTGCGCCGACCCGACGTCGCAGCTCGCGATCGGGCGGAGGACGCGGGCCTACCCCTGGACCGCGAAGCCCCGGATCGGCCCGCCGGACGCTTGGTGGCGGTCGTCACAGTGCGTCACAGGCTAGTCCCGCAGGGTCACCGTCACGGGGACACCAGGCCCCGACGCCCCGACGGGGTTCTAGACGGTGACGATGACCGGGACGATCATCGGTCGCTGGCGGGTCCGATCGCCCACCAGCCGGCCGAGGGCCTTGCGGGCCACCCGGTTGAGGTTCTCGTGATCGCTGCTCCCCGAGGAAAGCGCCTGCTCAAGGGCCTTGGTCACCTGTACCCGGGCCTCGTCGAGGAGGATCTCGGTGTCGTGGTCGTAGGCCCAGCCCCTGGTCACGATCTGAGGTACTCCCACCACCTCGCTCCGCTTGAGGTCCACGGTGGCCACCGCCATGACCACACCCTCCTCGGCCAGGACCATCCGGTCCCGAAGGACACCGTGGCCGATGTCACCCACCGAACTGCCGTCCACGAAGAGATACCCACCGGGAACGGTGCCGTCACGGTGCAGGCCCTTGGCGTCCAACCGGACGGCGTCGCCGTCCTCGCACAGCAGCACTCGGTCACCCACGATGCCCATGGACCCGGCCACCCGGACCTGGTTGGCCATGTGCCGGTACTCGCCGTGGACCGGGATCAAGAACTCGGGATCGGTCACCGACATCAGGGTGGCCAGCTCCCCCTGACGGGCATGCCCACTCACGTGGACCGAGTCCACCCCGGAGTGGATGACCTCGACGTTGCGCCGGTGGAGGCTGTCGATCACCCGTCCCACCGACCACTCGTTGCCGGGGATCGGATGGGCGCTGATCACCACCACGTCGTTCTCCCGCAGCTTGAAGAACCGGTTCTCACCGGTGGCCAGCTTGGACAGGGCCGACATGGGCTCGCCTTGCGAGCCGGTGGAGATCACACACACCTGTCCCGCCTGGAGTTGATCGACGTCCTCGATGTCGACCAGAGACTGTTCTGGGATCTCCAGAACCCCGAGCTTGCGGGCCAGGGCCACGTTCTTCTGCATCGAACGGCCGAGCGTGGCCACCTTCCGACCGCCGGCGATGGCGGCGTCAGCCACCTGCTGGACACGGTGGATGTGGCTGGCGAAGCAGGTGACGATGAATCTGCGGTCGGGACGGGCCAGGAAGACCTTGCGGAGCGTCTCGCCCACGGTCGATTCCGATGGCGTGAAACCGGGCTCCTCTGCGTTGGTCGAATCGATCAAGAGCAGGCGGATGCCCGGATCGGAGGCCAACGCCCCCATCCGGGCCAGGTCGGTGCGCCGGCCATCCACCGGATGGAGGTCGATCTTGAAGTCGCCGGAGTGGAGGACGATCCCCTGCGGGGTGTGGAAGGCGGTGGCGAAGGCATGGGGCACCGAATGGGTGACCGGGATGAACTCCACGTCACAGGGACCGATCCGCCGCCGCTCCCCATCCCGGACGGGGATGAACTGCACCCGATCGTTCATGCCGGCCTCGTCCACCCGATTCTTGGCCAGGGCCAGGGTGAGCTCGGAGCCGTAGACGGCTACCGGGAAGTCACGCAGGAGGTAGGCGAGGCCACCGGTGTGGTCCTCGTGGCCGTGGGTGAGGATCACCCCGTCGACCCGGTCGGCGTTCTCCCTCAGGTACGTGAGGTCGGGGAGCACCAGATCCACACCGGGCATGTCCGGATCCGGGAACATGATGCCCACGTCGAGCACCAGGATCCTTCCGTCGACCTCGATGCAGGCGCAGTTCCGACCGATCTCACCCAGTCCTCCGAGGAAGACGATGCGCACCGGTGACCGGTTCCCACCCCCGCCGGGGATCCGCTTCCGCTCCGTCCGGGCGGGCCGCGACGGGGCGACCGCCCCAGGGGCCGCCAGATGCTCGGGTGTGGCGTTCGCCTTGCCGGCCGACTGCTTCTTGCGGGATCCGGTCGCCTTGCGGGCGCCGCTCCCCTTCGGGGCGTTTGCAGCTTGGGTACCGGCCCCGTCGGCGCCGCGGCGTGCTCCCTGAGTATTCACGTATGGCTTCTCTCTACTGCTTCAGTCTCTGCTTAGGGGGGCCCAGGCTGTCTCTGGGGTCGATCGGCGGTACCGGGCCGTCCGTTCAGGCCACCGACTGGCGCACCGGGTACCGCTCCTGCACCTTGGCGATCACGCCGGCGGCCTGCTCGTCGAGCGCGGCCGGAGCCGGGGCATTGGGCAGGCGGCACTGCCCCACGGCCAAGCCCAGGGCCCGACAGGCCGCTTTGGCCGGCACCGGGTTGGGAAACTCGTCGGTGGACTCGAACCGGTAGGACTCGGCCAGGTCCTGGTTGACCCGTATGGCGCGCTCCACGTCACCGGCACGGTGACACGCGATCATCTCGGCGAACAGCGGACCGGCCCAGTGGGCGGCCACGCTGATGATCCCGGCACCTCCGACCGACTCGAAGGGCAGGGTCAGCGAGTCGTCGCCGCAGTAGACGTCGAACCCCTCAGGACTCTCGGCCACCACGGTGGCGGCGGTGGCCACGTCACCGGTGGCGTCTTTGACCCCCACGATCGTGGGGACCTCCCGGGCCAACTCCAAGGTGAGCTGCGGGCCGATCCTCCGGCCCGACCGGACCGGGATGTCGTAGAGGAGGACGGGCAGGTCGGTTGCGGCGGCGATGGCCCGGAAGTGGGCGGACAAGCCCGCCGGAGACGGTCGGTTGTAGTACGGGGTCACGGCCAGGATCCCATCGACCCCGACCGCCTCGGCCTCCCGGGTCATGAGCACCGAGTGGGCGGTGTCGTTGGTGCCGGTCGAGGCGATCACCGGGATGTCGACGGCCTCTACGACGGCTCGGAACAGGTCGATGCGCTCGGCGTCGGTGAGCACGGACCCCTCGCCGGTGCTGCCGGCCAGGACCAGCCCGTCGCTCCCGCTGCCCGCCAGGTGGGTAGCCACCCCAACGGCCGCGTCGAGGTCGAGGGAACCGTCAGGCCCGAAGGGGGTGACCATGGCCGTGATGACCGCTCCGAAGCGTGGCATCAGCCCTCAGCCTTCGGAGCGGTTCGCAGCAAACGGGGAGGGCGTCACGGACCCGCAGGCTACCAGGACCCCGTGCCCCAGCCGGTGCCGCGCCGTGCCCGCCGGACGCGCCCCCGCTGCCGGCCGGCCCGGCGGACGGGCGCCACGCCCCAGGGATCGGCCGCCACGGGCCCTCAGGAAGCGATCCGGTCCTTCGGCGGGACCGAAGCCATGGCGTCGTACTCCTCGCTGGTGTCCACCCACGACTCGAACTCGATGACTCCGAGCTCGGTGAACTTGGTCCGCAGCCAACCGTCGGCGGCATCGAGGAGGCCCAGCTTCTTGCAGTTGGGGACGATCTTGGAGAACAGCAGCGCTTGGAACTCGCCCCGTTCGGGGGCCTGCTGGACCACCGGCACGATGGCCTTGGGGTCGATGCCCATCCGGTCCCACACCTCTTGCTGGAGGAAGCGGTCCCGCATCCGCACGGCCGCCTCGAAGGCGAACTCCTGGCGCTCGCGCAGCTCCGAGGTCGACAGCTCCTGGTAGTACTCCTGCAGGCTGAGCACCCCGAAGGCCACGTGGCGGGCCTCGTCGGCCATCACGTAGCGGAGCAGCTGCTTCAACAGCGGGTCGGTGGTCATGGCGTGCATCAGGCCGAAGGCGGCCAGAGCCAGGCCCTCCACCATGATCTGCATGCCGAGATAGGTCATGTCCCAGCGCGAGTCGGCGATGATGTCGTCGAGCAGCATGCGGAGGTGGGCGTTGATGGCGTAGTGGCCGGACAGCTTCTCGTCGAGGTACTTGCCGAAGACCTCCACGTGGCGGGCCTCATCCATCACCTGGGTGGCGGCGTAGTACTTGGCGTCGATCCACGGCACCGACTCCACGATCTTGGCCGTGCAGATCAGCGCGCCCTGCTCACCGTGGAGGAACTGGGACAGGGTCCAGTTCTGGCTCTCCACCCCGAAGTCCACCCACTCCTTCTCGCTCCACTTCTCGACTGGCGTTCCGGTCAGGTCGAACCCGGCGCCGAATCCCCCGGTGGCCTCCGCCTGCTCGACGACCATCCGCCGCTGGTCCACCTCGGTGTCCCACGGCAGGTCGGTCTCACCGTTCCACTGGGCACCCTTGGCCTTCTCGTAGAGCTTGTTGAGCTTGGGCCGGGCTCCCTTCTCGTAGTCCCAGGTGAAGATGGAGTCGTAGTCCGAGTGTACGACGTGACGACCGTCGCCCTCCTCGGTGCCCACCACCGCCAGGATCGCCTCGAAGTCGTCGATCTCGGCCCGGCCGATGATGTCCTCGGTGCTGCTCATCTCGGTGGTCATGGCTTCTCTCCCTTGGCACGCTGGGTACTCGTCTGATGGATATGGCTCGGTGCCCGTTGGGCACGCTTGGGGTTGGTCGGACGGACCGGGGTCGATGCCGCCCCGGTAGGTGCTGCCTGATCGAACGGGGTGATGACGATGGGGTCCGGGGCGCCGGAGTGCCTGAGGGCCTCGATCCCTGGGATCATGAACGTCGAGACCAGGCGCTCTGCGTCGGCCGGATCGGTCAGGTCGGTCCGGGGCGACGGTGCGATGGCGTAGGACAGGACGATGCGGGTCGCCCACTCGGCCACCCGTTCAGCCTCGGCTGGGGTCATCCAGCGGGCGAGGAAGGGCGCGGTGAACTGGGAGGCGGTGGTCAGCAGCCGGTCGGATTCGTCGAAGGCCAGGTGGCCGAGAACGATCTCGGGCTCATTGGCCACCAGGTAGCCGAGGGCGGCGTGGTTCCGGATCCGGGACGAAGCCTCGACAATGCCTCCGACCAGGGCCCCGGTGAGGTCTCGGGCCTCCCCCAGCCGGACCCCGAGGGCCGAGAACAGCCGGGCCATCTCGGTGTCCACCACGGCACCCAAGATCTCGTCACGGCCACCCGGGAATACCCGGTACACAGTGGCCCGGGACACGCCGGCCTGGCGGGCGATGTCGTCCACCGTGGTTTTGGCCGTGCCGTACCGGGCCAGGCAACTCAGCGTGCCGTCGATGATGCGCACCCGGTGGGGGGAGGCCTGGCCGCCGGCGCCCGGGCGGGTCGGAGCATCCTGGCCCTCGTCACTGGCTACTACGTGGAGCGCGACCCCCGGTGCGTACACATTTGAAACGCTAGGTCGATTTTTGTCTCATTGTCAACCGGCTACCCGACCGGCCCCGGGCCGGCCACCACCCCGGGCAGCAGCTCGGACTCCACGAGCCGGGCCACCTGGTCGGGGTCGTCGAGGTCCCACCGTCCGGGGGCGGACATGTACGACAGGACCATCCTGGCCAGGAAGTCGGCCGCCTCATCGAGGTCAACCCCCGGTTTGACCCCTCGCTGGGCCACGTAGGGAGTGAGGAAGGTGGCGATGCCCTCCCGGATGCGGATGCTCTCGACGGTCAGGGACGGCAGCAGCTTTTCCGGCTCGGTCTGCATGACCCGTTGGAGGACGTCGTGCTCGACGATGGAGCGGTGGGCGAAGATGATGCCCCGCTCCAGGACCTGCTCCAGGCCGTCGGCATCCTGCACATGCTCGTAGAGGCGGCCGAAGAACACCAGCATGGCCCAGGACACCACCGCGCTGAGCAGCTCCTCGCGGCCCCCAGGGAACGCCCGGTACACGGTGGCCCGGGACACCGAAGCCTCGCGGGCGGCGTCCTCCACCGTGGTCTTGGCCAGGCCCGAGCGCGCCACGCAGGCGTAGGTCGCCTCGATGATCCGCTGGCGGTTGCCGTCCATCCGAAGCCCCGGCGCTCAGAGCCCGAGGAGCGGTTCGAGTCCTACGGTCAGGCCCGGTCGGTTCGGCACCGACCGCACGGCGAGCACCACCCCATCCATGAAGGAGCTGCGGTCATAGGAGTCGTGCCGGATGGTCAAGCTCTGCCCGACCCCGCCGAGAATGACCTCCTGATGGGCCACCAGGCCGGCCAGCCGGACCGAATGGATCCTGATCTGACCGGGGCCCTCGGCGCCCCGTGCCCCCGCCTCGACCAGGGTGACGGTGGCGTCGGTCCGAAAGTCGCCTGATCCGGCCGCCGACCGGGCCGCGGCCATCCGCTCGGCCGTCCTCATCGCCGTGCCCGACGGGGCGTCGAGCTTGCCGTCGTGGTGCAGTTCGACGATCTCCGCACCACCGAAGTACGGGGCGGCCAGCTCAGCGAACCGCATCATCAGCACCGCGCCGATGGCGAAGTTGGCCGCCACCACACAGTTCGGGCGGCCGGAGGAGGGGCCGGCGAAGCGACGGCTCAGGTCATCGAGATCAGCCGCCGTGAACCCGGTGGTCCCGACCACCGCGTGAATTCCGGCCTCGGCACAGAAGGCGAGGGTCATCCTGGCGGCCTCCAGACGGGTGAAGTCAACCACCACCTCGGCGTCACCGGCAGTGAGCGCATCGAGGGAGTCGGACACGGCCAGCGCGGCGTCCCTCCCGATGAGGGCCCCCAGGTCGGTCCCCCCGTGGGCGGGATCGACCACGGCCACCAGGTCCAGGTCAGGGTGGGCCAGCACCGCCCGGCACACCTCCTGGCCCATCTTGCCCCCGGCGCCCACCACCCCGACTCGCATGTCGGTCACCCTACCGTCGCCGAGGGAGACAGCTGGGTCTCTGCGCCGGCGCCTGCGGCTCGACGCCCTCAGCCCAGTCGGAGTGACCGGGCGTCGAAGTCGGACTCGTCGAATGGACCGACCACCGACAGGGTCCGGGGTGCGGCCACCAGCTCGGTGGCGGCGGCGTGCACCTCGTCCAGGGTCAGTGCGGCCACTCGCGCCAGTACCTCGTCCACTGTGAGGATCTCCCCGTGCAACAGGAGGCCGGCACCGATCCGGCTCATCCTGGCCCCGGAGTCCTCGCAGGCCAGCAACGTCTCGGCCCGGAGGTTCCCCTTGGCGATGGCCAGCTCCCGCTCGGTGATGCCCTCCTCGCCGAGCCGATCCAACTCGGTGGAGACGATGTCCAGCACCTCGGCCACATGTTCAGGGGCGGTCCCCATGCCCACGCTCACCGATCCGGCGTCGTGGTAGGCCACCCGCTCGGACCACACCGAGTAGGCCAGTCCGCGCCGCTCCCGGATCTCCTGGAAGAGTCGGCTGGACAGCCCGCCGCCGAGCACGTGGTTGACCACGGCCAGGGCGTAGCGCTGCGGGTCCATCCGGTCGACGGACCGGGCCGCCAGCACCAGGTGCGTCTGCTCCGTGGCCCGGCGGGACACCGCCAGCGGCTCCACCTTGTCGTCGGGAGCGCGGCGCTCAGGCGTCGCCCCCCCGTGGGCCCCGGCGAACCGGGACTCGATGCCCGCGGCCACCTCGCCGTGGTCGAGGTCCCCGGCCACGGCGACCACCATGTTGCCCGGGCGGTAGTGATGGGCGAAGAACTCGGCGATCCGGCTTCCGGTCATGGCCACCACCGAGTCATGACTGCCCAGCACCTCACGGCCGAGCGGGTGGTCGGGGAAGAGCAGCGCCGAGCTCTGCTCCGCCGCCTCGTCCGACGGTTCGTCGGCATGCATGAGGATCTCGTCCAGGATCACCTGCCGCTCGGCGTCCAGATCGGCGGGGCGGAGGGCAGGTCGCCACATGATGTCCGAGAGGATGTCGAGCCCGAGCGAGAGGTGCTCGGCCAGGAGCCGGATGTAGAAGGAGGTGTACTCCTTGGTGGTGAAGGCGTTGAAGTCGCCTCCTACCTCGTCGACCGCCTCGGCGATGGCCGAGGCCGACCGGTCGTCGGTGCCTTTGAACAGGAGGTGCTCGAGGAAGTGGGACGAGCCGGCCCGGCTGTCCTCCTCGTCCCGGGAGCCGGTGCCCACCCAGAACCCGATGCACACCGAGCGGGCATCCTCCATCCGCTCCGTGGCCAGGGAGAGGCCGGAGGGGAGGACTTCGGTGCGGATCACCGGGCGACGACCGAGAAGATCGTCACCCGGTGCTCACGCGTGCTCAACGGCGGCGGCGACCACCCCGGCCGCCTCCGCCGCCGCCACTCGGACGATCGGAGGTCTCGGCCACGGCCGGCCCCAGATCGCCGAACTCCTGGACCAGCTCCTCCTCGAACACGGCCTCGAACGAGGCGGCTCCCGAGGGTGCGCTGGACTCGGCCGGACGGCGGCCCCGCTCGGGGCGGTCGCCCGGATCGGCGTGGTCGCCGCGGGGACGACCGCGCCCGCCACCGTCACCACGGCTCTCACTGCGTCCGTTGCTGCGGTCGCCACCCGAGGACGACGCCGCCGGCGCCTCACCGGCCAACGAGAGGGAGACCTTCCCCTGGGGGTCGATGTCGTCCACCTTGACCTCGACCGGCTGGCCCAGCTCGAACACGTCTTCGACGCGCTCGACCCGCTTGCCCTGGCCGATCTTGGAGATGTGGAGCAGTCCGTCGCGACCGGGAAGGATGTTGACGAAGGCCCCGAATTTGGTGATGTTGACCACCTTGCCCTGATAGGTCGCGCCCACTTCGGCCAACGGCGGGTCGAGGATGGTGGAGATCCGGCGACGGGCCTCCTCCACGGCCAGACCGTCCTTGGCCCCGATGGTCACCGTGCCCACCATGCCGTCGTCGTCGACGGCGATATCGGCACCGGTCTCCTGCTGGAGGGCGTTGATGACCTTGCCCTTGGGCCCGATGACCTCACCGATCTTGTCCATCGGGATCTCGAAGGAGATGATCTTCGGGGCAGAGTCGGCCACCTCGCTGCGGGGCTCGGTGATGGCACCGGCCATCACCTCGAGGATGGCCAGTCGGGCCTCCTTGGCCTGCAGGAGGGCCTTGGTCAGCACGTCCAGGGGCAGCCCGTCGATCTTGGTGTCGAGCTGCAGGGCGGTGACCACGTCCTTGGTCCCGGCCACCTTGAAGTCCATGTCCCCGAAGGCGTCCTCGGCACCGAGGATGTCGGTCAGGGTGACATAGGACCCACCGTCGTAGACGAGGCCCATGGCAATACCGGCCACCGGAGCCTTCAGCGGCACTCCGGCCGCCATCATCGACAGCGTCGACCCGCACACCGAGGCCATCGACGTGGAGCCGTTGGAGGCGAGCACGTCGGAGACGAGTCGGAGGGTGTAGGGGAAGTCCTCCTCGTAGGGGACGACGGGCAGCAGGGCCCGCTCGGCCAGCAGGCCGTGACCGATCTCGCGTCGCTTGGGTCCGCGCATGAACCCGGTCTCGCCGGTGGAGAAGGGCGGGAAGTTGTAGTGATGCATGTACCGCTTGTGCTCGTCGGGAGTGATGGTGTCGAGGAGCTGGTTCATCCGGGGCATCCCCAGGGTGGTGACGTTGAGCACCTGGGTCTCTCCCCGCTGGAACAGTGCCGAGCCGTGTGCCGTCGGGAACAGGTCCACCTCAGCGGAGAGCGGGCGGATCTCAGTGGTGGTCCGGCCGTCGATACGGAGGCCCTCATCCACGATCCGCCGGCGCACCAGCTTCTTGGTGAGGCCCCGGACCGCGGCCTTCAGTTCGCCGGCCCGCTCGGGGAACTCCCCGGTGAGGCTCTCGATGATGAAGGTGGAGGCCGCGTCGAGGGCGGCGTTGCGCTCCGCCTTGGCCACGATCTTGTTGGCCTCGGTGATGGCGTCGGTTCCGATGGCCTGCACCCGCTCGAACACGTCATCCTCGTAATCGGCGAACGTCGAGTAGGGAATGATCTCCACCGGCCCGCGGGCGGCCACGTAGGCGTCCACCATCTGGCGCTGGAGCACGATCGATTCACGAATCCACTGCTTGGCGGCCTCGAGACCGTCAGCAAGGACCTCCTCGGTGACCTGGGGAGCCCCTTCGTCGTAGTACTGGAACGAGCGCTCGGAACCGCCGGCCTCCACCATCATGATGGCGATCTCGGCGTTGGCGGCGTCGGACAGGGCCCGACCGGCCACCACCAGTTCGAAGGTGGAGTCGTCACCCTCCTGGAAGCTCGGGTGGGGAATCCACTGGCCGTCGGTGGAGTAGGCCACCCGGACCGCCCCGATGGGGCCCTCGAAGGGGATGCCCGAGATCATCAGCGCGGCCGAGGCGGCGTTGATGGCCAGGACGTCGTGAGGATTGACCTGATCGGCGCCGAAGATGGTCCCGACGATGTGGACCTCGTTGCGGAAGCCCTTGGGGAAGGACGGGCGCAGGGGGCGGTCGATGAGACGACAGGTCAGGATGGCCTGGTCCGAGGACTTGCCCTCCCGGCGGAAGAACGAGCCGGGGATCTTCCCGGCTGCATACGTCCGCTCCTCGATGTCCACGGTCAGCGGGAAGAAGTCGGCCCCCTCCCGCACCGACCGCGAGGCGGTCGCCGTGGCCAGGAGGACGGTGTCGCCGATCCGGGCCAGGACGGCCCCGTCGGCCAACTGGGCCAACTTGCCGGTCTCGAATGAAAGCGTGCGGTCGGTGCCACTGATGGGCGCCGACACGGTAATGGCGTCTGACATGACGCTCCTTGGTCTGTTCGGGGACTCCCCGAGCCAGTTCCCAGTTGTCGACCACGCCACCCGTGCCGGCGCTTCGGCGGCGGGGTGATCGGCAACTGGTGACTGACCTCGGCGGGAGCCCAATTGTGTGTTGTGGACGACCGGCCACACGGTGGCTGGCCGCTGCTGCTGCACGCCGACGCGGTGCCGGCCTGCGTCCGCCGACGTGACGCCGACGGAGAAATTGCGACCGCCCGGCCGAAGCCGGGCGGAGCGGATGGTTACCGCCTAGCGGCGGAGTCCGAGGCGACCGATGATGTCCCGGTAGCGCTCGACATCGTTGTTGCGGACATAGTCGAGCAGGCGCCGACGCCGTCCGATCAGCTTCAGGAGACCACGACGTGTGTGGTGGTCTCCCTTGTGGACCTTCAGATGTTCAGTGAGGTGGACGATGCGCTCGCTCAGGATGGCGATCTGCACCTCGGGGGATCCGGTATCGGTCTCGTGGAGACGGTACTCGGAGATGGTGGCCTGCTTGTCTGGCATGTGGGGAGTGGACCTCTGGTGTCTTCGGAAAGGGCCGGCGGACGGAACACGCCAGCGGGTCAAGCGTAGCAGGAACACCGCCCATCCCGGCATCCCTTGGTCAATATCCCAGGGCAGGAGGGCTGGGCGCGGCCGAGGATCCGGGCGGTCAGGGGCCTCCTACCCTCTGAGCGAGGCCCCTGAGGGAGGCCTCAGGCGCGACCAGCGGCCGGTCCCATCGGGGCGACAGGGCCGGCCGCTACGTCACGTGCTGACGGGCTCGCGGACGTGGCCCGGCCCCGATGGGCCTGGCTCCCGTCGGGGCTGGCCCGGCTACTTGTTGGGCTGCGGAGTGATCCGCAGGTAAGGCTTCAACGTGTTGAAGCCCTTCGGGAACCGCTCCTTGGCCTCCTCGTCGGACACAGCGGGGACGATGACCACATCGTCGCCGTCCTTCCAGTTGACCGGAGTGGCCACCTTGTAGTCGGCAGTGAGTTGGAGCGAGTCGAGGACCCGGAGGATCTCCTGTACGTTCCGGCCGGTGGACGCCGGGTAGGTCAGGGTCAGCTTGATCTTCTTATCGGGACCGATGATGAACACCGAACGCACCGTCAGGGTGTCGTTGGCGTTCGGGTGGATCATGTCGTAGAGGTCGGCCACCTTGCGGTCCTCGTCACCGATGAGTGGGAAGTTCAGCGCCGTCCCCTGGGTCTCCTCGATGTCACCGGCCCACTTGCCGTGCGACGTGACGTCATCGACCGAGAGGCCGATGAGCTTGGTGTCCCGCTTGTCGAACTCGGCCTTGGCCGCCGAGAAGGCACCGAGCTCGGTGGTGCAGATCGGGGTGAAGTCCTTGGGATGCGAGAACAGCACCCCCCAACTGTCCCCGAGGTACTCGTGGAAGTTGATGGTGCCCTCGGTCGTGTCCGCAGTGAAATCGGGGGCTTCGTCGCCCAGACGGATTGCCATGAATTTGCTCCTTCGTCGTGCTGGTTCTTCGGTGTGGTGCTTCGTGCTGCAGGTGGTTCGTTGCGTCGAGGGGGGTACGGGCCCGACGCTTGTACCGGATCCGGCCGTGACCGTGATCTCGTTGCCATCCCAGGCTAGTCGAAGTCATCCCAATTGTCGACCGAGTTAGTCGTGTTTCGGTCCGACCGGCGGCCTCGCTCTGGCTCTCCCCTGCCGGTTCCACCATGCTGGGGGGATGAACCCGACGGTACAGGTCGAACACGACGGTCCGGTCACGGTGGTGACCATCGACCGGACGGAGCGCCGCAACGCCGTGGACCCGGCCACGGCCACCGCCCTGTGTGAGGCGTTCACCGCCTTCGACGGAGACGGTGGCTCGTCGGTGGCCGTGCTGACCGGGGCCGGAGGGACGTTCTGCGCCGGAGCCGATCTCAAGTCCCTGTCCGAAGGGGCACGGCACCGACTGCAGGAGGACGGACCCGGGCCCATGGGCCCGACCCGCCTGGCCCTGAGCAAGCCGGTCATCGCCGCGGTCGAGGGCTACGCCGTGGCCGGCGGGCTCGAATTGGCCATCTGGTGCGACCTGCGGGTGGCCGCCCAGGATGCCGCCTTCGGCGTGTTCTGCCGCCGATTCGGCGTCCCGCTGATCGACGGGGGCACGGTCCGGCTCCCCCGGCTGGTGGGACAGGGTCGCGCTCTCGACCTCATTCTGACCGGCCGGGAGGTCGGCGCCGACGAGGCTCTGGCCATGGGGTTGATCAACCGGGTGGTACCGACCGGGACCGCCCGCCAGCGGGCGGTGGCCTGGGGCCGTGAGCTGGATGCCCTTCCCCAGGCCTGCCTGCGCAACGATCGCCGGTCGACCCTGGCCCAGTGGGACCTTCCCGTCGACGAGGCCCTGCGCACCGAGTTCCGGCTCGGCCTGGACAGCCTGGCCTCCCCGGACGCGGCCGCCGGGGCCACCCGCTTCGCCTCGGGGGCGGGGCGGGGCGGCTCGGTCATCGGCACCGACGGCTGAGGGAGGGGATCGCCTGTGGCCGACGTGGCCGCCTTCGACTTCGACGGGACTCTGACCCAGGGCGGCAGCGTCATGGATTTCCTGTTGGCCGTGCGTGGCCCGGCCAAGGTCGTGGCGGCGATCGCGGTGCTGGCCCCCCGCCTGGCCCACGGGGCGTTGGCCGGCGGGACCGTGGCCGACGAGACCAAGGAGCAGCTGTTCCAACGGGTCCTCGCCGGCCAGGAGGCCCAGCGGGTGGAGGCGCTGGCTGAACGATTCGCCGAGCGCCACCTCGCCCGGCACCTGCGCACCGACCTGCGTGAGCGCTTCGAGCGCCACCGGGACCGGGGGGATCGGCTGGTGATCGTGTCCGCGTCGCCGGAGGTCTACGTGGCGGTGGCCGGTCGCCTGCTGGGGGCCGATGGTGTCGTTGCCACTCGTCTGGCCGTCGGTGACCGGGGCAGGCTCACCGGTCGCTACGACGGAGCCAACTGCCGGGGCGAAGAGAAGCTCCGACGCCTCCGGGCCTGGATCGAAGAGGACGGCGTGATTCCCGGCCGGGTGTGGGCCTACGGCAACAGTCGCGGCGACCTGCGCATGCTGAACGCCGCCGACGTCGGGGTCAACGTGGGCCGGCTCGGACGGCTCGGGCGGCTACGCGGCTTCCCGGGGCTGGATGGTGCCCCTCTGCCCCCATGACGAGGCCACCGGGGCTGGTCCCGTGATCGGGCGCCGGCGGCTCACAGGTACTCCTTCTTCCGCATCCACACCAGTACGAACCAGCCCCAGATGGGCGGCAGGTACGCGGTGAACAGACGTTGCACGAAGACGGCGGCGACGGCATCGGTCTCGTTGATGCCGGCGGCGGTGAGGCCGATGATCATCCCGGCCTCCACCACGCCCATGCCTCCTGGCACCGGCGAGATCCCGCCCAGCATCGAGCCGAGCGTCAGCACGACGATGAGGGTGGCCAGGCTGAGCCGGTCCCCGAAGGCATGCAGGGAGGTGCCGAGCGCTAGAGCCACGAAGATCTGGGCGGCAACGCTGCCCCCGAAGATCTCCACCAGATTGCGGGGGTGGCCGGCCAGGATCTTCAGGTGGTCCCACACCTCCCCGGCCTTGGGCCGGAGCTTCGCCGCAGCCAGGCGCCGCCAGCGGGGCACGGCGAACAGCAGGCCCAGTGCCACCCCGACCAGCACCACGGCGACCACGATGAGCCAGACCAGGTTGGAGCTGGACGAGCTGCCGTCGCTTGGGGGTGTGGAGTCGAAGTGGAAGTTCCCGATGGCCAGGGGCACAGCGATGAGGAAGAGCGCACCCTTCACGATCCAGCTCGCAGTGCTGACGAGGACTCCGGAGCTGACGGCCACCGTCGGGGTGTACCCCTCCTGTTGGAAGAAGCGCACCCGGGTGCCGAGCACGGCCATCGACCCGCCGGCCAGGGCCACGAAGGTGTCCGAGAGCTCCAGGGCCACGGTCCGGCCGTACGGCAGTGGATTGGTCACCGAACCGACCGTGGTGATTGCGATGGCCGGGTAGGCCGCCTGGGCGAGCACGAAGGTGGCCGCCACCCATCCCCACTCGGCGCCGGTGATGGTGCTCCAGGACTTGCCCACGTTGATCAGGACGCCGATCAGGGCCCACCCACCGATGAGCGTGCCGAGGACCAGGGCCAACGTGACCCAGCTGACCCGGCGGGGCTCGACCAGCTTGGGGACCTCGACCCCGACCACCGCTGCGCCCTGGTCGCGCAGGCCGTTCAGGAGCGCCTTCTTGCCGCGCAGGGTGCGCGAGGCCACCGGGTCCAGCGCCGCTCGCTGCAGGTAGGGCAGCGCGGCGACGATGGCCTCCGTGGGAACTGTCCGGACGGCGGCCTGCAAGGCGCGCTCGGGGCCGGCCACCACGGCGGCGGCCGCCAGGACCGCGGCCAGGTCGCGGTCGAGCTGGTCGGCCGAGGCGACGGTGGACGCGGTCCGAAAGTCGACGATGCCGGCAGCGTCCGAGTCGTCGATGACGATCGTCTCGGTCGACAGGGCGCCATGGGCGATGCGAGCCGACCGGAGGACGAGCAGCTGGCCGAAGACACTGTCGAGGGCGGAGTCGGAGATGCTCGGGCCGAGGGGGACGACGGTCTCCCCGGGGGACGGGGTGGTGGAGGACGAGGTCGGGGTGGCCGTCGTCACGACCTCCGTTGCCCGAACCGGATGCGTGTCGGTCGTGGTGGCGGCCTCGACCTCGGACTGCGCACCGCTGGCTCGGGACCCCCCGTCCATGGACTCGGTCGGCGAGGGGAGCTCATAGGCAGCGAAGGACGACAGGGGCCGCCCGGCCGGCGGGTGGGTCACGAAGAGGGCGTCCTTGGCCGGGCCGGCCGGGCCGGCCGCCAGCACTACCGGTACACGCGCACCGGCACGGTCAGCCATCAGGGTCAGGTAGGCCTCGTGCTCGACCTGTTGGCGGCGGGTCAGTGCCAGGGTCGGTCCTGAGTCACGGTAGAAGAGGAAACGCGCCGTCTTGGCCAGGAGCTGGGCGTCCGCGGCATCCCGCCCGTACACCGACACGTCGATCCGGGCCCCGTCGACCGTCCCGCCGAAACGGCCCACCCCCCACTCCTGTTTGGACGCCGCTCGGACGCCGGTGGCCGACAGCTCCAGGTCGCCGAGGAGGAGCTCCACCTCCCCGGTGGACGGGAGTCCGAGTGGTGAACCGAAGACCAAGTGGACAACCGCGGTGACGCCCCACCCCACGGCCAGGCTGGCCAGCACTGCCAGGGGCACGCCGGAACCGTTGACCACGGCCGTGACGGCCAGCAGCCCGATCGCCGTCTCGAGGCAGAGCTGGAGCCATCGGCTGAAGTACGGCAGCGCAGCGGTGACCACCCCCACCGTGGCGGCGACGCGGGCCACGGGAAAGGCCAGGTCGACGTGGGTGTAGCCGCTGGTCGGCGGCCGCCCACCGTCGGTCCCCAACACCGCCGCGGAGATGATGCAGAGCAGCCAGGCCGCGGCGCCGGAGACCGCGATGTCTCGGATGGCCGAGAGCCGACGCGACATGAGCGTCATACCGGCGATGACCACCACCACCCCGAGGGAGGTGATCCACCAGATCGAGGAGATCAACCACCGGACTCCGTTCGGTGGGGAGCCCAGCGTGGTGGCGATGGTGTGTTCGAGATTGGAGTTGGTCTTGGTGCCCAGCCAGCACACCAGCAGTGCCAGGGCGGCGAGACCGAGCTTGACGCCGTCCGAACCCCGTCGGCGGGTCTGCCCGTCGCCGACCGGGGCGAAGACGATGGCCCTCCAGCGTCGGCCCTTCATCCGCCACGAGGACCCGGCCGGTCGACCAGACGATGCCGCGGGCGGCGCGGGCACCCTCGCTGCGGCCTCCTCGGCACCTGGCGTCAACCCCGGGGGCGCGCTCGGCTCGGAGGGCGGACCCTCCACCTCGAGCGCTCGACCTGCCCCGTCTGGGTGCCCGTGTTCCATTCCAGTGAGAACACTACGACCTGACCTTCACCGGTCGGGCCATCGACATCCCGACGGCCAGCGCCCGGGGCCTGGCTGGGCCAGGGTCCCGCGGCAGGGCCCGCGGTCCGCAGGCCTCTAGCCGGCTCCGGATCCGTGGAAGCCGGCGTCTCCGAATGTGAAGATGCCGCCGTCTGCTGCCACCAGCCAGTAGCCCTGTCCGTCCGGGGTGGCGGCCATGCCCACCACGGGCCTGACCAGGCTGAGGCTCCCCGTCGAACCGAAGAACGCGGCGTCGCCGAAGGTGAAGATGCCGCCGTCGGAGGCCACCAGCCAGTAGCCGTTGCCGCTGGGCGTGGCGGCCATGGCCACCACGGGACGGTTGAGGTGGAGGCTCCCGGTGGAACCGTGGAAGGCGGCGTCACCGAAGCTGAAGATGCCCCCGTCGGAGGCCACCAGCCAGTAGCCGCGGCCGTCCGGCGTCGGGGCCATGCCCACCACCGGCTGGTTGAGGCGGAGGTTGCCGGTCGAGCCGTAGAAGCCGGCGTCGCCGAACGTGAAGATGCCGCCGTCGGAAGCCACCTGCCAGTAGCCGTGGCCGTCCGGCGCAGCGGCCATGCCCACGATGGGCTTGTTCAGGTGCAGGCCCCCCATCGACCCGTAGAAGGCGGCGTTCCCGTAGCTGAAGATGCCGCCGTCGGAGGCCGACATCCAGTACCCCCCACCGTCGGGGGTGGCGGCCATGCCCTCGACCGGTCGGTTGAGCGACAGACCTTCGGCCGAGCCCAGGAACGTGGCGCTACCGAACGCATTGATGGCGCCGTTGGTCCCGGCGAGCCAGTAGCCCTGACCGTCCGGCGTGCGGGCCATCGCCACAGCCGGGGCGTCCAAGGTGGTGGCCGTCGTGAACCAGTCGGACTTCAGTCCCAGGCCGGCGGCGAAGGCGTCCCCGCTCAAGGAGACGTTCTGGTTGGAGCCCACCAGGGTCATGGTCGTGACCCGGCCACCCCAGTCCCCATAGCCGTTCCGCCCGGTGATGCTGATCGACTGGAGCACGCCGAGCTGGGGCCAGGTGGCGTCGATGGTCGTCACGGGGACCGTGGTCGTCCAGTTGTGGTTGGGGTTGCAGGCCCCGGGCACGCAGACCGCATCACCGGCGTCGGGAACCGCCGGGAAGGCTCCCGGGTTGGTGTATCCGCCGGTGGAGGACGAGTACTGGGTGGCGGCGATGGCACCGCCGGGGAACTGCAGGACCTGGCCCTGGGTGTCGCCGACGGCGGCATCGGTGACCGGGCTCTCGTTGAGGATGCCGCGGTAGGTCTGACAGGCCAGGTCGCAGGTGTCGGCGTAGCCCCCGTAGGAGCCCGGGCTGGCCATCACGTAGGAGCGGGCGGCCACCGCCTGGGCCTCGAGCTCCTGGAAGCCCCACGGCTGGCCCTGGGGCCCGGCGCCGCCCAGGGTGCCCCAGCCGGCTGGCGACTCGTTGGGCACCACACCCTGCACGTACTGCTCCAGCGGGACAGTGTTGACCGTGCGGGCTGCCCCGTTCGAGTTGTACATGCCCGTGATGGTGCCGTGCACGGTCACATTGTTGGCTCCCCCGAGGCAGAGGGTGAGGGTCTGGGACCCGTCGTTCGGAGTGGGAGTGGCTACGGGGTTGGTCAGACCGGAAGCCTGGGCCACCCAGGGACCGGCGCACCCTGCGGGGCCGGACCAGACCACCCACGTGCCACCCACCGGGGTCATCAGCGCGTCCTGGCCACCGGCGAAGCCGACCCCGCCGGCCGAGAAGGCCGTGCTCGAGGTGACGATGATCTGATTCCCGTCGTTCTCGGTCATGTCCACCCTGACCGTGGCAGGCGCCACCGTGGCCAGGCTGGTTCCTCCGTAGTAGGTCCCGAGGATGTTCTGGTACGGAGTCTGGGCCAGGGCGTAGCCCAACGCCCCCCACTGGCCCATGCCGTGGCCGTGGCCGAAACCGTGTCCCTGAATTGTCACCGAGGAGGAGGGATAGGCGGCTGCCGGAGCCGTCGTGGCGACCACGCCGAGCACCGAAGCCACCAGCACCGCGGCGGCCAGGGCGGTGCCCCGCGTCCGACCGCGCCCGCGCCGACGGTGACCGACGTCTGCTCCTGGGTTCACCTGCACCTCGTCGTGCAGAGTACCGCCGAGCGAACGCCGTGCCGCGGAGGGTCGATCACGGCCTGCGGTCCCGCCCACCGCTCGGACCACGTGACGGAGCCTGCTCGACGGCTGCGGGATCCTACGCCGCCGGGCACGTCGTCAGCGGGTCAGCCCGCCGGCGCCGGCCGGTCGCCGAACTGGAGACCGGTGGCCGTCGACAGCTCTCGAAGTGCTTCGTCGGGATCGGTCACCTTGATGGTGGTCATGCCCATCGCCCGGGCCGGTTTCAGGTTGATTCCCAGGTCATCGAGATACACCACCTGGTCGGGCGCGACCCCGACCATCTCGCAGGCCAACTGGTAGAACCGGGGCTCGGGCTTGCGGACACCGACCACCCGGGACTCGACCACTACGTCGAACAGGTCGAAGATGGCCAGCACCTCGGGCGGCATGGCCGCATCCTCCATGGTGAAGTTGTTGGTCACACACGCCGTCTCGAACTCCTCGGTGCAGCGGCGGACCGCCTCCACCATGGCGGGCCGGATCTCGCCTCCCAGCAGCCCGAGGACCCGCCGCCCGTCCACCCGGTGGCCGAGGCGCAGCGCCTCGTGCTCGAACGCCGCGGCGAAGCCGTCCACGTCCAGGCCACCCCGCTCGAGATGCGACCAGGCATTGGTGTCCGGGTCGGTGGAGTTGACCAGCCGGATGAACCCCTCGGGCAGTCCGGCCTCTTCCTCATAGCGCGCGAATGCCTCGAACGGGCTGGAGGTGATCACACCCCCGAAGTCGAACATCACCGATCGGATCACCGTTCT
Source organism: uncultured Acidimicrobiaceae bacterium (assembly GCA_963835465.1). GTDB lineage: Bacteria > Actinomycetota > Acidimicrobiia > Acidimicrobiales > RAAP-2 > Bog-756. The sequence goes on from CAWIFR010000007.1 coordinate 391,683, forward strand.
GCCCCTGGGTGCCGCTCCGATCAAGCCAGGTTCTCGCCGCCGAAGATCTCCGAGACCGAGGTGTCCTCGAATACCGCGTCGATGGCGTCCGAGATGAGCTTGGCCACCGACAGCACTTCGAGCTTGTCGAAGCGGCGGTCTTGGGGCACCGGCAACGTGTCGGTCACCACCACCTTGGTCAGGGCCGAGTTCTTCAGCCGGTCCACCGCCGGGTCGGACAGGACGGCATGGGTGGCCATGCACCACACCTCGGCGGCGCCCCGCTCGGCCAACAGGTCGGCGGCGGCCACGATGGTGCCTGCGGTGTCGATCATGTCGTCGATCAACACGCACTGGCGGCCCTCCACGTCACCCACCACGTGCAGCGCCTCGACCTGGTTGGCCACGCCCCGCAGCCGGCGCTTGTGCACCACAGCCAGATCGGCGGTGAGGTGCTGGCTGAACCGCTCGGCCACCTTCACTCGGCCGGCGTCCGGGGCCACCACCACGAGGTCGTCATTGCGCTGGGTGCGCAGGTAGTCGACGAGCACCGGCGCCGCGGTCAGGTGGTCGAAGGGCACGTTGAAGAAGCCCTGGATCTGTCCGGAGTGCAGGTCGACGCTGACCACCCGGTCGGCGCCGGCCACCGAGAGCATGTCGGCCACCAGCTTCGCCGTGATGGGCTCGCGACCCGATGCCTTCCGATCCTGTCGGGAGTAGCCGTAGTAGGGGCATACCGCGGTGATCCGCTTCGCCGAGGCCCGCTTGGCCGCATCGATCATGATGAGGTGCTCCATCAGGGAGTCGTTGACTGGCCCGCAGTGGGTCTGGATGATGAAGACGTCACTGCCCCGGATGGAGGTGTCGAAACGGCAGTGGATCTCCCCGTTGGCGAACTCCCGGAGGTTGGCCTCACCCAGTGTCACCCCCAGCTGTGCGGCGACGTCCCGGGCCAGCTCGGGGTGGGAGCGACCGGACACCAGCTCGAGGCGGCGGCGGGGGGTGAATTCCATACTCATGACGCTACTCCCCTGCGTCCGCCGCGTTGCCCACCGCTGGGGCACCCGTCCCCACCCTCGGGCCCCGTCCCGAGGGTGGGGACGACGTCGGCACGATCCCCTCGCGTCCGACCACGCCACCGGGCGGCACCTCGGTCCCCTCGTCCAGGGCGGCGAACGGCCCGATCCGAGCGTCCGGACCGATGACGGACCGGCGGCAGACACTGGAGGCCACCCTGGCCCCCTCCCCCACCACCGTGTCCACCAGATGCACCTCGGGGCCGATCTCGGCATGCGTGCCGATGACGCAGGACCCCTGCAGGATCACCCCGGGCAGCAGGACGACATCGGGCTCCAGGACCACGTCCACGTCGATGTACGTCCGCTCGGGGTCCCACATCGTCACGCCCCGGCGCATCCACCGCTCGTTGATTCGGTCTCGCAGCTCGGCTTCGGCCACGGCGAGCTGGGCCCGGTCGTTGACCCCGGCCACCTCCATGGTGTCGTCGACGACCACCGAACCCACCTTGTGGCCGGCTTCGTAGAGCACGCCCACGACGTCGGTGAGGTAGTACTCGCCTTGGGCGTTGGCCGGGCTGAGCCGTCGCAGCGACGGGGCCAGCACGCTCCGGCGGAAGCAGTAGATCGAGGTGTTGACTTCGCGGACCAGGAGCTCCTCGTCGGTGGCATCGCCGTGCTCCACCACCCGGGCGACCGAGTTGTCGCGTCCCCGGACCACCCGACCGTACCCGGTGGGGTCCGGGAGTTCGGTGGTTAGCAGGGTGGCGGCAGCGTCGGAGGATCGGTGCTGGTGCACGAGTGCGGCCAGGGTGGCGGGCCGGAGCAGCGGGGTGTCGCCCGGCAGCACCACCACGTCGCCATCGTCGCTGCCCAGGTCGTCAGGCAGCCCGGTCAGGGCCACCGACATGGCGTCCCCGGTGCCCCGCTGCTCGACCTGCTCGACGAACTCGATGGCCATCCCCGGGGGCGCATGTTCGATCAACGTCTTGGTCACCCACTCGGCCCGGTGGCCCACGACCACCACCACCCGGGTCACCGACACCTGGGCCAAGGCGTCCAGGACGTGGAGCACCATGGGACGACCGCACAGCCGGTGGAGGGGCTTGGGCCGGGCCGAGCGCATGCGGGTGCCCTCACCGGCGGCCAGGACCACCGCCGACAGTTGGCGACCCGGCACGGCCGAACCTCGTGGTTTGCCGGACCTGCCCGTCTCCGCGTCGTGCTCGTCGTCCCACTCGTCCGGCGCCCCCTGGGGGTAGGTCCGGATCACCACCGCGGGGCCCCCATTTCGATGCTCCCCAGACGTCGGCCCCCTCGGTCACGCGGTGCACAGGTCATGGGCCTATTCTTCCCACGTCGGCCCGTCCGATGCGACCCGGTGGACCTGCCGGTGCCCACACCGGCGGACCCACGACGAAAATCCAGCCCGACCGATCCACCCCAGGCTCACCCACGTATCACCGTTCGCCCAGCCCATGCCCGTCCTCGCCACCAGCATCGACCCGAACTCGGACTCCTTCCGGGCCAACGCGCGCGCCCTCGCCGAGGGACTGGACGCGGTCAACGAGCAGCTGGCCACGGCGCGGGCCGGCGGGGGGGAGCGCTACGTCCAGCGCCACCGGGACCGGGGCAAGCTGCTGGCCAGGGAGCGCGTCGAGCTGCTCCTCGACCGGGACACCGCCTTCCTCGAGCTCTGTGCCCTGGCCGCCTGGGGCACCGACTACCAGGTGGGCGCATCGTCGGTCGTCGGCATCGGCGTCGTCGAAGGTATCGAGTGCCTGGTGAGCGCCCACGATCCCACGGTGCGGGGCGGGGCCATGAACCCCTATTCCTTCCGGAAGGGGGCCCGGGCATCGGACATCGCCCTCCAGAACCGGCTGCCCGTCGTCACCCTGGTGGAGTCGGGCGGGGCCGACCTCCCGGCGCAGGCCGAACTCTTCATCCCCGGGGGGCGGGCCTTCCGCGACCTCACCCGCAGCTCGGCGGCGGCCGTTCCCACCGTGGCGCTGGTCTTCGGTAACTCCACCGCCGGCGGGGCCTACGTCCCGGGCATGAGCGACTACATCGTGATGATCGAACAGCGGTCCAAGGTCTTCCTGGGCGGTCCGCCGCTGGTGAAGATGGCCACGGGCGAGGAGTCCACCGACGAGGAGCTGGGTGGGGCCTCCATGCATGCCCGCACCTCAGGCCTGGCCGACTACCTGGCCGTGGACGAACTCGACGCCATCCGCCTCGGCCGACAGATCGTCAGCCGCCTCAACCACCGCAAACGGGGCAGCGGTCCCAGCCAGCCCGCCGACGAGCCGGTCCACGACCCGGCCGAGTTGCTGGGCATCGCCTCGGCCGACCCCAAGGTCCCCTTCGACCCACGGGAGGTCCTGGGCCGCGTGGTCGACGGCTCCCGCTTCGACGAGTTCAAGCCGCTCTACGGCACCAGCCTGGTCACCGGGTGGGCGTCGATCCACGGATTCCCGGTAGGCGTACTGGCCAACCACCGAGGGGTGCTGTTCTCCGAGGAGGCGCACAAGGCCACCCAGTTCATCCAACTGGCCAATCAGATCGACGTGCCGCTGGTCTTCCTCCAGAACACCACCGGCTACATGGTGGGCAAGGAGTACGAGCAGGCCGGGATCATCAAGCACGGGGCCATGATGATCAATGCCGTGTCCAACTCGTCGGTCCCCCATCTGACCTTGAACATCGGTGCCTCCTACGGAGCCGGCAACTACGGCATGTGCGGTCGGGCCTACGATCCCCGGTTCCTCTTCTCCTGGCCCAACGCCCGCTCGGCGGTGATGGGCCCGGCCCAGCTGGCCGGGGTGCTGTCCATCGTGGCCCGGCAGTCGGCCGCCTCCAAAGGCGTCCCCTTCGACGAGGAAGCCGACGCAACCATGCGGGCCATGGTCGAGGCCCAGATCGAATCGGAGTCACTACCCCTCTTCCTGTCCGGTCGCCTGTATGACGACGGCATCATCGACCCCCGGGACACCCGCACCGTGCTCGGGATGTGCCTGTCGGTCATCGACAACGAGCCCGTCGCCGGCACCCGCGGCTACGGCGTGTTCCGGATGTGACCGAACCGATGCCATCCTCCACCCCCCTCACCACGTCGGGTCCCGACGTCACCCCCATCCATACGCTGCTGGTCGCCAACCGCGGGGAGATCGCCCGGCGCATCATGCGCACGGCCCGGGCCATGGGCATCACCACCGTGGCCGTCTACTCCGACGCCGATGCCCACAGCCCCCACGCCCAGGAGGCCGACCTGGCCGTGCGGCTGCCGGGCGACGCTCCGGCCGACACGTACCTGCGCTCCGCCCTCATCCTCGACGCCGCCTCCCGCGCCGGGGCCGACGCCATCCACCCGGGCTACGGATTCCTGTCCGAGTCGGGAGACTTCGCCCGGGTGGTGACCGGAGCCGGATTCACCTGGGTGGGACCACCACCGGCCGCCATCGACGCCATGGGCTCCAAGGTCGGCTCGAAGGATCTCATGCGGGCGGCCGGTGTGCCGACGCTCCCCTCCCTCACCGTCGCCATCTCGGATGCAGGTGAGGAGCTACCCGAGGACGCAGAACTCGAGGAACTGGGCTGGCCACTCCTGGTGAAGGCGTCGGCCGGTGGCGGGGGACGGGGCATGCGCATCGTGGGCGGGCCGGTCAGCTTGCGCGAGGCGGTGGCCAGCGCCCGACGTGAGGCCGAGTCGGCCTTCGGCGACGGTACCGTCTTCTTGGAGCGGTACCTACCCGATCCGCGCCACATCGAGGTGCAGGTGCTGGCCGACACCCACGGGCACACGGTGGCCCTGTTCGAGCGGGAGTGCAGCATCCAGCGCCGTCACCAGAAGATCATCGAGGAAGCCCCGTCACCGGCGGTCACCCCCGAGCTGCGGGTCCGATTGCTCGAAGCCGCCGTGGCGGCCGCCGAGGCGGTCGGCTACGTCAACGCCGGGACGGTCGAGTTCGTCCTCGACGGACAGGGCAATCCCTGGTTCTTGGAGATGAACACCCGACTGCAGGTCGAGCATCCGGTGACCGAAGCGGTCACCGGCCTCGACCTGGTCCGCCTCCAGCTCCTCATCGCCACCGGGGCGCCGCTACCGCCCGAGGTCCACGAGGCGGTGGCGCTCGGGCCCCAGGGACACGCCATCGAGGCCCGTCTCTACGCCGAGGACCCGGCCCAGGGTTGGCTCCCCTCCACCGGCAGGCTCCACCGCTTCGAGGTGGGCGGCTCGGTCCTGACCCAGCTCCACGAGGCCGTACCCATCGACAGCACCATGCAGTTGGACATCGCCGTCCGCGTCGACAGCGGAGTGGAGTCGGGCAGCGTGGTCAGTCCCTACTACGACCCCATGCTGGCCAAGGTCATCGTGCACGCACCCAGCCGCACCGAGGCCACTGTGGCCCTGGCCACCACTCTGGCCCGGGCCCGCATCCACGGGGTCAGCACCAACCGGGACCTCCTGGTCCGCACACTCCGACATCCGGACTTCGCGGCCGGCCAGACCGACACCGGCTTCCTCGACCGGCACGGGCTCAAGCTGTTGGCCACCCCGCTGACCACGCCCGAAGGGATGCGCCGGCATGCCCTGGCCGCCGCCCTGGCCGCCCAGGCCGGGCGCCGGGCCGGTGCCACCGTGCAGCCCTCGATCCCCTCAGGGTTCCGCAACAACGCCTCCGGCCCGCAGGGTGTTCGCTTCCACCACGGCGACCTGGGCATAACGGTGGGCTACCGCTTCGGACGCTTCGGCCGGGAGCTGGTCGAGGCCACCGTGGATGGCGAGGCCCTGCAGGTCGATGGGGCCGAGGTGACCCCGGGCTCGGTGGTGCTGGCCATCGACGGGGTGTCCAGGCACTACCGGGTGGAGCAGATCGGGCCGGTGGCCTACGTCGACGGTCCCGACGGGAGTTCCGCCCTGGTGGAGGAGGACCGCTTCCCCGACGCCGCCGAGCAGTTGCGGGAGGGCTCGGCCCTGGCCCCGATGCCCGGCGGGGTGGTACGGGTCACCGTCTCGGTGGGTGATGCGGTGACCGCCGGCCAGCTGCTGGTGGTGCTGGAGGCCATGAAGATGGAGCACGCCATCCATGCCGCCACCACCGGCACGGTCACCGAGGTCACCGTGGCCGAGGGCGATCAGGTGGAGACCGGCCGCGTGCTGGTGGTGGTCGAGGCCGAGGCCGCGGGCGAGGCACCCGGAGACGACGGACCGGACCCCACCTCCTGATGGCCGCGCCGCTGCGCATCGCCAACTGCTCGGGGTTCTACGGTGACCGGCTCGCCGCGGCCCGGGAGATGGTGGACGATGGCCCCATCGACGTCCTGACCGGGGACTGGTTGGCCGAACTGACCATGCTCATCCTGTGGAAGGGCCGGCAGCGAGACCCCGGGCGGGGGTGGGCCCACACCTTCCTCACCCAGATGGAGCAGGTCCTCGGTACCTGTATCGACCGGGACATCAAGGTGGTCACCAATGCCGGCGGGCTCAACCCCTCCGGCCTGGCCGACCAGCTGCGGGGTCTGGCCGACCGATTGGGCCTCACCGTCGCCGTCGCCCATGTGGAGGGCGACGACCTGCTCGACCGCCTACCCGAGTTGGCGCGCGACGGCCATCGGCTCGACCATCTCGACACCGGCCGCCCACTGGCCGACGCCCCGGGACAGGTCATCTCGGCCAACGCCTACCTCGGGGGGTGGCCCATCGTGGAGGCGCTCAACGGGGGGGCCGATGTCGTCGTGTGCCCACGGATCACCGATGCCTCCCTGGTGGTGGGGCCGGCGGCCTGGCACCACGGATGGGGCCCCACCGAATGGGACCGGTTGGCCGGCGCCGTCGTGGCCGGACACGTCATCGAGTGCGGGCCCCAGGCCACCGGCGGCAACTATGCGTTCTTCACCGAGGTCACCGGGGTGGAGTATCCGGGCTTTCCCATTGCCGAAGTGGCCGAGGACGGATCGTCGGTGATCACCAAACACCCGGGCACCGGGGGCGAGGTGTCGGTGGGGACCGTCACCGCCCAGCTGCTCTATGAGATCGCCGGGCCCGAGTATCCGAACACCGACGTGGTGGCCCGGTTCGACACCGTCGAGGTCGAGGCACAGGGCCCGGACCGCGTGCGTATCTCCGGTGCCACCGGTCAGCCAGCCCCCGCCGGCGTCAAGGTCTGCCTCAACCTGCTCGGCGGGTGGCGCAACTCGATGACCTTCGTCCTCACCGGCCTGAACATCGAGGAGAAGGCAGCTGTCACCCTGCGCTCCCTCGAACTGGCCCTGGGCGGCCCCGGCGCCTTCGGCCGGTTCGCCGAGTTCGACGCCCAGCTGATCCGCTCAGACCGGGCTGACGCGCCGGTCAATGCCGAGGCGACGGCCCAGCTGCGGGTGACCGTGAAGGATCCTGACCCCGAGCCGGTGGGACGGCGCTTCTCGGGGGCCGCCACCGAGCTGGCCCTAGCCGGCTACCCCGGGCTCCACCTCACCGCTCCCCCGGGCCCCGGATCGGTCTACGGCGTCTACTGGCCGGCGCTGGTGCCCGCCGGCCTGGTGGTGCCCGAGACCGTGCACGCTGACGGCCGTCGGGTTCCCGTGCCCCATCACGCCTACCTCGCGGCATCGGCGGACGAGGTCCCACCGGTAGTCGATGCGCCTTCCGGCGGACGCGATGCGTCACCCGCCCCCGGCGTCGGCCCCACCCGCCGCCTCCCCCTGGGCACCCTCGTCGGGGCCCGCTCGGGCGACAAGGGAGGAAACGCCAACGTGGGACTGTGGGCCCGCTCCACCGAGGTCTGGGCGTGGTTCGATGACTACCTCACCGAGGTCCGCTTCCGGACCCTGCTGCCCGAGGCCGACGGCCTCGAGGTCCGGCGGTACGCCTTCCCCAACCTCTTGGCCCTCAACTTCGTGGTGGTCGGTCTGCTCGGCGAGGGCGTAGCCTCGTCCACCAGGCCCGATCCACAGGCCAAGGGACTCGGCGAGTTCGTGCGGTCCAGGATGGTCGACATTCCGGTCGCCCTCCTGCCCGGGCCGGCCTGAACGAGCTCACGCCGCACCGACCGAAGCGCAACAGCCCGGACCGAATCGAGGAGCACGCCATGGACTTCATCGAAACCGACGAACAGCAGATGTTGCGCGAGGCGGTCAGCGCCATCGCCTCCAAGTTCGGTCACGACTACTACGTGAAGAAGGCGCACGCCGACCAGCGCACCGACGAGCTGTGGGACGCCGTAGCCGAGGCCGGCTTCCTCGGGGTGAACGTGCCCGAGGAGTACGGAGGCGGCGGAGGCGGCATCACCGAATTGGCCGCCGTGGGCGAGGAGCTGGCCGCCGCCGGCTGCCCGCTACTGGTCATCGTGGTGTCGCCGGCCATCTGTGCCACCATCATCGCCAAGTTCGGCACCGAGGCACAGAAACAACGATGGCTACCGGGATTCGCCACCGGCCAGCTCAAGATGGCCTTCGCCATCACCGAGCCCGACGCCGGCTCCAACTCCCACAACCTGTCCCTCACCGCCACCAAGGACGGTGACATCTACCGGCTCAACGGCTCGAAGTACTACATCTCGGGGGTTGACGAGTGCCAGGCCATCTTGGTGGTGACCCGGTCCGGCGTCGATCCCGACACCGGTCGGGGCCGCCTCTCCCTCTTCGTGGTGGACACCGACACCCCGGGACTCGACAAGCAGGTCCTGCCCGTGGAGATCACCGCCCCCGAGAAGCAGTACACGCTGTTCTTCGACAATGTCCAGGTGGAGGCGGACCGCCTCATCGGGGCCGAGGGCGAGGGCCTGCGCCAGGTGTTCTTCGGGCTCAACCCTGAGCGCATCCTGTCGGCGGCCACGGCCAACGGCATCGCCCGGTATGCCCTCAACAAGGCCGCCGAGTACGCCAAGAGCCGCGAGGTCTGGGGTACGCCGATCGGCCGGCACCAGGGGGTCAGCCATCCGCTGGCCAAGTCCAAGATCGAAGTCGAACTGGCCCGGCTGATGACCGACAAGGCGGCCTGGCTGTGCGACCACGCTGGCGACAGCCCCGAGGCCGGCGAGGCGGCCAACATGGCCAAGTACGCCGCCGCCGAGGCCACCCTGGCCGCCTTGGACCAGGCCATCCAGACCCACGGGGGCAACGGCATGTCCAGCGAGTACGGGCTGGCCGACCTGTGGGGCATGGCCCGGCTCCTGCGGATCGCCCCGGTCAGCCGCGAGATGATCCTCAACTTCGTGGCCCAGCACTCGCTCGGACTTCCCCGCTCGTACTGAGCAGAACCGTACGGAGCAGGCCCGAGTGAACCACCCGAACTGAGGACTGCGGCCCCACCGAGCGCCGGCACCCGACATACCGGGCACGATCCGCCCGCACTGTGGTCGAACTCCAGCGCCATCGGGCTCCCACCAGGGACGAAGCCCATCGGTGGGTGCTGGTCCAGGTGGAATCACGTCTAGGAATGAACGCTGAGCGGGCTTACTCTGCCACGCAACGCTATGCAACCGACACCTGGGCAGGGGCAGTCACAAGCACATCCGTCGATCGAGGTCGCCCGGCCTCGTGGCGGCCGCGGAATCGCAGGTTCCGCTATAGAACACCCCCGGATCGGCCGACATAAAGGGTCTGTGGGTCTCTTCTACGCGTTTCACCAAGTGGCACGAGGACCGGCGCGGCGTCGGCGCGGCGACGAGGGCGTCAGCCTGATCGAGGTGCTGGTGGCCTTCACCGTGCTGATGGTCGCCCTGATCCCGCTGTCCTACCTCTTCACCACGGCCCTCGAATCTGCGGGTCAGTCGGCCAATCAGCAGACGGCCCTGTCCATCGCCGAGCGTTGGACCGAGGTCCTGAGCAACACCACCCCACCTGTCAACACCTACGGTGAGGTCGCCGTGGGGACCCAGGACTACCCGCACGGTCCGGCACCGTCCGCGGCGACCACCACCGCGGCCGGGTCGTCGGTGGGCAAGAACCTCAACGCCGTGTCGTCGATCACCGTGGCCTCCGCGGCGAACTTCGCCGCGGCCACCGCCGCCGTGCCCCAGACCATCCAGGTGACCACCGGCACCACGACCCCGATCACCACGTCGGTCAACTACACCGCCATCGCCGGGAACACGATCACCTGCGCATCCAGCCCCTGCAGCCCGACGTCAGCGGTCATGAGTTCGAGTGCGGCCGACCCGATCGCCCAATCGACGATCGCCACAACGTCGGAGACCAGGGGCGGCACCGCCTACGCCCTCAAGGCCAAGTACAGCTGGGCCACGGCGCAGAGCAGCGCCACCGGCACCACCCCCGATCTGTGCACCTCCGGCACACCCCAGCTCCTGAAGCTGACGATGTACGTGTCCTGGGGGCCCAACGCCGACGCCAACAACGTCCAGGACAGCATCCTCCTCAACTATCCCCCCGCTGGGGTCCAGACCCTCGGCTTCATCGCCCTCCAGATGTCGGGAGACACCACCGCCTCGGACACCCAGAACCCGAGCGCGCCGTGGACCTCCCGGGTGCAGGCCGTCCCGGTCACGATCGCCGGACAACAGCCCGCCTTCACGCTGTACCCGGACAGCTACGGCTGCGTCTTCGCGGAGGTGCAGCCGGGTAGCTACACGGTGGCGGTGGGGCAGCCCACCAGTGGCTTCCCGTCGGGCACCACCTACGGGAACCCGGTCTTCGTGGCCAACGCCACCGGGGTGGTCACCAACCACGTGTTGGCGCCGACCGTGAGTGAGCCCCAGCCCCCGGGCAGCCCCAATCCCAGTCCGCTTCCCTCCGTCACCGTGAGCATCGGCGCCGTCACCCGGGTGCAGTCCACGTTGACCAACAACTATCCGGGATTCGACCAGGCCAGCGTGGTCAACCTCACCTATCCCAACTCGACGGCGGTGGAGGACGGGGTGTCGTGCCCGGGAATCGGCCAGATCATCTGCCTGGCCAGCGGTCAGAACAGCTCCGCCAGTGCCGGGTTGACCTGGCTCAACCAATCGGGTGGGAGTGGCAGCTGGACGGGCGCTTCGCTGCCGGGCGGGACGTCGCTCACCCGGTTGACCTCGACGACCTGCGCCGCCACCACCGCGTGCATCGGCGTGGGGTACGGCCCGGGTGGCGCGGTGATCCTGCACGCCACCACCGGCTCGTCCCCGACGCTGACGGCTGACACCGTCCCCACCGTGTCCGGCGCGGCGGTGACCTCGTTGACCCAGGTGGTCTGCCCGACGTCGACCCAGTGCGTGGCCATCGGCACGACCGGGTCCGGAACCGGAGTGGCCGGAGCCGTGCTGATCGGAACCATCGGCGCCACCAGCGACAGCTGGGTGGCCGACGTCGTGACCGACCCCACCACGTCCCTGTCCAACCTGGTCTGTCCGTCGGGAGCGACCGGGTGTGCGGCCATCGGCACCACCGCCAGCGGCGGAGCCCCCATCGTGGTGAGCGGGCCGGTCGGGACCGGCGCCTGGGCGGCAGGCACCGCAGTGGGGATCACCCTGACCTCGTTGTCCCAGTTGGCCTGCCCCAGCGCGACGACGTGCGTGGCCGTGGGCCAGGGCGAGGTCGGAACAGCCACGACGGCGTCTCCCATCGTGATCTCGGGAGTCACCGGCCTCCCCGGCCTGGCCGGACCGCTGACCTGGACCGCGGACACCGAACCGGGCACCACACTGACGTCGCTCGGCGCCGATCAACTGCCCCCTGGCCACCAAGTGCCTGATTGCCGGGACCGGATCGGCAGGAACCCAGACCGGCGCGCTGCTCCTCTACGGCGCCCCCAACGGCCCACTGGCCTCGGAGTTCCCCCTCGACGCCGGGGCAACCATCAGCTCCATCGCCCAGATCAGCTGCCCGTCGTCAACCGCCTGCTATCTGATCGGGTCGTCCACGGGAGGCCCCGAGCTCTTCACCGGGACCATCGACGCCGCGGCCGCCAACGCCGACGCATGGACCGCCAACTCCTTGCCCGGCTCGGTCTCGGCTCTCAACCAGATCGTCTGCCCGGCGGCGACGTCGTGTTTGGTCAATGCGTCAGGAACCGACGTGAACGGAGCACCTCTCGCCACCCTGTTGGCCACGTCGGACGGGACGACGTGGAACGGTGTCTCGCTTCCGTCGACCGACAATCCCCTGTACTTCGACGGCATCGACTGCAGCAGCGGGGCGTCGGGGACGTGTGCGGCGGTGGGATCGACCCTGACCGGGGCGATGATCGTGTCCTCGACGGGCGGACCGTCGGGTACCTGGAAGGACCAGACCCCCAACAACCTCTCGGGGAACGTGGCCACCGGGATCCCCGTCGAGATCAACAACCCGGGCCTGGCCACCCCCTACACCAATGCGGTGACCGCCGGGCGGTCGGCCAACGCCAACCAACTGACGCTGTACCCGTTCTCCAGCGGCTATGGGATCTGGGCGGGGGACTGCCAGTCCGAGGCCAACGCCTACAACGTGTCCCAGGCGTCCACCGTGCCGGGGGGAACGTCCGGTGTGACCTCGGGCATGGTCACGCCTACCATCGCCCTGGGGCGCCTCTCGGTCCAGGTGACCCACCAGGGCCCCTCCGTGAATCAGGGGACGCCGTTCGCCGGCGCCACGCTCACCCTCAAGACCTATCTGCCCGCCTCAGGTTGTGGCACGGACACGTACAGCCTCCAGACCACCGGGGCCGACGGGCTGAGCCGGACCCTCGTGCCCTACGGCACCTACTCGCTGTACGTGAACGGGAGTGGGACCGCGTATGGGACGGTGGTGGTGGGCGAGACCTCGGCCACGCTCTCCGTCGGCACGGTCACCTCGGTCCTGGCCCTCCCCGCCACCGTGCCGGTGAGTGCGTGATGGCGGCCCCCACCTTCCGACGGCTGGTGGATCGGTACCGATCCGACCGGGCCCGTAGGCGGACGCCGGACCGGCGCGGGTCCACGACAGCACCGGACCGGGGCGACGAAGGATTGACACTGGTGGAGCTCCTGGTGGCCTTTGCCGCCCTCATGGTCCTGATGGGGATCGCCGGCACCGCGCTCACCACGTATCTGACCGCCGGAACCACGGTCATCTCGTCCTACAGCGCCACCGACCAGCTCCTCCCCACCTCGATGGTGATCCAGCGCCTCATTCGTAGCGAGGTGGAACCGGCGCCCACACCCGCCACCGTGGCCACGTCGTGCGCCGCCATCAACGCCCCATGTCCCCCCTTCCTCACCGGCAGCGCAGGGGCCTCGTCGACCACCTTCTTCGCCAACGTCGGCGACCCGAACGGACCCGCACTCATCGTCATGGCCGAATCCGCCCCCTCCAAGTGTCCCTCGTGCCGGTTCTACTCCTCGGTATTCACCGTGACCCAGTACGCGGCGAAGTCCGGGACCTGTCCCACCTCCCAGACGGCCACGACGTTCTGCCACTACCAGTTGGCCCTTTCCTTCCAGGCCGCGGACACCACCGCGCCGGCGCCGAAAGTGCTGGTCGACATCCCCAACGTGATCAACGGGCAGACCGGGCTCCCGGATCCGGCCAAGCCGGTGTTCACCTACAACACCCTCGACCCGTACTCGACCTTCTACACGCCGGGGGTGACCGGTTTCGCGACGTGCAGCGCCCCCACCACCGACGCCAACGGGGTCCCGACGAGTTCCAACTGCCCCCCTGACGACATCCAGAGTGTCGGCGTCGACCTCGAGGTCCAGGTCCAGGGCAGCCCCAGCCAAGAGAACTCGTTCCTGGTGTACCGCCTCTCGTCCAGCTCGTATCTCTACAGCCCCCTCGTCGGATAGGCCATCATGAAGCGAACCCACACTCTGCGCACCCGCTCTGCTGCCGGATCCACCCACCGAGCCCCGGTCAGTCACCTTCGCTCGCCCCTGCGCCGATCCCGACGCACTTGGCGCAGGAGGGCGCTGGACAGTGATGTCGGCCAGGCGGCCATCGTGCTGGTCGTCGCCCTCACCGTCGCCATGACCACCGTCGGTGCGGTCATGGTGACCACGATCGTCAACAACGATCCCATACTCACCCAGACGTCGATCCAGCGGTACGCCTACCGGGCCCTGGCCTCCGGCGTCAACGCGTACCAGAACATGATCAACGCCAACCCGTACCTGGCGGCCTGCAACTCCACGACCAATCCGGGCGCAGCCAACGCCACGGCCCAGTGCGCCGGCATCAGCTACCAGGCCTGGTCGAAGGTGCCGGGGACCGACGTGGGCAACGGGGTGATCCCCGAGTACTACAAGTTCGACAATCCCCGCGAGGTCATCGACCCGACGACCAATGCCATCACCTACCTCGATGTCCAGGTCGTGGGTGCGGCCGGCTTTCCGGGCAAGGACGTGTACTACTCGACGGTGGCCAAGTTCACCCCGGCCAACGGCTTCCTCGACAACGTCTGGTGGTCCAACTACGAGGCCACCGGCACCCCGTCCACTTGCCAGTACTACTGGGCCACCAACTACAGCAACGCCGGCAGCTGCACACCGGTCTACTTCGCCGTGAACGACTCGATCACCGGGCCGGTGTTCTCGAACGACTCCATCTACATCGACGGGAAGCCGAACTTCGGCGCCAATTATCCCGTGACCACCGCCGACCCCTACTGCCAGTTCGTCAACCCCCTCAACGGCTCCCACGGCCAGCCTCCCTCCAACAAGGTGACGCCGTCGAACAACTGCTACCTCACCAACCACGGGGGTAACCAGGACATCGGCACCTACGATGCGGCCACCAGCTCCTACGGTAAGGGCAACTACGAGACCGATCCCCACCGACAACTCGGGCTTGGCCAACTATGCCGAACAGGGCGGCTGCTACTACGTCGGGCCCACCACCATCACCATCAACGGCAACCAGATGACGGTGTCGAGCCCGGGGACGACGTCGAGCGGGACCGGCAACAGCCCGTTCAAGTTCGGCAGCAACACCAGCACCTGCCCCACCGACGGCACGAGGCGCCGCTACCCGTCAACGGGGTGATCTTCGTCAACGGCGGCAACAACAACACCGTCAGCACCGCCAACGCCAACCCCTTCGACGGTTACCAGGAGAGCTACTCGTGCGGGACCAAGAAGAGCCAAGACCTGCTACAGAACGGTGGACGCCCAGACCTCGACCGGAGGGTGCGGTGGCTGCTACTACGGCCAGACCGCCACCCCCGACTTCGAGGGGGACGCCTTCGTGAGTGGCGATCTCTCCGGCCAGCTGACGATCGGGGCCAACAACAACGTGATCATCGACGGCCCGCTCACCTACGCCGACTGCACCTGGCAGGCGACGGCCTCCCAGAGCAACTGCAACTACAACGACGCCACCAGCTCCGGGTCCACCAACGACGTGCTCGGCCTCATCGCCTACCAGTACGTCGAGGTGAACCACCCGGTGGACAACTCCGGCAACATCCTGCCCGCCTGCAGCTCCACCAGCCTGGCCGCGCCACTCTGCGATCCGAGCACCTCGGGTGGCGACCCGGCCGGCGGCAGGGCCTGGAGATCGATGCCTCCCTCCTGGGGCTCCAGAACTCGTTCATCGTCAACAACTACGATTCGGGGAACCCCGAGGGCACACTCACCGTCTACGGCTCCATCCAGCAGGACGCCCGGGGAGCGGTGGGCACGTTCTCGGGCAGCTCCATCGTCTCGGGGTATCGAAAGGAGTACCTCTGGGACCCCCG
The DNA here is from genome assembly GCA_963835465.1 of uncultured Acidimicrobiaceae bacterium. Taxonomy (GTDB): domain Bacteria; phylum Actinomycetota; class Acidimicrobiia; order Acidimicrobiales; family RAAP-2; genus Bog-756. Next base: position 407,304 of record CAWIFR010000007.1, read on the forward strand.
GCTGCCCCTGTGCCCCCCCCCCTACTACCTGACTCCGGGCACCCCCTCGTGGTCCCTGGTCTCGTCCTCCGAGAGCTACACCGGAACCTGCCCACCCATGCCGCCGGCCCAGCCCACGCCGAGCAGCACCCAACCCTCCTATCCGATCAGCGGCTCGACGACCTGCACACCCGCCTCCTGACCCTCCGGTGACCCGGCCCGGTCAGCGGCGGTTCTGCCGACTCCCGCCGTTCCGGTCTCCGACGCTTGGGGTGGTTCCCGGGGCGGGTAGCCTTCTCCCCTTATGCCTCTGCAGACCCGAGACGACATCCGCAACGTGGCCATCGTGGCCCACGTCGACCACGGCAAGACCACCCTGGTGGACGCCATGCTCTGGCAGTCCGGGGCGTTCCGGGACAACCAGTCGGTCAACGAGCGGGTCATGGACTCGGGCGACCTGGAGCGGGAGAAGGGCATCACCATCCTGGCCAAGAACACGGCCGTCCTCCACAACGGGGTCAAGATCAACATCATCGACACCCCCGGCCACGCCGACTTCGGCGGGGAGGTGGAGCGGGGCCTGACCATGGTGGACGGGGTCCTCCTCCTGGTGGACGCCTCCGAGGGCCCCCTCCCCCAGACCCGGTTCGTGCTGCGCAAGGCCCTCGAGGCCCGGCTGCCGGTGGTGCTGGTCATCAACAAGGTGGACCGGCCCGACGCCCGGATCGACGAGGTGGTCCACGAGGTGGAGGAGCTCTTCTTGGACCTCGACGCCGACGAGCACCAGATCGACTTCCCCATCCTGTTCTCCAACGCCCGGGCCGGCTGGGCCGCCACCGAGCAGGGGGTGGAGGGCACCGACCTCGAGCCGCTCTTCGCCGCCATCGTCGACCGGATCCCCGCACCCCACTTCGACCCCGACGCCCCCCTGCAGGCCATCGTGTCCAACCTCGACGCCTCGCCCTACCTGGGCCGCCTGGCCATCTGCCGGGTCCACAACGGCACGCTGCGCAAGGGGTCCACGGTGGCCTGGTGCAAGATCGACGGGACCATCGAGCGCGCCAAGATCACCGAGCTCTACGTCACCGACGCCCTCGACCGGGTCGACGCCGCCGAGGCCGGGCCCGGGTGAGATCGCCGCCGTGGCCGGCATGGCCGAGATCACCATCGGCGAGACCCTGGCCGACCCCGAGGACCCCCGGCCTCTCCCCGTGATCACCGTGGACGAGCCCAGCCTGGCCATGACCATCGGCATCAACACCTCGCCGCTGGCCGGGACCGACGGTTCCAAGCTGACCGCCCGCCAGATCCTCAGCCGGCTCGACGCCGAGCTGGTGGGCAACGTCTCGCTGCGGGTCCTCCCCACCGAGCGGCCCGACACCTGGGAGGTCCAGGGCCGGGGCGAGCTGCAGCTGGCCGTCCTGGTCGAGACCATGCGGCGCGAGGGCTTCGAGCTCACCGTGGGCAAGCCCCAGGTGGTGACCCGGGAGATCGACGGCAAGCTCCACGAGCCCATGGAGCGGGTGGCCATCGACGTCCCCGACGACTACCTCGGCGTGGTCACCCAGCTGATGGCCCTGCGCAAGGGCACCCTCATCGAGATGGTGAACCACGGGACGGGCTGGGTCCGCATGGACTACCGGGTGCCCGCCCGGGGGCTGGTCGGCTTCCGCACCGAGTTCATGACCGAGACCCGCGGCACCGGCATGCTCCACCACGTGTTCGACGGATGGGAGCCGTGGCACGGCGAGCTGAGGACCAGGCGCAACGGGTCCATGGTGGCCGACCGCCGGGGCATGACCACCGGCTACACGCTGATGAGCCTCCAGGAGCGGGGCATCCTCCTGGTGGGCCCGGGCACCGAGGTCTACGAGGGCATGGTGGTGGGCGAGAACGCCCGCGACGAGGAGATGGACGTCAACCCCACCAAGGAGAAGAAGCAGACCAACATCCGCTCCGCCTCCGCCGATGAGGCCATCCGCCTGACCCCCCCGCTCCTCCTCTCGCTGGAGCAGGCCCTCGAGTTCATCTCCGACGATGAGTGCGTGGAGGTGACCCCGGAGTCGGTCCGGCTCCGCAAGGTCGTGCTGGACCAGGCCACCCGGGGTCGGCAGCGCAGCCGCGCCCGCAAGGCCGGCTGAGGCAACCGGCTCCAGCAGCGAGGTCGGACCGGGCAACCGTCGCGGGATCTCGGTGGGCGCGGCGGTGCCGACGGGCCCGACCCGGCCGCCGACGTCGAGAAGGGCTCCGAGGGGAGGGCTCGAACCTCCAACATCTGGCTCCAAAGGCCAGCGTTCTGCCAATTGAACTACCTCGGAAGGGACCCGGCCGACGTGGGCTGGCGACCGCTCCAGGGTACTCGTGCCCGCACCCTGCCCCGGTCTTCCATGCCCCGGCGGACCCGGATCGCCCCAGGCCTGCTGGCACCTCCCCGCCGTCCGTGCCACGGCAAACGCGGACGACCCCGATAGGCTCCCGGCCCGATGCGAGTGCTCGTGGTGGATGACGACCCGGCGGTCAGTGGAGCCCTCAACCGAGCCCTCCGCCTCGAGGGATACGAGGTCTCGTTGGCCGGCGACGGGCCCGAGGCCCTCGAGGAGATCGCCGTGCGGCCCCCCGATGCGGTCATCCTCGACATCGGCCTCCCGGTGATCGACGGGCTGGACGTGTGCCGCCGTCTCCGCGCCGCTGACAACGACACCCCCGTGCTCATGCTGACCGCCCGGGACGCCATCAACGACCGGGTCCAGGGGCTGGACGCTGGTGCCGACGACTATCTGGTCAAACCGTTCGCCCTGGCCGAGCTTCTGGCTCGCCTGCGGGCCCTCCTCCGCCGCCGGCCCGACGACCCCGGCGAGGAGCTGCACTTCGCCGATCTCCATCTCGATCCGGTGACCCGTGAGGCGAAACGGGGCGAGCGCCCCTTCACCCTCACCAGGATCGAATTCGACCTGCTGGAGCTCCTCTTGCGCCACCCCCGGCAGGTGCTGACCCGCGAGCTCATCCTCGACCGGGTATGGGGCTACACCTTCGACTCGGGTACCAACTCGCTCGCCGTCTACGTGGGGTACCTCCGGCGCAAGACCGAGGCCGGTGGCGAGCCGCGCCTCATTCACACGGCCCGAGGGGTCGGCTACGTCCTGCGGGAGACCTAGGCCGTGACCGCGACCGCCGATGGCCGGCCATGACCTTCCGCGGGCGCCTGGTGCTGGCCACCACCGCCGCGGTGCTGGTGGTGGTCATCATGGGGTCGATCGCCACCTACCTGGTGGCGTACAACTCGTTGATCGGATCGGCCGATGCCAATCTCACCGGGGTCGTCCCCGCCAACATCGCCGACCAGAGTGGGGTGAGGATCCTGAACAGCTGTTCCTCGCCCGGGGTGTGTAGCCAGGTCGTCTACAACATCGGTGGGGGACGGACCAACCCCGATGATCCCACCGTGCTTCCGGTGTCTCCCGAGGCGGCTCGATCGGCGGCGAGCGGAGGAAGGGCACCCGATGTCTACTTCTCCACCACGGCGGGGGGAGTTGACCTGCGTGAGCTCGTCGTGGCGTTGCCGCCCGGATTCGTCTACCGGGGCAACAACGGAACCTGGCAACTCGGCACCGGTGGCGCGTTGCAGATCACCACGCCCCTGACCGGCGTGAACCAGGAGCTCCGCCACCTGGCCTTCGCCCTGTGGATCATCGTCATCGGCGGCGTGGCCATTGCCATCGTGCTCGGCCTGGCGGTGGGGCGCACCGCACTCCGTCCCCTGAACAGTCTGACCGAGACGGTGGAGGAGTTGGCCGAGACCACGGACATGTCCAAGCGGCTGGACCCCGGCGGCCTCGACGAGTTGGGACGCCTGCGCCGGGCGTTCAACCGCCTGCTGGTCGCCCTCGACACCTCCCGAGAGAGTCAGCGGCAGTTGGTGCTGGACGCCTCCCACGAGCTGCGCACTCCCCTCACCAGCCTGCGGACCAACATGGAGGTGGCCCGCCGGCTCGAGGAGTTGGACCCCGAGGAGCGCGAGGTGCTCATCAGCGACGTCACCACCCAGATGGACGAGCTGGTGGCGCTGGTGGGCGACATGGCTGAACTGGCCCGAGGCGAGCAGCCCGAACTCACCGCCGGCCCGGTCCGCCTCGACTTGATCGTCCTCGAGGCCGTGGACGTAGCCACCACGCACGGACGGAGCCGGGGAGTGAACTTCGACGCCCGGGTGGCCCCGACCTGGGTGTCCGGTTCCACGGCCCGGATCGAACGGGCCGTCGACAACCTGTTGGACAACGCCTTGAAGTGGAGCCCGGACGGAGGGGTGGTGGAGGTGGCCTGCTCCCAGGGGATCCTCATCGTGCGTGACCATGGGCCGGGGGTGTCCGAGAGTGATGTGGCCCACATCTTCGACCGGTTCTACCGGGCCCCGAGCGCCCGCAGCCGCCCGGGCTCCGGGCTGGGCCTGGCCATCGTGGCCCAAGTGGCCAAGGACGAGGGCGGGAGCGTGAACGTCTACCAGGCCGAAGGTGGCGGTGCGGTGTTCCGGTTCAGTCTCCCCGAAGTCCCGGCGCCCGACGGTCCTGACCAGGAGGACTGACTCGGAGACGACACGCTCCGGTAGCCCGGGTGCCGGGGGCCGCATGGCGCAGAAATCCCCTGGTCGACTAGGGTGCCGGGCGACATGGGATCCCTGATCAAAAAGCGCCGCAAGCGCATGCGTAAGAAGAAGCACAAGAAGATGCTGAAGGCCACCCGTTGGCAGCGGCGGGCAGCGGGCAAGTAGGCCCGACTTCCTGCGACCGGCTCCGCTGAGCGGAGCGGTCGCTCTCCACGCTCCTCACGATCTGCCCCCTGGAACGGTCGCGCCCGGCATGGGGGACCCTCACGGAACCGCAGGCACCGTCCGGACCGGTATGACCAGCGCCCGCTCGGAACCCAGGGCGACCGGCGATCCTGCCTCGAGTCCGAACTCGGCCGGTGTCCCATCGAGGAACCAGGTCGACCCGCTACCGGCCAGCCGCGGCCGGTGTCCGGTCAGCCCGGTCAGATGGTCCCGCCACGAACCCAGGCGGGGCTCCACGGCCAGGGCGGGAGCTTCGAGATCGTTGCTCCCGGCTGACGCGGGCACCCCGGCCCCCCCCTCCGCCCGGGCCTCGACCATGGCCGGCGACGTGGGGTGGAGCTCGTCCCAGGCGGCGTAGACCGCCCGGGTGTCCATCCCGAAGGGAAGTAGGAAGAGCGTGAAGGCCCGCTCCTCGAAGGGGAGGGCCGTGACCTGCTCCCCGATACCCGCCACCAGGGCCCGGCCCCCCGCAACGCAGAACGGGACGTCCGCACCCAGGCCGGCGGCCACCGCCGGGTCGGTGTTCCCGGCCCACCGCAGGATCGCCGCGGCGTCGGCGGATCCCCCGCCCAGGCCCGCACCCGGGGGGATCCTCTTGACCAGCTCAACCCGGGCCTGCCGGCCGACCGCCCGCAGGGCCCGGGACACCAGGTTGTCCGGGCCGGGATCGACCCCGCCCGACCGCCAACCCCCTCGACGTCCGTCGGGGTCGTCGCCGGTCGCACCCCCACCGGGGGCGAACCGCTCGTCGATCGTCAACCCGTCGCCGGCCCGCACGATCAGGGTGTCGGCCAGGTCCACGCTCACCATTTCGGACTCCAGGAGGTGGTAGCCGTCGGCCCGGAGTCCCGTGACCCGCAGGGAGACCGTCAGCTTGGCCGGCGCGGTCAGCTCCGCACGAACCGGACCGTGCCCCGGATCGGGACCGCCGGCTGCGCCTCCGCTCCCCTCGGGGCCCGCCGTGGTCACCGGCCGGTCCCGTGGGCCGGATGGGAACCGTGGGGTTGCCCCTCGGGCCGCCAGCCGGCCAGCCGTTCCCAGTCGACCAGGGCCAGCTCCTCGGCCCGCGCCGTGGGTCGGATGCCGGTGGCCTCGAACGCCTCCGGGCGGACGAGACCCCCGAGGGATCGACGCAGCATCTTGCGTCGGTGGGCGAACCCACCCCGCACCACCGAGAACAGGCGGTCGTAGGCCGGATCGCCGGGACCCTGCCGGTCACCGCCTCCCCGGTCCGGCCGCCGGTCCAGGCGGACGAGCACCGACTCCACGCGCGGCCGGGGTATGAAGACCGAGGCTGAAACCCGGCCCACCACCGAGGCGGTGGCCCAGTAGGCGACCTTCACCGACACCGCCCCGTACGCGGGCTCGCCGGCGCCGGCAGCCAGGCGCTCGCCCACCTCCCGCTGCACCATGACCAGGAGGGACGAGACCCGGGGCGCCTCCTCCAGCACCCGGACCACCAGAGGGACGGCCACGTTGTAGGGGAGGTTCGCCACCAGCGCCCAGGGGGCCGAACCCTCCGGTCCCGCCCCGGCCCGGCTTCGGGGTCCGAGGAGCTCGTCCCAGTCGAGGGTCAGGGCGTCGGCCTCCACCACCCGGACACCCAACGGCTCGACCTGGGCCCTCAGCACCGGCACCACATGCCGGTCGATCTCCACCGCGGTGACGTTGGCCCCGGACTCGACCAGCGCCAAGGTCAGCGACCCCAGGCCGGCCCCGATCTCGACGACGTGCTGACCCTCGGTGATGCCGGCGAGCCGCACGATGCGCCGGACAGTGTTGCCGTCGGCGACGAAGTTCTGGCCCAGCGCCCGGCTGGGCTGCAGTCCGTTGGCCAGGAGCAGTTCGTGGATCTCTGCTCGCCCGTGGGTCACGTGGTCAGTGTCTCACCTTCGCTGAGCGCTCCTGGGCCACATCGCCACGGGCGATCGCCACCAAGACGCCGGGCGCCTGCCCCGAATCCGCTGACTACCAGCTCAGCTGGGCGTTGATGACCCCCTGGGACAGAGGGGCGAGGAGGGCGAAGGTGGCCGTGGCCAGGTCGATGGAGCGGGCGGTGTCGGCTTCACGGTCGTTGACCAGGCACGTCGTCGACAGCCCGTTGGCCGGGTTGGTCACCCGGACCACCGTGCCGAACGGCAGGAACGGGCTGGCACAGGTGCCGGCCGGGTGGTCGTAGTAGGTGACCTGGCCGTAGTGGACCGATCCCCCGGTCACCGCCAGCGCGGGTGCGGTCGTCGTGGTGGGGGGCACGGTGGTGGTCGGAACGGGGGCGGATCGCGCCACCACGTTGGCCGCCGGCACCGAGACCGGGGGGGACGTCGTGGTGGTGGGCGGCACCGGCGTGGGCGGCACGGTGGAGGTCGTGGCCGGCGCGGCCGGCGCCGAATCGGCCCTGGTCTGTGAAGCCAGCTTCCAGGACGGCACCGGGCCACCGGTGCGGGAGCTGGAGCCCGGCGCCGACGCGGCGTTCGGGGAGGCCCCACCGGCGTCCGGTGAGCCCGCAGCGCTCGAATCACTCTGGAGCACCACCAGCGGCACGACCAGCAAGGCTCCGCAGAGGAGGAGCGCGGCACCGTGCCGGCTCCTCTGTTCGATTGTCGTCCTCAGGACTCCACTCTCCTTATGGGACTGCGTTGTGCTGCTCCCTCGGGGCGTTCGCCCTCCGGGTGCAGATCCACCCCGTTTTGGGGGTGGTTGGGGTCGACTCCTCCAGTCGACCCCCGCAATGCGTCCGACAATCGCACTGAGCACCTAAAGCAAAACGACCGCTGAAACGGCGGCCGCAGGCCAGAGGTTAGACAGGGTGCCGCAGGAGAATCAAGCTGGCCGGTGCCGGGGTGGGACCGGCCGGCGGTGACCCTGGGCCCCCGAAGGTGCCCGGGGGCACCTCGCTCAGCCGGCGAACGCCTCCTGGGCGTTGCGGGTGCTCACCTGGGCCACATGCAAAGTCTCAACCCCTTTGACCTGGGCAATCGCCGCTCCCACCAGTGGAACCCTCGATGGTTCATTGAGGGTTCCGCGGTGGGGCACGGGGGTGAGGAACGGCGTGTCGGTCTCCACCAGCAGGCGGTCCCAGGGGCAGAGTGCCGCCGCCTGGCGCACCTCGTCGGCGTTCTTGAAGGTGACCACGCCCGAGAAGGATAGGGAGGCGCCCAGGTCGAGGCACCGTCGGGCCTCGTCGGGCCCCCCGGTGAAACAGTGGACGATGGTCCGCTCGGGCACCCCGGCGGCAGCCAGCAGGTCGAAGGTGTCCGCCCAGGCCTCCCGGGTGTGGATGACGAGGGCCAGTCCGTAGCGATGGGCCAGGTCGATCTGCCGGACGAACGCCTCCCGCTGCACCGCTCTCGGCGAGTGGTCGTAGTGGTAGTCGAGGCCGCACTCCCCGATCCCCACCACGACCGGTGCTGGTCGGTCGTCGCGGATGCCGGGCCCCGTCCGGTCCGGCCCCGAGCCCGCCGGCCCGGGCCGGCCGAGCTCGGCCTCCAGCAGCTCGTCCAGCGAATCGACCCCGTCCTTCGCGTCATGGGGATGGAGCCCCACCGTCGCCCAGAGGGCGATGCCCTCGGCCACAGCGGCCGAGCCGGGCTGTCGCATGGCCCGGACCAGGGCTACGGCCTCGGCCGACGAGCCGGCGCCGGTACCCACACAGACCATCCGGGTGACCCCGGCCTCCGAGGCCCTGGCCATGACGCCGGCCAGCCGGGAGGCGTGGGGGCCGGTGACGTCGATCCGTTCACCACTGTCGGATTCGGCGAACTCGTCCTGGAGATGGCAGTGGGAGTCGAACCACTCCACCACGGCGTCGTCCATCGGCCCTGGTCAGCCCTTGCGCCGGGGGAACAGGGGTGCGCCCTTCTCCACCACCAGCCCGCCCGGGTAGCCGCCCCAGGAGGCGGCGAGCGGCAGCCGCTCGGTGGCTGGCGACCCGGGGAGGCCGATCCGGCTCCAGATGGTCTGGGCCGTGGCCGGCATGGCCGGGACGACCAGGACCGAGACGATGCGCAGCACCTCCAGGGCACTGCCCAGCACGGCGTCGACCGCCGGACCGGGCTCGGACTTCCAGGGCTCGGCCGACTCCAGCTCGGCGTTGGTCTCCCGGATCAGGCGCCACGTGGCCTCGAGGCCCAGATGAGGCAGGCCCGCGTTCCACGCCTCGGTGGCCTCGGCCAAGGCCACAGCGGCCACACCGGCCAGGCGACTGTCAGGATCAGGGGCCGGGCCGGTCCCGCCGCACTTGGAGCCGACCACCGTGGCCACCCGGGACAGCAGGTTGCCCAGGTTGTTCGCCAGGTCGGCGTTGTAGCGCGCCGTGATGCCCTCGGCCGAGAAGTCGCCATCCGTCCCGAGCGGGGTGTCCCGCAGCAGGTGGTAGCGGACCGGGTCCACGCCGTAGTCGGCGGTCAGCTCTCCCGGGGTGATCTGGTTGAGGCTCGATTTGGACATCTTCTCCGCCGCCCACCAGCAGCCAGCCGTGCACCTGGATATGGGCGGGCGGATCGATGCCGGCGGCCATGCACATGGCCGGCCACCACACGCAGTGAAACCGGATGATCTCCTTGCCGATCATGTGGTGGACCGCCGGCCACCACATCGTGAACCGCTCGTCATCCTCGCCGTAGCCGATGGCGGTCAGGTAGTTGATCAGTGCGTCGTACCAGACGTAGAAGACGTGCTTCTCGTCCCAAGGCACCGCCACCCCCCAGTCGATGGAGGTCCGGGTGATCGAGATGTCCCGGAGCCCGCCACGGATGAAACTGAGGGCCTCGTTGCGCTTGGCCTCGGGCACCACCGCGGTGGGTGCGGACTCGTACCACTTGATCAGTTGGTCCTCGAAGGCACTCAGTCGGAAGAAGTAGTTCTCCTCCTCGAGCAGGTCCACCGAGGTCCGGTGGATGGGGCACAGCCCGCCCTCCAACAGCTCGTCCTCGGCGTAGTACTGCTCGCAGGACACGCAGTAGAGGCCGCGGTAGGTGTCCTTGACGATCCATCCGTTCTCGTAGATCCGGGTCAGGAACTGCTGGACGGTGCGCTGATGCCGGGGCTCGGTGGTCCGGATGAAGTCGTCGTTGGCAATGTCCAGGTCGGCCCAGGCCGAGGCAAAGCGGGGAGCCAGCTGATCCGTCCACTCCTTGGGGGTGACCCCATGCTCCTCGGCCGCCCGGGCCACCTTCTGGCCGTGCTCGTCGGTGCCGGTGAGGAAGAAGACCTCATCGCCGAGGAGCCGGTGCCACCGGGCCAGGGCGTCGGCGTTGACCGTCGTGTAGGCGTGGCCCACGTGGGGCGCGTCGTTCACGTAGTAGATCGGCGTGGTGATGTAGAAGCGGGACACTGCCCTGCAGCGTACCGATCGGGACGGACCCCACCGTCATAGGGAGGCGTGCGGCCACCGCGACCCGGTCAACCGGGCGGCCACCGGGCCCGTGCCACTCCTAGGATGCCCTCGGTGACACCTCCCTCCCCACCACCCGGCACCCCGCCCCCCGTCCCACCAGGGCCCCGTCAGCAGCGGGTCGCGGTCTACGGCATCTGCCTGAACGGCACGCCAGGTGAGGCCGGGGACGGGAAAGGGACCAGGGTCCTGCTGGTGCGGGCCGCTCCGTACCTCACCGTGGCCGGGCAGTGGTTCCTGCCTGGTGGAGGGCTCGACCACGGGGAGGACCCGGTCGACGGCCTCCGGCGTGAGTTCCACGAGGAGACCGGCCTCGAGGTCACCCCCGGGCCCCTGCTCGGCGTGATCTCCGACGTCTTCACCCTGCCTGACGGGCAGGGAACCAGTCTCCACTCCCTGAGGATCATCTACGGGATCGACCGCTACTCGGGGGCTCTCCGCGACGAGGTGGGTGGCTCGTCGGACGCCGCCCGCTGGGTGCCCCTGGACGAGGCCCAGGACCTCCCCCTGCGACCCTACGTCCGCCAGGCGCTCACCGAGCTCCGACCCTGAGCGATCCCCTCCCGGCCCGCCACCGGATCGGCCGGACCGGGCATTCCCAATCCCGGGTGCATCCGAGCTCGGCGGCCCTTACGCCCACCGCCCGGTGCGGCACGCGGCGGCTCCTCCGGTTCGGCAGCGGTTACCCGGCGTCCGCCCCGGAGCCGTCGGCATCCCGCGCCGCCAGCGCCAGCTCGTAGACACGCCGACGGGGAACGCCGAAGGCCGCCGCCACACCGTCCACCGCCCCCCGGGTCCGCTCCCCCGCCGCCCGCCGCTCGGCCAGGGCGGCCAGGAGTACGTCATCCCCGGCGACCGCCGCTTCCTCCGGCGGTGCTCCTTCCACGACGAGGACCACCTCCCCGCGCACGGGCTCTTCGGCGGCCCAGGCCGCCACCTCCCCCAACGGTCCCCGCCGGAATTCCTCATGGAGTTTGGTCAGTTCGCGAGCCAGGGCCACCCGTCGGGAAGTCCCACAGGACTCCACCAGATCACTCAACGTCCCCGCCACCCGGCTCGGCGCTTCGAACAGGACCGTGGTGCGCTGCTCCTCGCCCACCCGAGCCAACGCCACCCGGCGTTCTTTTCCCGACCGAGGCAAGAACCCCTCGAAGCAGAAGCGGTCGGTGGCCAGCCCACTGCCGACCAGCGCGGCGAGGACCGCCGACGGGCCCGGCACCACGCTGACCACCAACCCGGCCTCGGCCACCGCCCGCACCACCTGGGATCCGGGGTCGGAGACCCCGGGCATGCCGGCATCGGTGACCAGGGCCACCGTTCCGCCGCGCTCGATCGACGCCACCACCTCGGCGGTCCGGTGGTCCTCGTTGTGCTGGTGCAGGGACTTCAGCGTGACCCCGGTGATCCCGGCGTGGGTCAGTAGCTTGCGGGAGTGCCTGGTGTCCTCGCAGTAGATGGTGTCGGCCGTGGCCAATGCGGTGACGGCCCGGGGTGAGAGGTCACCGAGGTTGCCGATGGGGGTCCCCACCACCACCAGCGATCCCGACCGGGCGGAGGGGGACGAGTCCGGGGTGACCGCGTCGGGAGACGGGTGCTCCTCGGGCCCGGCGTCGTCGGCCTCGTCCTCCGGACCCGTCCAGAACTCGAGCTCCTCGGCAACGTCGGGATCGACGGCCGGATCGTCGGGCCCACCGACCCCCGATCCGGTCATCCCCGGAGCTCCAGATGGTCCCCGACCCGCAGTCCCCACCGCTCGAACGCCCCGGCCTGGGCCTCGATGACCGAACGACCACCCCGTCGGGGGAAGGTCATGCGGTACGGGCGCAGTCTGGTCACACCGAGCACGGTGAGCTCCTTGTCGCACACGGCCACGTCGATGGTGAACCGCATCCCGAAGGTGTGGACCGACCGGGTGCGAGGCAGGACCATGGCCCCCTCGTAGCTCGACTTCCCGAGTAGCCCCCGGGAGCGTTGGGCAAAGGTCTCAGCCACCTCGGCGGCGGCCAGCACGTCACCCTCTCGCAGCAACCAGGTCATCGGACCGGACCGTTCCGCCGGGGGGACAGCCCCCCGCCAAGGGGCCCCGGTAGCCCCGGTAGGTGCCCCTCGCCTCCAACGACTAGCATTTCCGAACTGTGTCGAAACGAACCAACAAGCGCAAGCTCCGGGCCAAGAAGAAGGCCAACCACGGCAAGAAGCCGAACTGCGGCCGAGGCTGACGACCCCCCGGTGGCCCCACGGGTCGCCGTCCGGTCCTTCCAACCGCCCACCGCTGAGTCCTCACGTCGCGCTCCCCCGTGCCCTCCCGCCGGCCGTGGTCGGTCCCGGGGACCGGGGATCGTCCGCATCGGGGGGGCCGAGCCTCGCCTTCCCTTCGTCACGCCGGGGGCTGCCACGCACGCCCGAGCTCGTCGAGCACACCGACGAGGGCGGTCGGTCGGTCGGTGATGATGCCGTCCACCCCGAGTTCGACGAGCTGACGCATCTCGGACTCCTCCTCGATGGTCCACACGTGGACGGCCAGACCCTGCTGGTGGGCGACCTCGACGAAGCGTCGGTCGACCAGGGTCATCTCCCCGAACCGGGCGGGCACCTGTAGCGCCACGTGCCGGAGCGGGCCAGGGACCTCACCGGCCTGGACCGCCTGGTAGAAGCCGGCGACCGCCGCAGTGCCCGCCGAGGTCGGGATCTCCGGGGCAAACGTCGAGAAGGCGTCGGTGGCCGAGTCGAGGAACGAGGCGACGATCACGTCGTCGGTCCGGCCGAATCGACGGAGGAGGACCGCCAGGGCCTCCTCGTAGGGCGCCACCACCGGGGCGGTCTGTTTGATGTCGAGATTGAGCACCACTCCGGGAAACTCCTCCAGGACCTCCTCCAGCAGGGCGATGCCATAGCGGTGGTCCTGGGGGGCGAGGCCCCGGAACGGATACTGGTCGTCGTCGAGCCCCGGCGAGACATCGGCCCCCGGGGCCCACCAATAGGCGTTGTCCAGAGTGACCAGCTCGGCGTAGTCCATGTCGGCGATGGCCCCGGCATGGTCAGTGGTGCGATCGACGGTGGGGTCGTGGCCGACCACCAGGCGGCCGTCGGCCGTGGCGTGGACATCCAGCTCGATCCCGGTGGCCCCGGCCCCGAGGGCAGCGGCAACGGCGTGCAGCGTCGAACTCGGGGCCTCCCAGGCACCGCCCTGGTGGGCATAGGCGATGACCCGCCGCTCCAGCCAGGGGGACGGCCGTAGCGCGTCGGCAGAGTCGGGCATGGAAGAACGGTAGCCTCTGCTCCGCCATGTTGGACCACGTCTTCACCCAACTCGTCACCTCCCACCGGCGCGCCTTCGAAGCCGCCCTGCTGGAGCGTCAGGCGGTCGAGGAGCGGTTCCAGATCGACGTGTTCCTGGGTGATGTGAGCTTCGAGACCTCCTACAGCCTGCCCGGGGAGCGGCGACCGGCCAGGATCCGGGTGGACACAAGCTTCGACTGGCCCACCTGGAGCCAGACCTCCTACCGCAGCTGGGCCATCGGCGAGGAGCCCGACGAGCTTCCCGAGGTACTGGTGGAGATCGCCTTCCGGGTCCAGGGCCTCGACGGCCTCCCCGATGTCGGCCCCCTGCTCGGGGTGCTCCCCGATCATCTGGACGTATTGGGAGACGATCCACTGCTCCGGGGCTCGACCACGGTCGAGCAGCTACTCGTCGAGGGCCAGCACGAGGCCGAGTGCGCCATCGAGGTCTCCTATGAGGGCTCCTGCCAGCTCGACGAGACCATCCTCGACGAGCCGGAGAGCCTCGATGGGGCCCTGGCCCCCCTGGGCCGTTCGGTGGCTTCCGTACTGGTTCGGATGGGCGACCTTCCCTTCAAATTCCGACCCAGCCCCGAGACACCCGCCTGAGCGGGGCCTCCGGGCCCGTCCTACCCGAACAGGCCGGCTTCGACGGCCAGGGCCCGCAGGTCGGCCAGGGGCCGGGCTCCCACATGGGAGATGACCTCGGCCGCGCACACCCCGCCCAGCCGAGCCGAGTCTTCGGGGGAGAGTCCATTGGTGATGCCGTAGAGAAAGCCGGCGGCGAACAGGTCACCGGCCCCAGTGGTGTCGACCACCTTGTCCACCGGCGCGGCGGCCACGGCGACAGGGCCAGATGCGGTCACCACCACACAGCCGGCGGCCCCCCGGGTCAGGACAGCCAGCACCCCGGTCTCGCTCACAGCCTCCACGGCGGCGTCGAAGGTGGGCGAGCCGAACAGCATGGTGACCTCGTCCTCGTTGGCGAACAGCATCTCGAGGTCGCCGTTGAGCAGCTCGAGGAACTCGGCCTTGTGGTGCTGCACGCAGAAGGGGTCCGAAACGGTGAGCGCCACTGCGGCGTCGTTGGCGTGGGCCGTGTCGATGGCCTGGCGCATGGCCGCCTTGGCCGAGGGCTGCTCCCACAGGTATCCCTTGAGGTAGACCACCTGAGCCGAGGTCAGGTGGTCGTCATGGAGGTCGTTCAGACCGAAGTCTCCCGACACGCCCAGGTGGGTGGCCATGGTCCGCTCGGCGTCCTCGGTCATGAGCACCAGGCAGTGGCCGGTCACGGCCTGGCCGGGGACGAACGGCGTGGGCTTGGGGTCGAAGGCCACGCCGATGGAGCGGATGTCGTGGGTGAAGACCTGGCCCCACTGGTCGTCGGCCACCCGGGCCAGGTAGGCGGCCCTGCCCCCGAGCGCGGCGACACCAGCCATGGTGTTGGCCGCCGAGCCCCCCGAGGCCTCCGTGGTGGGCCCCATCGTGGCGTAGATGGATTCGGAACGCTCGTGGTCCACGATGACCATGGTCCCCTTGACCAGGTCCAGGCCCTCCAGGTCCTGATCGGTGGCACTGCCCAGCACGTCCACCAGGGCGTTGCCCACCGCGACCACATCCAGGCGGGGGCGGGGGCCGACACCACCGGTTCGGGGCCGCTGTCGGCGGTGGGTTCGGAATTGGTCGGATCGAGCGTCGGGCTGCACAGTGCGACGGTAGCCTGCCCCACATGAGCGCTTCGACAAGCACCTCGGCCCCCACGGCCGACGACGTCCCCGGCTACCGCCTGCCCACCACGGTCCGGCCCCACGCCTACCGTCTCGTCCTGACTCCGGACCTGCCCGCCGCCACCTTCGTCGGCGATGTCGAGATCGACATCACGGTAAACGTCCCGACGTCCACGATCACCCTCAACGCCGCGGAGCTGGAGATCACCTTCGCCGAGCTCAACGACGCCGACCCCGATGCCGGGTACGCCCTCGTCCCCGTCGCCATCGGCCTCGATCCCGACGAGGAGCGGGCCACCCTGACCTTCGCCGAGCCCCTGGCCCCGGGGCCCGCCACCCTGCACCTGGGCTTCAGCGGCATCCTCAACGACAAGCTCCACGGGTTCTACCGCTCCACCTTCACCGACGACTCAGGTGCCGAGCACATCATCGCCACCACCCAGATGGAGTCAACCGACGCCCGGAGGGCCTTCCCGTGCTGGGACGAGCCCGAGCTGAAGGCCACCTTCGAGGTGACCCTGGTGGTGGACGACGCCCTGGCCGCCTACTCCAACGGGTCGGTGGTCGACGAGAGCGTCGAGGCCGACGGCAGGCGGAGGGTGCGGTTCGCCCCCACCATGGTGATGTCCACCTACCTGGTGGCCTTCATCGTCGGTCCCCTGGAGGCCACCGAACCCATCCACGTCAACGGCGTCCCCCTCCGCATCGTCCACCCCCCGGGCAAGGGGCACCTGACCCAGTTCGCCCTCACCGTGGGGGCCCACGCCCTCACCTACTTCTCGGAGTACTTCGGCATCCCCTATCCGTCGGACAAGCTCGACCTGGTGGCCATCCCCGACTTCGCCTTCGGGGCCATGGAGAACCTGGGGTGCGTGACCTTCCGCGAATCGGCCCTGCTGGTCGATCCCGCCCAGGCCGCGCGGGTGGAGCTGGAGCGGGTGGCCGATGTGATCTGCCATGAGATCGCCCACATGTGGTTCGGGGACCTCGTCACCATGAAGTGGTGGAACGGCATCTGGCTCAACGAGGCGTTCGCCACCTTCATGGAGGTGCTGGCCGTCGACGCCTTCCGACCCGAGTGGCAGCGGTGGGTCAGCTTCGGAGTGGAACGGGAGGCGGCCATGGCTGTCGATGGCCTCCATGCCACCCGGCCGGTCGAGTTCCACGTGGGACGGCCCGAGGAGGCCCAGGGGATGTTCGACGTCCTCACCTATCAGAAGGGCGGGAGCGTGCTCCGCATGCTGGAGCAGTTCATCGGGCCCGATGTGTTCCGCGAGGGCATCAACGACTACCTCACCACCCACAGCCACGGGAACACCGAGACCGCCGACCTGTGGGATGCCCTCGAGCGGTCCAGTGGTCGGGCCGTGCGCACCATCATGGACACCTGGATCAATCAGGGCGGCTACCCACTCGTCCACGTGGGTGAGAACGGGTCCCTGACCCAGACCCCGTTCTCGTACCGGGGCGATCCCGGTGGGGCCATCGGATCGGACTGGCAGGTGCCGGTGCTCACCCGTCCGGTGGACCAGGGGGACTACGACCCGCTGCCCATCCTCCTGGACGGCGTCGCCACCGCCGAGGTCGGCCCCGGTGGCCTGGTGGTGAACGCCGGTGGCTCGGGCTACTACCGGGTGTCGTACCCCACGGTCATGGTCAGGCACCTGGCCGACCGGCTCGGCGATCTGGCCCCCCTCGAGCGCTACAACCTGGTGTCGGACTCGTGGGCCGCCGCGCTCTCGGGTCAGGCCCCCCTGGCCGATCTGCTCGCCGTGGCCGCCGCGCTCGTGACTTCGGCCGAAGGGGACCCGAGTGTGTGGTCCGTGGTCCTCGGGGCGCTCGGGCTGTTCGACCGGATCGTGCCCGAGACCGATCGGCCGGTGCTGGCCCTGGCCGTGCGCACCCTGCTCGGGCCCCTGGCTCAGGACCTCGGGTGGGATCCGAGGGACGATGACGGCGAGCGGACCCCGTCCCTGCGCTCGGGCGTGCTGCGCACCCTCGGCACCATCGGTGCCGACGCCGCCGTCAAGGCCGAGGCGGTCCGGCGGTTCGGTCAGGTCGGCACCGTCCCCCTGCATCCCGACACCGAGTCGGCGGTGCTCGAGATCGTCGCCTCGGACGGAGGACCGGCTGCGTTCGAGGCCTTCCTGGCCCGTTACCGGGCACCCTCCAACCCCCAGGAGGAGATCCGCTACCTCTATGCCCTGGCCGCCTTCTCCGATCCCGTGCTGGCCACCCGCACCTTCGATCTCGCCCTCACCGAGGTGCGCACCCAGAACGCCCCGTTCGTGCTCCAGTCCCTCGTGGCCAACCGCACCACCGGGCCGGCGGCCTGGGAGCGGATCACCGGGGAGTGGGATGTCCTGGTGGCGAGATTCCCGTCCAACATCCTTCCGCGCATGCTCGACGGCGTGCGAGTGCTGTGCAACCCCCCGAGTTGGCTGCAGAGGTGACCGCCTTCGTGAAGGCGCACCCGCTCCCGGCCGGAGGGAAGACGGTGGAGCAGATTCTCGAGCGGTTGGCCGTCAACGTGGCCTTCGGCCAGCGCGAGGGAGCGGGCCTGGCGGCCACGCTGACCGACGCGCTGGGCCTTCCTCCCATCTGACCAGGCACACCGCCCGCAGGGGCATTGGGGGTGGCGCTGGCCCGCTCGGCCGAATGCCCGGCGCTCGGACGGAGAGGATCGGGTGGGGCACAGTGGGCGGGAGACGTCGCGGTCGCCGACCCTGGTCACTCTCGGCGGGAGCTGTCGGCATGGTCCCCGCGTGACCAGCACGGTACCGACCTGCCGCGCCGTCCCGTTCGCCGAGGGGGCGACGTGCGATGCGAGAACGGAAGGGAGTTGCCGGAGGAGATCATCCGCCTGGTGCCGACACGACGCCGGCTGCAGGAGTCGAAGCGCTGCTGATGTGCTCCGTAGTCCGAACGAGGCCGACGGAGTGAGGGGCCGGATCACCGGTGTAGGGCGCATGCCTTCCTGCCCCAGCGGACCTGGCCTCCCGAGTCCCCGGTGCCCGGTGCGGCGAGGGACGGTGGCTTCGAGCCACCGTCCCAGAGGACCAGTCACCGGCAGACACGAGAAGTCCCTAACCTGACGTCGTGCAGCTCAGCGTGATCGTCACCGTGTTCGCCATCATCTTCGTGGCGGAGCTCCCCGACAAGACCATGATCGCCACGCTGATCATGGGCAGCCGCTACCGGCCCATCCTGGTGTGGTTGGGGGCCACCTTGGCCTTTGCCGTGCACGCGACCATCGCTGTGGCCGTCGGCCAGCTGCTCCAGCTCCTCCCCCACAGGTGGATCGAGGGCGTCACCGCCGTGCTCTTCGCCGCCGGAGCGGCCTACCTGCTCTTCGTCCCCGAGTCGGAGGAGGAGAAGGAGGGCGAGGAGGAAGCCGACTCAGCCCGCCGCGGACTGCGGACGGCGGGCGCGGCATTTCTCGTCATCTTCATCGGCGAGTTCGGCGACCTCACCCAGATTCTGACGGCCAATCTGGCTGCCAAATACCATGAGCCGTTGGCGGTGTTCATCGGCGCCTTCGCGGCGTTGGCCTCGGTTGCCGCGATCGGGGCGTTCGGTGGACGCGCGCTGCTCCGGGTGTTGCCGTTGGAGAAGATCCGCAAAGGCGGGGGCGTCCTCCTGGCCGGGTTCGCCGTCTACACCCTGGTCGGCCTGGTCCGCGGCTCGAGCACGCCGTGGCCAGGTCAGGGGTCATTGGTGATTGGGTACGGCCTCCACGATGAACTGGTACCCGAACATGGTGGGCCAGAGGTTCACGAGGACGCTGTCCAACAGCCGCATGGCCCGGGCCTTCGTCCCCTCCACCCCCAGGGCATCGAGCGGCAGGCCGACCGATTCGATCCGGCGCACTGTGAAGCCTTGGCGCTCGACGAGCTTGCGGATGCTGCGTCGGGTGAAGAAGCGAAGGTGGGTGGAGTCAAGGATGCCCCGCTGGTCGTAGTCGAACATGCCCAACGCCGAGCGCGTCCTCGGATACCAGTGGGCGATGTTCGGGACGCAGAAGATGGCCACGCCGTCGGGGGCCAGCACCCGCTGGACCTCGGACATGAGCGCTCCGGGGTTGACCAGATGCTCCAGGACGTCGGCCGCCAGGACCACGTCGAACCCGGTCCCCGACCTCGAGTGGGATGCCGTCGCTGAGATCGGCCGGAAGAAGGCGGTGGTCCGATCCCTCACCCCGGTGATCTCGAAGATGTCGATGCCGGTGACCTGGTGACCCATGTCCTCCAGCCGCTCCGAGAGCTGACCGCCCGAGCAGCCGAGGTCAAGCACCTTTCAGGGTGGTCGGGACCGGAGGCGGGTCGAGATCCGGCCGTGGGAGCTGTCCTCACTGGGCTTCAGCTGGTATTCCTCATTCAGGGCGATGCGGCTGCCGTCGCCGAATCCGGCCTTCTGCAGCCGGTACGCGACGACGTCCTTGGTGACGTCGGCGGCATAGCCCATACCGTCGACGTAGCAGATCTCGTCGCCGTAGTAGGTGGGGATGGGAACCTCGGCGATGCGCATGCCGGCGTCGTGCAGCTGGATGATGATCTGGGTGTCGAAGTTGAAGCCGTCCGAATTGCGTTCGAAGGGGATCTGCTTCAGCGCGTCGACCGAGTAGGCGCGGTAGCCGGAGTGGAACTCGGTGAGGTCGGTCCAAGGGCGGCGTTCTCGAACCGGGACAGGACCCGGTTGCCCACGAACTTGTACATCGGCATGCCGCCCTTGCGGGCGGCGCCCTTGATCATGATCCGGGAGCCGAAGACGGCGTCGGCCTCGCCGGCCAACAGGGGGGCGACCATGTCCGGGAGCGACTCGGGGGCGTACTGGCCGTCGCCGTGCAGCATCACCACGATGTCCAGCCCGTGCTCGATGGCCAGGTCGTAGCCGGCCTTCTGGTTGCCGCCGTAGCCCAGGTTGGCGGGATGGCGGATCAGGGTGATGGGCAGGTCGGAGATCTGCTGATAGCCGAGGCCCACCAGATAGGTGGAGTCATCGCTGTGATCGTCGCTGACGATCACCTCTTCGATGTCCCCGGCGATCTCCGCCGGTATCCGGTCGAGCACTTTGGCCAAGGTGGATGAGGCGTTATACGCCACCACCAGGATGCCGATCCGCTTCTTTTCGATCGAGCCCATGGGCGCTCCCCCTGCAGTATCCCGTCGCCGCACGAGTCATGGTACGTGCACGGGGCCACGAGGGAAAGGGAGATTCTGCGCACGATCCGTGGTTCAGCCGGAGCGGGACCGATCGACTACGGAGCGTGTCCAAAGTGTCGCTCAGAGCGCCGACGTGGCAGCATCTGGGCATGGATGTGCCCACCCAACCACTGTCCGGGACCGTCAGGGACCAGCGGTCGCTGCCGACGTCAGACGCTGTTCTCCGTGGCCAGGGGGGCCACCGGATTCATGCCCGACGACGAGGGCGAAGCGCTGTACCTGGCCGCCCTCAGGGCCGGGGCCTCCTTCGAGGAGGCCACGTTCGTCGAGGTCGGGGCGTGGTGCGGCAAGTCGACCGTCTACCTGGGGGCGGCGGCGGAGGAGACCGGCGCCGTGCTCTTCAGCCTCGACCACCACCACGGCTCGGAGGAGAACCAGGCCGGATGGGAGCATCACGACCACTCCCTGGTCGATCCGAGCACCGGGGCGCATCGACACGCTCCCCCACTGGCGTCGCACGGTCATGGAGGCCGATCTGGAGTCCTCGGTGATCGGCCTGGTCGGGGACTCGCCCACGGTGTCCTCCCACTGGTCGACGCCCCTGGCCTTCTGCTTCATCGACGGCGGCCACGGCGTAGAGCCGGCATGGGCCGACTTTCGGGGGTGGGCCCCCCGGGTGGTCATGGACGGCTGGTTGGCCATCCATGACGTCTTTCCCGACCCGGCGGACGGCGGCCGGCCGCCCTACGACATCTGGCGGGCCGCACTCGACTCCGGGGAGTTCGTCGAGGATGGCGAGTGCGGGTCCTTGCGGGTCCTCCGTCGAGTCTGACCGTGCCGCGTCGGCCCCGGGCCTCCTGCACCACGGGCCGGCGAGCGGGCTCAGAGTCCGGCCGGGCCTCCTGGGGCCCGGACCGCGGGCTCTACCGGCGAATCGGGGGCGGGCTCGGTGAGGTCGAGATGGCTGGGCAGGCCCTCGCCACGGAAGATGCCCGAAGCCGGTGTCGTCCGGCTGAGGGCGTCCGTGGCCAGGATCATGGCACCGGCCGTGTAGGACGAGCGCTCGAGGGGCGGATAGGTGGCTTCCTCGGGATAGACCATGCCGGTCCAGTAGGAGCCGTCCTCATTGCGCAGCGCCTGGGCCCAGGTGAGCAGCTCGAGGGCGGCGTCATCGGCTCCGAGCACGTCAAGGGCCAGGACGCACTCGGCCGTCTCAGCCGCTGTGACCCATTCGCCGGTGGACACGCAGCGGACCCCTCGTCCCTCCATCACGAACTTCGACCAGTGCTCCTCCATGCGCCGGTGCGCCGCCTCGCCGGTCAAAGCCCCCCCGAGGACCGGGTAGTACCAGTCCATGGCGAACTCCTCCTTGGGGGCGAAGGCCTCGGGCAGGTGGGCCACGGCGTGCGCCAGGCGACCGGCGGCCAGCTCCCAGTCCGGCCGCTCGTGACCGAGACGCTCCGCACAGGCCACCGCGCAGCGCAGGCTGTGGTAGATCGACGAGGAGCCGGTGAGTAGGGCGTACTCCTCCAGGAACCCGGACGGGTCGAGCGACCAGTGGATCGAGCCGTCCGGGCGCTGCCAGCGCAACACAAAGTCCACACCGGCCTCGACGGCGGGCCACAGCTGTTCCAGGCCACCGAGATCACCGGTGGACACGAATCGGTGCCACGCGCCAGTGGCCAGGTAGGCGCACACGTTGGTGTCGAGCCGGGCATCTTCGATGCCGGTGGCCAGGTAGTAGTTGAACCAGCTGCCGTCGGGGAGCTGGTTGTCGACCAGCCACTGATAGGCGCGGTCCGCCTCGTCGTCCATCCCGGCCACGGTGAGGGCCATGGCCGCCTCGACGTGGTTCCACGGGTCACAGTGCCCGCCCGGGAACCACTCGATCATCCCGTCCCGGCGCTGCAGGGACACGATCGACCGGGCGGTGGCCTGGACCTGCGCGGCACTGATGACGCCGGGGATCTCGGGCAGCGACCTCATGCCACGGCCTCCTGCCCGCCGCCGGCTCCGCCGCCTTCGGCCCGGTTGTCTCCGATGGTCTCGGCCGGCCGCGCGCGTCGGCGTCGGCTCGACCGGGGTGGCCGCCAACTCCAGTTCCGTGGGCTTCTCGAGATAGACCACCAGGCTCTTGCCGACGAGCGGATTGAGCACCTTGTCGGCGTAACGGGTCACCTTGGGCGCCTTCTCGATGTCCCATACCAGCAACCGGTGGTAGGTGGAGACGGCCGGGTGCGTGTCGTTGGTCGGTCCGACCAGGCAACGCAGCCACCAGTAGGGGGCGTGGAGGCCGTGGGCGTGGTGGCGGTCGGTGGCCCGCAGGCCGGTGGACTCCAGGCGGCCCTTCAGTTGGCTCTCCCGGTAGATGCGGACATGGCCACCGGGGACGTTGTGGTACTCATCGGAGAGCGCCCAGTTCACGAACTCCGGCCCGCACCGGGGAACGGTGACGGCCATGGTCCCGCCCGGGCGGAGGACCCGGGAGAGCTCGGCCATGGCCTGCTCGTCGTCGGGTATGTGCTCCAAGACCTCGGAGGCGATGACCCGGTCGAACGAGGCGTCGGCGAAGGGCAGGGTCAGGGCGTTTCCCTGGACCGCTCCCACCCGGGCCGTATCGGGGGCGAGGTCGCCCTCGACGACCATGGCCCCGAAGGTGTCCAGCACGTTGCGCACCTCGTCGGCACCGGCATCGAAGGCCACCACCTCGGCACCCAGGCGGGCGGCCTGATAGGCGTGCCGCCCGAAACCGCACCCGAGGTCGAGCAGACGGTCACCGGGATGCACCCCCAGCCGGGCATAGTCAACGGTCAGCATGGTGCAGTCTCCATGGGTCGTTCATGTCAGCGCGCACCGGCCTGGCGCGTCGATGCAACATCGTCGAGTAGGGCACGGTATTCGGCGGCGGTGCCTGCTGCGGTGACCTGCCAGGTGAAACGGCCGAGCACCCGCTCACGTCCCGCCGCCCCCAGGCGACGTCGCAGCTCGGCATCGTCCAGCAGGCGCCCGATGGCCGCGGCCAGGGCGCCGGGGTCGTCGGGGGCCACCAACAGTCCGGTGACACCGTCGGTACCCACCACTTCGGGAAGGGCGCCACCGGTGGTGGCCACCAGGGGCACGCCACAGGCCATGGCTTCGATGGCCGGGAGGGAGAACCCCTCGTACAAGGAGGGCACCACGGCCACCTCGGCCTGCGCGTAGTTGCGAGCCAGCTCGGCATCGGTGATTCCGGACACACAGCGCACTATCGGCGCCAGGTCGAGACGCTCGATGGCCTTGGCCACCCGTCCGTCGGGACGCGGGTTGCCGATGACCACGAGCTCGATGTCCCGTTCGGTCCGCAGCTTGGCCGCCGGCCTCGAGTAGGGGCACCAGCCCCTTCATGGGGACGTCGGACGAGGAGGTGACCATGATTCGCCCGGGGACAGGTTCGACGTCGGCTTGGGGCCGGTACACGGTGTGGTCGACTCCGACCGGGACGACGGTCATCCGATCCAGCTCGACTCCCATCTGGGCCGCGATGTCCACCTTCGAGGACTCGGACACCGTGACCACCCGGGGAAGGGCCCGGGCCACCTTGACCTGCATCCGCAGAAAGCCGAACCAGCGCCGCTGGGTGAACTGCTGCCAGGGGTTGGTGGCATGGCTCAGGGCCAGCTGCCGATCGACGGTGATCGGGTGATGCAACGTGGTCAGCAGCGGCCAGCCGTCATCGATCATCCCCAGGATCCCGTTGCCCAGGCACTGGTTGTCGTGGATCAGGTCGAATTCGTGGCGACGGGCGGCCAGGAGTCGGCGGGCCCGGATGCTGAACGTCCACGGCTCGGGAAAGCCGGCCGTGCACATCACCCCGAACTCCAGAGCGGCCACCGACGTGGGGTAGGAGTTTCGGAACTCCCGGGGCCGGGGCACCCGGAAGGGATCCGGGTCACGGTAGAGGTCGAGGCTCGGTACCGGGGTGAAGCCAACCCCTTCGTCGACCTCGGGCCAGGGCTGGCCGGCGAACACTTCGACCGAGTGGCCCAATTCCGTCAGTTCACGGGTCAGGTGGCGCGTGTAGACGCCCTGGCCACCGCAGCGCGGGTTGCCCCGATAGACGAGGAAGGCGATCCGCAATCCTCCGGGGGCCGGGGGCCGGGGGGCGATTCGTTCCGGGGTGGGCGGTGGATACTTGGGACCCTTGATCTTGTGCCTTTTGAGCCCGAAGCTAGGCATGGACATCCGCAGCGGGCAGGCACATAGAAGCCAAATACTCTCCCAACCAGGTACTTCGGCGCAAACTGACCCGCCGGTAAGCAGTGGCAACGGCCCTGACCTGCAGGCCCTTCCGCTCGGGGGTCACAGGGGGACTCCGGCCCAGCCGAGAATGGTGACCCCCACGAGGAACGTGGCGAACGCCCCCACCACGATGACGGTGATCAACCCCACGGTGCGAGCCAGCTTGCCGTTGGCTGCGGCCCCGAGCAGGGCGCGGCGGTTGGCCAGGATCAGCACGAACACCAGGGTGATGGGGGTGACCACACCCTCCAGGACCTGGGTGTTGATGATGAGGAGGAACAGGTTGCCGGGGATCAGCACGACCCCGGCCCCGACGATGATCTGGGCGGTGAACAGCCCGAGGAACAGCGGAGCCTGGCGAAAGCTCTTGGACACCGACCGTTCGACTCCCACCGACTCGGCCACGGCATAGGAGGTCGAAAGGGGGACGACCGCCGCCGCGAGGGCCGAGGCACCGAGCAGACCGATGCCGAACAGCGTCTCGGCCCAGTGCCCGGCCAGGGGCTGCAGGGCCTTGGCCGCCTGGGCGGCCGAACTCAGGGCCCCGGTGCCCCCGAGCACGGCGGCGGTGGCGATGATGATGGACATGGAGACGAGGTCCGACACGATTGCCCCACTTACCGCGTCCACCCGCTCGTACTTGTACTCCTCGGGCCCGATGCCCCGGTCGACCACGGCACCGGCCGTGTAGAGCTGGATGTAGGGGGTGATGGTGGTGCCGATCAGGGCCACCGCCACCAGCAGGAAGGCCTTCGAGCCGATCACATGGGGGATGAAGGTGTTGACCGCCACTTCCTTCCAGTTGGGGTGACCGAGGATCATGGCCAGCGGGTAGGTGATGAAGGCCAACGTCAGCAGCAGAAAGACCCGCTCGGCGTACCGGTACGAGCCCAGGATGACCAGCATCCAGATGGCGACGGCCGCGATCGGGACCGACAGGTAGCGAGACACCCCGAAGAGCTCGAAGGCGGCCCCGATGCCGGCGAACTCGGTGACCACCAGGCCCACGTTGGCGATGGCGAAGGCGAGCACGGCGAAGGCCGAGAGGCGGAGTGAGAACTGCTCGCGGATGAGGGCGGCCAGACCCTTGCCGGTGTGGGCGGCCAGGCGGGCCACCATCTCCTGCACGCAGACGTAGCCCACCGTGACCAGCACCATGAAGAAGAGCGGCTTGTAGCCGAACTGTGCTCCCGCCGACGCGTAGGTGGCCACACCGCCCGCGTCGTTGCCGGCGTTGGCCGCGATGAGGCCGGGGCCGGCGGCGGCCAGATAGATGAAGAAGCTGCGGAATCGCAGCCGGGCCAGCACCTTCACCGACCGCTCCGGTTCGTAGCGCTACTCATGGGAATCACCGATGACGCCGGAGTCCGGGCCTACTGCAGCAGCCTCGGGAAGTGGAGGCGACCACGCTCGGGTAGCAGGGCGTCGATGACATCGTCCGCCAGGATCCGACCCACTGGCCGGCCGTCGTCGTCCACCACCACCACCGACATGCGGCGGGCGTCGATGAGACGTTCGGCCACCTCGTCCACGTGGGCGTGGATGCCCACGGTCACCGGCTCGGCCTCCCCCACCAGGTCGGCGAGCACGGTACCGCCCGGGTTGATCAGGAGCTGGAGCAGCGGAAGATCCCAGACCATGCGCCCCTCCGCGTCCACCAGAGCTACGGCGTCGAGCTCCTCGGGACAGTCCTCGTGCACGGCCAACCGCCCGGCGAGCGACGACACCGTCTCGGCGGTCGGGGCGGTCAGGAAGGCGGTGGTCATGAAGCCGCCCGCCTCGTTTTCGGGATAGCCGAGCAGTCGCATCAGGTCGGTGACCTTGTGCGCCGGCATGGCGGCCATGACCTCGCTGCGCTCGTCGCTGTTGAGATCACGGAGGGCGTCGACCGCTTCATCGGGCTCCATGGCGTCGAGCAACTCGGCGGCACGGGCCGGCTCCGCTTCTCGGAGGAGCGAAGCCAGCTCCTCGGGGTCCATCTCCTCCAAGGCGTCGGCTGCCTCCTCGGGGGTGAGCGAGTCGAGCAGTTTCTGGCGCTCCGGACGCATCAGGTCCTCGAGTAGGTCGGCGAGTTCACCGGGTCGGAGCCGCTCGAGCCCTTCGTTGGTCGTGCGCAGTCGGACCTCAGGGGCGGCCCCCTGCTCGGTCTCCCCGAACGGCTGGATGGCCCCCCAGTCGATCACGCGTTCTGGCGTGGGCGTGGGCCGCCATCGAGCCGGACCCAGCCGGCGTAGCAAGCTCTGCACCGAGACGTCCACTCCCACCAGGCTGAACCGCCCCAGTACCGGGGCCAGATAGAGGTCGGCGGCCCGGATGACCTGGACGCCGTCGACGTCCACTAGCTGGTGGTCGAGGACCTGTTCGGCCAGCGTGACTTCGCCGGGGCGTGGGGCGAAGTCGACCAGGTCGAGCCGAGCGCTCTGCAGCAGCACCTGCGTGTGCTCGATGGTGTCGATGGCCGAGGCGCCGACGAATGCGAGCCGGTGTCCCACCCGGACGACCAGTCCGGTGACGGGAGGATAGGTCTCGTCGCCGGACCAGCGGCACACGACGTCCACCAGTCGACCGATCTCGGCACCGCTCTGATTGCGGACGGGGCGGCCGACCACGCCAGCCAGCGAGACGATGGAGTCGCGCACGGCCCGATTGGCCAGGAGCCGCTGATTCCGTTGGCGGATTCGCGTCCGCCCGGCCTGGGTGTGGGGAAGGTGTCTGTGGGTGGCCCCGGAACCGGCGCCGTGGTCGGGAAGTTCGCTGGGGCTTCGGGTGGGCGGTGACGGCCACCGCTGGAAGAGTCGGGCCATGGGTGTACCTCGCATCTGATGAGGTCCTGTCCCCGATCGGAACCGGTGTCCCCGCTCCACCCCGGAGGGCGCATGCAGGGACCGATCAGCCGCAATGGAAACAGTCGAAAGGGTACGAACGGAAGGTCCACATCCTCGGCGTCTGGCTCCTGGCAACAGTCGAGGGACGCCGCGACGGCGTCACTAGAGCCCTACCGGGCGCAGGCGGGAGTGTGTGGCAGATCTTCCGTCCTACTGGGGGGTTCTCCCCGTTTCATCGGCCACACCTCCTCGGTGGGAATCTGCCTCCGTGCTGCCCACGGCTATCTCCTCCAGTGTACCTCGTTGGTCCAGGTCAGGGGACCCCCTTGGTGAGAAGGGACGGGCACTGGCCGGCGTCGGGAGGGGTACTCTCGGATCATGGACCTGAGCTATCCCCCTGAGACCGAACCGTTCCGTGCGGAGATCCGCCAGTGGCTGGCCGACAATCTGCCCAGTGGATGGGGCACTCCGGACTTCTTCATGACCAAAGAGGAGAAGAAGGCCTTCAACGAGGAGTGGACGACAAAGCTCTTCGAGGGCGGGTGGATCTGTGCCTCGTGGCCCAAGGAGTACGGAGGCAAAGGACTCACGCTCATGGAGTCGGTCGTCCTGAACGAGGAGTTCGCCCGGGCCGAGGCTCCGCTGCGGGCCGACTTCTTCGGCGACACGCTCGTCGGTCCAACCATCCTGCAATGGGCCTCTGAGGAGCAGAAACAGCAGTTCATCCCCGGCATCCTCAACGGCACCATCTCCTGGTGCCAGGGATTCTCCGAGCCCGACGCCGGCAGCGACCTGGCATCGCTGAAGACCCGCGCCGAGCTGGATGGCGACGAGTGGGTCGTCAACGGCCAGAAGGTGTGGACCACCCAGGCCCAGTACGCCGACTACATCTTCCTCCTGGCCCGCACCGATCCCGATGCCCCCAAGCACGCCGGCATCTCGTACCTGCTCGTGCCGATGAAGCAGGACGGTGTCGATGTCCGACCCATCGAACAGGTCGATGGGAGCGCCGAGTTCAACGAGGTCTTCTTCACCAATGCCCGGTGCCCCAAGGAGAACGTCGTGGGAGGGATCAACAACGGATGGAAGGTGGCCATGACGACACTCGGGTTCGAGCGGGGTTCCTCGGCCACCACCGGGCACCGCCGGTTCCTGAGGGAGCTGGACCAGATCATCGCCGTGGCCCAGAACAGCGGGCGCAGCTCCGACCCTCTCATCCGGCAGCGCCTGGCGGCAGCGTGGACCAACGTCAAGATCATGCAGATCAACGGCTACCGGTCCCTTACCGACGCCTTGCACGGTACCCACCACATGGCCGCGCTCGGGGCCTGCAACAAGATGTTCTGGTCCGAGCATCATCAGCGGGTGATGGAGTTGGCCCTTGACATCCTCGGACCCAGCGGCCAGATCCTGACCGGTGACCCGACCGACGTGGTCGACGTGAGGGTCAAGCGAGGCCGTGACGACTACCCGGTGAGCGACCTGCAGGCCTCGTACTTCTTCAGCCGGTCGGAAACCATCTGGGGAGGTACCGCCGAGATCCAGCGGAACATCGTCGGTGAGCGGGTCCTGGGTCTACCCAAGGAGACCAAGGCTGCCCCCACCCCGACGTCATGACGCCCCCCGAGCCACTCATCCGCCGATCGTGAACTGAACCGAGGCGCTGCGCGTGATCTCGCCGTCGACGCTGGTGGCGACGCTGTAGATCGAATAGCTCCCTGCGGGGATCCCGCTGGTGTTCCAGGCTCCGATCCAGCCGAACAGGGTCGCCTTTGCCTTAAGGACCTCTGGAGCTGGGATCCCCGAACCGCTGACGACGAATCCCACGGACAGGATGCCGACCGGATCCGAAGCGCGGGCCGCGAAAAGACTCGAGCCAGAGGAGAAGGTCGGGACATGACCCCCCGCCGCCGGGAAGACCACTGTGGTGGTGGGTGGTGGATACACCGGAGCCACCGTGCTTCCCTTGGGGAGTCGTTCCCACACCAGGACGTTATTGGACGGAGAAACTTTCCACACCTTGACCACGGTGAATCCAGACCGGACAGCCGCCTCTTCGACTTTCGTTTGATCCAACCCAATGTAGAAGGAGATCGGCGCTCCCCCGGTCACGATGGCATCGGCCTCCCGTAGGTGAGCTATGGCGTAGCTCGTCTCGCTAGATCCGAGAGGAGGGATGATGAGGTGGGACCGATGGTCGAGATTCCACGCCAACCCGTTCGCGTTGAGAATCGGGTCGCCCTTCAGAACCAAGGTGGGCTTGGATCCCACGTACTGGGCCACCTGGGCGGTAATCAGGTCGGAGTTGGTGCGGCTTGAACCACCTGCCTCGATGATGGCGTTCCGATAGGGAGGTGGCGGCCACCAGACGTTGAGCTTCGTACCCGCCTGGAAGGCTGCTCCCACCACGAGTACTCCGAGGACGGCCGGTACGACCGCACGGAGCCAGTACGACGACAGGAGCGAGATGGGCACCGCACACGCTTCGATGGACACTGCCAGAATTGGAAGTCCGAGCGCAGTGCTTGGGTTGGCGCTGGTCATCAAGATCAGGACGGACAGGATCACAAAGGTGACCAGCAGTCCGAGCCGCATCCTTCGGATTTCGCTCCACCGGCTGACCGCGGTTACGAGAGCGACCACAACGGCTACACCGAGTGCCCACGACTCCCCCCACCCCACCTCGGAGAGTTCGCTCTTGACCCGGCTCACCATCGCTGAGGGGTTAAAGCGGGCTCCGCCCTGGCTGATATAACCGCCCGATGACTGATAGCCGGCACTCACCAGGTAGTGCAGCGCCGAGGGTCCAGAAATCAGCCACCACGGAGCGGCCAACACCACGATCACGCCGAGGGCTACCACTGGTGGGACGAAGCTTCGCATGCCGTTGGCCCGAAGATCCAACACGAGGTCGACGGCGATGGCGATCGCCGCCGGTGCCACGTAGATCGGCGCCACCGAACGGGAGAGGAGCAGCGCGGCGACAGCGACGCCGAACACGATGGACCAACCCCAAGTGCGAAACCTTCCACTCCGGAGGTAGGCGGCAAATACCCACAGAACGCCGGCCATGCAGGCCACGGCGAAGTGCAGCATGACTGCGTAGCCGAGGGTCTCGACATTGAGGCCCACGGCCAGCGCAGTGACCATCGAAGCGGTTGAACTCATCCAGGTGCGAGCCAACACGAACGCCCCGGCCACGGCCAACAAGAGAATAGGAAGCTGGACCACCATGGCTCCATACAGGCCGGCGGTATGGGCGCCGACCGCGGCCAACGTAGGGACGACCGGTGCCGTCTGACCGGTGTGAAGGAAGCTCCTGATCACATTGTGATGGTCGCTAATGGTTCGCGAAATTTGGGCGTATAGAAAGTCGTCGACGTTCGCCTGATGTGCCTGAACGCGCAGGACAAAGAGCGGAATCCACACGAGCGTGCAGGTCACCAACGCCCAGAGCAGGTGCCCCCGACCGATCGGTTCCCGGCCTGGCAACTCGCTGCTCCCGGCCAATGAACCCTGGTCATCAGACCCTAGGGCATCGTCCAGCGTCAGCACTCCGGACATGGCCTCCCCTCCGGAACTAGGCCCTTCCTGAAACCGCACGCCCGCAACATACCCCACCGCCCCCTTCAGCCATCCGTCAACTCCACGGTGCCTCCACGCACGGTGAGAGGTGAACGAACACGCCCTCCCCCGCCGGTTCGGCGACCCTGACTCAGCTGACCCGGCACTTGGATCCGTTCGGAAGCAGGGTTCAGGCCACCCGCGACTCCTCGTCGATCACGGCCCGCCGCTCGAAGGCCCGTGCGGCACTCTCGTCGACCGCCTCGGACTCGACGCTGGTGCGCCGGACCCCTGCCTGGTGCCTCCACATGAGGATGCCCGCCGACAGGATGGTGGCCATCGCTCCCACGAGTAGGGAGATCCGTGGGCTGGTCCACTGGGCGATGGCTCCTACAAGCGGGGCACCGATCGGTGTGGTGCCGAGAAAGGCCATGGCGTAGAGCGCCATCACCCGACCCCGCATGGCCGGGTCGGCACTCAGTTGGAGCGAGGCATTGGCCGTGGCGATGAACCCGATGGAGGCCGCCCCCATGAACACGATGAGCACCGCGGCGATAGCCAGCGTCGGGGACAGGGCCACCGCGGCAAGCAAGCCTCCGAAGACCAAGGCCAGCACTTGGAGGAGCCGCGGGGTGGGTCGGGCTCGATGGGCGGCCAGCAGTCCACCTACGACGGCGCCGGCGCCCATGCAGGCGGTCAGGATGGAGTACGTGCCTGCTCCCCCGTGGAACGTGTTCTTAGCCAGGAGAGCCAGTGTCACCGTGAAGTTGTAGGCGAAGATCCCGATCACCGCTACGGCCAGAAGGGTGTTGCGCAGGCTCGGGGTGCGCCAGACGTAGCGGAAACCGTCGCGGATTTGACCCCTGGCCCGGGCCACCGTTCCGGTGGGGTGCAGTTCGGAGGACCGCATCATCGAGAGCCCGATGATCACGGCAATATAGGAGGCGGCGTTGATGAAGAAACAGACACCCAGTCCGACGAGGGTGATCACCACACCGCCGATGGCCGGTCCCACCACCCGAGAGGCATTCATGACCACCGTGTTCAGGCTCACGGCGTTGGGAAGGTCGTCTCGACCGACCATCTCGATGATGAAGGTCTGGCGCGCCGGGTTGTCGAAGACGTTGACCAGGCCCAGGAGGGCGGCGAGCAGATACACCTGCCACAGCTGCACCTCGTGGCTCACCACCAAGACCCCGAGCACCAACGCCAGCAAGCCACCGGCCGCCTGGGTGAGATACAACAGTCGCCGCTTGTTCATCCGGTCGGCCACCAGGCCCCCCACGGGCCCGAACAAGAGCATCGGCAGGAACTGCAACCCAACGACAATCCCCAGATCGACACCGCTCCCGGTGAGGCGGAGCACCAGCCAGGACTGGGCCACCGTCTGCATCCACGTCCCTGAGACCGAAATCAGCTGGGCGGTGAAGTAGAGACGGTAGTTACGAATGCGCAACGAGCTGAAGGTCTGCTTGGCGGCAGCCCGTACCGCTGTCACGATTCGTCCCGCGCGACGAGTCGCTCGAGCAGGACAGTCAACTCGGCCAGTCCCCGTCGCTCCTCGTTGGTCATTCGGCGGAGCTGTTCAGCGAGGAATGCGTTCTTCAGGGATCGGCTCCGCCGCAGGACCTCGTGGCCCGGCTCGGTGAGCACCACCCGGGCCACCCGTCGGTCGGCCGAGTCCACCACGCGTTCCACGAGACCCATGCCCTCGAGGGCGGCGACGATCCGGGTCATCGACGGCGGCTGTACCGACTCCCGTGCCGCCAGGGCCCCGAGCGTGGGGGAACCCAGCTGACCCACGCTGGCCAGGGCCGAGGCCTGCGACTGGGTGAGGCCACCGGCAGACTGTTGCCGGAGACGACGATGCAGCCGGGTTATGGCCAGTCGGAGGCGGGAGGCGATCTCGGTCTCGTCGGCATCGAGGCTGCTTCCTACGCCGCCGACGGCGTCAGGCTCGCCCGCCACGGGCGGTTCTGGCGTCACATCGAGGGTGAAGGGAGCGGTCCTGAGCGGCACGCGACCAGTATAGTTAGTTCGGCTAACTAAGGCAAAGGGAGGCCCCAACGGTGGTCTGACCGGATGGAGCGGGGCCCGCGGCCGAGGCCCTGGTGGCCGAGGTGCCGGCGGCGGCCTGGCGGGCCGAGCAGCCAAGCGTGGCGATGGTGGGGAGGATGTGCGGGCGGAGCCACTGCCCCCCTGGCTCGGTGATGTGGACACCGTCGGAGGTTCGGACCGTCACCCCGTCGATGACCGCCTGGAAGTGGCCGGCCGGGTCGAGCAGCTTGTTGAGGTCGATCAGGGTCACCACACCACTCCGCTCCCTAGCCACCTGGCGCAGGAGCTGGTTGAAGGCGTCCATGCGCGCCGGGTCGTTCTCCACGAACGGCTGGCCGTCAGCGGCCTCTTGGGACGGGTCCACGTACGGCATGGTGAACAGGACGACCTTGGCTCCATGGGCCGTGAAGATGTCGATGGCCTGGTTGAGCTCGGCGAGGAGGTGGTCGTCCCAGAACGTCTCGCCCACGTGATACCACTTGCCGTCGTAGAAGTGGTCCGTCACCTCCCACCGACCGATGAGCAGACCGACCACGGTGGGCTGGAAGAACGACACCTCCGCCGGCCACTGGGTGCGCCAGTCGGGGCAGCCCGGAGTGGCCGGTGTGACGGCATCCGACTGGAGGACGTCCACATCGTCGAGATCGCAACCGAGGGCACCTTCGTCCCATAGCGCGACGTTGTACTGGCTCTGGGAATCCACACCCAGCCCCAGGCCGGCGGTGAGCGCCACCGAGTCACCGAGCAGGAGGAAGTTGGTCGGTCCGTCGCCGACGGCACCGGTGGGCACCACCCGGGGCAGCTTGCCGTGCCCGACGGCAAAGACCGGTCCGGTGCCACTGACCGGGATGGCGGCCGACGAGCCGGCCGGAGCCACGGTGGCTGCGAGGATCGCCCCGACCACGAGCGTGGCGACCGCCCCGGTGACCGCCGCTCCTCGGCGTCCCTTGAACACTAGGCCGGTGCGGATGGGCTCCTCGATCAGATACCACGAGGCCGTGGCCGCGGCGAACGTGGCGGCTAGCCGGGAAGCCAGGAGCGGGAGGCCGAGCAGGCCGGTGTGAGCGTGGTTGATGACGAGGAACAGAGGCCAGTGATAGAGGTACAACCCGTAGGAGATCCGCCCGATGAACACCAGCAACCCGAGGGAGAGAAACCGCGGCATGGCCGAGGTGGGGATGGTGACGCAGGTCACGATGATGGCACCGGCGGCTACTGCCACCAGGAAGAAGCCGCCGCGGTACAGGAACCCGTTCTGACCGTCGAGCGTGTGCCACGCCCACACCAAGAAGGCGGCGCCAAGCACTCCGGGGACGGACCACAGGTACCGGCCGCGTCGGACCTGGGTCCACCGGTTGGGCACGATGCTGAAGTGGTCACCTGCGTGGGAGCCCACAGCCCCGAGGAATGAGCCGATCAGCAGCGCCTGGGCCCGGGTATCGGTTCCGTAGTAGAGGCGGTCCGGAGAGAACCCGGCGAGGAGCATGGACAGCATGAGCCCGGCCGAGGCCACCGCGCCCACCCCGGCGGTCACAGCCAGCGCCACCCTTCCCCACCGGCGGAACACCAACAGCGCGACGACCGGCCAGATCAGGTAGTACTGCTCCTCGACGGCCAGGGACCACGTGTGCAGCAGCGGTGGCGGCGCGGCGGCCTGGAAGAAGTAGCCCTGGTTCGAGACGATGAAGTGCCAGTTGGCCACATAGAGCAACGTCGAGACGGCATCATCGCGCACGCCCTGGATGTCGATGGAGTTCCGGAAGGCAAAGGCGTAGGCCGCCACGCCGAGCAAGAGCACCAGGAGGGCGGGAAGGAGCCGACGGGCCCGCTGGGCCCAGAACCGTCCCAGCCGGACCGTCGAGGTCCTGGACAGTTCACGGCACAGGAGGGTGGTGATCAAGAATCCCGACAAAACGAAGAAGACGTCGACCCCGAGCAGCCCGCCGCCGATCCATGGCACTCCGAAGTGGAAGAGCATGACCGCCAGGACGGCAAACGCTCGCAGCCCGTCCAACGCGGGGAACCGCTGAAGACCCGAGGATTCGGGCACCGTCGGCACGTCCAGCATCGCTGGTACCACCCGGACCGGTGCCCCGCTCGGAGCGGGAGCGAGGCTGGTCTCGGTGTGCCCCTCAGAGGTGATCGTGCTGGTCATAGAAAGTCCAAATCATTCCATGGGTTCGCTGCACCAAGTGACGAGACCGTGGAGTGTGGTCAGCAGCGGCCCCTCGCCGGAAGCGCCGATCACGGCTCCGCGACCAATACTGCGGGCCACGGGCACTGGCCGTCCATCCGCATCAGAGGCTAGGGACGTACCCTCCACGGCCGAGCGATTGGCTCTCGAACGGATCGACCGATTCGTCGACCCCGCCCCGGACCTCGGTCACCCAGGGAAGGCGGTCGCGCAGGATCCGGTCGACGCCACCTTGGAGCGTGGAGGCGCTGACGGCACAGGAGCTGCACGCTCCCTGCAGTTGCACCTCGATGACCCCCGAAGCCACGTCGGCAAACAGCAGGGCCAGGTCGCCACCATCGGCCTGCACCGCCGGTCGCATAAGCTCGATCAGGCCGTTGAGCTGGGCCAGCCGCTCGCCTCGCTCTACATCTGTGATCTCGGCGCCGGACTCCTCGTCTGCGATCTGGTCTGCCACCCCCTCAGCGGCGGCGTGCCCTTGTTCGGCTTCCACGGTTCATCCTCTCTCCGGGCACCCGTCACACTCCGGGTGCCATGGCCCGCCTTGGTTCGGCCTCCAGTCTGCCGTGTCGGCGCCTTCTCCCGTACATCGGCACCCCCGGCCCTCATCTGGAGCGACCGGCCCTGACCGGTGATCGCTTGTCGGAACGGTGGAGGTTACGATGCACTGTGCCCTTGGAGCAATCCGCCACTGGCCCGGGGCCGATCGGACTGATCCTGCCGACCTTCGTGCAGGACACCGTCCCCCCGTGGGCCAGCCCCGCCGGCGAACGGGCGTTCGACGCTGCCTTGCAGACCGAGCCGGATCCCTCCTCTGACCTGGCCGCACTGGCCCGTGCCGCCGAACTGGCCGGGGCGGATGCACTGTGGGCCTGCGACCACCTGTTCTGGCATGGCCCCTCGCTCGAGTGCCTGGTGGCCCTGACCGTGGCGGCTACCGCCACCGAACGGGTGCGACTGGGCTCGTGCGTCCTCCAACTCCCCCTGCGCCAGGCGCCGGTCGTGGCCAAGCAAGCGGCATCTCTGCAGACGCTGTCGGGCGGGAGGTTGCTCTTGGGGGTGGGGGTAGGGAGCCACCCCGGTGAGTACGAACAGGCCGGTGTGGACTACCACACACGGGGGCTCCTCCTCGACGCCGGTATCGCCGAGCTTCGACGTTCGTGGTCCTCGGGCCAGGGGGTCGTCCGGGGGGACACCGGGGACACCGGAGCTGCCCGTTACCGACAGCTGCCCGCACCCCTGCCGATCCCGGTGTGGGCTGGAGGCTCCTCGGAGGCGGCGCTGCGCAGAGCGGCAGCCTCAGCTGACGGATGGATGCCCCTCTTCCTGACCCCGACCGAGTACGGCGAGGCCGTGGAACGGCTGGTCAAAGAAGTCGACCGGGCCGGCCGGCCGGCTGGGTCAGTCGTGCCATCCATGGTCCTCTTCGTGAGCATCGACGACGATCCGGCCACAGCCCGGGCTCGCGGGACGGGCTGGATGTCGTCGCTCTACGGCATCCCGGCCCGGGCCTTCGACCGACATCTGATCAGTGGCACGTCTGCTGAGGTGGCCGAGGTAGTGGCGTCGTTCCGCTCCTTCGGGGCCGAGCATGTGGTGGTGTATGTCACCGATGATCAACCGATCGAACAATTTGAGCGCCTGGTCTCTGCCCTGCCGGCGGCCGGGGTCCCCACTCGAGGACACGAAGGATAGGAGGTCAGCGTGGACACAAACGCTTACATCGTGGGTGCCGGCATCTCCCCCATGAACAGGAAGGACAAGACTGCGGTCGAGATGGCCCATCAAGTGGTCAGCGACGCCTTGGCCGACGCTCAGGCCGATCCGGCCGAGATCGACCTGGTGGTGTTCGGCAACGCCACCGCCGGCCGACTTCTCGACCAGGGGTGCATTCGGGGGCAGACATTCCTGAAGCAGGCCGGTCTGCGAAACGCCGGCATCATCAACGTCGATAACTCCTGTGCCGGTGGCTCATCGGCCCTACACCTGGCCACTCTGGCCATACTCGGCGGCACCCGGACAGTGCTGGCCGTCGGGGTCGAGAAGATGTGGACCGGTGACCGGGGCGAAACCCTGGCCGGCATCGAGGACGGCGTGCCCCGGGCCGACCGGATCCAGATGCACCAGGAGCGCGAGAACCCGTCGGGATCGGTCCTGATGGCGCTCAATGCCGCGTGGGCCATGGACCTGATGGAGGAACGGGGGGCGACCGTCGAGCAGTTCGCCGCCGCCGCGTCCAAGGCCCGAAGGCACGGGGCCCTCAATCCCAACGCCCAATTCCAATCAGAGGTTTCGGTGGAGGAGGTCATGGCGTCGGCCCCGATCGTCTGGCCGCTCACCAGGCTGATGTGCTCCTCCTTCACCGATGGGGCTGCCGCTCTCCTTCTCTCGGGCAGTCGCCGAACCGGGGCGCCCCGCATTCGATCCAGCACCATCCGCTCAGGAAACGGCGACATCGACTATCACGAGCGGATGACCGAGACTGGAGCGGCGGCATGGGATGCCGCCGGCATCGATCCCGCCGACGTGGATGTCGTGGAGCTCCACGACGCCACCAGTCCCGAAGAGCTCTACGCCCTCGAGTCCCTGGGCTTTTACAAACCGGGGGATGCAGGCCCAGCCACCCTGGCCGGAGAAACTTCCATCGGCGGCAAGGGTGTGACGGTCAACACCAGCGGCGGTCTGGTGGCCCGGGGCCACCCACTAGGGGCGACCGGTATCGCCCAGGTAGTGGAGCTCACCGCCCAGCTCCGGGACCAGGCTGGCCCCCGCCAGGTAGAGGGCGCCCGATTGGCGGTGGCCGCCAATACCGGTGGCATGATCGGGACCCAAGCTGGCCGGGCCGACGCGGCATTCATCGGCATCCACGTACTCGAAGCAGACTGATCACCGAATGAGGACCACCACACCATGAACACCACCCGCGGCGGCATCGTGACCGGTTGGGGTATTTCGGTGCCCGACAAGGTGGTCACCAACGACGACCTGTCGGTGACGATGGACACCAATGACGCCTGGATCCGCGAGCGGACCGGAATACGCGAGCGCAGGATCGGCGGGACGACATCGCAACTGGCCATCGAGGCCGGTCTGGCCGCCCTGGAGAAAGCCGGCCGGCGGCCGGACGAGATCGATGCTGTGATTCTCGCCACCACGACGCCTGATCAGATCGTCCCCGGCACGTCCGCCACGGTGCAGGACGGCATCGGCGTTCCCGGCGGCGCATTCGATGTCAACGCGGCCTGCTCTGGCTTCGTCTATGCGCTGACGGTGGCCCACGGCATGCTGGCAATCGGAGCCGAGCGACTGCTGGTCATCGGATCCGAAACCCTCAGCCGGATCACCGACTGGGACGAACGCGGGGTGGCGGTGCTGGTCGGCGACGGCGCCGGCGCGGTGGTGCTCGAAGCCGTGGACGGTCCCGGGCAGCTGCTGTCGTGGGTGCTCGGAGCAGACGGCTCCTTGCGCCACCTGCTCAAGTGCGACCATGGCGGCTTCCTCTATATGGACGGTAAGGAGATCTTTCGGAAGGCCGTCCGGGTCGTGGTGGAATCGGCCGAGCAGGCCATTGCCGAAGCCGGGCTGACTGTGGACGACATCGATCTGATGGTGCCGCACCAGGCCAACCTGCGGATCATCAGTGCAGCCAGCCAACGGCTGGGCATACCCGAGGAAAAGGCCGTCGTCGTCATCGATCGCTACGGCAACACATCCTCAGCGTCCATTCCTCTGGCCCTGGTCGACGCCCTCGAGACGGATCGCCTCCACAAAGGCGACCATGTCCTACTGACCGGATTCGGCGGAGGCATGACCTGGGCCAGCGCCGTTCTGCGCTGGGGCGGTTGAGCGACGGCATGCCGTCGCTCGTAGTCCTGGCCGCCGGAATGGCACGCCGGTACGGGGGTTGCAAGCCATTGGCTCCGATCGGGCCAAGCGGCGAGGCGGTCATCGACCTGCTGGTCAGCGATGCCGTCGCTGCCGGATTCGGCCGGGTGGTGCTGGTGCTCCACCCCGAGACCGGCCCAGCCATCCGCTACCACGTCGAGCAGTGCTGGCCCACCGATGTGGAGGTGGCGTACGCCGAACAGCGGCTCCCCCTCGGAACGGTCCACGCCGTACTGGCGGCCAGGGGTGCGCTCGAGGCCGACCAGAATTTCGCCGTGGCCAATGCCGACGATGTCTACGGCGAAGTGGCCATGGGCCTGTTGGCCCGGCATCTGCTCGGGAGTTCCTCCGAACACGCGCTGGTCGGCTATCAGCTGCGGGCCACCGTGGCCACCGACGACCCCGTGACGCGAGGCATCTGCACCGTGGACGACGACGGCTACCTGGTCGGCCTGACCGAGCGGCGTGGGGTATCCCGCCACCGACCGGACGAAGACCTGACCTCCTCCGACGGGCTCGAGCCCTCCGCACTGGACGGTTCCCTCCCGGCCTCGGTCAACCTGTGGGGATTCCAGCCGGACATCTGGGACGTCTTTGGTCCGGCCATGGACGCCTCCGGACTGGACGAGGACGCACTGTTGGCATCCGTCGCCGCCGGCGGTGCGGTACCGAAGGCCGAGGTGTTGCTACCCGACGTGGTGGCTACCATGGCGGCCTCGGGCGACGGACTACCTGTGCGGGTCATCACCACCGACGCCAAGTTGATCGGCGTGACCCACGCCGCCGACCTGCCCGTGGTCAGCGCCGAGCTCTCCCGCCAGGTGGCCTGGGGCATCCGGCCCAGCCGACTCTGGGGCTGACCCGGAGCCCAGCCGGTCGGCGGGGCCGGTGACGGCCGCCGGAACGGCTACGGGTGTCGGCCGAACTTCCACTCGGCTGGCCACCGCACACGCCCGCCATCGAGTGAGCGGCTTCTCGATGACGAACCAGCTGGCTAGGGCGATGGCCATAATGACGGCCAGGCGGAGCAGTTCCGTGGGCCAAAAGCCCCAATGGGTACCGTTCGGGCCCGGCAGCAGAGCGAGATAGACACCGAAGTGCACCAGGTAGACGGTGTACGAAAGGTTTCCGAGGAACACAAACACGCCCAGCCCGACGAACCGGGTGCCGAGACTCATCGGGCAGAGCACGAAATAGACGATGATCACCGCGGTGGTCACGGTCGCCACCGGCTGCCACCAGACCAGTGCCGTCTCACTGAACACCGGCACCGTGAACAGAATCCACGATCAGCACGGCGCTGGCCACCACTGCGGCCCCAGTCGCACGCGGAGCGCCCACTGGGGCCAGCGGTGCAGGTACCCGTCGGCGGCCAAGAGTCCGAGGAGGCACCCAAAGAACAGGGCGTCGGCCCGGGTGTCGAACGAAAAGTAGGCACGGTCCGCCACGAGTCCCGTGACATGGGGTGCGGAAAGCACCGTCCATGTACGGTCGGCGGCGCTGAGGACGAGACCGATGCCGGCCATCCAGTAGCCGAGGTGCCGGCGCCCCGCGCGCCACGACCACGGCGAGCAGAACAGCCCAGACGATGTAGAACTGCTCCTCGACTGAGAGCGACCACGCCTGGGCGAAGAAGCCGAGGTACGGGGCGTGTCCCGTGGCTGAGCGGTAGTCGGCGTAATAGAACAGTGCGGCCAGGCTGTCGCCCCACACCCGCTGACCGACATCCCAGACATGAACGAAGCTGGCGTAGATGGCCACCAGGACCACGGC
Organism: uncultured Acidimicrobiaceae bacterium; assembly: GCA_963835465.1. Classification (GTDB taxonomy): domain Bacteria; phylum Actinomycetota; class Acidimicrobiia; order Acidimicrobiales; family RAAP-2; genus Bog-756. Next base: position 448,245 of record CAWIFR010000007.1, read on the forward strand.
CAAGAGAAGCGGGGGGAGCAGGCGGACCGCACGACGGCTGTAGAACCCCGTGAGGCTGATCTTCCCGCGGTTCCGGGCCTCCGAGGCCATCAGGTAGGTGATGAGGAATCCGCTCAACACGAAGAAGATCTGCAGCGCGGCCCACGCTCCGGTCATGGCCCCGAAGTTGGCGTGGTAGACGAGGACACAGGCCATGCCCAGTGCTCGGATGCCCGTCAGGGCCGGCTGGTTCCCCAGACGAAAGGGTGCTGGGCTGGTCGGGGCGGCCTCAGCACGGACCGCCGCGGGCTCTACGGGTGCTGAAGATTCGGGTGTCGTCATCGGTCCCAACCTGATCGATCCTGAAGTCGGCAGCGGGTTGGCTCCATCACCGCCAGCACGTGAACACCCGGCAATGCCAGTCGTGCTGCCGGCAGCCAGTGCACCACCCACCAACATTACCCATGACAACGCGCCACCCTACTCAAGCCAAGGCGTACCCCGACGGCGATGGGGAGTCCCGCCAAGCAACGGCCTCGTCGCCCCCCAGGTGGAGCGCAGACCGATCTATGGTGAGCGGTGACGATGAAGGTACACAACCAGCAGTCGGCTCAGTCGGACGACCGCCTAGCCTCGAGCGGCAAAGAGGATGGATCTGACCGACAGCGGAAAGCGGCATTTTGGGTCTTCGTCCTCGCCCAAGTCTTGATCTTTGTCGCCTTGCTGTGGAACTTCCATGGCCGATGGTTCATCGCAGACGAGTGGGACTTCCTCGCCAGTAGGACGGCGGGAAGCGCCGACAGCCTCTTCCGCCCCTACCACGAACACTGGTCAACACTGCCGATCCTCTACTACCGGCTCCTGTGGAACCTGGTGGGGATCCGGAGCTACCTTCCGTATCTCATCTCGATTCTCACCCTCCACATCGCCATCGGCTCGCTGTTGCCGCGGAATCATGATTCGTGCCGGCGTTTTGCCATGGTTGGCAACTCTCTCCGCTCTGGTCTTCTCTCTTTATGGCGCCGGCGATGCTGACATCTCGTACGCGTTCAATGTTGGCTTCGACGGGTCCGTCCTCTTCGGTCTCTTATTTTTGATCGCCGTCGACCATCCTGGGCCCGCCACTCGGCGAGACGTCCTCGGCGTACTTGCTGGTCTCGCCGGACTGATGTGCTCGGGCATTGGCGTCTCCATGGTCGTGGTTGTAAGTATCGCAGTGTGGTTCCGCCATGGCTTGCGGCGCGCCCTCCTCGTGACGGCACCACTCGCTGGCGCCTACCTCCTCTGGTTCATCACCATCGGGCACGGTGCGTACTCCAGGTTCTCTTCGCCGTCCGATCTCGGTCGCTTCGTTTCGCTGGGGTTAGCCTTCACCTTCTCCTCGCTCGGACATTCCCCGGTTGTCGGCCTAGCCTTGGCCGCTCTACTCGTCCTGGGCACCTTCATCACCGTCCGCTCCGCCACATTGAACGAATTGCGTGACCGATATAGTGCCCCTGGAGCGATGCTCGTAGGTGCCGTGCTCTTCCTGGTCCTCACTGGTTTCGGACGGGCCAACGGTTCACTGCCCAGCGTCGAAACCTACACGGCCAGCCGCTATCTCTACGTGGTCGTCGCCCTGCTGATACCCGCCCTAGGCGTCGCCGCCACGCAGTTGGTGACGATTTGGAAACCGCTGTGGCCGGTGGTGGTCGTCGTCCTTGTCCTGGGCGTGCCGGGGAACATCGCTGTGATGCACCGCACGAACTACCTGCACACGCTGGACGGCTACCGTCAGTTCTTCCTCAGCCTCCCGAGGTTGCCCATCGCCACTCATCTTCCTCGGTCGATACACCCCGACCCCGATTTCGACGGCTGGGTCACCATGGGCTGGCTCTTGGACGGCGTACGGCACGGCCTTATCCCTTCGCCGGCACCCGCAGCATCACCGGAACAACAGGCGTACTGGACGCTGCGGTTGGCCTGGCATCCGGCCACAGTCCCCGCGTCAGCAAGCTGCAACTCCGTAGGACTACCGGCGGTCGTCCGGGTCACGGAGAACACCCGGCTCACCCTCGATGCTCCGGCAAATGTGGCATACCTCTACCAATACGACAGGTCGTCAGCCAGCATTCAACTCTCCGGTTCTCCGAAGGAACCTAGCTACGCCTCATCGTGGCCTATGAATGTCCGGGTCACTCCAACAGAGCCCGGGCAGTCGGCGACGGTCTGTGCCTTTGATCGTTGAGGTCGATCTCTACCCGTGGTCCGCCAGTGCTGCCATCGGCCACCTGACCCTCGGCACTCGATATGGCAGCCCCGAATAGCCTCCGCGTAACCCACCACGAGCGGTAAGCGGCGGCGCCCTGCCTCGAAAACCGGATAGCCGGTCGTTCAACCAGGTACCAGCTGGCAATGGCCACGATGGTCGTCAGGATCAAGATCACGCCGGTGATGGCGAAGAAGTTGAACCGGGGAACCGGCGGCGTCAGGTGCAGCCGAGCGGCCATCTTGGAGGTCTCGTCGATCAGAGGAACGTGCCAGAGGTAGATGGCATAGCTAATGACGCCGAGGAACACCACGGGACGGAGCTGCAGCCCTCGCCTCAGTCGCCCCTGGTCCTGAGGGCCAAAGACCATGGGAACGACGATGCAGAACCCCACCACGTCAAGGATCAGGCTGTACTCGAAGGCCATGTGACCAGGTATACGGGCGAAGGATAGGGCCGAGGGGTAGTGCAAGGCCCAGACGATCGACGACCACGCCGCCGCCGCCACCGCCCAGTATGCCCAGGGCCGGGCACCCATCCAACACGACCATGCCGGAGGCGCCAACTGGCGTGTGGTCCACGCATGAGCGACGGCTAGTCCCATGCCGACGGCGAAGGGGGTGAGGTAAGCGGGAAGGACGTTGATGTACATCGGGGGGTTGCCAAAGGAACTCCACGAGGCGAAGCACACGCCAGCCACGGCGAGGACTGCTACACCGATGAACTCAGCGAGTGCCCGTCGTCTGGACCCGAGGTGCCAGAGTCCCATCGCGTAGATCGGTAGCGCCGCATAAAAGGTCACTTCGATGACCAGGGTCCACGCTGGACCCAGCCCGGTAAAGTCCGCTGCGAAGTACGACTGGATCAGGGAATAATTCTCGACAGCGTTGCCTGGTCCACTGACCAGCACGACGTGCAGGCCGAAGATGGCCACGGTCAGCACCACCCAATAGGCGGGAAAGATCCGGAAGAGCCTACGTCGGAAGTATCCGGCGAGACCCGGACCGCGCTGGCCCCGCAAGTGTGCCGCGGCGAACGGTCCGTAGAGCACGAATCCGGAGATGACAAAGAACACTTCAACTCCGGCGCGCAACTGAACCAGGTACGAACCCCAAAGAGTCGCTATCAGACTTGACACACCGACGGTGTGGCAGAGAACCACCGCAAGTGCAGCCAAGGCTCGAAGTCCGTCAATGTTGGGATAGCGAACCGATGCAGCGGCCGGAGAGGTCGGGGATCCGAGCGGTTCGGTCGACGACTGCCCAGACGGTGCCCCTACCCCCATTCGACATCCTTTCGAGATGGACTCGACTGGCAGGATACCGCCTGGAGCGCTGTGTTGGCCAAGGCCAGTGGATCGATCCCCCAGTGGCCGACCGTGCATCTGGGGTCTCAGTTGGAAGTAGCGCTCGCGAGCGGACGGCAGAAGCCGCCGACCCATGGGCCCCCTCGCAGACCGGGCCATGCCCAGTGCCTATCCGTTCGGCTGTCGGCCCGGTGAAATGACGCAATCCCAGCGAGGCGGGCTCACGGCGTCACCGGGAGCCGACAATGCCTCGGGGCATCTGGATCGGCAACCTATCCGTGCACATAAGGCCACCAGCTGTCGCGACGCCTCACGTCCGAGTCCCGGGGTCCGCGAGTCGACAGTGGATAGAATCGCTTCGGTTGTGGCGAGGGGGAGACGGATGTCGTTCGGTGATGAACTGTGACCCCGGTCAGCGCAGTGAGGGGTGCACCGGCGACGGAGACCGGTAGATCGACAGCACTCGCCCGCAGAATCTGGACGCAGCATTTCCTTGCCGGTGCCTGGTTTTTCTTCCTGGCCCTCTTGGTCTTGGCGCCGGCACTGGGCCATGGCTCCCAGTTTGGCTCCTTTGACCTGATCCATCAGTTCGGCCTCCTTCACCAGAACGGAATAGTGCCTCACAACGGCCAAGCCGGAGACCAGTCCGATCTCCTGGCTCCCCTGGCGACTCTGTCGTGGACACAGGTCCACCATGGTCACCTGCCCCTTTGGAACCAGTTCACGGCCCTCGGGATGCCGCTGGCTTTCAACTGGCAGTCGGCCGCATTTGGAGTTCCGTCACTGCTGGCATACCTGGCCCCGCTGAATTGGGCTCTCACCGTCCAGGTGATGGTCATTTTGGTCATCGCAGGAAGCGGCGTCTACGCCCTTGGACGGGTGCTCGGCTGGGGCGCCGTCGCCTGCGTCTTCGCAGGAACAGTGTTCGAGCTGAGCGGTCCGATGGTCGGGTGGCTGGGCTGGCCGCTGGCCTCGGTCATGTCATGGGCCGGGTGGCTCTTCGCTGCCGCCGTACTCATCCTGAGGCGTGGGACCAGCACCACGTCGGGTCACCGGTCTCGCCCTGGTGGTCGCGGCAATGATCTACGCCGGCCATCCCGAGGGGCTGACGCTGTTCGCTGTGGCACTGGCACTCTTCGTGGTGGTCTACCTGGTCGGCTCCTGGGCCACATCACTGACCCGCGCCATCCCGTGGAACCCGTTGGCAGGCGTGGCCGTGGGCTCGGCGGCCGGAGTGGCGCTCGGCTCCCCGCTCCTGCTCCCCGGGCTCCAGGTCATCGCCCGGTCCGTCCACAACTCTGCGGGGGTGAATCCGGCGGAACTAGTGAAGGGCAATCCCCCCCTCCCGCCGGGCACACTCACCCACCTCCTCTTCCAGGGCTATGACGGCCTCCCGGTGGCCGGAAGTCACTGGTTCGGCTACGTCGGCGGGTACTCGGAAACGGCCGCCTATCTCGGCGTCATCCCGTTAGTGCTGGCCGTATTGGCACTGGCGACCCGGGGACGTCACCCCGAGGTGACGGCTCTCTCCGGCGTGGCCGTGTTGATGATGTTGATGGCGTTTCTCCCCCCGCTCGTCGATGCGCTGGGATCGCTCCCCTTGGTGGGGAATCTTGTGTGGCAACGGGCCCTGCTCCCTGCCGTTTTCGCCCTGACCGTGCTGGCCGGGATAGGGATGGATGCCCTAGTACGAGAGCCACGACAGATGGCCGTGCGGCGCTGGCTGGCCGGATCGTTGGTCGGTGTCGTAGTCCTGCTGGCCGGAATCTGGCTCGTGGGACGAGGCGCACTTCCCGCTGCCGAGGCCAGGATCCGACGGTCGAGCTTCCTGTGGGCAGTTGTCGAGGTGGCGGTCGGCGCAGTCGTCGTCGGGGCACTGTTCTGGGCCAGCCGGGCGAGAAGGTCTCACGACACTGACAGCAGAGCCTCCGTGTCGATTCTGGGGCGGTCGGCCGGCATCGCCCTCCTCGTCTGCGAAACGGCCTTTCTCGTCAGCGCTGGCACGCCCCTGTGGACGGCCAGCTCCAGACCGTACGGCTCGACGCCGTCTACGGTCGCGCTCGCCAGGCCGTCGGCTCGTCGGTGGTCGGCTTCGGGGCACCCCTCTGCTTCTTCCCACCCGGTCTCGGCATCACGCCTAATGCCCAGGTGGCGTACGAGCTCCAGGAGCTGGGAGCCTATGACCCCCTCCTGCCCAACGCGTACTACACGTCCTGGAAAGCCCTCACCGGCGAGCCCGCCGGCAGTCCTTCGCTCGCCACCTACTGCCCGGTAATCAGAACCGCCGCCCAGGCCAGGCTGTACGGGGTGAGGTACGTGCTAGTACCGGCCGGATCAGCAGGACCTCGGGGAACGAGACGTTACGGCAGCATCGGCGACGAGGACCTCTATGAGGTCCCCGGTGCCGCCGCAGCCACGTTGACGTCCACGCCAGTCTCCGGAGCATCACCCCACGCATCGACGCCCTCAACCGCCGTGGCCGTGCACCACCCCGACCCTGCAACGTGGACGATGGTGACCGACTCTGCACATCCCGGTGTGCTCCGGCTGCGCCTGACCGACCTCCCCGGGTGGCACGCCACCATTGACGGGCACCCGGTACCCGTGACCGACTTCGCCGGGGTCATGCTCCAGCTCAAGGTACTGGCGGGACGGCACCGGGTGGAGCTGCACTACTGGCCGGCAACCTTTACCCAAGGGCTGGTCCTGGCCGGCATCGCCGTAATCGGTCTCGGAACGGCCTGCACCCTAGAGACAGCAAGGCGACGGCGGGGCCGGAGCGGGTCCGGCGGAGACCTCTCCGAAGAGGACCGGTCGGGTGCCTCAGCCGATCCGATGCCCGCTACCGTAGGGGACCCGTGATGAAGACGGCACCGCCCTGCCCAGAACCGCCGGAACCGCCCTCCCCGCCGGGGGCGCCACCTCCCCCTCCGCCCCCGCCGGCGCCGCTGGTGTAGATCCGATTGGTGTCACCGGTCCCACCATTCGCCGTTGGCATGTTGCCGATACCACCTCCAGGAGCGTCGGTCCCGCTTGCCCCGGCCGCTCCGCCGCCGCTGCCACCCCGGGTCGCCGAGGCCGTACCGCCTCCTCCGCCGCCCGGCCACGAGTACAGGTACGAGGATCCCGACGATCCGCCGCCCCTGGGTCCGGCACCTCCCCCGGAGCCGGGAGCCCGGATCGTGCCATCGCTGGAGTTTCCTGCACCCACCGGATTGAGTACCGTGGCGTCGCTGTTGCCCGGCGAGCCGGCTCCGCCGACCCCTCCGTCCGCCGAAGCGATACCGGCGAAGCTGGAGGAGCCTCCGGTGCCGCCCCGGGCAGCCGATCCTCCGTTGATGGCGCCACCCGTGCCAGGCGCTCCCGGCTTCCCGACCACGACCCGATACCGCTGGGCCGCCTTGGCGATCACGTCGTTGATGGTCACCGCTCCGGCGGCACCGCCCGCCCCCCCTGCCTGGTCAGAGATCCCGTTCTCGGAGCGGGCCGATCCCCCGCCCCCGCCCCCGCCCCCCGCACCGATAGCCACGACCGTGTACGTTCCCGATCGCGGCGCAACCCACGTGCCGCTGACTGTGAAGACCCGGATGTCAGCAGGGAGACCGGCTAGGGGGTTGCCGGGCATGGTGGACACCGACGACGATGTGGGGGTCGAAGAGGCAGAGGTCGAGCACGATGCCAGTAGAGGGGCGGCCACAATGACGATGCCGACGACTACACCCAGCCTCCCGGATCGAGAGGACGGGTGTCGGGAGCCGATGCGCGAGATCACCCCCACAACCCCCTCCGATCCAGCTCCCGACGCCACCGATGTCGCCGAAATGCTAGCAACGGAGTCCGACGCGCACCACCAGCAAATCAATGGTTGGTCGTTCTTGTCCTCCACCGCCGCTTCTTCGGCGGGCTCCGGGTGCGGAGCCACCGCCATCCAGCCCGAGGGGATGCCGCCGCCTGATCCGGCTGGTTGTTGGCACGCCTCACCTCTGCTACCACTATCGGTGAAGGCGACGTGCGCCGCCGAGCGGACCCGCGGCTGCGAGGATAGGGTGGCTGCGCCCAAGCGATGGATATTCCGAGGGAACCTGGGACCGACTCGATGACGCAGACCTCAAGTTCCGATCAGACGGAACCGGTCCTAGCTGAGTCCGCCCCGGCCCCATCCCGAAGCCTTGGTCAGGTGCAGGCCTTTGACGGTATGCGTGGTGTTGCCGTGCTCATCGTCTTCGTGGCCCACATGAACGTGATCCTGCCCATTCCCCACCTCTTGGTGGTTCCAGGCGCCACCGTTTCCCTCGACTCCTTCTTCGTGCTCAGCGGGTTCTTGATCACCACCCTGCTCCTCAATGAGCAGTCCCGACGGGGGAAGGTCAAGGTATCCAACTTCTACGGCCGACGGGTGCTCCGCCTGCTGCCCGCGCTCTACGTCGTGGTCCTGGCGACCGCCCTATTCGCCTGGGCCGCCGGGACCTGGATGCACACGGAGAAGGCTTCGATCTTCTCGGTGCTCTTCTACTACTCCAACTACTACTCGGCCACCGCTCCAAGCGTCTTCTCACCCCGCCTGGCCTCAGGTTTCCAGCACCTGTGGTCGCTCTCCTTCGAGGAGCAGTTCTACCTGATCTGGCCCTGGGTGACCATCGCCCTCCTGACCATCCGGATGCGGCTCCGCACCGTCGTCATCGTGCTCCTCAGCCTCATCGTCCTGGTCGGCGTCCACCGGGCCATTTCCTTCGAGTCCGGAGTCGCACTGGTGGTCGCTCTTCCAGCGCACCGACACCCGGGCCGACTCCATACTCTGTGGGGACCCTGCTGGCCCACCTGTGGGTCCGTCGCCGCGAGCCCACCCGTGGCCTCTGGGTCGCCGCCTGGATCGCCACCGCGTTCCTGCTGGTCTGCCTGCCCCTCGCCACCGAGAACAGCGCCTTCCTCTACCTCGGTGGTTTCGACCTCATCGACGTGGCGTGCGCCATCCTGCTGCTGGCCATTCTGGACGGATGCTGGGGCGGAGCGAAGCTGTTCAGCCTCAAGCCGTTCATCGCCCTCGGCGTCGTTTCGTATGCCTTCTACCTCTGGCACCTGCCCGTGTTCTTCGCCATCCGGTACTTCGGTCCCCACTGGAACGACGTGGTCCGGGTGGTGGTGGCCGTGACGCGTGACCCTGAGCCTGACCATCTTGTCGTGGTTCCTGCTCGAACGCCCCTCATGCGCTGGCGGAAACGGCTCGAGGCGAAGCGAACGGCCGAGACAACCACTGCCCCCGCCGCTGACCCACCGTCGTGCCGGGCGAGCCGACCGGACTGCCCGGCGATGGCATCGCCGCCCCCCCGCTATGGGCGAGTCCGCGAGATCGATCCGCCAACTACAGTCGGGTGACGCCTGCGGCTCAGTCCACCGTCCCAGCCTTGCCGGGCCGCGCCGCGGGCCAGGAAGCGGACGTAGCCGCCGGACAGCACGGACCGGTCGCGCTCGAACAGCCCGCGCTGTGATCCAGCCGCCGGTGCAGGGCCCGCAGGCCCCGGATAGGGGATGGTGGGCAGGACGTGGTGCTCGAAGTGGTACTCCATCCGGGCACCGATGAGATGGTTCTGCAGCCGCCCGGCCACGCTGGTGCGGGCCGTCCACTGGACGTTGTCGGTGACCCGCAGGCCCGGGTCGAAGTGTTCGGTGATGGTCTTCAGCCGGAGGATCATCGGATAGAGGCAGACGATGGGGACCAGCCAGAAGACCACGTAGAACACGCACGCCCCGGAGCGATCCCCTGGAACAGCACGAACTGGCCGAGGAGGACCAGCTGGGTCACCAGCTTGCCCACCAGGAGCTGCGGGCGGGCCAGGAGGCTGGCCGGGGCACCGACTCCTGGGAGGTGCCGGCGATCCGGGTGGTGGCCCGGCGGAAGGCGGTGACGCCGACCAGGTCCTGGAGCATCAGGAAGTGAGGGCGCCCCGGCGGGCCGGCACCAGGTAGAAGTTCCGATCGGGGTCCTTCTCGCTGCCCAGGTAGCGGTGGTGGAGCCGGTGGGTGGGCCGGTACTCCTCGACCGAGTTGATGGTCCAGAACGCCGCGCCCCAGTTGCACAGGCGATCGTTGAGCGCGTCGGGACGCGGGCCAGCAGCCCGTGGGAGCCCTCGTGGAGGATCACCCCGAAGGCGTTCATCCTCGTGCCCATCAGCAGGACGACGCCACGCCCACGGCCACGGCCCAACCAGCGGCAGCCGCGGGAGGAGGTTCGCCGCCACCAGCAGGACGATCACCTCGGCCCAGAGACGGCAGTGTCCGCACGGTGTCGGAGAGTGAGGGAACCGAGAGCTCCCGGAGGCGTTCGGTCCCGACCAGGGCGTCGATCTGGCTCGCGCCAGATCCGCTCGTCGCTGGGCGGCAGCTCTCTCCTTGCAGTGCGTCACCACGATCCGAAGCCCTCCCCCGCCGACTGTACAGTACTCCCCGATCGGGCATGCAATCGACTCCCGAAGGACCGTGCGATGGCAGGAGGTCCAGCACATGGTGCCGCGGCAGGACACCGACGCGGACGACCCGCACGGGGGGAGCCGGCTCGGGCCGAGCGGGGAGCCGGTCCGCCGTGCCCGATCTGCGGGTCGCTCGGACACGTCGCCTCTACCGGACCGACGTCGTCGATTTCGAGTACTTCGTCGTTCCGCCCCGTCCGTTCGTCGTGCAGACGCTGCCGGCGACTGCGGCTCGCAATTCCTGAGCCCGCGGCCCACCGAGTCCGAGCTCCCGCCCTTCTATCCGGGCGACTACCACGCCTACAACGAGAACCACGGACGGTGTCGCCCGGCTGCTGGTCGGGGCCCGGGCCCGGGCCCGGGCCCGGGTCTACGGCGGCCTGATCCCGGGGGACACGGGCGCATCTTCGACGTCGGGTACCGGCGACTGCCGCCACTTCGACGAACTCCGGAAGTACATCGACCTCGAGTGCGCCGGGGTCGAGATCCAGCCGGAGATCGCCGCCAAGGGCCGGGCCCGGGGCTACGACGTGATCGAGGGGACCCTCGAGGAGGCCGACCTGACCGGCCATCTCGGGCGCTACGACGTGGTGTCGATGAACCACGTCCTCGAACACGTCGTCTCCCCCGGACCATGCTGGAGCGGGCCCGGACCTCCTCCGCCCCGGTGGCCACCTCATCGGCCAGCTCCCCACGGTCTCGTCGTGGGAGTGCCGGCTGTTCGGCCGGACCTGGGGCGGCTACCACTACCCCCGCCACCTCCAGATCCCGTCACGGGCGGGGCTGGCCGACCTGCTCGAGGACGTCGGCTTCACGCCAGGTGACCATCCGGTCGGCGCCGCACATCCAGACCACCATCTCGCTCCAGAACACCCTGGTCAGCCGGGGATGGCGGCCCCGGATGCAGTACGGCAAGACCCCGGCCTACTCGGCCCTGCTGGTGGCCTCCCTGCCCTTCGAAACGGTGGCCTGGGCTGTTCGACCGCGGTGGGATCATCGACTTCCGGGCCCAGCGCGACGGGTCCTGAGCCCGACCCGATGCCCCGCCCGCCGTGGATCAGCCGGTAAGGCCCAGGCAGAGCGTCGGTGCGCGGGGACGAGGCCGTCTCGATCCACGCACCGAGAGCGCCGGCGTGGGTCCGGGCGACTCCGAGCTGCCCCGGTCCACGATGGGCTCGACCGTCGTCCAGCGAGGTGGACATCAGGGCTGCCCGTTGACGGAAGCGGCGATCAGGTGCTTGGCCGGATCGGTCACCACCACCACCTGGTGGGACGAGCCCGGCCTGACCACGGCCGGATAGCCGTAGACGGTGCGTCCGGGACCGGTACGGGCCGACGTACACCTGGAACAGGCTCGGGATTGGGGGTCGGGGTCAAGGATCACCGAAACCGTGCTTGACCCGGCCCGGAGCAGCGGCTGGGAGACTGTTGTACCGGGCGTGGGCGGTGGAAGATGAGCGCGGTAGGTGTGCTGGAACCGGTGGCCGCGCTCGACGACCATCCAGGTATTCCGGTGGTACTGCTGGTCGGGCACGGTGACGAAGCTCTCGCCGTTGGAGACGTAGAGCCCGTCGCACTTCCCCACGACGAAGAGCTGGTCGGCCGGCCCCCACGGGGGCAACGTTGCGCCCCGCCGCACCCGGCTGTCGATGGGGTGGCCGGTGACGTCGCTGATGGCCTTCTGGGCGGCCACGTAGTGACCGTCTCGGGGATGTCCCACACCTCGTTGGGGGTCACGGCCATGGCCACGTTGGCCGCGATGCTGAATACACCGACCACACCGATGGCCGCCGCTGTCACGAGGCGGAGCGACCGATTCCGGTGCTGCAGACGCCGCCAGAGGTCGGCCATGGCCACTGCGCTGGCCAGCACCAGGAACGGGACGAAGTCGGCCAGGTAGCGGGGCGCGATGTAGCCCCAGACGAAGAGGGCCGCTCCGGCAATCGCCGCGGCCAGCATCGGGATGCGGGTCAGCGCCGCCCGTGCCGACCGGGCGCGGGACGGAAGGCGGTGACCACACCCCAGCAGCTCAGCAGGAAGAGGAGCGGCATCGAGGCAGGGAGGCTGGCCGTGCGGTAGCGGCGGTCGAACAGCACACCCCCAGACCGCGGTGGGAGGACCGGCGGGCAGGGTGATGAACGGAAAGACGAGGAGAACCGGATGCCGTCAGGACGCAGATAGGCCAGCAGCGTGCTGGGAATGAAGTGGAGTCCGGCCTCGGAGTTGTGGTTGGAGGCCAGGAATCGCCGGCGATAGGCGTTGACCTGGGTGAAGACCTGGTCGAAGTTGGACACCCCGAACGGGACTCCGAACTTGGCGTAGTTGACCGCGCACCCCACCACGCAGGGGCACCAAGCCGGCAGCGGCCACCGGGATGGCCCACCGGCGCGGTTCGCTCCCACCGCGACCCAAGCCGAACCAGACGGCCACCAGTACTGCGGCCCCGACGCAGGCCCACCCGGTGGTCACTCGGTCGAGGTTGGCGGCCAGGATGAGGAGCCCGGTGGCGGCCACCCGGCGCCACGAGGGTCGCTCGAGGACCCCGAGCGAGGCAGAACAGGCTCCCCAGCGTGAGGCAGATGCTCCAGGCCAGGTCCTCCTCGAACACGTCCGGCTCGGCGGCCAGCAGCATGAACACCGAGCCGGCCAAGATGGTGGCCATGACCACGCCGTAGCGAGGGTCTCCGGCCACCCCATGGCGACGGCGCCACGGAGCAGGAATCCGGACCCGCCAGAGCAGGAGCGAGGAGAAGACGGCGGTGAGCAGCCAGGCCAGGAAGATGAACGGAATGGTCAGCTTGCCGTCCAGACTGGTGGTGACAGCGAGGATCGGCATCCGGAGCAGCGAGGGGAACAGGCCGAAGTAGGTGTACTGACGCCCAGCGTGGACGAAGGCCTCGATGCCCAGAGATCCCTTGACCAACCACAGGTGCCCGTGGAGCATGGCCCGGGTCTGGAGGTCGTAGTAGTTGTTCTCGTGGATGGGCCCGCTGGCCGCCCCGGCCGTCTGCGGCAGGTTCCAGTAGATCCACACCATGGGAACGGCGCTCACCACCGTCGCCACCACCGAGGCCCAGACGAACCGCCGTCGGGCGGTGTCGGCCGGGTCCCGGCTCGACCGGTCTGCGGTGGGCGGTGTCACCGAACCGCCCGATCCCGTGCCCCCGGGGTCATCCCAAGAGTGGTCGTCGGTGCCCGACGGGATGGACTCCCCCGGACCAACAATGGCCACCGAGGAGCCTCGCTGGCTGTCCTCCCCCACGGCCCCCATGACCGGGGAGTGTAGCCAAGCTGTGCGGCCCCCGGCGGGTCGGAGCGTCAGAGGTGGCCGACATCGGCACCTCGGCGGCGGCCTGTCCGGATCGGGTAAATTCGCCCTCCGCGGCAATGGCGGCGAGTGAGGTGGCAGGACCATGAATTCGGTCGGGAAGAATGGGGCAATGGTGCCGGCCGTTGTCGCCGACGGGCCTCCCCGCGACGGGTCCGAGCCTCCGGCCGAGCTGCCCGTGGGCGTACCGAAGCGGTTTCCTTGCTTTGACGGCCTCCGGGCCATCGCCGTGGTCCTTGTGCTCTTGTTGCACACGGCCTGGGTCTCCGGTTTCAGCGAGCGGAGCTCCCTCGGCGCCTATACCAGTCGGCTGGAGATCGGCGTGTCGATCTTCTTCCTCATCTCCGGGTTCCTCCTCTACCGACCCTTTGCCGTCTCCCACCTCACCGACCGCCGTCCGCCGGTCACGAAGAGGTTCTGGGAGCGCCGGCTGCTCCGGATTGTGCCCGCCTACTGGCTGGCCCTCACCCTGCTGGCCTACGTCTTCCACCTGGTGAAGATGGGGCCGGGGTGGCAGGGGATCGTCAGCCAGTACCTGTTCTTGCAGATCTACCTCCCGACTCAGGTGTTCTTTGGCATCACACAGGCCTGGTCTCTCTGCACCGAGATGAGCTTCTACCTGTTCCTTCCGCTCTACGCCTGGCTCATCCGACGTATCCGCAAGGCGCGTCCCTCCCGACAGTTCCTGCTGGCCCGCGAGCTGACCGGCATCGTGATCCTGGGCATCGTCAGTTTCGTCTGGCGCTACTGGGTCCTCCACCTCCCGGTATGGACCGTGAGCCACGGAAAGCTGGTGGCCCTGTGTGCGCCCAACTGCTCGACCCGGGCCCTCTACGCCAACCTCATGGTGGACTGGCTGCCGGCCTACCTCGACCTCTTCGCCCTGGGCATGCTGTTGGCCGTCCTCAGCGTCTGGTTCTCCGAACACCGGGCTGAGCCGCGGTGGCTCCAGCACCGTGTCATGCCGTGGGCCAGCTGGCTGTTGGCCGCCGTGGCGTTCTGGGCCGTGTCCCACGTGGTGACCGACCACGAGATCCTCTTCGTCATCACCCCCAGGGCGAATCTTGAGAAACAGGCCCTCTACGGGGTCTTCGCGTTCCTCGTCCTCGCTCCCGCCGTGTTCGGGCCCCAGGACCGCTCGCTCGTCCGCCGCCTACTTCGGTCCTGGCCAGTCGCGGCCGTCGGCGTGATCTCCTACGGGATCTACCTCTGGCATATCAGCTTGATTTTCCAGATCCTCGACTGGACAGGATGGCAGGTCAAACAGGAGCCCTTCTGGCTGCTGAGCGTACTGGCCTTCGCCTTTGCCGCTGCGGTGGCCTCGATCAGCTACTTCGGCCTGGAGCGTCCGATCCTCCGGATCAAACGACGGATCACCTGGTGGGACCGGTCCGATCGGGACGCTTCACCTCCACCCGAGCCCGTGGCGTCCTCCAGCGTTGACGCCGGCCCGCCCGTGGTGGGTCAGCCCACCTGATCGGGCCCACTCCCCGACCCTGCCCCATCCGACCGGCCTCGGTGATCCAGGCGGACACGGCATCCGGGCGGGCGAGGCAAGTCCTGCAGCCCACCACTCGACGGGCACGGTCGGCAGTGTCCCAGGGGTAGGTGATCGGCGCGGTGGCGTGCCCGGGATGATCCTGCGCTGCCCCCTGCTGCAGGGCGCGTGCTCCGACGACGTGCGCTTTCGTCGAGACCCGGGCGTCAGCCGAGTTTGCCATCATCGGCAACGGCGAGTCATGGCGTCAGCCCGCGACCCAATGCCGCTTCACGTGCGCTGAGTCTGCCGTGTCCCCCAGGGACCACGTAGCGGGTCGGTGACTGATCGGTAGCGGGGCTTGCTGTCAAGATCACGCTGACGCGGCCTCGTGAGCACACGTGGCAGTCGGGACTTGGCCCCGCCGACCACCTCCTGGCGCTGGCCACCGATCGCACCGACTTGGGCCCAGCTCCCACGTCTCCCTCAGCGACCGTCCTGACCGTCCTCGACTCCCAAGCACTCCAGATCGGATGGACCGGTCGGGAGAGGGGCGTCCGGCTCTGTCGAGCCGGACCCATCCCCGGGACCGGCACCAGCACGGGCTCCCAGAACGGCACCCCGATTCCACCAGTTGATCCGTCCTTTGATCCGAAGGATCGGGCGCTCGAGGCCGAAGTAGCTGGTCGACGCGAAGGCCACCGTGATGGCCAGGACAGCCAGGGCCAACAACCAGAAGGGGACCGCGCCCTCGTGCCAGCCGGTCCAATCGAGGAACTCGTAGATGAGGTTCAGGTGCCAGAGGTAGATCCCGTACGAGATCACCCCGAGGCTGGCCATCGGCCAGCACTGGAGGAAGCGACGGATGAGGCCTCTGTCCTGCGGGCCGAAGACGGCGGGGAGAAGGAGCAGGAAGGCGAAGACACCGTAGAGCTCCTGCCGCGCCAAGTTCACCCGGGGGGGCACGATGTAGATGATGGCCGCATCGTTCACCACGTGAGACACGAGCCAATAGACCACCAATGCCGCTCCCCAGCTGGCCCAGGGGACCCATCGACGGCTGAGCCAGATCGGCTCCGAGGGTGTTCGGTGTACCAGGCACTGATGATGGCCAACAGCATGCCCAAAGCGAAAAGATCCAGGTACGACGGGAGCCACGAGTAGAGCAGCGTTGAGAGCGGTGGGTCGGTGGCACAGTTCGGAGCGCAGACCGGGACCAGGTGGCCGTGGCGCTCGACGGCGAGGGGAATATGCAGGGCCCAGTAGCGGAAAGCGAAGCTCACCACGACCAGCATGGCCACTCCCCACAGCTCCACCCCGAGCTGACGCCGGGCCGTGCGCCGACCACGGGCGGCCAGCCAGGCGTAAAGCGGGAGGAACAGATAGAAGGTCATTTCGGTGCACAGCGACCATGCCTGGGGAATGCCGTAGACCGACTGGGACGGGAAGTAGATCTGCAGGAAGAGGTAGTGGCTGACCACACCTTGCCATCCCGGGCCCATGCTGACCGTGTGGAATCCGTAGGCCAGCACGGTGAGGGCCAGCCAGTAGGCCGGTACGATCCGGAGGAGGCGTCGGGTCCAGAACCGTCGGCGGTCCGGCCCGGGGAGGCCCGCGAGATGGGAAAGGGCGAACGGCCGGTAGAGCAGGAAGCCGGAGATGAGGAAGAAGATCGACACCCCGATCTCCAACCGCCCGACGTAGATTCCCAGAGATGATCGCAGGGTGAAGCCGGAGGCCCACGCGGTGTGGAGGACAGGACGAGCAGGGCGGCGATGGCCCGGAGGCCGTCGAAACTGGCGAAATGGCGCGGCTGTCGTTGACCTGCTCGTCGATGACGGCCGGTCGCCTCCGAGGTGGCCCGGGTTCATCGGCACGGAGGCGTACTGGTCACGAACCGGAGCCTCCGGTCCGGCGCCCCGTGGCTCGAATCCTCGTCCCTGGCCGGGACCCGTCTCCCACCGGCGATGGACTCTGTCGGGGCCGGCGTCGGCGAACACGCTGAGGTGGTGTCGCTGGAGAATTGCGGCCTGCCTGCCGGATGAACGGGCGCGTTCGAATGAAGATGTAAGGTAGTACACCACCACGCCGTTGGGGGGTGGTCGATGTTGCGGAGTACCTCGGCCGCCGTTCGTCTGGTACACGAAATTGTCCGCGGGACTCCCTGGATGCCGTTGGGAAAGGCCACGGCCAACTGTGACCACGATCGAGCAAGGCCAGAAAGACCCCAGCACCGGCGCGGCCCACCGGCCCGGCTCCACCACCGTGCCGACGCCCCAGCGCTCGCCCTCAACGCCGCCCACCTCCTGTCCTCCGATGGGCCGCCCGGGCACGGGCAACGGGCTGAGGAGGGCCAGGTAGATGCCGCACCAGGCACCAGGCAGCTCCAATGGTGGTGTACCGCGAGGCACTGGCCGACCAGGCCCCGAAGATGATCCGCCCCTCGGTGACGATGGCTGCGAAGAGAAGGCCGATGACGATGAGGGCCACAGCGAAGGGTCGGCTGCTCTGGTCGTCCCGTCGGATGCCATACGCGCACGATGACCCAGAGTGCGGCGGTGATGATCAGCAGTCCGAGGGCCACCAGCCACGGTCGCTATCCTTGCCGATAGTGGAACGGAATGCCCAGCACATCGCCGATAGCCGTCGCGAAGTACTCGATTGATACAACCGGATGGGTGATGGCCTCACCGTGCGGCGAAGTCGCAAGGTGACTGTCGAAGTTGTGAGAAGTACAGGGCCATGTCCGTAGCAGCTACGACGATCCAGTGAGGACCATGACTCGTGGCCGTCGTCGGTGATACAGGAGCAGGAGTCCGGCGGGCCAAACCAGGAGCCCTTGCAGCGATGAGAAGCTGCCGACGACAGCCGCGGCCACAGCCACGGCGTACACCGGCCAACTCAGCAGTGATCCGGTCCAAGAGAAAAAGGGCGAGCGTGAGTCCGAGCAGCACCAGGTACCAGGCCATCTGGAAGCCCCAAAGCATGTTCCCATACTGGGCCAGCGAGAGCATCAGGATGCCCACTGGGCAGTAGTAGAGCCACGGGGTCGCGGGTGACCCGCCGCCGGTGGGTCAGGATGACCAGGACGGTGGCAGCCACGAGCATGGTCACACCGAGGAACTCCTCGATCTGGATGTTGAAGTGGTCGAGCGGGACAGGGTCAACACCACCAGATTGGGGAAGAAGATCCGGTTCTCGTTGTGCTGGACCCACAGGGACCCCCAAGTGAGGTGGTATAGGACGACTGGATGACCGTCACATCGTCCAACTGGTCACCCGGTCGACTGGCGTTGACCCCATAGTGGGCGACCATCCAGTAGCAGAGCGCCGCCGGGAGCCCGAAGCCCAACCCGGTCAGCACCCTGACCAGCCGGGGATCGAGCCGGTCGATCCAGCGGGCGGACTGGTCCTCGGACACAGACGTCACCTCGGTCCCGTCTCCGAGGTCAGTCAACATCACTCGGCCCTCCGTCGGTCCATCCCATGCTGCGCCCCTCTGGCCTCAGTGTCGTCCCCGTCCCACGGTCCTGACACTGTAGCGAACTCCCGTCCTGCCCCAACTGAACCGAATCCCGGCCTGAGTCGCTCCCGGTGCGCTCGGGGCATGTGGCCGGCCCGGGCCGAGACGACGTACTGGCCTCCGACCGGCAGGCGGGCCATGGTCGCGTCGAGCCGCCGCCCGAGGGAGCCGCCAAAGGGCGTGAAGAGGTAGTCGGCCCGTTGCACCTCGGAGGCACCGGCGCCGGCGAGGTACTCCCCGGCCTGGCGACCGGTGACCAGCACCACCCCGTCGTCCAGGTCGCAGGAGTTCACCGCGTAGCGGGTCAGCGGGATTGACCGGATTGTGCTCGAAGATGGCGACCAGTCCGCCTGGCCCGCGTCACCCGGTGAAGTTCGGACACGAACAGTGCGCGGCCGGAGCGTCGGCACGTGATGCAGTACGCAGATAGCCAGGGCAACGTCGAAGGACTCGTCGGGGAACGGAAGTTTCTCGCCGTCGTACCACTCGAAACTGGCCCCGGGGACGGTGCTCAGCGGCCAGGGCCAGCATCTCCTCGGAGACATCGACACCCGACGAGTGACTCAACGTGGTCGACCAGATGACGGTCCGTGGTGCCCGTGCCGCAACCGACATCGAGCACGGAGAGACCGTCGAGCGGGCCGACCGAGCCGGAAGGCCAGCTCCTCCAGGCATCTCGACCTTACGCTGGGCGAAGAAGGCGGAGTCCTTGCCGGTGAACGAGACCGACTGGTCCACAGCCTCGACGTACTGGTGGGCGTGCGCGTCGAAGTCCCACACCGGCCAGTCCCCTTCCTGGTGGAGTCGGGGAGGCATGGACGACAGTCCCCGACAGGGTCGGCAGCCGACACCTCCGGCCTTCGCTCTCGGCGACGATCCGCGGACCAGCCGGAGCATGCCGCGGAGGTCGTCGGTGGCGGTCTGCACGATCCGGACCCTCGAATCGCCGTCCTCGATCCAACGGACCGGGACCTCGTTGATCCGGAGCCCGCTGCCACCACGCCTGGACGATGAGTTCGGTGTCGAAGAACCATCCGTCATCCTCGACACAGGGAAGCAGCGATCTCGGCCACCTCGCGCCGGGCCGCCTTGAAGCCGCACTGTGCGTCGCGTACCGAGTAGCGGAAAGCGGCCCGGGTGATCACGTTGTAGAGCCGGGAGATCACCTCCCGCCGGAATCCCCGGCGCACCTGGGCCCCCCGGGCCAGCCGGGAGCCGATGGAGATGTCGGCGGTCCCCGCAACCAACGGGTCGATCAAGGGCCGCAGCGACTCAGACCGGTCGACAGGTCGACGTCCATATAGGCCACCACGTCGGCCGAACTCGTCGACCAGGCCTTCTTCAGGGCACCACCCCGACCCCGCTCGGTCCCAGCTGGATAGCCCGGATCCGCGGTCGTCCGCGGCGGCCAGACTCCTCGACGATCCCCCAGGTGTTGTCGGTGCTTCCATTGTCCACCACGGTGATAGTCCACGGGTAGGGGCAGTCGGCGTGAGCTCGTGGCCAGTGCCTCACGTTCCGTCGCACACAACGCTCCTCGTTGAGCACCGGAATAGTGATGTCGATCGAGGCAGTGGCCACGAAACCCCCTCTCAGCGCCT
Organism: uncultured Acidimicrobiaceae bacterium; assembly: GCA_963835465.1. Lineage (GTDB taxonomy): Bacteria > Actinomycetota > Acidimicrobiia > Acidimicrobiales > RAAP-2 > Bog-756. Next base: position 468,171 of record CAWIFR010000007.1, read on the forward strand.
CCGGCACCCCCGGCGCCTTCTCCTCGGAGATGCTACCTGGTCACCGGGCCGTCGGCCCAGTGGGACCGCAGACCGCGGTCCGTACCCCGCCACCGCGGTGGCCCGGGCGCTGACCTCGGGCAGCCGGTGCCGTCGAACCGGGGACCCAGGCGGAAGGTGTCGAGGGTGCCGTTCTTGGACAGGACCTCGCTCCGAAGAAGCGTGGTCCGGTGGCCTCGCCGGTCCACCGCTGCTCTGGCGGCGCCAGGGCAAGCACGTAGTCGTAGTGGCCCTGCTGTAAGGGCCTCTGAGCCAACTTGGGCAGGTCGGATAGGCCCCCATCCCACCGTTCGGTGCCACCAAGGCCACGTACTGGACGTAGTTGGTGAGGTACTTCCCGTAGTAGGGATACTGGAGGTTCATAAAGCGCCCGCCCAGAGCGATCCTGCGTGGGTGAGGGCCTGGGCCCAGGCCACTGTCTGCGGGGCGACAACGCTCCCGGCCCCAGTGCTCACGTAGCGGTTGCTCAGGTAGAACTGCTGCAGCGGATAGCCGAGGGCCACCACGGCGATCAGAGGACCCGCCGGTCCGAACCGGCCGGCCGGCGGCCCTGCGTGACGCCGGAGGCGCAAACCAGCAACAGTCCCACGGCCAGCACGGCCACGCCGATCACCAGCCCGACCACCGCGTCGACACCCGACGTCGGGTGGGCGAACGGGCCGGAGAACAGGTGACCGGGCCAGATGGTCGAGTCGAGCTGGGTCACCCCCAGGGCAGCCAGCAGTCCGACTCCCAACCAAAGCGGAGCCCGTCCCCGGGCCAGCAAGGCGCCACTGGCAGCAGTACCAGGCCCACGAGAGAGCCGGAGTCACGTAGCGCAGGTTGTAGACGAAGTAGAAGGGCGCCCCGGGAAGGCCCAGGAACTGGGGCGTGTAGATGAAGACCACCACGGAGACGGCTCCGACGGCGGCGACCATCTTCCACAGATTGTTCCGCCGGGAGAAGATGACAAGCGCCAGGCCCAGGGCGGCGGCAGCCACAATGGCGACCCAGGCCGGTCCGAACGAGGAGCGCAGCCCGGGGATGAAGAAGCGACGCCAGAGCCTGGCGCTGAAGAGGTAATGCCCGAAGGTGGTGTTGGGCGAGGTGATCGGTGGGCTGGGCAGGGTGATCGGGCCGAGATGGGACAACGAGGGCAGAGGGATTGCCGATCGCCACCCAATTCCGCACGTACCAATATCCGCCGGTGAGGGCCACCAGTCCCACCCATAGGCCACCGCCCCGGAGGCGGCGGCCCCGGGGAGCACACGACGAAGACACCCCACGGTGAGTGCGGCCACCGGACCCACCAGGGTGAACTTGGTGCCGAAGGCCAGGCCGGCGGCCAGCGCGGCGATGGCGATGCCGGCCATCTGGTGGATGCCCCCGGTCCCGTCAGTGCTGACCAGGATGGCGATGGACATCAGGAATAGGGCGAGACCGACCACGTCGGTGTAGCCACCGCCGGGCTGGGTGGCCACCAGGCCCGGGGTACCCAACAAGAGGGCAACGGCGGTGACGGCGACTGGGGCCACGCCGAATGGGCGTCCGATGCACCAAGCGGCGAGCAGGGTGAGAGCCATCCAACCCAGATTGATCAACGGAGACAACAGGTCGTTGCCCATGAACAGGATGCCCACGGCATGCAGGAGCTCCGAGTTGGCCGGGTAGAACTGCACCACCGGCTCGGTGTCGACATAGTGGAGGCTGGGCAGTGGACCCGAGCTGCACGAACCGGGCGGCGAAGGGCATGTGGTACCAGAGAGTGTCCACCGTCGTCATCCCATGATGCAGTGCATCGACGGTGCGGGTGGCCCACTCAGCGGTCAGGATCGAGACGGTGACGGCGGCGACGATGCCGGTGCCCCGTCCAGGCCCGTGCACGGGGACTTGGGGCACGTCCCAGGCCCGAATGGCCCACAGCCCCGCCCGCCTCGTGGCCGGCGGGCCACCAGTGACCAGCGGCCATCCAGGCGACGGCGCCAACAACGGCAAGGCCGACAGTGACTGGCGCCAAGCGAGAAGCCGCCCACCGTCCCGAGGGCCTCGCTCACCAACAACGTGGCCGTGAGGCCGATCGTGATCGTGACCACCGCAGCCGGCGCCCGGTCAGCGTCGGAAGCAGGCGCCGACGCCAGGACCTCGAACCGAATCCGATCGGGACAAAGGCACAGGCGGCCAGGAGCAAGCGCCTCGACGTAGCGGAGTACGGTCACGGTCGGTTCAGACCCGTCGGCGCCCGCAGCACGGACCCCGCCAACCCTGTGCAGGTGGCCGCCGGCGACAGCCCTCGGACGCACGGCCTCTGAGATCAACCACGACACCACCACCAGGGACCTGAGTGCCAAGGCACGGAAGAGCGGGCAAGGACCGGATTGTAGGTGATCGGGCCGTTGGACCGCGGCAGGGTCCCCATGAACGGCGAGAGGCGCACGGGGTAGCCTCTGGACGGTGAAGCGCACGGTCGTCCGTCTCTGGAACAAGGCCCACACGCCCGAGGGGCTGAAGGTAATCAAGTACACCATGGTCTCGGCCATCTCGGCCTTGACCTCGCTGATCGTGTTGACCTTCGTCTACGGCGTGCTACGTCTCTGGAGCGAAGTGCCGAGCACGCTATTCGCCAACATCGTTGCCGGGGTGCCCTCCTACATCCTGAACCGCCGGTGGGTCTGGGGTAAGTCCGGCCGTTCCCATTGGTGGAGGGAGATTCTCCCCTTCTGGGTCATGTCCCTCACCGGTATCGGCTTTGCCCTGTTCACGTCCTCAGTGGCTCACAACTTCGCCGACACGCACCACCTGCAGCACCTGGCCCGCACCGTCCTGGTGGTAGGGGCGAACGTCGGTGCTTTCGGCATCCTGTGGTTCCTCAAATTCCTGATCCTCAATCGCCTGTTCGCCCACATCGCCGATGTGGAAATCGGTGAAGCCGATCTGGAGATGGGTGAAGAGGGGGCATCCGCCACCACCAGGGCCGACTGAGTGACCGGGGACTGAGCGTCGAGTTCAGAACGGATACCGTCAATTTTGACGAGTTGCCATCTCTCCGGCCATCTCGTCCCCTTGGCCCCCAACGAAGAAGCACTATCCTTTGCCCGTTGTGGCCTTTGCCCGTTGTGGGGCCGGAGCGAGCTAGGTACTCTGCACGCTGGGGTAACAGAGGGGGTCGTGAGAAGTGGCAGTCTTAGTGGCAACGGCAGGTTCCCTGTCAGCCCGCCCGAATGGGGTCATGGTGACGACGTGCTGACAGATTGTCGCCGTGTTCTGATACCCGGCGCTGGAGCACTCTCGTCGGAGACTCCCAGGAGGGCCGATAAGCGATGAACGACGATCCTGGAGAAGGGGCGCTTCCGCTCCTGCTCGACATGGGCCGACTCGAGCGCGACCTCAGCGAGCTGAGCGTGCAGTACCGGGCCGCATCGCCCTTTCCGCACATCGTCATCGACAACTTCCTAGAGCCCGGGGTGGCAAAGGAGGCGGCGACGGAGTTCCCTCCTCTCGATCCCTCCACGTGGAACAACTACCTTCACGTCAACGAGCGCAAGTTCAGCAACACCGACCCGGGGTCGTGGGGGCCGACGCTCCAGGCGATTCTCGAAGAACTCAACTCCCCCCGGTTCGTTCACTTCGTGAGTGGGCTCATGGGCGTGGAAGGACTCGTCGCCGACCCGTCGCTGGAAGGCGGAGGGCTGCACCAATCGGGCACCGGCGGCTTCCTGAACATCCATGCCGACTTCACGGTGCATCCCCACAATCGGTCATGGCAGCGGCGAGCGAACCTGCTCTTGTATCTCAACGACGACTGGAAGCCGGAATACGGCGGAGACCTGGAGCTTTGGAGCGCAGACATGAAGCGCTGCGTCGAAAAGGTGAGTCCGGTGTCCAATCGCGTGCTCATCTTCACCACCGACCCCACGTCCTTCCACGGCCACCCTGAGCCGATGCGCTGCCCCGAAGGTGTCGCCCGTCGATCTCTTGCGCTCTACTACTTCAGCCCGGAGGTGGATCCGTTGGTCCGCTCGACGGAGTACCGGTCCCGCCCGGGTGACGGCCTGCACTCCGTACTGATCTACGCGGACAAGCAGGTGCTCCGGGCCTATGACTGGGCCAAACGGCGCTTGGGGCTTTCTGACCAGGCAGCGAGCAGGGTCCTGGCCTTCCGTGACCGCCTCCGGCGGCGAGGTCCAGGAGCGCCCTGATGGACTCAGCCACGCTCACCCGGGGCACGAGCGACCTGGACGACGAACCTCCGCTCGCTGCGCCGCGGGCCCGGGAACGGTCGGTGGAGGAGCTGGGTCGCCGGCGCTTCACCACCGCGGTGATCATCGGTATCCTGGTCGCCTTACCCCTGTGCCTGTGGTGTCTCTGGGACCTCTGGTCGGGCTCAATCAACACCCTCCGGGGTGTGCCCTACGACAACTTCTACGATCTGCAGGCAAGAGCCATGTTCCATGGCCACTTCAATATTGCCCCGGGCAACATGGGTATCGAGGCCTTCGTCCACGATGGGAAGCAGTACACCTACTTCGGGATATTTCCTTCGCTGATCCGGATGCCGATCCTCCTGGTGACCAGCAGTCTCGATCGCAAACTCACCGGACCTTCGATCCTGACGGCCTGGATGGTCACCGCCGTGTTCAGCTCCTTGATGCTCTGGCGCCTGCGCATCTTGACGTGTGGCGAAGCCATGATCGGTCGGGCCGAGGCCGCCTCCTACGGAGCGTTACTCGCCACCATCATGGGTGGCTCGGTGATCCTGTACCTCTCGGCCACCCCCTTCGTCTACAACGAGGACTTCGCCTGGAGCATCTCACTGACCCTGGGTAGCCTCTTCTTCCTTCTCGGCATGATGGAACGACCTTCATGGCCGCGGGTGGTGGCTTCCGGTGTCCTGGTGTTGTTCACCAACATGAATCGGACTCCAGCGGGATACGCCTGCGTGGTCGTCGCACTACTGGTGGCGACGTGGTTTGCGCTGGGGAAGGGTGGTGCTTCGAATCGTCGCTGGGCCCTACCCCTCCTGGCCGTGGCTGTCATCCCCTTTCTCGCTAGCTGCGCGGTCACATACGCGAAATTTTGGCATCCCAATCGGGTTGCCCATGGCTGACCAGGTCTGGGCCAGTGTCAACGCGGACCGACGAGAGTTCCTCGCTGCGAACGGAGGTAAAGCATTCAGCTTCGCCTTCCTGCCGAGCACCCTGTGGGCCTACCTGCAGCCGTTCGGAATCCATCTGACGGGCCTCTTTCCCTTCATCACCCCTCCGACGGCTCCGGCCGCATGGCGCGCCGGCGCAGTGATGGATCAGACCTACCCCACGGGCAGTATCCCCGCCACCATGCCTTTGCTCTTCCTGCTGAGCTGCTGGGGGGTGGTGACCGCGTTTCGTCGGAAGACGGTCGGCCAGATCCGACTAACCCGCATCATCATCTTCGGCGCCGCGCTCAGTGTCGCCGGCGTCCTGCTCTGGGGATACATCTCCGAGCGGTACATGGCAGACTTCATGCCCCTGCTCATCGTGGCCGCCAGCATCGGCCTCATCGATATCTGGCGCCGCCTGGCCGACCGACCGCGCCGGGTACGGCGTAATGTGCTGGGCATCACGATGGCACTCGCCGTTTACTGCCTGGTAGCCAACTTGGCCATCGCCGGCGGCCCTCTCCCCCAGTGGACGACAGCACAGAATTCGCGATTCGTATCCGCAGAAGCGTCCCTCAGCCTCGGCTCCCTCGCCTCTACAGTGTGGCATCGGAACTCACTGCCCAATTGGGCACCGGCGGGACAACTGATTGCCATCAACGGCTGCACCGGCCTCTACATGTCGAGTGGGAATAGCCTGGCCGATGTCCCTGGTCAACAGATCGAGCACTACACGTGGCAGCCCATCGAAGAGAGCTCCTCGTTCACCCGCGACATACAATTCACATTCAACCGGCCCGCCAAGGATCTCACCAAGCCCGTTCCTTTGATGCGGTATGGTGCCGCGACATTGGTGCTGAGGCCGGTCGGCCATGGCAACGCTCAGGTGGTGCTCGAGAACTCCGGGACTTCAATCAGCTGGCCGCGAGCCACCGGATGGGTGTTCCCTATCCATTTGCTCCACGAGAACTATCAACTCGTCGTCACGACCGACCCCAACCTCAACTCGATGAACGTGGAGTGGTACGGGTCTCAGATGCTCAATCACTACGTGGCCGGACGTGGTCCTGCCGTCGTGCTCGCCACTCCACCCTCTGCGTCGTCCTCGACACTCCCGGTTGTGACCGTGGCCAACGGTCCTGCCGTTCCCCCCTCGGACATGACGCTGTGCAAACGGCTGGATCGGTCGTCCTGATTGCTTTCGATTCGACGTGGCCGGTCGACCCTCCGCCGATGCTCGCTGCTCCTGCCTCCCATCAATGCCAACCCCGAATCGGGAGTGATGGCTCCGATGCCAACTCTCTCTGTCCCCCCGTCGCGAAGGCAGACACGATCAACTTCCCCGCGCGTCAGGAGATGAGCTGCTCAGCGGTTCCGCCCGGTTTGCACTGTCCCCGAGGCGCCCATGCCGCCGCCCTAAGGCCGCGCGAAGTGCTCGAGAGAGTCAGTTGGCAGCGTCAGGAACGAGCGGTACATTGTGAACTCCGAAGGCGGATTCGGGGGGGAGTGGACGGCGGATGGTAGAAGTCCGTAAGGACGCCAGGGCCGCGGGTCGGGGCGCCATCGCCATTGTGGCGACACAGACCATCAGCCGAGCCCTGCTGCTGGGATTCATCGTCATCTCGGCCAGAAAGGTCGGCCCGGATCAGTTCAGCCGCTACGCGACCGTAGCGGCACTGCTGGTCGTGACCTCGTTCATTGTCGACTTCGGTACGACGTCGGCCACCACCAAGATCATCAGCGCGGGTGGCGATTCCGACCAAGTACTCCGCAACTCGCTCTCCGCCTGTGCCCTCCTCGGAGTCATCGGGTATGCCGTGGGCATTCTCCTCGCGGCCGTGATCGGCAGATCGAGCGCGGCGGTCATCGACTTCGCCGTGGCTGGGTTCTACCTGCCGCTGGAAGGTGTCACCACGTCGTTGACCGGCGCACTGGATGGACGCGGGCTCATCACCCAGCGATCGATCGTGTCTTTGGTCCGTCTCGGGCTGGGGCCTCTGATCGGGATCGTCGTCATCGAAGTCACCTTCAACATTCGTCTGGCCATGATCGGCCTGGCCATCGGCCCCAGCGTGGCCATGGTGGTTGCCGCAATCATCACGTACCGGTACAGAGTCTGGTCACTGCGGTTCCGCATCAATCCGATGGCCGGTCGCTCGCTCGTCCGGCAAGCGATTCCCTTCGCCGTGATCGTTGGAGCCAGCGCCACGTTGGCACGGATCGACGTGCTGATCCTTTCGGCAATCTCGACACCAACCGAGACTGCCGACTACAACCTGGCCCTACGCGCTGTCGAGGCTCTCCAGTATCCCTTGTGGGCAATGCTGGGCCCAACCTTGTATCTGTTCTCCAAACGGCTTGCTGCTCGAGACATCGAGGGGGCGGTCCGGGCATACCACGTGGTGATCAAGGCGTTCTTCACCATCAGCCTTCCCATGGCCGCTGGGATGGTGGTCCTCGGACACCAGGTCATACAGTCAATCTTCGGCCAGGCCTATTCCGGTGCAGGCACGCCATTGGTCATCCTGTCCACGGGGCTCTGGCTCACCTATGTCATCGGTCTCGGCAGTATGTTCGTGACCTCATTTCCGGCCATGCGCCCCGTCGTGATCATGATTGTCGTCGTCGATACGGCCGCCATTCTCGTGCAGATGCCTTTCATCTTCCGTTGGGGTGCTATCGGGGCGTCGATCGGTCTCCTGCTCGGGGGGGTGCTCACCGCCCTTGTCCAGCTAGCCTTCGTCCGCCGAACCCTCGGCGTATGGCTACCGGTACTTCCCTCGTGGCGCCTGGTCGCCCCAGCGCTGATGTGCGGGGCCGCGGCTTGGCCGCTCCGCTCGTCTTCGCTGGCCCTGGCCGTCCTAGCCGGTGCCGTGACCTATGGGGCGCTCATCATCGTGACCAAGGGCCTGACCAGAGATGAGGCCCGGAGCTTCATCTCGCTGATCAAGCGGTAGGCCCTCGCAGGACGCCACCGACGGGCTGCGGCCACCACCATCGTGAGCCGAAGTGTTCGCTCCCGACTTCGGCCCAATGCCTCGCCACACCCCCCGGGAACCGGCCTCCGCTATCCCGCACCGCCGGCGGTGTCCGCGTGGCGGTGGGTGGTCCTGCTAGATGCTGACGGCTCCAGTGCCCTTCTCTGCAGAGTCGCCCGAACCAGCTACCTCAGGCCCCTCAGCAGGTGATCCCGTACGCCGGGCCATCACGACCACGGCTGCGGCAATCACAATTAGCACCACGCCGATCAACCCTGTGATCGCGGCCCTCTTGTGATAGACACCGCCACCCGGGTGTCCACCGGGTATGAACCCCGGAAGCGAATGGATCGGAACCGAGGCGTAGATCACTCCCGCTATGACGAGAACGATGCCGACGATGCCGATCACCCCGGCGATCACCCACTTGGCAGTGTTTGACACGATGCCCTCCCTTAGTTGTTGCGCCGTCCCTGGGTGTTGAAACCTGCCGGACGCGCTATCGCATCTTACGCTGGCGTCGGGATCAATGTCCTATGAACCAGTCCAGGAACGACCCTACCCGCCGGACGGGACCGGCGCTCGTGAGCCATCGCAAACCACGGTGCGTACGGGGCTCGACCAACAGGACGACTCCAATGGCCACCGCAGCAAGCCCGGCAAGCAGGAATGGGGTTGTATCGGTGCCAGTGAACGGCAGCGTCGTGGACGCTGGGGCCGCCGTCGGCGTGGCGCTCAGCGAGGCTGCCACCGACACTTGGGTAATCGACGACGTGGTCGAGGTGGGAGCCGGAGCCGGACTGGATGGTGGGGTAACCGGTTGTGTCCCGCCACCTCCGATGGGGGGAACCACCGGATCGGGGCAGGTGTGGATGCTCTGCCTCGTGCCCGTCTGATAGACCCAGCTTCCCGGTCCCACCAAGGCATCGGCCTGGATCACACCGCAGAAATTGGGCGGGTAGGGAACCGCAAGTGTTCCCGATGTCCCTGTGGCCTCGGCGACAGTCGGCTGACCACTCACTCCGGGTTCATTCACATAGAGCATCCACGTGCACGTCGTCGCTCCCGAAGGACAAGGCCCCGAAGGGATGCTCATCTCAACCACTTGCCGTGCTGAGTTAAAGCTCAACGTCGCCGAGCTTCCGGCCGCACCCGCCGGGCCTACCCCCAGGACTCCTGCTCCGCAAAGCCCTAGAACACCGAGGACTCCGATTAGTCGCCACTGCCTCACTTACCGCTCCTATCGCAACTTGATGCACTCCACGCGACTCTCACGCAAGTCCACTGGTCGTTAACACCGGTTGCACTATGTCGCGCTGGCTCAGCAATGGCAATGACCAGCGGCCGTTTGCGGACCTATTCCAGCTCACGAGGTACGCTGGCTCACGAACAGTGACAAGTCGGCAACCAACAGTGAGGCATAGTCGGTCGTGTGCCCGAACGGTGCGCCCGTCGTAGACTGCTCGGGGGCCCCGGAGCGGATGTCGGGAAGATGCGCCCATCCCGCCGGAGGCAATTGCCCATGGACCCGAACCAGCAGCCCCGACCCGTGCTCCGCGTCGGCACAGACCGGGATGTCCGGGGCATTGCGTTGCTCCACGCTGGTCAGATCAGCGAGGGATTCCTGTCGTCGCTCGGTTCGGGCTTCCTTCGGCTGCTCTACCGCCGGATCGTGCGGACCCCTGCAAGTTTCGTGTTGGTTTCCGAAGACGGAGAAGCTCGGCTGACCGGATTCATCGCCGGATCCACCGACGTACGGGGCCTCTACAGGAGCTTCGTCGTGAGGGACGGTATCCCTGCGGCCCTGACCGTTGCGCCGCGACTCCTGCGGTCGTGGCGGTCGGTCTTCGAGACCCTCAGTCATGGCAGCGTCGAGTCGACCGCCGGCGCCGAGCTCCTGTCCATTGCTGTCGACCCTGACTTCCAGGGACAAGGAGCCGGGCGACTCCTAGTCGAGGGATTCCTGGTCGAGCTCGGCCTGCGGGACGTCTCGTCGGCCCACGTGGTTGTGGCCGCCGACAACAAGCGCGCCATCTCGTTATACGAACGGTCCGGTTTCCGAACGGTGAGGGAGTTCGAGCTCCACGCCGGTGCCGTTTCCCTCGATATGCAGTGGCCACCCGGCGAGGCCCCCGAATGAGCAGAACCACAGAAGAGGTGGCTCTACTCAGCTTTGTGGTGGCATTGGCAGCCACGCCTCTCTGCATCGTGGTGGCCCGACGATCCGGCACCATGGACAAGGCCGGACCGTTGAAGCCTCAAGCGGAACCAGTGCCGTACCTGGGGGGGCTGGCCGTCTTTGCCGGGCTGGCGGTGGGCATCGCCCCCTACCACCCATCGGTTCTCATCCCGTTGGCGGTGGCCCTGCTGGTGGGTCTGGCCGACGACAGGTGGGACCTGGCGCCGGGGGGCGACTCATCGCCCAGATCGCCGTAGGGGTCAGCATTGTCGCCGTCCAACCGGTCCATCTGGCGGGATGGGTGGGCACACCCTTGATCATCGTGGTGACCGTTCTTGTGGTCAACGGTGTCAACCTGCTCGACGGACTCGACATGCTCGCCGCCGGGGTTGCCGGGGCGGCGGCCGTCGGCTTCGCCTTGCTGGTCCATGGGACCGGGAGGCTGCTGGCCGTCTCACTGGTGGCGTCGGTGGTGGCATTCCTCGTGTTCAACCGCCCCCCGGCCCGCATCTACCTGGGTGATGCCGGCTCCTACCTCATCGGGACTGCGCTGGCTCTGCTGCTCACAACGACCTGGGCGCCCGGGGTCAGTAGCGCAATCGGTCTGATCGCCCTCGCGCTGCTGGCTATCCCGGTAGCGGAGTTGGCCTGCGCTGTTATCCGCCGGGCCCGCGGACGGCGTGCACTGACCGCAGGCGATCGCAACCACCCCTACGATCAGCTCGTGCAACGAGGGTGGTCTCGGGTAACAGCAAGCCTCATCTACATCGGGGCCGAGTTGGCCGTGGTGGCTGTGGTGGCACTGGTCCCCCACCGCTCCATAGGCCTGGCGCTTGCCGTCGACGCCGCCATCGCCGTCGCGGTGCTGGCGGCGGCGGCGATGGCGGGAGGCATGGCGGCACCAGCGGAGGCGGTGGCATGAGCCGGGTATACCTGTCGCCGCCCGAAGTGGGAGAGGAGGAGCGGGCGATGCTGCTCCACGCCTTCGACTCCAACTGGATCGCGCCGGTCGGACCGGATATCGATGCGTTCGAGCGGGAGGTGGCGGAGCGGGCCGGAGTCGACCACGCCGTAGCCCTGTCCAGTGGTACCGCGGCGCTCCAACTTGCCCTGGTGCTGGCCGGCGTGGGTCGGGGGGACGAAGTGCTGGTGCCCTCGTTCACCTTCATCGCCTCCGCCTCCCCCGTCATCCATCTGGGAGCGAAACCGACATTCATCGACTGCACCGAGGGGAGCTGGAACCTCGATCCCCACCTGGTCGAGGAGACGCTGTCGGCGAGGGCCGCCGTGGGGCGGCTGCCGGCCGCCGTGGTGACGGTCGATCTCTACGGGGAGACGGCCGACTACGACCACCTGGAGGATCTGTGCCGACGGTTCGAGATCCCCTTGATCGAAGATGCAGCCGAGGCCATCGGCTCAACCTACCGGGGCCGACCGGCCGGGTCGTTCGGTAGGGCCGGAGTGTTTTCCTTCAATGGGAACAAGATCATCACCACCAGCAGCGGTGGGATGCTCACCACCTCCGAGGCCGAATGGGCCCGAACGGCCAGACACCTCGCCACCCATGCGCGTGAGCCAGTCCCTCACTATGAGCACGCCGCCGTGGGCTACAACTTCAGAATGTCCAACCTGCTCGCCGCACTCGGGCGGGCGCAGCTCCGAGGTCTGGACAGCCGGATTGAGCGCCGCCAGTCCATCGATAGGCGGTACGCCGATGCCCTGGGCGCGCTCCCGGGCATCACCTCAATGCCTCGCACCGAGAGCGGAACGTCCAATTTCTGGCTGACCTGTGTCCTCATTGACGCTGCGGCCTTCGGGGCCGATCGGGAGCAGGTGCGGCTGGCGCTCGAGGCCGCGGATATCGAATCCAGGCCCACCTGGAAGCCGCTGCACCTGCAACCGGTATTCGCCGATGCTGGACTGGTCGGTCCTGGGCACTGCGAGGAGGTATTTCGCAAGGGCCTGTGCCTCCCTACCGGATCCGCATTGACGCCCGAGGAGCTGGATCGGGTCGTCGAGATCATCGCCGGCCAGTGCCGCAATTCAGGTCACTAGGGGTCCTGTACCGGCTCCGTGGCGTGGGGCGCGGTGCTCATTAGGAAGAATGCCTGCCTCTGCCCTATTCTGTAGAGGATGTGTGCGCGCAGGGGGGGACCCGCATCCAAGCCGTCGGTACCGAAGGCCCTGGCCTTTTATCTACCCCAGTACCATCCCATTCCGGAGAACGACGAATGGTGGGGCAAGGGATTCACCGAGTGGCACAACGTAACCCGGGCCAAGCCACTGTTCCCCGGCCACTACCAACCCCACGTCCCCGGGGAGCTCGGCTACTACGACCTCCGGGTACCCGAGGTCGCGAGCGCCCAGGCCGAGCTGGCCCGGGACCACGGGGTGTCAGGATTCGTCTACTACCACTATTGGTTCCACGGACGGCGACTCCTGGAGCGGCCGTTCGAGGAAGTACTGGCTTCAGGCGAGCCCGGACTTCCCCTTCGCCCTGTGCTGGGCCAACGAGGAGTGGACACGGGGGTGGGACGCCCGGAGTGGTCACGTACTGATGCGCCAGGAGTACAGCGAGGCAGACGACCTCGCCCACATCCGGTGGCTGCTCAAAGCATTCGCAGATCCCCGTTACATCACGATCGACGGCCGACCCCTGTTCCTCGTCTATCGGCCCATGCTGCTCCCCGACGCCAAGCGGACCACGGATCTCTGGCGGGCTGAGGCGCAGAAGGCTGGCTTTCCCGACCTCTACCTCTGCTGGGTCGAGAGTCATGGGGACCACCTCCGGACGACGAGGGGCCCGAGGCCTTCGGCTTGGACGCTTCGGTCGGGTTCATGCCCCTACACGGCGAAAGCTCCATCGCCCCCTCGAGACCCTCCGCGGTCATCGGGTGCTCGACTATCCGTCCGCCGTTCAAGTGCACACCGAACTCAATCCCCAGCGGTGGAAGCGGTTCCCCTCTGTCATGGTCGGCTGGGACAACACCGCCCGCCGAGCCCGGGGAGCCACCATCTACGAGGGAGCGACGCCCGATCGCCTACGAGGCCTGGCTCAGGACCACGGCCGAGTCCCTCAGCTGATGTGCGGTCCGAGGAGAACTACCTGTTCATCCTGGCTTGGAACGAGTGGGCCGAAGGGAATCACCTCGAACCGGACCTGCGGTACGGCCGGGCCTTCCTCGAAGCGACCAGGGCTGTCCTGTTGGACCCCGTGCAGAGCGCCCAGCGGGGGCTGGCCCTCAAGGCAGGAGGCGACGGGACAACGGCCCTCGACCAATCTGATCCGGTCGTCCATGAGCGGTCACTGCGGTTTGCCGAGGTCACAGCGACCGCCGTCGGTTTGTTGAGCGAACTTCAGCTCGACCACAGACGGCCGGTCATCCACCTCGGCGTCACTGTCAGCGACGGCCTGGATTCCACGATGCGGTCGCGTGGTATCGAGGTGGTCCATCGGCAGGTGACCGACCGATCCTCATTGAAGGCCGAACTCGACGATGCTACCCAGCCAAGCGCGTTCGTGATGCTCGATCTCCTCGAACATCTAGTCGAGCCGCAGGAACTGCTGGCGGAGCTCTCGACCTGGTCCCTCAACCACGGCCACCCACCGCTCGTCGCCGCCGTCCCCCACGTGGGCCATGTCGATGTGGGACTTGGATTGCTCGGCGGTAGTTTCGGTCCCGGCACATCAGGACCGCACGATGCGACCACGGTGCGCTTCTTCACCGAAGAGAGTCTGCGCCGCCTGTTCGAACGCTCCGGCTGGCGCCTAGAGGCCCGGGACGATGTCCGCCACCTGCACGCGGACACCCATCCCGCCGAACTCCTCGACCGCCTGCCGGAGGAAATGGTCGGAGCGCTTCACGCTACCGCCCAGGCGGTCAACCCCAACTGGTCGGTTACCCACTTCGTGTGGACGCTTTCCCCCATCCCGGTGACCGCCCCTCCCGCCTCGTACTACGACGCGGTACGCCGACTGGCCGACGAACCGGAAGAGGCCATTGACCCGGCGGCCACCGCCGCCATCGCCGACTACCTGGCCTCGATTGGTCTCGTCGTCAGTGAAGCCAACCGTCGTGTGGCCGCCGCCCAGCTGCTCCACGGATCCAGGTCCACGCACTCCTCGCTGTCCTATTCCAAACAGGTCTTTCTCCGGATCGCCTACGGCTCCCCCCGTCGGGCCGCTATTTTCAAGCGTGTCTACGGATGGCTGCGCTGACCCGCCTTCGACCTGCCCATCCGCCCTCATGACCACCGACCGCCCTCGCGGCCCGACCGAATGGACTCGACGCGGACCTTGGCTTCTCGTCGTCGGCATGCACCGGAGTGGCACGTCGGCGGTGACCGGTGCACTCGGGCACCTGGGCTTGCAGATGCCAAGCGACGAGGACCGGCCGGCCGCCTCAGAAAGCAATCCCGACCACTGGGAGAGTCTGGCCCTGGGCGTCTTCAACGATGCCCTGTTGCGGCGGCTCGACAGCACCTGGGACGGGCCACCTTCGCTCCCGCTCGGAGACGTGCAGCAGCTGGATGCGGTGGGCGATCCCACCGATGCCGTGAGGACCGCCTTCCCTCACGAGGGGCCTCTGGCATGGAAGGACCCGCGGACGACCCTGTTGTTGCCCTACTGGCGCCAGCGGCTTCCTGGCCCGCTGGCCGCCGTCTTCATCTGGCGTTCGCCGGTACCCGTGGCACGATCACTCCAGGTTCGGGACGGCATGCACCTGCTTGATGGGATCGCCCTCTGGGAGCGGTATAACCGTGCCGGCATCTACGGGCTAGAGGGCATCGACACCTACGTGACCGGCTACGAGTCAATTCTGGAAGATCCGTTGGGCAGGCTCGGTGACATCGCCACGTGGCTCAGTTCTCTTGACCAGTTCGCCGACTACGCCAAGTCATGGGACCTCCCCGCCGCGGCAGACAGCATCGTCCCGGTCCTACGGCATCACCCCCCGTCTGACGAGGAATCGCTGCTACTGGAGTCCCAACGCAACCTCGCCTCGTTCCTGACAGCGATCGATGGACCCCATCGACCCCTGGATCAAGCTCCCCCGGGCGACGAATCGGCCTGGTCCACGGCAATCCTGGAGGATCGACGGCGACACACGGTCGTGCTCGCCGACCAGGCCGCCGTGGCGCGGGAACTGTCCACATTCCGGGCCGAGGCCGCGGCCTCGGCGCAGGAGGCGGCGGCGGCGATGGCTGGACTGCAACGGGATCTGGAGGCGGCTCGCTCGGCCCTTCAGACGAGGACCGACGAACTCGAAGCCACAGATGCTTCGCTCCGCGATCTCCTCCACCTCGTCGAGAACATGGAGGCTTCCACGAGCTGGCGGATTACCCGTCCGATCCGGTCCCTGGGCGGGCTGAGGGGCCAGCCGCCGGCTTAGGGGCCGCCAACGCGCTCTACCACGCTGTCCATCCACCTATCGGGAGCGTCCGGGACGGAGCCGACTCGCTGACGCACGGATCTGACGGACTGCACCTCGCCATCCGACCGGTGAGGACCGCGTCTGACGGAGAGCCAATAGGCCGATGTCCACATGGGTGTCCGGCCAGTTCCTGACCACTTCCCGGTGATTCAACTCGAGGCCCACGCCGGCACATTCCTCAATGACATCCTGAATGGTGCCGTGCACGGCCGGATCTTCGACCATGACGCCGAGATTGTGATTCCAGAGCGCGTCCTCATCCTGCATGAGATCGATGGTCAGCACTACCAGCCCTCCGTACCTGGTGCGCTCCGATATATCGGCCAAGAGGTCCCGCCGGACCGAAGCTGGCACATGTTCGATCACGCTGACCGAGAACGCACCGTCGAACGCCGGGCGCACGGGGACCTCATCCAGGGTGCCGTTCCACGATCGATGGGCGAGACCGGCAGCGCCGTAATCGAGGTAGGACCACTCATTCCACTCCTGCTGCGTATCCCACGTGCGCTGCACCGGGGAGGGATCGACGGTGTCGACCACATAGCCCCGGTCGGTGAGATAGGGAGTCAGGGGTGATACCCCTGCCCCGATGTCTACCAAGCGATCACCGATCCTCAGGTTGTCCTCGATCAGATGGGCAACGACCGGGTACTCCCACAGCCGCGGAGTGTGATCGGGGTAGAAGCCGGTCGTACGCCGAGCATGCAGCCGCATCGCCATCAGGGCGACAGGATCTGGCACCCTCCTGACCAGGGGAGCGAGCGTTGAGGCCGTGAAATCACGGGGGTGCGGGGCGGCCAGGGGCCTCACGACGGCGTACGTGGCGACGGAGCCGTCTGTGACGACCGGATAGATCTCCGCGTCCGGTGCCACGCTCTTCAGCGTCGACACCAGCGGTTCAAAGAACGGTGAGAACGGCATGGTCAGGTCGAATGGGTCGTCATACCCAGAAACGACCAAGACCCCACGAGCCGCCTTCCACAGCGATTCTACTGTCTGGCGATATGCCTCCTCATGGTGCAGCTGCATGAGGAAGTCCAGGCAAACGACTACCTCAGCTTCGAGAACGTGATCCTGCAGTGTCCCCACCGTGAATGAACCGTCGGGTCGAGACACCCGTGCTCTGGCTATCGCATCAGCTGACGGATCGAGTCCTTGGAAGCTCCGGATGGTCAGCCCTTCGGTGGCGCTGCCCGGCCGGCATCCCACCTCAAGCACCGACTCGGCACGCATCGCGTCCAGCGTCGTACGAAGTGCGCTTCGTACGACGCCAACGGCAGGTTCCGTTGACTCGTGGACGGCACCCGACAGCCACCTTCGCTGCGTCAGCTCGGGAACCGCTGTCCGCCACACCTGTCCAATGGCGGCGTTGACCTCCTTGATGCGAGCATCAATGACGGGATTGCCCACGGTGCGAAGCTGACCGTCCGGTTCAACTTCCTGGTGGTAGTGGAGTACGGCGGGACGGGGTGGGTCGGCGGGGATTCGCGAGCGGTCATGTGTCGGGGTGTTCCAGCGGACATCGAGCACGTGAGACCCGAGCCCTTCCGCTGCCAATCCCAGTGCCATCGCCACTTGATCGACGTGCACCGTCCACTCCTGTAAGAGCTCTTCGCGGTCGAGCAGCCAGTGGGCCCAGGTGGCCCACGCCGTCGCGACCTGGGCCAGGAACGCCCCCGGGACCAGGTAGAGGCCACCGTTGCTGTTCCCGCGCACCGTCCACTGGTCAACCCCCCACGGAAGGGGCGTAGTAGGGGGAACGACCAGTTCGGCGGCTCGGAAGACGCCTTCGATGACCTCAAAGTGGCGGCAACGGGGCGTCAACCGTCTTGGCTGCTATCGATCGTGGGGGAATCGGGACCTGACGGGGATCTTCGAGGACGACGGTGTCAGCGTCACAGAGGACTGCCACTCCGTCGACACCATCGTCGGCTAGTCGAAGGCAGCCGGAAATCTTGTTGCAGTGCGGTGAGCGCTCGTCGAAGGGGCTGACTGAGCGTACGGTGACGCCTTCGGACGACAGAAAGTCCAGAACCTCGGAACGCGGTGGACCGACCACATGGACCACAAGCAGGCTGGGGTCGACGCCAGCCACCCGGGTGAGGCCAGCGAACCAGCGCAGGGCCTCAAGGTGGAACCGAGGACTGTTGTCGACCACACACGTGAACTGACCGTTCACCGACACGCCTCCCTGTCCGCAGTTGACGAACGCCGGGGGCACCCGAAGAAGAGCAACGACATCAGTCAATCGCCTCCTGAGTGAGCCGTCGATCGCAGCTTGACCGTGTCGAACGAGAAGGGGACGCCATCAGAGTCGCCGCCGATTGAGTTTCCTTCGTACCCACCGCTTACACCGGACATCGGGGCGATGGGCAATGTAGCGCTGGAGCTCGCCTACGCGGGCCAGGGAGTCCACTACCGTGCGTTCGAGGTACTCTCGATACTCCTGCTCGATGGACGCCGCCTGTGTTGAGGCGTCGCTGGCTTCGCCGTCGTGTCCGGCCGGAATCGATGAGGTGGGGAAGGCGTCGGATCTGCCGATGCGCGAGGCGGTCCGACTCACGGCTCTAGCCACGGCTGCATCGAAGGCTGGTCCCTCGTCCACGAGGGGACGGGGATCGAACCGATCGAGCCCGGCCTTCCACTTGTCCACAAAGCGCCGGTGGTTTCGGTCCAGCAGAAAAGCCCGGAACGCCGGCGAAGTGCTCTGGCTGCCCAGGTGGACGACCTTTGCCCTTGGCTCGTAGCGAACCCGGAATCCGGACCAGGCCAGGGCCAGGCACAGATCCACGTCCTCGAAGTAGGCCGGGTAGTAGCGCTCATCGAAGCCACCGACGAGGTCCCAGGCCTCATGACGCACGAGCAGTCCGTTGGCCGAGGAGAAGTCCACGTCCCGGGCCGAACCGCCGACGTGAGCGTCACGGGGCGATCCTGCTCCCACGTGTGCTGCTGAGCCATCCCGCCACAACACTGATCCGGCCTCCTGCACCGTACCGTCCTCGGACAACAGGCAGGAACCGATTGCTCCGATCGCCGGATCGGACGAAGCGGCATCCACGAGTGCGCCGATGCATCCTGATTGCACCTGGCTGTCGTCATTGAGAAAGACGAGATAGGTGCCCCCGGCAATGTCTGCGGCCAGGTTGCAGCCTCCGCCGAAGCCCAGGTTGACCGGGCTGACCACCAGCACCAGGTCATCTCTCCCGCCGAGCCCGTCCAGCCGGTCAGGGCTGGTCCCGTTGGCCACCACGACTAGTTCCGTGCCGGAAGGGCAACCTCCGGGCAGGCGCAACGCGTCGAGACATTGCCGTCCCAGGTCAACGTCATCGAGCAGCAGGATGCAGACGGACACAGTAGGTTGAGAGGGAACCGAAGCGCCACGGTACACCGTGATCGGTGCCGTGCCGTTCGCCATCCGCGATGAGACGTCCCGTTGACGTACGGTGACGTGGGCGTTCGTCGTCCGAGCCACAGCCGCCTCCCCTGATCGACCCTCAGCCGGCAACGCGAAAGCTCACCAGCTGGGCAAGCTGTGGGTACTCGGAGCTCATGGCGAACTCGTCCAACCGAGAGAGGACGGCCCGAGTCGAGAATCCCTCAAATCCGTAGAGCTCATCGGGAATTCCCGCCACCAACTCAGCGTCGCCCAGAATCTTCTGAAGCCAGGAAATCGACACGTTGCGACCCCAGCGATTGGTGGGCTCATCGGTGAAAGGGGCCACGTCCAAGAACAGGTCGACAGTCAACACCACCAAACCACCGGGAACAAGGAGTCGCATTGCCGCCTCCAGGGTGGACTGGATCTGATCCGCCTCGAGGTGTTCGATGGTCGAGACGCAGATGACGGCGTCAAATCGCCCCTCCACGCTGACCTCAGACAGCGTCGACGGGTGCAGAGTGACATTCGTCCCGAAGGCCCGGTTAAGGGCAGCGTGCTCGGCCACTGGATCGATCAGATAGCCACCGTCTCCGAAGTCGAGGAAGGGATCGACGTTGTGGACATCGTGCCCCTCGAGGTCGAGGACGAACTGCATCCCCGCCAGGGCGCCCCCCACCTCGAGCACCCCGCGGCCGAGCCTGATGCCAGTTGTTGATGCACCCACGGATATTCGTAAGCCCTTGTTCGCGTATTCCACTGGTAAGCAAACGGCCCTTGCCAACGGCGGAGAGGACCCGTGCGCAGGAGTTGGTCTCCCACGACACCGGCCCTTGCCAGCCGTTCGACCAGGAATTGGTGTCGTCCAACCGGAGCGCCGTAGCGCTCATTGAATTGTTCGAACTCGTCAGGGAGGATGCGTCTAGCCAACATGCCTGGTCCGTCCTTGAGAAGTAGGTTTGCGAAGAGTACCGCGGTCCGATCGGTCGCCCATTCTGGGATCACTTGCGGTGGTCATCCTCACTGCCCCAACGATGGCATCCACCGGTCGATCCAGGCTTGGAGGACGAGGACGTCCCATAGCTCATAGGCCACATCACGTCGACCGGCCCGGTGGTCGGCCCAGGCCCTGAGTACCGGAGCCGGGTCCAAAAGTCCCTGGTCGCATAGACGTTTTTCGTCGAGGAGATGGTCGGCCCAGGGCGCGAGACCCTCGCGCAACCAGGTCCCGATGGGCAGACCGAAACCCATCTTGGGCCGATCGACCAGGGCAGCGGGGACGTGACGGTCCAACACCTGACGCAACACCCATTTGGTGCGACCGTCCCGAAGCTTTGCGTCGAGTGGCATCCGCCAGGCGAGATCAAATACCGACCGGTCCAAAAAGGGGACCCGGGTCTCGAGCGAGACGGCCATGGCGGCTCGGTCCACCTTGGTCAGGATGTCGTCAGGCAGGTATCCGACCAGGTCCAGCCACAGCATCTGCTCGGTGATGCCGTCCACTTGGGGTGCACGCCCATCTTGTCTGGTGACGGCGGTGACCGCCCGGTCCTCGTCGGCGCCGATGACCATCGACACGGGATCTTCCCAATGCGTTGTGAGTCCCAGATAGGCGGCCTCGGGGTCCGGGGCTGCCACGACTTTCGCCAACTTGGCCACCTTCGTGCCCGGGTTGCGCACCTGTCGACCTGGCGCAATTCTGCCGACGGCCCATGCCAGTCTGTCGACCGACCCCGGACGCATGCGACCGAGCGTGGTACCAGCCGCACGGCGTGCCCAAGGTGGCATCCTCTGGCTCTGGGTCCATACCCTGTTCAGCCAAGCGTGCCGGTTGTAGCCGGCGAAGAGCTCGTCCCCCGCATCGCCCGACAGGGAGACGGTGACCTGGCTGCGGGCGACCTGGCTGACCAGATAGGTGGGGATTTGCGACACATCGGCAAAGGGTTCGTCCCAGACTTCCGGCAGGAGGCCGATCACATCTATCGCATCGGCGTCGCTGACCTCCACCGAGGTGTGCTGGGTGCCCAGATGATGGGCCACCGCCGCCGCCTCCGCCGACTCATCAAAGGCTCGATCGGCAAATCCGATGGTGAACGTGCGCACCGGTTGAGTTCCGGCCCGCTGCATGAGGGCGACTACCGTGCTGGAATCGATCCCGCCCGAGAGGAAGGCGCCGACCGGCACGTCAGCGGTCATTCTGGATGCAACCGAGCGCAGCAGCGCCTCTTCGAGGCCATCAACGAGTTCGGTGTCCGACTCCCTCAACGGTCGCGAACGAGCTCGGTCTACGGCATCTGAGGCGGACCAATAACACCGTTGCGCCGGGGGCGTGCCGGGCCGTACCCCGGGGCCGACAGTGATCAGATGGCCGGGAAGCACTTTGCATACGTCGCGGTAGATCGTGTGCGGAGCGGGAATGCAACTATGCCGTAGGAACTGGGCCACCGCGTCCCGATCAAGTTCAGGCGTAAATCCCGGGAGTGCGACAAGTGCCTTCAATTCGGATCCGAATGCCAAGAGGTCGCCCACCCACCCCACATAGAGGGGCTTCTCACCGAAACGGTCCCTCACCAGGTGCAACTGTCGATCTCGGCGATCCCACAGGGCGATGGCAAACATCCCTTCGAATTGCTCAAGGGCTGCATCCAGTCCCCACTGCTCGACAGCCGCCACTACCACCTCGGTATCGGAACCCCCGCGGAACTGCACTCCGAGGCCGGTCAAGCGACGGTGCAGCTCAACATGGTTGTAGACCTCGCCGTTGTAGGACACCACCCAACGCCCCCCGGCTGATGCCATGGGCTGTGCGCCCGTCGCTCCCAGCTCGACTACGGCCAGGCGTCGATGCCCGAGACCGACACCGGCCTCGGCATCGACCCAAACCCCTTCGGCATCGGGACCGCGATGCGAGACGGTCGAAGCCATTGCCGAGGCGAGCGACGCCAGCCGATCGGCACCGGTGGTCCGGCCAGGGTCGAGGATGCCAGCGATACCGCACACAGTGCTCAGACCTCGCCGGATAGCGGACCAGGGCTCGGACGCTCGCCCAGATCCCGGGTGAAGTCAGGATTCTCACCGGACCGGCCCAGGGCGCCGTCCCACAAGCCACGGAAGATGGCCCGGCGTTCCTCCCAGGTGGCGGCGAGTTGTACGCGCCGAGCCGAGTATGCCAGGTGCCACAGATACCAGGACGGGTGACCGTGGCACCGGACGAACAGCATCGAGTTGCGGGCGTGGTAATACGACCTCCATGCTTCGTCGCCATCGGTTGGGCGATGGAGTCGATGAGCTTCGTCACGGCCGGCGGTGGTCTGCTGGGCAGCCACCGCCCTCGCCGATCCGCCATCGACCAGCACGCGAAACCCAGCCCGTCCAACCCGCCAGAAGAAGTCAAAGTCCTCGAGGCCGAAGAACCACCCCGGGTCGGGACGGATGCCAGCATCGAACACCGAGCGGGAGAGCAGTGTCGCTCCCCAGCCGGCTACATCCACGGGGGCCAGGTCGAGATCGTCTTTCCGAGGCGGCACCAAGTTATCGGTGTGGGACCCACGTCCGACGAAGGATCGGCCGTAGGCCACCACCGCACCCACCGGCGCTCCCGGGACGGAGTCGGCTCGCTCCGCTCTGGCTACGACATCGGCCAACCGCGGAGTAGGTAGTGAAAAGAGGCCCACGTCATCCTCGCAGAGGTAGGCCCAGCGCACGGAGCGATCGGCGAACACTGCCTCCATGCCGGCGGCAAAGCCACCGGCCGGACCTACATTGCGGGGTAGCACGACCATGTGCACCGCGGATTCGAGGGTTGCATCGTCGAGGCCTCCTGCGCCGTTCACCACCACGGTCACCCGCTCCGCAGGCACTCCTTCTACCTCGATCAGCGTCCGCACCACTTCGGTGGCCAATCGCGGTCTACGAAAGGTGAGCACCACGGCAGACACCGATGCCGGAACACCCACGGGTACCTGCGACGCGACTAAAGCTGCTTCTGGTCGATCGCTCAACGGTGGCCCCACGTCTGTAGGCTACCAACGATTGCCAACGAGCTTGGGGTGCGGATGGAGACGAATGCGGCCCGGAGTCCGGTCGTGAGTGTGGTCGTGCCGGTTCGCAATGGCCTTCCCTGGCTTGACGATCAGCTGCATGCGCTGGCGCTACAGCAGTGCGAAGTGCCCTGGGAGGTTGTGGTGGCCGACAACGGCTCCAGTGACGGGACGGTCGAACTCGTCAGGGGCTGGGCACGCCGCCATCCCCGGATTCGCCTTGTCGATGCCTCCTCTCGGACGGGGCCGGCCGCGGCCCGGAATTGCGGCGTGGCCCAAACCGACAGCCCCCTTCTGACCTTCTGCGATGCCGACGACGTGGTGCAGCCAGGCTGGCTGTCCGCCTGCGTCGAGGCGCTCGAACGGGCTCCCGCCGCCCGGGGCACGTTCGACTTCACGCTTCTGAACAACGGGCACCGCTCCATCCCCATCGTGGCGGCCACGAGCCAACTGGCCTTTCTCCCTGCAGCTCTGGGCGCCAACTTCTGCGTGCGTCGAGAGGCATTCGATGCCGTTGGAGGATTCGCCGAGGATCTGGACGTGGGCGAGGACGTCGATCTGAGCTGGCGGCTCCAACTGCAGGGGTACCGACTGGCTGTGGCTGAGGATGCCGTGGTGGCTAAGCGAGAGCGGAGCACGCCTTTGGCCGTATTCCGCTCTTCCTGGTCCTACGGTCGGAGCGGACCCGAATTGTACCGACGCTTTCACACGCTGGGTATGAGACGCGATGGCCGCGGAGTAGTCAGGGAGTGGGCTTGGCTGGTAGTAGCAATCCCTACACTGATGTACCCGTCCGGACGGATGCGCTGGGCCCGGACCTTCGGTTTGCGGACAGGCCGGCTATGCGGCTCGGTCGCTCTGCGCACGTTCTTCCCCTGATCGAAGCCAAGACCGGTGGATGGGTACCAGTCGGCGAGTTCAGTTGGACACCGTAACGCTGATGGTCCGGCTGGTCACCGACCGGCCGTCGAGCCCTGTCGCCACGCTGTGCAGTTGGTAGGCCCCGTTGGGTACGGTACTGGTGTTCCAGGCGCCGATCCAGCCGTAGGGGAACGTCACCGTCCTGAAGGTCAGCGGATGCGTGAGTGTGCTCCCGGTGGCCACGACCCAAACCGACGCGATTCCCACTGGACCGTGGGCCTCGACGACGAGGTGCGTTGATTTGGACAGAGCTATCCCCGCGTGCGGAATCACCACCGAGTACGGCTTGGTTGAGTCCGGCCGCCATAGCCACGACCGCGGCGGCCACGGGATTGACCCAGGCCCGGGCGAGGGCGTAGGCACCGGACACCAGCAACAGGAGGAACGGGAGCTGCACGACAACGACGCTGTTGACGCTGGTCGCGCCCGTGAAGACGCCCGCCAACAGGAGCCCGAGGGGCGCCGTCGGGCTGGTATCGAAGAACCCGGAAACGACGTGGAAGAACAAGGGGTGAACCAGCCGATAGGCGAGCCTGGCGTAGAGATGGTCGTTAATGCTGGGCTGATGGGCCCGTACTCGGATGACGAAGAGCACGCCCCACGCCAGCGTGCTCACCGCGAGGGCGACCAGCAGCGGTGTCCAACCCCCCGGACCACGACCAGCCAGCCGCCCACTCTGGGCCGCCTCATCCTCTGGTGCCCGCGAACCCCGATCGAGGCCAGCCTCCTCAAGGTCGGTCAGCGTCGACACACCAACAGACTCTTCACCAGGGCGTCGCACAGTCGGCGCCCCGTGCGTGCGTCATGACACGTCCCAGGAGCTCCCCACGTACAGCGGTGCGGCTACCATGACTCCTTCCGGAGGCTCGAGCATGTCGGGACCGAACACGTCAAACGAAGCAGCCGGCTTCCAGGGAAGGTACGGTCGCCCGGCCCACTTGCCGAACCCGGCCATCGCCGTCCAGATCGAATAGTGCCCGCGAGGCAGTGGAATGTTGTGCAACCGACAGCGGACCTCGAAATCGCCAGCCGAGAACATGCCGTGATGTTTGGTGATGAACATCGGGAAGGCCGTTCCGAGCGAGACGCCCACGAAAAAGTCGGCCTCAATCTCTTCCGGCGCGTTCAGCGTCATCTTGATGTTGGCATCCTTGAGGGAGCGCACCGGTCCGCTGTCTGGACCGGTGATCTCCGCCTTGAGCAGCCGTACATCGCCTTCGCTTGACGTCACGAGGGATGCATCTTCCTGTACGGCAGACCGGTAGAGGGTGGCCACCTCCCTCGTGGGTCCGGATGCCTGGACCACGGAGTCGGCCAGCCACATGGCCTGTTTGCAGGTGGCTTCGACCGACGTCAGGTCATGTGAGACATACACCAAGGTGGTCCCTTGGCGCACCACCTCTTCGATCCGCTGAAGGCACTTCTGTTGGAAATTGGCGTCGCCCACGGACAGCACTTCATCGACCAGCAGGATGTCCGGTTCCAGAAATGCGGCGATGGAGAAGCCCAGGCGCATCTGCATGCCGAGAGAGAAGAACTTGACCTGCCTCTCGATGGCGTCAGTGAGTCCGGCGAACTCGACGATCTGGTCAAAGCGCTGCCGGGTGATCTGCCTGCGCATTCCCAGGACGGCACCGTAGAGGAACACATTCTCCCTACCGGTTAGATCGGGATGGATTCCACTGGTCACGCTGAGCAGAGCACCGATCCGACCGCGCACGTCACATGTTCCCGCGGACTGATAGGTCACCTTGCTGATGATCTTCAACAGCGTGGTCTTCCCCGAACCGTTGACACCGATGAGCCCAAGTGTCCCCCCCGGTTCGACGTCGAGACTCACATCCTTCAGGACCCAGCGATAGTCGTCCCGGCCTCCCTTGGACATCGAGTTGCGCAGCCGCACGAACTGGTCATAGAACAGAGGTGCCGTACGATCGGCACGGAACTTCTTCCACACGTGCTCGACATGGATCGCTCCATCAGGCAATGTCGGCAAAGTTCACCTCGTAGCGCTTGAAGAGCCGATAGCCCAAAGCCAACCAGAAGAGCGCCCCCAGGGTCGCTGTGGCGAGCGGACCCCAACTGGGATTCAGACCGAGCAGCATGGTCCGGCGCACGTCGTCGATGACCGGTCCGATCGGATTGAAGAATCCGTACACCAGGCGCAGGCCTGGCGGGATCTCGTCGAACTGCCAGATCACCGGCGTTGCGAAGAGTCCAAGGGAGATCACGATGGGCAGGATCTGTCCCAGATCTCGCATCTGAATGATCATGGCGGAAACGCCGACGGTGACACCGATGGTGAACAGGAGCTCGATAACCATCAGCAGCGGAACCCAGACCGTGGTCGGCTTTGGGACAAATTCATAGGCCACGAAAAGGACGACGAGAGGTATCCAGGACAGCACGGTGTTCAATGCGGTGACCAGAATGGTCTCTAGGGGGAAGCACTCCCGGGGGAATTGGGTCTTGCTCAACAACGCGTTGTTGCTCAGTAGGGAGACCCCACCTGTTCCGAGCGACTGGGCAAAGAAGGTCCAGCACAGGATGCCGATGTAGGCGAATATGGCATAGGGGATGCCAGGAATCCCGTAGACCCTGGTCCGAGAGAAGATGACGGTGAAGATGGCCAGCATGGCCAGAGGAGCCAGGAGTGCCCACAGGATCCCTAGCGTGGCCTGCTTGTACTGGGCTCGGAAATCCCTCTCGGCCAGGGTAAAGACGATGTCCCGGCTCTTCCAGAGCTCCGTCAGCGAGCCTTTGAGCGTGGCGCGATGGTGGTAGATGATCTCCGATGGAGGCTCAGATGGCGGAACCAACGTGTCCCGGGTGTATAGCGAGCTACTTCCAGGGACGGCGTCATCCCCGGCAGGGCTAGACACATCCATCGACAAGACCCCCGTACCCAGCCGAAGCTGGCCCTTATTTCGAATACAGATGAACCTTCATGATATCGCATGCCGATCTGCATCTCCAAAGGCAACTAGCCAGGTAGAACTGATAGAATCTCGAAGTGGTACCTACAAGGGGGCGTTCTACCCGATCGCCCACAGATCGACTGCGGGTTCTGTGGGTAATTAAGTGCCTCGGATATGGCGGCGCCGAGCGCCTGTTGGTGGACATGGTTGCCGCCGGCGACTGCGCGCGCTTCGAATACGAAGTGGCTTATGTCCTACGGGATAAGGACGCCCTAGTTCCTCTCATCGAGGACAAGGGAACACCGGTCCACTCCCTCGGAGCGCCGCGTGATACCGATATACGCTGGATGCTTTCCCTCCGTCGGCTACTCCTCGAACGTGACTACGACGTAGTTCATTTCCACCTTCCCTACACGGCCGCCCTCGGTCAACTGGTGGTAGCTTCGCTGCCCAGGTCGCGGCGCCCCGGCGTCGTCTATACCGAGCACAGCATTTGGTATGAGGCACCGTGGATAAGTAGGACCCTCATTCGGCACTCCATGGGTGCCAAACAACGCCTGGTGGCGGTATCGCAAGCGGCCCATGACGCCCTGCCTGCACCGCTCCGACCACGCGCCACTGTGGTGGTTCACGGCGTTGACCTTTCGAACTCCGAGCCCCTCATCAGCGATCGTGCCGCTATTCGGGCCGCCGTCCGATCGGAGCTGGGAGTGGCTGAGGGTGAGGTCCTCTTCCTTACGGTAGCCAACCTGCGAGTTGAGAAGGGTTACGACGTACTCCTGGACGCTGCCCGGATCGTCGCTGACCGTCAGCTCCCGATTCGATTGGCCGCGATTGGCGAAGGCCCCTTGGAGAACGTTCTCCATTCCCAGCACATCGACCTAGACCTGGGAGACCGGTTCCAGTTCCTTGGCCCACGCGGAGACGTACTCCGAATGTTGGCTGGTGCCGACGCGTTTGTGCTGCCGTCGCGTCATGAGGGACTGCCGGTGGTTCTGATGGAGGCTACGAGCGTCGGCTTGCCGATCGTGGCAACTGCCGTGGGAGGTGTGCCCCAGGTTCTGACTAACGAGGTTGACGCGCTCATCGTTCCTCCGGTGGATCCTGAGGCCCTGGCCGAGGCCATCGCCAGACTGTCCAAGGACCCCGCACTACGTGAGCGGCTCGGGAGTCAGGCCAAGGGCCGAAGCGCCATGTTCAGCATTTCTGCAGCCAGTCTGGCGGTGGGCGAGATCCACCTGGAGGTGGCGGGGTCACGATGAGCACGCTGAGCGGGAAGCGCCTGATCCACGTAACCACGGTGGATATGAGCCTGGTACTCCTTCTCGGACGTCAGCTTCAGAAATTTGCCGCCGCTGGAATGGAGGTTATTGGCGTTTCAGCCCCAGGTCCCTATGTCGCACAGCTGGAGGAGTGGGGGATCCAGCACGTACCTCTTCGTCATTCAACCCGATCGATGGCGCCGAGTCAGGACGCTCTGCTCCTAACCGAGCTGTGGTCTCTCTTTCGTCGCCTGGGTCCCGACATAGTCCATACCCACAACCCAAAACCCGGTCTCTACGGTCGGGTGGCGGCTCGCTCCGCAGGAGTTCCGGTCGTGGTGAATACCGTGCATGGCCTGTATGCCGCTCCCGAGGATAGCCTCGCCCGACGGACCGTCTTCTACGCTCTCGAGCGGGCCGCATCTACCTGCTCTGGAGCAGAGTTGGTTCAGAATCCTGAGGATCTTGACGTACTGAGGCGCCTGAAGGTCCCCGATCACAAGTTGGTGCTGCTCGGGAACGGGGTGGACCTCGAACGGTTCCATCCCCCCACCGATGAATCTGACGGTCGGAAGGCTCGAGCTGAACTGGGCATTCCCCCCAGCGCCGTGGTGGTGGGAATCGTCGGAAGACTCGTTTGGGAGAAGGGATTCCGTGAACTCTTCGAGGCGGCAACACAGCTGTCCGCCTCTCGGCCCGACGTGGTGTTCGTCGTCGTGGGGGCATCCGATCCAGAGAAGGCTGACTCCATACCGGATGACACCCGGGCCCAGGTCAGCAAGAACGCCAATGTCATCTTCACTGGCGGACGGTCGGACGTCGAATACCTTTACGCCAGCTTCGACATCTTCGTGCTCCCCTCGTACCGTGAAGGGTTTCCCAGGTCGGCAATGGAGGCCGCCGCCGCCGGACTGCCGATCATTGCCACTGATATCCGTGGCTGTCGTCAAGTGGTGGAGCAGGGACGAAATGGCCTTCTCGTACCACTTCACGATACAGACCGACTGACGTCCGCCATCGAGGAACTCGTCGACGATCCCGATCTTCGTCGACGAATGGGTCTGGCCAGCCGGCGAAAGGCCGAAGACGAGTTCAATGACCAGGACGTAGTCGACAAGGTCCTGGCCGCTTACGAGCGACTTTCCTCCGAGGCCACTTCCTCCACTAAGCGCTGAATCCGCTCATCGGCCGCCCGCCCGTCGTAGCGCTCGAGATACCGCTGCTCTGCGGCGTCAGCCAGACGAATCCGCAACTGGACGTCCTCCAACAGGCTCACCACTGCGCCCGCGAAATCTTCCGGATCGTCGGCCACCAGAAGGTGCACTCCCGGGTCGACCTCCAGACCCTCGGCACCAATAGAGGTGGAAACCACCGGCAACCGGTGGGCGAAAGACTCCAGAATCTTTACCCGCGTCCCACTCCCGTACCGAACCGGGACGACGGCTACCGAGGCCCTACTTAGCTCCTCGGCCATGGAGTCCACCCGACCAACCACCGTCACAGAACCTGGTCGCTCGAGTTGGCGGACCGACGTGGCCGGCGCGCCCACTAGTCGGACCACCGCAGTTGGTACTTTCTCTCGCACCCGAGACATGACCGCATCGACCAGCCAATGGGCACCGTCCACGTTCGGCGCATAGGTGAGGCTTCCCTGGAAGAGGATCACCGGGGGGCCCTCCCTCGATGGCACGCCGGCCGGGAGGGAGGGAGGTGGATAGGTATTGGGGACGACGACCACATTGTTCAGGTGGGAACGAGCCGCATCGGCGGTGCTGCTCAGCACCACTCGACGGGCCTGGCCCGCTACCGAGTGCTGGAACCGATGCCAGTCGTCTGCGTTGCGCCGTGACTGCCAGGCGGCAAGTCGCTCCCGCCAGCGAGGGCCGGTGCCATCCCCGGCCAGCGGTCCGAGTAGCAGATCGGCCCGGAGTCGCGCCTTGACGTCTTCGAGGTCCATGAGGTCGACGATCGTGGGACCCCAGTCCGGTCGACCGGACCAGGCGAAGGCGGCGGCTGTGGAGAACCAGACGACGTCATAGGGAGACTGGGCCCACCGGGCCAGGGCGAGCCGAGGGCCGCGGTCGGCCGCCACCTGTGCCACTTCCAGCGGCACTCCCCTGCGCAACGCCCACGTCACGCGCCAGCGAAGTTGATGGGCGGTCTGCGGATGGTCGACCTGGGTGAAGCGCTTGATGTTGATCAGTGGCGGAACACCGGAGCTAGCCGATTGATCGTTCCGGTAGACAAAGAGGTCGAGGTCCGACACCGCTGCCACCGACTCCACCATCCGGGCCAGTCGGACGAGGCCACCTCCCGACGGAGGCCACGGCATGGCTTCTGCCACCATCAGGGCTCTCACGGCGTGGCCTCCACGGCACGGACCACGTCGTCAACCTGGTTGAAAGCCACGTCATCCTGAAAGGACCCCAGATAGAGATCGTAAGCGGCCTGTACCAGGCGACGGCGCAGGGGAAGGTCGGTCAACAGCTGAATACAGGCTTCGGCCATCGCCGGGACGGAGTCAGCGATCAGGAGGTGACGCCCTCCCTGGGCATCCAGGCCCTCGGCACCCAACGTGGTCGACACCACCGGGATGCGGTGGGCAAACGCTTCGAGTATCTTCAGCCGGGTCCCGCTCCCGAAGCGGAGCGGAACCACAACGACGTCAGCGCGTTCGAGTTGGGATTCGATCTCCGTTACCTGGCCGAGCACGGTCACCCCTGCAACGTCGCGGAGCGCCTCGACCACCGGGTTGGTCAAGCCCACGAGGCGCAACTCGGCGTCGGGGACCCGGTCACGGATGAGCGGCATGATCAATTTCACGAACCATCGAGCCGCATCGGCATTGGGCGGGTACCGCATTGTCCCTTGGAACAACAAGGTCGGAGGCGACCCGACCGACTCGCGGCCGACCGGCCGAGCGGGCCGGGGGTAGGTATTGACGATCACCCTCATCCGGCTCAATCCACGGCTGGACGCCCGTGCGGCGTCCAGGGAGCTGCACGCCACCGTGGCGGCAACACGTCGGGACGCCCGGCGGTAGAGCCAGGTCCAGCGTTGGGCTTCCAGCCTCGACCAGACCCGACCAGGCCAGCGCCTCCACTCCATGTGGGTGAGGGCGGGGCTTGTCGGCACGCCGAGGCGGGCGCGGATCTTCTCGTCCTCTAGGTCGATGAGATCGATTACCTGCACGGCCCCCACCGGCACGC
Source organism: uncultured Acidimicrobiaceae bacterium (assembly GCA_963835465.1). Classification (GTDB taxonomy): domain Bacteria; phylum Actinomycetota; class Acidimicrobiia; order Acidimicrobiales; family RAAP-2; genus Bog-756. Next base: position 499,641 of record CAWIFR010000007.1, read on the forward strand.
CGGCAAGCAGCCAGGCACGCACATCGAAGTACCAGACAAGGTCGTAGGTTCCAGTAATGAAGCGGGCCAACGAACGGCTGACCGTCCGAAGGTCGCGCAGGGGTATCTCCGCGGGCAGCCCAGGATGGCGGACGGCAGCGAGCGCGATGTTTGCGGATCGGACAGCCACCCGGCCGGTCCTGCTGACGACCAACTCGTCTGGCTCACCGAAGTCGCTCCGGTCCGTGGGCACAATCGAAAAAAGATCCACGGGACCGACCCGAGCCAGCGCCTTCATGGCGGTGACAAGTCGAATCCGCGAGCCACTGTTCGTGGGCCACGGATACTCGTAGGCGACTACCAGTGTTCGCATCTGCTCTCGGGGTCTCGATGAGGAACCGGGGTAGCATACCCACCGGCCCGGGGGATCCTTTCGGGCGACCTGGAATGAGCAACGTCTTCTCTGGCCCCGCGGCAGTTGCCGTCCAGAGAAGGGAAGGAAGGACGAAGACAGTGGCGCCCCGACGGTTCGATACGTCCCCGCTGGTGCTGCATGTGATTCCAACACCGATCGGGCGCGGTGCCCAGCGAGCGGCGCGCTCTCTGGCCGACCGGTTGGATGAGTCGCACGGGACCCGTCATCTGCTTCTGACGCTGTTCGACGGCGCCACCGACGTGGACGTCGACCTGAATCTCGGTTTCGACGGCCACGGACGCCCAGCGGAGGGACTCACACCAACGCTGGTCTGGCGGTTGCGCGGTCTGCTCTCCCGGCTCGATCCGGCTGTCATCGTCGCCCACGGGGGAGACGCGCTCGAAATTCCTGGTTCCGGCCATGCTCGGGACCAGTCGCAATCTGGTCTACTGCGATATCGGAACGTTTGCTGGACCACGAAATCGAGCCCGATTCTGGCCATGGAAGTGGCTGACCCACCAACCGGGCCTGATCGTGGCCGTGGGCCCCGAGGTGCAGGAGGAGTGCGTCAGCCGATTCGGCATCGACCCGAATCGCGTCGTCATGATCCCCAACGGTCGTGATCCGAGCGAGTTCCACCCCGATGCCGCACGTTCCCGCTCCGATCGAGAGGTCACGCTCATCTATGTCGGCGCCCTGACCGAGCAGAAGCGGCCCGGGCACTTTATCGACATCGTCGGCAAACTGCGAGGAAATGGCTACCGGGTCCGGGCCCAACTGGTCGGCACGGGCCCGTTGGCCGGCTCGTTGGTCAACCGCGCCCAAACCAACGGAGTGGACCTCCTTGGCTTTCGCTCCGACGTGGCCCAACTCCTCCGTTCTGCCGATGTCTTCGTCTTCCCCAGCCTGCCCACGGGCGAGGGCATGCCCGGGGTCCTGGTCGAGGCCGGACTCAGCGGCGTACCGGCGGTGGCCACAGCGGTGCCCGGGACATCGTCGGTCATCGACGACGGCCATACCGGACTGATAGTCGAGGGATCTGTTCCGTCGATGACCCGAGCGGTGCAACGCCTCCTCGACGATCCAGATCTCAGGACCGCCATGGGCGTGGCTGCCCGCAACCGATGCACCTCGCTCTTTTCGCTGGACCGGGTCGCCGACCGATGGAGGGCCATCCTCCAGCCATTGGCAGAGACTCAACGATGAGCAGGACGTCGACCAGCTAGGGCGGCGCGCCTGAGAGTTAGGGCCTCGGCGCGCCGGAGACGAGCCTTCCGGGGCAGTTCCCACTCGTACCGGGGTTTCCGGCGGCTGGGTCCCCGGGGTATGCACAGCAGCACCAGGAAGAACGGCATCATGACGGTCCGCTCACGGCTGATCAGGCCCAGATTGCTGAGCGATGCAAAGGCGTACAGGAAGGCCCCGGTGAAAAACAGGCACAAGGCCACATAGGGCCGTGCCAAGGCCACGCGAGGCACGTACCACAATTGCCGGAGCGAGAACAGGACCACCACAAATAGGACCGTATCTTCCAGCGCCGAGATCCATTCGCTCTTGCCGTGAGCATTGAGTGGAGACGGGTCGAACAACACCGTGTAGACGTCCTTCGGATAGTCAAGGAGGCTGGGCGAATACCCCACAAAGCTGCTGCCGAAGCCGGCGCCACTTCCGCTCGAGCCGTTGTTGGTCGAAATCTTTGTGAGCGACAGGGAGCCATGGGTTCCGGGCAGGAAATGCAGGGTGACAAAGACAGCCGCGGCCACCGCCGAACCCAGGACAATGAGGGCCACGGTGCGGCGAGGACCTTCGAAGCGCGAGTTCGGCCCGGCCGGTCGTACCAGCATGGCAACGGTGAACCCTCCCAGAAACAGGAGCACCTCGTTGGGCCGGATGAAGAGTCCCGCGCCGGAACAGAGGAGTACCAAAGGATAGCCGCGGCCTTTGTGCCGCAGGATTCGAGCACAACCGTAGGCGCTTAGGCCGAGCAGGAACGTCATGATGGCTTCCTTGCTCACGTCGGAAGTCCAAAAGACAAGCGTCGGTAGGAAGAAGACGAGCCAAGCGTACCGGCGACGGCCCGCCCCACCGAAGGTGAGAGTGAAGGCCCGATAGAAATAGACAATTCCTATGAAGGCCAGCCAGCTGAATATCAGGAAGCCGGCCAGCTGATTGACTCCAACAACGGTAAACACAACTGCCGCCACGATCCCTACTGCGCCGTCACCGACAATCCCCTTCAGATGGGCCGGGGCCAACGAGAAGTCGAGATGGCGGAAGCCTTGGGACAGAATGGCCCCCTGAGAGTCGTAGCCGTTGTAGTCGGCTACCCCGTGGTAGATGTGATCGACCACCCAGATCTGTAGCGCCGCGCAGACCAGGTGCAAGATGAGACATGCGGTCAGCGCCGGGACAAGCCAGGAGTCGCGTTCGGCCACCGCGATCCGACGAATGACGATCCGACCGGCGGCGAACAGCAATAGGCCGACGACGAGCGCCACGACCGGCTGGCTCGGGATGGCGGCGTTGTTCAACATGCGAACCGCCCCATGGAGGTGGTCGTCGCCTCAGGTCTGGGGATTTGTGCCACCGTTGTCCATCGGTTCCTCTGGGACGAGTCGAGGAGCGCCCGTTGGGCCTGCCGTGGTTGCGTCCGGCTCGGTCGTCACTGAGGCGAATTGCGGCTCGTGCTCCGAGTTGCCCCCGAGCAAGTCCTCGGAACCTTCTGGTTCACCGATCGACGATTTGGGTTGCTCCTGTTCGGGTGAGCGGGCGGGAACATTGGCGAACACCAATCCGGCCACGGGGGCGGACAAGCGCTGAAGGATGTCACCGGTCCGCCGAAGCTGGTCGGAAGTTGTCACACGATATTCTGCGACAATCACAACCGCATCGACCATGGGCACGAGTCCTTCGCCGTGATGGACGGTCAAGAAGGGTGGAACATCGAAGATGACCAGGTCGACCAGGTCACGAAGAGATTCGATCACCGAAGGCACGACACTGAGCAGCTGACTGCTGTGTGCGGCCAATCGCTGAATCGGAAGGACTGAAACGCCCGGGACACTGGTGTCCTCAAGCAGGGCCGCTACCTGCGCAGGATCCACCCGAGCCGGAGCAGTGTAGGCACCATCACTGTCCGTGGCAATGGCTCCCGTGCTGACGACCACTACCCGGCGCCCGGATTCAGCACAGGACGTGGCCAGGTCAGCCCCGACGGCTGCCCTTGCCGGTTCCGAGCCGGGAGACGCCACTAGCACCACCTGGCGCTTTTCGGGGCCGGCAGGCAGTTCCGCCCGCGGAGCAGCGGCCGAGAGAGCTCCTGCAGTTCCTGCTGTCGCCTCGGCCGGCACCAAATCGAGACGGTCGTACATGATATCGATGTCGTCGAGCGACCCACCGCGCTCATGCGTTCGATGCGCCAGAGGCTCATGGAGGACGGCAAGCGCCAACATTCGGAATTCCTCGGTCGACCGCACCGAGTGGTGGTGGATCTCGGTCACGACCGAATAGCCGAAGACCGCCTTTGCGCGTGTGGCAGAACGCAGTCTCTTGTCGAAGAGACTCACGAGGAGGGCCAATGCCGCCCCAAGCAGGACTCCGACCAATAGACCGATCAGCCCTCGCACGGCACGGCTGTCGATGATCGGGAGCTTGGTCTGCGTGGCATGCGAGGCCAACTCGAGAATCGTGTATCCGGTATACGGCGTCTCGGTAGCCAGCTGTGCCTGCCGAGTCTCCAATGCCGTCAGCTCGCTCTCGTAGGCCGTAGCGGTGACGCCGGCCTGGTCCGTTAACCCATTGAGCTGCTTCGTCACGGCGAGGATCGAGCTGAACACCTGGATCTGCTGAGCCCTCAGCTGCTGAGTTGCCTCCTCATTCACTTTCTTACCGAGTTGAATGACGAAGGCACGGTTGAGGTCGACCGCATTCGCCTGGCTTGGACCGGTGGAGCTCACCGTGACTACGCCGCTCACTCCAACGGGCTGCCCATTGGAGTTCGTGGTCGGACCGACGAATGAGACCCGGTCGCGCAGTACGGCCGTGTTGGTGTTCAGATCAGCCTGCTTACCGGCTGCCGCCAACACTTGGTCGGAGGAGGCGTAGAAGATGATCTGGTCCGTGGGAACACCTGTAGAAAGCGGGCTCGAGCCCGCTCCGCCCAGGGTGTCCGCGGGCAACGCTCCCACCTGTGATGTTGCCTTCCACTGTGTTGTACCACCGGCCGGTAGCAAGAGGCCGAGCAACAGACCAATCAACCCCAGCACCGCCATCAGGCGCCAACCACGCGCCAATGCCCCCCGATAATCAATCGGCTCCATCGTGATCCCGTGCCCCTCGTCGTCAGATGGGCATTATGCCCAGATGCATACCAGGCGGATCACGATACCGACCGGGCCAGCGTAGATCAAGACCCCAGATTGCCAAATAGCGACCACAAGCAGGGAATTCGTCGCCTGAGTACTGAAGATCCTCAAAGATGAGGATGCTCCAGTACGCATGCTGGACTAGCTTGCACGACACGTCGTGGCTCAGAGTTGAGGGGGAATTGCAGTGACTAAGTCTCGGTTCCGATTACTCAGTTCGCATCCTGGGCGAGCAACGCAATATCGCACACTCTCCCAGTCCGGATAATCTGACGGGACAATGCCGATCGGATTGATCGACAAATGCCGGAACCGCAGTCGGATCCGGACGAGCGAGGAGACTGGAGTGGCCACCTGGCCGGACCATGGGAGGTCTGCTCGGCGGGTCGGTCACGGGGATGCCGCAAGTCGGCGGGGGGAGCAGAGTGGGGCCGATGACGGACGCTGAGGCGCCGGAGGGACCATTGGAGTCCGAGTGGGAACGCCAGGAGCCGACTGTCGTGGGCAGTCGCACCCGCCAGATGGCCGTACTGGCCAGCCGTGTGCGGGCCCAACTGCTCTTCATGCTGCTTGACTGCGTTTGCGTTGCGGCAGGTTACAGTGCCTCACAAATCATCTACCTCCGCGACGTAGCCCCTCAGTACTACGGCTACCACTTCACCATCTTCGTCGTCGTCGCCATGGCGCTGACGCTGATCAGCAATCACCTGTTCGGGCTATACGGCCGAATGTGGAGACACGCCGGTGTCGACGAAGCCCGCCAGATGATTCTCTCCTCCCTCGCCGTGGCCGCGACACTGATGTGCCTCTACCCCATCGGACATTTCCTGGGCATCGTGATCGTCCCTCCCCAGGTTGTTCTGGTCGGCCTGGTCTTCGCCTCCATCGGAATGAGCCTGCTTCGGTTCCACTCCAGAATCTTCGCCTGGCAGCGCGGATCCCGGGGTACGGGGCTCCGCGTCGCGGTAATCGGCAGTCGGGACACCGCGGCATCAGCCATTCGCGAGATGCACCGTTGCCCCGGGGCCGGCCTCATCCCAGTGGCAGTGTTCGACAACGACACTTCGGTACACGGCATGTCCCTCTTGGGCGTACCTGTGGTCGGGAGCATCATGGACATCCCCCAGTCCACCGCCCGCTACCAACTGCAGCAGGTGCTCTTGGCCATCCCCAGCCCTCCGCCTGAGTTGATCGCCGAAGTAGTTCGTTCCGCAGAGGCCGCGGGCATCGTCATGAAGGTGCTGCCCACGGTGCACGACCTGGTCGGCGGACCCACCCATATCTTGGACATCCAACGGGCCCGGGAGCCCCGAATCGAGGACCTCCTGGGGCGGACACCGGTTGCCACCGACCTCGATGGTGTCCGTCATTCCCTCGAAGGCCATCGGGTGCTGGTGACAGGGGCAGGGGGCTCGATCGGCTCGGAGATCTGCCGGCAGGTGGCGGCCTTCGGTCCCGACATCCTGGTGCTCCTCGACCATGACGAGACCCATATCCACGACACGGCGGCATCGATAAGCGGACCCACCCATCAGGCCCTCGTGGACATCACTGACCGGGACGGTATTTTCGAGACCTTCGAGCGGTACAAGCCGGACGTGGTCCTGCACGCTGCGGCACACAAGCATGTACCCGTCCTCGAGGAGCACCCGATTGAGGCGGCAAACACCAATGTCCTCGGCAGCCTCAACGTCATCGAAGCGGCTGAATCTGTAGGCGTAGAGCGGTTCGTTCTGATCTCGACGGACAAAGCCGTGAGGCCGTCAAGTGTGATGGGGGCAACCAAGCGGCTGGCGGAGCAGGTCCTGCTGACCCATGCCCCGCGGGCATCCGCGTACTGTGCCGTCCGATTCGGCAATGTTCTGGGTAGCCGGGGAAGTGTGATTCCCACCTTCACCCGTCAGATTGAGTCCGGTGGACCGGTGACGGTAACCGACGCCCGAATGACCCGGTTCTTCATGAGCGTCGAAGAGTCCGTACAGCTGGTCCTCCAAGCCTCCCTTCTGGCCAAGGGGGGTGAGATCTTCATGTTGGAGATGGGCGAGCCGGTCAAGATCATCGATCTGGCGGAACGCATGATCCGTTTGTCAGGCGCGCAAGTGGGTGTAGACATCAAGATCGAGGTAGTGGGTCGCCGACCCGGCGAGAAGCTCGAGGAGCGACTGCGAGCACCGCTGGAGCAGGTCACGGAGACCGAGCACGCCTCGATCGAGCGGCTCATCCCGCCGCATATTCCCCGGCGCGAATTCGACGCCCACATGAGCCAGCTGATCGAGGCCTGTCGTCGTCGAGACGCCGACAGGGTCCGACACCTCTTGTTCAACACCGTCGCCGACAGCGACACCCCTAGGGACGGGGTGGAAGGCGCAGCACTCAACGGGGGTGATCCTCCGTGGGCGGAGGACCCGCCGATTCAAGGACGGTCCATCCCCGTCCCCTTGCTGGAGGCTGCGGCTACCAGTAGGCCCATCGAGACCGGGGAGTAGTGGTGCCACCACCTGAGCGGTTGGTTGTAGTGGGACAGGGCTACGTCGGGCTGCCGGTCGCCATCCGGGCAGTCGAGGTCGGCTTTGATGTAATCGGATTTGATCTCGATCCGACCCGAGTCAAGCGCCTTCAGACCGGTGACAGCTTTGTGGAGGACATCAGCCCTCAGAAACTGGCCGCTGCCCTGGCCACCGGTCGGTACGAGGTCACAGATGACCCCGCGCGCCTTACCGGTTTCGATGTTGCCATCATCGACGTACCTACCCCACTGAGTGACGGCGTTCCCAATCTCTCCCACGTCCAGGATGCAGCAGCCCTCTTGGCCCTGTCTCTGAAGGCGGGGGCTACGGTCATCCTCGAGTCAACGACCTATCCGGGCACGACCGAGGACATCGTCGCCGCCATCTTGGAGGATGGTTCCGGACTGACTGCCGGGACTGACTTCCATCTGGGATACAGCCCCGAACGTATCGACCCGGGTAACCCCGACTGGCATTTTGCCAACACGCCCAAAGTAGTGTCGGGCATCAATGACGCCTCGCTCGCTGCCGTCCGTTCGTTCTTCGATCGCTTGGTCGACAAGACCGTTCCGGTCTCTGGGACCCGCGAGGCCGAGCTCACTAAGCTCCTGGAGAACACCTTTCGTCACGTAAATATCGCGCTCGTCAACGAGCTGGCCATGTTCGCTGCAGCGCTGGACATCGACGTGTGGGAAGCGATCGATGCGGCTTCGACCAAACCCTTCGGCTACCTGCGCTTCACCCCTGGCCCTGGCGTCGGAGGCCACTGCCTCCCCATCGATCCGAGCTATCTGTCATGGAAGGTCCGCCAGAGCGTGGGCCAACCGTTCCGGTTCGTCGAGCTGGCCAACGACGTGAACGAGCACATGCCCGACTACGTCGTCCGTCGCCTGATCACCGCTCTCAACCGTGACCGTCGAGCGGTGAACGGTTCACGCATTCTGATGCTGGGGCTCGCCTATAAGCGCAACACCGGTGACAGCCGTGAGGCGCCGGGTACGGTGATCGCCCAGAGCCTGATCGCACTCGGCGCGGACGTTCGTCTGGTCGACCCCCACCTCTCCCCCGATGCGCTCGGGCTTCCCCTTGTGGACTTGACTTTGGAAGAGGTGAAGGCTGCCGACGCGGTGGTGATCGTTACTGACCACGATGCCTTCGACTTTGCCATGGTCCGCGACCATGCCCGATTCGTTCTGGACACCCGCAATCGCATCAGGGGACCGAGGGTCGAGTCGTTGTGATCCACTCCATGCTGGCGTGAGGGTTCTCGTCACCGGCGGCGCCGGGTTCATCGGATCGAATCTCTGCCGACGGCTCGAGCAGCAGGTGTTCATCGACGACATCGTGGTGCTTGACGACCTGAGCACCGGGACGCGGCAGAACCTCACGGACTGTCCAGCGGTCGAGCTCATCGAGGGGTCCATCGTCAATGCCGACGATCTCGAGACCGCGGTGAAAGGTGTCGACGCCATCGTCCACCTGGCCGCCCGACCGTCGGTTCCCCGATCCCTTGCCGATCCAATGGCCACGCATCACGTGAACGCCACGGGGACCATGATGGTACTTGAAGCGGCCCGCAGACACGGGATGCCCCATGTAGTCGTGGCCTCGTCCTCATCCGTGTATGGCGCCAACCCCCTCCTCCCCAAACAAGAGGCCATGCAGGTCTTGCCGGCCAGCCCCTATGCGGCCAGCAAGCTGGCCACCGAGTCCTACGCCCTGGCCTACCAGCGGTCCTTCGGGCTCCCGGTCCTGGCGTTCAGGTTCTTCAACGTCTTTGGGCCCTTCCAGCCGGCGGGTCACGCCTACGCCGCAGTGATCCCGGTCTTCGTCTCCGCCGCGCTGGCCGGAGATCCGCTGCCCGTGGACGGGGATGGGACACAGACGCGAGACTTCACCTTCGTGGATACCGTCACGTCCGTACTCACTGACGCCGTGCGCCGCACGGTCGTCGACGATCAACCCGTCAATTTCGGCGTTTGGCTCGCGCGTCTCCCTATTGGAGCTGATCCGCCAGCTAGAGGACATTTTCGGCCATGGCCTCACTCGCCAGCACCGCGACCCGAGGCTCGGCGACGTGCCGCACTCGCAAGCCGACAGCAGCCGCCTGGAACGACACTTTCCCCAGATCGAGCCCAGCCCCTTGCCGGAGAGTCTCCGGGCCACCGTCAACTGGCTCCGTGAGACGAGCTGATCCAGGTCTCTACGGTTTCCAAACGCAAGGGCCGGCTACGAACCTCATGGCGTCTCACGGTTGGCCTCAGTGCACTACTGGCCACCGTGGCCGCCGCGGTCATCCTGCATCGCTTCCCTGGAGCGAATCCGGTCGATCGCGCCGGCTTCGCCCTCATCCCCGTCAATCCCTATGACGCCGCCCTCCGGGCTGTTACCAAGTTCGGAGCGGCATCAGCGCTCGTTATCGGATCCGTCGGCGCCGCCCTGGTGGCCTGGTTCTCCCGGCGTGACGGCCTCCGGGTCGTGGTCTGCCTGCTCGGGCCGCCTGTCGCCGTCGCCCTGAACGAACTGGTGCTCAAGCCGGTGGTAGGCCGCCGCTACCTGGGGGAACCTAGCTTCACCTCGGGATCCGTCGTCGTCGTGGCGGCCGTGGCCACCGCATGGGGACTGGCCTCCCCCGCCCGTACCCGTCCGATCACGATTGTGGCCGGCGGCGCTCTCGTCGTGTTGATGGTCCTCGCCGTGGTGGCCCTCCAGTGGCACTACCCGAGCGACGCCCTGGCCGGCGTCACCTTCGGGGTGGGCTTCGTCCTGGTGGCCGACGCCGCTCTCGTCATAAATGACGAGAGCGGCTAATATTGCGTCAGGAGCCAGCCTGCGGCGCAGCATCTCGGTGTTGCGTCGGCAATTGTCGGAGGGAGGGCGGGAGTGGCCATCGAGGGCAGGGATGAGGCAGGGGTACCGTCGGCTGGCAGGGGTATGCCTACCCCTAGGAACACGGCCGTGGCCTGCATCACGGTGGCGACAGCCGGAAACGAGGCCGTGGTTCCCGAGCAACTGTTGGACCGGGTCATGCGTGTGGTCCGCTCCGATGATCGGGTGTGTCCGATCTCTTCGGGTGGCTGCGTCGTCAGCTTCGGCAGCAGCGCTAGATCTGTCCTCCCCGAAACGCTGGCCGAACGGATGGTCGAGGCCATCGAAGGGTTGAGTACCCAAGGCGTGGTCGTCTCGGTGGGGATGGCGAGCGCCTCCCGCTCAATCGGACTCGACGTCCTCACCCAACGGTCGGTGTCCTCGTCCCGTTCCGCTCAACCTGCCATCTCGCGTTCCACGGGACCGACTGCCGTCACCGTCCTCGACCACGACTGTTCTTCGATGCGGCCCGGCATCACCCTGCGGAGACGCTCGCGGCGGGAAGCCAGCCTGAGCGGCCTGTCCCACCTCCGGTGGCAGCACCATCTGACGCCGCTGGCCAAACACGGCACCCTTCACCAGAAGTCCTCGCTGCTCATCCTCGACAGCGAAGCAGATCCGACGAATGGCCCCGGTCCCGTGGCTCGTTCAGTCCACTACCGGGCCGATACGTTCGGGTACGAGACGCTCATACGGAGTCTCGGCTCCTTCGATTTGTCGTTCTTCACCAACGTCCGACCTCACTTGGTGGTCATCGTCCTCGATCACGCACCGTCGAGTACGGTGCCCGTTTCCTGGGCCACGAGCTCTTGGAATGTGGCCTCGGCCGCCACCACAGCCGCCGTGCGCCGAGGTGCGCGTGTGATCGCAGTGAGCAGCCGTGAGGCCGGTGCCCTGGCCGCCTGCGTGAACCACGGCGCCACCGCTCTTTTCGGCCTTGCCGACATCGACTGTCATCTCGATCCGCACCAGACCCCCTCCTCTGGAGTCAGCTCGTGGGACCGTTCAAACGGCCCGTTCGACCAGCGCCCTCCCGGCTTCGACGCCCTACTGACACTGACCGACAGCGAGCGCAGAGTGCTCTTCTACCTGACGGGAGGGTGGTCAGCTCAGTCGATCGCTGACGAGCTGGTGGTCTCGCTCACCACCGTTCGATCACACATCCGCTCCACCCTGCGCAAGTTGGGCGTCCGCTCGCAGCTGGCAGCCGTGGCCATCGCCAACGGCCTCGACTTCGAGGCCACTCGGCGAGCGGAACACGTGGTGGCAGCTGGTCGCAGCTGAGTGACCCCAGGGGCCATGGAGGAGACGACCCCGACGGCCCGCATCGTGCTCCTCGCCGGACCGGGCGAGAGCACGGAGATCGTCGCCAACTTTCTCGCCGAGAGGGTCCAGGACCTCATCGTGGTGGTCGAGGAGCCGGCGTCTCGCCTGACCATGGCCCGTCGGCGGGCCCGCCGCTTGGGACGGGCCACAGCTGCGGGCCAGGTCCTCTTCGTGACCTGTGTCCTGCCGGTGCTCCGGCGGCTCGGCGCAGCCCGGCAGGCCGCCATCGTGAGTGAGGCCGGTCTTGACACCACACCGGTGGCGCCGTCGTACCGCGTCCCCTCCGTGAACGACCCGCAGGTCATCACCCTACTGAGGTCGGTCCGACCGGATTTGGTCGTCGTCAACGGGACCCGAATCATCGCCCCAGATGTCCTGAACTCGGTGCAGTGTCCCGTCATCAATATCCATGCGGGCATCACACCACGGTATCGAGGGGTGCACGGCGGCTATTGGGCGCTGGTCGAGGGCCATCCCGAATGGGTCGGCACCACTGTCCACCTCGTGGATCCGGGCATCGACACCGGAGGCATCTTGGGTCAGGCGACCTTCATGGTGACCGATGAGGATTCGTTCGCTACCTACCCCTCACTCCATCTGACCACTGGGATTCGCCTCCTCGAAACCCAACTCACACGGGCACTCGAGGGCCAGGATATAGGCCCAACTCAGGAGCCTCTCGCCCCAGGCTCGCACCTCTTCTCCCATCCTACTGCGTGGGGATACCTGTGGCACCGGTGGCGCAGGGGGGTTCGATGACCCCCGTTCCTGCCTCCGCCCCGACCCCGGCCCCGGCCATTCCGCACTTCAGCAACGGGGTCTACGTGTCGATAGAGGTGACGAAGCTCGACGTACACGGGAATGGGAACAGGGGCAGAAGTGGATCGGGACCGCTGACACGGAGATGGCAGACCACCTCACCTCCAGCAGTCGACATGTCCCGCAAGCACAGCGAGGGCGTCGGCATGGCGTCCGGTTCGCGGTCCTCATGGCGCTGGCCGTCGCGCTCCTTGGTACCGGTGGCGTCCCGTCATCGGGTGCCAGTCCCGTCTCCGCTGTGTCTCCATTCGTCCCCAATTCTCCCCCCCACATTGCCTCGGACCTGAGCTACCGATCGTTCAGTCCTCCCCCGACGATCGCCACCAACTGCTCTCAGGATGTGGCGGGTCCCCTCCGGGCGTGGCTCAACTCCCTGCCGGCGGGTACGGCCGCCAATCCGATTGTGGTGAACTTTGCTCCTGGCGGGTGCTACCTGGTCAACGAATCGTTGTTCCTGCGGGCCTTCACCGACGTGGTGTTTGACGGCAACGGTGCCACCTTCCTCCAGACCAACCCCACGACCGAGACAGTCACCCTCGATGCAGGGGTAACCCCGTACTCGGGTTCGTCGTTTATGCCCTTCGTCGTCAGCGTCACACTCCCCATCGCCCCGGACATCTGGTACTTCGACGGTGGCTCCGACATCACCATCGAAAACATGGTCATCGACGGTCCCAATGTAACCGGAGATTCGACCAGCGGAGGCGGGACCATGGTCGATTCGGGGATCGAACTCGACGGCGTACAACGAGCAGTCATTCGGGACAACATCATTGAACACGTCGATGGCGATTTCATCACGCTTATGGGCGTCATCGATGCTCCGTCGGCGAACTGGAACTATCCCAGCACCGACGTCACCATTGCCGACAACTCGTTCGACACCAGTGGACGTCAGGGCATTACCCCCGAGTGGGTCAACCGCGTCAGCATCACTGGAAACACGTTTCGCCATGTGGGAGCCACGGCCATCGACATGGAATCCGGGGTCGTCGGTGGCTGCTCGTGCAATGTCTCGGTCGACGACAATTTCTTCTCCACTGACACCCCGTACGTGGTGGCAGCCATCACCGGCTCGGCCATCACCAACTTCGCGTTCACCCACAACACGCTGAACCAAGGAGCCCAGTTGCGGGTGGAACTCGCTCCGGCTCTGCCCTCGTCGGGCATCACCATCGCCAACAACACCGGGGGCACTGCGGCTACTTGGCCCTATCAGTCGATATTCATCGGTCACGGTCCCAATGGAGACAGTGACGGTCTGATGAGCGGTGTGAACATCAGCGCCAACACGGTGCCAAACGACCTGTTCGGCCCCAGCTTTGTCTACAGCGGCCAGAACGTCAGCGGCCTGGCGGTACGAAACAACGTGCTTGCATCGCTTCGCCCCCTGGTGCCTCTGCAGATGGACGCCCCGTTGACCCAGGGCTACTCGTGCGGGCAATTCGACCACAGCCGGTGGCGTGACCGTGGATGGACCGTGCCCGCGCTACGTTGCCCCTCCCCTACCGGTCGCGCCGACCGTTCCCACCGACGCCGCCATCACCACCGGGCAGGCACCGGCGAACGTCGCTCAGCCGGCACTGGCCATCGCATCCCCGAGTCTGGGTACATTCTCGGTCTCCGTGCCCTATGCGGCCACCCTGAAAGCCACCGGGGCGACCGGTGCCGTGACGTGGGCGGTGAGCAACGGATCGCTGCCGGATGGGCTACAGCTGGCCCAATCTGGCACACTCGTCGGCGTGCCCACCACCCCTGGGTCCAAGGCATTCACCGTGGCGGCCACCGATGGGGCGGGCCACACGTCCTCCCAGGCGTATGCCGTCTACGTGGCACCGCTCGATGAGCCCGCGTCCTCGCCCGTGACATCGATGGCGGCCACGCCCGGCGGCGGAGGGTACTGGCTCACCGACTGGACAGGCCAGGTCTTGCCGAGGGGAGACGCCGGCTACTACGGGTCGATGGCGGGAACGCATCTGAATGCTCCGATCAGCCATATCGTTTCCACGGAGGATGGCCGAGGGTACTGGCTGGTGGCCAGCGACGGCGGCATCTTCGCCTTCGGTGACGCCCACTTCTTCGGATCGATGGGGGGGCAGCATCTGAATGCCCCCGTGGTCGACCTCGCCCCCACCTCCGATGACCAGGGCTATTGGCTCGTGGCCACCGATGGAGGCGTCTTTTCTTTCGGTGATGCCCGATTTCTCGGGTCGATGGGCGGCCACCACCTCAACGCCCCCATCGTGGGGGTGGCCGGAGACCCCGCCACCCCGGGCTACTGGCTGTTGGCTTCGGACGGGGGGGTGTTCTCCTTCGGGGCCCCGTTCCTCGGCTCGGCGGGCGGCCTCCGCCTGAACCGACCGATCAACGGGATGGCCACCACTCTCCGTGGTGACGGATACTGGTTCGTGAGTTCCGACGGGGGGGTCTTCGCATTCGGCGGCGGGACCTTCCAGGGCTCGATGGGCGGCCGTCCGCTCCGGGCACCCGTCGTGGGCATGGCCACAGACAATGCAACCGGGGGCTACTGGCTCGTGGCCGCCGATGGCGGCGTGTTCAGCTTCGGTGCGCCCTTCTACGGATCGGGAGCCACCTGACTCCTGGCCTTCCGACGCCAGGGCTCCGTTCCGCTACCATTTTGATCGTGTGTGGAAGTTTGGGGCAGGCACCGTCGATTGCGAGCAGCCGTGCAGCACCAGAGGGGGAGCGACGCGCTCCGATGAACGTGCCATGAGCGAGGCAGCTCGTCCCGGCGCGCTGGTGATCTCCCTCGACTTTGAGTTGCACTGGGGCTTGCGTGACCATGTCGGGCGACAGGATGCCCTCTACCGCCGCCTTCCATCAGCACGGCAGGCAGTGGTGGACATGGCTGCATTGTTCGACGTCCGGGGCATCCGGGCAACATGGGCCACCGTGGGTTTTCTCTTTGCGTCCACCAAACAACAATTCCAGCAGAACCTACCGAGCGTCCGTCCGAGCTACACACATCCCGAACTCGATCCCTACAGCGAACCGATCGGCGAGGACGAAGAGCACGATCCTGAACATTTAGCCGGCTCGCTGGTTGATCTCCTGGCCGCCACGCCGGGCCAAGAGGTCGGCTCGCACACCTTCTCCCACTACTACTGCTTGGAGGCGAGGCAATCGGAGGCCGGTTTCCGGGCTGATCTGGGCGCAGCGCAGGCTATCGCCAAGAGCCGGGGGCTTCACCTGCGAAGTCTGGTGCTTCCGCGCAACCAGTGGAATCCGGCATACACCAGGGTCGTACAGGACTGCGGGTTCGACTGCATTCGCGGGCCTCAGCCCAGCTGGCGACACCGCGCCGAGGGCCGCGACATCTTCGGCACCAAACTGCGTAGGACGGCGAGGATCATGGATACCTACATGGGACTCGCTCCTCCCCCTACCACGGCTTGGGACGAGGTGCGGCGCCCCTCAGGTCTGTGCGACATTCCGGCGAGTGCGTTCCTCCGACCATTCGACCCGGGCCGACGACATCTCGAACCACTCCGTCGGGCCCGGCTGTACTCGGGCATGCGTGCCGCGGCACGCCGGGGGCGCATTTTCCATCTGTGGTGGCATCCCCACAACTTCTCGCAGCACCGCGACGAAAATCTGACATTCCTGGCCGAATTACTCGACGAGTTCGAGAAGCTGCAGTCGTCCGAGGGCATGCGATCCCTCTCGATGGGAGACGTAGCAGATGAGCTGGCCCCGACGGGCTCCAAGTCTCGGACGGTCAGGAGCTGAGACGGCGATGCCGAGTCGGGATCAACCCGGGGCGGTCGATTTCTCGATCGCTCCATCCAAGGCGCGAAGCACTTGCTGGACGGCGTCGACCAGCGGTCGGTGGGCCTCGATGACGAGCTCGGGTGAGTCGGGCTCCTCGTAGGGATCATCGATGCCGGTGAATTGCTCGATGGCTCCAGCAGCAGCTTGCGCGTACAGGCCTTTGGCGTCACGAGCGGTGCACTCGCCAGCCGACGCGGAGAGGTAGACCTCGACGAAAGGCAGGCCTGCGGACTCGTGCAGGGCGCGGGCATGCTCACGTGAACTGGCATAGGGGCTGATGACGGCGACGATGGACACCAGCCCAGCATCAGCGAAGAGACAGGCCACTTCGGCGATGCGCCGGCAGTTCTCCTCACGGGCGTCACGCCCGAAGCCGAGATCGTTGTTCAATCCTGTGCGCAGGTTGTCGCCATCGAGCCGATAGGCGTTGCGCCCGGCCGCAATCAGTTGTCGTTCGAGCTCGACCGCCAGGGTCGACTTTCCCGAACCCGACAGACCGGTCAGCCATACGGTGGCGCCCGGCCCTCCCGAGGCACCGATGCGTTCGTCTCTGGTGACGCTCCCCGCATGCCAGGTCACGTTGGAGGAGTTCATCGTTCTCCTTCCCGACTCAGTCGGGACCCAGCAGCATGCCTGCCCCAACGGTCACGTTGGTGTCCTCGGCCGCAAGAATGAACGAACCGGTCTGCCGGTTGCGCCGATAGCTGTCATAGAAGAGTGGTTGGGTGACCCGCAGACTCACCCGACCCACATCGTTCAGGCTGAGCGTCGATGACGCCTCGTCACGGTGCAGGGTGTTGACGTCGAGCCGGTAGCGGACGTCCCGCACCACAGCACGAACCCAACGCGTGGTGTGCTTCAGAGCGAAGAAGTCGCCCACCTTCAGGGGCTTGTCCGTCATCCACGCCACCATGGCATCAAGGTCCTGACCGGTGGATGGCCGATTTGCCGGCCGGCAGATCATGTCGCCCCGAGAAACGTCGACATCGTCGTTCAGCCGGAGGGTCACCGACATGGGCGGGAAGGCTTCGTCGATGGGCCCGTTGAACATGTCGATGCCGGCCACGGTGGTGGTCAGGCCCGAGGGGAGCACCAGCACCTCGTCGCCTGGCTTGAACACACCTCCGGCCACTCGGCCGGCATAGCCGCGATAGTCAGGGACACTGGTGGCCTGAGGACGAATGACCCACTGCACGGGAAAGCGGGGGTCGATCAGATTTCGATCCGAGGAGATGTAGACCTGCTCGAGGTGGTGCAGGAGGGAGGCACCCTCGTACCAAGGCATGTTGGCCGAGCGCTGGACCACGTTGTCGCCCTGCAGCGCCGAGATGGGGATGAAGCTGAGGTCCGAGAGCTCGAGCCGGCTGGCGAAATCGGCAAACTCCTCACGGATCGATTCGAAGACGTCGCGGTCGTAGCCCACCAAGTCCATCTTGTTGATACAGAGGAGAAGATGGGGCACCCGGAGCAGCGAGGCCAGAAAGGCGTGCCGACGGGTCTGCTCGACGATGCCCTTGCGGGCGTCGACCAGCACAATGGTCAGATCGGCGGTGGAGTTCCCGGTCACCATGTTCCGCGTGTACTGGATGTGCCCGGGTGTGTCGGCGATGATGAACTTGCGCACCGGCGTGGCGAAATAGCGGTAGGCCACGTCGATGGTGATGCCTTGCTCTCGCTCGGCTCGGAGGCCGTCGGTCAGCAGGGCCAGGTCCGTATACTCGTCGCCCCGTTGGCGGCTGACCCGCTCCACCGACTCCAGTTGGTCCTCGAAAATGGCCTTGGAGTCGTACAGCAGGCGGCCGATGAGCGTGCTCTTACCGTCGTCGACCGAGCCCGCCGTAGCCAAGCGCAGAAGTTCCATCAGAAGTACCCCTCGCGCTTTCGGTCTTCCATCGAGGCCTCGCTGACCCGGTCGTCGGCCCGGGTGGCGCCCCGCTCGGTCAGACGGGAGGCGGCCACTTCGAGCACGATATCCTCGGCCGACGCCGCCGGTGACTCCACAGCCCCAGTGACAGTCATATCCCCCACGGTCCGATAGCGCACGGATGCCTCGAAGATCTCTTCGTCGTCACGAAGGCTGACATAGGGGCCAACGGCCAGCAGCATCCCGTCGCGGCGGAACACCTGACGGCGATGGGAGTAGTAGATCTCGGGAAGCGGGATCTCCTCCCTGGCGATGTACTGCCAGATGTCCAACTCGGTCCAGTCCGACAGGGGGAACACCCGGATGTGCTCGCCAGCACGGTGGCGGCCGTTATAGAGGGACCACAGCTCGGGGCGCTGGTTCTTCGGGTCCCACTGACCGAATTCATCCCGGAACGAGAATACCCGCTCCTTGGCCCGGGCCTTCTCCTCGTCGCGGCGGGCGCCGCCGAACACGGCGTCGAACTTGTGCTCGGTGATGGCGTCGAGCAGCGTTCGCGTCTGGAGCCGATTGCGAGAGGGGTCAGGCCCAGCCTCCTCGACAGCCCGGCCAGCGTCGATCGACTCCTGCACCGAGGCCACCACCAGATTGACGCCGAGGTCATCCGCACAGCGATCACGGAACCGCAGCACTTCAGGGAAGTTGTGCCCGGTGTCGATGTGCATGACCGGGAAGGGGATCCGTCCCGGCCAGAAGGCCCGTCGGGCGAGATGGAGCATCACCACCGAGTCCTTACCCCCGGAGAAGAGCAGCACCGGACGCTCGAATTCAGCTGCCACCTCACGGATGATGTGGATGGACTGGGCCTCGATGCTCTGCAGCTGCGTGAGCTGATAGTGACCCGATCCCGTCCCTGGTGTTCCCCGGTCCATGACCGGCAAATCTAGCCGCGGCCAGCGAGGCTCGTATCGGTGGCGAGGATACCGGCCCGCCTCGACCACAGGGGTCGATTACCTGTGACCTCGGACGGGCGGCGCCGACGACCGCCCAGCAGCTCCTCGCGGCCCGGTTGGTATGCTTGCCGTCGGAGTACTCATGGACCGCACACGCCGCCTCAGCCTCAGCCTGGCCCTCACTGCGGTGCTGGTCGTGGTCGAGGTGGCCTTCGGGATCGTGGCGCACTCCAGCGGACTGCTGGCCGATGCCGGACACAACGTGGCCGATGCCGGTGCCCTGCTCCTGTCCCTCGTGGCCGTGCGCCTGGCCCTGCGTCCGCCCAGTGCCGCCCGGTCGTACGGCAACCACCGGGCCACCATCCTCGCCGCGCTAGCCAATTCCTCGCTGATCGCGGTGGTGACCGTCCTGATCGTCTTCGACAGCGTCCACCGCCTGATCCATCCTGCGCCAGTCCGGGCCGGCATCGTTGTCGTGGTCGCCTCGGTCGGCCTGGTGATCAACGCCCTCGCCGTCCTGGTGCTCCGGGATAGGTCCAACGACCTCAACATGCGCTCGGCGGTCCTCCATATGACCGGTGACGCCTTGGCCTCACTGGCGGTGGTTCTGGCTGGTGTGGTGATGCTGTTCGACTCCTCAGCAACCTGGCTCGACCCAGCCTCAGCCCTGATCGTGGCAGCCATCATCGTGCAGCAGGCCGTGCGCATCTTCCGGGCCAGCATCGATGTGCTCCTCGAATCCACCCCGTCCGGGCTCGACCTCGGGGACCTGACCAGCTCGATGACTGCAGTACAGGGCGTAACGGAGGTACACGACCTCCACGTGTGGAACCTCTCCAGCGAGCTGCGGGTGCTCTCCGCCCACGTCGTGCTCGACGGGCATCCCTCCCTCGAGGAAGCCCAGGCCGTCGGTGACGAGGTCCGCCGCGCCCTCGCAGAGCCCTACGCCATTTCCCACAGCACGCTTGAGCTGGAATGCGAGCGGTGCCAGGACGATGACGATCCGTGTCGGATGCAGACGGTCTCGTCCATCTCAGCCGAACCCCTGCACCACCACTGAAACGAGAGTCCCAGGCGAGACTCCAGTACTCGCCGCTCCCGTGGAGCGGAGCTCCAACAAGCGTTCCTGCGGCGAACCGACCGGAGCGATCCGCCGGAGCGGAGCGCCACGATTAAGGGAACGCGGGGCACGCTCGCCCGCTCGCACACACCCAGGCTCCCTGGTTCACCTCCTGGAGCTGCCCGTCCGACAGTTCACCCTCGGCTGGCCGGATGCCGGCACCGTGGGTAAACGTCAGCGACCGAGTGTGGCGCTCACAACCTCACGCCCTGGCGTACGAGTGCGAGCTCGATCCTCGACCTCTCCCGGTCAGGATCGGCGAAGTCCTGGACATCGCAGACAACTCCACAAGTGCGCGCCAGATGGATGAGGGCGACGTCGCAGGAGAGGCTGACGGCGAGCTGCGCCGCCCCCGCTTCGAGCGTGGGATCGGCCCGGTTCTCGACCACTCGCTTTCAGCAACGCAATAGAGAGGTCAGCGCATCCGATCTGTCGGTGCGGCACATTCCACCTGCTTGCCCAACAGGGAGATGCGCAAGAGATCGGGGTACAGCGCCACCGTTACAGCAGCGTGGGAGCGGGCAGCATTGACCTGGCCTCGCGCACCCAACGACTGGCGAGCTGGCGAGAGACCCCAAAGGCCCTCCCAATGTCTGCGATCGACATTCCCTCAGCCAGAGAGGGCAGGAGAATTGCACTCAATTCGGCGTGCCGGGCCCGCTGGAACGTCATCAGTAAGTCGTGCGTATCGCTCCGAAGCTGGGCGGTGCCCTCCCCTTGATCCGCCAGCCATTGGGAGACGGACGTTTCGCTGCCAATGGCCGCGGCCATGCGCTCGCTTTCGGCCTCCGCTCTCCGCAGCTGGAGACGAAGGGCGGACGATGCTTCGTTCGCCTCGTGGATTGCTCTGATCGCCTCGCCGCGATCCATGGCCACCGCCCTCCTTGCTCCCGGGACTGCTCCAGTCGGACTGGCTGGGACCGCCTTGGGCGCACTTGCCTCCACGGTGCTCCACGAAGGGTCTCAGCGCCAGGGCCGATGGTCACAATTGCCCGGTTCCTCCCGGTGGCATGGGCACGGCCGGCCCGCGAGCGGCACCACGCTCGGCTCGCCATGACTCGATGCCGGCCTGATCACCATCGCTGCGCCTACCGGAACGTTCTGGGTGACCCCGGTAGCGCCTTCAGGCCCGGCCGGCCCGCGGATCTGACAGGACCCTGGGTGCGCGGATGCCCGAAGGGCTCTCGGGTCACCTGACGCGTCGAGCCCACTGCGCCGCTTGCCGCGGCCGCGGCCCCGTGCTCTGGGACTCGGACTCAGCCACCGGTTGGCGGCGGGCACCTGGCCACGGTGCGTGAAGAGAATGGTCGGGTTGGGCGGTTGCCAGCGAACCGGGGTCGAGCGCGTGGCCATGGCTCTGGACGCGCCGCGGCCCCGAGTAACCGAACGGCTGACGCCGCCCGAGCTCCTCGGGGCCACGATCACGGTGGACCGCCAGGCCTGGCGCCGAGTCGTGTCGGACAACCCTTCACCAGGCATCGAACCGCCGCGCCCTAGAGCACGTCGGCCCTCTGTTCGGACCACCACACCGGTCACCTACGGTCCCGTCTGCCTCCCGGAAGGATCTCTGATCGGACCTTTCGGCCCTCTCGTCCGATCCTCCCCGGTGACTTCCGGGGCTTCGGCTTCCCGACAAAGGTCATGCTGATTGACGCCACTACGAAGGTCAAGGGCGATCGCCGAAATCCCTACCTTTTCCGCTGCATTCATTGGCCTGTCCCCAGGTTTTCGCTAGATCTCCACCGCTATTCCCCAGGTGAGCGCCGGGACGCTAGAGTCCTCTTGATGCGTAGGGGTGGGGGCCACAAGGCTCGCAGCGTCAGCGACCTCCTGTCTCAGGATGACGAGACCGAAGGGAATGGGGACACCGGGGCGGCAGCGGCACCGTCCCCCGGCACGACGTCGGCCGCCTCTCCGAGGAGCCGTCGGTCCACCCTGAAGGTTGCAGCCGTCGTCGCGGTCATCCTGGCTGCGATCGTCGCCGTCATTGCGTCGGCGCCGGGCTGGCTGGGCGCTCAGGCCGCCACCCCTCCGGCCCCGAAGCAGACGCAGGCCGCCGCTGCCCAGGAATCACCGAGCACTGTGCTCTCCTCCTCCACCGCCAGTCAGCCACCAGCCAGCGCCGACCCGTCGGCACCCGGACGCCTCGTCCCATCCGGCGAAAGCCGCTCGGACCCGTTCCTCTACCAGGCCAATGGGCGCTACTACCTCTACACCAGCGGCACCACGACGGACTCCATCCCTCTGCTCAATGTGCCTGTCTCCAGCAGCACCGACATGAAGATTGGAGCCGGCCCATCGACGCCATGCCGTCCCTTCCCGCCTGGGCGGCCCCCCCGTTCACCTGGGCCCCAGATGTCCATCGCTTCGGTTCGACCTACGTCCTCTACTACACGGCTTATCTCGTGATGTTCGACGAACAGTGCATCGGGTCGGCGACGTCGTCCTCACCGCTCGGGCCCTTCACCGCCCAGGTCCATCCCACCATCTGTCAGTCCGACCTGTCCGGCTCCATCGACCCCCGGGTGTTCACCGACGACTCCGGCACCAATTGGATGCTCTGGAAGTCGGACCAGAACGCCCACGGTCGTCCCACGCCCACCACGCTGTGGTCCCAACGGCTGTCGGCCAACGGGCTCGGCCTGGTCGGCACACCGACCGCCCTGATGAGCCCGGACGAGGCCTGGCAGGGGACCATCGTCGAGGCCCCGGACATGGTGGAGGTGAACGGTGTCTACTGGCTGACCTACGCGGCGAACTGGTTCAACCAGCCGGCCTACGGCATCGGCGTGGCGTGGTGCGTCGGACCGTCGGGACCGTGCGCCGACGTCTCCACCAAGCCCCTGATCGGCTCCAATGCCCAAGGGCAGGGTCCGGGGGAGCCTTCGTTCTACCAGGACGCAAACGGCGTCTGGCTGCTCTACTCGCCCACCATGTACACCGAGGGCGACCCCAACCGGCCGGTGTACATCACCCGAGTGGGCTTCGCTACCTCTGGGGCCTATCTGGCCGCTGGAGACCCCCCGTCGCCGCTTCCGGCGTCAGCCCCGTAGTCGGACCAGCTCGGCCTGCACGGCCTTGCCGTCGGCCTTGCGCTGGGTGGCCGCCATCACCTTGCCGACGAGCAGGCCCCCGACCTTGAGGTCCCCGTCGCAGTACCGGGCCCACTCATCGGGGTGGGCCGCCACCACCTCGGCCACCGCCGCGGCCAGCGAGTCCTCAGACAGGGCCTCGAACCCCTTGGCGGCCGCGATGGCCACCGGATCCCCGCCGCCCTCAGCCAACATCTCGGCCAGTACCGCCTTGACCTGGGTGGCCGTCAACGTCCCGTTGTGCTCCATGGTCAGGAGCGTCACATAGGACTGCTCGCCGAGGTGGCGGGCCGACTCGGGGTCGGTAGCCGCCTCGTTGGCGGTGCGGGCCAAGGCCAGGGCCGGACTGACCCCGGCCGCCGAGGCGGCCACCACCAGTGGGTCCAGGCCCAGGTCGACCACGGTGGCCACCTGGTCCACCTGGGCGTCGGTGGCGCCACTCCCCTCCCCGAGCAGCTCCACCAGCCGGGCCCGCCTGACCGCGGGCATGGGATCCATGGTGTCCGCCACGGCCCGGATCCACTCGGCATCGGGAACCAGGGGCACCAGGTCCGGCTCGAGGAAGTAGCGGTAGTCGTAGGCGTCCTCTTTGGAGCGCAGGGCCTGGGTGCGGCCGGCATCCTCATCCCAGTGGCGAGTCTGTTGGACGACACGCTCACCCGACTCGAGCAGGGCGATCTGCCGGTCGGCCTCGTACTCGATGGCCCGGCCCAGTGAGCGCACGGAGTTGAGGTTCTTGATCTCACATCGGGTCCCGAAGGGCTCGTCCACCGATCGTCGGACCGACACGTTGGCGTCGACTCGCATCGACCCCTCCTCCAT
Organism: uncultured Acidimicrobiaceae bacterium; assembly: GCA_963835465.1. Lineage (GTDB taxonomy): Bacteria > Actinomycetota > Acidimicrobiia > Acidimicrobiales > RAAP-2 > Bog-756. The sequence goes on from CAWIFR010000007.1 coordinate 523,562, forward strand.
CTTGCCGTCCGAGGCTCCAGAGGCCACCAGCACGGCTCGCAGTTCCGCGGCGTACGCCCTGGCCTGGGCCGAGGAGCGCATGTCAGGGGCGCTCACGATCTCGACCAGCGGCACGCCGGACCGGTTGTAGTCGACCAGTGAGTAGTCGGCCCCGTGGATCCGGCCCGATGCCCCGGCGTGGGTGGTCTTGCCGGTGTCCTCCTCCATGTGGGCGCGCTCGATGCCCACGGTGGTGCCATCGGGAAGGTCGAGGTGGCCAAGCACATTGATTGGCTCGTCGTACTGGCTGATCTGGTAGTCCTTGGCCTGGTCGGGATAGAAGTAGTTCTTCCGGTGAAAGGTGGATGGCCGGATCTCGCAGTGCAGCGCCGTACCGATGGCCATGGCCAGCTCCACGGCTCGCTGGTTGATGACTGGCAGTGAACCGGGCAGACCCAGACAGACCGGGCAGACGTTGGTGTTGGGCTGGTCGCCGAACACGTTGGGGCACCCGCAGAACAGCTTGGTGGCCGTCTTCAGCTCGCAGTGAACCTCCAAGCCCACCACCATCTCCCACCCGGCTTTCACGACGGAACCCCCACGGCCAGGCTCGGCGGGTCGAGCACGGGTGCGGCCGCCTCGACGACGGCCGCCACCTTGAAGAGAGTCCCCTCGGACAGGGCCGGACCGAGGAGTTGCACCCCGATCGGCAGGCCGTCCTCACCAGGGCCGAAGGGAACGCTGATGGCCGGGTGACCGGCCAGGTTGCTGGGAATGGTGCAGACATCGGAGAGGTACATGGTCAGGGGATCCCCCGTCTTGGACCCGAGCGGGAAGGCGGTGGTCGGCGCGGTGGGCCCGAGCAGGACATCGCACCGGCGGTACGCCGCGTCGAAGCCCTCGATGATACGGGTGCGGACCCGGAGGGCCTGGTTGTAATAGGCATCCATGTAGCCAGCGGACAGCACATAGGTGCCCAGCATGATGCGGCGCTTGACCTCGGCGCCGAATCCGGCGGAGCGGGAGGCGGCGTTCATGGTGGCGGTGTCCTCGGCGTCCACCCGCAGTCCGTAGCGGACCCCGTCGTAGCGGGCCAGGTTGGAGGAGGCCTCGGCCGGAGCGATGAGGTAGTACGCGGAGAGGCCGAGCCGGACCTCGGGCACCGACACCTCTTCCACCCTGGCCCCGGCCGCGTCCAGGGCATCGGCGGCCTGGCGCACCCGGGCCGCCACGTCGGGGGCGGCTCCGTCGAGCAGTTCGGCCAGCACTCCGACGGTGAGCCCGGCCACCCCATCGTCGAGCACGGAGACCACCCGGGGGGTGGGTCGGTTGAGCGACGTCGAGTCGGCTGGGTCGTGACCGCCGATCACATCGAAGAGCAGGGCGGCATCGGCCACCGTGGTGGCGAACGGCCCGACCTGGTCGAGCGAGCTGGCAAAGGCGACGAGCCCGTACCGGGACACGGTGCCGTAGGTGGGCTTCATGCCCACCACCCCGCACAGCGCGGCCGGCTGGCGGATGGAACCACCCGTGTCCGAACCGAGGGCCAGGGGGACGAACCGGGCGGCCACGGCGGCGGCAGATCCCCCCGACGACCCGCCGGGGACCCGCCCGGTGTCATAGGGGTTGCGGGTGGGCCCAGTGGCCGACGTCTCCGTGGACGAGCCCATGGCGAACTCGTCCATGTTCGTCTTCCCCACCACTACCGCCCCGGCCCGCTCCAGCCGGGTCACCACCGTGGCGTCATAGGGGGGACGCCATCCCCGGAGGATGCGCGACGAGCACGTGGTGGGGATGCCCCGGGTGCAGAGGTTGTCCTTCAGGGCCACGGGCACACCGGCCAGCGGGCCCGGGTCCTCCCCGTTGGCCACAGCCCGGTCGACCTCGGCCGCCCGCGCCCGAGCCTCGTCGGCCATGACCAGGGTGAAGGCGTGAATGTCGGCATCACCGGCATCGATGGCGGCCAGTTGCTCCTCGACCACGTCGAGCGCCGACCGGCCACCCGATCGGACGGCGTTGGCCAGGAAGGTCGACGGGCGCGGGGCGCTCACGGAGCCTCCCCCAGGATGCGGGGCACCCTGAACCGGTGGTCCTCCACCGACGGGGCCTGCCCCAGGACCTCGTCCCGTTCGAGACAGGGTCGTACCTCGTCGGGCCGGAGCACATTGGTCACGGCCATGGCGTGGGCGGTGGGCTCCACCCCGGCCAGGTCCAAGGAGGCGACATCGGCCGCGTGGTCGAGCACCTGGGCCAGCTGCCCGGTGAACAGGTCGAGCTCCTCCTCGGTCAGGTCGAGACGGGCCAGGTGGGCCACGTGAGCCACGTCATCCCGGGTGATCCGCTCGGGGGTACTCATCGGGGGTCTCCGTGCATCAAGCGGTCACCGAGCCGGAGCCGCCCATGACGGAGTGGGCGAATTCGACCACCTTGGCCTCGATCAGCGGGGCGTCCCAGTCCAGATTGGCCACGTGGTAGCTGTTCTCGAGGAAGACCCTCTGGATGGGTCCTCCCACCTTCTGCTCGAGGACATCGCCGGAGACCGGGTCGACCACGTGGTCCTCGCGGCTCGAGAGCAGGAGCGTGGGGCACCGGATCGACCCCAGGTCGGCCAACACCTCGTCGGCCCCCTCGAACAGCGAGAGGACGGGAGCCAAGGGCGTCCCTGGATAGGCCGACTCAACCATCCCCTCCTTCTTGATGTCTGAGCCGATGCCGTCGAGCACGTCGGTGCCGGCGTCGAGCAGCGCGCCGATGCCCTGGCGGAACTCCTCGTCGGGTGCCTGAATCAGGGGGTTGACCACGGCGATCCCGGCGAGGTGGGGATGGCGCTCAGCCAACCAGCAGGTCAGGGTGCCGCCCATGGACAGGCCGACGACCACCACCTTCCCGCATCTGGCGGCCAGGGCCTGGAAGTGGGCCTCGGCGGCCCCCGACCAGTCCTCCCACCGGGTGGGGGCCATGTCCTCGACAGCCGTGCCGTGCCCGGGGAGCAGCGGCAGCTCCACGGTGAAGCCGGCGGCGGCACAGGCCTCGGCTAACGGGCGCATCGACTGCGGGTTGCCCGTGAAGCCGTGGAGTACGAGTACGCCGTGGTCGCCTCCGGCGGCGGACCACGGCTCGGCACCGGGGATGATAGGAGCGGTCACGAAACGGGATGCTACCGGCCACACCGGGCCCAGGCCGCCACGCGGCCCTGGTCCCGACGCGCACCGAGTCGTCGCCGGCCGCCCTGGGGACCCACCGGTGCTCGGGATAGTCTGGTCGCCCAGACCACGCGATCCACGGGCAAGGAGCAGCACACCGATGGCCACCTATCAGTTCTCTGAGCGACGAGTGGTTGGACGAGGCCCGGTCCATCCGGGCGGAGTTCGACGGCAAGGGGGCCACCATCGACCACTCCATCCGGATGAACCTGGTCATCGCGGCCGTCCCGTTCGGCGAGGGCACGGTCCTGGCCCACGTGGACACCTCGTCGGGCGAGCTGGTCCTCGACACCGGGCATATCGAGCCCATCGACCTGAAGGTCTCCCTCGACTACGACGTAGCCAAGGCCATCCTGGTGGAGGGCAATCCGCAGGCCGGCATCCAGGCCTTCATGTCCGGCAAGATCAAGGTCGAGGGCGACATCGCCAAGCTGATGGCCCTCCAGACGGCGACCCCCGACCCGGCCGCCGCCGAGATCGCCGCTCGGATCCTGGCCATCACCGAGTAGTCCCCTCGACAGCCGCCTCCTCTCCGATCGGAGTCGAGCCAGGGGCGACCGAACCGGTCGGCTCGACCGGGGGGCGTGCCCGGTGCTGCCTCGGGGTGTCCCGCATGAAGAACCCGCAGACCCCGGCCAGCGCCGCCACCACGGCCCCGACGGCGTAGGCCCGGTGGAATGAGGCCAGGGTGCCCACGCCCACCACCCCCCGACGCCTGCACGGTCACCATGACCTGGATACCGGTCACGATCCCGATCTGGGTGATCAGCTGTTGGGCGGCACTCATCACCCCGAGTTCGTCCGGCGCCACCTCGTTCGACGACGCCGACACCGTAGTGGGCGTGGCCAAGCCGATTCCCACCCCTGACAGGGCCAACGCCACCAGGATGGCCACCTGGGAGGGGTGGGACCCCAGCTGGGTGAAGGCCAGCATGGAAACGGTCAGGATGATCGCCCCCGCCACCACCAGCACACGCTCGCCGACCTTGACGGCGGCGTACCCGGCGACCGGGGCCATGAGCGAGAACATGAGGGGCCGGGCCGTGGACTCCAGTCCCGGCCCGGGTTTCGCTGTAGTGGTAGATGCCTTCCATCAGGATCGGGAACAGGAAGAACCCCCCCATGTAGGAGAAGTTGGCCAGAGGACCGGGCCCCGAGCGGGAACACGAAGTTCCGCAGCCGGAAGTAGCGCAGGGGGATCAAGGGCTTCGGGGCCCGCCGTTCGTGGAGGACAAAGGCGACCCCGGCGACGAGGCTCACCCCGAAGGCGGCCAGCGTGGCGGGCGAGGAGAAGCCCCATGACGGTGCCTGGTTGAGGGCCAACAGTCCGGTGGTGACGGCCAAGGCCAGGGTCCACGACCCCTCCAGTCGAGCTGTCTCCACGGACCGGGATCGGTCTCCACCCCGGCCTCACCCGCCGGCGCGTCCTCGCCGCCCCCGCCAACCACGGTGCCCTCAGCCGCCTCCACCGGGCGGTCCTGGGACGGGAGCACGACGACAGCCAGGACGGCGGCGATGGCCATCAGGGGCAGTTCGCCCCAGAAGAGGGCCCGCCACCCGAAATACTGGATGATCGGGGCGCCGATGGTCACTCCGAGCACCGGTCCGCCCGCCCCGACCAGAGCCCACCAGCCCATAGCCTTGACCCGGTCCTCATGGGAGAAGGCCTGGAGGACGAGCGCCATGGATGCGGCCCCGGTTGCCGCGCCCTGGACCCCGTCGAAGAGGCGGGCGGCGATGAGCACCCCGGCGGTGGGGGCGGAGGCGGTGAGCACGACGCTGACGGCGGCGCCGGACAGGCCCCACAGGTAGAGGCGGCGGTAGCCCCGGAGGTCACCCAGCTTGCCCAGTACCGGTGCGGCCACCCCGAAGGCCAGCAGGGGGCCGGTGGAGGTCCAGGTGAGGGTGGAGACCGAGGTGTGCAACTGGTGGGCCACCTGGGGCAGGGCGACGACGAACACGGTGAAGGTGATGTTGACCGACAGCAGGCCGGCCAGGACCGTCCAGAGCACCCACCACTGGTAGCGGTCCGACCGGGAAAGCCGCCGGTGGAGGCGGTGCCGGAACAGAATGGGCCAGGGCACCACGATGCCGCCTTCGGCACCGGCCCCGGTGCCGCTGAGCAGGGCCTCGGCCGATCGCACCTCATCGGGCTGGAAGGCCTCCTCGCCCCCGGGGCGGTCGGGGCCCCTCACCCGGAACACTCCCTCAGCCTCCGAGCCGGTGCATCTCCGCCTGCAGCTCCGCCACCGTCCATCGGTCGTCTTTGTCGATCGACTCGGTCATCGTCCAGGGTTGGAACAGGCGAACCTGGCCCCCCTGCACGAAGAAGACCCGACCGGTGGCCGGACAGGACTCGGTGGCCAGGTAGGCCACCAGGGGCGACACGTTGGCCGGATCCCAGCTGTCGAAGGTGGCGAGGTCGGCGGGCGCCCGGACGATGTCGGAGAGACCCGGGGTCTGCTCGGTCATCCGGGTGCGGGCCGCCGGGGCGATGGCATTGACCCGGACGCCGTAGCGGACCAGTTCCTCGGCGGCGATGACGGTGAGGGCGGCGATGCCGGCCTTGGCCGCCCCGTAGTTCGACTGTCCAGGATTGCCCAGTAGGCCGGAGGTCGACGAGGTGTTGACGACCGACGCCCTGATCTCCTTGCCCTCCTTGGTCTGCTGTCGCCAGTAGGCGGCGGCGTGCCGGGTGGGAACGAAATGCCCCTTCAGGTGGACATGCACCACCGAGTCCCACTCGGCCTCGGACATGTTGACGAGCACTCGGTCCCGGAGGATGCCGGCATTGTTCACCAGTACGTGCAGGTCCCCGAAGGCTTCGACGGCCGTTTGGACGAGGCGTCGGCCACCCTCCCAGTCGCAGACGTCGTCGGCATTGGCCACTGCGCTCCCCCCGGCGGAGACGATCTCGTCCACCACCTGCTGGGCGGGACTCCGGTCGTCCCCGGATCCGTCCACCGCGGCGCCGAGGTCATTGACCACCACGTTGGCGCCTTCGGCGGCGAACAACAGGGCGTGCTCGCGACCGATGCCGCGGCCGGCCCCGGTGATGATCGCGGTGCGTCCGTCGAGTGCTCCCATGTGGTCGGTCCCCCTGTCGTGCCAGCTGGGTGGCGGGCCATGCGCGGGGAGTGAGGTCCCGCCCGGGGGACCACGTTGGCAGGGGGCCTACGGCCGGGTCAAACCGGACCGACCCCGCTGGGCTCGGTCATCGCGACCGGCACGGGCTGGTCCACGGACTGACCCAGGCCGGCACCGACCACCGCGTCCACCATCCGGCGGACGCGGCCCCGTTCCCCCGCCACCAGGACGTACTCGGTGTTTCGCAGGTGGGACACCACCCCGACCTTCTGCCCCGAAGGACTGTGAATCCCGATCCGGGCTCCCACATAGCGCGCCGAGTCGAAGGCCAGCACCCGCACATCCCCCGGGCCGAGCACAGGGCATGCAACTCCTCGAAGGTGAGCCAGGCCTCGTTGTTGTAGGACAGCACCACCACCTCGGCCCGCACCGCGTCGATGACCTCCCCCAGGGCGGGCAGGATGCTCCGCCGACCGTTGAAGGCACTGCGGCGCCGGGGATCCCGGAGGTCCTCCCGCTTGCAGGCCACCCCGTAGTGGGCGGGCGCGTCCCAGGCGACGATGGTCTCCCAGACGTGGTAGTTGGAGTCATAGCGGTGCTGGTTGTAGGGGGGGTCGAGGTAGGCGAGGTCGACGTCACCCAGCTGGGACGAGCCGGCCAGGTCGCGGCGTCCCCCTGGACGGCCCGACCGGGACCGTCCAGCAGGGCCGGGACCCGGAGTGCCAACGGCTGGTAGGCGCGGGGTGCCCACTCCTTCAGGTAGGCCATCTGCAGGCCGGTCGTCGAGTCGACCCGGTCGGCCGCCTCCAGCAGACTGGTCAACAGCACAGGCCACAGGGGGGTCCCGACATAGTCCGACTCGATGACCGCCCGCACCGCGTCGATGCGGGCACCGTTCTCGGGGCGAAAGAACCGGGACGCCACACAGAACGTCTCGGTCACGTAGCCCGGGCTCCCCGCCACGTGGTTGAGGCCGTCAATGGCCTCGGCCACCTCGGCCCGGAACCCGGGTAGGGCCGAAGGGTCGGTGGCCACATAGCAACGGGCCAGCAGGTGGGCCACCCGGGCACTGTCCACGGCGGTGACGGTCAGGCCCAGGCCCTTCCAGGCCTGGGCCACCCTCGTCGTGCCGCAGAACAGGTCGAGCCCGGTACGGGCGTCGGAGGCCTGGGCGAGCACCGTGAGGGCCGGGATCAGCCGGCGCTTGGAGCCCAAGTACTTGATCACGGGGTTCGACGGCCTCGGCCACGACCGGTTGCGCCCGGGTCACCGCGGTGCGCCGGGGGGTCACCGGCGCCCGAACCGACGGAACCACCAGTCGGGATCACGGGCGTGGGCGTGGAAGTGGTCAGGAATCTGGCGCATGACCCGATCGAACGACCACACCCCCTCCCCCAACTGGTGGTCAGCCACCCGGCCCAGCTGGACGAGCATGTGCTCCACCTCGGCGTCGGGCGGTTCGTTGCCGTGCTGCTTCCACACCACCATGGGCACGTCGCACACTTCGCAGGCCGCCACCCAGCACACCTCGTCCTCGTGGAACCACTCCGTGATGCGGGCGGCCTCACACAGCTCGCAGGCCGGGGAGGCCGTGGTCACAGCGTGTAGATATTGACGGTAGTGGACGCTGCCTGCACCGAGGTCCCGGCGACCGGGTCGGTCGAGAGCACCTTGGTCGCCCCGGGGGGACCGTAGGGGCCGCCCACCTTCAGACCGAGGGCCTGGAGCGCCGCGGTGGCCGCGGTCACGGTGTCGCCGACCACATTGGGGATGATCACAGGTTGGGGTCCGAGGGAGATGTCGACGGCCACCTTGGAGCCGAAGGGCTGGGGGCCGGCACTGGCCGGAGGGGTCGTGCCGATGATCTGGCCGGTCGGCACCGATGGAGCTGTACTGGTTGACCTGGGAAGGCACGAAGCCGAGGGCGGAGAGAGCGGCGGCCGCCGAGGCGTAGGACCCCGACACGACGGGGATGGCCACCGGGGCGTGGCCCTTCGAGGTCACGATCGTCACCGTCGAGCCGTAGGGGGCGGTGCCCGTGGGCACCGAGGTGATGACCGCGCCGGCCACCACCGTCGAGCTGTACTGCTGGGCGGCGGGTGGGCACACCCCGACCAGGTGGGCCGCCTTCAGGGCGGCCACGGCGTCGGTGCAATTGGTGAAGGAGCTCAGGGACGGGATGGCCACCGGGGGCGGCCCCGTGGAGACCACGACCCCGATGGTCGAACCCTCCTTGGCCGTGGCCGGCTGGCCCCCCGAGCGCGCCGCCGGCTGCTGGCGCAGGATCAGGCCGGGGCCGACGGTGATGCTGGAGGCGTGGCCCGTCGTCCGAACGGTGAACTTGTCGGCCGTGACCGCCCGTTCCGCCTGGGCCACGGTCTTGCCCACCAGGACCGGAACCGGGTGGCTCGGCGTGAACAGCTTGGCCTGGACGGCCAGGGCCAGGCCGCCGGCCACCAGAGCCAGGGCCACCACCACGATGGCGGTGATCCAGGGCCACCGGCGGCGGCGCGCCTTGATGGGACCTCCCGTGCTGGCCGAGGGGCGACCCACCTTTGCGGGCATGACCTTCCTGGTGTTGGCCGCCTTCGGCTTGTCCACTCCGATGGCGCCGACCACGGCCGGCACTCCGAGCTCGGTGGCGTCCGGACTGCCGCCGAAGGCCGGTCGGGCCATCACCCGGTCGACGTCATCGGCCTCCTCGACGGGAACGGCGTCGACGATGGGCAGGGGTTGCGGCTCGGGCAGCGTGGCGGCCAGTTCCTCCAGGCGGAGCGAGAGCTGGGCGGCGTCGAAGCGCTCGGACGGCTCGGGGGCGGCCGCCCACACCAGCACGTCGTTGAGCGGTCCGAGAGCGTCGTGTTCGGGCAGGAGGGCCCCGACCCGGGCCATGAGGGTGGCCACCGTAGTGTCACCATGAACGGGGTCTCCCCGGTGACCCCCTCGTAGAGCACCAGGGCCAGGGCGTAGACATCGGCCTTCCCGTCCAGCACCCACCCCTCCACCTGTTCGGGTGCCGAGTAGCGCGCCGTGCCCAGGATGGCGCCGTCCGGCTCGGTCCACGACGCTTCGGCGAGGGCGCGGGCCAGCCCGAAGTCAGCGATCCGCAGTCTGGCCTCGGAGTCGAACAGGAGGTTGGCCGGCTTGATGTCCCGGTGGATCAGCCCGCGGCGGTGGGCGTAGTCGAGGCCGGCGGCGGCCTGGGGCCCGACCCGGATGGCCTGCTCGGGCGAGAGGGGAGCGCCGGTGTCGTAGACCTGGCGGAGGCTGCCACCGGCCAGGTACTCGAGGACCAGAAAGGGCTGGTCTTGCTCCTCGCCCCAGTCATAGACCTGAAGGATGTTGGGATGGTTGAGTGCCGCCACCGCGCGGGCCTCGGCCCGGAAGCGCTTCAGGAAGTTGGCGTCACCGGCCAGGGCCGGGTGCAGCACCTTGATGGCGACCCGCCGATGCAACGAGACGTCGTCGGCCAGGTAGACGTGTGCGGACGCACCGGTACCCAGTGCGGTGACCAGTCGGTAGCGGTCGCCGAGGACACGCCCGATGGAGTCGGTGATACTCGGCATGATTCTTTCTCAGGGTACCCAGTGCCCCGCCCAGTTGGTGGAGGGTCGACTTCCCCCAGCGGGAGGGAACCACAACCGTCGCGCCAGCCGACAGTCCGGTGCCGGCCCCACTTTTGCACTGGCGGCCGAGGTGGGTCGCACGTGGTTCCCCCTTTCGATGCCGCCGGTCGCGGAGGCCAGGACGCCAACGTGTCGCTGGTCAATGTCCGTGCGCTCGGTGAGCCGGATACCGTGACGTCGCGACTCGGGGACAGCCGTGAATGGACCCCGGCTCCCCCCTGTCTGTCGGCCATCGACCAGCTCGGTGACTCGGTGACTCGGTGCCCCACTCAGGGGGATGGCAACTCTCCGATGTCCAACAGGGTCTGGAATCGGCGCCCGTCAGAATGGGCACGCCGCAAGCCTCTGCCTTGGTGACCTTGGCCGCCCCCGGGGAGTCGCCGACCACCAGTGCGAAGGTCTTCTTGGACACCGATGCCCGGCGACTTGCCGCCTCGGGCCAGGATCGCCCCTTCCGCCTCCTCCCGGGTCCAGCCGTCCAGCGTCCCGGTGACGACCACCGACCTGCCGCTGAGGGTCTGGGCCACGGCGGCCGGCCCTGCGAGCCCGCCGCCCCCGGGTTCGGTGAGGTTCACCCCGGACGGCGCCAGGCGCTCGACCACCGACGGTTGACGTCTGAAGCAAACCAGCGGACGACGCTGGCGGCGATGACCGGTCCGACCCCGTCCACCGTGGCCAGCCCCTCCTCGTCGGCGCCCGTGATGGCGTCGAGCTTGCCGAGGGCCCGGGCCAGTGCCAGGGAGCCGACCGGGCCAAGGTGGCGGATGCCCAGCCCGATGAGCACCCGGTGAGGGGACGGGCGCGCGAGTCGTCGATGGCGCCGAGCAGGTTGGCGATGGACAGGTCTGCGAAGCCCTCGAGGCCGGCGAAGGTGGCCGTGTGAACGAGTAGAGGTCGGCCACGTCGGTGAGCAGCCCGCGGTCGACGAGCTGCTGCACCCGTTGCTCCCCCAGCCCCTCGATGTCCATGGCCGAGCGGGATGCGAAGTGGGCGATGCGCTGCACCCGCTGGCCCGGGCAGTCGAGGTTGGTGCAGTAGGTGTCGCTCTCCCCGGGCAGGCGGACCAGCGGGCCGCCGCAGACGGGGCAGGTGGTCGGGAAGTGTCCACTCCGGCCGGTCGGCGTCGCCTGCCCTTGACCAGTACCGGGCCCACCACCTCGGGGATCACGTCGCCGGCCTTGCGCACCATCACGCGTGTCGCCCGGGCGGACGTCCTTCAGCCGCACCTGGTCCTCGTTGTGCAGCGTGGCCAGGCGAGACGGTGGACCCGCCGACGAAGACCGGCTCCAGCACGGCGAAGGGGGTGGCCTTGCCGGTGCGGCCGATGGAGACCTCGATGCGCAGCAGCGGTGGTCCGCTCCTCGGGGGGGAACTTGAAGGCGATGGCCCACCGCGGCGCCCGCGACGTCGGCACCCAGGCGGCGTGCAGCGCGAGGTCGTCCACCTTGACGACCACGCCGTCGATCTCGTAGTCGAGGTCGTGGCGACCGGCCTCCCAGCTCCCGGCAGAAGGTCGAGCGACGTCGTCGAGGCCGTGGACCACCGGACGTCGGGGTTGACCGGGAAACCCGGCCCGCGTCCAACCAGCCGAGGGTGCTCGGCGGTCGTGGCAGCTGCCCGAGCCGGGCGGACCCGGGTCGGCGCGGACGGGGCCACCAGCTCGAGGTCCGCCCACCTGGTAGGCCCAGAAGGAGAGGGGCGGGTGGCGGTGACCGACGGGTCCTTCTGGCGGAGGGAGCCCGCCGCCGAGTTGCGGGGGTTGACGAAGAGGCGCTCGCCCCGGCCTCGGCCTGGCGCTCGTTGAGCTCCTCGAAGGCGGCGGTCGGCATGTACACCTCGCCCCGGACCTCGAGACCGCCGGCGGGACGGCCCGGCCGCGGTCCAGCCGCTCGGGGATGAGCCGATGGTGGCCACGTTGGCCGTCACGTCCTCGCCGGTCACGCCGTCGCCCCGGGTGGCGGCCTGCACGAAGCGGCCCGTCCCGTAGATGAGGGAGATGGCGATGCCGTCGATCTTGAGCTCGCAGCACGAAGCGCGGTGTCGCGCCGGGAGCTGCCTGGCCAGCCGGTCGGCCCAGGCCTGGAGCTCCTCGGGGTGAAGGCGTTGTCGAGGCTCATCATGGGCGCCCGGTGGGCCACCTCGGCGAAAGGGCCGACGGCGGCGCCCCCGACCGTGCAGGTGGGCGACTCGGGGACGGCGAGGTCGGGGTGGTCCGCTTCGATGCTCCGCAGCTCGCGGACCAGGGCGTCGTACTCGGCGTCGGCGATCTCCGGGGCGTCGAGCCGGTAGTAGCGCTCGTTGTGGTAGCGATGAGGCCACGCAGCTCCTCGGCCCGGGCGACCGGGTCGCGGCCCCCCGGGCTCCGGGCCTCCTCGGGCGGTCGCCGGATCCCCGGCGGCTCGGGTCAGGCGACGATGCCCGACCCGACCACCTCGTCGGGCTGTCCGGCGGTCGTAGAGGGCGACGGTCTGGCCCGGCGCGACGGGGCGCTGGGGCGCGCGAAGCGGACCAGCGAGCCGCCTGCTCGAGGCGCGACCGGGCGGGCACCGGGCGCCCGTGGGCACTGCACTGGGCGACGGCTCGAGACCGCCCGTGGACCAGCGCTCGGTGGGATCGCACGTCCGACCCAGGCACCGTGTGCAGCGCCACCTCGGTCGGCGCACGGCCGCCTCGGGCGGCCCGAGCATCACCCGGCGACCCGGGACGTCGACCGCGGTGACGAAGCGACGCCGCCCGTCGGCGCCGTGGCCCATCCCCCGCCGCTGGCCCACGGTGACCAGCTCGACGGCGTCGACGGTGCCGAGGTCCTCACCGGTGCCGGTGGTCGACCAGCCGGCCCGGGTGCAGGGCGAGGCGGTCGCGCCAGGAACCCGGCCCGCCCCTCGTCGGACCGGATGAAGCAGACGTCCTGGCTGTCGGGCTTGGCCGCCGTGCGCAGGCCGAGCCGGTGGGCCTCGGCGCGCACCTCGTCCTTGGTCAGCTCCCCCACCGGGAAGATCGTCCGGGCCAGCTGGTCCTGGCCCAGCATGGACAGCACGTAGGACTGGTCCTTGGGCGGGTCGGCCCCCCGGCACAGCCGGTAACCGACCGTCGGCGCGCCCGCACCCGGGCGTGGTGCCCGGTGGCCACGGCGTCGAAGCCCAGGCGCGCGGCCCGCTCCAGCAGCCGGTCGAACTTGAGGTGGCGGTTGCACTCGATGCACGGGTTGGGCGTCCGCCCTCGGCGTGGCCCGCGACGTAGGGATCGACCACCCGTTCGCTCGAAGTCGTCGGCGAAGTTGAAGACGTGGTGGACGATGCCCAGCTGCTGGGCCACCCGCCGGGCGTCCTCGACGTCGGCCACCGAGCAGCAGCCCGAGTCCGAGGGGCCGCCCCACAGCTTGAGGGTGGCCCCCACCACCTCGTCGGCCGGGCGCTCGGCCAGGAGGGCGGCGGCGACCGACGAGTCGACCCCTCCCGACATGGCCACCAGCACCCGCAGTCGGCTCAGTCTCGCAGCCTTGGCGACCAGCGTCCGGGACGACCGACGGCCAGCCGGCCAGGTCCGATGTCCGTCCGTCGCTCGGTGCGTCGCAGCCCAGGGAGAAGCGGATGCCGCTGGCGGCCTCGGCCGCGGTCGAAGCCCATGGCCAGCAGCACATGGCTGGCCTCGACGGCCCCGCTGGAGCAGGCCGCGCCGGCCGAGGCAGCCACGCCGGCGGCGTCGAGCAGGAGCACCAGCGCCTCGCTGCTCGACCCCGGCGAACCGCAGATGGGCGAGGCCGGGCAGCACGCCGGCGCGCTCGACGCCGTCCGGACGGTCCCGGGCACCGCCGCCAGCAGCCCGTCGACCAGGCGGTCGCGCAGGGCCGCCACCCGGGCGCCGCTCGGCGTCCGGCCGGCTGCCGACCGTCCGGCCAGGGCCGCGGCCAGGCCGACGATGCCGGCCACGTTGTGGGTGCCGCTGCGCCGCCCCGCTCCTGGCCCCCGCCGTGGAGCACCGGGGCGACAGGCCGGTGCCGCCTGCGGACGGCCAGGGCGCCGACGCCCTGGGGGCCGCCGAACTTGTGGGCGCTGATCGCCACCAGGTCGGCGCCGGCGTGCAGCCGGCGCCACGTCGAGCCAGGGAGCGGCCTGGACGGCGTCGGTGTGGAGGACGGCCCTCGGGGCCCGGCGCCGGACCAGCCCGGCCACCTGGCCAGCGGCTGGACGGTGCCGATCTCGTTGTTGACGAGCATCACCGAGACCAGACCCACGTCGGCGTGCAGGCCTCGCCCAGGCGTCGAGATCGACGACGCCGCTCGGGTCGGCCGGCACCTCCCGCAGGCTCGGCGCCGGACTGCGCCGGGCCAGCCGCCCGGCAGGTCTCGAGCACGGCGTGGTGCTCGATGGCCGAGCACACGATCGGCGGGGCGGGCCGACCGGCGGCGGCCACGGCTTCCGAGCGCCGGTCACGGCGAGGTTGTCGGCCTCGGTCCCGCCGCCGGTGAAGACCACCTCACCGGGTCGGCCCCGAGGAGGGCGGCCGACCTGCTCGCGGGCGTCGTCGACGGCCCGCCGGGCACTCGCGGGCCTCGTGGTGGGCCCCCGAGGGGTTGCCGAAGCGCGCCGGCAGGTAGGGCAGCATGGCCTCGCCGGCCTCCGGGCGCAGCGGGGTGGTGGCGGCGTGGTCCAGGTAGGCCGGGTCGCCGGGCTCGGCCGTCAGGTAGCCACCCACACCGTCTTGACGTTGCAGAACTCGTGGATGCCCGAGCCGGAGAGCTCGCGGCCGAACCCCGAGCTCTTGATCCCACCGAAGGGCAGCTGCGGGCATGGAGGCCACCATGCCGTTGACGAAGACCTGGCCCGGCCTCGAGCTCCGTCGACGCAGCGCTGCTGCTCCTCGGGGTCGGGGTCCAGACGCTCGCCCCGAGGCCGAACTCGGTCCCGTTGGCCAGGGCCAGTGCCTCGTCGGCGTCGGCCACCGTGTAGAGCAGGGCCACCGGGCCGAACACCTCCTCGGTGGCGACCCGCATGGCCGGGGTGATGCCCGGTGATGACCGTCGGGCGGTAGAAGTAGCCGGGACGGTCGGGACCGCCGGGCCGACCACCGCTCGCCGCCGCAGAGGATGGCGGCCCCGTGGTCCCGGGCGTCCTCCACCTGGGCGGCGATGGTCGTCGCGTGCCGCCGCGGTGACCAGGGGCCCGACCTCGGTGGCCGGATCGAACGGGTCGCCGACCGACAGCGCGTCCATGCCGGCGACGAAGCCCGCGCGTGAAGGCCTCGGCCACGTCCCGGTGGACGATGAACCGCTTGGCGGCGATGCAGCGACTGGCCGGCGTTCTGGATCCGGGCCTGCACCCCGACGGCGATGGCCTGCTCGAGGTCGGCCGAGGGCAGCACGATGAACGGGTCGCTCCCGCCGAGCTCGAGCACGATCTTCTTGCCCGCCGCGCCGGCCTGGGCGGCCACCGCCCGTCCGGCGCCCACGCTGCCGGTGAGGGTGACCGCGGCCACCCGCGGGTCGGCGATGATGGCCGGCACCTGGTCGGTGCCGACGAGCAGGGTCTGGAAGACGCCGTCGGGGGCACCCGGCCCGCCGGAACAGGTCCTCGAGCAGGAGGGCGGTGCGGGGCACGTTGGGCGCGTGCTTGAGCAGGCCCACGTTGCCCGCCATGAGGGCCGGGGCGGCGAAGCGGACCACCTGCCACAGCGGGAAGTTCCACGGCATGATGGCCAGGACCGGCCCCGAGGGGCTGGTAGGTGATCGAGGCCCAGCGAGGCGTCGACCGGGACCTCGCTCATCGGCCAGCATGGCCTCGGCGTGCTCGGCGAACCACCGGAACCCGCTGGCGCACTTGGCCACCTCGCCCTTGGCCTGGGCGAAGGGCTTGCCCATCTCGGTGGTGACCACGTGGGCGATGTCGGGCAGCTCCCCCTCCAGCAGCTCGGCCGCGGTGATCAGCAGCCGGGACCGCTCTTCGAAGGTGCGTCCTGGCCCACACGGGGCGGCAGCGGCGGCGGCGGCCAGGCGCCGTCTCCACCGCGGCGTGCGTCGTAGGGCTCGAACGCCTCGAGCAGCTCGCCCGGTGGCGGGATTGATGGTGGCGATGGGGCGGACCGGCGTCGATTCGGGGCATCATGTCCAGTATCGCTCAGGGGAACCGCGGCCTGACCCGGGCCGGCGGCTACGTCCGGCACCGGGTCGGGGTCGTCCAGGAGGGCGGGGATGCAGCATTCGCTGAAGCTTGCCGGTGGCCGTCCGGGGCAGGGCGTCGACCACCACGTACTCCTTGGGCCGCTTGTAGGCGGCCAGGTGCGCCGGCGGCATGGGCGGCGCACCGCCTCGACCAGCGGATCACAGGCCGAGCGTGCGGCCGACGGCGTCGAGCACCACCGCCGCGCAGACCCGCTGGCCCCAACGGTCGTCAGGCAGGCCGAACACGGCCACCTCGGCCACGCCCGGCCACACCGGACAGGGCCGCCTCCACCTCGGCCGGGTAGACATTGACCCCGCCGCTGATGATGAGGTCGTCCCGCCGGCCGTCGATGAACAGGTAGCCCTCGTCGTCGAGCCGGCCGAGGTCCCCACGGTGAAGGCCCCGTCCCGCCAGGCGCGCCGTCGGTCTTGGCCTGGTCCCCCCAGTAGCGGAAGCGGGCGAATCCGGGCGGCCGGCACCAGATGGTCCCGTCCCCGTCGACCGAGAGCGTGCGACCCGGGCGGGCCCGTCCCGACCGTGCCCGGGCGGGCCTCCCACTCCTCGGGCGAGCACACGGTGAACTGGCCCTCGGTGGACCCGTAGAACTCCCACAGGCACCCCGGGGCCACCCGCTCCGAGGCCGCGCGCTTGAGCGGGGTGGGCAGGGCGAGCCGGCGTGGACGAGCAGGCGCAGGCCCGTCGAACCGGGCTCGGCGTCCCCGCCACCGCGGCCAGCAGCCGACCCAGGGCGGCCGGGGCCATGAAGGTGGTGGTCGGGACAGGACCGCCCGCCCGTCCGGCCAGGGCGGCGCGGGCCACCTCGGCGTCGAACCGACTGAGGACCACGCAGGTGCCTCCCCGCAGCAGGGTGCCGCCGGCGAACCGGACGGACACCGAGTGGTACATCGGGGAGCACACCAGGTGGACGTCGTCGGGCCCGAACGCCCACAGGTCGGCCTCGTCGGCGAAGGCCGCGCTCCGCCTCGTCCGCGCTCCAGACCCCGGACCAGACCCCTTTCGACCGCCCGGTGGTGCCCGAGGTGTAGTGCATGGGTCGGGCCAGGGAAAGGGGGCCAGCTCGGCCGGCGGACCCTGCCCAGGTCGGCCAAGGTCGTCCCCGTCGGTGACCACGAGTCCGGGCCGGGCGTCGGCCAGCAGGGCGTCCCGCTCGGCGTCGAGCAGGGTGGCGTTGAGCAGCACCGGCACCACCCCGATCCGCAGCGCACCGAGCACCGCGCAGAGCAGCGCCGCCGACGACGGGAGGCAGAAGGCGACCCGGTCCCCCGGGCCGAGCCCCGCCGCCCGCAGCGAGCCCGCCGCCCGGCGCTGGGCGGGCTCGGCGTCGGCGGCCGTCAGCACCTCGACCGTCACGTCGGAACTCACGAGCGGACGCCGAACGGTGCGGTCACCGGCGCGCCGAACGGCCAGATCACGGCAGCCTCGGTCGGAGGAGCGAGCCCTCGACGACCGCATGGACCTGCCCGGGGTCCCCGAGCGAGGTGAAGACGGCCGGGCGGAGCAGGGCGATGGTGGCCATGGCCACCAGCATGGCCAGGGCCCCGATCACCGTCACCGTCCGCACCCCGGTGTGGTTGGCCACCGGCCCTGGACGACGGCCCCGATCGGGTAGACGATGCCCAGACCCATCATGTAGATGGACAGGATTCGGCCCCGGACCTCGGCCGGGGCCCGCAGCTGGACCACCGTATTGAGCCCGGAGAGCACGGCGATGTAGCCGGCCGCCCACGGCCAGGAAGGCCGACGGCCGAGAGCCACAGGGTCGGGGCCACGCCGTAGAGCACCAACAGGACCGGAAGGACGAAGAGGGCGGAGGCGCAGCATGGTCCGCCGGCCCACCCGCTCGGCCAGCGTGGGAAGGACCAGCGCCCCGGCCACCGCGCCCGACGCCTTGGGCGGTGACCAGGATGGCCGTGCCCATCTGGGTGCTGACCCCACCGCGGTCGAGGACGGACGACATGGCCGGGACCAGGGCGATGAACGGCGAGGCCAGCAGCGCCACAATGGCGATGAGTTGGATGGCGGCGCGGCACCCGGGCTCGCCGGCCGCGGCCCGGGCCCCGGCCACCAGCCGTGCGGCCAGGAGCCGGCTCCCGGGCGACGGCACCGGCCTGGGCAACCGGACCAGCACGAGGGCCACCACCACCGCGGCGAATGAGGCGGCGTTGATGCCGAAGACCAGGCCGTAGTTGTGGGTCAGCAGAGCCAGGCCGGCCAGCGCCGGGCCGATCACCCGGCCCAGGTTGAACTGGGCCGACGACAGCGAGACCGCGCCGAGCAGGTCCTCGGGGGGGACGAGGTCGGGCACCATGGCCTGGAAGGCAGGGAACCCGATGGCTCCCGAAGCCCCGCCACAGGAAGGCCAGGACCACCAGCACCACCGGCGGGTCGTGGCCGGAGGCAGCCAGCACGGCCAGCACGGTGGCGAAGACCATCTCGGCCAGGGTGGTGGCGATCAGCCACCGCCGCCGGTCGAGCCGGTCGGCGAGTGCCCCACCCAGGGGGGCCAGCAGGCCGATGGGGATGAAGGCGGCGGCGGCCACCAGGCCGGTCCATCCCGGCTGGTCGGTCCGGGCGAAGACCAGCACGCCGAGGGCCACCGTCTGCATCCACGAGCCGACGTTCGAGACCAGGGCGGCCGACCAGATGAGCGCGAAGTTGCGCGAGCCGGAGGGGGCGCAGCGAGGCCAGGGGCACCGGGTGAGGCTACCGGCGGACTGGGCCGCGGCCGACCTGGGGTCAGGGCCAGGCAGCAGGCGGGGCTACCCCTCGTCCTTGTGCTTGCGTCGGGGCCGGAGGGCGAACCACCAGATGCTCGCCATGGTGGCCAGCACGCCGAAGGCGGCCGCGGGCTTGGCGATCTTGCGGGAACGGTCGGACATGGACCTGACGTTACCTGCCCGGCGCACGCCCCGAGACCAGGTCGGCGGCGGCCCGACCGACCCTCGGGGCCGGGACCCTACCTGGTGGCCAGCTCATCGGGCCCGACGCCGACGCGCCGGCTCGGCACCGGCCGGCAGGGCCACATCGACCTCGACGCCGAGCGTTGGGGACGATCCGGTCGAGCCACGACGGCATCCACCAGTTGGCCCGGCCCAGCAACTCCATGATGGCCGGGACCAGCACCATCCGGACCAGGGTGGCGTCGATGAGGATGGCGGCGGCCAGCCCCAGCCCGAAGACCTTGAGCACGTGGAGCGGGTCACCGATCACGAACGACCCGAACACGCAGATCATGATGGCCGCCGCCGCGGTGATCACCCGGGCCGTCTTGGCCAGTCCGTCGGCCACCGCGGTCGAGTTGTCCCCGGTGCGGCGCCACTCCTCGCGGATGCGGGAGAGGAGGAAGACCTCGTAGTCCATGGACAGCCCGAACAGGATGGTGAACATCATGAGCGGGATCCACGGGTCGATGGGGCCGGTGGCACCGATCCCGATCAACCCACCCAGCCAGCCCCACTGGAACACGGCCACGATGACCCCGTAGGCGGCGCCCACCGACAGCAGGTTGACCACCACCGCCTTCAGCGGGATGGCCAGCGAGCGGAACACGGCCATCAGCAGCAGGAAGGACGAGCAGCAGGACGGCCCCGATGACCCACACCAGGCGGGAGGAGAGGTAGGAGGAGGCGTCGACCGAGCCGGCCGTCTCCCCACCGACGTAGGCCACCACCCCCGTCCCGCCGGTGGCCGCCGGGATGACGTCGTTGCGCAGCGCGTGGACGAGCGCCTCGGTCTGGGCCGACTGGGGCGAGGTGGTGGGGTAGGCGATGATCACCGCGTCGTGGCCGGAGGCGGAGAACTGGGGCGGGCGTGGCGAAGGCCACGCCGGGCGTGGCGGCCACCTTGGCCTGCAGGGCGTCGACGGCGGCCCTCTGGCCCTCGGGCACCGAGGCGGCCACGATCAGGGGGCCGTTGAAGCCCGGACCGAACCCGGTGGCCAGGGCGTCGAAGGCCTGGCGGGTGGTGGTGCTGGGCGGGTCGTTGCCGGCGTCGGTGAAGGCCAGCCGCATGGAGAAGAACGGCATGATCAGCAGCAGCAGGCAGAGCAGGGCGCGCCACCGCGGCCGGCCACCGGGTGGCGCTGGACGGTGCGGCTCCACCGGTACCAGAAGCCGCGCTCGGACGGCTCGGCGGCGCTCTGGAGGAGCCCGGGCACGTGGAGCTTGTCGATGGCCCGACCCGAGAAGCCGAGCATGGCCGGCAGCAGCGTGACGGCGGCCAGCATGACCAGCACCACGGCGGCGATGGCCCCGACGGCCAGGCCGCGCATGAAGGGGAGCTGCAGGATGAACAGGCCGAGGAGGGAGAGGATCACCGTGGTGCCGGCGAAGACCACCGACCGGCCCGACGTGGCCAGCGAGACGGCGGTGGCCTGCCGGGGATCACGGCCCTCGGCCAGGCCCTGCCGGTAGCGGGTGACGATGAACAGGGCGTAGTCGATGCCCACTCCGAGGCCGATCATGGCCATCATCTCGGGGGCGAAGGTCGGCGTGGTGATCACGTGGGACAGCAGGTCGAGTACGGCGAAGGCGATGGCGATCCCGAACAGGGCGGTGATGATCGGCAGACCCATGGCCACCACCGAGCCGAAGGCCAGCAGCATGATGATGATGGCGGCCAGGATGCCGATCCCCTCGCTCGGACCCGGCTTGGCTCCGGCCACCAGGCTGATGGCCTGGCCGCCCAGGGCCACGTGGTACCCGGGGGCGGCGAACGACTGGGCCGTCGAGACCACCTTCTTGATGGCGTCCTGGGGTAGGTCGCCGGCCTGCTGGTCGAAGACCACCTGCACGTAGGCGATGTGGCCGTCCGGCGAGATCTGGTGGGCGCCGCCGGGCGAGAACGGGCTGACCACCTGGGACACGTGGGCCAGTGGGGCGAGGGCGGCCACCAGTCTTGGCCGTCCGGTCCTGGACCGACGCCGCGGTGATCGGGCCGGTCGAGGTGATGACCACCTGGGCCGGGCTGCCCTTCTGATCGGGGAAGGCCCGGTCGAGGATCTGCTGGACCGGCTGGGCGCCGCCGGTGAGGTTGTTGGAGAAGTTGCTGCCCGCCGCCTGGGCGATGACGTTCGTGGCCACCAGGGCCACCAACCACAGGATCAGCACCCACCAGCGGTGGTCGTGGCACCAGCCGGCGATGCGGGCCAGCCCGCTCTCCTCGGCCGGCTGCGAGCGGGGCCCGTTCCTTGGGTGCCTGGGTCGGGGTCAACGTGGTCGTGGCCATCCGTCAAAACTAATCCGCCCTACCCCGGCGTCGACCCGCTACGCGCGATGCACCTCCCCGGCACCGTAGGTGGCCTGCAGAATTCGAACGCCAGCACCCCGAAGGTCGGTCGGCCCTCTGGCGTGAACCGTCCCGTCGTCTCAGTGCTCGTCGGGCACCCTCTGGCGCACCACGGGTTCACCCTGGGGTCCCGCCGAGGGCTCGCTCGCCGCAGGCTCCACCAACTCCTCGAGGATGTACCGGGTCACCCACGCCGGTGAGTTGAACCCGTCGTCCCGATGCACTTGGCGGAACCGGTCGGCGGCCGGGAACGCCTCGGACCGGGGTCGAACGGATGAGCGCCTGCATGTCGGTGTCGACCAGACCCGGGGAGAGGGCGTAGGCCAGCAACCCATGGCGCCGCTCCTCCCGGGCCACCACCTCGGTGATCATCTCCACCGCAGCCTTCGACCCTCCGTAGGCCGCCCATCCCTCGTAGGGACGTGGAGGCCGCACCCGACGAGAGATTCACGAGGACGCCGGATCCGGCCCGGGTGCGAACGTGGCGGGCGAAGGTGGCCGTGCCGTGGAGCACCCCGAGCACGTTGACCTCGATGTTCCTGCGGAGGGCGGCGGGATCGGCATCGGCCAGTGGCCCGATGGGGGCCAGGATCCCCGCGTTGTTGATCCAGAGGTCGATGCGCCCGAACGCATCGACCACCTCGGAAGCGAATCGGTCCACGGCGGCGGCATCGGCCACGTCCACCGATCGGGCCACCGCCTCTGACCCGACAGGCGCATCGGGCCGGGTGCGGGCACAGAGACCGAGCCGGAAGCCCGGCAGCGGCCAGCGCATCGGCCATCCCGGCGCCGAGGCCCCGGCTGGCGCCGGTCACCACCCCCACCAACGACGGCCGCGGATCGGGGGACACGGGGGGACTCAGCCGTCGGTGGAGATGAAGACGTTCTTCACCTCACTGTAGGAGGCCAGGGCTTCGAGGCCCAGCTCCCTCCCGAAGCCGGACTGCTTCATCCCGCCGAAGCTGGTCTGCACCCGCACCGAACTGTGGGAGTTGACCGACAGGTTGCCGGATTGGACGGCACGCGCCATGCGCAGGGCCCGAGCGCCGTCGCCGGTCCAGATGGAGCCGGACAGGCCATAGGGCGTGTCGTTGGCCAGGCGTACGGCATCCTCCTCGTCCTCGAACGGGATGACCGCCACCACGGGGCCGAAGATCTCCTCGCGGGCCATGCGCCAGGCCGGGTCGGCCGGCGCCACCACCGTGGGCGGAAACCAGAAACCGGGGCCGTCGGGGACCGAGCCGGTGGCGAAGGTTTCGACCGGTCCGCCTCCCGGAGCGCCCATCCCCGCGGCCAGGAAGCTCCCGACCGTGGCCCGGTGGGCCGCGGTGACCAGTGGGCCCATCTTGACCGTGGGGTCGGTGGGGTCCCCGACCGTCCACCGCTCCACGGCGTCGGCCAGTAGCTCGAGGAAGCGGTCGAGGACGGTGCGCTGGACCAGGACACGGCTGCGGGCACAGCAGTCCTGGCCGGCGTTGGCGAAGACGCCCCCTGGGGTGGCTGCCGCCGCCCGCTCGAGGTCGGCGTCGGCGAAGACCACCGAGGCCGACTTCCCGCCGAGTTCCAGGGTGACCCGTTTGATGGTGCCCGACGCCCGGCTCATCACGTCCCGGCCCACCTCGGTGGAACCGGTGAAGGCCACCTTGGCCACATCGGGATGCTCCACCAGCCGCGTCCCCACCACCGAACCTTTCCCCACCAGGACCTGGAGTACCCCTTCAGGCAGGCCGGCGTCGAGCGCCAGTTCGGCCAGGCGTAGGGCGGTGAGCGGGGTGATCTCGGCCGGCTTGACCACGATGGTGTTGCCAGTGGCCAGGGCCGGGCCCACCTTCCACGAGGTGATGGCGATCGGGAAGTTCCACGGGACGATGGCTCCCACCACCCCCAGCGGCTCGTGGAAGGTCATGTCCACCCCGCCGGCCACCGGCACGGTGGCCCCCCGGTGCTTGTCCACGGCCCCGGCGTAGAAGTAGAGCACTTCGGCCACCATCCCCACCTCGTCGCGGCTGTCGACGATGGCCTTGCCCACGTTGGCCGTCTCCAACTGGGCCAGCTCCTCCCCGTGCTCCTCCACCTGGGCGGCGAACCGGCGCAGCAGGCGGGCCCGGTCGGCTGGGGAGACCGCCCGCCAAGCCGGTCCGGCGGCCACGGCCCGGGCCACCGCGGCATCGGTCTCCTCGACCCCGTTGAGGGGCAGCTCGGCGATGGGGGTCTCGGTGGCCGGATTGACCACCGTGGTGGTGTCGCTCATAGGGTCTCCTTGATCGGTGGATGCTCGATCGGCTCCGTGGCGGTGGCCGCGTCCACCAGAGCGCCGAACAGGCGGCGGTCGCCGGTCTCCTCGGGGTGCCACTGGATCCCGACCACGAACCGATGGCCCGGGAGCTCGACAGCCTCCACCACCCCGTCCTCGCTCCGGGCGGTGACCACCAGCCCCTCGCCCAACCGCTCGACGGCCTGGTGGTGGCTGCACAGGACCTCGGTCCGGGCGCCCAGCAGCCCGCGCACCGTGCTTCCCTCCTCGGTGATCACCGCCACCGGGCCGAAGGCACCGGGCCGCGGCTGGTGCGCGCTGGTCCCGAGCCGGTCGGGAAGCTGCTGGACCAGATCACCACCCAGGCAGACGTTGAGGACCTGCATACCCCGGCAGACGGCTAGCAGCGGGAGGTCGATGGCCAGCGCGGCCCCGATGAGGCCCAGCTCGAGATCGTCTCGTTGGACGCTGGTCCCGCCGTTGCGCGGGTCGGGGTCTGCTCCGTAGCGGGCTGCGTCGAGATCCCCGCCACCGATGACCACCAGGCCGCCCAGGGCCCCCACCACCCGCTCGCACCGGGCGGCCTCGAGGGGGCCGGCCCGCTCACCCCGCGGGGGGAGGAGGACGGCCTCGCCGCCGGCCTCCTCGATCACGTCGAGGTACCGTCCCGGCACCACCGCGGCGTCACGCTCCCACGACCACCAGGACGTGGTCTGACGGTACGTAGTCACCCCGATGAGGGGCCGGGGACCGGCGGTAGGCACGGCGATCAGTATCCCACCGCCATCGCGCCCCGCCGGTAAGGTGCCGGTCGAGTGCGTGCACCCGGGACCGAGTCCCACGCCCTCACCGCAGACCATGGACGGGCGCTGGAGGCCCGAGAGGGAGACGGAGATGGCACGACTGGACGGCAAGGTGGCCGTGATCACCGGGGCCGGCAGCGGTATCGGACGGGTGGCGGCCGCCCTCTTCGCCGCCGAGGGTGCCCAGGTGGTGGCAGCCGATGTGGTGGCCGACCAGGCCGAGTCGGCCGTGGCCGAGATCGTGGACGCCGGGGGCTCGGCCACGCCGGTGACGGTGGACGTGTCCGACGAGGGCCAGGTCGAGGCCATGGTGGCCACTGCGGTCCGCACCTACGGTGGCCTGCACGTGCTGTTCAACAATGCCGGCATCTTCCCCGACGACGACGGTGGCCTCCTCGACACCCCGCCCGCGACCTGGGAGAAGGTGATGGAGGTGAACCTGAAGGGAGTGTGGCTGGGGTGCCGGGCCGGCGGTCCCGGCCATGCTCGACTCGGGGGGCGGCTCGATCGTGAACGTGGCCTCCTTCGTGGCCCTGGTGGGCGCCGCCACCGCCCAGATGGCCTATACGGCGTCCAAGGGCGGGGTACTGGCCATGACCCGTGAGCTGGCCGTGGAGTACGCCCGGCGGGGGATCCGGGCCAACTCCATCTGTCCCGGGCCCATCGAGACGCCTCTGTTGGCCGAGCTGCTCGCCGATCCCGAGCGCCGCCAGCGCCGGCTGGTACACATCCCCATCGGCCGGTTCGGGCGACCCGAGGAGATCGCCAAGGCGGCGCTGTTCCTGGCGTCGGACGACGCCTCGTTCGTCACCGGGTCGGCCCTGGTGGTCGACGGCGGCATCACCGCCGCCTACGTGACTCCCGAGTAGAGCGCTGGACGCCGGCGGGCCACTGGGCCAGAGTGCATCGCATGCTGACCCTCGAGACGCTCCCCCACCAGATCCAATCAGGCGACATCGACACCGTGGTGGTGGCCTTTCCCGACCTGCAGGGCCGTCCGGTGGGCAAGCGGGTCACCGGCAATTTCTTCCTGGACCACGTCCAGCAGCACGGGATCGAGGTCTGCGACTACCTGATGGCCTGTGACGTCGACATGGAGCCACTCCCCGGCTACCGCTTCGCCAACTGGGAGTCCGGTTACGGCGACCTCAACGCCGTCATCGATCCCCAGACCGTCCGCCCGCTACCCTGGCTTCCGGGAAGCGCCCTCGTGCTGTGCGACCTGCTGACCCTGGAGGGTGAGCCGGTCGAGGTCTCCCCCCGGCGCATCCTCCGTCGCCAGCTGGAGCGGGCCGCCCGCCACGGGCTCGAGGTCAAGTGCGCCACCGAGCTCGAGTTCTATCTGTTCCTCGACTCCTTCGCCGAGGCCGCCGGGAAGCACTGGCAGGACCTGGCCCCCCACGCCGACACCATCGAGGACTACCAGCTCCTGCAGACGTCGCGCGAGGAGTACATCATCGGGAAGATCCGGAACCAGATGGTCGACGCGGGCATCCCCATCGAGTTCTCCAAGGGCGAGGCCGGCATCGGCCAGCACGAGATCAACATCACCTACGGGGGCGCACTGGAGGTGGCCGACCGCCATCTGGTGTTCAAGAACGGGGTCAAGGAGATCGCCTCGGGATTCGGACGGGCCGCCACCTTCATGGCCAAGTGGTCCATGGCCAGCGCAGGATCCTCCTGCCATATCCACACCAGCCTGTGGGACGCCGCCGACGACACCCCGCTGATGGCCCCGGCCGACGGCGAGGACTCCCGGTCGGGCTACTCGGCCATCGGGGCCCAGTTCGTGGCCGGCCAGCTGTTCGCCGCCGATCAGCTGGCCTGGTGCTTCGCCCCGTATGTGAACTCGTACCGTCGCTACGTGCCCGACTCGTGGGCTCCCACTGCCATGGTGTGGGGCGAGGACAACCGCACCTGCGGCTTCCGGGCGGTGGGCCATGGCTCCGGCCGGCGGGTCGAGAGCCGTATCCCGGGGGCGGACGTGAACCCGTATCTGGCCCTGGCCGCGGCCATCGCCGGTGGACTCTGGGGCATCGAGCACCAGCTGGAGCTGCCCCCGGCCTTCGCCGGCAACGCCTACCACGCCCCAGACGTGCCCCGGATACCCACCACGCTGGCCGACGCCATCGATCGACTGGCCGACAGCGAGGTGGCCGCCGAAGCCTTCGGTCCCGAGGTCCACCACCACCTGCTCAACACGGCGAGGCAGGAGTGGGCCGCGGCCAACCGGGTGGTCACCGACTGGGAGCTCGCCCGCAACTTCGAGCGCATCTAATAGCCCCGCCGTGGCCGTCCGGTACGGGCCCGGCTCCGAAGACGGGTGTGAGCCACGCCCCCACCCCGGCACCCCCCCTCGGCCGACTACGGATACCGGCGCCCGTTGTCCGGTCCAGACCCGGGCCTCCCCGATACGGCCCGCGGCTGATGGCTGGTCTGGCCCGCCTCCTGGTACACGCCTTCTTCCGCGATGTCGAGGTCGAGCACGCCGACCGGCTGAACACGGGCCGTCCAACCGTGCTGGTGGCCGACCACCGCAACGGTCTGGTCGATGGTCTCCTGCTCCTCGCCACCCTCGAGCGGAACCCCCGCTTCCTCGGAAAGTCCACCCTCTTCCACAATCCCGTCCTCTGGCCCTTCCTCCACCTGGCCGGGGTGGTGCCGGTACATCGCGCCCAGGACGGCGGCTCCACCGACGACAATGCGGAGGCGTTCGGCGCAGCCGACGACGTGCTGGCCCACGGGGGGCTCTTGGCCGTCTTCCCCGAAGGAGTCAGCCACGACCGCGCCGCGCTGCAGCCCCTACGCACCGGCGCGGCCCGCATCGCCCTGGCTGCAGCCGACCACGGTGTCCACGACGTGGACACCGTGGTCGTGGCGCTGGTCTACGACGACAAGCAGCGCTTCCGGTCACGGGCCCTGGTCCGAATCGGCGAGCCGCAGCCGGTCACCGGTTGGCACGAGCGAGCCGTGCGCGATCCCCGTCCGACCGTCCGTGCCCTCACCGACGAGCTGGCCCAGCGGATGCGTCGGGCCGGTCCCGAACTCGCCGAATGGGAGGACGGCCGTGAGCTGACGGCCATCGCCGACATTGCCGCACGCCCGCTCACCGTCCTCCCTGTCGATGCTGGCCTGGCCGATCGCCAGCAGATCCTGGGCGGGCTCGTCGCCGCCGAAGCCGGTGGGCGGAGGTCGGCCATGGAGTCGCTGCGCCGCACGTACCGTCGGTACCGGCGAGAGCTCGACCTCTGCGGGTTAGCCGATGCCCAGGTGGCGGCCAGTTACCGGTCGGGCACCTTGCGGTCCCAGTACCTCGCCGCCTTGGCCAAAGTGGCCCTGGCCGCACCGCTCGCCGTGGTCGGGGCCGTCATCCATGTCGTCCCCTGTCAGCTGGTCGACGTCGCCGCGTCGGTCCCAGCCAACCGGAGCGTACGGGCCACCGTCAAGGTGCTCGGCTCGTTCTTCCTGTATCTCGCCACCTATGCCGGCCTCGGCCTGCTGGTCGGTCACACCCGGGGGCCGGCCCTCGGCATGCTCGCCGCCGCGGCGGCTCCGGCATGTGGCTACCTGGCCCTGCGCCTAGCCGAACGGATCCACCGGATAGGCGGAGCCCGTCAGGGCTTCCGCCTGGCCCGTGACCACGCCCGGCTCCTCGATGCCGTCCTGGCCGACCGGGCCGCCGTGGTCGAGTCGGCACGAGGCCTGGCCCGACCGGTGCCGCTGGCGACCTCGCCGACCGGTCCTTGACGGATGGCAGGCTGCCTGCCACCATGGATTGATCATGAACCCGGTGACGACCTCGGACCTCCTCCTTACCTGACGGCGAGCGCCACATCGCGTTCGCCCGCAACCTCCTGAGCCCGAGCGGCCAGGAGGTTTTTTGTTGGCCCGATGACCCCCACCGACCCACGCACCAAGGGAGCAGCACCGTGAACAGTGAAACCCAACCCACGCCGGCCACCGCCCCCGGCCGCCCGGAGCGCCTGGCCATGCCCTGCGACGTCTCCCCCATGCCCTTCCACCTCTACCGCCCCTACCGGCCGCTGACCCTTCCCGACCGGACCTGGCCCGACCAGGACCCCACCCGGGCGCCCCGTTGGGCCAGCGTGGACCTCCGTGACGGCAACCAGGCCCTGGTCGACCCGATGGACCCCGAGCGCAAGCTGCGGTTGTTCGAGACGCTGGTGGCCGTGGGGTTCAAGGAGATCGAAGTCGGCTTCCCCTCGGCCTCCCAGACCGACTTCGACTTCCAGCGCCAGATCATCGACCAGGGGCTCATCCCCGATGACGTCACCATCCAGGTGCTGGTCCAGTGCCGCGAGGAGCTGATCGAGCGGACCTTCGAGTCCCTGGCCGGTGCCCCGCGGGCCATCGTCCACTTCTACAACTCCACATCCGAGCTCCAACGACGGGTGGTGTTCGGGCTGGACCGGGCCGGCATCACCGAGATCGCCGTCAACGCCGCTCATCTGTGCAAGAAGTTCGAGTCCGGCCTTCCCGGGACCGAGATCCGGTACGAGTACTCACCCGAGAGCTTCACCGGCACGGAGCCGGAGTTCGCCGTCGAGATCTGCGAGGCGGTCATGGAGGTCATCCAGCCCACGCCGGACCGGCCCATCATCATCAACCTGCCCAACACCGTGGAGATGTATGGGCCCAACGTCTACGCCGACGTGATCGAGTGGTTTGGCCGAACCATCAAGCACCGGGACTCGGTCATCCTCAGTCTCCATCCCCACAACGACCGGGGCACCGCAGTGGCCGCCGCCGAGCTCGCCGTGCTGGCCGGTGCCGACCGGGTGGAGGGGACGCTGTTCGGCAACGGCGAGCGGACTGGCAACGTCGATGTGGTCACCCTGGCCATGAACCTCTTCTCCCAGGGGATCGACCCGGCCCTCGACTTCAGTGACATCGACCGGGTCCGCAGGGTGGCCGAATACGCCACCCGGATGCCGGTGCACCCCCGGCACCCCTATGCCGGCGATCTGGTCTACACCGCCTTCTCCGGCTCCCATCAGGACGCCATCAAGAAGGGGTTCGCCGCCCTGGGCGACGGGTACGAGCAGTGGGAGGTTCCCTACCTCCCCATCGATCCCAGCCACACGGGTCGGACCTACGAGGCCATCATCCAGGTGAACAGCCAGTCCGGCAAGGGTGGGGTGGCCTACATCATGGACGCCGAGCACGGGCTCGATCTCCCCCGACGGCTCCAGGTGGAGTTCTCCAAGGAGGTCCAGGCCGTCACCGAGGACAGCGGCACCGTCATCCAGCCCGGGGAGATGTGGGACGTCTTCTCCCGGACCTACCTGCCCGAGGACGCCGGGATCCGGCTGGTCGGCAGCGAGGTCACCACGGGGGGTCACCGCACCACCGTCACCGCCCAGCTGCTGGTGGACGGGGACCCTCGCACGGTGATGGGCGAGGGGAACGGCCCCATCGACGCGCTGCTCAGTGGCCTCCGGGCCGACCTTGGCATCGACTTCGAGGTCCAGGACTACAGCCAGCACGCCCTGACCGCCGGCAGCGAAGCCTCGGCGGTGGCCTACGTCGAGGCCGTGGGCCCGGACGGATCGACCTGGTGGGGCGTGGGCATGGACTCCAGCATCCTCGACGCCTCGCTCCACGCCGTGGTCAGTGCGGCCACCCGTGACCGGCAACGCCGGGGCTCCGTCCGGTAGCGCCCCGAGGAAACGGGCGGGCGTCTCAGAACGGGCGTCTCTAGAAGCGGTTGAGCCGTTTGAAGATGCCCTTGGTCTGCTTGTAGAGGTTCACGAACTCGGCGAACAAGACGTCGTACTCGCCTGCCGTCGAGGCATCGGGCGTATAGGTCCGCCGGATCGACACCATGCCCGGGATGTCCTCCACCCGCACCCGGCCCAGGGCCATGAGCGTGATGAACGCGGCACCCCGGACGTTGGCCAGCACGGGGTCGGCCACCTGGCGAATCTCCCGGCCCAGCACGTCGGCGTGGATCTGAGCCCACTGGTCCGAGTTGGCGCCGCCCCCGATGAAGGCCAGGGAGTCCAATCGGCGGCCGGCGAACTTCTCGACGGCCTCGAGGAGCCATCTCGAGTTGAACGCCACGCCCTCGAAGACGGATCGGACCATCTGGGCCCGCGTGGTGGCCAACGAGAGGTTGTGGAAGCCACCCCTGATGGTGTGATCGTCCACCGGCGATCGCTCTCCGTTGAGCCACGGGGTGAACAGCACGCGGCTGCTGCCCGGGGCCACCGAGTCGACCATGGCGTTCATGGCCTCGAAGTCCTCGGCCAGCCCGAGGTTGTCGCGGAGGAAGGTCAGACAGGCCCCGGCCGTCTCGTGCTCGTCGGCGATCAGGTACCGACCGGGAAGGGCCGAGGGGATCGAGGCCACATTGCTGGTTGGCGCGGTCTTCTTGAAGGGCACGTGGCCGGAGATCCACGAGGAGGTGCCGATATAGAGGTGGGCGGCGAAGTCGGCCACCGCCCCGGAGCCGAACACCGCGGAGTGGACATCCCCGGACCCCACCGACACCGGCAGACCGGCCGGGAGGCCGAGCTCGTCGGCGGCCTCGGCGGTGAGTCGGCCCATGATGGTGCCGGGAGGGACCAGATCGGGCAGCTTGGCCCGGTCAAGACCGGTGAGCTCAAGGAGACGGTCGTCGTAGGTCACCCGGTCGATGGAGCGGTTGTCCGTGATCCAGTGGGCCCCGATGGAGTCGAAGGAGGCAGAGGTGACGCCGGTCAGCCTGAGGTTGAGGTAGTCGCAGGGCTCCAGGAAGGTGGCCGTGGCCGCGTAGATCTCGGGAAAGGCATCCCGAATGAACAGGATGTGCGCGACGGGGTCCTTGCCCGACAGCCCGGGGGCGCCGCCGGTGACCTGCACCCAGCGGACGATCTTGCGAGGGTCGTACCCCATCACGTTGACCGGACCCCCGGCCACCTTGCGAATGGCCTTGTTGCCGCGGGAGTCCATCCAGATGACCGCCCGCATGAGGGCCTTTCCGTCCGCCCCGACGGCCACCGTGCCCGACCACTGGGACGTGCAGCCCACACCGATGAAGGCGTCCGGAGTCACCCCGGCCTCGGTCACCGCCCGGTTCGAGGCGGCCATGATGGCCGACCACCACTCGGCGGGGTCCTGTTCGGCGCCGCCACCGTCGAGCAAATGGAGGGTCACCGGTGCGGTGGCATGGGCCACGATCTGACCTGAGGCCGTGACGACCGCCACCTTGGGGCCACCCGTGCCAAGGTCGATGGCCAGCACGTACTGCTCGGACGGGGACGGCCCGGGGCCCGAGCTCCCGGTGGACCCGCTCACCGAGCGCTCATGCCTTGATCACCCAGATGGTGGCCTCCCGCACCGAGTCACCGGCGTCGATCTGGAGCCTCGTACCCGGAGGGCCACCCTCGGGAGCCGAGAAGGAGACGGTACGGGCCAGCACCTCACGTCCGATGCTCTCGGCCATGGTCTCGAGGTCGTCCAGGCCGGCCAGGTGGAGGACAATCCAGTCAGAGACGTCGAAACCGCTGGCCTTCCGCAGGTCCTGGACGTGACGGATCACTTCACGGGCCAGGCCCCGCAGTCGCAGCTGATCATCGAGACCCAGGTCCAGGGCCACCACCTCGGCCCCGTCCCGGGACACCGCGAAGCCCGACTGGGCCTGCACCCGAAGTTCGACCTCGTCACCGACCAATTCGACAGGACCGTCCTCGAGCTGGACCACCACGGGGCGGCCGGCGGCGAGATCGGCCGCCGCGGTGACACCGTCGACGGTCCGCATGGCCGCCCGCAGGGGCTGCACCCGCTCCCGAAGACGGGCGCCGAGCAGCTTGTAGTTGGGCACCAGCTCATAGGCCAGGACGTCGCCCAGCTCGTCGGTGGCCTCCACCACGTCCACGTTGAGCTCGTCCTCCACCACCCCCGGCGGTGGGACCGGACTGCCGGGCGGGAGGTAGACGAGGGCCCGGGCCAACGGCTGGCGGACCTTCACCCCGGCTTCGGCGCGGGCTGCCCGACCGAGGGAGGAGAGTCGGCGGGCCAGCGCCATTCCTGAGTCCAGCGTGGCGTCGACGGCGGCGGCGTCCACCTCGGGCCAGTCGGCCAGATGCACCGAATCGTCCTCGTTCGCACCGGTCAGGTCCCGCCACATCCGGTCGGCCACGAACGGGCAGAGCGGGGCCAGGAGGCTGGCCACGGTGACCAGCACCTCGTACAGGGTGGCCTGGGCACCCAGGGAGTCGGCCGGGTCGGCATCAGGATCGGTGCGCCAGAAACGGCGCCGGCTGCGCCGGACGTACCAGTTGGAGACGTCATCGATCAGCTCGGCGATGGCCGTGGCCGCCGGGAACGGCTCATAGTCGTCGAGCGACCGGGTGACCAGCTCGACCGTCGCGGCCAACCGTGACCGCATCCAGCGATCGAGGACCGATCGGTCTGCCGGTGCGGGGATCGCTGGGTCGGCAGGATCGAACTCGTTGAGCGAGGCGTAGGTGGTGAAGAACGCCCAGGTGTTCCACAGGGTGAGCAGGGTGTCCCGCATGGACGCATCGATGACCTCGAAACTGACCCGGGTGGGCGTCCACGGTGATCCCTGCGAGAACATCCACCACCGCAACGGGTCGGCGCCCCGGGTGGACAGGATCTCCCAGGGGTCGATGACGTTGCCCACGCTCTTGGACATCTTCTTGCCCTCGGCATCCACGATGTGACCGAGGCACAGGACGTTGCGATACGGGGTGGCCCCACGAACCAGGGTGTTGACCGCCAGCAAGGAGTAGAACCAGCCCCGGGTCTGGTCGATGGCCTCGCAGATGAAGTCGGCCGGGAAGGCGAACTGCTCGTCGGATCCCTGCACGCCGGGATAGCCCCACTGGGCCGACGGCATCGATCCCGAGTCGAACCAGGCGTCGATGACCGGCTCCACCCGTCGCATGTCCCGGCGGCCGGGTCCGCACTCCGCACAGGGGATGGTGACCTCGTCGATCGCCGGACGATGGGGGTCGACCCCGGTGACGTCCCGGCCCACCAGTTCGGAGAGCTCGGCCAGGGAGGCCACGCAGCGGATGTGCCCCTCGTCGCACCTCCAGATGGGGAGCGGAGTCCCCCAGTAGCGGTCACGGGACAGGGCCCAGTCGACGTTGTTGGCCAGCCACTCCCCCATGCGTCCGTCCCGGATGTGCTCGGGGTGCCAGCCAACGGTCTGGTTCTGGGCCACCAACTCGGTCTTGCGGTCGGAGGTCCGTATGTACCAGCTGGGCTTGCCCCAGTAGATGAGCGCGGTACCGCAACGCCAGCAGTGGGGATAGGGGTGGAGATACGGGAATCGCCTGATCAGGCGCCCCGCGGCCTCCAGCCGGTCGTTGATCTCGCTGTTGGTGTCCCGCACGGCCTGACCCTCCAGCCACGCCACCGCCGCCGTGAACCTGCCGTCCGGCCCGACGGGGTTGAGGGTGGGGAGATCGTTCTCGCGTCCGACCTGGCGGTCTACTTCACCGAAGGCCGGGGCCAGGTGGACGATGCCGGTGCCCTCGTCGGCCTCCACGAACTCTCCGGCCACCACCCTCCAGCCATCCCGGCCGGCGGAACCGGGAAGCGGCTCGACGTCGGTGAACGGCCGGTCGTAGTGCAGCCCGACCAGCGCCAGGCCGGGAAGTCGGTGCTCGATGACGGCGCCTTCGCCGAACACTGCATCGACCAGGTCGGCGGCCACGATACGGGCCTCGGTGCCGTCGGGCCCCGGCGCGGCCACCACGGCGTACTCGAGCCCCGGGCCGACGGCGGCGCCGGTGTTGGACAGGAGGGTCCACGGCGTGGTCGTCCACGCCACCAGCGAGAGCCCGGACAGGGTGTCCCGGTCGAGGCGGGCGCGAAGCCGGCCGGCCACCTCGCCGTCGTCAGTCAGGGGCAGGCTCACGTAGGCCGACTCGTCCTCGACCGGCCGATAGACGTCGGGCTGGCCCAACTCGTGGCTCGACAGCGCCGTTCCGCATCGTGGGCAGTACGGCACCACCTTGATGTCCTCGTACAGCAGGTCCTGGTCCCACAGGCTCTTCAGGTTCCACCAGACCGACTCCACGTACTCCGGGGAGAAGGTCCAGTACGCGGCATCGATGTCCACCCAGAAACCGATCCGCTCGGTGAGGGTCTTCCACTCGTCCACGTAGTTGCGGACCGACTCTCGACAGAGTCGCGTGAACTCGCCGATGCCGACCTGCTCCTCAATCTGACGTTTGTCGCTGATCCCCAGCTGGCGCTCCACCTCGACTTCGACGGGGAGGCCATGGGTGTCCCACCCGGCCCGCCGGGGCACCGCATAGCCCCGCATGGTCCGGTAACGGCAGAACAGGTCCTTGTAGACCCGGGCCCATACATGGTGGAGGCCGGGTCGGCCGTTGGCCGTGGGCGGACCCTCGTAGAACACCCACGGCTCGGCACCGGCCCGCAGCTCGACGGAGCGCTCGAAGACGCGGTGCTCGGTCCATCGGGCCAGTTCGTCGACCTCGAGGGCGGTGAAATCAGCTTCGGTGGGCACCGGGCGGAACAACGGGTACGTCCCTTCGGGTCGGGGGGTGGTCTGAGAGGGTGTTCGGGATGGGCGTGGCTGGTGCGTCGGACGGGTGGAGGAGATACTACGGGCGCCCAGGGTCCACAATTGACCCGTGCCCGAACTCCCCGAGGTAGAAGCCCTGACCGTCGGCCTCTCCCGACGGATAGCCGGACGGCGCATCGAGCGGTGCCGGCTGGCCTCGTTCTCCGCCCTGAAGACCGTGGATCCGCCGCTGGAGGAGCTGGTCGACCGCACCGTGGTCGGGGTGGAGCGGCGGGGCAAGTTCGTCTGTGTGGACACCGGGGGGCTGTGGCTGATCGCCCATCTGGCCAGAGGTGGCTGGGTCCGCTGGTTCGAGGTCCTCCCGGCCACCGCCATCAAGCCGGGGCGGAGCCCGATCGCCCTCCGGGTGGGCCTGGACGACGGCGCCGGGTTCGACATCACCGAGATGGGCACCGAGAAGCGGGTGGCGGTCTGGGTGGTCCACTCCCCCGAAGAGGTCACCCCCCTCGCCGAACTGGGCATCGACCCGCTGAGCGCCGGGTTCACCGTGGACCATCTCTCCGAACTGCTCAGCACGGTCTCCGCCACCGTCAAGAACGCCCTCACCGCCCAGACGCTGATCGCCGGCGTGGGGAACGCCTACTCGGACGAGGCCCTCCATCGGGCCCGTCTTTCGCCCTACAAGAAGGCCAACCGTCTCGACGGGGAGGAGGTGGCCCGCCTCCACGATGCCGTGGTCGGCGTACTGGCCGAGGCGGTGGCCCGCGTGGACGGGGTGGAGCTCGCCGAGTTGAAGGGCGACAAGAAGCGGTCCATGGCTGTGCACGGACGGGCCGGGCAAGCCTGTCCGGCGTGCGGGGACACCATCCGGGAAGTCTCGTTCGCCACCAAGTCGCTGCAGTACTGTCCGACCTGCCAGACCGGGGGGAAGCCCCTGGCCGACCGACGCCTGTCCAAACTGCTCGAAGTAGCCGAGGCCCTGACTGCCGTGTCCGACCCTGTCGCCCTCGAAGGCCGATACGTCCACCTGCTGCCCATGGGGCCCGAGCACATCGACGGCCTGCTGGCCGCGGCCACCGCGGACCGGTCCAGCTTCGCGTACACCCCGGTCCCCTCGGACCGCTCCGCCATGACGGCCTACATCGACAGGGCGCTGGCCAAGCGGGGGTCCGGCCACCAGGTGCCCTTCGTCACCTGGAGCGTGGCGGCCCAACGCATCGTGGGTTCGACCCGCTTCTACGACCTGGCCACCTGGGACTGGTCGTCGCACTCCCCCGGCGGCGACGCCGTGCAGCGACGAGGACGACCCGATGTGGCGGGCATCGGCTACACCTGGTTGGAGCCATCGGCCCAGCGCAGTCCCATCAACACCGAGGCGAAGCTGATGATGATGACCCACGCCTTCGAGCAGTGGGAGGTCCGGGTGGTGCGGATCCAGACCGACGCCCGGAACCTCCGTTCGCGTCGGGCCATCGAGCGCCTGGGCTGCGCCCTCGACGGGATCATCCGGGCTGAACGGCCGGCCGCGGACGGTGGGGTGCGGGATACGGCCGTGTACTCCATGCTCGACCGCGAGTGGCCGATCCATCGGCGCCACCTGGTGAACCGCCTCAGTCGCTGAGGCGGGAACCAGTAGGCACGACCAGGGAGGACTCCGGGCCAGTCCCGGTCCCTTCCCCCTGCTAGTGGCCTGTTCCTGGGGAAATCTCTCCTCAAGGGCCTGGATCGAGCGGTCGATACCCACCCGAGGAGGTAGGGGCGGTCCGCCCGGGTCTCAGGCCTGGTTCAGCTAGCCGGCGCGGATCAATCTGGGCATGACCACGCTGACGTGTTCGATGGTTGCGATCGCCGCAGGTGCGGCACTGGTGGCTCGGAACGTGCTCCGGCGCGGCCCGGCACGGGGCCGCACCGCCGGTTGGCTGACCCCGGCGGTCCTCGCCACGGCCACCGTCGTGGCCACCCTCGCCCTCGGCGGTACCACGATCCTCGGATCCACAGGGTCCACCGTCGCACGGGGCTCGACCTCACCACGGCCAGGCGCCACTCCCCTCGGCGACCGGCGCTCGGTCGCCGGGCCCGGCCCGGTCCACGAGAGCGGGGGGAGCACGATGCCCATCGTGGGCATGGCCTCTACCCCGGACGGCAGGGGCTACTGGCAGGTGGCCTCGGACGGCGGGGTCTTCAGCTTCGGCGACGCCGCCTTCTACGGATCGACCGGCAACATCCGGCTCAACCGACCCATCGTCGACATGGCCGCCACCCCCGACGGTGGCGGGTACTGGCTGGTGGCCTCGGACGGCGGGGTCTTCAGCTTCGGCGACGCCGCCTTCTACGGATCGACCGGCAACATCCATCTCAATCAGCCCATCGTGGGCATGACCTCCACCAGTGACGGGAAGGGCTACTGGATGGTGGCCTCGGACGGCGGGATCTTCAGCTTCGGCGACGCCCGCTTCTTCGGGTCCACCGGCAACATCCGTCTCAACCGGCCGATCGTGGGCATGGCCGCCACCCGCTCCGGCCACGGGTACTGGTTGGTGGCCTCGGACGGCGGGATCTTCAGCTTCGGCGACGCCGCCTTCTTCGGCTCCACCGGCAACATCCATCTCAATCAGCCCATCGTGGGCATGGCCGCCACCTCGGACGGCAACGGCTACTGGATGGTGGCCTCGGACGGCGGCATCTTCAGCTTCGGCGACGCCACGTTCTTCGGCTCGATGGGAGGCACGCCGCTCAGCGCGCGGATGGTGACCATCGCCGCCCATTCCGGCTCCGGCTACTGGACCGTGGCCGTGGACGGCGGGCTGTTCAGCTTCGGTGGAGCCCCCTTCCTCGGATCACTGGTCAGTCCGGCCGCACCCACCAATCTGGCCCTCAGCAACCCCGCGGCCAACGTGCCCCCCAATCCCAACTTCCTCAACTCCTGCTATCCCCACACCACCAGCGGTGCCTGCACGTCCAAGGTCATCCAGGCCACCACCAACGCCCGGGCGGCCGAGGGGCTCGGACCGATGTCACTGCCCACCACCTTCAACTCCTTGACCCCGGCACAGCAGATCTTCGTGATCACCAACATCGAGCGGGTCGACCGGGGCCTGCCGCCCTTCGTGGGCCTGGTCGACAACTTCAGCACCGACGCCCAGGCCGGGGCGCAGGGCAACGGTGACCCCAACCCGACCCTCGTGCCCCCGGGCCTGCACCTGGTGGCCTGGGGCAGCAACTGGGCCGAGAACGGCAACCCGCTGGGCTCCAACTACTTCTGGATGTACGACGATGGCCTCAACAGCGGCAACATCGACTGCACGGCGACGAAGCAGAGCGGCTGCTGGGGACACCGCGAGAACATCCTCGCCCTGACCAACTACCAGCAGCAGTTCGGAGGCACCCTGCTCATGGGAGCGGCCGAGGTCTACGGCAGCACCGGGAACGGGTGGGCGTCGGACGCCGAGCTGCTGGTCCTGGCCACCGGCCCCCTGCCCCCGCTCAGCTACACCTGGGCACAGGCCGTTGCCGCGGGGGCGGGGTAGCTCCCCTGGAGCGCCCGGCCCATCCCCCCTGGGCCCGAGCGCGACCGCGGACCACCTCGACCCCGCCGGCATCCCCCGGACGCCTCATGGCCGCCCCGGGTCGATCGGGCCCCTGGCGATCGGCCCCTGGGCACGGGCCCTTCCTCCCTCTGACAGAATCGGCGCCATGTACATTTCGGCCAAGGTGGACTACGCGGTCCGGGCTCTGTGCACCCTGGCCGACGCCGACGGTCGCCCGGTGACCGCCGAGACCCTGGCCCAGTCCCAGGGACTGCCAGCCAAGTTCCTGGAGAGCATCCTGAACGACATGCGCCGGGCCGGCCTACTGCTCAGTCAACGCGG
Organism: uncultured Acidimicrobiaceae bacterium; assembly: GCA_963835465.1. Lineage (GTDB taxonomy): Bacteria > Actinomycetota > Acidimicrobiia > Acidimicrobiales > RAAP-2 > Bog-756. The sequence goes on from CAWIFR010000007.1 coordinate 562,379, forward strand.
GGCCGACGGCGGCTACCGGCTGGCCCGTGCGGCCTCGTCCATCACCATCGCCGAAGTGATCCGGCCGCTGGACGGGCCCCTGGCCGAGGTGCGGGGGCTACGACCCGAAGCCGCCACCTACGAAGGCCCGGCCGAGCGTCTACAGGATGTCTGGGTGGCCGTCCGGGCCAGTCTGCGCTCGGTACTGGAGCAGGTGACCATCGCCGACATCGTCTCGGGGTCGCTGCCTGCCTCGGTCAAGAAACTCACCACCGATCCGGACGCCTGGCAGTCCCACTGAACGGCCGGCCCCGGGGCCGACGGCGGACCGGCTCGACCGGTCACCCCATGCGATCGACGGGAACGGCGCCTGCTCGGGCCTCTGCCCGCTCGGACTCCCCGGCCCCATCCCTGCGGTCGCCACCGCGAAGCCGACGGATGGACCGGGGCCAGAGGCGGCGGGTCAGCACCACGTTGGACTCGGCGGCGAAGACCGAGATCATGGCGCCGAGGGCGATCCACCAGATGAGGCCGAGCACGGTGGCGAACGTGCCGTAGAGGGTGGAAAGGTGGCGCAACTGATGGCCGATCAGTAGGACGCCACCGAACTGGAGCAGCGTCCATCCCACGCCGCCGATGACCGCTCCGGGCCAGACGGCTCGGTCCTGGCGGGGTATGTGCACGACGATGGCGAACCCACCCCAGTACATGAGCACGTTCACCACCAGCGAGAGCACCAGACCGATCCAGGTGGAGAAGCTCCCGAGTTGCCCGAAGGCGCCCAGACCGGCCAAGGCGCCGCCGGCGATGAACCCCACCCCCAGTACCAGCAGGAAGCCGGCGGCCCTGGGAAGCCAGTGCCAGAAGTCAGGCAGATCGTCGCGGTGGATGTCCCAGACCTTGGCCATCATCACCTGCGAGGCCCGACTCAGCTTCATGCTGCCGTAGAAGAGCCAGAGCACCCCGACGACCAGGACCACCACGTTGGACGCGGTGAGCTGGTGGATGTTCTTCTTGAAGTCGGTCCCGAGCACCGGGAACTGCCGGAGGGCCGAGTTGATGATCTCGTCCTGCAGGGCGGGATGGCCGTCGAGGAGTACTCCGACCAAGGTGAGCAGAACCAGCAGCATCGGGAACACGGCCAGGAACGCCGCGTGGGAGATCTGGGCGGCGAGCTGGCCGGCCCGGTCATCGGAGTACTTGCGCACGACGGCGCCGGGGACCGCCGTTGCCGGTCGACCCTGCTGCCACCGGTCGATGCCATCGATGGTCGACGTGACGCCGGCGGCCAGTCGGGACCACAGTCGGCCGACCGGCGCCACCGACCGGGTCAGGCGCTCACCCGTCGACAAGGTGTTCCCGGGCGTGCTGCGTAAACTCGTCTCGCAGCTCCCGACGGTCGGCGTCGTCCATCAAGACGAAGGAGAGCGTGGCCCCTAGGCGTCGGTAGACGGGGTCGGCACCCCGCCACCATCCTTCCGACCGCAACGGGTCTTTGGTCACCTTGCCGCTGGCTGTCTGCGGAAGCCCCCCGGTGACCCGCACGTAGGACGGGATCCACTTGGTCCCGAGGTCGGGCTGGGCGGCCAGGAACGCACCGAACGCCGCGGGATCGAAGGCGACGCCGGGGAGGAGTTCCAGTGCCGCCATGACCTGGTCACCCGACCGCGGGTCGGGCGTCGAGTAGACCGCCACGGTGGCCACCGGGGCGAAGCGCACCAGGACCCGCTCGATGGGCCCGGCACTGAGGTTCTCCGAGTCCACCCGCATCCAGTCCCCCCGTCGGCCGGCGAAGTAGAAGAAGCCTTCGTCATCGCGATAAGCCAGATCTCCCGTCCAGTACCAGCCGTGCCGGGTCCTGGCCGCGGTGGCCTCCGCGTCGGCGTAGTAGCCCTCGAAGCGTCCGGGGCCCGAGCGGTTCACGATCTCGCCCACGGCGACATCCCCGTTGACCAGGCGACCGGCCCCGTCGAACTCGGCAGCCGGACACTCCTCCAGCGTGTCCGGGTCCATGACCACGACGTCCTCGTACGGCCGTCCGAGCGAGCCCACCGGAGTGTCCGGCGATCGGCTAATGGCCACCCCTCCCTCGCTGGAGCCGTATCCCTCGGTCAGGACGCAGCCGAATCGCCGCTCGAAGGCGGCGAAATCGGCCACCGAGGCCTCGGTGCCGAAGCCGCGCCGCAGGGTGGTGGTGGCATCGTCGGCCTGAGGGTCGGTGGCGAGGACGTAGGCCAGCGCCTTACCCACATACGTGAAGGTCGTGGCGCCGTACCGTCTGATGTCCGACCCGAAGCCCGAGGCCGAGAAGCGGCGGGCCAGGGCCACGGTGGCCCCCACGGCCAGTGCAGGTCCCCACAACGCCATCAGGGCGTTGCCGTGGAAGAGGGGCATCGTGCAGTAGGCCACATCGCTCCGGTCGAATCCGTAGGCCTCGGCCGAGCGGAGGGCGATCGAGGAGAGCCGACCCTGGGTGCAACGCACCGCCTTGGGGGTACCGGTGGTCCCCGAGGTGAAGAGCAGGAGGTAGAGGTCCTCGGCCGACGGCGATGCCGAGGCCACCACCTCCAGGGGATCCGCCCGGCGGTGGGCGTCCACCAGCGCGGCGTAGCCGGGTCGGTCCACGCGCAGCACCCGTTCGGGGGGCAGACCGAGATCGAGACCTTGGAGCAGGGATGCACCGTCGGCATCGGTCACCACCATCGAGCAGTCCGTCCGACGGATGTCCCCGGCGAGCGCTTCGCCACGGCGGGTCGGGTTGATCCCCACCACGACTGCTCCGGCCATGGCCGCGGCCCCCAGCCAGAAGAGGTACTCGGGCACGTTGCCCAGCAGCACACCGAGGTGGAGGGGCTCGCCGATGTCGAGTGAGCCCAGCAGGGAGGCACGCGCCGCGCCGGCTGCCACCACCTCGCGCCAACTCCACCGTTGGTCCTCGAAGAGGAGCCCGGGATAGTCATCCTCGGACCGGGCCACGAGGAGTTCGGCGATACTGGGCTCGGCGGGCGCGTCGGTCATCGGCCTACCTCCACCACCAGGCTCTGGACGGCTCGTCCGATGCGGCCCTCCTCGTCCCACAGGGCCGACTCGGCGGCCCCAACCCCTGGTGTGCCGAATCGGGTCCGGGCGTCGAGGCACACCCACTCGCCCACCGGCGGTCGGTGGACCGAGACGGTGAGGTCGGGATTGATGAAGAGGCTCGACTCGAAGGGCAGCTCGGCCCCGACCCCGTTCCCGAAGTCGGCCACGGCGGCCGTCCGCTGCCACGGTGAGGGCTCCTCGCCCAGGACGACCGGGCACCGCAGCCGGAACCAGACGGTGGCCGGCCCGGGGCGCTCGAACGAACCCGCGACGTAGCGCATCTCGACCCCTTCGGTGTGGAAGGCACGGGGACCGCCGCCGGCGATCGGCCGGGCCGTTGACCGCTCATGAGGTACCGGGGCGTCATCCTCGGCCACCGTGGGCCGGACCGGGGACTGGTCGGGCGCCACCCGGATCCGCAAGGCACGCGACCAGGCCACCTCCAGCCCGTCGGCTTCGACAACCGTGTCCACCAGCTGGACTCTCCGGCCCGGACGAACCACAGCAGTGGCCGTCAACAGGGGCGCCCGGGGTACGGGTCGGAGCAGCTCAAGGGTCAACCGGACCAGCTGGAGGCCGTCGTCACCCCCGACCGCCTCGGCGGCCCTGGCGGCCAGGGCGGCGACCGGACCGCCGTGCAGGGCATTTGGGGACCACGGGCCGAGGGCGTACTCGGTCGGAACCAGCCGGTCGCCGTCGGGAATGAACAGCGCCGATCCATCCCCCGCCACGGTCGCTGCCTCACTCACGCCACTGACGCTAGTGCCGCGACCGCCAACGTTTGCCCTCTGCTTGTCACACCCTCCGGCCACTGTTGGGCGGCGCCACGGAAAAGAACTGGACCAGAAGTCGTCCGCCGAACGGCCCGAATCGAGCTGCGGGTGACACCGGCCCGGCGCGAGCGGTGCTTCGGACTGCTGCGCTCGGACGCTGACCTGTGGGCGGCCGTCTTGGAGCTCAATGCCTTGCGGCGCCAGCGTGGCGACGCCGCAATCGTCACCTACCAGGGCCTCCGTCGTGAGTTGCCCGGGCGGGGCCGGGGTGCGCGGGAGCATTTTGTCGACGACCGGGGCCCGATCCATCCTGCGTCGCTACCGCGATGCCTGGTTCAGCGCGGCCGCTCGTCGTCGAGGCGGTGATCTCCCATGGAACACCATCGCGGCCTGTCGGGTCCCTGGCCGACTCTGGCCCGCCCTGGGTACTTCGGGGAGTCGCTCGATCAGAACGCCCTGGCGCCCTGATCGAGGAACCGTCGCCTCGCTCCGAGTAGGGGGCAAACGTTGGCGATCACAGCACTAGTAGTGCGACCGCCTGCCGACCGCGCCTACCATCAGGTCACGCCGTATCGTGCACCGCGCCAGCCGGCAAGAGGCGATCGGCCAGATATCCGAACAACTGGGGAGAACCATGGGATCAGGGACAGCAGCCATCGACATCGACGCTCCGGCCGACCAGGTGTGGAAGGTGGTCAGCGACTTCGGGGGCATCGACGGGTGGATGCCGGGCATCGAGACGTGCCGGGTGGAGGGGGAGAACCGCATCATCGAGACGATGGGGATGACCATCACCGAGCGGTTGGTGGCCAAGGACGACGCGGCCGGGCCCTGACCTACTCCATCGCCGACGGTGCTCCCGTCGAGAGTCACGAGGCGGTCATCACGGTCACCCCACCGGGGAGACGTCCCATGTCACCTGGGCCGTGGACGCGACACCCGACGAGATGGCCGATCTCATGGCCACCCTCTACCAGCAGGCCCTCGAGGCCCTGAAGGCCCACGTCGAGGGATGAGCGTGCCGGCCGCGACCCGGTCGGCCGGTCCGAGCGGGCGACGGTCACTTCGAGGTCCGGGCCAGCGTCGCGCCCCGGTGGAGGAGGTCTGGCCCCTCATCGGCGAGCCGGCCGGTGGAAAGAGTGGTCGTTCCTCGACCGCGTCCGAGACTGCCTACGCCCGGCTCGCCCGGCCCGGAGGGGGTCGGGGCTGTCCGGCGATTCACCAGCCACGGCGTCGGGCTCGACCGAGGAGGTGGTGGCGTACGACCCTCCCCACCACCTGGGCTACTCCGTCCTGAAGGGGTTCCCGGTCCGCCACTACCGGGCCGACGTGCACTGCACGGCGCCGGGGACGGGCACCCTGTCACCTGGTCGGCGACGTTCGACGAGAAGGTCCCCGGCACCGGGCGGCTGATGGAGTTCGTGCTGGCGAGGATGCTCCGGCCGCTTCGCCACGCGGCGCCCGCTACGCCGACCGGCAGTACCGCACTGACTGAGGCCTGACTGGTCAGCACGTCAGCCGGTCGAGACGCAGGTCAGCCGGTCAGCCGGTAGCAGGTCAGCCGGAGGCGGTAGACAATGAACCAGGGCGCGCCGACCACGGCGCCCAGCTCATCGGGGAACCGCTGCAAAGCCTCGGCCGAGGGTTGGACCTCGACCAAGCGCTCGACGGCGAAGCCGGCCTCGGCGAAATCGTCGACCGCGGCCGAAAGGGGCCGCCTCCAGAAGTGCTGGGTACCTTCGACGCCGTCCTTGGTCCAGGTGTCGCTGACCAGTTCGGTGTCGAAGTAGCCGCCCTGCTGGCCGGCATGGGGGGACCGAAAGGATGGTCGAGCGAGATCACCAGCCAGACCTCCGGGCCGGAGCACGGTGGCGAAGGAGCCAAGGGCCACCTCCCAGTCGGCGCAGGTAGTGAAGGACCAGGCGAGCAGGTGATCCCGTCGAACGTCGCCCGGGTCGCAAGGCGAGGGGCTCGGCCAGATCGGCCACTCGAGGAACGGCCCGGCCCCCGCAGCGCCGCGGGCCTCGGCCACCATGGCCGGGCTGAGATCGATGCCCGACCACGTCGGCCCCCTCGGACCGCAAGCCACTCGCACTGCGCCCCGGACCCGCAGCCGGCGTCGAGCACCGTGGAGCCGGCGAGCGGCCTCGGCACCAGGGAACGGAGGGCCGGTCGCTCGAGCCAGCCGTTGAAGGGACCCTCGTCGGTGGAGGCCGACCAGACCGGAGCCAGCCGGTCGTAGGCGAGCCGGGTCCGGCGGCGGATGCCGGTTCGAACCGTCCGCGGCTCCCCGTCCACCCCTGCCTTCCTACCACGCTTCGCCCCAACCGCCGGCCGGCCCCGAGAAGGGCACCAGCGGGTTGACAGCGGCATCCGGCCGCTGGCAATAATCAACCTAATAGTTGAACAACTAATCCGTTGAGTATCCGCACCAGCGACCCTTGAGCGTCAACGTTCGCCGCCCTGGCCGATCCCACCCGCCGGGCCATCCTGGAGCCGGTTGGCCGCCGGCGAGGCCACGGTGAACGAGCTGTCGCGACCCGTTCGACATGAGCGTCCAGGCCATCTCGCAACATCTGAAGGTGCTCGAACGGGCCGGACTCGTCACCCGGCGCCGGGACGCCCAGTTCCGACCCTGCCGGTTCGCGGCCGGGCCCCTCGACAGCGCCGTCGAGCTGGATCGAGCGTCACCGACCGGTCTGGGAGGACCGGTTCGATCAGACTCGACAGAACATCTGGTTGGAGATCAAGCGGACAGCCGCCGACCGGAGCAGCCACCGACGGGCGCTAAGCGACGAGCCGATCCCAACCACTGCGTCACCACGACGTCAACCACCGAGCAACCAAGGAGCCATTGACATGAGCGACGACCAGCCCTATTCAGCGGCGAACTGACCTATCGCGCGCACCTGGGACGCGCCGCGAGAGCTGGTGTTCGCGTGCATGACCACGGCCGGAGCACCTCACCCACTTCTGGGGGCCGACCGGGGTCAGCACCCCCATCGAGAACATCACCGTCGACCTCCGGCCCGGCGGGGTGTTCGAGACCATCATGGTCAACGAGGCGGACGGGTCCACGTATCCCCTCCCGCGGCGTCTACGTCGAGATCGACCCCCCGAAGTCGCTGGTGTGGAGCGAGGAAGGAGGTCGAAGGAGCGGCATGACCACCTCCATCACCTTCACCGACCTGGGTGACGGTCGGTGCGAGACGGTCACCCACCAGACCAACGTGCCCGAGATGTTCCGCTCGCCCGAGGCGCAGGCCGGCATGCTGTGCAGCTTCGACAAGATGGCCGCCTACCTCGCCACCCTCTGAAGGACGGATTCCCGGCACGCCGCTCAGCGCCGTGGTCGCCGACCTCCGTGCACGGCGAGACGGGCCCGGGCCTCGACCGGTCGGTGGAGCTCGGGCCCGAGCTACGACATCGACAGTCAGGCACTGTCCGGCTGCCACCACCGGCACGCCGGCCACCCACACATCGGTGACCAACCGGCTGGATGCCGACCACACCAGGTGCTCGATCATCTGGGCGTCCTCGAGCAAGGGGACGAACGCCGGGTCGTCGAGGCGCACGGCCATCATGTCGGCCCGGGACCCGGGGCCAGCACCCCGAGGTCGGGCCGACCGAGCGCGGGCCGCCGCCCCGGGTGGCCAGGTCCAGGGCAGCTGGCGGCGGGCAGGGCGGCGGCATCCCGCTCCCGGATCCGGGCCAGCATGGCGGCCAGGCGCAATCTCCTCCCACAGGTCGAGGTCGTTGTTCGATGCCGGTCCGTCCGTCCCCAGTCCCACCCGGATGCCCCGGCGCCAGCAACGGGACCAGCGGGGCCACCCCCGAGGCCAGCTTGGCGTTGCTCTGGGGGCAGTGGGCGACGGCCACGTCGAAGCTGCCGGTAGAGGTCGATGTCGGCCTCGGACAGCCAGATGCTGTGGGCGGCCAGCACCCGCCCGTCCAGCACCCCGGCCCGGGCCAGCACGGCCGGGATCGAGTCCCCGTGCTCGTCGGCGAAGCGGCGGCACTCCTCCTCGGTCTCGGCCAGGTGGATGTGGAAGAGGGCGTCGAGCTCCCGCGCTCGTTCGGCGATATGGACCAGCCCGGCAGCGGCACGGTGTAGGGCGGCGTGCGGGAGCGAATCCCACCTCGATGCGGCCCGTGTCGCCGTGACGGCGCCGATGGAAGTCCGCGATCTCGTCGGTCCGTCGCGACCCACCACTCCGGCGGCCGACTCGCGTCCCGGCAGCTGCAGCACCCCCGGCGTGACGAGCGGCGCGGGAGCCGGCGTCGACCACCGCGTCGGCCAGGGCGTCCTCGAAGAAGTAGGCCTCGCAGGTGGTGGTGACCCCGAAGCACAACAGCTCGGCGGCGGCCAGGCTCATCCCCCAGTAGACGTCGTCCTCGGTCAGGTGGGCCTCCTGGGGCCACAGGACCTCGTTGAGCCAGCGGTGGAGGGACAGGTTCTCCCCCGAGCCCCGAAACAGGGTCATCGGCGAGTGGCAGTGCACGTTGACCAGGCCGGGAAGGAGGGCGCCGCGGCACCCGGACCTCCCGCACCGGCGGGCCGATCCGTCACGTCCGCCGACGGAGCAGCCGACGTGGGTGACCGTGTCGCCGGCCACCTCGACCACGCCCGGCCGCAGCACGGCCCCGGGCCGGTCGCAGGCACCACCGCATCGGCCACGTAGCTGACTGCGTGTCGTCCCGGCCGGAGCCGGGGCCGACCGGTCTCCCGTCGGTCACGGTCGGGCCGAGGACGGCGGCGCCGGGCGGTGCGCCGGCCCACCGCTCGGCCGCCTCCTCGGCCTCGATGGCGGCCAGCTCCTCGATGCGGGCCACGTGCCGGCCACCCTCGAACCCGGTGCGTCACGAAGACGTCGAGGATGTCGAGGGCCAGTTCGGTGGCCACCAGCCGGGCCCCGAGGGAGAGCACATTGGCGTCGTTGTGCCGGCGGGCCAACCGGGCGGTGTACTCGTCGTGGCACAGGGCGGCCCGGGCGCCGCGGACCTTGTTGGCGGCGATGGCCTCGCCCTGGCCGCTTCCCCCGATGACCACGCCGGCCTCACCGTCGCCCCGGACCACCCGGCGGGCCACGTCGGCGCAGATCGGCGGATAGTCGACCGGCTCCTCCGAGAACGTCCCGACGTCCTGTACCTGGTGTCCCGCCGCCTCGAGATGCCGGAGCGACCGCCGCCTTCAGCACGATAGCCGGCATGGTCGGAGCCGATCACCAGACGCATGCCGACACCCTACCGGCTGCGCGCCCACTGACGCCGCCCGTCCGTTGGCGCGCAGGATCCGTCGAGTCAGGGCCGCTCACTCGGCCCAGACGAAGGTGGCGGCCCGCTCGGGCCGGACGTAGCCGGCGTCGACGAACCAGCGGGCCGCCCGGGCCAGGGCCACGGTGGCCGGGCGGGAGGTGTAGCCCAACTCGGTCCGGGCCCGGCTGTCGTCGAAGGACATGTGGGTGGTGGACATCTTGGCCGCCTCGAGCGGGAATGGTCGGTTCCCGACGGAGCAGCCGTCCCTCGATCAGTCCGGACAGGTGGGCGGCCACCAGCGCGAAACTGCCGGGGAACTCCCGGGTGGGAGGGGTGACGCCGGTGGCCGCGGCCAGCGCCGCCAGCACCTCGCGCAGCGTCAGGTTCTCCCCCCCGAGGATGTAGCTCCGACCGTTCCTGCCCCGCTCGGCCGCCAGGACATGTCCGTGGGCCACGTCCTCCACGTCCACGATGTTGAGCGTGGTGTCTACGTAGCCGGGGAACCGGCCGTTGAGGATCTCCAGCACCGTCCGGCCGGTCGGCGTCGGGCCCCCGGTCGCGGGGACCGACCGGCGTGGTCGGCTGGACGAGCACCACCGGGAACCCTTCGGCCCCGGCCCGCAGCACCTCGTGCTCGGCCACGTACTTGGACTGCTTGTAGCCACCGAAGAGGTGGTCGACGCGGGCGAAGGACGTCTCGTCGACCGGGTCCTCGGTGGTCGCACCATGCAGACCCAGCGTTCCGACCGTGGAGGTGTAGACCAGCCGCTCGCAGCCGGCCGACCGGGCGGCCTCCAGCTACCCGACGGGTGCCGTTCACGTTGATGTCGTAGAAGTCCTCTGGGTGCTTGGCCCAGAATCGGTAGAGCGCGGCGATGTGGAAGACCATCCGGCAGCCGTCGGTGGCCTTGGCCACGGCGTCGGCGTCCCGCAGGTCACCGGAGACCACCTCGACCCCGTCCAACCCCTCGAGATTGACACGGTCGCCCCCCGGCTCGACCAGCGCCACCACATGGGTGCCTCGTCCGCTCAGCTCCCGGGCCACCGACGAGCCGATGAAGCCGGCGGCCCCGGTGACCAGCACCCGGTCGTCGGCCTCCAGGGTGAGCCCAGGGTCGGGGAGCGGTCACGAACGGAAGACGCGGGTGTCGGCCAGCACCGGGGTACGGCGGCGACTGCGCAGGGTGTTCCGGGCCATGGACGTCCCCACCTCGACCAGCAGCCCGGAGCTCCGATGGGCGTCGGCCAGCACGTCGTCGAGGGCCGTCACGAAGTGGTCGATCTCGGCGTCACCGATGATCAGGGGCGGGCAGCAGTTTGATGATGTTCACGTTGTCCGCAGCCACCTGGGTCAGGATCCGATGCCGGTGGAACAGCGGGAACACGATGAGTTGGGAGAAGAGTCCCTTGCGGGCCAACTCCATCATGCGGAAGCGGGTGCGGCCACCGCGGGACTCGGGAGGCCCGAACGACAGGCCGATCATCAGGCCGAGTCCCCGGACCTCGTGGAGCAGTTCGTACTTGTCCACCAGCGGCTGCAGGGCCTCCAACATACGGGCCCCGTTGCGGGCGGCCCGGCCCACGATGTCCTCGTCGTCCATGACCTGCAACGTGGCCAGGCGCGGCCACCATCGAGAGCTGGTTCTTGGAGAAGGTCGACGAATGGACGACCGCGCGGTCCATGGTGCTGTAGACCCCGTCGAACACCTTGGACGTGGTCAGGACGGCACCCACCGGCATGTATCCGCCCGATAGGGCTTTGGACACGGTGATGATGTCGGGGTGCAGGTCCCAGTGCTGATGGCAGAAGAATCGACCGGTGCGACCCATTCCGGTCTGCACCTCGTCCATGACCAACAGGGTGCCGTGGCGTCGGCACAGCGCCTCGGCCTCGGCCCAGTAGGCCGGAGGGGCCATATAGACACCCTTGCCCTGGATCGGCTCCACGACGAACGCCGCGACGTCACCGTGACGGAGCTGTCGGCGCAGGGCCTCGATGTCCCCGAAGGGGACCTGGTCGCACTGCGGTAGGAGCGGGCCGAAGCCCTGACGGAACTCTTTGCCCCCGTTGAGGGAGAGCGCTCCATTGGTCAGCCCGTGGAAGGCGTGGTCGCAGTAGAGGATTCGGTCTCGTCCGGTGGAGCAGCGGGCGAACTTGATGGCCGCCTCGACCGTCTCGGCCCCCGAGTTGGCGAAGAACACTCGCTCGATCCCCGCTGGAGAGCGCTCCACCAGGGCCTTGGCCAGCAGACCGGGCAGCAGGGCGCAGTCCAACTGGACCAGATTGGGCAGGTCGGCGTCGATGGCCTGGTCGCAGGGCGTCCTTGATCACCGGATGGCCCCGGCCCAGGGCGAACACTCCGAAGCCCGACAGGAAGTCGAGATATCGGTCCCCTCGGTCGTCGATGAGGTAGGAGCCCTCAGCCCCCACGTACTGGCGGTCGAAGCCCAGTGTCTTCAGGACCTTGACCAACTGCGGGATTCATGAACTGCGAATGCAGATCGAAGCTCTGACCCTTGTACTCGTTCATCAGCGCGGCAAGGTCGAACGGCACGTTCACTCTCCGGTGGGGTCGGCGGGGGTGCCGACAGATTAGTGGCGCAACTGCCGGGATGCCCCAATCACGGCGACCGATGGCGGTCGACTGATCGGGTAGGGATCGGCAGCGCGGTCACCGGCCCGAAGCGAACGAGCGCCCATGTGACCCGACGTCAGGAGCGAAGTGCGTCCTCGTCGAAGCCGGCAGGCCAGCAGGCGGAAGGCCCGGTCCACCTCGCCGGGAAGGTCCTCTCGCCCGTTCGCCGCCCAACACGTGAAGGCGGCGGCGGCGGCGCCGAGGGCGGCACGGGCCACGGTCTGGGGACCGAGGCCGTCAGGCTGTCCACCCACCCTCTTGGCCACGAAGCCAGCCACCACTTCACACCACTCGGCGTAGCGAACCGCCGAGTGGGCCACGAGGGTGGGCACGGTGCTGATCAGTCCGATGCGGATCCGAAGCTCATCAAGCTCACCGGCGCCGAACCGATTGGTGGCCATGACGGCATGCCGGAGCACGTCCATCATGGGCTGGTCGGTCGGGGGCACCCTCCAACTCGTCACGTAGGCGCACAAGCTCGGCAGTCGAACTCCCCCCACACCACGTCCCGCTTGGACTCGTAGTAGCGGAAGAAGGTGCGACGGCTCACCCCGACCGCGGCGGCGATCTCGTCCACCGTGGTCTCGTCATACCCCTGCCGGTTGAACAGGTCGAGTGCGGCCCGGGCCACGTCTTCACGGGACGTACTCGGCCTTCGACCTCGCGCCACGCCCGGGGCCCCGCTCTTCGCCTTCGTCGTGAGGCCGATCCATCAGGCTTCCATTTTGACATCGAGTGCTAGAAATTGAAACAAGCAACCCGCCCGGCGTTCGCCGGCCGACTCCCGGAGGTCCCATGACCGTCACCACCACCGATCCGACCGTGGCTCCCGAGGACCTCGAGGACAGCCGGGCGGCCAACCTGGGCGCAGCCGAGGAGTCGCTGGTCGAGGAGGATCTGCTGGTCGAGGACGTCTCAATCGACGGCATGTGCGGCGTCTACTGAGCGGCCGCCTTTGCCCCCCCTGACCCCTGCGCGCGCCAGCCGCGCCCTTTGACGGCTCCCGGGCCTGGACGACTGCACCCCCAGGTCTCGCTGCGCCCCGAATCATTCGGGGCGCTGGCCTACCACTTCGGCACCCGTCGGCTGTCCTTCTTGAAGAGCCGGCGGCTACTCGACGTGGTGGAGTCCCTGGCCGAGCAGCCCACCGGACACGACGCCTGCCGGGCCGCAGGTGTCACCGGAGAGGAGCTGGATCGCTACGAACGGGCACTGGCCACCCTGGCCGAGTCAGGGATGATCTGCGAGAGGGAGGAGTCGTGACCCTGGTCGGCGAGACTCCGCCCGCGGCGCCGCCGACAACCCGGGACGTGGGCCGGTTGGTTGACCGATTCGAACAGGGACTGGATGCGCCGATCTGTCTCACCTGGGAGCTGACCTACGCCTGCAATCTGGCCTGCGTGCACTGCCTCTCCAGCTCCGGACGCAGGGATCCGCATGAGCTGAGCACCGACGAGTGCAAGTCGCTCATCGATGAGTTCGAGCGCATGCAGATCTTCTACGTGAACATCGGGGGCGGCGAGCCCACCATTCGCTCGGACTTCTGGGAGCTGGTGGAGTACGCCACCGACCACCACGTGGGGGTCAAGTTCTCCACCAACGGGTCACGCATCACCGATCGGGTGGCGAGACGGCTGGCCGACAGTGACTACGTGGACGTGCAGATCTCGCTCGACGGAGCGACCGCCGCGGTCAACGATGCGGTGCGTGGCACCGGGTCCTTCGCCACCGCGGTGCGAGCTATGGATCGGCTGGCCCGAGCCGGCTTCGCCGGATTCAAGCTGTCGGTGGTGGTCACCCGGCAGAATGTCGACCAGCTCGATGACTTCAAGGCGTTGGCCGACCGCTACGGGGCCCAACTGCGACTGACCCGACTTCGCCCTTCGGGCCGAGGGGCCGACGTGTGGGATGAACTCCACCCCACGGCCGACCAGCAGCGTCAGCTGTATGGGTGGTTGCTGGCCAGCGGGGAGGACGTGCTCACCGGCGATTCCTTCTTCCACCTGGCCGGCTACGGAGAGTCGCTTCCCGGCCTCAATCTCTGTGGGGCCGGACGAGTGGTCTGCCTGGTGGACCCGGTAGGGGACGTCTACGCCTGCCCGTTCGCCATCCACGACCAGTTCCTGGCGGGCAACGTCCGGAGCCCGGGTGGCTTCACCGAGGTCTGGCGACACTCCGACCTGTTCACCGAGCTCCGCCAACCCCAGAGCGCAGGGGCATGCGGGTCGTGCGGCCACTACGACTCCTGTCGGGGTGGCTGCATGGCGGCCAAATTCTTCACCGGCCTGCCGCTCGACGGACCTGACCCCGAGTGCGTCCTCGGCCACGGGGAGCGGGCCCTGGCCCGCCGGGGAGCGGCACTACCACCCAAGCCGTCACTCGACCACTCGAAGAGGGCGCGGAGGGCGTCACCCCCGCCAGCCGTGCCGGTCACCGTGCTGCCCGCCCATCGATCCACGGTGGCGACACCCCTTCGCCGACCTGATCGACCGTGCGACGAGAGCCCACTGGCCGGCTCCGGCCACGGCGCCTGACGCCATCGGCACGGATGTCATGTCGCGGCCGGGCATCCGTCCCGCCACCGACCTGGGTGCATCCAGCTGGCCCGAGCTGGCTGGGCGAGCCCAACTCGACCGATGGCTGGCCGTCCCCCTGGGTTCGACCGAGCAGCACGGTCCACATCTCCCCCTGTCGACCGATACCGACATCGCCGTCGCCATCGCCGACGGGGCCGCAGCACGTGACCATCGACTGCTGGTGGCACCCCCGGTGGCCTATGGGGCCAGCGGCGAGCACCAAGACTTCCCCGGGACGGTGTCGATCGGCCAGGAGGCCACCCAACTCCTTTTGTTGGAGCTGGGGCGTTCGGCGCTCATCCACTTCGACCGAGTCGTCGTGGTCTCAGCCCACGGGGGCAACGCGGGGCCGCTCGCCCGAGCCGTACGCCAGCTCGTCGACGAAGGACATCCGGTGTCGGCCTGGTCGCCCAGATGGACCGGCGATCTCCACGCCGGTCGGACCGAGACCTCGCTGATGCTGGCCATCCGACCCGACCTCGTGCACCTGGATCGGGCCGAACGGGGAGATGTCCGCCCGATCGGCGACCTCCTCCCCCTGCTTCGCTCCGACGGCGTCCGTTCGGTGTCCCCCAACGGAGTCCTCGGTGACCCGGCCGGAGCCACTCCCGAGGAGGGACGCCGCCTCTTGGGCCAGGCCGTCGAGGATCTGTTGGCCACCCTCGACGAGCCGGAGAGGGCCAGAGCCCAGGCCCGACCCCGATGAGTGTCCGGGTGGCGGTGGTCACAGGGGCGGCCCGGGGTATCGGGGCGGCCACGGTACGCGAGCTCGCGGCCGCCGGCTGGTCGGTAGTGGCTGTCGACCGCGGCACGGACGACCCACGCCTTCCCTACCCCATGGGCACCCCGGCGGAACTCGATGCCGTGGTGGCCTCCGCGCTCGCTCGCTCCCCGGAGCAAGAAGACCGCGCTGTCGACGGGGAGCACATCGTGGCCCGAGTGGCCGATGCCACCGATCCCGAAGCCCTCGATGCCGTGGTGGCCGAGGCTGAAGAACGGTTCGGCGGGCTCGACGCCATGGTGGCCGTGGCCGGGGTGATCGCCGGAGGAGTGCCACTGTGGGAGATGCCGGCCGACCAGCTCGGTGCCGTACTGGGGGTCGATCTCGGAGGGCCTATCAACGCAGCGCGCGTGGGGATACCGGCCCTGCTCCGGCGGCCGGCGCCACGGACCGGACGATTCCTGGCGGTGGCTTCAGCCGCAGCCACGCGGGGCCTCCCCATGCTGTCCGCCTACGGTGCCGCCAAGGCTGGGGTCGCCGGCCTGGTCCGGGGATTGGCCGCCGAACTGGCTGACTCCGGGGTCACGGCGAATGCCATCAGCCCGGGGTCGACGGCCACCGCACTCTTGACCGAGAGTGCCCGACTCTACGGCTTGGCCGATACCCGCACGTTCGCCGACCAGCAGCCGATCAAGCGCCTGCTGGCACCCGAGGAAGTGGCGGCGGCACTGGTATGGCTAGCGGGCCCCGAGTCGAGTGCACTGACGGGCGCGGTCATACCGGTCGACGGTGGCCTCGCCCTGTGACCGGACAGCCCTGAGTCCCGACCCGCCCACGGCGACGCCAATTCCCGAGGGGTTCGGACTGGTCCTCGACCGGTCGGTTCGGGCCTACCGCCAGGGGACCGTGCTGGTCGGGGGGCACCCCGGACGCCTCCTCGCCCTCACCCCGGCGGGCGCCGCCGCCCTTGATCACTGGCTTGACGGTAGCCCACCGACGTCGGGCGCCCGGCAGTTGGGCCGTCGACTGGTGGACGCCGGCCTGGCCCATCCGGTGGCGCCCTCCGGGGCACCGGCGACTGGGCTAGCGGTCACGGTGGTCGTCCCGGTTCGGGACCGGGTCGATTCGCTGCGACGGTGCCTCAGGGCACTCGGAAACCGAACTTCCGTAGTGGTTGTCGATGACGCTTCTGACGGCCCGGAGCGTGTGGCCGAGGTCTGTGACCGTGAGGAGGTGACGCTGATTCGGCGCCCGGTGAATGGCGGCCCGGCTGCCGCCCGCAACGAGGCCCTGCCGATCATCGCCACTGACCTGGTGGCCTTCGTGGACAGCGACTGCCAGGTGCCCCCGGGATGGCTGGACACCCTCGTGGGGATGTTCGCCGATCCGGTATTGGGAGCCGTGGCGCCCCGGGTGCATCCCTCCCCGTCAGCACGGCCCCGACCGTCGGTACTGGACCGCTACACCGAAGGTCGGTCGGCCCTGGACATGGGACCCGAGGCCGGGGAGGTAGGCCTCGGCCGGGTCGTGGGCTACGTACCCACAGCGGCGCTGGTGGTTCGTGTGGAGGCACTGGGTAGCGGGTTCGACGAACGCCTCCGTGTGGGCGAAGACGTGGACGTGGTGTGGCGACTGCTCGAGGAGGGATGGCGGGTGCGCTACGAACCATCGGTGGTCGTCCTCCATGAGGAGCCGGCCTCGTGGGCCCGGCTCCTCGGCCGTCGGTACCGGTACGGGACGTCGGCCGGCCCACTGGCGGTCCGACACCCGGGCCGAGTCGTCCCCGTCGAGCTACGACCCTGGCCGACAGCGATCGCAGCGGCGGTGATCGCCCGACGCCCGGTGGCCGCGCTGGTCCTCCTGGCCGGCTCGACAGCCGCCATGGCCCGCCGCGTCCGGCGTCACGGCATACCGACGGTCGTGGCCCTGCGCTGGAGCGCGAGGGGAGCCGCGTGGACGGGCGTCGAGGTCGGTCGAGCCGTGACGGTGCTGGCGGGCCCCGTAGTGGTGGCAGGGGTACTCCAACGCCGGCGCTGGGCCACGACGGCAGCGCTCCTGATGACGGTGCCACCGTTGGTCGATTGGTGGATCCGACGACCACCGCTCGATCCGCTGCGATGGTTGGCCGCGTCCATCGTCGACGACGTGGCCTACGGGGCAGGGGTCTGGGTGGGCTGCGCCCGGTCCCGCTCCCTCGGACCGATCCTTCCCACCGTGCGAGTCCGATCGGATCGTCGCCCACCCCGGGACTGAGCCAGGGGGTGCCGCCGCTCGCGGCTCCGGAGATGTGACAATGCAAAGAGCACCAACAACCGAGCGGGTGGCGCGCCGATGGCCCGCCCGAGCCAGCGATGTGGCGGGAGCCTCCCATGGATGCCGACCGAGCTCAGAGTCAGCCTGCCGCTTCCCCCGACCTCGCTCGCCCGCGTGAGCCCCCCTCCCGTGACGCCGGCGCCCACGGCGTCGATGTGGACACCGACATGTTCCAGCCCACGCCCGCCGGGGACGATGCCTGGCCTGCAGGTCTTGGGGGAGCGGGGCGCCGCTTCGGCTCGTTCGTGCCCGTTCTTCCGACCGATTCTCCGAGCAGCCGGACCAACGGTCGGCGGGCCCGTCGTCGCCTGACCGTGGTCTACACCCTGCTGGTCGCCCTGCTCGTGGCCGGCGTTGCCGTGGCCGCCGGACTCCATGGCCACCTCCACCGGACCGACGACGAGCTGGCCACAGTCCGGAGCCGCCTGCAGGGGACCATCCATCGTGCCCATCAGGCCGAAGCCAGCTTGGCCGCCGTCTCCACCCAATCCGCGGCAGCGGCCAAGACGCTGGCAGCGGAGACCGCACAGCTGTCTGCGGCTCAGGCTCAGCTGGCCTCCACCGAAGTCAACGTGTTCGCCAACGGCGTGAGCATCAACGATCTGGACCTCTGCGTGGCTGGCGTGGAGCGAGCCCTCAACCAGATCTCGCTGAACGACCAGCAGGGAGCAGCCGCTTCGCTCAACGGCGTCGCTGCAGCATGTCGTGCCGCGGAACCCTCGCCGTGAACACCGAGCCGTCCTCCTCGGCCATCGGCCTACCCAGCGCTCACGCGCCGCAGGGACGACGGAGGAGCCGTCGGCGGCATCTGGCCGGCCTCTCGATGCTGGTTGTGCTGGTGATGGGGGTGTCGGGGTATGACGTCGCGTTGGCGTCCACTGAACACCGGACCCAGCAGACGCTGAGCTCCACCAGGGCCTGGCTCCAGTGGACGCAGGCTTCGCTCACCACCACCCGAGGCCGGATCGCCACCACCACGGCCACCCGGGACGCCAGAGTGGCTGACCAGGCTCGCACGGTGGCCGAACTCGGCGGCACCAACCAGAGGCTTTCTGGCGCAACTCAGGTTCGCTTCTACCAGGGGATCAACATCAATACTCTGACCACGTGCCTCACCGGCGTGGCCCAGGCCGTCACCGCTATCGGCGCCTCCAACCTCAGTGCCGCCGTCGGCTCCATCGATGCCGCATCAGCGTCCTGCTTGACCCTTGACGGATCGGGTCCCAGCTCAGGCCTGGTCTACCCCTACGACTTTCCCGACCCCTTCATCCTGCCGGTCGGGGGAGGCACGTACTATGGGTTCGCCACCAACTCGGCGGCGGGCAACATCCAGATCATCCGGTCCACCGACCTCACCCACTGGGTGACCGTCGGCGATGCCCTCCCCCATGAGCCGGCATGGGCCGCTCCCGATGCCACGTGGGCACCGTCGGTACTCCAGCGGGGAGCCACCTACCTGCTCTACTACTCCGCCGTGTACACCCCGACCGGTCAGCAGTGCATCTCCGAGGCCGTCGCCACCCAACCGCAGGGTCCCTATGTCGACAACTCCGCCCTCCCCTTGATGTGCCAGACCGCGCTCGGCGGTTCGATCGACCCCACTCCATTCGTCGATGCCAACGGCACGCCCTATCTGGTCTGGAAATCACAAGGAGCTGGCAGTCAGCCGGCCACCCTGTGGTCGCAACAGCTGACACCGGACGGGACCGCCCTCGTCCCAGGGGTGGCCACTCCCCTGCTGTCACCGAGCCAAGCCTGGCAGGGTGGTGTGGTCGAGGGGCCGTCCATGACCCTCGTGGGCGGGCAGTACCTGCTCTTCTACTCGGCAAACAACTGGGAGACCGACCGGTATGCCATCGGTGTGGCCGACTGTGCTGGTCCGATGGGCCCGTGCCGGGACCTGTCCACCGATCCCCTGCTGGGGTCACAAGCATCGTTCAGTGGCCCAGGCGGCCCGTCGGTGTTCACCGACCCGCAAGGACACCTCTGGATGGCATTCCATGCGTGGCGACCGGCCGAGGTCGGCTTCCCCAACAGCCGCGTCCTCTTCCTTCGCCCGCTTTCCGTGAGCGGTGCTGGCGTGGCCGTCGGACCCTGACTCCGTCGGATCCATCGGAGGATCCACCCTGTCAGCCGGTGTCCGTAGTCGACCCGACACGCTCCGTGATTGTCTCGCTCAGCATCGCCTCGGGCCTGGGCCCGCACAGCAGACTTTCCCCTGGTCATCGGCCTATTACCTACCCGATGATCTACTCAAAGACGGCCGCGCCAATTCGCCCATCAATAATCATGATGGTCGCTATCTCTCGGCGATTTAGCGATCTATCTGCCCAGTTCACAGCCATCTTTGTGGGGCGACACTGAAGCTTGATGCACACCCGCTATAATCATTCACACGCGTAACTTCCTGGGCTGTTACTACGGCTAAATAGCGCGGTAGCGGAGCGTCTGAGTGATCGACGACCGGCCGCCCTGGCAGAGATCGAGATCCGACTCGACCTACTTACGCATTCGTGGCCGGCAGCGTCACAGCACACCGACCCACGACTCCGGGGCAACGACGAAACGAGTGGTCTTCACGACGCAAGCTTGGGCATAACCAAACCGGCCGCACACCCTACGGCGTGAAGCCAGGACGAACGTCGCCTTCCCGCACGCCGTCCGGGGACCGAATGCAATGGCCGGAGCCCGCCAACACCGAGCAGAGGAAGGCGCCGTCGCCGCGCCCTACGAAGGGAGGTGCCATGCGGACCCGCATTGCACTCGTGGCGATCATTCCGGTCGCCCTCATTACCGTCAGTACCCTGGTCCCGGCTGCCACTGCGCAGTCGGCCCGGTCCACGTCATCAACGAGCAGCACATCAACCACAACCGGTGTGGCACTACCGCCATCATCGTTGGCCGCCTATCACGGGCCAGTTCCACTCAGTACCGTCCTGACGGGAACGAGTCTGCTGGTGCAGCTCAATCCCGCACTGGCCAGTGAGGCCGCGTTCTATCAGGCGGTGCAGCAGAGCAGTGCCGCGGCCACGGCGGCCGAAGCTGCGGCGGCAACAGCGGCAGCGGCAGCGGCAGCGACCACTCCGGCCGTACCGGCCGGACCCGTGGACACCGTCACCCCCGAGCAGAGGTCCGCGTGGGAACGCGTGGCCATGTGCGAAGAAGGTGGCAACTGGTCCGCTGACGGCGGTCGCTTCAGCGGAGGCCTGGGCATCAGCCGGGCCAACTGGATTGCCTACGGAGGCGGCCAGTTCGCCCCCGAAGGGGCGATGGCCACCGAGGACCAGCAGATCATGGTGGCTGAGCGAATCCAGTCCACCGCCCCGGACCAGGGTGGCTGCGCCGGCTGGTAACAAACAGGGCTCCCGAGCCCACCTCCGTATTACCCGTGCATGCCCCTCGCTCCGCCGCGACGGGGCATGCACGGGATCGTTCGGCTTGGTCCGTCAGATCGTAGGCAGCACATCCCGCGTCGTCGGCGCTACGAAGACCCTGCATGAGCACAGACCCCGGGCCCTCGGCACTGCTAGACGGAGGGGCATCCGCACGAGGGAGCTGGCGACTCCGCCTAGTCGCTCCTCCCGACACCGCAAGCACCGTGCTCTGCTTAGCCGGAGCTGCGCTGCTGGTTGGGTCGGCGGCCATCCATCTCCACCTGTGGTCGACCGGCTACCGGCACATTCCCACCATCGGGCCGCTCTTCCTGCTCCAGGGGATCGTCGGCATCGGGCTGGCCCTGACCGTGGCCGTGACGAGGCGAGCCTGGGCGAGCATGGCCGGGGCGTTGTTCGCCCTCTCGACCATCGGCGGACTGTTGCTCTCTGTCGAGATCGGGCTGTTCGGGTTCAAAGACAGCCTCGGTGCACCAGACGCGACCTTGTCGTTGGTGTTGGAGTCGGCGGCGGCGGTCGCGCTGGCCACTGCGGCACTGGTCGGCACGCGTCATCCCGGTGGGACCATCTAGCTGATCCGGCTCACCCGACGACCCCGCGACCCGTCGTCGGCCATCTGCCCCGAAGGCGCTGACGGCACCTTCAGATTCCACTCGATCAGCACCCAGTGGGTACACAGTTTGCCACGGCACCCTGGGTCCATGGTCACCGCAGCCCTCCCCCGCCGCCCCGAGCCTCGCCCCATCGACTCTTCTCTCGCCCAAGGAACCGATGGCCGCCTGGCCACACTGTTCCGGCTGGTCCGTTACACCGGGGTTTCGGTGGTCTCCACCACGACCAGCCTCTCCGTCCTATTCACACTCGTGGGAATCGTCGGGCTTCCGGCGGCCTGGTCCAACGTGGTCGCCACAGCCGTCGGGACGGTACCGTCGTTCGAACTGAACCGAAGGTGGGTGTGGCACCGTCAAGGCCGGCGGTCGCTCCTGGGTCAGGTCGTCCCCTTCGCCGCCCTTTCCTTCACCGGACTGCTGGTATCGACTGTGGCCGTCGGCCTGGTGTCGCAACGCACCCAAGGGTGGAGTCACTGGGGGCACACCCTGGCCGTCGAGTCCGCCAACCTCGCCGCCTACGGCTCCCTCTGGGTGGTCCAATACGTTGTGCTGGACCGACTCCTGTTCCGGACAGGGCATTCCCCCTCGGCAGAACCGGCATTCACAGGTCGCCGACAGACCATCGCTGACCCGGTCGGACCCGGTGAGACGCTGCTTGGGTCCGGGCGTGTGACCGAGACGCAACGACTGCTCGTGCACGAGTCTGATGGCGTGCTGCGACGAGCCGGGTCGGCACGGTGACCCGGCTCCCGGCGAAAACGGGCTGCGCCAATGAAGTCAGCACCAACGGAACCGCTCAACCGTGCGGATCCCTCGAGCCATTCCCCGGGACGGGCTCCACTGGTCGAACCGGCAGCCCGTCTCCGACGTCACCTGGTCCGTTGGATGGCGACCGCGGGAAAGGCTGGCCTTGTGCCGGCTCTCGGTGGGTACGGCGGCGGCCAGGCCGCCACCTCCTGGGCAGCGGACACAGGACAGGGCCCACCAGCACGAGTCACCCCGAGAGCGAGTCGCCCAGGCTCACGGCATGCGCTCGGCAACTCCCCACCGACGGCCTCCCGCCCACCAGGTCAGCGGGTGGCAAGGCCACGCCTGCTTCCGCGAAACCATCACCTGGGCACTCCCGCCCGAACATGCCGGTGATCGTGACTTCCTGCACCGTGCTCAGAGATGGCACCACCGCCCCGACCCTGAGCGCGCAGAACTAGGGCGGCATCGCAATGGTGATTCGCTCCACCCCTCGTATGGAACCGTGACGGCCAACGCCGTCATCCTCCGGGTCCGCTCCGAATGGAGCCTTCCGGGGAAACTCACCGCACCCGGGCGGCCTACGGCCGGGAGCGGGACGAAACCTCTGCGGGATACCGACCCGACGACCACCACCGGAGTTCCGATGGCGACGTCGGGTCGGTTCCCGACAGAGACGCACTCAGATCTTGCGGACCTGGCTTGCCTGCAGACCCTTCTGGCCCTGCTTGGTCTCGAACTCCACACGCTGGCCCTCCGCGAGGTCGCGGAAGCCCTCCATCTGGATCTCCGACTGGTGAACGAAGAGGTCATCCCCGCCGCCGTCAGGCGTGATAAATCCAAAGCCCTTTTCGGCGTTGAACCACTTGACTGCACCTACACCCATAACTGTCACTCCTTGAAAATCACGCACTAAAACGCGGGGATCCATTGTGAAGCCCTACATGTGCCGGCCCGCGTGATTGGGTCGACGACCCCTTCACACTAGGCGGAACCACGGGGTCGGTGCTCAAATTTCCGCATTCGGGGCAGACGCCGCCGACAAAGCCCGGGTCAGGCTTCGATCTGGCGAATCGCGACACCACCCTGCCCGGGCTGATCGGAAGGGGATCCATTGGCGGTCGGTCGGCTCCCCACCTGACTTGCTTCTGATGGCCACGGGGACGACCCTTCGGTCGCGCCCTGCGGCCACCCCGACGCAGAACGCCTACCCGTTGGCTCGAACAGCTCGGTCACAACCATGGCCGAAAAGGTCAGGAAGAAGATTGGCTCGACCAGGGTGCCGAGTCGATCGGTGAGGTACACCAGGCCGAGCAGCGGATAGCCGACGACGAGGCTGGTGACCACGGCGACGTAGGCGCGGGCCTCGACGGTCCCTGCGTGCCGGGTGCGTCGCATGGCCAAGATGGCGGCCACGGTGAGGGTGGCGAACTCGAAAATACCTGAGACCACGTGGATGTAGTGGTGCAGGGGCAGTTCCAGGTGCCACTCCATCTGGCGGCAGGCCTCGCTAAGGCCCTCGGCGCACGCATACGGATACCGACCCCCGATCGCCCCGGCCACAGCAAACCCCACCATCCACTTCCACTCGCCGCGGACGCCTCGCTGGGCTGTGGAACCCCGCAGCAGCAGCGCCGCCAGCAAGAGAAGGCCTGCGGCGAGGTCGGCGTCGGACATCAGGGCCGAGTGGGGGCGGCCGGTCGCCTCGAGGTCCGAAAAGAATCCGTTGACCGAAGGCATGAGCCCCGGGACGAAGGGCACCACCACCCACCAGTTGTAGGCCACAAGCCCAAGCACACCCAGGACTTTGGCCGCCCTCAGCCGCGCCACGTCGCCATCGTCCACCGAAGACGGCCTCAGGCCTGAGGGCAAGGCCAACAACTGCATGGACGGTGCAACAGGAAGGCGGCGGAACTGATTCCCGGTCTACACGCTCAGAAATCTGGACTCACGCCCCGATAGGATGAACTCCCTGGTCAGAAGGCAGGCGATCGGTCGCCTTCCCGGTTCGCCTCGCCTGCTGGACCTGCTCCAAGACGATGGCCCGACGTGGGCACTCCGCGGCGGCCCGGGTGGCCAGTTCGACCAATTCGGAGTCGACCGGCGTCCCGTCGATGATGGGGTACCCCCACTCATCGAGGGTGATGCGCTCGGGCAGCAGTTCGGCACAGAAGCCGAAGGCGTCACACGCCACGGGATCGACACGAATCCGGAGCCTGTCCGATCGGAGGGGACTCATGCCGCCCTCCCGTCGACGTGGGTGACTTCACCGGGTGAGATCGGGAAGGCCATCACCGTGCCGGCCAGGTGCCCAGCGCACGGCCGTCCAGCCGCGTGGGCCCGGGCGTCGTCGCCGAAGACGGCCAGAGCGCTCCGCACCAGGCGGACTACGCCATCGGGGTGCCGACACGCCCCACGCCCGTCGACAGTCGCGGCGCACTGGAGAATGCGCTCGATCAGACCGTCATCGGCCCGGCCGGCCCACAGCTGCTCGAGGTACCCAGCCAGGGCCGGGAGACCCAACACGCAAGGCCCGCACTGACCCGCGCTCTCCCCGGCCATGTAACGAGCGATGCGGGCGGTCTCGGCGATTCCACACGAAGTGTGCGGAAGAGCGATCAGGATACCCACGCCGTGGGTAGCCCCCGCGGCGGCCAGTGGACCGGGTGCGTACGGGGTGTCCAATCGGGACGCGTCCAACCACGCCCCGCCATAGCCCCCAACCAGCACGCCGGACGGCGCCGGGTCCATTCCTGCACGCTCGAGAACATCGATGACTGGCGTACCCATCTCGATCTCTAGCAGGCCAGGGAATTGCACGGCACCTCCCACCGTCACCAGAGTGGACCCCGGGGCTTCGGCTGTCCCCTGCTCTCGAAACCAGTGGGGCCCGTGGCGCGCGATGAGGGCAACGTGAGCGAGCGTCTCGGCGTTGTGCACCACGACCGCTCGGCGCCCCACCCGAAGAGGGACCGATTTGTCCATCCGGAAGACCGGCCGGGCGGGCCGTTCGTTCAGCCAGGAAACCAGCGCGGACTCCTCACCGGTCACGTACCGACCCGGGGGACGGGCCACGGTGACCCGGATACGCGACCGGGAGGCGCGGGTGCGCTCGGCGATGGCCGCCTCGACGGCAGCGGCCGCGGGACCACTGTCGTCGGCCACGCAGACCACCACCTCGACCGCCCCGACCACCGTCGCGGCCACGTCGGCTCCGTCCAGCACCAGATGCGGGGAGTGGGTCAAGAGCACGCGGTCCTTGGCGCTGGCCGGCTCGCCCTCCATGGCATTGACCACCAGCAGCGGACGGCGAGCCGAGTGCCGAACCCCATCCCACTTGGCGCCGGAGGGAAATCCCGCCCCTCCCCGACCGCGTAGGCCGGATTCATTGATCGCCCGCCACATGGCCGAGCGCCACCGGGGATCCCCCCGTTCGGGTAGAGCCAGCGGTCCGTGAACAGCCAGGTGAGAAGGCAAGTCGGGCGTTGGGGCGTTGCCGGCCACGCCGGCCAGGAGTCGGTGGGGGGCAGCCAGGGTCATGGCGGTCATGGTCGATCCCTCTCGAGCAGTCGATGGGTGGACGGATAGGTGGTGGTCGACGGCGCGTCGTCGGTGACGGTCGCGCTGGACGAAGTGCTGGCCGCCGGACCCGTCAGCACCGGCACCGTGGACCGGGGCGACGTCCCCCGTACCGCCGGCGATGGCGTCGGCCGAGGGGGCAGGGCTCGGGTTGAGGCGCCGACCCACCGGGCCCATCGGGCGTTACGCCGGTGGTCGGCGATGCGCCAGGCAAGCGCCGCTGCCACCCCCATGGTGCAGACCGCGGCCATAGCGTCGAACCACAGGCTGGCGGCATCGGTGCCCATGCCCAGGGAGTGGGCCATGGCCACAGGCCAACAGCCGTAGGCCAACCAATGAATCCCGCGCCAAGTTCGGGGACTGATCCTCTGGCGCAGCGCGCTGGACACGGCCACGGCCACCATCAGATCGACACCCACCGTCCCGAGTCCCGTCCAGAAGGGGCGGTAGGGCGAGGAGAATGGGACGATCACCGACATCCAACCCACGCTGACGTAGGTATCGAGAACCGCGGTCGCTACGTGTAGGGCCAGAAATACCATGGCCAGGAGGGAAACCCGCTTGTGTAGGTCGGCCCGGGCGAAGGCCGGCCACGAGCGGGAGCCGGTCCGTCCCGCAGTCAGCAGACCGAGGACCATAGTCCCGGTCAGCAGAACGAGGGCGACGACGCCACTGGCCCGCATGGCGTACCAGACCGTCGTGGAGGCGACGGCCGCCATCAGAGCACCGCACCCGTGACGTGGGCGGTACGCGGGCCGTCGGGTGGCCATCCCCCGCACAGGACGACATTTCCCTCGACGTCGACCAGACGGGCCGGAATCTGCCAGGCCGAGAGATTTCCGGGGGCATCCTCTCCCCACACCACGGCGGCGGTACTCCAGGCGTTCGCCTCCACACAGGAACGAGCCGCCACCGAGACCAGGGACCACACCGCCGGAACCGGCTGCCCCGTCCAGGGATCCACGATGTGATGGACCTGCCGACCGTTGCGCAGCCAGGTGCGAGCAGTCGTGCCCGAGCTGGCCAGGCCGCCCTCGACGATGGTCACGACCTGCTCCACCCCGGCGAGGCCAGTGTGGCATTCGGAGGCGATCCCGATGGCCCAGCCCTCAGACGGGGTCGCACCGGCGACGGCGATATCCCCGCCCAGGTTGACCAGCACACCACAGTCGAGGACTTCGGCCAGTCGGGCGGCGGACCGGTCGGCGGCAAACGCCTTGGCCGTGGACCCGAGGTCGACATGCACGCCGACCGGGATGGCTGCGGTGCGAGCCTCTGGGTCCAGGACGATCCTCCACCACCCGGGCGCCGGTCGGGGGTCGAACTTGCCGGCGACATCGATCGTGGCCACCTCTGCGAAGTCCCGGTCGTACCCCAGCTCGATCAGGGCCGAACCCACCGTGGGATCGACGATGCCCGCGGTGTCCGCCGCCACCCGACAGGCCGTCTCGAGCAGCTCGAACAGCAGCGGGGTGATAGCCACGGGGCCTCCGGCGCCGCAC
>CAWIFR010000008.1:0-362500 GCA_963835465.1 uncultured Acidimicrobiaceae bacterium
TCCGTGGCCACGAGAAAGTCCGCACTTATGGCCATGAGAAGTCCGCACCTGTGGCCACGAGAAGTCCGCAGTTCTGGCCACCAGATGTCCGCACCCTTCGCTGAAGCATCCACTTGAGGGCCCCTTCGGCCGGTCACGGTGGCGGTGCTAGCCAACCGCCGCTCCGACCGGAGGGACTCCTCCATGAAATCAGCGAGGGAACGAATGGACATGCATGCCGCCTACCAAGAGGTGGGCTCCTACCGGGCCGCAGCGGAGATCTGCGGCACGACCGACAAGACCGTCAAGCGGGCCGTCGCGAAGGCCCGAGCGGCCGAGACGACCGGAGCGGACGGGCGACCGTGGCCCACAACTACGACCCGGTGACCGACATCATCGCCGAGCGGGTGGCGAAGACCGGGGGCCGGATCTCGGCCAAGCGCCTCCTGCCCGTCGTCCGGGCCGCCGGCTACTCGGGGTCGGCCCGCAACCTGCGCCGAGCCGTGGCCGAAGCCAAGGCCGACGTGGCGCATCGACCATCACCGGGGCCGCCGGCCCGGGGTGTGGGCACCGGGCGACATGCTGGTGTTCGACTGGGGGGAGATCGGACCCCTGTTCGTGTTCTGCGCGGTGCTGGCCTGGAGCCGGTTCCGCTTCGTGTACTTCGCCGACAACCTCCGGGCCGAGACGACCATGGCCGCACTGGCCCAGTGCATGGAGACCATCGGCGGGGTGCCGAAGACCCTCCTCACCGACCGCATGGGATGCCTGAAGGGCGGCACGGTGGCCGGGCTGGTGGTCCCGACACCGGACTACGTGCGCTTCGTCACCCACTACGGGTATCGGCCGGACTTCTGTCAGGGTGCCGACCCCGAGTCCAAGGGCATCGTCGAGAACCTGGTCGGCTACGTGAAGTCCGACCTCATGGTCCCCGAAGGGTTGGCCGTCGCCGACCTGGCCCAGGCCAACGCGAAGGGAGTGGCCTGGTGCGCCGAGGTCAACGCCCAGGTGCACTCCGAGATCTGCCGTCCCCGCCGATCGGCTGGTGACCGAACGGGAGCTGCTCGGCGACCTGCCGTCCCTCCGGGCCCGGATCGGCAAGGTGGTCCTCCGCAAGGTCGACCGGCTGAGCTGTGTCCGGTTCGGCTCGGCCCGCTACTCGGTGCCGATGTCCCACATCGGCCGCCAGGTCGAGCTGGTGGTGGCCAACGGCACGGTGACCATCGTCTTCCTGGGCGAGATCATCGCCCGCCACGACCTCGTTGCCCCTGGTGAGACGGCTATGTGCGACGACCACTACGGCGGGCCGAGGCCCGAGCCCACCCGGGCGGTCAGGGCCAAGACCCCGGCCGAGGTGGCGTTCTGTGCCCTGGGGCCGGTGGCCGAGGCGTTCATCAAGGGTGCGGCCGCCCGGGGCGTGACCACCCTGGCCGGCGACCTCGTCGAGCTGTGTGACCTGGAGGCGGCCCACGGCAAAGAGGCGCTGGTGGCCGCCATCGGACGGGCGGTCGAGTTCGGCCGGTTCCGGGCCGGCGACGTGCGTTCGATCCTGGCGGCGGGGACTGGGGTTCCCCGCCCGAGGGGTCCCGGCGATGCGCTCATCGTCGACCTCCCGGTCACAGAGACGCGCTCGCTCGACGACTACGCCTTCGGTGGTGATCGTGAGCACCACCACACCGCCACCACTGCCGACCGATCTCGAGGCCGGGCTCCGTCGCCTCCGCCTCGGGGCGATGCGGCGGCTGTCGCCCGAGCTGCTGGTGGTGGCCAAGACCCAGCGCTGGAAGCCCGAGGAGTTCCTCCGCACGTTGGTCGAGGCCGAGATCGCCTCACGGGACGCTTCCAACGCCCGGGGTCGCCTGAAGGCGGCCGCCTTCCCGGTCAGCAAACAACTCGACGAGTTCGACGTGGAGGCCTCGTCGGTGCCCCGGGCCACCTTCGACTATCTGGTCAGCCTCGAGTGGATCGCAGCCAAGGAGAACCTCTGCCTCGTGGGGCCGGCGGGCACGGGCAAGAGCCACCTGCTCGTCGCCCTCGGGCACCACGCCGTCGAGGCCGGACGGCGGGTCCGCTACTTCACCGCCACCGAACTGGTCGAGACCCTCTACCGGGGTCTGGCCGACAACTCCGTCGGCCGGGTCGTCGAGCAGATCCTGAAGGCGGACCTGATCCTGATCGACGAGATCGGGTTCGCCCCGATGGACGACACCGGCGCCCAGCTGTTCTTCCGGATCGTGGCCGCCGCCTACGAACGCCGGTCCCTCGGCATCGGCTCGCACTGGCCGTTCGAGGACTGGGGACGGTTCCTGCCCGAGCACACCACGGCCGTCAGCCTGCTCGACCGGCTCCTCCATCACGGCGTCGTCGTGGCCACCTCCGGGGAGTCGTTCCGGTTGAAGGAGGCCCGCCAGAGGGGAGGTGCCCCGAAGCTCACCTAGAGTTGAACATCAGCGCGAAGGGTGCGGACATCTGGTGGCCAAAACCGCGGACTGGAAACTGGCCATGGACACTTGCGTTCACGCACTAACGAGGACGTTGCCATGTCTGTTCCAACGGAGAATGAGGTTCGATCTTGGACGCCTGATGAGCGTGCCAACATCGCTCGCCTTCTCGATCAGCTTGTCGAGCGACCGGCTGAGAACTCGGGGGTCGTCAGGAGGCGAAGGCTCTCCATAGTGGCATCTGCGGTCGGTGCCCTCGGGATGCTGCCATGGATTGGCTATCTAGCTTCCTCGCTACCACTTGCAGAGTCGGGCGGAGCGTGGCGGGTTGCTTGGGTTGGTTTCGACGTAATGCTGGCCCTAGTCCTCATGCTGACAGCGTGGCTCGGCTTCCGCCGCCGTCAGGTGGCGATCCTTGGTCTGCTGGTGGCATCGACGATGCTCCTTACCGATGCCTGGTTCGATGTTGCGCTCTCGTATGGCACCCCTGAGCAATGGGGGGCGATTCTCAGTGCCAGCTTCCTGGAGATTCCGTTTGCGGTTCTGCTCGCAAGCAGCGCTATCTCAATCCTTCAGCGAACGTCCTCAACCGTCGCTCGGCTACGGGGACACGAGGGGCCGGCCCCTTCGCTGTGGCATCAGCACTTCCTTGTATCCAAGCCCCCGACCAAAGACAATTGAGCCGAGTCGGCGAGGAGACGCATCCGACACTGAAGTCTGCGATTGTGGCTGAGCGGCACTGTGATGACCGCGTGGGCCGGGCCCTCCGGCGTTGACCCGGGAGACCGAGGCGACGCGCCAGATATCGATGATTTGACGGATACGGACTTTCACATCCTCAGAGTGATGGCTCACGGGCACTCAAACCCGCGGACCGCAGATGAACTTCACGGTTCCGTGAAGGCCGTGGAGAAGGGGACGACCGCGATCCGTCTGAATCTTGGGCCCTTCAGGCAAGGGCTAACAGATCGTCGGGTCTTTGCCGCATTGGTCTACCTGCGCTCCCAATCGGATCTGTTCGAAGTAGAGGGCGAATTGGCGGGCAAAGTGGTGTCCGTCGCAGTAGTGCATGATTCCGAGATCCCGATTGCTGACGAATAGATGCAAGGGGTCTGCCTTCATGGCCGCTCAGGAGTTGGCGCAGTCGTAGGGTTCCGCTCACGAACATTTGCCGGGGTGCCCACGTCGTTGGACCGAGGCGCCATACAACCGAGGTCCCAGAGCAAGCGGAAGTACTGGATCCGATTGTCATCAGGCTCCAATCCGTACGCCTCGTACACCAAACCGTCCCACCCTTTGCCAAAGTTCCATTCCGTACTTCAAGCGGCGACGGCCAGGTCAGCCCATCGGTCTCCTACGCCAAGGGATTCAAGGTCCAGATGGGCAACCCAGTCACCACGGTCGTTGAGCAATGTGTTTGGTGCGCAGGCGTCTCCATGGCATAGAACGAGAAGTTCTTCCTGCGGCGGGGACTCGACCCTCGCGAGGGCATCATCGAGGGAACGGTCCTGGACATCACTACTCCACCCTTTTGGATCCAGCTGATCTTCAGCGGAACGAATCCCTATGTCTTTGATGCGGCTCTCGGTCGACCAGGAGAACGGGCATTCGTTGAGAGGAAGGCTGTCATGCATGGAACGCAGGGCTTTCCCAATGGCGACGGCTGCTCGTTGCGGGTTCGCTTTCCACTGGGGGGCGACAGCGTTGTCTCCGATTATCCCCTCGGTGACCAACCATGTTCCATCGGCCTCGCTGCCGCAATCGACCACTTTCGGAACCGGCGTGTAGGTGATGGCCCATTGGAGCTTCTGGCGCTCCAAGTCCAGATTCGCACCACTCCCCAGTGGGGCCCACTTCAAATACTGAGCGTCAGCCGCAGAACCCAATCGGAACGTGAGGCCACCAAGTTCGTTACGCCAGACGGGCTCGATCGACCGTTCCCCAGCAAGTTCGCGCACGACACCCGGTACGCGGATGCCCCCTTTTGGTGCGCCAGCCACCATCCGTCAATCGTTCCATTCGGTGGTACGCGGCGCTACCCGGGACGGTGTCCCACACTGCCGGTTTGGGCAGGGCCACCTGTTCGTGGATCTTGTCGAATCCGATGGATGTCGGGGAGGCGAAGTCCTCTGCGACTGAGGGACGTGTCAGTCGCTCATCAAACAGCGCTGGCGTCGGACTAGCGTGTGGTCATGGCGAGGCACTCACTCCGGAGTCAGTTGTACCGAGCCGCCCGGGACCTCGGCAACGTCGAAGCTGCCAGCGGGGGACCAGGCTCCTACGCGCAGCGGATAGCGCGCCGGAAGGTGTACAGGATGACGAACGGCATGACCCGGCATCTGCTGCGTGAACTCAATCTCTAGTCGCCCGATGCGGAATCCGTAGCCGAGGCCGCCGGCCTCCGACCCCGGCTACGGGTTCGGTTCCCACCATTCCGGAGAACTCTATTGCGGCAACTCGAACCCGACCACTGAATCCGAAGGCTCACATTTTGGTAGCTTTCGCTCGCCTCGGGTCGGCCCTGGTTCCGCCACCAGGGTGAGCCGGTTCCCGCCAACCCGCTCACCTCAGGCCGGCCCGAGGCCCTACCTCTGTCAGGAACGAAGGATCGTCAGACCTCCAGTGCATGCGATGGGTCTCCCGGTCCGCGCATCGAGATAGGACCGCAATACAACTCACAGCCTGCGCTAAGGATCCGCCCGTAGCTTGACCTCTGCCGAGCCCGTGGAGCCAGGAACCACCGCCTGCGCTCCGGGCTTGGCGCAAGATGCCATGGGGTCCTGCGGGCAGACGCCGAGCGTCCCAGGAGGCGGGAACTTGGTGCTCGCAGTCCCGATCGGGGGAGGCTGTGTGACGGCAGTGAGCGGGTCATCACAGGTGCCGTAAGAGGAGCATGGCGGTTCGCACCGCCCTTTCCTCAGCGAGGTTCGGAGAGATTGTCCTCGGTGGTCGCAGCGGTCAGGTCGCTCTTGACCGCGGATTGCTGCACGATGACGGGGAACTCTGTCGGGGCCTTGTCGAACGCCCCGACGACAAGGGTCGGCGACGACGAACTGGTTGCGTCCTTGTCATTGTGCATGTCTTCGAGGCTCCGTCGGGCGGGTTCGGGCAGCACGCTGGTCAGGGCAAACCCCAGGACAGCCGCCACGCCGGCGATCAAGAGCATTCCTCGCAGCCCGTAGTGCTTCTGCAGCTGAGGAACCAGGAAGACGCCCAAGAATGCCCCCAGCTTCCCGATGCCGGCGGCAATGCCATGCCCGGTCGTGCGCATGCTCACTGGGAACACCTCGGACGGAAGGACGAAGGTGGTCATGTTCGGCCCGAACTGAACGAAGAAGTAGCTGAGTCCAAAGATCACCAGGAACGGCACGATCATCGTCGTCAGGTGTGCAAAGGCGGCCAAGGTGAGGAAGGCGGCCGCCATTACGCCGAAGCCGATGAACTGGAGTCGACGGTGGCCGATCCGATCCATCTTCATCACAGCCAACGCATAGCCGGGCACTGCGAAGACGACGAAGAGCCCCAGTGTCCAGAGGAGTTTGGTCTCCAGGGAGGCCGTGGAATCCACCTCCTTCAGGATGGCTGGAAGGGAGAGCGTGTTGCCGTAGTAGGCGTAGTCGAACAGGAACCAGGAACCAGCCGTGCCGAGCAGAAGGACCAGCATGCGACGGCTCTTGAAGAACTCCTTCACTCCCATACGATGTTCGGTCTGCGCCGAGACGCTGCCGGCATCGACCACCCCATCGGAGAAGGTGGCGAGGTCGGCACTGGCCTGATGAGTCTTGCCCTGGACCTGAGCCTTGAAGCGCGGAGACTCCGGCATCTTGGAACGGAGGTAGATGACACCTGCCGCCGGAATGGCGCCGAAGCCCAGCAAGAGCCGCCAGGCAACGCTCTGGCTCATGCCCGAGGAGAGGAGCAGAAGGCCAACCAGGGGTCCGACGATGAGTCCGAGTGCCTGCATGGAAAACACCATGCCGACGAGTCGGCCTCGGTCCTTTCTGTTCGAGTATTCACTCATCAGCACGGCGGAGACCGGGTAATCTCCACCAATCCCGAGTCCCAAGACGAAGCGGGCGATGACCAGCCAGACAAAACCAGGTGCGACTGCCGACGCCACAGCGCCGATTATCATGATCACGGCTACGCCCAGGTAGACCCACTTGCGGCCCAGCACGTCGGCGATGCGTCCAAAGACGAGCGCTCCGAAGAACGCTCCCAAGATCGCCGCACCAGTGACCCAGCTGGTCTGGAGTGTGCTCAGGTGCCACTGAGTGGCCACGATGGTGGACACGGTGCCGATGACGAACAGGTCATAAGCATCGGTGAAGAATCCGACGCCTGAGACCACGACCGTGCGGCGGTGGAACTTGCTCCGAGGAGCCTCGTCAAGGAGATCGGTGACCGACTTGCTGCCACTCGGCAGTGCCGCGTCACCTGTCGCTGCCCAACTGGTCGTCATCGGACCTCACTCTTATTGAGGAAGGTGGCAACAAGATGATCTCAAAGTGAACGTATGGTGAAATTTCCGCAAATTGGGCAAAGTCCGTTGAAATACCACGTCGTGGGTAATCTTTGCGTGACATGTCTCCAGTGAACCCAGGTCTCGATGCCATCGATCACAAGGTCATTCAGCTTTTTGCCCTGGTCTCGGAGGCTCTCGCCAAGGCCACATACGCACTGCTCAACGGTGATGTCCTCCTAGGGCAAGCGGTTATCGACGGGGACCAGGGCGTTGATGCCCTCACCGCTGAAGTGGAACTCCTGATCTGGGAGGAACTGCAAAACGAGCCGGTTCAGGGGGACGAGCTGCGCTATCTCGTGGGCCTGCTTCTCATCATCCCCGAACTGGAGAGGAGTGGCGACTTGGCCGAACACGTGGCACAGCGAGCGGTGGAGCACCTTGGAACGTCCATGAGCCCCCGGAGCCGGGGCATCGTCCAGCTCATGACCGAAGTCGCCAATGAAATGTGGCAGGAGGCCGCTGACGCCTTCGGCGAGCGAGGCCGAATCGGCGACAGACTTGACAAGGCGGACGAGGAGATGGACATCCTGCACGAAAGTCTGACCCGTGAGGTGGCGGCAGAAGAGATGCCGATCACTGTCGCCGCTCAGGTCACATTGCTCGCCCGGTTCTACGAGCGGCTGGGCGACCACGCCGTGAATCTCGCCCGACGAATCGAATTGTTGGCGGAGGTGCGACCCTAAGTCGCTCAGCGTCCGAGTCGTACCTGCCGTCGGTCCCTCCGACAGCAGGGGGCGATGTCGACCGACAGCGGCGCTGGCTCATCCAGTGCCGGTGGTGGCGTGCGGGGACCTTAAATACGGTGGAACAGGCGATGTGCTCAGAATTCCCGACCGAGACGGAAAGGGGTGACCCCTCCCGGATCGGCGTAGACCACAGAGACGCAGTCAGTCTCTTCACCGGATCGCCTGCCACCGGATCGCCCAGCGCGGCTGCGCCAGAATCGGCGATCGAAGCGTGAGGCACTCACTCGACTCCAACGCCTTAGGAAGGCAGGCCCTGCTACCGCGGAGCGTCACCAGCAGACGATGATCCGACAACCGGGTGGAGGAGCACAACAGGTATTTCGCGTGTCGTCTTGGTCTGGTATCCCGCGTAGTTGCGATGGTCGACCGTGATCAACGGCCAGAGCCTTGCGCGAACTTCGGGGTTGGCGACCTCGGCCCGCATCGGTTGAACTGGTCCCCCTCCTACGGACACCATCACCTCGGGATGGTCCCGAAGGTTGAGGTACCACGCGGGATGGCGGTCGTCGCCTCCGCGAGAAGCGACGATGATGATCGTCGAGCCTTCCTGATAGGGAGAGGTCAGCAGGGTCTCTCGGGGTTGGCCGCTGCGCCGTCCCACCGTCGTTAGCCGGATCACCGGCATCCCACTGGCCTTCCAGCCGATCCGACCACCCGTGGCTCCGAGCACCAAGCGGTGGACACAATTCATGGTCTTCATGGCCAGGTCCGAGGGCATGAAACGATGCTAGGTCAGGCCTCACCCGGAAGGACCGCTCCAGCGCGGCCAGAACGCCGCCCGAAGTCGAGTGGCCCTTCGTGCATCAGGCAGCCGGAGCCAGGGGAGTTGGTGTGGAGCCCCGAGCGGAGTGACCGGGACGTGGCAGGGCAGGGGCAAGAGGGTGTCCATCGCCTCGCCTCTCCTGCGCTGGCCCCGCTGCCGAAGACGACCAGTGGGTAGAGTGACGTCGATGGAGCATGGGCAGCCGATTTCTAGACGTGCCGTTCTCGGGGGTGCTCTCGCCGGAGCTTCCGCATTGGTGGCCGCTGGCGCGGGTGGTGGCGATGCCGGGGCTGCCGCCAAGCGCCGACCCAAGGGAAGGCCGGGCCAACCCCCCAATCCTGCCGCCCGCGTCGGCAGTGACCAACTTCCGCTGATCACCAACATCGTCGTGGTGATGATGGAGAACCACTCCTACGACAATCTGCTGGGCATGATGAAGGGACGGGGGGACGGCTTCGTCCTGGGCCCACACGGCCATCCCACGGCGAGCAACCCGTGGCCAAAGAAGAGCGCAATCCCACCGCCGATCAAGAACGCCATGTTGCGGGCATTCCCCATGCCCAACCCTTGCCAGGAGGCGCACTACCCGTACAACACCTGGGACGCCTATTGGACGTCGTATGCCGGCGGGAGGATGAACGGCTTCGTGATGAGCCAGAGTGGTCCTGTCTCCATGGGGTACTTCGAGCCGTCGGTCATGCCGTTCCTCAATTCCCTCGCTGCCACTTTCCCGGTGTGCGACCGGTACTTCGGGTCGGTCGGCGCGGCAGACCTACCCAAACCGGCGGTTCTTGATGGCGGGGACCTCGTTGGGCCTCCTTACCGACACGCTTCCCGGAGACCGGCCTCCCAACGGCACAGTGCTCGAGGCCTTGACGGCCCATTCCATCTCGTGGCAGAACTACTACTCCACGCTTCCTTCCTCCCTGATCTGGAGCTATCAGGCCGGAGTGCCGGGCTTCTCCTCCCATCTGTCCAAGATCGACCAGTTCTTCACGGATGCTGCGGCAGGCACGCTGCCCTCATTCAGCCTGGTCGACCCGGACTTCGAGAAGCAGTCAGAGGAGAACCCCCAGGACGTCCAGTACGGCGACCAGTTCTTGTCCCAGGTAGTCAACGCGGTGATGAGCTCCCCTCAGTGGCCCGGCACGCTGTTGGTGTGGTGTTACGACGAGTCCGGCGGTTACTACGACCACGTTCCCCCTCCGCGGGCGGTGAGGCCTGACAACGTGCCCCCAGCCATCGTCCCGGGGGACCACGATGGAGGATTCACCCGGCTCGGCTTCCGCGTGCCGGCCGGCGTGGTCTCCCCCTACGCCCGGCGGAACTACGTCTCCCATGTGGTCCACGACCACACTTCAGTGCTCAAACTGATCGAGACGAAGTGGAACCTCCCCACTCTGACCTACCGGGACTCGGCTGCCGACAACCTTTTGGATTCGGTGGACTTCACCAGGCCGCCGCCCTTCATCAAGCCTCCAAAGCTGGCGGCACCGCTCGACCCCTCATTGGCTGCCGGCTGTCTGACCACTGGTCCGGGCCTCATCCCACCAGCCGGATCGGTGACCTCGGCCTGACCCCTGATACCGGATCGCTCACGGACACCGCTCGCCGTGCAGCAGGACGACCCTCCCCGCAGGTGACAGCGGCCGGTCAAAAGGCTTCGCTGGTCATGGATTGCGTAGCAGCACGGTGTTGACGCCGAGTGTTGGAGCTGCCGAGCGTTGGAGCTATTGCGAAGGGCGCTGAGCAATGTCGATCGTGAGGGTGTCCGCCCGGCTCCTCCGGGGTAGGGGAGAGTGATGGTGATCTACCTGGCCATCGCTGCGGGACTCGTGAGTCTGAGCATTGTGATTCGGGTGATCAGGCTGGCTTTGGCCCTCGTCCTAGTCGCCCTGGCGGCTGAACTAGCCGATCCCGGGTCCGTTGCCCACCTCGTTCACCTGCTCTAGTCAGTCTCCGGCCGGCTCCGAAGTCACCAGCCGGAGCGAGCACTCGGTGCTGTCGGCAGGTCCCGTCGGTGCTGCGTGGGCGGTGGTCCCCAGGAACGTGTGCTCGTAGTCGGCCGAATCCGAGAGCGTCAGTCTCACCGAATCCCGGCGAGCCAGCTTCATCACGTTGTCGCGCCGGATCCGCAAGTAGGCGCGGACCAGGTAGGAAAGGACGATGCCCAGGACGACGAGGCCTATCCCGTAGCCAATGACTGCTTTCACCATTCCCATGGTCCCTCCTTGCTTGCCCGGCCCCATGGTAGGTGCGGAGTTGCCTCGGAACCAGGGGGAGTGAGGAGTACGCCGACGCCAAGCGGTTGGCGTCGGCCACCTGTGCTCGGAAGGTCATCCGCAGCCATCGCGGTTGCGCATCCGCCTCAAATTGGGCAGGATCGTGGGCGCGAGGGTCCTTGGGTGGAGGTTGGCGGTATGGAATACCCGACTGAGGACGAGATCAGAGCTATGTCGAACCGTGAGTTCGCAAGCCTGATCCGCTCGCAAGCCGAGAAGATCGACCAGAGTCTGGGCCGCAGTGCTCCGTTACAGGAGGCACAGACGCTGCCGCTCAGACTCTGAGGCAGGATCGGCCCCCCCGTCACGTACAAGGGCCTGCAGAGCCTAGCGGGTGCCAGTGTGTTCACGCCGTGGCGTTGGAACCGGATCCCGGACGGCAGTGGGCCAGACCGCGACCGACCAGGTGGTCGGCGTTGCAACCCGATCCGGCGCAGCGCCTGCGGCCATGGGCCACCCGTTTCACCGGATCGACCCCCTTTCCCTCTCCGGCCGCGTGTGCATTCGTCCAGCCGAGGCATGGGCGGCCCTCGCCCCCCGCTTCGGGCGACTGGACCCCGCGGCGGTTAAGGGACGACCCCATGGTCGGCTTTGAGGGTCGCGACGGGCCGCCGGTCGGCCACCGTCAGTGAGCCGACGCAGGCCATGATGAGCAGGCCAAAGATCAGTGTGGCGACTCCATCGCCCCAACCGAGTCCGCTAATCGCGGTGGGCTTGCCGAGCCAGTCGGCAATGGAGGCACCGAGCGGTCGGGTGAGTACGTAGGCCGTCCAGAAGGCGACGATGGCGTTGAGGTGCAAATATCGGTAGCCGACCGCGGGCACCGCGATCAGGGCGGCGAAGAGCACCGCTGACGTGAAATAGCCCAGGCCGAGCGTCATGGCCGTGAGGTCCCCGGCCGCCGTGCCCAGGGCGAAGGTGGCCATGACTGTGGCCCAGTAGAACAACTCCCGACGTGGCGTGATGATGCTGTGGATGGACACGGTGTCTTCGATTCGGATCCAAGCCACGAAGATCACCGCCAGCACGGCGGCGAACACGACGGTGGAGACCCCATAGGGGACGTGGAACTGGATGTGAAGCACGTCGGCCGCCATGGTGCCCACGATGGCCACCATCAGCACCGTCAGCCAGTAGGTCCACGGCACGTACCGAGGCACTCGAAACTGCAAGGCCAGAGTGCCCAGCAGGACCAGGGTGCCGAGACCGACCGCTACCACTGGGTTGATTACCCTCACCAGATAGTCCGAGGTGGACTCACCCATCGCCGTAGTCAACAGCTTGGTGACCCAGAACAGCGCGGTGATCTCGGGGACTTTGCTCATGGTCCGGCGGGTCAGATCCATGGCAGGGCATGGTATGGCAGCCAACCAGTCGGGTGGCGGCCGCCTGCCCCCCCCGGCCAGCCGGTCAGCTTCCTCCTAGAACTTCTCCAGCTCTCGGAGCCACGCCGTGGTGGCCATGAGCCCGTCGTCGAGGCTGATCGGGTCGTAGCCCAGCCGCTTGTGCGTCTTCGACTCGGAGAGCGACCGCCGAACCGGCTCGTCCTTGGCCGCCTTCGCGGCGATGGCCACTAACGTGGGACCGAAGACCTTGGCCAGCTCGGGGTCGTCGGACGGCTCGATGTCCGCCACTCGGTGGTCCATGCCGGCCAACTCGCAGATCCGACTGCAGGCCTGGGCCGTGCTGACTACGTCCTCGGGGCGGCCGTCAAGCATGTAGCGCTCGCCCGAGACCCCGCGATCGAGGGCCAGGATGCAGCCCCGGGCGATGTCGTCGGCGAAAACCCAGCTGACCGGAAAGCGCAGGTAGGACTGGATGCGCTGTCGGAGGGCCGAGAGCAGCACCCGGTTGAAGCTGGTGCGGCCCAGGGCGTTGCTGGCTACGGGGGACGGACCGAAGATCGCTCCGGGATGGGTGGTCACCACATCCTGGCCGGCGGCGGCCCTGGCCATGGCGTCCTCGAAGGCGGCCATCTTGGTGATGGTGTACGGGTCGGAACTGGGCTTCTTGGACACCGGTGCGTCCTCGCGGTCGAGTCCGCCGGAGGTGTCGAAAAATGTACCCGTGCTCACTGCCACCACCCGACGCATGCCGAGAGCCTCCCCGGCGTCGAGTACGTGCTTGGTCCCGTGCTCGTTGACTGCCCGGAAGGCCTCGATGTCCTGGCTGGCCCCACCGAGGAGCGCCGCACTGTGGATGGCCGACTCGCAGCCTCTGGCCCCTCGCAGCACGTCGTCGGCGTCGGTGACGTCCCCGGTGACGACCTCCACGCCCAGGTCCGCGAGAGGACCAGAGTCGGCGCCCTCGCGAGCCAAGGCCCGCACGTGATTGCCCCGTTCGACCAGGAGCTTGCAGATGTTGGCTCCGGCCAGTCCGGTCGCGCCGGTGACGAAGACCGTCTCGCTCATGCAGTGGCCTGCTCGGCCGCGGCGTCGGTGTAGGCCGCGTCCACCTGGTCGGGGTCGAAGGTGATGACCGGGGGAGTGGTGCCGTAGGGGTCGAGGGTGTGGATGAACCGGTGGGTGCCCATGGAGGTGGCACAGGTGAAGCCCAGCTCGATGATTTGGGCAGCCGTGAACACTTCACCCAGGCGGCGGTAGGTCTCGTCATCGATGGCGTGATGGTCCGCCGAGAGCAGATCGAGGAACTCTACGGCCAGGCGCTCCTGGTCGGTGAGGTCGGAGTGGCCCGGCGCGAGCAGGCAGGCCACGTCCTCGTCGGTGATGGAGTCGTGCTTGCGGGACTGCATGCACGGTTGGCACTCGCCCAACTGGGCGCTCCGGATCCGGATGAGTTCGAGGATGCGCCCTCCGAGGAGGCTGTTCTTTCCCCAGGCGGTCCGGGCCATGCTGGTCTGCATGATCTGGGCGGTGCGATAGGCGAAGATCTGAAGTGGGACAGGGGTGGCATAGGTGCCGTCAGCCACGCCCTCCTCGATGATGCGCCGAGGCTCGTCGGCCAGCTGGTCCATCGGGATC
Source organism: uncultured Acidimicrobiaceae bacterium (assembly GCA_963835465.1). Lineage (GTDB taxonomy): Bacteria > Actinomycetota > Acidimicrobiia > Acidimicrobiales > RAAP-2 > Bog-756. Next base: position 13,718 of record CAWIFR010000008.1, read on the forward strand.
GGCTCGATCCGTGGCATACACTCCCCCTCTCGACCGGAGTCACCGATCGTTCTTCGTTGGTGAAAACGAACCTACCGGACGTGAACCTATAAGAATCGAGGTCCCCTTGTCCATGAACCCTTCCTCCGTCCTCCTGACCGACCGAGTGGCCGTCGTGACCGGAGGGGGAGCTGGCATCGGCCGAGGCATCGCCCGTGGCCTAGCGGCCTTCGGGGCCAAGGTGGCCATCTGGGAGCGAGATCCCGAGTCCACCGCGTCGGCCGCAGAGGAGGTGGGCGGCCTCGGTATCCCGACCGATGTCCGTCAGTCCGAGCAGGTGGACGAGGCCCTGGCCCGCACCACTGCTGAACTGGGCCCGGTGAGCATCCTGGTCAACAACGCCGGCGGGGTCTTCTTCTCGTCCCTCTTGGAGACCTCCGAGAACGGCTTCGATGCGCTCTACCGGGCCAATCTCAAGCATGTGATCGTCTGCACCCAGCGGGTGGCCCGAATGATGGTGGAGACCGGCACCGGGGGCAGCATCATCAACATCACCTCCATCGAGGGAGTGCGAGCCGCCCCGGGCTATGCGTCCTACGCGGCCGCCAAGGCCGGAGTCATCAACTTCACCAAGACGGCCGCCCTGGAGCTGGCCCTGCACGGCATCCGGGTCAATGCCCTGGCTCCGGACATCACGCTCACCGAGGGAATGGTGTCGGTGGCCCCTCCGAACGCCGAGGCGAGCTTCGGTCTCACCGTCCCCATGGGCCGGGCCGGACACGTCGACGAGATGGCCGGGGCGGCCGTGTTCCTGGCCAGTGACCTGTCCAGTTACGTCACCGGCCAGACCATCCATGTCGACGGGGGCACCCAGGCATCCAGTGGGTGGACCCACCATCCCGAGACGGGCGCCTACATCCTGGGGTCGGCCTGAGCCCAGGAGAGGTGGACCGACGGCCCGAGTCCAGAAGGAGGCGACGACGAACCGTGATCGCCGCCTCCTTCGTTGATCACTCGTCCTGGCTGCCGCTCCCAACGTGGGCGGACATCCCGCCGTCCACCGAGAGCATCTGGCCCGTGATGTAACGCGACTCGTCTGAGGCCAGGAATACCACGGTGTTGGCGATGTCGTCCGGCTCGCCGAGGTGGGTGGTGAGGATGGCCCGGGACAGGCCGGCCAAGATGTCGTCGTTCAGGTGGGCACGCACGGCATCGGTGATGATGAGGCCGGGCACGATGGTGTTGACCCGGATGTTCTGTTTGCCGTGGGACGCGGCCACGTACATGGTCAGGGTGTTTACCCCGGCCTTGGACACCCCATAGGCAGTGCGGGTGCGATCCCCCTTCAGGGACGCCCCCGAGGACATGTTGACGATGGAGCCCCCCCCGTGACGCACCATCTCGGGTATTGCGTGCTTGCACATCAGCATCTGGCTCGTCAGATTGACGGCCAAGGTTCGCTCCCACACTCCGAGGTCGAGCTCGGTGACCGGGGTGTCCCGCTTCAGGAAGTCCGACTCGGTGAGGGCGGCGTTGTTGTGCAGGATGTCGAGCCTCCCGAAGCGATCCACGGCCGCACTGATCGCTTCGACCACCCCCGCTTCCAGCGACAGGTCAGCGGCCACGGCCAGTGCTTGGCCGCCCGCCTGGATGATCTCGGCGGCCACCCGCTCAGCCCCGGACCGGTCGATGTCGAGCACCGCCACCGACGCACCTTCTCGGGCCAGAGCGCGGGCCGTTGCGCTCCCGATACCGCCGGCACCGCCGGTGACGACGGCCACCTTGTCGGCCACCCGCCCCTCATGCTGAGCGGTCACGTCACACTGCCCAGGTGTCGGTCGGGCGGTACGAAGCAGCGGTCATGTTCCCCCTCGCGCCGAGCGGCGCACAGCAGTCGATTAAACGCCCCGCTCTCCGGGCTGGTGCCAAACCGGTTGATCCCGATGGGGTGTCCTCCATCACGGGGCCACGAGCACCACAGAGAAGAGCAGGAACGTCATCGTAGCCAGCAGGAATCCCGACACGGCGGCCACGGTCCCGAACGCAGCCGGGCGAACCCTTCGGGCGACGGCCACGATGAGCGGAAAGGCGGTCAGCAGGACGCGGGGCCGGGCGCCGACCATGTTGGAGTCGAAGGCCGAGAGCAGGATTCCGACGGTGTAGATCCAGATGATCACCGGAGGACGCCACCGGACCATCAGGTAGAGGCCGGCCACGGCGAAGACGAGACCCAGGGCCGGTACCACCGCCTCGAGGTCGTGGGGATGGGTGACCGACTCCCGGAGTACGAACACGGTGTCGTGGTAGAAGCCGGTGCCTCCCCACTGGTCCCGTTCGACGTGGTACCAGCGGAGGACGTCCCCAGTGGCGCTCCACAGGTACAGGAAGTAGGCCACTACCCCGGCCAGCGACAGGAATGGGGCCAGTAAGGACCACCAGTCGTGGTCTCGCCTCACCGCCACGCCGGCCGACCACGCGCAGCAGGCCACCAGGACCAGCGCCTCGGGGTGCACGCCGGTGGCCACGCCGGCAGCACAACCGGCAAGGAGCCACCGTCCCTGCAACAGGGCCAGCAGGCAGCTGGCACAGAGCAGGATGGTCAGCCCTTCCGAATAGACCATGGACAGGACCACCGCCCCGGGGAAGAAGACCCACAGGACCACGGCCCGGTCGGCCACGGCGTCGTCACAGAGGTGGCGTACGAGATACCACAGGGCGACCGTAGCGACGGCGGCGAACACGAAGGCCAGTGCCACGCCGACCACCACGGGTGTCAGTCCCGTGGCGTCAGCGGCACCTCGCAGCACGAGGGGCCATACCGGAAAGAATCCGAACGCCGAGCCCGGAGCGATGGGGAATTGGGCCGGGGGAGGGAAGTACCCGTGGCTGGTGATGAGCAGATACCAGCTGCCGTCCCATGACCCGAGGGCCTGCAGGAACAGCGAAGCCTTGGGTGGCGTCGGCCAGGGGCCGGTGAAATGGTGCGTGGCCAGGCCCTGATTGATGACCAGGACCGCCCCGAGGGCCATGGCCACGACCAGCCGCGACAGAGCGAAGACCCCGAGTGTGCGACCAAGGGTGGTCAACGTGGGGCCGTGCCGCTCGAACCATGGGGCCTCGGCCTGGCGTCGGGCCATACGAGAACGTGGTGGTGGCCGACCCGGCTCCCCCTCGATCGACGGTGGGCTAGAGGGCCGTTCGACTTCTGCGCCCGACTCCTGGCCGACGGGGGTCTCGATCTTCTGACCGGTGGGATCCGTCACCGGCGGTGTGCCGTCGTCGGTGGTCGAACCGGTCACCCGGACAACCCTAACCCTCGGGGTGTCGCCGAATTGATGACCGCTACTCAGCCGCCTCGGCCAGCGCCTCGGCCAGCGTGGGATGGACGAGCATGGACTCGACGATGTCGTTGACCCCAAGACCGCCGGTCACGGCCACAGCCAGCACCGAAATGAGCTCGGAGGCATTCCTGCCCACGATGGAGCCCCCCAGGACGATCCCGGTGGCCGGATCGGTGATGATCTTGACGAACCCCCGGGAGTCGTTGTCGATGAGCGCCCGGGCGCTGGCCGCGAAGGGGACCTTGGTCACGCGAATCTTCCGACCCTCCGCGAAGGCGTCGGCCTCGGCCAGGCCGACATCGGCGATTTCGGGCTCAGTGAAGATGGCCGAGGGGGCGCTGTCGTAGTTGGGGTGACGATGGGTGACCGAATGCCCACCGACGACATACTCGGCCACCTTGCGGCCCTGCATGGCTGCGACCGAGGACAGGGGCAGCTTTCCCGACAGGTCCCCGGCGGCGAAGACGTGAGGCAGATTGGTCTGGCAGTGGCGGTTGATGGGTACGTGACCGTCCTCGGCCACCTCCACGCCGGCATCCAGAAGCCCCAGGCCTTCAGAGTTCGGCACCGACCCGATGGCGAGGAGGGCGTGGGACCCGTGCACGACGCGCCCGTCGTCGCATCGGACGACCACGCCGTCATCGCTCTGGTCGACACCGATGGCCCGGGCCCCCTTCAGCAGGTGGACGCCACGTTGGGTGAAGTCGGCTTCGAGCACAGCCGCCACCTCCGGGTCCTTCTGCGGGAGGACCTGCTGTCGGCTCACGATCAGGGTGACCTCGCACCCCAGGGAGGAGAACATGTGCACGAACTCCACGCCGGTGACACCGGAGCCGATGACCACCAGATGGTCGGGGAGCACTTTGGGGGGATAGGCGTCCCGAGTGGTGAGTAGGCGGTCCCCGGTCGGGTCGGCCCACGGTGGGACGCGAGGCCGGCTGCCTGTGCTCACCAGGATGGCATCGGCCTCGAAGGTCATCGACCCTTCCGTAGTCTCGGCCACCACCGTGTGGGCGTCGACCAGATGGGCGGTCCCTCGGACCATCGTCACTTTCTGGCTGGTCAGGATCTTCTCGTTGGTCTGCTCCAACCCGGTGACGATGGTGGTGATCCGGTCCCGGAGCAGCTCAAGGTCTACCTCCCCATCAGTGCCCACCACTCCCATGCCGGCGATTCTCCGCACATAGGACATGGCCCCACCCGTGGCGATCATGGCTTTGGACGGGATGCAGTCCCAGAGATTCGCAGCACCACCGACGACATCGCGTTCGATCAGCGTGACGTCGACGCCAAGTCGGGCGGCGTGGGTAGCCGCCTGATTTCCGGCCGGACCGCCTCCAATGATCACGAAACGCATGGTCACAGGCTACGCCCCCGCCGGCCCCAAACTGCCGCCGGTCTGTTTCGGGTCGGCCTCAAGTGATCTCTCGACGGTGTCGATAGATGTTCCTGGAGGAGTCTGACCAGGGGCCGGATCTATCAGCGGGTACGTGAGAGATCTCTCATGGCCGCCTCATCGTCGATTTAGGTTCGCCGCGCACACTATCGGTGGGCAACGGATGCCCGTTTGTCACCCGAGGAGGCCCATGACCACGCATCGCAGGCGCATACGAACATGGCTGGTTGGGATTGCCGCCGCCGGAGGTGCAGCGACCGGTGTGGCCACTGCTGCCGGTGCCGCCCCTTGGTCGAGCAGCCCACCGTCTTCGAACGCGGTCGAGGCTCTCAACCTGGACCAGCAGGTGATCAGACTGAGCGAGCAGGAGAAGCGCCTCCAGGCCTCAGTCCTGGCCCGGCGCATGGCGGTAGGGGGGGTGGAGCAGGAGACGACCGCCACGGTTGACCCGACGGTGCCGACCACGGAGCCGACGACAACGCCCGCGGCCACCTTGTCGAAGCCGGTCGCCGCTCCGCCGCCGCTCGATCCCGATGACAGTACGCCGGGCATGACCACACCTCCCAGCGAGGTGGATCCCTCACCCACCACGGAGCCGCCGGAGCCCACGGGACCGTCCACTACGCCGATACCCCCGAGCACCGCGGTGGGGACGACCACCACGACACGCCCGCCGCGCGGTGGCGGGGGCGGGGGGAACAATGACTGACCGAAGACCACGAGGCTCCTCGCAGCGCCGACGGAAGAATGCGGTTTCTTCTGCGGTGGTGGCTGTCGCCACGGTCAGCGTGACAGGGTTGACCCTGACGTGGGCCGTCCGCACCTCGGAGCCGGCCTCGGCATCGTTCAACACCGGGTCCGGGGAGCAAACCGCCCGGCAGATCGCCGCTGACCAGAAATCCATCGCCCAGCTCCAGGCATCCATTGACGCAACCAACCAGGAGCTTGCTGGGCTGTCCGCGTCTCCTTCGGCGACGACAGCTACCCCGGGTTCTACGGTGCCGGGGCAGTCGCCGTCCGGTGTTGCGCCGGCGATCGGTGGTGTCCCCGGGGCAGCTGGTTCCCCGAGTCCGGCCGGGACGTCCCCTGGACCGCCGTCCACCGCGAGGCCGGCCGCCCCCGCCCCGAGCACCCCCGGGACGGCCGCTCCGGGAGTACCTGCCGCCCAGCCCGCCCCCGCCGCACCTCCGGTGACCAGTCCACAGCCGGTCGTAACTACGCCTCCCCCCACGGTCGTGGCGACCACGGGGGCATCGCCTGCCAAGCCGTGAGGTATCAGTGAACCCCCCGCCTCGCCACGTGGTGGCCAGCGTTCGGGCCATGGCCTCAACTATTACGATCTGTAGCCAGGCCGGTGGGTCGCCCACGCGCCACCCCGCCGCAATCGGTGCCGCCCTCCAGGTTTTTCGCACGGTGGATACCGCCTGCAGTCGATTTGACCCGGAAAGCCGACTGATGCGGGTCAACGCAGCGCCGGATCGCTGGCACGCGGTGCCGTCCGTACTCTTCGACACCCTCGTCGAGGCCCACCGCGCCTATGAGCGGACGCACGGTCGCTTCGATCCGCGGATATACCTGGACCTTGTCCGCCTGGGCTATGACCGCAGCCTTCCCTTTGCCGAAGGAGCGGTGGAGCGGCCCGATCCGTCGGCCGGCCGCGACCGGCTCGGGCCATGGCGTCCCCGGTTCCGAGGCGGTCCCCATCCCGAGGTGCACCTCGGGGGAGTGCCTATCGACCTCGGCGGCATCGGCAAAGGCCTTGCCGTTCGGTGGGCCGGTGACCGCCTGGCCGACTGCGACTCCGGCTACTTCATCGATGCCGGAGGGGACTGCGCTTGCCGGGGAGGCGGTCCCGACGGCCTCGGTTGGAGGGTCGGTGTCGAGGACCCCCGAGGTGGCAGCGATCCGCTTGTCGTGCTCGCGATCCGGGACGCCGCCTGCGCCACGTCGTCGATACGGGTACGGCGGTGGCGGGCGGGCGGCATGGCGGTGCACCATCTGATCGATCCCCGGACCGGCACACCAGGTGGCCGGGGCCTGACCGCCGTCACGGTCGTCGCCGAGGACCCGGCCGATGCCGAAGTGACCAGCAAGGTCCTGTTCCTGTCCGGCTCCCGCCTGATCGCCCGCGAGGCGGCGCGGAGAAGGATCGCCGCTCTGTGGGTGACGACAGAGGGTTCGGTGGCCGAGAGTCCAGCCTTTGCCCGTCATGTGGTGTGGAGGGCGTCATGAATACGACGCCGACGCCAGCTGTGGCGTCCGCACCGCGAGTCGAGTCCCGGCCGGTGGCTGCCGGCCACCGGCCCTGCCCGGTCCCTGAGTTGGACCCGTCCGTCGACGTAGCGGAGCGCGGCCGATCTGCCGTCACCCCGGCGGACCCCGAACAGACCGCCCTGAAGGCGATGGTTGAGACAGTGGCCCTCGACAGCGGTGGCTGTTGGAGCTTCAACGGCCTTGGCCTATCTGGTCACCCTCCGGAGTGGGGCGCTCATCCACAACCGCATGCTCCCCTGGATCCTGGGACGCAGTCTCGGCCTGGCCTCGTATCTCATCCTCTCAGCACTCGTGGTGCTGGGCATCTGGCTTCGTCACCCGTGGAGGAACCGAGTGTGGTCCCCCCGATCAGAGACGGTATTGCGGGCTCACGTGGTCCTGGCGGCCGGCACCGTCGTTCTTCTTGCCGGGCACCTGGCGTCCATTGCCCTCGACCACTACGCCGGCGTGGGGTGGACTGGAGCGCTCTTGCCATGGCGGGCTCACTACCGCCCGACGGCGGTCGCTCTCGGCACACTGGGTCTCTATGCCATCGTGTTGGTGGGAGGTACGGCCGCTCTGGCCGGGTCGATTGCTCGCCGCGTGTGGTTCCCGATCCACACGGTGTCGGCAGCTGTCTTTTTTCTCTGTCTGGCCCACGGGGCCTTGGCCGGCAGCGACAGCCACACGCTCCGCTGGGTCTATGTGGCCACCGGCGGCCTGGTAGCCGGCGTGCAGGTCACGCGGTGGCTGGCTCGTCGCGCCGAACAGCATCCGGTACTGGAGTTCGAGTGATCGACCTGCCTCTGCTCGACACGCCGGTCTTTCCCGACGAGCCCCACTACCGAATCGGGGAACTGGGTGGGAACGGGATGCGACTGCTGTCCGGACCCCCGGCCGTCGGACGGCGCGGAATGCCTGGCCGATCACGAACTCCGGCTCGGCTTGCTCGACCCCTGGACCCGGCGGGATGCCATTCGCATGATGCTGAGGGAGAGTGGTCTGCAGGGACGAGGTGGAGGTGGGTTCCCCCTGGCCAAGAAGCTCGACACCGCCATCCTGGCCCCAGGCGAGCCTCTGGTCGTGGTGAACGCCAGCGAGAGTGAGCCAGCCAGCAGGAAAGACCAGACCCTCCTGGCCTACCGGCCCCACCTCGTGCTGGACGGGGCGGCGGCGGTCGCTGCCGTGCTCGGAGCCCGCCAGGTGGTGGTCCATCTGCACCGCGGGCTCACGCGAAGCCGGGGTATCACTGGTCCAAGCCATCGCCCAGCGCCGGACCGCCGGCCGCGCCGACCCACAGTGGCAGGTATCGACCGGACCTGACCGCTATGTCGCCGGCGAGGCCAGCGCCATCGCCGCGCCTGCTCGAGGGGGACGAGGCCCGTCCACGCTTTTCGGCTGTGCCCATGGCCCACCGTGGACCCTCGGGAAGGCCCACCGTGGTGAACAACGCCGAGACCATGGCCCACGTCGGGCTCATGGTGCACTTGGGACTGCGTGAGTGGCAGGCCGGAAGTCGTCCGTCGTCTCCGGGCTCCCACCTACTCACGCTGACTGGCGGAGTCGACCGTCCTGGTCATGTCGTGGAGGTGGTCGGCGGGGCATCCATGGGCGAGTTGCTGGCCAACGCCGGCGTGTTTGCGCCTCCCGCTGCGGTTCTGGTCGGAGGCTACGCCGGAGCCTGGATCGATGGCGCGGTGGCATGGCGAGTTCCACTCGATCAGGAGGGCCTCGCTGCGGTGGGGGCGGCCCTGGGCTGTGGTCTGATTGGTGTATTGCCCCACGGTGCCTGCGGACTGGCGGAGACCGCCCGACTGGTCGAGTACCTGGCCGGCGAGACGGCCGGCCAGTGCGGGCCCTGCGTGCACGGCCTTCCCCGGCTGTCCCGGGCATTGGCGGCGCTGGCCACCGGCCGCATGCGTCGGCGCGGCCTGCGCCACCTGCGGAGCCTCTTGGTCACCGTCGATGGGAGCGGGGCCTGCAGCCATCCCGACGGAGCCGTGCGGCTGGTCCGCTCGGCCCTAAGGGCCTTCGAAGCCGATGTAGCGTCCCACCTCGCCGGCCGGCCCTGCACGGGGAGTGACGGCCCGTCGGTCCTCGCCGTACCCCCGACGAACGCCCGGGATCGGGCGTGGCGATGAGCGTCGAGGTACGGATCGATCCGATCCGTTGCCGGGGCCACGGGATCTGTGTTCTCCTATTCGCCGATGGAGTCGAACTGGACCACTGGGGATTCGGACGGGTGATTCAACCCAATCCGGAAGGTCGTGCCGGTGTCAGACAGGTCGTTCGAGCCGCCGCCGCCTGCCCAAACGGGGCCATCGTGGTCACAGGCCTCGATGACGCCCCGGCCCGATGGGCGAAGCGGGCCCTTCGCAGCGGCCATCAGTCCGTCATCGGCGACGGCTACCGCGGTGATCATCGGCAATGAAGTCTCCCTGGTGGGCGATCCCCGGGGTCGCGGCCATCGTATTCACGCTGGCATCGGTCTCGGCCGCCCAGACGTCACTCAACTCGACACGGGTGCCCCTCCCCAGTGAGGTCCAGCTGTCCACCGGGTCGACGCCCTCGCCTGGCCCGGCCACGACCGTCGTGACGCCGGCTGTCTCGGCGAGCACCCACGACCAGCCCAACGGCGTGGTGACCCCGTCTCGGCCGGTGATCACCCAGACGGGAGCGCCCACTCCGAACAACATCAAAGTGAATCCAGCCCCGACGGCTCCGTCGGTGGCCGGTGGGTCGTCCAGCGCATGGACGGAGGACTCTGGTGGCGGTGGGACACCGACCGGTGAGACCGGACCGACTCCGACGGTGCCGCAATCATCGGGAGGTGGTCCGAGCACTATTCCTTCCGCCACCGATCCCTCCCCGTCGTCCACGACCACGACCACGGCGCCCTGGCGGGGTGACGGGTGAGAGGAGCAGCTGAGGATCGATTCGGCCGCAGGCGCATCGGCTCGGCCACCCGGTTGGCCGCGTTCCTGGCCCTGTTGTTGGTGGCGGTGCTGTCCATTACGGCCTTCGCCACTGAACGGGCGTACAGCAGCCAGGCGGTGGCTGCTACGACTAAGAGTCTGGCCGCGGAGGTAGACAGCTTCCAGAAGGCCGTCACCGGGACTAACTCGGCGACGCTCGGGCCGGCCGCGGTCACCTACCTCCAGGGTCGGGTGCTCCCGCAGGGGGAGACCATCATGATCCGCCTCCCCGATGGCAACCGGTTGGGAAGTGTCGGGTCGGCACCCCTCCTCGGGGCCCCGAGCATCCAAGCTGCCCTCCAGGATCCGCCGTCGACGACTCAGTCGTACCGCTCGACCCTCAACGGTGTCGAGACCCTCTATCTGGTGGCCCCCATCCGGTTGGGGACCAAATCGATCGGGACGATGATGGTCACCTCGGACCTTTCTCAGCTGCATTCGGACCAAAATCGGGCCCTGGCCCTCATCATCGGGGAGGCGTTGGTCGCCTTGGTCGGGGCGGTGGCGGGTGCATACCTCCTCCTTCGGCGCCTGCTCCGTAATGTCGGGCGGATCACCTCCACGGCGGCGTCCATCGAAGAGGGCGACTTGGACCGGCGCCTGGGGGACCAGGGGACCGATGACGAGGTGGGACAGCTGGCCGCCACCTTCGACTCCATGCTGGACCGGCTCCAAGCTGCCATGACCATACAGCGCCGTCTCCTGTCAGACGTATCCCACCAGCTCCGCACCCCCTTGACCGTGGCGCGTGGCCACCTTGAGGTGCTGGCACGTCAGCCGAGAGCGAGTATGGATGAAGTGCGTGACACCGTGGGCGTGGTGGTGGACGAACTCGACCATATGGGTGCCCTGGTCGAACGCCTTCTGATGCTCGGCCGGGCCCTCGAGCCGGACTTCCTGCAAATCGAGCCACTCGATCTTCGGACCTTCCTCTCCGACCTGTTCGACTCGGCCCGGGTTCTGGCCGATCGCCGATGGAGTATCACTCCGGTGCCAGATCTGGTGCTCGACGCCGATGTGGCCAAGCTCCGTGGGGCTTTGCTGAATCTGATCGACAATGCCGTCCGGGCCACCGAGGCGGGAGACGCCATCCAGATCAGCGCAGTGGCCAAGCCTGCGGACGCCACCTTGGTGGTAGCGGTCGACGACTCCGGACCGGGCATCCCCGAGGAGGAGCGCCTCAGCGTCGTCGAGCGGTTCGGACGCCTGGGGAGCGCCGACCGTGACGGGACCGGATTGGGCCTGGCCATTGTGACAGCAGTCGCCGAAGCCCATGGCGGCTGCTTCGAGCTCGGTGTCTCGCGATTGGGCGGATGCCGGGCTGCGATCGTACTGCCGGGATGCCGGGTGGCCAGTGCCGAGGCCATGGAAGTGGTGGAGGTCTAAGTGCAGATTCTGGTGGTCGAGGACGATCAGGGCATCTCGTCCTTCCTCGAGAAGGGCCTTGGAGCCGAGGGCTATCGCACCACTGTGGCGCCCTCCGCAGAAATAGCCCGGTCCGTGCTGGGCTCGGAGGCCAACGCCATCGATCTGGTGCTCCTCGATCTCGGCCTGCCCTCCGCGGATGGACGGGAGGTGCTCCGATGGCTGCGCCGGGAGGGCTGCACCATGCCGGTCATCATCCTGACCGCCCGGTCTGAGGTGGCGGACAAGGTCGAGGGCCTGAATGCCGGAGCTAACGACTACGTGACTAAGCCGTTTTCTTTCGATGAGCTGCTGGCGCGCATCCGAGCGGCGCTACGGACGTTGGAGCAGCCCAGCGCCTCGGAGCTGCTGGTCGGCGACCTTCGCCTCGACCTCCTGAGCAAGGTGGCCTGGCGGTCGGGACAGCGCATTGAGCTCGCCCCCCGGGAGTGGGCCCTCCTCGAACTATTCATGCGGCATCCCAATCAGGTGTTATCACGGGCCCAGATACTCGGGCAGGTGTGGGACTACTCGTTTGACACAGGGAGCAACGTGGTCGACGTCTACGTGGGCTATCTCCGACGCAAGCTGAATACGCCAGGTCTTCCTCCCATGCTGGTCACCGTACGGGGGGCGGGTTACCGCTTCGTGGACCCCACGGCCACCGAGCATCCCAGGACGTCAACCGGCTGACTGACGGCTCCCTCGCGCCGGGGCGCCACCTCCCGGAGTAGCGGAACGCGGTCCGACGTCACGCTAGGGACCGGAATGACTACCATCCCGGTAGGGCCCGAAGGTGGGTCCGTGCCCAGATCGGGCCCCGGCCTCATCTGGCGTCTGACGCCACCGACCGCAACTGCCGCGAGGACCATGAGCCGCCGCCAGAGTGCCAAGGACCACAGGCGGCGGGCAGTGCGACGGAGGCGGTGGACGGTGGTTGTCGGGCTGGCCATCGCGATCGTCATTGTCCGCGTGCTAACCAGAGCGGGCCCGACGCTGACGACGTCGGGTCAGCCCATCGACCCCGCCGTGTTCGCCGATAGTTCCTGTCAGGCCTTTCCACCGTCGGTGGGGGACCGCCACCAGACGGTCTTCCTCGATGCCGGCCACGGAGGTATCGATCCCGGAGCGGTGGGCACGACACAGTCCGGGGACACCATTGACGAGGCCACGGAGACCCTTCCGGTCGAACTGGAGGTCATGCGCCTGCTCAGGGCCCAGGGGTATCGGGTGGTGGTGTCCCGCACGACGGCTACGACGGTGCTCCGACTGGGGCCCGCAGACCGCTCCGGAGGGATCCTCTCGTTGACTGGTGCCCACGAGGATGTGGCCGCCCGTGACATCTGCGCGAACGACTCTGGGGCGAGCGTCCTGGTGGGCATCTACTACGACGCCGGTGCTTCACCGGCCAATGCCGGAAGCCTCACCGCCTACGACGCGGCCCGACCGTTCGCCGCCGCCAACCGCCGACTGGCCCAGCTGATCCAGCGCAGTGTGGTAGCGGCCATGGACGCCCAGGGCTGGGCCGTTCCCGATGACGGGGTCCAGACCGATGGGAGCCTGGGCTCGTTCGTGGGCAAGGCCGCTGACGGCGGGATCGCTGCTCAGGCCGCCGCCTATCACCACCTGTTGCTGTTGGGCCCGGCTGATCCAGGGTTCTTCACGACCCCTAGTCAGATGCCCGGTGCGGTGATCGAGCCTCTTTACCTCACGGACCCCTACGAGGGATCGATCGCCAACAGCCTGCGCGGGCGGCAGGTGATCGCCCAGGGCATTGCCAGCGCCGTCGAGGAGTACCTCCACCCGGTGGCGAAGGAGCGGAGCAGGTCCCCTGGGCCCAACTGAGCCGGTCTCGATCCCAAGGGCATGGGTAGGACTCAGTCGTCCGCTGTCGGACCGCCTCCCTTCCGGGTTGCTCGCCGCTCGAGGATGTCCTTCCAGTTGATGAACGGGAGGACGGACACACCGATCAGCAGGATGAGCTGGACGGCGATCGACCATGGCGAGCCGAAGATCCGGCCCAGGACGTCTCCGAAGTGCCGCTCGGCCAGTGACGCCGCCGACAGGTAGATCGAGTAGCTGACCAGTCGACCAGCCAGGAAGGCGAGTGTGAGCGGGATTAGGTCCATCTCCAGGAGCCCGGCGGCGATGAACAGCTGGGCTGAGGGGAGTGGTGAGACGGCGAAGAACGTCAAGGTGGCGATCAAACCGGCCTTCCGCTTCAGCAACGCGTCACTGGCTGCGGCCAAGTTCTCTCGGCGCCTGTCACCCAGGTGACCACGGAAGCGCCGGGCTCCTAAGGCCAGCACGTAGCGCCCTGAGGCTGCAGCGAGGGCTCCGATGACGACCAGGGCCACCGGGTTCATGTGCCAGTTGAGCCGAGCGAACACCAGCAAGGTCCACGTTGGGGGACCGAAGGCCGGGAGGAGATTGACCCCGAACACGATGAGGAAGACGTAGACGTACTGCATCAGCGTGGGACGACCTTAGGAGGGAGCAAGCGGGGGGGATAGATTGAGGCTGGTGGAGGTCCGGTCGCTGGGGTTTCGAACCGATCTCATGGTTCGCCGCTTGGCCGGATCGACCATCATCGACCATCGGCACCACCTGGTGGTGCGGACGCCGGCGAACCCCTCGTACCACTGGGGGAACTTCCTCCTGGTGGACGACTTGCCCGCCGAGGGGGCCATTGAGCAGTGGATCGACGAGTTCCGCAAGGAGTTTCCCGAGGCCGAGCACGTCACCTTGGGCATCGACGGGACGGAGTTTCCTCCCCTGGTGGGCTATCCCTCATCCATCGGGCTGGAGGTCGATCTGGGCGTGGTGCTGACCGGCTCGGTGGCGCCACCGCCCGATCCGCTCCCGAGTGGCCTGCAGGTTCGCCCCCTCCGCACCGCTGACGACTGGCGCGGGGAGCTCCTACTGCGCCACGAGGGGAGCGAGGAGGAGGGGCCAATGGCTCCGGGTCACTCCGCGTTTCTGCGACGGAGCACGGCCGAGGCCACCCGCCTGGTGGTCGAGGGGCGAACCGTGTACCTCGGGGCCTTCGACGGCGACGTGCTGTGCGCGGTGGTCGGCATCGCCTCGGACGGCGGGGGCGTAGCCCGCTATCAACGCGTCGGCACCCGGACCGCCTACCGCAGGCGGGGACTGGCCTCCGCATTGGTCGCGAAGGCCGGGGCGGTCGCCCTGTCCTCGATGGGCGCTCGGCGGCTGGTCATCGTGGCCGACGATGGCAGCCCCGCCGCCCGCCTGTACGAGGCGCTCGGTTTCGCTGCCACCGAGGCCCAGTTGGGTCTCTCGGTTACAACTGCGGCGGCCAGCGGCGTCAACTCGGAAAATTTTGGGCGAGAGAAGCCAGGCGTGAGGGTACGTGGAGCTGCGACAGATCGCTATCGGTAACCGAAGCAAAGACTGGGACCGTATGCGGAAACTTTAGGAAATCCTCCTGTAGATCTTGCAATTACGTGGCAGATTGACGAAGTGTGAACAGAGTGTGACGAACCGCCACACGACTTACATCATCGTTGCAATTGCGTTACGGTCCAGCGTTACCGGTGGGTAATCAGTGGGTAGAAGTTGGATTCCAAGTGCGAGGGTGGCCCCAGGCGGCCGCCAGAGAGAGACGGGGATTAAGCATGCGCCAGTCAGGGAGAGTTCGGAAGACCGTCGGCATAGGGCTGCTACTGGCGGCGGTGGTCGGAGGCACGCTGACCCTGGCCCCGACACCGAGCGGTGCGTCCACGCCCACCACGGCGACGTACGCGGAGTTACCTCAAGCGCAGCCGAACTACATCTTCCCGTTCATGAGCCTGGCGTTCTTCAGCGTCTACAACATCTCGACGTTCCAGCAGCTGATGTACCGGCCGCTGTACTGGTTTGGCAACGGGTCGACCCCCAACCTCAACCTGTCGCATCTCGTTGGCCCAGAACCCCCAGTACTCGACCGATAGCAAATCGGTCACGATCAACCTCGACCCCTACAAGTGGTCGAACGGTGAGACGGTAACCGCGCAGAACGTCATGTTCTGGATGAACATGCTCCACGCCGAGAAGGCCAACTGGGCGGGGTACTCGTCGGGTGCCCTCCCCGACGATGTCGCCTCCATCACCGAGAACAGCCCGACACAGCTGACCTTCAACCTGACCACTCCGGTCAACACCTACTGGTTCACCTACAATGAGCTGTCCCAGATCACACCGATGCCCAACGCCTGGGACATCACGGCCAAAGGCGGGGCACCCAACTCCGGGGGCTGCGCCGCCGGGGCCTTCGGCACTGTCGACACCCAGTGCAAGGCGGTCTACACCTTCCTGTCCAAGCAGGCCGGCTACGACCCCAACAATCCCAAGGCGGCCAACAACTCACTGTCCACCTACGCCACCAACCCGATCTGGGCGGTGGTCGATGGGCCGTGGAAGCTGACCAGCTTCAACGCCTCGGGCAACATCACCTTTGTGCCCAACCCGAGCTATTCGGGCCCGGTCAAGCCGACGTTGAAGAAGTTCATCGAGCTGCCCTATACGACCGACGACGCCGAGTTCAACGCCTTGGTCGGGGGCAAGGTGGACGTGGGGTACCTGCCCGTGCAGGACGTGACCAAGCCCACCACCAATGCCCTGAAGGCCGGAGCCAACAACCCGAGGCTGGGCAACTTCACCATGGACCCGCTTTACACCTGGTCCATCAACTACTTCCCGTACAACTTCCACGCCAAGGGGGCGGCCGGCAAGATCTTCAATCAGCTCTACTTCCGCCAGGCCGTCCAGTATCTGGTCGACCAGCCCCTCTACATCAAGAAGATCTTCAAGGGCTACGGCGTGGGCACGTACGGTCCGGTCCCGGTGACGCCGGCCAACTCGTTCGTGTCCCAGGAGGTCCAGGACAACCCGTACAAGTACAACCCGGCAACGGCCATCTCACTCCTGAAGAGCCATGGGTGGAAGGTCGTTCCCGGCGGCACCTCAACTTGTGAAGCCCCGGGCACGGCGGCCAACCAGTGTGGTGCAGGCATTCCTTCGGGGGCCAAGCTGTCCTTCAATCTCCAGTTCGCCACCGGGACGGCCTCGACCACTCAGTTGATGAATGCCGAGAAGTCGTCCTGGGCTCAGGCCGGCATCAACATGAACCTCTCGCAGGCGTCGTTCAACACGGTCATCGGCAACGCCACCCCGTGCAAGTCGTGCTCGTGGCAGCTGGAGAACTGGGGCGCGGGCTGGATCTTCGCCCCGGACTTCTACCCGTCCGGAGAGGCGATCTTCCAGACGGGGGCCGGCTCCAACTCGGGGGATTACTCCGATCCCACCAACGACGCCAACATCACGGCCACCAACGTGACCCAGACACCGCTCACCCAGTACGAGAACTACCTGGCTGAGCAGCTCCCGGTCATCTGGCAGCCCAACCAGGTCACCACCATCACCGAGATCCGGAAGAGTCTCAGTGGTGTCCTGCCCCAGAATCCCCTCCAGGCCATCACGCCGGAGAACTGGCGGTACTGACCACGCTGGCCCCGATCGATGGTCGACCATCGATCGGGGCCATGACGAGGGCAGATGACGCGGGCGGGTGGCCTACACTCCGAGCCTGGGTCATGCCTCTGCGCCCACCCGTTTCTCCAGAGGACGTATTCCATGGCTGACAGGCGATGACCGGCTTCCTCCTCCGGCGGATCGGTCAGGCTCTCATCGTGATCCTGGGCGTGATTCTCATCACGTTCATCCTGGCCAAGCTGATACCTGGGGGCGAGGCCAAGGCCGTGCTCGGGCCGAAGGCCACGCCGCCTGCCGTCGCCCGCTTCAACCGGCTGAACGGCCTCGACGCGCCCGTCGTGGTCCAGTTCTGGCGGTACATCGAGGGAATCTTCGGCCACCTCAACCTCGGCTACTCGTATAAGTACAACGAGGGGGTCCGCCAGGTCATCGGCCAGCGCCTGCCCAAGACCCTCACGTTGGTCGGTGCCTCGGTGCTCATCTCACTGATCGTGGCCATTCCCCTCGGCATCCTCCAGGTGGTGCGGCGGAACAAGCCCATCGACTACGTGCTGACCGGCAGCTCGTTCTTCTTCTACGCCATGCCCGACTTCCTACTGGGCACGCTGCTGATCATCTGGTTCGCCTTCGATCTTCACTGGTTCCCGGTGTCGCCGCCCTCGGACGCCTCGGCGTGGGCCGTCTTCACCGACCCGCGGGCGTTCGTGCTCCCGGTGGTGACCCTGGCGGCCACCACGGTGGCGTCGTTCAGTCGGTACATGCGGTCCTCCATGATGGACGCCCTGGCCGAGGACTACATCCGCACGGCCCGGGCCAAAGGGGCGGGCAACCGGAGGGTGCTCTACGGGCACGCTCTGCGCAACGCCCTCATCCCGCTGCTCACCCTCCTCGGACTGTCGCTGCCGGCCATCGTCAGCGGGGCCCTGATCGTCGAGAACGTGTTCAACTACCCCGGCATGGGCCTGCTCACCGTGCAGTCGGCCTTCAACGACGACATCCCGGTGGTGCTCGGGACCACCCTGGTGATCACTGTGGCCACCGTGATCGGGTCACTGATGGCTGACATCCTGTACGCCGTGGCCGACCCCCGGATCCGCCTGGGAGGGGAGTGAGATGAGCGAGCCCGAAGACTTCCGTCCCGACCCGATCTTCAACGACGAAGAAGACCGCACGCCGCTGCCCATCGGCCACGGCCCCACCATGACCGGCGGAACGCTCGGCGAGGGCCGATTCCCGCGGGGGCGAGGCGAGGACCACCGGAGGCGTGTTCCTTCAGATGTCCCGGGTGTTCCGTGAGAACAAGCTGGCCGTCGTCGGCCTTGGCGTGATCATCTTCTTCGTGCTGTTCTGCTTCGTGGGCCCGCATCTCTACCCGACCAATCAGACCAACACCCAGCTGTCCCTGCAGAACTCCACGGACAACGCCCCGCCGGGCAACGGGTACCCCCTCGGCACCGACGAATCAGGATTCGACATCCTCGGCCGGCTGATGTTCGGCGGGCAGGCCTCGCTGATCGTGGGCTTCGCCTCCGCCCTCGTGGCCACCGTGTTCGGCACCATCTACGGCGCCATGTCCGGTTTCTTCGGCAACTGGTTCGACTCGCTGGCCATGCGCATCGTGGACATCTTCTTGTCCATCCCGGTGTTGTTCCTCCTCATCGCCCTGGTAACCATCTACCACCAGTCCGAGGTGTTGCTCATCGTGGTCATCGCCTTCGTCAGTTGGCTGGTCCCGGCCCGGCTGATCCGGGGGGAGACCCTGTCGTTGCGCAACCGCGAGTACGTCCAGGCCGTGCGGGTCATGGGTGGGAGCCGGTCCCGCATCATCGGCCGTCACATCATCCCCAACTCGGTGGGGACCATCGTGGTCTTCGCCACGTTCCAGGTGGCCGACTCGATCCTGTTGCTGGCCGCCCTCGGATTCCTGGGATTGGGTGTGCCCGCTCCCCAGACCGACTGGGGCACCATGCTTTCGAACGGGGTGGATGCCGCCGGCAACGGTTACTGGTGGCAGATCTACCCCGCCGGCCTGTGCATCGTCTTGGTGGTGGTGGCGTTCAACTATGTGGGCGACGCGCTGCGGGACTCCCTGGAGGTCCGACTGCAACAGCGGTGAGCGAATCCCGGGGAAACGGGACCGTATCCGGTCAGGACGACGTGGAGGCCGAGCCCGCCGCGGACAGGGTCACCGGCGTCTGGAGGGGGAAGTGGCAGGCGGCGACGTGACCGTTCCCGAAATCGGAGAGCAGCGGTTCCACCTCGGCACAGACCTCCTGGGCGGCCGGGCAGCGGGTGCGGAAACGGCAGCCCGACGGCGGATTGATGGACGAGGGGAGCTCGCCCTTCACCGCGGTCTCCTTCCGGGCCTTGGCTCGGGCCGCAGCCACGTCAGCCACCGGCACGGCGTCGAGGAGTCCCTTGGTGTAGTGATGGGCCGGCCGGGCATAGATCTCGGCCGCCGGACCTCGCTCGACGATCTTGCCGAGATACATCACTCCGATGGTGTCGGCCATGTAGCGAACCACGGCGAGGTCGTGGGAGATCATCACGTAGGTGAGGTCGTGGCGACCCTGCAGGTCCTTCATCAGGTTGAGGATCTGCGCCTGGATGGACACGTCCAGGGCCGACACCGGCTCGTCGGCCACGATCATCTTGGGGTCGAGGGCCAGGGCACGAGCCAGTCCGATCCGCTGGCGCTGGCCGCCGGAGAACTCATGGGGATACCGGTCCACCGACGTCCGACTCAACCCGACCTCATCGAGGAGGGATCGGACCTTCTCCTCCTGCGACTCCTTGGAGCCGACGCCGTGCACCTTGAGGGGCTCCCGGATGATGGTGCCCACCCGCATCCGGGGATCCAGCGAGGCGTAGGGGTCCTGGAACATCAGCTGGAGGTCGCGCCGCCGATTGCGGAGGTCGGCGGCACCGAGGGAGGACATCTCGTCGCCCTCAAACCGGATCGAGCCCGACGTGGCCCGGTCGAGGGACACCAACAACCGTCCCACCGTGGTCTTGCCGCAGCCTGACTCGCCGACCAGACCGAAGGTCTCACCCTTGCGGATGGTGAACGTGACGCCGGACACCGCCTTGACGCTGCCCACCTGGCGGCGGAAGACCGCCCCGGACATGCACCGGGAACTCCTTGACCAGGTCCTGACGTCAAGGATCCGCTCGGCCCGGGCCAGGGCCTCACTGCGGATGCCCTCGGCCGCTGACATCGGGACGGCGGCCGACCCGTCCGGTGGCGTCGGGGTCCCACCCCCGTCGACGGTGTTCTGCGACCCGGGCCTCACCACCGGATCCACCGGGTGGAAGCAGGCGTAGCGGTGGACGAGGTCGCCACGGTCGTCGGAGTCGACCAGCGGGGGATCCTCGCTGCGGCAGCGGTCGGTGGCGTAGCGACACCGGGGGGCGAACCGGCAGTTGGTGATGGTTTGGGAGAGGTCGGGCGGGAGACCGGGGATGGAGGCCAACCGCCGGTCCCGGCTCTGGTCCACTTTGGGCACCGAGGCCAGCAGCGCTTCGGAGTAGGGATGGCGGATGCGATTGAACAGTTCACCGGTCTCGGCCTCCTCGGCCACCTTCCCGGCGTACATGACCACCACACGGTCGGTGCGCCCGGCGATCACGCCCATGTCGTGCGTGATGAGGACGACCGCCATGGCCAGTCGCTGTCGGAGCTCGTCGATGAGGTCGAGGATCTGGGCCTGGATGGTCACGTCGAGAGCGGTGGTCGGCTCGTCGGCGATGAGGAGCTTGGGCTCACACGCCAGCGCCATGGCGATCATGACCCGTTGGCGCAGGCCTCCAGAGAGCTCGTGGGGGTACTGGTCCAGCCGCTCTGCGGGCTGGGGCATCTCCACCAGCCGCAGGACCTCGAGGGGCTCGCTGCCGGGCCTGCTGGCGGGTGACGTCCCGGTGGAGCTTCACGCCCTCGGCGATCTGGCGCCCGATGGACATGGTGGGGTTGAGGGAGGTCATCGGGTCCTGGGGGATGAGGGCCACCTCGTTCCCTCGGACCTGCCGCATGGCTCTCTCGTCCAGCCCGGCCAGGTCCCGGCCCAGGAGGGAGATGGTCCCCCCAGTCACGTGGCCGGTGCCGGGCAGCAGGCGCATGATGGACAGCCCGGTGGTGCTCTTGCCGCAGCCGGACTCGCCCACGATTCCGACACTCTCGCCCTCGCTCACGTCGAAGGTGATGCCGTCCACGGCCACCACGGGGCCGGTCCGCATCCGGAATTCGGTTCGGAGATTCTCCAGCTGCAGGACCGGAGTGCGCATCAGCGAAGTGTAGTCGGCCCGTCCCCGACCCCAGGGGTGGGGGACGGCCGCTGCAGCAGGCCGGAGGAGGCCCGACTGCCGGGGGAACCCTGGTCACACGGCGAGACCGGCCTGCATGCGCTCGGTGGCCTCGACGTACTCCTCGACCATGGAGAAGACCACGTCCTTGGCCTTGCGGACCGAGGTGGCCCGCCCGATGACCTGGCCGCACGGGTTGAAGTTCACGTCCTTGGCCTGCTCGGGATAGCGGTGGCCTCGGGACACGGCCTCGATGGCCACCATCATCTGCAGCGGCATCGGCAGCGGGTCAGGCGTGTCCTCGGCCTCCCAGGCGTCGGTCCAGTCGTTCTTCAGCATGCGGCACGGCTTGCCGGTGAACGAGCGGGACCGCACCGTGTCACGGCTGGTGGCGGCCAGGTAGGTCTCCATCTGCTTGGGCGGGATGTCCGCCTCCTCGACGGTCAGCCACAAGGTGCCCGACCAGACGCCCTGGGCGCCGAGGGCCAGTGCGGCCGCCATCTGGCGTCCGCTGCCCACACCGCCCGCGGCCAGGACGGGAATGGGGGCGACGGCGTCGACGACCTCGGGCCACAGGACGATGCTGCCCACGTCGCCGGTGTGGCCACCACCCTCAGAACCCTGGCAGATGATGAAGTCGAGTCCGGCGGCCTTGTGGTTGAGGGCGTGCTTGACCGAGCCGGCCAGAGCCCCGATCATCAGGCCCGCACCCTGGACGCGCTCCACCACGTCGGGCGGGGGAGTGCCGAGCGCGTTGGCGATCAGCTTCACGTTGGGATGGGCCAGGGCCACGGTGAGCAGCCCGGCGGCGTGGGCTGCCGTCCAACCGATCATCCCGTTGGAGCTGCGCTCCGCCTCGGGGATCTCCGGCACGCCGTGGTCGGCCAGGATCTTCATGGCGAACTCCTTGTGCTGAGGTGGTACCAGCCCCCGGATCTGAGCCTCGAGTTTGTCGGGGTCCATCTCCTCCATGCCCTCGTACTTGGCCGGGATGACGATGTCGACCCCGTAGGGCCGGTCGCCCACGTGCTCGTCGATCCAGGTGAGCTCGACCTCCAGCTGTTCGGGGGTGAAGCCGATGGCGCCCAGCACGCCGATGCCTCCGGCATTGGTCACCGCAGCCACGACGTCGCGGCAGTGGGTGAAGGCGAAGATGGGGAACTCGATGCCGAGCTTCTGGCGGATCTCGGTGTTCATGGTGTCGCTCCTTGTGAGTTGTCGGTACCGCTTCTGAGATGGGTGTTGGGCGGGACAGGCGCCGTCGCGGGGGCGGAACGGCCTCCGGACTGAGATCGTTGGCTGGCCGCCGGGCATCCCGAGCAGGGCGGCCAGGCCCCGGACGCGCGAGCTCGTCGGGAACCGATCCGGGTTCGAGGCGCTGCTGCATGGCCAGGCCGGTGAGGAGGGCTTTGACCAGCACGGCCAGCTCGGCGGGGCCGGCCACGGGTTGGGCGTCGACGGCAGTGGCCCAGCCGGCGAGCCGACGGGCTGTGAACCCCGGGCCTCGGCGTTGCGGGCTCTGAGCACCTCGGCCACCTCCGGGTCGCGGGCCGCACGCAGCCACAGTTCCTGTTCGAGGAGCGACCACGCCGGACCGTCCTCGGCGCCGCTGCCGACGTTGCTCCACACCGCGGCGAGCTGACCGAGCGGCGACTCGGTCACCGCGACCTCGGCCAGGAGCACGGTCAGTACCGAGTCCTTCCACGAGTCGAGTAGCGCCAGCAGCAGGCCCTGCTTGCTGCCGAAGTGGGCGTAGACCGAGCCCGAGGTGCGGCCGGCGGACTCAGCCACTGCGTCCACCGACACCGCATCGATGCCCTGTTCGGCGAAGAGCTGGGCGGCGGCGGTGAGGAGGCGGGAGCGGGTCTCGGCCTTCCGTTCCTCCTGGGTCTTCGACACTTTCCCCCGGTCGTGGGACGACCCGACCCTCGAGCGTCCGGCCCGAAGCGTACTTATATTGGAAGCGTTATGCAATTGGTCCGGGCGAGGACCCCGGGCGGCCGACCTCGTTGGGCCACGGCACCTAAGGTGGCGGCTGGACCAGTCGAACAGCACTGCCCGCGGAAGCGAGCAGGTCAGGGAGGGATCATCATGGAGCCGATGCAGGCCGAGGTCAGGGACAAGCTGTACATCGGAGGAGCCTGGGTGGCCCCTCATGGCAAGGGATCGATTGCTGTGATCGACTCGACCACCGAGGCCGTGATCGGCAGCGTGCCGGAGGGCACGGCTGAAGATATCGACGACGCCGTGCAGGCCGCCCGGGCGGCGTTCCCGGCGTGGTCGGCCACCCCGGTCGAGGAGCGGACGGCCCTCCTGACCAAGGTCAGTGAGGCCCTGGGGGCCCGCATGGAGAGCCTGGCCGACCTCATCACCCACGAGGTGGGCATGCCTCAGGTGCTCTCGCAGCTGGTGCAGGTGGGGCTGCCCATGGCCACGTTCGGCTCCATGGCCCCGATCGCCGCCGACTTCACCTGGGAGAAGGAAGTGGGGAACTCGCTGGTGGTGCGAGAGCCGGTGGGCGTCGTTGGCTGCATCACGCCGTGGAACTACCCGCTCCACCAGATCGCCGCCAAGGTGGCCCCAGCCCTGGCCGCCGGCTGCACGGTCGTGGTCAAGCCCAGTGAGGTGGCTCCGCTCAATGCCTTCGTCCTGGCGGAGATCTTCGAGGAGCTCGGTGCCCCGGCTGGGATCTTCAACCTGGTGACCGGGGTCGGACCGGTCGTGGGCGAAGCCATCGCCGGCCACCCGGGCGTGGACATGGTCTCCTTCACCGGCTCCACGCGGGCGGGCAAGCGAGTGTCCGAGGTTGCGGCCGCCACGGTCAAGCGAGTGGCCCTCGAGCTGGGCGGCAAGTCGGCCAACGTCATCCTGGCCGACGCCGACCTGGCCAAGGCCGTCCCCGACGGGGTGGCCAAGTGCTATGCCAACTCGGGCCAGACCTGCAGCGCGCTGACCCGCATGCTGGTGCCCCGCGACCGGCTGGCCGAGGCGGAGGAGTTGGCCCTCACGGCCGCCGAGAGCTACACCCCCGGTGACCCCTTCGACAAGACCACTCGCCTCGGTCCCCTGGTCTCGGCCGTGCAGCGTGACCGGGTGCGCAACTACATCGACAAGGGCATCGGCGAGGGGGCGACCCTCCTCACCGGCGGAGCCGAGGCGCCCGAGGGACTCGAGCAGGGCTTCTTTGTCCGGCCCACCGTCTTCTCCTCGGTGACCAGGGACATGACCATCGCCCGCGACGAGATCTTCGGTCCGGTACTCGTCATCATGCCCTACGACACCGAGGAGGAGGCTGTCGAGATCGCCAACGACACCGACTACGGCTTGGCCGGCGGCGTGTGGTCGGGTGACCCCGAGCGGGCCAAATCGGTGGCCCGGCAGCTGCGCACCGGGCAGGTCGAGGTCAACGGGGGCGGTTTCAATCCCATGGCCCCCTTCGGTGGCTACAAGCAGTCGGGCAACGGCCGGGAGCTCGGTGCCTTCGGGCTGGAGGAGTTCCTCGAGGTCAAGTCCCTGCAGCTCTGAGGCGATCCGCCGAGAGGTGGGGCCGTCAGGTCTCGGCCGACGGCCCCACCGCAGTCACAGGCCCAGCTGGTCCTCGATGAGGCCGAGGTGGATCCGGGCGGCGTCGGTGTAGGTCTTCTCGCCGATGAAGACATGCTGGGTCCCCGTGTACATGTCGCGGAAGGCCCGCTCCATGCGGCTCCCCTCGCGGATGGCGGTGGTGCCGGCGGCGAGGTGGGCCCACTGCACGATCTCGCGGCTGGCCTCGGTGGCGTAAGTGGCGGCCACCCGCAGCTCAGCCCGGAGCTCGGGGGTGAGCTCTTGCCCGTTCTTCACGGCCTGTTCGACCTCGGCGAAGGTCGTCAGGACCAACAGACGGGCCGCCTTCCACATGGCCAGGTGGTGCGACAGGCCACGCTGGAACGACGTCCTGTGGGCGATGGAGGCTTCGTCCCCCATGCGGACCTTGGTGAGCGCCAGTTCGGTGACATCGTCGACCATCGACTTGGCGACCCCGAGGGCCCATGAGGCGTGTCCGGCGGCGGTGACGGGCATGAGCCCCATTCGGAAGGCCGGTGACCCACCTCGGTACGGTGTGCGGGTGAACAGTTCGAAGGTCCGGTACGCGGGGACGAACAGGTCGGTCACGTTGTAGTCGTAGGAGCCCGTCCCCTTCAGGCCCTGGACGTGCCAACCGTCGGTGAAGACAATCTCCTCATGGGGGATCACCGCCACCAACAGCGGCGGGATGCCCTGATCGTCGAGGACCATCTCCCCGTCCACCGTGGGCATGAACCCCGCGGCCACGTACTCGGCGTGTCCGGTGCCCGAGCCGAAGTTCCAGGCGCCGGTGATCCGGTAGCCACCGTCCACGGTCTCGCCGAGTCCATTGGGGAAGAACTGCCCTCCGGCGGTCACCCGGTTGCCGTGCCTGGTGAAGACCTCGGCGAAGCCCTCATCGGGAAGGTAGGCCGCGCACGCCGCCGCCGAGGGCAGATTGGCGATGCCGATCCAACCGAGGGACCCGTCCTGCCAGGCCAGCTCGATCCAGGTGTCGATCATCTCGGCGAACGTCGGCTCGCACCCGCCGGCCTCGCTGGGATTGGCCCACTGCATGAGTCCGCTGTCCCACAGGGCCGCAACCGTCCGCTCGGTGAGTGTGCGGCCGCGCTCTGACGCACTCGACTCCTCGGCCACTACGTCCCGCAGGGTGCGGGCGGCTTCGGGTCCGTTGACGGTCACGGTGCTCATGGGGTGCCTCCTCGGCGGTGGGGGACGTCTGGTGCCCTCGGGTGGAGCGACGGCTCGGTTGGGCGTACTCGGAGTGTCGCCGGATCCTGCGCCGGGGAGTGGGCGGGTTGAGCCACGACCGATCGGGTCACATGCCCAGCTGTTCCAGGAGACCCACCCGGAGTCCGGCGGTGAACCCCCCGTCCACCACGAGGGCGTGACCGGTAATGAACGACGCGTCCTCGGAGGCCAGGAAGGCGGCGGCCGAGGCGATCTCCGAGGGTCGGCCGAACCGGCCGAGGAGATGCTCCTCCTTCAGTCGCTCCTGGTAGACGTTGAGGCCGTCGAGATCGGTCACCGACCGCAACATGGGGGTGTCGATGCCGCCGGGGCAGATGCAGTTGACGCGGATCCCCCGGCGGCCGTAGTCGATGGCCATGGACTTGGTGAGCATGACGACGCCGCCCTTGGAGGCGTTGTAGGCGCTCCCGCCCTCGGTGCCCTCCAGCCCCTCGATGCTGGCGATGTTGATGACCGAGCCGCTCCCCTGGGCCAGCATGTGCACTGAGGCGTGCTTGTCCACGAGGAATGTGCCTTTGAGATTGATATCGACCACTCGGTCCCACTCCTCCTCGGGGATGAGGTGGACGGGTCCACCGCCGATGACACCGGCGGCGTTGACCACGACGTCGACCCGACCGTGCTCACGTACCACCGAGGCGAACATGGCCTCGACGCCTGCCTCGTCCCGTACGTCGATGAGGTGGTCGACGTCGCCGGCGATGTCCAGGGTGACCACCACCGCCCCCTCGGCGGCGAGTCGTTCGGCGCAGGCGGCACCGATGCCCGATCCGGCGCCTGTCACCACGGCCACGGATCCGTCCAGTCGCGCCATCGGCCTTCCCCTTCGCGTTCGACGACGGGAGGGAACCTAAGGGGCCGGTTGGCCGCCGGTCAAGGTTGGGTCAGTCGGGCAGCCCGCCGAGCATGTGGTGACTCACGTCCCCGACCAGGTCGATGAGGTACTGACGTTCGACGAAGTACCAGCCGTCCTGGTCCCGAGCGAACCGGTCGTGGTAGCGGCCGGCCAGGATGGGCTGGAGGGGCAGCCCGGGCACGGCCTGGAGGACCGTCCAGTACGAACGGGCCCCCGCCGTGCCCCCGTCCTCGTCGATCTCGACGTGCAGGTTGCTGATCACGTGCTTGGTGCCGGGTGTCCCGTCCGGATACCGGCGGGTGGTCGACGTGTAGAGGTCCCGGATGGCGTCGCGGCCGGTGAGGAGGTTCTCACCCACGCCCACGGCGGCTCGGCCGAAGAGGTCGGCGACGCCTTCGAAGTCGCCGCTGTCGATGAGCTCGGTGTAGCGGGCCATCAGGTTGCCGAGCTGCCGTCCGGAATCGGTCATGTCCCTCCCTGTTCACCCGAAGGCGAGGTCGGCCTCGTCCCAGTAGGCGTGGACCGAGGAGAACAGCCCATCGTCATCGGCCACGAAGACCTCGACCCCCTCGATGGTCATCATCGAACCGCCGGTGTCTACGGCGATGGCGAACTCCACCGCCACCGCAGGAGCGCACGTGTGCACGGCCTTGGCCGTGAACGTCCATCCGTCACTGGCGGCGATCCCGTTCTCGAAGAAGGTGGCGATGGCTTCCCTTCCCAGGTTGGGGGGATTGGAGACCGGATCGGCATGGACGGCGTTCTCGGTGAAGAGGGCGGCGATGGCCTGGGGATTCCGGCCGTTGATGGTGGCGACATAGCCGGTGATCAAGGTCCGCAGCTGGTCGCCGGTGGGCACGGTCAGGCCCCGGTGGCGTGGACGCCGCCGTCGACGTGAATGATCTCGCCGGTGGTCATCGGCAACAGGTCGGAGAAGAGGGCGACACAGGCCCGGGCCACCACATCGGTGTCAAGGACGTCCCATCCGAGCGGGGCCCGGTCGGCCCAGGTGTCCTCGAACGTAGCGAAGCCAGGGATGGACTTGGCGGCCAGCGTCTTGACCGGGCCGGCCGCCACCAGGTTCACCCGGATGTGGTCCGGTCCCACGTCACGAGCCAGGTAGCGGGACAGGGACTCGAGCGCGGCCTTGGACACCCCCATCCAGTCATAGGCCGGCCAGGCCACCGTGGCGTCGAAGTCCAAGCCGACCACCGACGCCCCGGGCCCCCCGTCGACACCTGCTGCCACCAGAAGGGGTCGGAACGCCTCCACCAGGGCCTTCAGCGAATAGGCGGAGACGTGCAGGGCCACCTGCACTTCATCCCAGCCGGCCTGGAACATGTCGCCCCCCAGGCACTCGGGCGGGGCGAAGCCGATGGCGTGGAGCATCCCATCCATGCGGTCCCAACGGCCCGAGAGGAGTTCGGCGGCGGCCACCAGCTGGTCGGGCTCGGTCACGTCCATCTCCAGGACCTCGGCCTCGACCGGCAGCTTCCGGGCCGTACGGCGGGTCAGGGACAGACCCCGACCGGCCCCGGACAGCACCACCTCGGCCCCTTCAGCCTGCGCCGAGCGGGCGACCGCGAAGGCCAGTGACGCGTCGGTCAGCACGCCCGTGACCAGAATCCGTTTACCCTCGAGCAGTCCCATCAGCGGGTCAGGTTATCGTCATGCTCCCGTCCAGCAGCGACGGGTCCGTGTGGAAGGGTAGGCAGATGCGAATCGGAATTCTGGGAGGGACCGGTCCGGCCGGCCGTGGACTGGCCGTGCGGCTGGCCGCAGCCGGGGACGACGTGGTCATCGGCTCCAGGGATGCCGAGCGGGCGGCCGGCATCGCCGACGAACTGAACGCGGCATGGTCGGAGCATGGCCTGACCGTCGCCGGGGCGTCGAACGAGGACACGGCGACAGCCGACCTGGTGGTCGTCGCCACCCCGTGGGACAGCGCCATCGCCACGGTGAAGCCCTTGGCCGGGTCGCTGCGAGGCAAGGTTGTGGTGTCCATGGCCAATGCCCTGGCCAAACAGGGCCGGGAGTTTCTGGCGCTGGTGCCGCCCCGGGGCTCGGTGGCCGCCGCCGTCCAGGCCGCCCTGCCCGACTCGCTGGTGTCGGCGTCCTTCCACCACCTACCCGCCTCCGAGATGGAGAAGCTGACCACCCCGGTGGTGGCCGACGTGCTGGTGTGCTCGGACCATCCGGCCGCCACCGAGGCCACGGTGGCCCTGGTCAACCGGATCGAGGGCCTCCGGGGAGTCGACGCCGGCAGCCTGGCCCAGGCGGCCCCCATCGAGGCCTTCACCGCCGTACTGATCACCATCAACATCCGTCACAAGGTGCACGCCGCCGTTCAGCTGGCCGGCTACGGCCCCCACTGAACTGGCCAGGGTGGAGGCTGATCAGGTGGACGGGGGAGTAGTTCGGCTCTACGACACGGCGCGACGCACGGTGGTGCCCTTGGAGGCCGGCCCGGTGGTCACGCTGTATTCGTGCGGCATCACCCCCTACGACTCGGCCCACCTCGGCCATGCCCAGGTGTACCTGACCTTCGATGTCCTCCAGCGGCGGCTGCGCGACCTTGGCCACGAGACCCGGTGCGTGCGCAACGTCACCGACGTGGACGATGACATCCTGCGCAAAGCCCGGGAACTCGGAGTCCACTACCTCGACCTGGCCGCAGAGGAGATCGCCCGGTTCGACGCCGACATGGCCACGCTGGGACTCATCCCGGCATACTCCGAGCCCCGTGCGACCTCGGCCATCGCCGAGATCCTGACCCTCATCGGCTCGGTGCTCGACTCGGAGCACGCCTACCAGGCCGGTGGCGCGGTCTATTTCGACGTGACTACCTATGAGCGTTTCGGCGCCCTGAGCCACTTCGACCCGTCGACCATGCTGGCCATGGCCGCGGAGCACGGCGGGAACCCCGACGACCCCAACAAGCGCCATCCGCTGGACTTCGTCCTGTGGCAGCCCTCCCTTCCCGACGAGCCCTCCTGGGAGTCTCGCTGGGGCCCCGGCCGCCCGGGGTGGCACATCGAGTGCTCGGCGTTGGCCCTGCGCGAGCTGGGCGAGACCCTCGATGTGCACGGAGGCGGTCGAGACCTCGTCTTCCCCCATCACGAGTGCGAGACGGCCCAGTCCGAGTCGGTCACCGGCAGGCCGTTCGTCCGTCACTGGTTGCACGTGGGGCTGGTCGGGCTGGAGGGCACCAAGATGTCCAAGTCCCTCGGAAACCTGGTCTTCGTGGGCGATCTGGTGAAGGAGTGGGAGCCGACGGCCGTCCGTCTGGCACTACTCGACCACCACTACCGGTCCGACTGGGAGTGGACCGACCGTGACATGCCCCGGTCCTCGGCCCGGCTGGAGGCTTGGCGCAGTGCACCGCCAGTCGCCGCGGCGGACGCCGCCGGTGATCGGGGACTGGACCTGGTCCGGTCACGCCTCGATGACGACCTCGATACTCCCGGCGCCGTCGCTGCGCTGGACGCCGAGGCCGCGGCGGGCCGTCCGGTGGGCGCGGGAGCGGCACTCCTCGGCGTTACCCTGTAGATCCCGGCCGATCTGGGCCGGAGCGGAGCAGTACCCGACCCACGCGCACCCCGAAGGAGAGAGGCACACCCATGGCAGCCGTCAGCGTCCGACTTCCCGATGGTTCGACCAAGGAGTTCGACGCCGGCACCACCGCCCTCCAGTTCGCCGAGTCCATCGGTCCCCGTCTGGCCCGCGCTGCGGTGGCCGCCACCTTCGACGGCACCGAGGTCGACCTTGACGCGCCCTTGCGGGACGGCGCGCCAGGTCACGGTCCTGACGGCCGAGTCCGAGGGAGGCCGTGCGGTGCTCCGTCACTCGACGGCCCACGTCCTGGCCCAGGCCGTGCTCCGGTTGTGGCCGGGGGCCCACTACGCCATCGGGCCGGTCATCGAGGACGGCTTCTACTATGACTTCGAGCTACCCGGGGGTGCCCACTTCAGCGACGATGACCTCCAGCGGATCGAGGCCACGATCCGCGAGATCATGGCCGAAGACCAACCGTTCATCCGCCACGAGCACTCCATCGACGAGGGCCTCGCCCTCTTTGCCGACCAGCCGTTCAAGCGCGAGATCATCGAAGCGGTCGGCGCCGGTCACGACGAGGTGGACGCTCCGGCCGAGGGAGGCGCGGCCGCCCAGGTCTCGACGTACTGGAACTCGCCCGCCTTCACCGACCTGTGTCGGGGGCCCCACGTCCCGAGCACCAGCCGACTGGGTCACTTCGCTCTGGAACGGGTGGCGGGGGCGTACTGGAGGGGTGACGAGAAGCGCCAGCAGCTCCAGCGGATCTACGGAACGGCTTGGGAGTCGGACAAGGCCCTGGCCGACCACCTGCGCCGTCGCGCCGAGGCCGAGCGTCGGGACCACCGGAAGCTGGGAGCCGAGCTGGACCTGTTCTCCTTCCCCGAGGAGATCGGTTCGGGTCTGGCCGTCTTCCATCCCAAGGGGGGGACCATCCGGCGACTGATGGAGGACTACTCGTACCAGCGGCACAAGGCGGCCGGCTATGAGTTCGTCACCACCCCCCACATCACCAAGGCCGAACTGTTCGAGACCTCGGGCCACCTCGACTGGTTCGCCGACGGGATGTTCCCCCCCATGGAGCTTGACGGCGGCCAGCAGTACTACCTGAAGCCGATGAACTGCCCGTTCCATGTGCTCATCTTCCAGAGCAGCCAGCGCTCCTATCGAGAGCTTCCGCTGCGACTGTTCGAGTTCGGGACGGTATACCGCTACGAGAAGTCCGGCGTGGTCCACGGCCTCACCCGGGTGCGCGGGATGACCCAGGACGATGCCCACATCTTCTGCACCCGCGAGCAGATGGCCGGCGAGCTGCACTCCACCCTGACCTTCGTACTCTCCCTCCTCCGCGACTTCGGATTGGAAGACTTCTTCCTCGAGTTGTCGACCCGGCCCGAGGACAAGGCGGTCGGCACTCCCGAGGAGTGGGAGGAGGCCACCGAGACGCTGCGAGAGACCGGCTTGGCCATGGGTCTCGACCTGGTGCTCGACGAGGGCGGGGGCGCGTTCTACGGACCGAAGATCTCGGTCCAGGCCCGGGACGCCATCGGTCGGACCCACCAGATGTCCACCATCCAGCTCGACTTCCAGACCCCGCAGCGGTTCGGCGCCGAGTACATCGGAGCCGACAACGCCCGCCACCAGCCCATCATGATCCACCGGGCCCTGTTCGGGACGGTGGAGCGATTCTTCGCCATACTCCTCGAGCACTACGCCGGAGCGCTGCCCACCTGGATGTCACCTGAACAGGTGCGTGTGCTCGGTGTGCGGGACGATCACGAGGGGTACGCTCAGAAGGTGGCCGACCGCCTGCAGGCAGTCGGGGTCCGGGTCTCGGTCGACCCGGCCGACGAGCCCCTCGGCGCCCGGATCCGTCGGGCCAAACTCCTGAAGATCCCCTACATCCTGGTGGTCGGGGACGACGACATCGCCGCCGGCACCGTCGGGGTCAACCGGCGGGGGAGTGACCGTCCGGACCGAGGGGTCGAGCTGACCTCGTTCACCGAGCTGTTGGAGGCCGAGATCGCTGAGCGTCGTCTCCCCGAAGCGTCGGCGTGACCCTCGACCACCTCTGGGCGGGGTGGCGGAGTGAGTATGTCACCTCGGTCGGGACCGCGTCCCCCGACGACCCCGTCCCCGAGGGCGTTCGGTGCGTGTTCTGCCGGATCGCCGCCAGCGGGCCTCCGTCCGCTGACAACGGGGTGCTGTGGGTGGGGCCGACCACCTTCGCCGTGCTCAACGCCTATCCCTACGCCAGCGGCCACCTGATGGTCCTGCCCCTCCGTCATGTCGGGGAGCTCGACGAGCTGACCGACCAGGAGGGGGACGAGCTCTGGTCCGCCCTCCGACGCGGCGTCTCGGCGATTCAGTCGGCCTTCGATCCCGAAGGGATCAATCTGGGGGCCAATCTGGGGCAGGCGGCCGGCGCCGGGATTCCCCGCCACCTCCACCTGCACGCCGTGCCACGCTGGGTCGGGGACACCAACTTCATGACGGCTGTGGCCGGCACCCGGGTCCTCCCCCAGACGCTCGCCGTCACCTGGGAGCGGCTGCAGGAAGCGTGGCCGCGATGACCCGTGCCCGGGCCCCCTTCGGCCTGCCGGCCGGGCGGGCAGGAATCGAATCGTCGCCACCGGGGTTGGGCCAGACGGCAGCAGTGAAGGGAATGAGCACATGCAGGTGAAGGAGCTCGGACATCTCGTCCTGTACGTCAAGGACGTGCAGCGGTCGGCGGCGTTCTACCGGGACGTCCTCGGCTGGGAGGTCGCCTTCCCCACCCAGCTCGGGGTGCCGGCCGCCGCGTTCTCCTCGGGGCGCACTCACCACGAACTGCTCCTGATCGAGGTCGGTGACGAGGCCGCGCCGCAGCCGGGGGGACGTCACCTGGGTCTGTACCACTTCGGCCTCAAGATCGGCGACACCGACGACGAGCTGCGCGAGGCGGTGACCCGCCTGCAGGAGGCGGGTGTGCCCATTGTGGGCTCGAGTGACCACACCGTGACCCACAGCCTCTACATCCTCGACCCCGACGGCAACGAGATCGAGCTGTACATCGACGTGGCCGGGGTGGACTGGCGGTCCGACCCGCAGCTGATCCTCGCCCCGACCAGGCCACTGAGGCTCTGAGGCCCTTCCCGTGCAGTCTCCCGGTCCGACCTGGGGCGGGGGCCGGCCCGGGCCTCGGGCCCGTAAGCTGCAGGCCTCCTCCCACTGGTGGCGGTCCTGGCCGTTGTCACCTGCCTCGATGGAGATTGGCTGCTCGGATCGCTCCTGGTGGCCATCGGCGCGTTCGTGGCCGTCGTGGCGGCCCGGAGAGGGAGCGCAGGCCGCTGGGCCCGGGTCCCCTGAGCCACGCCGTCCGGGGGCGCCACAGGCCACCATCCACTGCTCACTCCAGCTAGCAGATGGTAGGGTTGGTCTGACCCTTTTGGAGGATCGGTATGTTTGACGGGCGATGGCGCGGCGCGGTTGACCGGAGCACGGGTCCGGTCGGCCAAAAACTGCAGCGCATGGGCGTGACCGCGGACATGCTGACGGCCACCGGCCTCATCTCGGCCACGGCGACCGCAGTCGCCGTCGGCACCGGCCACCTGCATCTGGCCATCCTCCTGCTCATCCTGACCGGGTTGCACGACCTGTTGGACGGCCCGGTGGCCAAGGCGTCTGGCACTTCGTCGGTGCGCGGCGCCTTTTTCGACTCGGTCACCGACCGCGTGTCCGACGCCCTCATCCTGGGCGGTGTGGCCTGGTACCTGGCGAGCACCCACCCCGCGCACCTGGTCCTCCTGCCCTTCGCCGTGCTTGGGGCCACCTCGCTCGTCTCGTACCAGCGGGCCAAGGCCGAGTCCCTCGGGATCTCGGCCAAGGGAGGGCTGATGGAGCGGGCCGAGCGGATGATTCTGTTGGGCATCGGCTTCCTCTCCCCGGCGTTCCTCGTCCCGGTGCTCTGGGTCATGCTGGGCCTCACCATGGCCACGGCGGTGGGACGGTTCGCCAAGGTATGGCGTCTGGCCGAGGCCCCGGTCCCGGTGGCCACACCCCGCCGTCAGCGTCGTGTCCGTACCGGTGCGCGGGCCGGCACCCGCCGTTCGTCGACCACCCCGTCCCGCTGGCGGGCCCGTCGCCAGGGTGAGCTGGCCAGCCGCTCGGGTCGCACCTGGCGTGCCCGGCAGGCCCGGCAGGGCCTGCGGCAGCGCACCGGTCGACGTCACACCTGAGTCGGACCGCCACCTATTCAACGGGGACGAGGGCTCGTGAACCAGGGACAGGCGGTCTACCGCACCTACACCACGCTGGCGCGTTGTCTCGCCGCGCTCCCCGAACCGGTGGCGCTGAACCTGGGCAACCGGGTGGGTGACCTCCTCTTTGCCGTGCGGGGTCAACAGCGCCGGATGGTCTCGGCCAACCTGGCTCGGGTGCTTGGTGCCGGCGAGGGCGACCTGGCCCTGGTCGACCATTGGGCACGTCAGTCCTTTCGGGCCTACGCTCGCTACTGGGTCGAAGGGGCTCGGTTGGGACGTACCTCGCCCGTCGAGGTCGAGGAGCGGACGTTCGTCCAGGGCCTTGATTACCTGGCCGAAGGGGTGGCCCTGGGCCGGGGCGTCATCATGGCATTGCCGCACGTTGGGAGCTGGGAGTATGGGGGCGCTTTTCTGGCCACACAGAACCTTCCGATGACTTCGGTGGCCGAGCGGATCGAGCCGCCCGAGCTGTTCGAGTTCTTCGTGGAGCAGCGCGCCGCCATGGGTCTGACCATCCTGCCTCTGGACGCCTCGTCGGGAGGCGCCGTCATGTCCGCGCTCCGGGAGGGGAAGTTGGTGGGGCTGCTCTCGGACCGGGACGTGGCCGGCAACGGGATCGAGGTCGAGTTCTTCGGCGAGACCACCACCATGCCCGCCGGCCCGGCCACCCTCGCCCTTCGGACCGGAGCCCGTCTGGTGACTGGTGCGGTATACAGCGGACCCGGTCGGGATCACCGGGCCATCGTGGAGCCACCGCTCGACACCACCCGACAGGGCTCCCTCCGCCGAGACGTGGCCCGCTTGACCCAGGAGATCGCCACCCGCTTCGAGGGACTGATCCTGCGGGCCCCGGACCAGTGGCACGTCTTCCAGCCCCTGTGGCTGGCCGACCGACCCGTTGAGCCGGCATGACCAAGTTCGAGAGCCACCCCCTCCCCGGAGACGTGGACTTCAACGAGGTGGCCCACGGCCCTGGGCGGTCTGCGCCACCGGGTCCCGAGCGTCGCCCGTGGGGCCACTACGGATGGCGGGACCGCAACGGGAACGGCAGCGCGGCCCCGGGCACCGAGCCCAGGTTCCACGCACTGAACGAGCACGAGTTTGACGTGGTGGCCGTGGTGGACGCCAGCGGACGGTTCCTGTTCGTCAGTGCCTCGGCCGAGCGGCTGTTCGGCTACGACACCAGCGGGGCGATCGGCCAGGACGCCTTCGGGCTTTTCGACTCGTTGAGCATCGAACCGGTGCGGGCCCTCTTCGCTGACCTGGTGGCGCGGCGGCGGCTCTCGATCTCCCTGGAGATGCAGACGGTGCGGGCCGACGGGACGACGATCGACCTCGACGTGGTGGCGATCAACCACCTGTCGGATCCCATCCACGGGATCGTGGTCAACATCCGGGACATCACCAGCCGGAAGCAGCTGGAGCAGCGGGTCCGGGACGAGGACCGCCGCCAGGCCACCATCATCGACTCGCTGGCCGATGGGGTGTTGATGGTGGACGCCGCCGGCACCGTGGCACGGGTCAACGAGGCCTTCGAGGTGATGTTCGAGGCTCCGCGGATCCGGGTGGTCGGACAGCCTCTGGAGCTCCTGCTGGCCCGGGGCGCGGCCGAGGGGATCGAGCTGACGGACGGGGACGGCGAGCCGGTGGGCGTTGCCGACCATCCGGTGCTGGTCAGCCTGCGGGACGGTCGGCGGGCCGTCGGCGCGGTACTCGGACTTCATCGCCGTGGGCGCCCATCCCTGTGGGTCCGGCTGAACATCCAACCCATGACCACCGGGGAGGGACAGGTCACCGGGGCCATCGCCTCGTTCAGCGACATCACCGCCGCCCGGCAGGCCGCCGCCGAGCTCCGACGCGAGGAGCAGTTCCTCCAGGTGCTCCTGGACACGCTCGAGGAGGGCATCGTGGCCTGTGACGCCGAGGGCCGGATCACTGTGTTCAATCCGGCCGCCCGACGATTGCACGGCCTCACCGAGGAGTCCGATCCCATCGGGAGGATCCCCACCGACCAGGGGTTACGCCGGTCCGACGGTTCGCCGATGGCACCGCGGGAGAACCCGCTGATCCGAGCCATGTCCGGCGAGCAGCTGCGCGACATCGAAATCATCCTTAAGTCAGAGGCCGGCGACCGCCGGAAGGTGAGTGTGAACGGTCAGGCCCTGGTGGACGACGGAGGGTGGATGCTGGGCGCGGTGGTGGCTATGCACGATGTGACCGAGCAGAAGCTCAACGAGGAGCGCCTCGCCGAGCTGGCCCTTCACGATCCGCTCACCGGACTGGCCAACCGGACCCTGCTGGCCGAGCGCCTCCAGCAGGCCATCGATGGCCTGGCCCGATCCGTCGAGGCTTCCGCAGCTCCCGGCGACCGCCAGGGCTCCGGGGACGGGCAGCGCGGCGTGGCCGTCTTCCTGTTGGATCTGGACGAGTTCAAGGAGATCAACGACGTCCTGGGCCACGATGTGGGTGACGACATGTTGATCGCCGTAGCCCGCCGGCTTTCCGCGCTGGTCCGGCCGTCGGACACGGTGGCCCGGCTGGGCGGCGACGAGTTCGTCGTGGTCTGCGACATCGAGAGCGGCGAGGAGGAGATGCTCCACATCAATGAGCGGATCTCGACCGCTCTGGCCCGGCCCTACCGCATCGACGGCCGGACGCTCACCGCACTGGCCTCAGTCGGGGGTGTCTTCGTGGACAACCCCGACACCGACCCCTCCAAGCTGCTGAGCCGGGCCGACGACGCCATGTACGGGGTCAAGTGGAGTCGGCGCCGTGAGCGCCGATCCACTGTGGACTGACCCCGGGTGGAGCCGTCTGGGCCCGAGCGTCCTGCTGCCCTGACGCTCGCTCTCGTCTGCCCCTACACGCTGTCCCGTCCAGGAGGGGTCCAGGGCCAGGTGACCGGGCTGGCCCGCGCCCTCAGCCGGCGGGGTCACCGGGTCACAGTCTTCGCGCCGTTGGACGCGGTCACCGACACTCCCGAGGGGATCGACGTGGTGGCCACCGGACGGTCGGTGTCCCTGCCCGCCAACGGCTCCGTGGCCCCGGTGGCGCTGTCGGTCCGGGCGGTGGCGCGAGGACTCCGGGCGTTGCGGACGGGCGGCTTCGACCTGATCCACGTCCACGAGCCGTTCGCCCCCGGTCTTCCCTACGGCCTCTTGGTGGATCGCCGGCTGCCCCCGATCATGGCCACCTTCCACCGGAGTGGGCAGAGCTGGTTCTACGAGGTCCTGAAGCCGGTCACCCGCCGGCTGGCCCGCCGGCTGGTGCTCCGGTGCGCCGTCTCCCCGGCTGCCCAGAGCACGGCCGAGGACGCCCTCGGGGGGACCTACGAGGTCGGGTTCAACGGCGTCGAGGTCGACCGTTACTCGGGCGTGGAGCCTTGGCCCGTCGCCGGCCCCACGCTGCTGTTCCTCGGCCGGCACGAGGAGCGAAAGGGGCTCGGGGTGCTCCTGTCCGCCTTCGAGCAGCTCCGGCACCGGGCCGCGGCGACGGGTCCCCTCCTCCTTCGGCCCACCCTGTGGGTGGCCGGGGACGGTCCCGAGACAGCCATCCTCCGCCGGCGCCACCCCGACGCGCCCGATCTCCGGTGGCTCGGCGTCCTCACCGAGGAGGAGAAGGTCCGTCGGCTGGTCGCAGCCGACGTGGTCTGTGCCCCCTCACTGGGCGGCGAGTCCTTCGGCATGGTCCTGGTCGAGGCCATGGCCGCCCGCGCCGTGGTGGTGGCGAGTGACATCGACGGCTACCGGGAGGCCGCCGGAGGCCATGCCCTGCTGGTGCCCCCCGACGATGTCCCGGCCCTCACCGAGGGGCTGGAACGGGCCCTGACCGACGGTCAGTTCAGCGACCGGGACCGGCGGCGGGCATGGCTGGACGGAGGCGAGGCGTGGGCAGGCCACTGGTCGATGGAGCGCCTGGCCGAATGGTACGAGAGCCGGTACCGCTCGGTGGTGGTCCGGCCCCCGCCCTGAGCGGTCGTACACTGCTCGGACCATGGATGCTTCCGAACAGAGCGGACCACGCGGCCCGGAGGGCCGGCCCGGTGGTTCGGCCGGGGAGGGCTCGGACCCTGGGCCTCGACCGAGCGGCGGCGGCTCGGCTGGGTCCGGGGGGCCAGCCAGTCGGAATCGCAACCGGAACCGGAACCGGTCCGGTTCCTCAGGGGGCGGTGGCGGGCGGAGTGCCCCGGGCACTCCAGGCTCAGGCGCCGGCCGGAGCGGATCGGGGGGTGGGAATCGCACTGGCGGAGGTGGTTCCCGAAGCGGCGGGGGAGGGGGGCGTGGCGCTTCGGGGAGCCGCTCGTCTCGGCCCGGATCCGGCGGGGGCGGTCAGCGGCAGGGGTCGAGGGAGGGGAGCGGCGACCGGTCGACGCGTCCGGCCGACCAGGCGGCCGTGGTGGCCACGGTCGAGCGCAGCAGGGAGGGCAACGAGGAGTCGACTGCCATCCGGGCCAATCATCGCCGTGCCATTCGGCTGTGCCTGTGGCCGGCCCTCGTCATCGGGGTGATCGTCGGCGCCGTGCTGGCCGGGTTGGGGCTTCCCGTGTACGTGGCGGCGCTGGCGTTCGTCGTCGTGGCCGGGGCCATGCTGGTGTTTCTGTGGCAGCGGGCGCCCGGGGCCGTGCTCCGGTCCCTCGGAGCGGAGCCCAGCCGCGAGGCGGACCGACCCCGACTTCACAATCTGGTGGATGGCCTGTGCGCCACCATGGGCCTGCCCCAGCCGGCCATCGCCGTGGTGGACAGTCCTGTGCCGAACGCCATGTCCATCGGCCGGGACCCGACCACGGCGACGCTCATCGTGACCAGCGCCCTCGACCGATCGCTGACCCTGGTGGAGCTGGAAGGGGTCCTGGCCCACGAGCTGGTGCACGTGAAGCGCCACGACACGGTCCTGGCCACGGTGGCCGTCGCCGTGCTGGCCCCCTGCTCGGTCGTGCTCGGCCTGCCCTCGACCGTCGAGCGGGTGCACACCCTCGTGGGCCGTGGTCGGGAGTTCGACGCCGACCAGAGGGCGGCCGGGGTGGTCCGCTATCCGCCCGGCATCGGATCGGCGCTGGAGTCCATGCTTGCAGGGCCGGATCGGGCGGGTCCCTGGCCGCCCGGACGCGGCCGCACGGCCTCGCTGACCCGGTGGTTGTGGGTCGACCCGGTGGTCGGCCTGCCCGCCGGGCAGCCGGTAGAGGGCAACCTCGACGACACCCGGGTCCGCGCCGCCGCCCAGTCGCTGTCCTGACGGCCGTCCCGGCCGGCAGCCCGGACGGGACTACTCGGGTCCCGGGCAGGCGTCGCCCTCTTCGTGGGTCAGTCCCCACTCGGCGTTGGTGTCGTAGAGGTGGTCACGCAGCCGGCGCAGCAGGGCGGCCAGCGTCTCTTCTTCCCCCGGCGTGAAGAGGTTGCTCAACACCTCGTCGACGTGGGCGATGTGCTCAGGGATGGCCCGGTCCATCAGCGCCTGCCCGGTCGGGGTGAGCACGGCGAACGAGCCCCGCCGGTCCTCGGGGCACACCCGGCGGGCCACCAGGCCCTGGTCCTGAAGTCGGTCCACCGAGCGGGTCAGCCCACTCGGGGTGAGGGAGCTCTGGGCGGCCAGCTCACTCATCCGGAGCTCCGATCCCGGGCTCCGGGCCAGCCGGATGAGGACGTCGAAGGACTGGGTGGAGAGGGACTGGCCTTCTTCGAGACGGTGCTGGAACACCCGCCTCAATCCGGAGGCCGACTCGAACAGGAGCCCCACGGTGGTCAGTCGCTCGTCGTCGAAAGCCTGCGCTCGTGCCATACCAGCATTGTATAGGCGTCACCAAGGTACTTGCGAGTACAAATAGTTGTGATATAGTTGTTTGTGCAAGCAGTAGTCGGGTGCACGAGGCGCCTGGCCCACGAGATCCAAGGAGTTGCCATGTCGCTAGAGACCGAAGTGACCAGTAGGACTGTCGACGGAGTGGAGTACCCGGCCGTGGGGACCTATGTCCTCGACACCATGCACACCACGCTGGGCTTCACCGTCCGTCACATGGCCGTGTCCAAGGTACGAGGCTCCTTCGACACCTTCGAAGGCACCCTCGAGCTGGCCGAGAAGCCCGAGGACTCCAAGGTCTCGGTGACGATCCAGGCCGGGAGCGTGAACACCCGGGACGAGAATCGGGACAACCATCTGCGCACCAACGACTTCTTCGATGTGGAGAACCACCCGACGTGGACCTTCGTGACCACCTCGATCACCCCGGAGTCGGCGTCCGAGTGGAAGGTCCAGGGCGACCTGACCATCCGCGGCGTCACCAAGTCGGTGACCCTGGATGCCACCCTCGAAGGCGTGGTGAAGGACCCCTACGGCAATCACCGGGTGGGGTTCAGTGCCAAGACCTCCATCAACCGCGAAGACTTCGGCGTGGCGTTCGGCGCGGTCATGGAGGCCGGCGGGCTGGTCGTAGCCAAGAAGGTGGACATCGAGATCGAGACCGAGGCCACCCTGCAGGTGTAGCCCCGCGGCAACGATCCGGAAGGGCCGACGACGGCCGTCCCCTGGGGGGCGGCCGTCGTCACGTCCGGAGCTCGCCGGGCTGTGGCCAGGGACGGCGGGAGTAGAATGGCCGACATGGCCGAATCCCCGAATCACCCCGACACCAGCACGGACGCACGTTCGCCAGGGGGCGGCGCCCGTCCCACCGGGACGTTCACCGTCAAGCGGGGCCTGGCCGAGATGCTTCGCGGCGGTGTGATCATGGACGTGGTCGACGCCGAACAGGCCAAGGTGGCCGAGGACGCCGGGGCGGTGGCTGTCATGGCCCTCGAACGGGTCCCGGCCGACATCCGTCGTGACGGTGGCGTGGCCCGGATGAGCGACCCGGCCCTCATCGAAGGAATCAAGGCCGCGGTGACCATACCGGTGATGGCCAAGGCCAGGATCGGCCACTTCGCCGAAGCCCAGGTCCTGACCGCCCTCGGGGTGGACTACATCGACGAGAGTGAGGTCCTCACGCCGGCCGATGAGGCCCACCACATCGACAAGTGGGGCTTCGAGATCCCCTTCGTGTGCGGTGCGACCAACCTGGGGGAGGCCTTGCGTCGCATCTCCGAGGGGGCCGCCATGATCCGTTCGAAGGGGGAGGCGGGCACCGGCAACATCGTGGAGGCCGTTCGACACCTGCGGTCCATCCTCGGCGACGTGCGCAAGATCACCCAGGCCGATCCGGCTGAGCAGTACGGCTGGGCTAAGGAGCTGGCCGCCCCCATCGGGCTGGTCCAAGAGATCGCCGCCACCGGACAGCTGCCGGTACCGCTGTTCTGTGCCGGAGGCATCGCCACTCCGGCTGACGCCTCCCTGGTGATGCAGCTGGGGGCCGAAGCCGTCTTCGTCGGCTCGGGCATCTTCAAGAGTGGCAACCCGGCCCAGATGGCCCGCGCCGTGGTGGAGGCCACGGCCCACTACGCCGACGCCGACCTGGTGGCCAAGGTCTCCACCGGGCTGGGGGAGGCCATGCCTGGGCAGGAGATGTCGACGCTCGGGGTGCACCTGGCCGAGCGTGGTTGGTGACCCGGCCGCGGGCTGGTCGATCGCGGCAGCCCGCCGATGACGGTGGGGGTACTCGCCCTCCAGGGTGATGTGCGAGAACACGTGGCCACACTGGAGGCGCTGGACCAGCCGGTCCGCCTGGTGCGTCGGCCAGCGGATCTGAGGGGCCTGACCGGGCTGATCCTGCCCGGGGGCGAGTCGACGACCCTCTCGCTCCTGCTCGATTCCTCGGGGCTGCGGCAACCTCTGGCCGCGGCCCTCGGTGACGGGTTGCCCGTCTTCGGCACCTGTGCGGGGATGATCCTGTTGGCCAGTGACATCCTCGACGGTCGGGAGGACCAGCAACACTTCGGACGGATCGATCTGGCCGTGCGGCGCAACGGGTTCGGTCGGCAGCGGGCCTCGTTCGAGACCGAACTCGATGTGGCCGGCCTGGCCGGCGCCCCGGTGCACGCCGTATTCATCCGGGCCCCGGTCGTGGAACAGGTCGGTGCCGGGGTCGAGGTCCTCGCCGCCCTCCCCGCCACCCCGGACCACTCCCGGCCCCAACCGGTCCTGTGTCGGCAGGGACCGGTGCTGGTCAGCTCGTTCCACCCGGAGCTGACCGGTGACCGTAGGCTGCATGAGCTGTTCCTGGCCATGTTGGGCCAGCCGTAACCGATCAGGAGAAGCGAAGTCGATGTCGGGACACTCCAAGTGGGCCACCACCAAGCACCAGAAGGGCGCCAAGGATGCGGCCCGGGCCAAGGTGTTCGCCAAGATCATCCGGCAGGTGGAGGTGGCAGCGCGCGAAGGCGGTAGTGACATGACCGCCAACGCCAGCCTCCGGACCATGTACACCAAGGCCCGCGATGCCTCGGTGCCCATCGACACCATCGAACGGGCCATCAAGCGGGGTTCCGGCGAGCTCGAAGGGGTGCGCTACGAGTCGATCTCCTACGAGGGCTATGCACCGGCCGGGGTGGCCGTGATCGTGGAGTGCCTCACCGACAACCGGAACCGGACGGGTGCCGAAATCCGCAACCTCTTCAGCAAGAACGGCGGGTCGATGGCTGAGCCGGGGGCAGTGAGCTGGCAATTCGAGCGAAAAGGCGTGCTCGCCGTGCCCCGAACCTTCGACGAGGAGCGGGTGCTCGAGGTGGTCATGGAGGCCGGAGCCGAGGACCTGGCCGATGAGGGGGAGCGCTGGTTGGTGACCAGCGACCCCGCCCAGTTGGCGGCGGTGCACTCGGCGTTGGAGGAGGCCGGCCTCGAGCCCGGCAGCTCGGAGCTGTCGATGGTGCCCACCACCACCGTCGAGGTGTCCTCGGAGTCAGAGGCCAAGAAGGTCCTCCGCCTCCTCGAGGCCCTCGACGACCACGACGACGTCCATAACGTCTACGCCAACTTCGACATCCCCGATGCCGTGATGGCCGCCTACGAAGGGTGAGGGTGCCCCCGGGGCCATCCCACCCCTGGGGCTCCGATCGGGCTAACGTCGAACGCATGTTCGTCCTGGGGATCGACCCCGGTTTGTCCCGGTGCGGGTACGGCGTGGTCACCCGCCGGGACGGAGGGCTGTCCGCGGTGGCCGGTGGAGTCGTCTCGACCGAGCCCACGATGCCGCTGCCCGAGCGGCTGCGGACGCTGTCCGAGGAGCTGCGGGCCCTGGTAGCCGAATTCCGCCCGACCGCCGTCGTGGTGGAGCGGGTGTTCTTCCAGGTCAACGCCCGCACGGCCATGGCCACCGGCCAGGCCGCCGGGGTGGCCATGGTGGTCGCCGCCGAAGCCGGATGCGAAGTGGCCCAGTACACGGCCAACGAGGTCAAGCAGGCGGTGGTCGGCTACGGATCGGCCACCAAGGAGCAGGTGCAGCGGATGGTGGCACAGGTGCTCGGACTGTCCGCCCCGCCCCGCCCCCCGGACGTGGCCGACGCCCTGGCTCTGGCCGCTTGTCATTTGACCACCCAGCCCCTCCGCCGGGCCGTGGCCGCGGCCACGGCCCCGAACTCTCGGCCGCCGTCGGCCCCGGTGCCCACGTGATCGGATCGCTCCGCGGTGTCCTCGTGGACCGGCCCGCTCCCGGCGAGGTGATCGTCGAGGTCGGCGGGGTCGGCTACCGGGTGTCGGTGACGACCTCCCTGCTGGCCGGAATCGGCGGCCCGGGCCGTGAGGTCTTCCTCCACGTGCACACCCATGTGCGCGAGGACGCCATCGTGCTCTTCGGGTTCGCCCACGCCGACGAGCGGCGGTGTTTCGAAGCCCTGCTCGGCGCCCACGGGGTGGGGCCGTCCCTGGCGCTGGCCATCCTGTCGTCGATGTCACCCGCCGCCCTGTCCACCGCGGTCCTGGAGGACGACGTAGACACCCTCTGCCAGGTGCCCGGGGTGGGGAAGAAGACCGCCGCCCGCCTGCTGCTGGAGCTGAAGGCCCGGCTGGACCTCCCGTCACTGGGTGAGCCGGGACCTATTGGCATCGCCGCGACCTCCAGCCGCGGCGAGGTACGCGCCGCCCTCACCGAGTTGGGCTACGGCCCCGACGAGATCCGGG
Source organism: uncultured Acidimicrobiaceae bacterium (assembly GCA_963835465.1). GTDB lineage: Bacteria > Actinomycetota > Acidimicrobiia > Acidimicrobiales > RAAP-2 > Bog-756. The sequence continues at coordinate 58,360 of CAWIFR010000008.1, forward strand.
CGGCGCTCGATGCCGTGGACGAGGACGGTCCCGTGGAGGAGATGGTCCGTTCGGCGCTGCGGGAGTTGGCCCGCAACCGATGACCCCCCAGGCGCGACGAGAGGTACTGGCCGGCGAGGGAGCCGACCTTCCCGGTGCCGGGGTCCGCACCAGCGACGAGGTCCGACCGGTCGATCCCGAGGCGGCACCGGCCGAGGAGGCCGAGGACGCCGGCCTGCGGCCCCGGACACTGGCCGAGTTCGTCGGCCAGGGGCAGCTCACCGAGCATCTGCAGATCGTCATCGAAGCCGCCCTGAAGAGGAATCAGCCGGCCGACCACTTGTTGTTCGCCGGCCCCCCCGGTCTGGGCAAGACCTCGTTGGCCGGCATCGTGGCCGCGGAGATGGGCGTCGGCCTGCGCATCACCTCGGGGCCGGTCCTGGTGCGGGCCGGCGATCTGGCCGCCCTCCTCACCGACCTGCAGGAGGGTGACGTCCTCTTCATCGATGAGATCCACCGCCTCCACCGGTCGGTCGAGGAGATCCTCTATCCGGCCATGGAGGACTTCAAGCTGGACATCCTCATTGGCAAGGGGCCCACGGCCCGGAGCATCCGGCTCGACCTGCCCCGGTTCACGCTGGTAGGCGCCACCACCCGAACCGGTCTGGTGGCCGGCCCGCTGCGGGATCGATTCGGCTTCGTGGGGCGGCTCGATCACTACGACGTCGACGAGCTGCAGTCCATTGTGATCCGCTCGGCCGGAATCCTCGGAGTGCCCGTCGACGCGGAGGGGGCGAGGCGGATCGCCGAGCGGTCCCGGGGGACGCCACGGATCGCCAACCGGCTGCTGCGCCGGGTTCGGGACTTCGTGGAGGTGCGGGCCGAAGGTGCCATCACCTCCGATGCCGCGGTGACCGGCCTGGAGGTCTTTGGGGTCGACGAGCTGGGGCTCGACAAGGTGGACCGATCCATCCTCGATGTGCTCTGTCGGCGGTTCGCCGGTCGACCGGTCGGTCTGACCACACTGGCGCAGTGCATCGGCGAGGAGCCCGACACCATCGAGGACGCCTACGAGCCCTACCTGCTCCAGCAGGGCCTGCTCCAACGAACCACCCGGGGGCGGGTGGCCGCGCCCCGGGCCTGGGCCCACCTGGGGCTGGCACCGGTCGAGTCCACGCTCCTCTGAGCGACGCTGCCGGATTGTCCGACTGGGCGGTGCCACGGGGTACGGTCGACCGGGCCCTGCGGCGAGTTCTGCCACCATGGTGACCATGTCGGAGCGGATCGGAGGCCCCACGGGCCCGGGGGCCTCGACGGCGTCGGCACCCATGGACGCCTACGACTACCCACTGCCCGAGGCAGCCATCGCCCAGCGTCCGGTCGAGCCGCGGTGCGCGGCCCGCCTCCTGGTCGGTCCGGGGCTGTCGGATGCCGGTTCCATGGGTCATGCCACGGTGGCCGACCTCCCCTCGCTGCTGGGCCCGGGCGACCTCGTGGTGGTCAACGACACCCGGGTCCTCCCGGCCCGGCTGTCCCTCCGCAAAGCCTCCGGGGGGCGGGCCGAGGTGCTCCTGCTCGAGCCGCTGGGCGCAGATGTCTCGCGATGGCAGGCCCTGGTGCGCCCCGGCCGACGCCTTCCGGACTCCTCGCTGCTGTACGAGCACCACGCCCCAGAGGATGCGGCGCCGGTGGTGGAGGTCGGCCCCGGCCTCGGCGACGACGACGGCCGCCGTGAGGTGCGCCTGTTGGATCCCGGCGTCGTGGAGCGCTCGGGCGCCATGCCCCTCCCGCCGTACATCCACGAGACCCTGGACGATCCGGAGCGGTACCAGACGGTCTACGCCGAGGCCCGCGGCTTGGAGCACCGGTCGACTGCCGCCCCGACCGCCGGGCTCCACTTCACCCGGGAGTTGTTGGCCGACTGCGTCGCCGCGGGGGCGCGGCTGGCCCGGGTCGACCTGGCCATCGGGCTCGACACCTTCCGGCCCATCACCGCCCCGACCGCTGAGGAGCACGTGATCCACACCGAGCGCTACTCGGTGCCCGAGGAGACCATGGCCGCCTGCGCCGAGGCCGAGCGGGTGGTGGCCGTGGGCACCACCGTGGTGCGGGCACTGGAGACGGCGGCGGCCACCGGTGCACGCCGGGGTCGCACCGACCTCTACATCCACGGGTCGTACCGCTTCAGGGTGGTCGATGTCCTGGTCACCAACTTCCACCTGCCCCGATCGAGCTTGCTGCTGCTGGTGGAATCGTTCTGCGGCCCGGTCTGGCGCGATCTGTACGCCACCGCCCTGGCCGAGGGCTACCGGTTCCTCTCCTTCGGTGACGCCATGGTCGTGGCCCGGGCCGATCGGCCCGGGCCGTGAGCCCACTCCGCATGACAATCGACGCCGTTGACGGATCGGCCCGGGCGGGCACCGTGCACACCGACCGGGGCAGCTACCCGACACCTGCCTTCATGCCGGTGGGTACCCGTGGCGCGGTGAAGGCCCTCGACAGCGTGGACCTCGAGCGGCTGGGCGTCCAGGTGGTCCTGGGCAACACCTACCACCTGATGCTGCGGCCGGGCGCGCCCACGGTGGACCGGTTGGGCGGGCTCCACCGCTTCATGGGCTGGACCGGGCACACCCTGACCGATTCGGGGGGCTATCAGGTCCACTCCCTCCGCCCGACCGTGGACGACGACGGCGTGACCTTCACCTCGATCTACGACGGGGACCGGCTGCGGCTGACCCCGGAGTCGGCCGTCGAGGCCCAGGGCCTCATCGGGGCCGACATCCAGATGGTGCTCGACGTCTGCGCCACCCTGCCGGCCGGTCCCGATGTTCTGCGGGTCGCCGTTGACCGCACCGCGGCGTGGGCTGAGCGGGCCCGCCGCCATCATCGCCAGCTCGATGCCCGACCCGAGGGCCAGGCCCTGTTCGGCATCGTCCAGGGAGGCACCGATCCGCGGTTGCGCTCGGAGAGCGCCCAACGCACCGTGGCCCTCGATTTCGACGGCTACGGGATCGGGGGGCTCTCGGTGGGCGAGCCCAGGCCGGCGATGCTGGAGGCGCTGGCGGCGACCGTGCCCCACCTCCCCGCCGACCGACCGCGCTACCTGATGGGGGTGGGTGACCCGGTGGGGCTGATCGAGTCGGTGGCCCTCGGCGTCGACCAATTCGACTGCGTGGCCCCGACCCGCATGGCCCGCCACGGCACCGTGCTCACCCGTCGGGGCAAGCTCAACCTCCGCAACGCCGTTCACGCCGGAGACGACGGCCCACTCGACCCCGACTGCCACTGCGTCACCTGCTCGCGGTGGTCAAGGGGCTATCTGCGGCACCTGTTGGGTGTGGGGGAGCCCACGGCCTGGCGACTGGTCAGCATCCACAACCTGGCCTTTGTCCTCGACCTGATGGCCGGAGCCCGTGCCGCCATCGGCGAGCAGCGGTTCGAGGCCTTCCGGGCCGCCACCGCCGACACATGGGGACCCGGAGCCCGGTAGCGGCATCGCTTGGCGGTGGGGCTGGGCTACAGTCAGACCGCTGTGGTGACCCCTGACCCCTTCCTCCCTCACCGATGACTGGCGCGCTCACGATCGCGTCGGGCTTGGTCGCGGCCGCCGCGGCCAAGAAGTCGAGTGGCCTCAGCCCGATCATCCTCATCTACGCGGTCATCGCCGCCGCCTTCTACTTCCTCTACTACCGGCCACGGAAGCGCAAAGCGCAGGAAGCCCGTGAGCAGGGCAACGCCTGGGATGTCGGGGACGAGGTGCTGACGGCGGGAGGCATCGTCGGCTACATCATCGACGTGGATGGCGACCGGGTCACCCTGGAGACCAGCGTGGGGGCCTCCTTCGTCGTCCTGAAGCAGTACGTGATCCGGAAGATCGAGCCTGTGGTGCCGGACGAGGACGAGGTAGACCAGGAAGAGGACGACGACCTCGAGCTGGAGGGACACGACGGGGACGCCGACGATGCGGACGAGCCCGAGGACGAGCCCATCGAGGACGAGTCCGAATCCGTCGACGAATCCGGAAACGACGACGCCGACGGCGGATCCGAGACTGAGGCGCCCCCGCCCCCCGGCAATCGGCGGTCCCGACGACGAGGGATGCGCAAGCAGTCCGAGGGTGGCGACGACCCGAGCGACAACGACGGCCCGCCAACCGCCTGACCGGCCATGAAGAACAAGCGCTCCCTGTGGGTCAGCCTCATCTCGGTGGTGGCCATCGTGGTCATCGCCCTCAGTGCCACCCTGGCCGCCGGATGGTCCCCCAAGCTGGGACTGGACCTCGACGGCGGGCTGGCCGTGGTGTACCAGACCCATACTGCGGTAACCCCGGCGGAGCTGGGCACGATCGTCACCATCCTCAACAACCGGGTGAACAACGGGACCAGCGGGGCCACGGTGGACAGTCAGGGCAAGAACCAGATCTCGGTGTCCATCCCCGGAGCCAAGAACACCCAACAGGTCCTGGCCAACCTGGGCAACACCGGGCAGCTCTTCTTCCGGCCGGCCCTGTGCTACGCCCCGCCGTTCACCGTGGCCAAGGGCCAAAAGCCCACCACCGGTGCCCTCCCCACCTGCGCGCCCACGTCGCAGCTGACTGCGGCCAATCTGAAGGTGAACACCAGTACGGGCCAGGCCACGGCCACACCACCGGCGGACCCCCAGTTCGCCACCTACCCCACCACCACCCCCGAGAACGACGTGCGCACGGCCGAGGTGCTGCTGCCCGGCGTGGGGGCGGCCAAGATCAACGGGCGCTACGTGCTCGGCCCGGCCGGGCTCTCGGGGACCGGGGTGAAGTCGGCGGTCGCCCAGGTCCAGAGCGGCCAGTGGGTGGTCAACATGAACCTGAACTCGGCGGGCAGCCAGGCCTGGGACACCCTCGCCCAGCAGCAGTTCCATGCCATCATCGCCATCGATCTCGACGGGTCGGTGATCTCGGCGCCCATCACCCAACCCTCCCAGGCCAGTTTCACCGGGTTCGCAGGGCAGGTGCAGATCTCTGGGAGCTTCAGTGAGGACGAGGCCAAGACGCTGGCGGCCGACCTCAACTTCGGCGCCCTCCCCGTCAAGCTCGACCGGCTGACCGTGCAGACCGTCTCGCCCACCCTGGGCAAGGCCTCGCTCCAGGCCGGGCTGATCTCCGGGCTGGCCGGCCTCCTGCTGGTCATGCTGTACATGATCTTCTATTACCGGCTGCTGGGCGTCGTGGTCCTGGCCGGTCTGGCGGTGACCGGCGCCGCTCTCTGGTCGATCATCGCCATCATGGGTCAGACCCTCGGCACCACGATCGACCTGGCCGGCATCATCGGCATCATCGTGTCCGTCGGTATCACCGTGGACTCGTACATCGTCTACTTCGAACGCCTGAAAGACGAGGCGCGCTCCGGCCGCACGGTGAGGAGCAGCGTCGACAAGGGGTTCGCCAGCGCTTTCCGCACCGTGGTTGCGGCCGACGCCGTCTCGTTGCTGGGCGCCGTCATCCTCTACGAGATCGCCGTGGGTCCGGTGAAGGGCTTTGCCCTGTTCCTCGGGATCTCCACCATTCTCGACCTGGTCCTGACCTACTTCTTCACCCGTCCGTTCGTGATCCTCATCGGCCAGAGCCGGGGGGGGAACGAGGCGAGCAGCATGAGCATGGCCAGTGGACTGGGCGTGACCGCCGGAGCCACTCCATGAGCCCGACCGACGAGCCCGGCCGTGGCGACCGGCCCACCGAGGACGACGCTTCCGAGGCGGGGGCCGACGTCACCTCCGAGGAACTGGAAGAGGCCTTCGACGAGGAGCTGGAGTTCGCCGCCGAGGAGGTGGCGGCCGAGCAGACCGGAGCCAAGCGCCACAACGTCTTCGTCCGGCTCTACCGGGGTGAGACGTCCTTCGACTTCATCGGCAACCGCAAGTGGTGGTTCGGGGCCTCGGCCCTGGTCATCCTGCTCGGAGTGTTCTCCCTCGGCACCCGCGGGCTCAACCTGGGCATCGACTTCAAGGGCGGCCAGTCCTGGCTGGTGACCTCCCCGACGTTGACGGTCTCCCAGGCCACGTCGGTGGTCGAGGCCGCCGGCATCACCCAGCCCACCGTCGTCCAGCTCACCAACCAGATCAACCACACCAAGCAGATCGAGGTCCAGGCCGACCTCAACTCGAAGGCGGTGGCCGACCGAACAGCCATCGAGAACCGGGTGCAGGATGCCCTGGCCAAGGCGGCCAACACCACGCCGGACAACGTCGACTTCAACGACGTCGGGCCCACCTGGGGTGGGCAGGTTACCCGGAAGGCCATCGAGGCCCTGATCGTCTTCTTCATTGCCGTCACCGCCTACATTTCCTTCCGTTTCGAATTCAAGATGGCGGTGGCGGCCATCGTGGCCGTGGTCCACGACATCCTGGTCACGGTGGGCATCTACTCCATCGCCGGATTCCAGGTGTCGCCGGACACGGTCATCGCCGTACTCACCGTGCTGGGCTATTCGCTGTACGACACCGTGGTGGTGTTCGACCGAATACGGGACAACTCCAAGGGCCTCGGCGCCTCGGGGCGCATCACGTACTCGGACATGGTCAACCTGTCGATGAACCAGACGCTGGCCCGGTCCATCAACACGTCGTTGGTGGCCATCGTCCCGGTCCTGTCGGTGCTGGTAGTGGGCTCGTTCATCCTCGGCGCCACCTCCCTGCAGGACTTCGGCCTGGCCCTCGTCATCGGACTGACCAGCGGGGCCTACTCGTCGATCTTCATCGCCTCGCCGCTGCTGGCCTACATGAAGGAGCGGGAGCCCCGCTACATCACCATCCGACAGCGGCTGGAGACGCGGGGGGACCGCATGGGGGTCCTGACCCCGGCCACGGCTGCGGCCATGGCCGGCGCCTCGGGAGGTGGACGACGCAACGCCGGTCGCACGGCTCCGCAGTCCACCGGGGTGATCCGCCCCGGTGCGGCGTCGGCGGCCAGGCGTTCGGGAGGCTCGGCCAAGGCGGCCACGTCCCCGTCAGGCTCGCGAGCCGGGGGCACGACCGGAAGCACCAACGGCCCGGGGAGTCCGCCCCCCGGTTCGACTCGACCGGCCGGGAACCGACCACCCCCGAGACCGCGCAAGGGCAAGGGCAAGGGCGGCAAGGGGAAACGGCGCTGACCCGCCTGTCGTGAGCCGGTCCTCTGTCGGCCCCCGTCAGGTACCGATCGGACCGCTACGGCAGGTACCCTCTAGGCATGGCTCTGGCCACTCCAGTCCCCGCTGAGGGAACCGCCACCGGCGACGAAACCCTCGCCGCGTCGAGCCTGCCCGCGGCGGAGGCGGCCCTGCTGGAGCCGGTCATCCAGTCCTTCCTGCGCCGCCACCCCGGCGACGACACCTCACTCATCGTGCGGGCGGCCGAGACGGCCACCGTGGCCCACGCCGGGCAGCTCCGGCGCTCCGGCGAGCCGTACATCACCCACCCCATCGCCGTGGCCGGCATCGTCGCCGACCTGGGGCTCGACGCGATGACCGTCGCCGCCGCCCTACTCCACGACGCGGTGGAGGACACCGGGGTGACCACCGAGGTGATCGACCGGGACTTCGGCCCGGCAGTGGCCCTGATCGTCGACGGCGTCACCAAGTTGGACCGCCTGCAGTTCGACTCCAAGGAGGCCCAGCAGGCGGCCACGGTGCGCAAGATGTTGGTGGCCATGGCCAACGACTGGCGGGTCCTGATCATCAAGCTGGCCGACCGCCTCCACAACATGAGGACGCTTTCGGTCATGCCCGAGTGGAAGCAGCGTCGCTCGGCCCAGGAGACTCTCGACATCTACGCGCCGCTGGCCCACCGGCTGGGCATCCAGGAAGTGCGCTGGCAGCTGGAGGACCTGTCCTTTGCCACCCTCCATCCCAAGCGGTACGCCGAGATCGAGCAGATGGTGGCCAGTCGGGCCCCACTGCGGGACGAGTTCCTGGCCCGGGTGTTGGTGGCGGTACGCGAACGGCTGGCCGCCTCGGGCATCAATGCCGAAGTCACCGGACGCCCGAAACACCTGTGGAGCATCTACGAGAAGATGGTGGTCCGGGGCAAGGAGTTCGATGACCTCTACGACCTGGTCGGGATCCGGGTGATCGTCGAGGCGGAGAAGGACTGCTGGGCGGCCCTGGGCTCCATCCACGCCATCTGGCCCCCCGTGCAGGGCCGGTTCAAGGACTACATCAACTCGCCCAAATTCAACTTGTACCAGTCCCTGCACACCACAGTGATCGGGTTGGACGGCAAGCCCATCGAGGTGCAGGTGCGCACCCATGAGATGCACCGCCGGGCGGAGTACGGCATCGCTGCCCACTGGGGCTACAAGGAGAACCCGGGACGGCCCGACCGGGCTCCCACCGGAGGCAAGGCGGCCAAGGAGGCGGGCACGACCGGCACCAAGTCCCGCAGCGAGAGGCTCGTGGGCCGGCGGGGCCGCTCCAAGGCGGCCCCGGACGGCACCGGCCCCGATGTCGGCAGGAAGGAGTCGGCCAAGAAGGGCTCGTCCATGACGCCGGCCCAACGGGCCGAGATGGCAGAGCGGGACCGGCGGGCCGAGCGACTGGCCCTGGCCAAGGAGACGTCGTCCACCACGGCCGAGATCGAGTGGATGCAGCGGATCGTCGACTTCCAGAACGAGACCACCGACCCCATCGAGTTCCTGGAGGCGCTGAAGCTCGATCTCGAAGAGGACGAGGTCTATGTCTTCACCCCCAAGGGAAAAGTCATCGCCCTGACCGCCAACGCCACCCCGGTGGACTTCGCCTACGCCATCCACACCGAGGTCGGGCACCGCTGCATCGGGGCCAAGGTCAACGGCAGGCTGGTCCCGCTCGACACCCGGTTGAACTCGGCCGACACCGTCGAGATCTTCACGTCCAAGGCGCCCACCGCCGGGCCGTCCCGGGACTGGCTCGGCATGGTGGCCTCGTCGTGGGCCCGCACCAAGATCCGCCAGTGGTTCTCGCGAGAACGGCGGGAGGACGCCATCGAGTTCGGCCGCGAGGAGTTGGTCAAAGAGCTGCGGCGTGAGGGGTTGCCGGTCCAGAAGCTGGCCTCAGAGCGGTCCCTGGCCGAAGTGGCCTCGGCGATGAACTACGCCGACCTCGATGCGCTGCACGCGGCCATCGGTGACAACCGGGTGTCGGCCCGGGCCGTCGCCCAGCGGATCCTGCGCAACTTGCGGGGTGGGGTCTACGAGGAGCAGCTTCCGGTCACCGCCCGCCAGCAGCCCACCGCCCCCCGACCGGGCCGGGGTTCGGCGGTCGGGGTGTACGTGGAGGGCCTCGACGACCTCATGGTCCGGCTCTCGCGGTGCTGCACCCCGGTGCCCGGGGACGAGATCGTGGGCTTCGTGACGCGGGGCCGTGGCGTGTCGGTGCACCGGGCCGACTGCGCCAACGCCGCCTCCCTGGCCAGTCGGTCGAGGGAGCGCCTCATCGAGGTGGAGTGGGACCACCGTTCGTCGGGGGTGTTCGTGGCCACCATCGAGGTGGTGGCCATCGATCGGTCCCGTCTGCTCGCCGACGTGACCAAGGTCGTCTCCGAACACCATTTGAACATCGTCAGCGCCAACACGCAGACCGACTCGGACCGGATCAGCCGGATGCGGTTCGACGTCGAATTGGCCGATCCCGGCCACTTGGAGTCGGTGCTGAACCTCATCCGACACCTCGATGCGGTGTACGACGTGTACCGCATCCTGCCCGGCAAAAAGGACTGAACCCCCATGGCCGACGACGGCGGGGCGGCTCGCGCCCCAGCGGCACCCATGACGTCCTGTGGCCCGAGTCCTACCGGTGGGAGCAGCTCTTGGCCACGTTCGCCGGCCATGTGGAGCGGGCCGGCTACGGCCTCGCCCACACGCCCCTCTTCGAGGACGTGCGGGTGTTCCGGCGTGGGACCGGCGAGGGCAGTGATGTGGTCGGCAAGGAGATGTACGAGTTCGAGGACCGGGGCGGTCGATCCCTGGCCCTGCGACCGGAAGGGACGGCCCCCGTCGTCAGGGCGTATGTCCAGCATCGGCCGCCACTGCCCTGGAAGGCCTGGTATGCCACCCCGGCCTTCCGCTACGAGCGGCCCCAGGCCGGCCGCTACCGGCAGCATCACCAGCTGGGCGTGGAGGTGCTGGGCACCGCCGATGCCGATCTGGATGTGGAGGTGGTGGCCCTGGCCGACTCCTTCTACCGGGCCCTCGGGCTGTCGTCGTTCGGGCTGCGGATCAACTCCATGGGGGACTCGGTGTGTCGCCCCGACTACCTCGACCTGCTGCGCAGCTACCTGGCCGAGCGCCGGGACGAGCTGTGCCCCGAGCACCGGGACCGGCTAGACGCCAATCCGCTCCGAGTCCTCGACTGCAAGCGGGAGGCCTGCCGTCGGGTCACCGACGGGGCCCCGTCGTTGTCCGACCATCTCTGCGAACCGTGCCGGACCCACTTCGACCGGGTCTGTGTGGGGCTGAAGGCCCTCGGCGTCCCCTACGAGCTGGACCACCGACTGGTGCGCGGGTTCGACTACTACACCCGTACCACGTTCGAGTTCTCGTCACTGGCCCTGGAGTCGGCCCAGAACGGGATCGGGGGTGGAGGCCGCTACGACGGCATGGTGGAGATGCTGGGTGGCCCGCCCACGCCGGGCATCGGATTCGGCCTGGGCATCGAGCGGATCCTCTTGGCGTGCGACGCCGAAGGGGCCTTCGCCGTCCCCCCTCCCGTCCTCGACGCCTTCGTGGTCGACGTGGCCGGGGGGGATGCCGGGCGCGACCTGACCGACCGCCTGCGCAAGGCTGGCCTCCGAGCTGACCGGGCCTTCGACGGCCGTTCGATGAAGTCCCAGCTGAAGGCGGCCGACCGGTCCGGCGCCCGGGTGGCCCTCATCGTGGGTCCGGACGAGCAGGCAGCCGGCGCCGTCATCATTCGCCCGCTCCGGCACGAGCAGCGGAGCGGTGACCAGCGGAGCGTTCCCGTGGGCGAGGTCGTCGAGGCGGTCCGTGCCGCCGGAGCGACCCCGGCGGTCGATCCCGCCGGGACCGACGGTTCGTTCGACGGCACCGGCACGGCCTAGCCCGAGCGGCGTGCCTGGCCGTCCGGGCCGTCCCGTCCGAGCGGTCCCGGGCCGGGTGAACCTCGCCGTAGTCTGTCCTGGGCTTCTCAACGTCGCCCGTCACCCGAAAGGAACCGTCGTGACCGTCGTCCACCATCCGGCCCAAGCCACCTCGCTCCGTACCCACCTGTGTGGGACCCTGCGTAGTGAGGACATCGGCTCGGCGGTGACCGTGTGCGGCTGGGTGGCCAAGCGCCGGGAGCATGGCGAGCATCTGGCCTTCATCGACCTCCGCGACCACACGGGCATCGTGCAGTGCGTGATCCCCGGGACGGTGGACGTGCGCAGCGAGTACGTGCTGGCTGTCCAGGGCACCGTCCGGCCCCGTCCCGAGGGGACGGTAAATCCTGAACTGCCCACCGGTCAGGTGGAGCTGGGAGAGTGCACAGTCACCGTGCTCAACCGGGCCGAGCCGCCGCCGTTCGCCGTGGACGACCGGGTGGAGGTGGACGAGGGCATCAGGTTGAAGCACCGGTTCGTCGACCTGCGCCGTCCCCGCATGCAGGCGAACCTGCGCCTTCGGGCGACGGTCAACAGCGCCCTCCGGGCCGCCATGGACAGACAGGGCTTCGTGGAGGTGGAGACCCCCCTGTTGTGGGCCCCCACCCCCGAGGGGGCGCGGGAGTTTGCCGTACCCGCTCGGCTGAGCCCGGGCAGCTCCTATGTCCTGCCCCAGAGCCCCCAGCTGGCCAAGCAGCTCCTGATGGTGGCCGGGGTGGACCGCTACTACCAGATCGCCCGGTGCCTCCGGGACGAGGACTTGCGCGCCGATCGGCAGTTCGAGTTCTCCCAGCTGGACGTGGAGGCCTCGTTCGTCACCCAAGAGGACGTCTTGTCCTTCGTGTCCGAAGCCGTGCTGGCCGCCGCCGAAGCAGCCACCGGTGAACGCCCCGGTGAGATTCCGCGGATGACGTGGGCCGAGGCCATGGACCGTTACGGCACCGACAAGCCCGACCTCCGATTCGGCATGGAGCTGCTCGACCTCTCGACCGTGTTCGAGGGGACCGAGGTCAAAGCGTTCGGGGCACCGTGCGTGAAGGCCCTACTGGTCGAGGGCCAGTCCGGTCTCAGCCGCTCCAAGCTCGATGGACTGACCGACAGGGCCAAGAAGCTCGGAGCCAAGGGCCTGGCCTGGTTCCGGGTGACGGCCGGCGAGGGTGGGGGCCTGGCCCTCGACTCGCCTCTCGACCGCTTCCTGTCCGACCAGGAACGGTCCGGGTTGCTGACGGCCACCGGGGCCTCCGAGGGCGACCTCGTCCTGGTGGTCGCCGACCGGTACCGGTTGGCCTGCTCGGTACTCGGTCAGCTCCGCCTCGACCTCGGAGGCAAGCCGGTCAGCGAGGGTCCGTACCGCTACCTGTGGGTGGTCGACTTCCCCATGTTCGACGGGGTGGACGACGACGGCCACCCGGTGGCGGCCCACCACCCCTTCACCATGCCCCACCCCGACGACATCGACCGCCTCGAGTCCGATCCCGCTTCGGTCCGCTCGCAGGCCTATGACCTGGTCCTGAACGGTTGGGAGCTCGGTTCGGGCAGCGTCCGGATCCACCGTGACGACGTCCAGAGCCGAGTCTTCGCCGTGCTCGGCATCACCGCCGAGGAGGCCGAGTCCCGCTTCGGGTTCCTGCTCGGGGCCTTCCGGTACGGCGCGCCACCCCATGCCGGCTTCGCGGTGGGCATCGACCGGCTGGTGGCCATCTTCGCCGGAGAGGACTCGATCCGCGAGGTCATCGCCTTCCCCAAGACCCAGTCCGGTTCGGATCCCATGACCGGCGCCCCCAAGCCCCTGGCCCCCGGGGTTCTGGAAGGCCTCGGTCTCCGCCTACTCCCTCCCCAGGACTGAGACCCGCCCGTGGCCGCTGAGGACCTGTTCTCCGGTGCGGCCCAGGAGCGGCTGGCCGCCCGGGCCCCACTGGCCGCCCGGCTCCGGCCTCGCACGCTCGACGAGGTCATCGGGCAGCAGCACCTGGTCGGCCCGGGCGCTCCCCTTCGTGCCCTCATCGAGGCGGACCGCCTCACCTCGGCCATCCTGTGGGGCCCTCCGGGGACGGGCAAGACCACCTTGGCCTCGGTGGTGGCCACGGCCACGGCCAAGCGCTTCGTCCCCCTCTCGGCGGTGAGTGCCGGGGTGAAGGACGTCCGGGAGGTGGTCGAGGGGGCTCGACGCCTGCTCGGGGAGCAGGGCCGGGGCACCATCCTCTTCCTCGATGAGGTGCACCGGTTCAACCGGTCCCAGCAAGACGCTCTGCTGCCCTCGGTGGAGGAGGGACTGCTGGTCCTGATCGGGGCCACGACCGAAAACCCGTTCTTCGAGGTCAACGCCCCGCTGCTGTCACGATCGACGTTGTGGCGCCTGGAACCCCTCTCCATCGAGGAGTTGGAGCAGGTGGTCCACCGGGGACTCGAGGCCGAAGGCACCACGGCCGAACCCGAGGCTGTGGCCGCACTGGTCGGCCTGGCGGACGGCGATGCCCGGGCTGCTCTGACCACCCTTGAGGTGGCGGTGGCCCTGGCCGGCCCGGTGCCGGTCACCCTCGCCGATGTGGAGCGGGCTCGGCATTCGCGACTGCACCATTACGGGGAGGACGACCACTACGACCAGGTCAGCGCCTTCATCAAGTCGGTACGGGGCTCGGATCCCGATGCCGGCCTGTACTGGTTGGCCCGCATGCTGGAGGCCGGCGAGGACGCCCGGTTCATCGCCCGGCGGCTGGTCATCCTGGCCAGCGAGGACATCGGTGAGGCCGATCCCCTGGCCCTGGTGGTGGCCGACGCGGCTGCCCGTGCCGTCGAATTCGTGGGTCTGCCCGAGGCCCAGCTCAACCTGGCCCAGGCCGTCGTGCACCTGGCCTGTGCGCCCAAGTCCAACCGGGTGACCGTGGCCCTGGGCCTGGCTCAACGGGACGTGCGCGAGGGGCCGAGAGGCACGGTCCCGACCCACCTGCGCGACGCCCACTACCGGAGTGCCGGGTCGATCGGCCACGGGGCGGACTATGTCTACCCCCATGATCGACCCGGTGCCTGGGCTGACCAGCAGTACCGGCCCGACGAGCTCCAGGACCACCGGTACTACGAGCCGAGTGACCGGGGTCACGAGGTGGTGGTGGCCGAACGACTCGACCGGTGGCGGAGCGGGGGAAGGCCCGATGCCCCCGGTCCTCCCGATCCGCCAGGGCCCGATGGTGCCGCCCTACCGGCGGAATAGGCCAGACTGTCGGCCATGGAGCGGCAGGGACGGGGCGTGGCAGTGAGAGCTGTGCTGGCGGGCCTGGCTGTGGTGACGGTCTCCGCGGTGTCAGTCGGCATGAGCCTCCCGGCCGCCGGCGCCCCTCTCGGGGGCCCGGGTCCCTCGGTCCGCCTGGCCGGCCCTACGCCGACCCTGCCGGCCGGGTCGGCCGTGGTGGGCCCTTCCGACGCCGCCGCCACGGTCACCGTCGACGTTGCCCTCAACCCCCGGGATCCAGCGGGCCTGAACGCCTTCGTGGCCGCTGTCTCGACGCCGGGGTCACCCCGGTACCACCACTTTCTGGCCGGCGGACAGTTCGCGTCGACATTCGGACCCACCCCCGAGACCATCGCCTCGACCCGATCGTGGCTGACGTCGGCCGGTCTGCAGCCGGGGCCGACCTCGCCCGACGGGCTCCTCATCCCCGCCACGGGGACCTCGGCCCAGATGGAGCAGGCGTTCGACGTCCCGTTGGTGACGACCCGGCTGGCCGACGGCCGGGTGGCCCGATTCGCCTCCCAGCAGCCCGCGGTGCCCTCCTCGCTGGCGTCCGACGTGGCAGGGGTGGTCGGACTGTCCACGGTGGCCGCCCCCCAGCCCCAGCTGGTCCCGGCGGACAACGGCGGCTCGACCTCCTCGGGAGGTTCCCCTGGTCCCGCGGCGGCGGTGGTGCCAGCGGTAGGACCGGGAACGGCCTGTCCGGGAGCATCCACCTCCGGGGGCTATACGGCCAATCAGCTGGCCGCCTCCTACGGACTGAACTCGCTCTATGGCGGCGGCGCCAATGGTGCCGGGGTGACCGTCGGGATCTACGAGCTCGAGCCCTACACACAAGCCGATATAGCCGCCTATGAGTCCTGTTATGGCATCAGCACGTCCGTCACCAACACGAATGTCGATGGTGGCCCAAGCGATTCGACCCAAGCGGGAGAGGCCGCCCTCGACATCGAAGACGTGGTGGGCCTAGCTCCGGGGGCCACCGTGAAGGTGTTCACCGGCCCACAGGTCGGGCCCGGGCCCTCTAACTCGGGCCCTATCGACACCTACGAACAGATGGTCGCTGACCACTCGCTCAATGTCATCACCACCAGCTGGGGGCTGTGCGAGCCCCAGATGGCCCTCCAGGGCAACCAGCAGCAGGTGGAGTCCTTCCTCTTCGCCGAGGCCGCCGCCCAGGGACAGACGGTGTTGGCTGCGTCGGGAGACTCCGGGTCGACTGACTGCTATCCCGGACAGCCCTCGACGGCGGTCACCGTGGACGATCCGGCTGACCAGCCCGACGTCACCGGCGTGGGTGGGACCTCCCTGCAGTCGGCCGGGGCCCCACCCGCCGAGACGGTGTGGAACGACCTCTACGGGTCCGGAGGGGGTGGGGTGTCCTCGGACTTCGACCAGCCGGGATGGCAGTCCGGGCCCGGCGTCGGCTCGGCGGATGCCCGGGCGCAGTGCGCGACCCTCGGGCGGTCGACCTGTCGGGAGGTGCCCGACGTATCGGCCTCCTCGGACCCGGCCCACGGTTATGCCATCTACTGCACCGCCGGTGGCCCGACCACCAACTGTGGAGGGCGCCGGGGTTGGTTCGTGGTCGGGGGTACGAGCGGGGCCTCACCCCTGTGGGCGGCCATGGTGGCGGTCATCGAGCAGAGCCTCTCCGGCACCGTCGGCCTGATCAATCCCGACCTCTATTCGTCCGGGTCCTGTGCGGCGGCCCCGTTCCACGACGTCACCAACGGCAACAACGCGCTCCAATCGGCCAGCCAGGGTCGGTTCCCGGCCACGGCTAACTACGACCTGGCCACGGGCTGGGGCTCCCCGGAGGCCAGCCGCCTGAGGGCCGTCCTCGCCTCGCCACCCGTCTGCCCGGTGATCACCGGCGTGCACCCGACCAAGGGGTCGGTGGGCGGAACCAACTCGGTGACGGTGACCGGCTACAACTTCACCGGCGCCACCTCGGTGCGGTTCGGCGGATCGGGGGCCGCCTTTTCGGTCACCTCCGACACCGCCCTCGTGGCCCAGGCTCCCGCGGGACCGGCGGGTGGGGCCACCGTGGACATCTCGGTCGCCAACTCGGAGGGCTCCAGCCCGGTGGTGGCCGCCGACCACTACACCTACGCCCTTCCCGGGTACTGGCTGGCGGCCAGCGACGGGGGCATCTTCGCCTTCGGGGCCGCCGCCTTCTACGGCTCGACCGGGGGCATGGTCCTCAACAGACCCGTGGTCGGCATGGCTGCCTCGTCCGACGACGGGGGTTACTGGTTGGTGGCCAGCGACGGGGGCATCTTCGCCTTCGGGGACGCCGCCTTCTACGGGTCGACCGGTGGGATGCACCTCAACCAGCCCATCGTGGGCATGGCGGCCACGCCCACCGGTCAGGGCTACTGGCTGGTGGCCAGCGACGGGGGGATCTTCGCCTTCGGGGACGCCGCCTTCTACGGGTCGACCGGTGGGATGCACCTCAACCAACCCATCGTGGGCATGGCAGCCACGCCCACCGGACAGGGCTACTGGCTGGTGGCGCGGGACGGGGGCATCTTCTCGTTCGGGGACGCCGCCTTCTACGGATCGACCGGGGGCGTGCGCCTCAACCGGCCCATCGTGGGCATGGCCGCCGACCAGACCGGACGGGGCTACTGGCTGGTGGCCAGCGACGGGGGGATCTTCTCCTTCGGCGACGCCTCGTTCCACGGCAGCACCGGCGGCCAGCACCTCAACCAGCCCATCGTGGGCATGGCCGCCGACCAGACCGGACGGGGCTACTGGCTGGTGGCCAGCGACGGGGGGATCTTCTCCTTCGGGGATGCCTCGTTCCACGGCTCGACCGGGGGGATCCGCCTCAACCGGCCCATCGTGACCGTGGCGTCCACGTGAGCCGTCCGGTGACCTCCGGGGGCCGGACGTCGACGACCTAGACTGAGCAGATCATGTCCGCCGGCCAGATCGCTGTCCTCATCGCGTCCATCGTCTGCGGTCTGGCCGTGATCGGCCTGCTCATCGCCCTTGGCTCCTTGCGCCGCGAGGTGCGCTCCCTCCACCGAGTGGCCGACGACCTACGACGCCAGGCCGTGCCGTTGGTGGCCGACGCCCATCGCGTGGTGGATCAGGCGGCCACCGAGATGGAGCGGGTGGGTGCGGTCCTCGACTCCACCGAATCGGTCCACGCCACCGTGGACTCGGCGTCGAAGCTGGCCTACCGAGCCTTCGCCAATCCGGTGGTCAAGGTGCTCGCTGTCCGCGCCGGGGCGGCCACTGGGATCCGCCGGCTGGCGTCGGGCCCCGAGCCCCGGGACCGGGGCAGCTCGACCGCACCGACCAACGGGACGCGCTGAGCGGTGCCCAAGCGCACCTTCTGGCTGGTCACCGGCGCCGCGATCGGAGCCGGCTCGTCGCTGTGGGCCGAGCGCCGGGTGCGACGGACGATGCAGCAGGCTGCCGCACGGCTCCAGCCGGACGCCCTGGTGGTCGAGGTGGGACGCTCGGCTCGCCAGGTGGCCGGCAGTGCGGGCAGCCGCATGCGGGAGGCCGTGGCCTCGGGACGAGATGAGATGCAACGGCGGGAGGAGGAGCTGTGGGCCGACCTCGCCGCGCAGGGTGTGGCCGGCACCGTGGGCGGCTCGCCGATGACGACCGCATCGCCACCCACTCCGGCGGCACACGTCGGTCAGGACCCGCGTCCGCCGTCCGCTCGGCGCGCCCGGCGGCAGAAGCGTTCGCCGGCGCAGTCCCCATCGCACCTGGCCAAGTAGGATTTGAGGTCGTGACTCCCGGCACGGCGCTCGACGCCGACCATCTGCGCGGCGCCTTCACCCGCTTCTTCACCGAGCGGGGCCACACAGCCGTGCCCTCGGCCAGCCTCATCCCCCACGACCCGTCGGTCCTGTTCACCATCGCGGGCATGGTCCCGTTCAAGCCGTTCTTCCTCGGCGACGAGGTGCCGCCGTGGCCCCGGGCCACCTCGGTGCAGAAGTGCTTCCGGACCCTCGACATCGACATCGTCGGCACCACCCAACGGCACTGCACCTTCTTCGAGATGCTCGGGAACTTCAGTTTCGGTGACTACTTCAAGGCCGAGGCCATTCCCTATGCCTGGGAGCTGGTCACCGAGGTCCTGGGGATCGACGGTGACCGCCTCTGGATCACCGTGTACGAGAGCGACGATGAGGCCGAGCAGATCTGGCGTGACGCCGTCGGGCTCCCCGCCGAGCGGGTCCAACGGATGGGTGAGGACAACTTCTGGAAGATGGGGGAGACCGGCCCGTGTGGACCGAGTTCCGAGCTCTACTTCGACAAGGGCCCGGACTACGGGCCGGACGGGGGGCCGGCGTTCGGCGGCGACGAGCGCTTCGTGGAGATCTGGAACCTGGTCTTCATGCAGTACAACCGGAACCAGGACGGATCCACTGAGGACCTTCCCCGACCCAGCATCGACACCGGAGCCGGGCTCGAGCGCATCCTGCCCGTGCTGCAGGGCGTCGACTCGATCTTCGCCACCGACCTCTTCCTGCCCATGATCGAGGCGGCCCAGTCGCTCACCGGCCACACGTACGGAATCGACGAGTCCACAGACGTGGGCCTGCGGATCCTGGCCGACCACGGCCGGGCCATGTCCGTGCTGGTGTCCGACGGCGTCCTCCCGGCCAACGAGGGCCGGGGCTACGTACTCCGCCGGATCATCCGCCGGGCCGTTCGCCGGGCCCGCCAGCTGGGTTTCGACGGGGCGGTGACGCCGCGGCTGGTCGACGCCGCCGTGGGCATCCTGGGGTCGGCCTATCCGGGACTGTCCGAGCAGCACCACCTGATCCTCGACGTGGTCGGTCGGGAGGAGGAGGGCTTCCTCCGTACGCTGACCACCGGCTCGACCATCCTCGAGGAGGAGCTGGCCTCGGGAGCGCGGTCGCTCTCGGGTGACCTGGCCTTCCGCCTCCACGACACCTACGGGTTTCCGGTCGAGCTGACCGTGGAGATCGCCCAGGAGGCCGGCGTGTCGGTCGACCTCGAAGGGTTCGAGGCGGCCATGGACGTCCAGCGGACCCAGGCCCGGGCGGCGGCCCGCTCCGGCAAGACCCCGGCCGGCGAGCAGGCCTACCGGTCGGTGCTGGACAACGAGGGCCAGACCGTGTTCGTCGGCCAGCGGCCCGACGGCTACTCGGCCCCGGCCCGGGTGGTAGCGGTCCTGGCCGATCTCGACCCCGACCGGGCCGGCCAGGCCGAGATCTTCCTCGACCGGACCCCCTTCTACGCCGAGGGGGGAGGACAGGACGGTGACACCGGCACTATCGTCACCGAGACAGGCACCGCCGTCGTCTACGACACGGTGTCCGCCCTGCCCGGCCTGACCTCGCACCGCGCCACCATCTCTGGTGAGCTCTTCGCCGGGCAGGACGCCCTCGCCACCATCGACGGGGTTCGGCGGGACTCGCTGCGCCGCAATCACACCGGTACCCACCTGCTCCACGCCGCCCTCCGCTCGGTGCTCGGCGACCATGTCCGCCAACAGGGCTCCCGGGTGGCCCCGGACTACCTGCGCTTCGACTTCAGCCACCACGGCAACGTGGGGCCCGAGGAGTTGGGGGCCGTGGCGAAGATGGCCAACGCCGACGTGCTCACCGACGCCGACGTGATCGTCGAGGAGACCTCCAAGGCCCAGGCTGAGGCGATGGGCGCCCTGGCCTTCTTCGGGGACAAGTACGGGGACCGGGTCCGGGTGGTCCGGGCCGGGCCCCACTCCATCGAGCTGTGCGGCGGCACGCACGTCGGCGCGTTGGGCATGATCGGCCCGATCACCATCACCTCGGAATCCTCCATCGGTTCGAACACCCGCCGCCTGTTTGCCGTCACCGGGGCCAGCGCCTTCGACCGCATCGTGGAGCGGGAGGGCCTGCTGACCGAAGCGGCCACGTTGCTCCGCACCGAACCCGAACACGTACTCGAGGCCATCGACCGCCTGCTGGAGCGGCAGCGCGCCGCCGAGCGAGCCCTCGAGCAGGCCCGCAGTCGGGAACTCCGCGCCGAGGCGTCCTCCCTGGCCGCCGAGGCCGCCGACGGCGTGGTGGTGGCCCGCCGTGACGGGCTCGACCCCGATGCCCTCCGCGACCTGGCCCAGTCGGTGCGGGCGACCGCCGACCTCCGGGCGGTGGTGTTGGGGGGGAGTCCGGACGGCACCAAGGCGTCCCTGGCTGTCTCCGCCGAGCGATCGGGTGGGACCGGCGAGGTCCATGCCGGGGAGTTGGTCAAGCGGATCGCCCCCCTGCTGGGCGGTGGCGGTGGCGGATCACCGGAGATGGCCGTGGCCGGCGGCAAGGACCCCGGCGGCATCGACCGGGCGCTCGACGAGGCGCGGCAGGCCCTTCGTGGTGACTGACCGATCATGACCGGCGACGCACCGATCCCTGCGGGTCGGGCCGTCGGGATCGATCTGGGTACTCGTCGGATCGGAATCGCCGTGACCGACTCGGCCGGGACCATGGCGCTGCCCCGGACCACGGTCGTCCGGTCCGGCGACGCGGCCCGGGATCGCCGACGGTTGGTGGAGCTGGTGCTCGACGAAGAAGCCGTCATGGTGGTGGTCGGTCTGCCGCTCTCCCTGGACGGGAGCCGTGGACGGGCCGCCACCGATGCCGTCGAGGAGGCCAAGGCCCTCGCCGTGCTCCTGGCTCCGCACCAGGTCGAGGTGGAGCTTTTCGACGAGCGCCTGACCACCGTATCGGCCCATCAGGCGCTGTCTGCTGGAGGGGCCGGGGGTCGACAGCGCCGCCACATCGTCGACCAGACGGCGGCCGCGGTCATGCTGGAGGCTTGGCTGGCCGGTCGGCGGACTCGCTCGTGAGCACCACCGGCCCCGACGGCCCCGGCGACCCCTACGAGGCCGACCCGGAGCCGTTCGGCGACGAATCCGAGGCCCATGGCCCGGCGACCGCCGCCTCCCGGGCCCGCTCCCGTGCCCATGGGCGGGAGCGCAGCGTGTGGCCGAGGATCATCGCCGTCATGGTCGGCGTGCTGGTGCTGGTGCTGGTGGGCGGGTTCCTGTGGGTGCAGCACGAGGCCAGTCCGGGTGGGCCACCGGGCGCCCAGGTCATCGCCGCGGTGCCGTCCGGGACGGGGGCCAGCCAGCTCTCGTCGACCCTCGAGGCCAAGGGCGTCATCACGAGTTCGCTGGCTTACCGGATCTGGAGCCAGTTCCACGGCTCCCCCTCGCTGCTGCCCGGCTCCTACGCATTCAACAAGAACAGCAGTTTCACCACGGTGGACCGGGTGATCTCGGCCGGACCCAACGTCTTCCCGCTGGACATCCCCCCGGGCTTCACCGTGGCCGAGGTGGCCAACCGGGTGGGGCAGCTGCCGGGCCACACGGCCTCAGGATTCGCCGCGCTGTCGAGCAGCGGCACCGTGCGATCACCGTGGCAGCCGGTCGGTACCGACAACCTCGACGGGCTCCTGGGCACCGGACAGTATGTGGTGGTGCCGGGGGAGACCGACACCCAGCTGCTGACCGCCATGGTCGACCGCTTCGACCGGCTGGCCCAGAGCCTCGACCTGCAGTCGGCATCGGCCCAGGTCGGGCTCACCCCCTACCAGGCCATCACCGTGGCCTCCATCGTCCAAAAGGAGGGGGTCATCGCCAAGAACCTGGGCCCGGTGGCCCGCGTCATCCTCAACCGCCTGGCTCACAACATGCCCCTGCAGATGGACTCCACCGTGCTCTACTCCGAGGGGCGGGACGGGGGCCCGGTGACCAAGGCCGACCTGGCGCTCCACTCGCCGTACAACACGTACCTCAACAAGGGCCTGACCCCCACGCCGATCTGTTTTCCCTCCGAGGCGGCGCTGCGGGCCACGCTCAATCCGCCGCCAGGGACGTGGCTGTACTTCGTGGTGGTGCAGAAGGACGGGACCGAGGCCTTCGCCGACACGTTCGCCCAGCAACAGGCCAATGAGGCGCTGGCCAGCCAGCGGGGGTTGGGGTGAGGCCCGGAGGACGGTCCGGCGGCCGGCCCCGGACTGTCGGCCGCCACCACGGTGGTCGGCGTCATCGGCGATCCGGTGGCCCACTCCCTCTCGCCGCTACTCCACAACACGGCCTTCGCCGAACTGGGTGTGAACTGGGTGTCGGTGGGATTCCGGGTGCCGGCCGGCCGGACGGCACCCGCGCTCGACGGGGCCCGGGCCCTGGGGGTCGCGGGACTGTCGGTGACCATGCCCCACAAGGAGGAGGCGGCAAAAATGGTGGCCAGACCGTCTCCCTTGGCCGCCCGTCTGGGCGCCGTGAACTGCGTGGTGGCCGAGGCCGACGGCTGGCGGGGTGAGAACACCGACGGGGCCGGCCTGGTCGACGCCCTCCGGCGACATGACCGGTTTGATCCTGAGGGACGGCGCTGCCTGGTGCTGGGTGCGGGAGGGGCGGCCCGGGCCGTCATCGCCGCACTGGCCGATGCCGGTGCCCAGGAGGTGGTCGTGGTCAATCGCACCCCGGAACGGGCATCGTTGGCCCTGCCCCTGGCCGGGTCGGTGGGCCGGGTCGGGAGTCCGGTGGACGCCACGACGTGCGATCTGGTGGTGAACGCCACGCCGGTGGGGATGGCGGGGACGGACGGGGACGTAGCCCGGGCGTGGCCCCTCGAGCCCACCTTGCTGCACGCCGGCCAGGTGGTGGTGGACCTGATCTACCATCCGGCCGAAACCCCCTGGATGGAGGCAGCGCGGGCCCAAGGGGCGTCGGTCGCCAACGGACTGGGGATGCTGGTCCACCAGGCCGCCCACCAGGTGGCGGCCTGGACGGGCTTCGACCCGCCCGTCGAGGCCATGTGGGGGGCCGTCGTCGACCTCCAGGGCGGAGGTGGACCCCCGTCGGGGTCGATGACCGCCCGGTGATCGTCGGGCACCCGCGAGGGAAGGTGGTCCGACGGGGGGAGTAACCTCTCTGGCCAGAGTCCCTTGGTGAACTACGCCCCTGCAACCGCTGCTGCCCGGACGCGGACCCGGACCCTGAGTGCCCGGTTCGACTTGCTCCTGGTCGGCTGCTCCGTCCTCCTCGGTGTGATCGGGGTGGTCATGATCTACTCCGCCACCAAGGGGAAGCTGGCCCTGGCCGGAGAGGACCCGCGGTACTTCCTGAAACGCCAGGCCGTCTTCCTCGTCATCGGGGTGGTGGTGATGGTGGCCATGGCCCTCTTCGACTACCGGCGCCTGGAGCAGGTCAGCACGGTGCTCTATGTCGGGATCCTGGTGGCACTGGTGGCCGTGCTGGCCACGCCCGCCCGGCACGGGGCCCAGCGGTGGTTCCCCATCGGGCCCATCCAGCTCCAGCCCTCCGAGTTCGCCACCCTCGTCCTGATCATCGCCGTCGCCACCTACTGTTCGCGGCGGCCCGAGGGGCTGGAGTTCCGAGACCTGGTCCGCATGGTGCTGATGGCCGGGCTGCCCATCCTGATGGTGTTCAAGCAGCCCGACCTGGGCACGGCCATCGTCATGTCGGTGATCCTGCTGGTCATGCTGGCGGTGGCTGGGATGCCCGGCCGCTACCTCGTGCTCCTCATCGTGGGGGCGGTGGTGCTGGTGCTGTTCGCCATCAACGTAGGCATCCTGCACAAGTACCAGATCGACCGCTTGACCAGCTTCATCTCTCCCAACGGGGCCAGTCAGGTGGCCACGTACAACGTGGCCCAGGCCAAGGAGGCCATCGCCCACGGCGGCGTCTTCGGTCGGGGCCTGTTCGGTGGCACGCTGACCAACCTGGCCTACGTGCCCGAGCAGCAGACCGACTTCATCTTCTCCGCGGTGGGGGAGCAGACCGGCTTCGTGGGGGCGATGGTGCTGCTGGGCATCTACGCTGTCGTGGCCTTCCGCATCCTCCGCGCCGCCCAGATGGCCCGGGACGCCATCGGCCGCCTCCTGTGCACCGGCATCTTCGCCCTGCTCGTATTCTCCGTCTTCGAGAACATGGGTATGAACATGGGCATCATGCCGGTGACCGGCATCCCGTTGCCCTTCATCTCTTACGGCGGGTCGGCCATGATCGTCTTCTTCGCCGCCATCGGCATCACGGTCAGCGTCAATGCCCGGAACACCCGGTGAGCGAGTCGCCGACCGACCAGGTAGACGCCCAGCCGCCGCCGGACCCACCGGTGGCGGCGGCATCGACCGGAGCCACGGCGGAGGTGACCGGGGTGGAGCCCGTCCCACCAGCACCGATCCCCTCGGCCATCCCCCCGATGGGCGACTATCGGATGGCTCTGGTGGCCGCCGTCAACGTGGACCTGCCCAATCAGCATCCGACGGTGGTCCTTCGGGAGACCGAGTCCCCCGTCGTCAGCTCTCGTTCTCGATCGGCTTCCAGGACGCTGTTGTGCTGTCCCACGCCATGCGTCGGATCCCCACCCCCCGGCCCCTCACCCACGAGCTCTTCAGCCAGGTCCTGCAGGGGTTCGACATCGACGTGGTCGCCATCCGGATGGTCGGCCGTCAAGGGGCGATCTACTTCGCCGAGTTGGACCTGCGGGGCCGCAACGGCCGCAAGGTCCTGTCCTGCCGGCCCTCCGACGGGCTGACCGTGGCCCTCCTGCAGCCCGTGAGCGTGCCCATCCTCATCGACCGCAGGCTCCTGGAGTTGGATGGCGACGTCACCCCGCCCGGGCCCGGGCGACCCGCCTAGGCCGTCTACCCTCCACTGAGCAGGCGTTCCCGCCGTTCCTCGTTCTTCTCCCACTGGGCCTGGTCGGCGGCATCCACGGCGGCACCACCCTCGTCCGAGATGCGCATGAGCAGGGCGATGAGGACGTAGTTGGCGATGAGCGCGGAACCCCCGTAGGCCACGAAGGGGAGGGTGATGCCGGTGAGGGGGAGGATCCTGACCACGCCCCCGATGATGAAGAAGGCCTGGAACCCGATGATCATGGTCAGCCCGACCGCGGTCAGCTTGGCGAATTCGGACCGGGCGGCCTGGGCGACGCGGAGTCCGGCTCCCACCAGCAGGATGAAGGCCACCACCACCATGGTCGACCCGAGCAGGCCCATCTCCTCGCCGATGATGGCGAAGATGAAGTCCGTCTGTGGGATCGGGATCGTGTACGCCCCGGCGCCCAGGCCCAGCCCGGACCCGCCGATGCCCCCGCTACCCAGGGAGTACCAGGCCTCTCGCAGTTGGCGGCCCGGGTCCTGGGGCAGGATCTTCCACGGGTCCAGCCAGGTCTCGATCCGGATATGGGTCTGGTAGAAGTACTTGTTTGCCAGATAGGCGCCCACCGCGAAGAGGACGACCCCGAGAAACAGGTAGCCGGTGCGTCCGGTGGTCACCCACAGCAGCCCGATGAACAGGGTGAAGAGCATGGCGGAGAAGCCGATGTCGTGCTCGAGGCTCATGACGCCGATGGCGAAGGCCCAGGCCAGCAGGATGGGCACCAGTGGTCGAGGGTCG
The DNA here is from genome assembly GCA_963835465.1 of uncultured Acidimicrobiaceae bacterium. GTDB lineage: Bacteria > Actinomycetota > Acidimicrobiia > Acidimicrobiales > RAAP-2 > Bog-756. Next base: position 84,063 of record CAWIFR010000008.1, read on the forward strand.
AGGACCAGGCGGTTGCCGAAGCGGGCCGTCGGGATGGTGAGCAGCTCCCGCTTGTCGGCGAAGTACGACGCGAAAAAGATGCACAGCACGATCTTGGCCAGCTCCACCGGCTGGAACTCGAAGTGGCCAACCTTGACCCACAGCCGGGCGCCGTTGATGGTGGCCCCGATGGGGTGTGGGAACAGGGGGAGCAGCAACAGGAGCACCCCGACAGCCAGCAGGAGGTAGCGGTACCGGTCGAGGTCGCGGGATCGGCGGACGACCATCAGGGTCAAGACGTAGGCGGCCACCCCGCCGGCCGTCCACGCCGCCTGCAGGGGCGCGAACGCCTTGTTCAGCCCCAGGTCGATGCGGAAGATCATCACGTAGCCCAAACCGTTGAGCAGGAAGGCGATCGGGAGGATCACCGGGTGCGCACTGGGTGCGAAGATACGGTTGGCGACATGGGCGACCCCTCCGAGCATCAGCATGCCCAGCATCAGGGGGACCACGTCGGCAGGCACCTTGGCGGTGTTCCCGAGAATCATCAGGGTGTAGGCCGCGATGATGATGATCGCCGCCCCGACGAGCAGCCCCAGCTCGGTCCGGCGTCTGGCCTTGAAGGCCCGATGGGGGCGTTTGGTCGTCGAGGAGCGCCACGTCAACACCGGCATCCGGGCGAGCCTACCGGCGCCCGCGGCGGTTTCGGTGGAGGCGGGCACCGGTTCCGGCGTCAACCGGACCGATCGCCCGGGCTGCGACGGCGCACCTGGTCAACGGCGGTTCCCGGATGAGCGAGGGCCGGACCTCCCTACCTGCCGGCCGGCTCTGGAGCGGCGGTGACGGGGAGCAGTCCGAGCGGGGACCGGAACGGCGCCGCGGACCCTTCTGGTCGGTCGCCGGCCAGCAGGCAGAGAGCCTGCCGACCGGCCCAGGTCCGGGCCGGGATGCGGTGCCGACCATGGACGACCCGACCCGGTTCATCAACCGCGAACTCTCATGGCTGGAGTTCGGTGCCCGGCTCCTCGACCTCGTCGTCGACGATCGGCTGCCTCTGCTCGAACGGGTCAAGTTCCTGGCCATCTTCGCCGGGGGCCTGGACGAGTTCTTCCAGGTTCGGGTGGCTGGACTGGAGGACCAGGTGGCCGCCGGAATCCGGGCCCTGTCGCCGGACGGACTCAGTCCCCGTCACCAGCTGGCGGCGATCACCGCGCGGGTCCACGAGCTGGTCGAACGGCACAGCCGGGCCTTCCTCCTCGATGTCGGGCCCACCCTCGCTGCAGCCGGGGTAGCCCTGGTCGACTGGCACACCCTCGACGAGTCGGACCGCAACCACCTGGCCGACCTGTTCCATCGGCAGATCTTTCCCGTGCTCACCCCGCTGGCCGTGGGCCAAGGGCATCCGTTCCCCTACATCTCCAACCTCTCGCTCAACCTGGTCGTCAGGGTGGCCAACCCGCTCACCGGCGAGGAGCGCATGGCCCGGGTGAAGGTCCCCTCGCTCCTACCCCGGTTGGTGCCCTTGCCCGACGGGATGCGGTTCGTCCTGGTCGAGCAGGTGGTGGCCGCCCACCTGGACAGCATCTTCCCGGCCATGCGCATCGAGGAGCACCAGGTGTTCCGAGTGACAAGGAACATCGACCTGTCCGTGGACGAGGACGAGGCCGGGGACCTGCTGGCCGCACTCGAACTCGAGCTCCATCGTCGCCGGTTCGGTCAGGCCGTGCGCCTGGAGGTCTCCTCCGGCATCTCCACCGACCTCCTCGACATGCTGGTGGCCGAGGTCGACGTGCCCGAGACCAACGTGTACCTCGGTGACGCACCCCTCGACCTCAGTGGTCTCGCCGACCTCGTCGAGCTGGACCGTCCCGACCTGGCTGCTGAGCCCTGGACCCCGGTGACCCCCCCGTCGTTCGCCGGTGGGGAGGATCTCTTTGCCGTGCTGGGTCACCGGGACGTCCTCGTCCAACACCCCTATGAGTCGTTCAGTGGATCGGTCGAGGCGTTCGTGGCCGGCGCGGCCGAAGACCCTGCCGTGTTGGCCATCAAGCAGACCCTCTACCGCACGGGGACCGACAGTCCGGTGGTGGCCTCCCTGATCCGGGCGTCCCAGACGGGCAAGCAGGTCACGGTGGTGGTGGAACTGCAGGCCCGGTTCGACGAGCAGGCCAATATCGCCTGGGCCAGGGCCCTGGAGGAGGCCGGTGTGCAGGTCATCTACGGTCTGGCCGACCTGAAGACCCATGCCAAGATCTGTCTCGTCGTCCGCCGGGAGGGTGACGAGGTGCGCCGGTACTGTCACATCGGCACCGGAAACTACAACGCCAGCACGGCCCGGGGCTACGAGGACCTGGGGCTCTTCACCGCCGATCCGGATATCGGCGCCGATGTGGGTGAGCTGTTCAACCTGCTCTCGGGCTCGGGGGAGCCCCGGACCTTCCGACGCCTCTTGGTGTCCCCCCTCTCCCTGCGGAAGGGCTTGCTCCAGGCCATTGAACGCGAGCGCCGGGCCGGGGTCGACGGCCGGGTCGTCCTGAAGACCAACGGCCTCACCGACCCGGAGGTGATCGATGCCCTCTACCGGGCGTCGCAGGACGGCGTGTCGGTGGATCTGGTGGTTCGTGGGCGGTGCTGCCTCCGGCCCGGGGTGGACGGCCTGTCCCCTTCCATACGGGTGCGGTCCATCGTGGGCCGCTACCTCGAGCACTCCCGGGTGTTCTGCTTCGGGGGCCTGGCCGGGCGGCCGGTGCGGGTGTGGCTGGGCTCAGCGGACCTGATGGAGCGGAACCTCGACCACCGGGTCGAGGTGGTGGTGCCCCTGACCGATCCGACCCTGCAGCGCCGGGTGGCCGGCTTGCTCGACTGGGCCCTCCTCGACCAGGCCAACTCGTGGGAGCTCCGCGGCGACGGCCGCTGGGAGCGGATCAGCACGGACCTGCCGCCCCACGGACTGGGCCTCAGCCTCCAGGATCAGTTCCAAATGCAGGCCCTCGCAGCGCGGCGCTCTCGCCGTGACGCGAGCCGGACGGTACCCATGGCCCTGCGGACGGCTCCCGCTCCGGTTCCCGAGGCGGCTGCCGTACGGGCGCCCGCCGGCGAGAGGGCGTCGTGGCCACGGCGTCCGTCGGTTCCAAGCCGGTCGCCGTGGTGGCACCGGTGGACCCCTCGTCGCCGCTAATGGCGGCTCTGATGCGGTGGGCACCGGTCGCGGGATCCTGGCGACGGAGCGCCAGGTGACGGTGGAGAAACAGCCGCACCCTGGCGTAGCTCGGACGGCGCTCGAACTCCAACGAGGCGTAGGCCAGCCCGCCAAAGGGGATGGGCAGCCAGAAGTTGACGGCCCGGTAGGCCAGGACGGCGGAGAGGGCCTGGGCGGTGGTCGGGCCGAACCCGGTGATCATCGACACCAGGACGAACTCCACAACGCCTAGCCCTCCCGGGGTGACGGGGATGGCGGCCAGGATGTTGGCCAGCCCGTAGGCCATGAGCAGGTCGATGGGCGAGACGAAGTGACTGAAGGCGGCAACGAACACCCAGAGCGAGGCGGCGTCGAGCAGCCAGTTGGTGGCGGCCCACCCGATGGCCCGTCGGGTGAGGGACCGGTCCCGCATGAGGGCGGCGAATCGATCGGCCAACCGCTCGACCAGGGCGGTGGTTCGATCGGCGTCGAGGAAGCGGATGCGCCCGGCGACCCGCCGGATGAGCCGGCTCGCCCGCTCCTGGCCCCGGGTCAACAGATAGAACAGGCTCCCGAAGGCGCCCAGCAGGACCACCCCGATGCCGGCGGCCACGATGACCAGAATCGAAGCCGATTCCGACTGGCCCCCGTGGTGACTCGAGGGGGCATGAAAGCCGTGGGTCACGAGGAAGCCGACCAGCGAGCACCAGAACATCACGTTGAGGACCACGGCTGATCCGATGCCCTGGGTCCCGAGGGCGAATCCGGCGTCCGACCCGCTCACCCCGGACTGGGTGAGCAGTCGGTAGCCCAGCGCTGCACCCGGGGCCGTGCCGCCGGGGGAGACGTGGCTGAGGGCCAGGGTGGACATGTTGATGCGGAACAAGCCGGAGCCGTCGGGGGCCGCCGTGGGGGAGTACGGCATGGGTGAGCTGGGTGTAGGCCACCAGGGCCCCCACTTCGAGGAGCACCCCGAGGGCCAGGTAGCCGATGTTGATGTGGGCCAGGGAGTTGACCTCGGCCCGGTGGCTGGCCAGCAGGGGTAGGGCCACATAGAAGACGAAGAGGAACACCAGCAAGGTGCCGACACTGAGCCGTACCTCGCGGCGGACGAACGGTCCTCGGTGCCACCACCGATGGCGCGACTGGGACGCCACGTCTGCCTGCTCGCCCTCCATCGGAACCATGTTGACACGCCCGACCCCCTTGGACCTGACATGCTGGCCGGGTGACGGACCAGGTCCATAGGGATCCAGACGTCTCCGGAGACCCCTCCGGGAGCCCCGCCGGGGCTCTGCCGGGACCAACGGAGACCGCACCGGGCAACAACAACGGACCGGTGGCCGCCACCCACATGACCGCTCACGGGCCGACCACCGTGATCAACGAGACCTCGGCCGAGCGACTGGACCGCGAGATCGGGCCGGACGCGCCCCGCCGGGACCGGTTGTTCGCCGCGGCCTCGGCCAAGGGAGTTCCCCTCCGGACCATCCTGACCATCGACGCCGTGGTCATCGCCACCTGGGTGGCCTACCGGCTACTCGGCCGGCTGCGCGAGGTGATCCTGTGGATCCTCATCGCCGCCTTCATCGCCCTCGTGCTCAACCCGTCGGTCAATTTCCTGCAGCGGCACCGATTCCGGAGGGGCAGCGCCGTCGGGGTGGTCCTGGCCGGCGCGGCGTTGGCCTTCGCCGGTCTGCTCGGGCTCTTGGGCTACCCACTCGTCAACTCGCTGACCCATGTGGCCGAACGGCTCCCCACCATGGTCGACCAGGTCCAAAAGGGCCACGGTTGGCTGGCCCACACCCTGCAGAAGTTCCATCTCCTCTCCTGGGTCCAGAAGAACGCGCCCAAACTGAAGACGGCGGCCAACCACCTCGGCGCTCCCGCCCTCAACGTAGGCACCAACCTGGCCAAGGGCGTCCTTTCCACCCTCCTGGCCATCACCACCATCGCCTTCCTCACCCTGTTCATGCTCCTGCAGGCGCCCAACCTGCGACGAGGCCTCCTCGACAACATGCGTCCCGACCGTCGGGAGATGGTGGAGGACATCGCGCACCGCGTGTCGAAGTCGGTGACCTCCTACGTGCTCGGCACCATCGCCCTGTCGGTGCTCTTCGGTGTCGTGGTGCTCGTCACCCTGCTGATCCTGGGGGTTCCCTTCGCACTCCTCATCGGCCTGTGGGTGGCCCTGGTGGCGATGATCCCCCTGGTCGGCGGGTTGATCGCCGGGGTACCCAGCGTGATCATCGCCCTGCTGCACTCGCCGACCGCCGGCGTGGTCATGGCCATAGTGTTCGTCGGCTTCCAGTTGGTGGAGAACCACTTCCTCTATCCCGTGGTCATGAGTCGCACTGTGTCGATGAACCCGCTGTGGGTGCTCCTGGCCGTGCTGGTCGGCGCCAACCTGGGCGGGGTGTTCGGGTCCACGCTCGGGGCCCTCACCGGGGCGCTGGTCGCCATCCCGGTCGGTGGTGCCATCCAGGTGATCTCCCGAGAGATCTGGCAACGTACCCGGGCCTCGGCCTCCTCCACCGGTGCCGACACCGGGGAGCCGCTGCCCACGCCGCACCCGGACCCGGGATGACGGGTCGGGCCGGCGGGGGGGCGCACCGAAATCCCCGGGCCCGGTCTCCTAAGCTGGGCCGATGAAGGTTTTGATCGTGCTGCCCACCTACAACGAGGCGGCCAACATCGACGCCGTCCTCCGTCGGATCCGGGCGGCGCTGGAGGAAGCCACCGTCTTGGTAGTGGACGACGGAAGTCCCGACGGCACCGCCGACACCGCCGAGGTGCTGGGCAAGGAGCTCGGGAACGTCGAGGTCATGCGCCGGTCGGGCAAATCGGGCCTGGGCAGCGCCTACCGAGCCGGGTTCCACTGGGGCCTCGACCGGGGCTATGACGCCTTCATCGAGATGGACGCCGACCTGTCCCACGAACCCGAGGCACTGCCCGGACTGGTGGCCGCACTGTGTGGGTCGTGCGAGTTGGCCGTCGGGTCCCGCTACGTCGCCGGCGGGGTCATCCCCAACTGGGCCTGGCACCGGCGCCTGCTGTCCCGAGGTGGGAATGTGTACGCGTCCGCCCTGCTCGGCCTCGGGGTGGCTGACTCCACCTCTGGCTTCCGCGCCTATTCGGCCTCGCTCCTGCGTCGCATCGAGCTCGACCGGATCCGGGCTGACGGCTACGGCTTCCAGATTGAGATGACCTATCAGGCCCGGCGGGCAGGGGCCTCGGTGGTCGAAGTGCCCATCCGGTTCGTCGACCGGGTGGAGGGCGAGTCGAAGATGTCCATGATCATCGTGGTTGAGGCCCTGGGCCTCGTGACGTGGTGGGGACTGCTCCGTCTGGTGGAACGAGCCCGGGGACGTCCTGCAGTGGCCGAAGACGTGACCTCGGGGCCATGAACCCCACGGCCCGGATCCTGGTGGTGGACGACGAGCCCTACATCACCGATGTGGTCACGGCCGCCCTGCGCTTCGAGGGCTTCACGACCGAAGAGGCAGCCACGGGTTTCGACGGCCTGGAGAAGGCCCGGGCCGGTCGGTGCGACCTGATCGTTCTGGACGTCATGCTGCCCGACGTCGACGGGTTCGAGGTGTGCCGACGCCTCCGCACGGAGAACAACTTCACCCCCGTCCTGTTCCTCACGGCCAAGGATGACGGCGCCGACAAGCTGGCCGGGCTGGCCAACGGTGACGACTACGTGACCAAGCCGTTCAGCATCGACGAGCTGGTAGCCCGGATCCGGGCCGTCCTGCGCCGGACCGTCCTCGCCGACTTCCCTGACGAGCGCCAACTTCGCTTCAGCGACCTGGTGGTCGATGTCGGCACCCACGAGGTCTGGCGTGGTGACCACCCCATCGACCTGACAGCCACCGAGTTCAAGCTGCTCCACTTCCTCCTGCACAACGCCCGCCAGGTGCTGTCCAAGGCGCAGATCCTGGATGCGGTATGGGACGAGGGGTTCGTGGGTGACTCGAACATCGTCGAGATCTACATCTCGTACCTCCGCAAGAAGGTCGACTGTTACGACCCACCCCTGATCCACACCATCCGGCGGGTGGGCTACAGCCTGCGGGAACCCCGCCAGTGAAGCTGCGGAGGCGGTTGCTGGTCACCATGATCGCCCTCGTGGCCATCGGGCTGGCCGCCCTGGACCTGATCACCCTGACCTCCCTCCACTCCTACCTCTATGGGCGGGTGGACGCCCAGCTCAGCGCGGCCAGCCGCCAGATCGTCTCCTTTGTGGGCCGAGCGGACGCCCGGGGCTTCGCCGTGACCCCCACGGCCATCGGCACCCACGTGGGTCCGGACCTCTACGTGGAGATCATCGACCCGGCCAAGCACGCGGTGGTCACCCGTCCCTCCAGCACTCAGTCCCGGCCGGACCCCGCTCCGGCGCTGCCGACCGACCTCCCGGTTCTTCCGGCCGTCGCTCGCGACCAGGATGCCCAGTCCGACCGCGCCTACCGGCCGCGATCGGACTCCGTCACCGTTTCGTCGCTGGGTGGGCACGGGCCCCAATACCGCCTCCAAGCCACCTCCCTGCCCGGAGGGACCTTGGTGGTGGCCACCCCGCTGACCGCCGTCAATGCCACGCTCAGGTCCCTTCGGGCCATCGAGCTGGCTGTCTCACTGGGACTGTTGGTGGCTCTGCTCCTCCTCATGACCCTCCTGATCCGACAGGGCCTCCGACCGCTCGAGGCCATGGCCAAGGAAGCGGACGCCATCGCCGCCGGGGACCTGACCCGGCGGGTGGAGCCGACGGAGGGCGACGGGGAGATCGCCAGGCTGGGTCGGGCCCTCAACGGGATGCTGGCCCAGATCGAAACGGCATTCGCCCAGCGGGCCCTGTCCGAGGACCGGCTGCGCAGCTTCCTGGCCGACGCCTCGCATGAGCTCCGTACCCCACTCACCTCGATCCGGGGGTATGCCGAACTGCTCCGCAAGGATGCGCTGCAGAACGATGCGGACCGGGACCGGGCCCTGGCCCGCATCGAGAAAGAGGCGGCCCGGATGGGGTCGCTTGTCGGGGATCTGTCCGTGCTGGCTCGGGAAGGGGAGGGTCCGCGGCCCGCCCGGCATCGGGTCGATCTGGCCGCGGTGGCGGCCGAGGCGGTGGCCGATGCCAAGTCCCTCGATGCCACCCGGCCCATCGATCTGCACGCCTCCGGCGAGGTCCCGGTCTGGGGCGACGAGGCCCGGTTGGAGCAGATGGTGCACAACCTCGTCGGCAACGCCATGGCCCACACGCCGAAGGGCACCCCGGTCGCAGTCCGCGTGGCTGTCCAGGGAGGCCGCGCCGTCCTCGACGTGGCCGACCGCGGGCCGGGGATGAGCCCCGAACAGGCCCGGCATGTCTTCGACCGGTTCTACCGGGGTGATGGCGACCGCCTGGACGGAGGATCGGGACTGGGTCTCTACATCGTGGCCACCCTGGCCCGGACCTTCGGAGGCTCGGCGACCGTCGACACCGAGATCGGACAGGGCTGCACCTTCCGGGTGGACCTGCCGGCCTACAACCCGCCGCTACCCGACCCTCCGACCCACGTGCAGCCGGCGGCCACCACGGGGGGTGGGAGTCGTCAGGACGCTGGCCTCCATTGACCGGGGGAGCGGCCCGCCGGTCGTGCTGCTCCACGGACAGCCCGGCTCGGGTGCATCATGGGATCCGGTCACCGATCTACTGGCCTCCGATCATCGGGTGCTCGCCCCTGATCGTGCCGGCTACGGCGAGTCGGCCGGGGAGGCCAGGGGCCTGTACGACAACGCAGCCCTCATCGCCGAGTTCCTCGAGGCAGAGGGTGCGGTACCAGCCACGGTGGTGGCGCACAGCTGGTCCGGTGGGGTCGCCGTGCTGCTGGCCACCCACTGGCCCAACACGGTCCGAGGCCTGGTACTGGTCGGGGCGGCCTGTACGCCGGACAGCCTCAACTTCCTCGACCGCTGGCTTACCTATCCCGGCGTCGGCGATGTGCTTACCGTGGCCGGACTGGTGGGTATCGGGGAAGTCCTGCCCCGGCTCCGCCATGTGGTCGGCTACGTCCCGTCTCGTTACCGACCGCTCGTCGAGACGGCGCTACCCGACCGGGGGGTGCTAGCCGGCGGCCGCGGTGCCCTCGGTCGACACCGTCGGACGTTCATGGTCGAGCAGCGGGCGCTGACCGCCGAACTGCCCTCGGTGGCAGCGGCCCTCCCCGATGTCACCGTACCGGTGGCGGTGGTGGCCGGTCATTGGGATGTCGTGGTGCCACCCCGCGCCGCGGTCACCTTGGCCCGGGCCATTCCCGGCGCCGACCTGACCGTCCTGCCCCGGGCCGGCCACTTCGTGGCCCACGATGATCCCCATGCCCTGGCCGCAGTGGTCCGGCGGATCGCCCGATCGGCGTAGGCAGGAGCGCCGGGCACGCCGTGTCGGTACCTGGTTGCCAGCGGGCGATCAGCCGACTGCCTCGGCAGAGGGCAGCTCGCCTGTGGTCGAGAAGTGAACGCCCGGCGCCAGAGCGTCGAACACGGCGGTGAATTTGAGCACGGTCTCGACCCGCTCGGTACGGGGCTGCGAGCCCTGCACCACACCGACGCCGGCGACGAGCCGGGCGTCGGGTCCGTCGATGGTGACGGCCCGGATCCCCAGCATCCAGGACCCGTCCCCCCGGGCGTCGACGTAACCCACCGGACCCGCATAGTGGCCCCTCGGCTCGGGCTCCAGGTCCGAGATGAGCTCCAGGGCGCGATCCCGGGGGACCCCGCCGACGGCCGGGGTGGGATGGAGGGCGGCCACCAGCTCCAATGCGGTCGGCACCCGACCATCCGAACCCGGGAGCAGGGTCCCGGTCACCGAGGTCCCCAGATGGGTGAGGTTGTGCAGGTGGACCAGATCAGGGTGGACGGGGACCTCCAGAACCGAGCAGAGAGGGTCGAGGGCCTCGCCGATGGCGTCGACCACCATCCGGTGCTCCGCGCTGTCCTTGGCCGAGGCCATCAGCTCACGGGGCAGGATGCCGTCGGCCGCCCCGCTCCGGTCGGTGGTGCCGGCCAACGGACGGCTGTGCACCCGGACGCCGTCCCGCCGCACCAGCAGCTCGGGACTGGCCCCGACCAGCTGACCGTCCGCAGTGGGCATCGAGAAGACCGAGCAGGACGGCTCGAGTCGGTGCCAACGCCGGAGGAGGGACGTCACGTCGACCACTTCGCCCATTCGCACATCCACCTGGCGGGCCAGGACGACTTTGCCGACCTCGCCCGAATCGATCGCCCTGACCACGCGGCTCACCATGGCCTCGAACGCCGCGTCCGAGAGGCGCGGGGCGATCAGCGGTTCGGGGAGGCCCGGGGCCCGGAGCGGGGCCTGCCCGTCCGAACCCGCCGCCATCGCCCCGGCACCGGGACGATGGGCGAGGCGGGTCTCCAGCCAGGCGCGGACGCCCCCCGACGGCAGGTCCGGCTCCGGGCCGGTCAGCGTGACCCACTCCGCCCCCGTGGACTCGAGGCAGTAGAGGACCTCGGGCACCACGAGGGCCCCTGCGGCCGACCGATCGAAGGGGAGCGTGCCGAAGGCGACGATTCCGCTGGTGGACTCGGCACTGCGGTCGTCGCACTCGATCGAGGCCAGTTGGTCGGTCACCCGGCGCACCGCCTCGAGGTCCTCCAGACCTCGAGGAAGCGGGAAGGTCAGGGCCGCGCCCAGTCCCACCATGATCCGGTCCGCCGATTGGAAGGCGATGCCGGTGGGCCCGGCGACCTCGAAGGGGTCGAGGGGGGGCCCGGGGTCGAGGGGCGCCCGCACCGCCGACACCGTCGGGCCCGTCATGGTCGACCGGCCCGGGTCGCCGTGATCAGCTGACTGAGCCCTCCGGACAGGGGTCGTTGGTTCACCGCCGAGAAGCCGGCCGCGGCCAGCATGGATCGGAGTTCGGTGGTACCCGGGAGGTAGGCGGTCGAACGGGGGAGGTAGCGGTAGGCCGCCCGGTCCGAGACCAGCCCTCCGATGAGGGGGACCACACGCCGAAACCAGATGCGGTGTCCGGTCAACAACAGCCCGTGATCGGGTTCGGCCACCTCCAGAAGGCTGATGCGACCGCCGGGGCGGACCACCCGGCCGAACTCGTCGAACACCGCCTGCAGCTCGGTGAAGTTGCGGAGGGCGTACCCGCAGGTGATGCCGTCGACCGATGCCGTCGCCACCGGCAGGGCCGACCCGTCCGCCTGGGCCAGCGGCAGGCCCGCGCGGTTGGCCTGGAGCATGCCCCACGACAGGTCCATCCCGAAGGGTCTGAGCCCGGCGGCGGCGAGTATGCCGAGGAAGTCCCCGGTGCCGCAGGCCAGGTCCAGGACCCGCGACCCGCGTGGAAGGCCGAGCGCCCGGGCCGACCGCTTCCGCCACCGGACGTCCAGGCCGAACGTCATCATCCGGTTCACCAGGTCGTAGCGGGGGGCGATGGTGTCGAACATCGACCGCACCAGGGCCGTCTTCTCCGGCCCCGTGGGCAGGTCGACCACTGCGGCCCGGGCGGCGGCATCGAAGCCGGCGGAGGCCGACGAGATCGGGATCCGGGGGCCTGCCCCCGGTCCGGGAGGCGTCGGGGCGGGGCCGTCGGGAGGTGCGGGGAGGTTCATCGTCCCACGGGGGAGCGTTCATCGACACGCCCCGGCCGGCCTCGGCCGACATCGGCTGCCGCCCGGTCGGCGATGGCCCGCCGCTCGGCATCCGATCCGATCTGGTCCACGTGGTCGAGGGCCACAGCGATCAGGGTTCGGGTGAAATGATGCCCAACGAGGGTGTTCACCGCAGGAAGCAGTTCCGCGTAGGCCTGCAGCAGGCGCTCGATGTGAGGTTCATCCCCGGTGCCGGCAACCGCGTCGTGGGCCACGGTGTCGTCGCTGGACGCAGGCTGGGGATGCGCCCGGCGCAGCGGCCCCCGAACGTGGGTGGAGAACATGGCTACTGCCTCGCGTGCCACCGCCTCGGTGGCCTCGTGGTGCCGCCGTGCCAGGTCGAGCAGAGCCGAGAGCGGGATGCCCCACTCGAGCAGGAGCAGTCCCGCCTGGGCCGCGGCCACATCGGCCTCGGTGTAGCGGTCCTGCCCGCCCAGGCGGCGGGGGATCAGGAGCCCCTCGGCCTCGACCGCCTTCAGGAGCGCCAGGGGGACACCGGTGGCCGCCGCCAGCTCCCCGATCGTCAGGGTGGGCCCGGTCTCCGAAGCGATGGCGTGGTCGGCCGCCTCCACCGCGGTGGCCGAGTCGGCACGATCGTCCCCGGCCACCGGCCCCACTCCCGGGGAGGGCTCGCGCCAGCCCGACAGCTCGCCGAGCAGCGCCTCGTCGGCAGCGTCGAGTTCCCCCGAGACCAGGCGGACGATCGTCGCCAGGGTGAAGCCTCGCTGCTGCAGCGAGCGGATCCGGGTCAGCCGCTCGAGGTGCCCATCCCCGTACCAGGCCACCCGACCCTCACGGCGCGGCGGATCGAGCAGACCCTTGCTCTGGTAGTAGCGGATGGTGTCGACCGCCACGTCGGACCGGGCGGACAGCTGTTCGACCCTCATCTCCATACGACCACTCTAGGAGTAATCGCTCACACTGTTTGAGCGGCCTGGCCAGCCAGGCCGGACCGGCCATGCCGATGGCCCGGTCGCCCAGGTCAGGAGGTTGGAGCTGGAGGTGAGCCGCCTAGTCGAAGTAGCGGTACACCACTTGGGCCACACAGCTGGGCTTGGTCGATCCTTCGGTCTCAAAGGTCACGTCGAGCTCCACTTGGACCCCTCCCTTGACATCCTCCACGCCGGCCACGGCCACACCGAGCCGAAGGTTGCTGTCGACCGGGACCGGGAGCGGGGAACCGGACCTTGTTGCAGCCGTAGTTGACCCCCATCGAGGCACCCTCCACGACCAGGACCTCATGGAGGAACACGGGAGCCAGGGAGAGGGTCAGGTAGCCGTGGGCGATCGCCGTTCCGAACGGTCCATCCTTGGCCCGTTCGGGGTCGACGTGGATCCACTGGTGGTCCCCGGTGGCGTCGGCGAACTGGTTGATCTGGGCCTGGTCGATCCGGTGCCACTCGCTGTAGCCCAGGTGCTGCCCGACCAGATCGTGAAACTTCTCAATGCCCTGCACGGTGGTTGCCATGACCAGACTGTACGGGACAGTGGGCACGATCGACCAGCCCCCTCCGGTTCGGTCCCAAGTGAGGCGCTCCTTCGCCTCGGAGGCAGCGTCTCCTTAGGGCCACCCGCTCGGTACGCTGCTCCCGTGGACATGGGACACAACCATCGCAACCTCCAAGGAGGTGGGGCGAGGGCCGCCGTCTTCGGGGTCAGTGACGGCCTGGTGTCCAATGTCGCCCTCATCCTGGGAATGGCTGGTGCCCACTCGTCGGCCTCTGCGGTTCGGCTGGCCGGCGTAGCCGGGCTCATTGCCGGGTCCTTCTCGATGGCGGCGGGGGAGTACGTCTCCATGCGGGCCCAGTCCGAGCTGATGGAGCGGGAGTTGGATGTGGAGCGGCAGGCCATCCGCCACGACCCCGAGGACGAACGTCGCGAATTGGCCGGCATCTACCGTAGCCGGGGTCTCGATGCCGACATGGCCCACGAACTCTCGGTGAAGATGATGAGCAATCCCGACCTGGCCCTCGAGACCCATGCACGCGAAGAGCTCGGCATCAATCCCGAGGAGACCGGCAATCCCCTGCAGGCGGCCGGCTCATCGTTCGTGATGTTCGCCATCGGAGCCCTCATACCCCTCCTGCCCTGGCTCGTCACCACCGGGACCAAGGCCACACTGTGGTCGATCGTCCTCGGCGCGGTGGCCGCCTTCGCCGTGGGAGCGGCGCTGGCGTACTTCACCGGCCGGTCATGGCTGTGGTCAGCCACCCGACAGCTGCTGATCTCAGGGATCGCCGCCGCCGTGACCTACAGCGTGGGTCATCTCATCGGCGCAGGCTGACCATCGGGGCCCGGGTACCGGTCCTCGGGGTGGGGACTACTGCCTTCCCATCCCGTCGACGCGCCGGACGTATGAACGGTCCACGTGGTCTTCGCTGAATCCCATCGAGCGGTAGAGGTTGACCGCCGTACGGTTCGCCCCGTCGACGTAGAGCATGCCCACGGACAGGCCCTGTCCGGCCAGCCAGTCCAGGCCGGCCTGGGTGAGGTCGCGTCCCCACCCGCGTCCGTGGAAGTCAGGGTCCACGCCGATGACGTAGATCTCGCCCATCGGCGGCGTGGCGTGGGCGTGGACCTTGGTCCAGCAGGAACCGGCGATGCGCCCCTCCACCTCCAACACGAGGAATCCCTCGGGGTCGAACCACGCTTCCTGCTCCCGCTCCAACAGCGTGTCGAGGTCCCAGTGCCCCTGTTCGGGATGGGAGGCGAAGGACCGGTTGTTGGCGATCAACCAGGCCGCTTCATCCACGCCGGGTCGGAACGACCGGGTGGGGGGAGGAGGTCGGTGGTCGACCGGTGGCGTGCCGGCCCGTGCGGGCAGGGGGAGCCGGCAACGCATCTGGATGAGCTCGCGCTCCGGCCGGAAGCCGTGCCGAGCGGCCAGCTTGTCATCCTCTTCGCCGGCCTGGGCCCTCCACAGGCGCAGGTCCCCGCCGCCGCGGTTTGCGATCTCGTCGATGGTCGAGAGCACCAGCACATCGGCAACCTCGGCAGGTTCGTCGCTCCCGGGGTCGACGAGCAGCTCGACGACGTACTCGTTACGCCGACGGTCACCACTCACCTGCGCATAGCCGACCGCCTCGGCACCACCGGACCGGGCGACCAGGACCCCGAACTCATGGGTGCCGGCGACCGGAGGGTCGGTTCGCTCCAGGGCCACCGACTCCGGTGATCCGGGTCCCCAGCTCTTCCGGGCCAACGCCATCCGCTTGTGCTCACTGAGCGCCTCATGGCCCCGGCCCGACTCCTCCACTCGAGCAGACAACGAGTGCACGGACCTGCGAAGTCCGTCGGTCGGCTCGGTGACGACGTCGACGTCGAGGCCCTCCATCCGAAGCACGCTACCGGTAGTGTGCCCGACGTGGCCCGACCCCGTACTCCGGCTGGCCGGGCCCGGCGGACGTCCGAGCGACTGGCGCGGTTGTACCCGGGCACGGCGGGCCAACTGTGCGCCTTGCGCCACGACAGTCCCTTCCAGCTGCTCGCTGCCACCATCCTGTCGGCGCAGTGCACCGATGAGCGCGTAAACCTGACCACTCCGACGCTGTTCGCCCGATTCCCCGACCCCGAGGCTCTGGCTCATGCCGACCTCGGCGAAGTGGAGGCGATCATCCATTCGACGGGCTTCTTCCGGGCCAAGGCGCGCAATCTGGTGGGTATGGCCACCGCGGTCGCGGAGCGCTTCGGCGGTGTCGTCCCGTCGGCGATGGGGGACCTGGTCACGTTGCCCGGGGTCGGCCGCAAAACGGCCAACGTCGTGCGAAGCGTGGCGTTCGACCTTCCCGGACTCCCCGTGGACACCCACGTCCAGCGGCTTGCCGGGCGTCTGGGGCTGACAGGGGAGACCGATCCGGTCCGGGTGGAGACCGTGCTGAATACCATGGTGCCGGCCGCGGAGCGGGGGGTCTTCAGTCTGCGGCTCATCCTGCACGGCCGGGCCACCTGCACGGCACGACGGCCGTACTGCGAGCGGTGTGTCCTCGCCGACTTCTGCCCGACTGCCCGCTCGGCCCCTGGTTGACTCGGAAATGTCAACGGGTGTTGCTAAGCGCCCCATTGATGCAACTCCCGCCCCGTCTCCATGGTCTCGTGCGACTGGACGAGCATCGAATTGATGCGCTGACGTGGAGCATCTCAAAAGCCCCCTGCGAACAGGACATTTGATGTCCCGATCGCGGAAAGCCCTGTTTTGGGCGAAGAAGTTTGCCGTGTCTGACTGGCATTCGGGTCGAAAACGTGCTGATCTAGTGTTCTCGGAACCGGTTCCCGCCAACTGGTTCCGCAGAGCGGTGTTCGGGATCCGCCGCCCGACCCGCTCGCGCGAAGGCACCCTTCGGGGTGCCTTCGCCGCGCCCGGGGTCGCTTCGCCCGGACGGGTGACAACAGGGGTAGCGGCCAGCAGTCGCTCAGTGGCCGGCCCGGTCGGCTCCACGGGCAACGGGGGCGCGGACTCCTGGGTCGAGGGTGCCGTCGCCCCCTGGGGACGTCGACGGCCCGTCACCGCAGTCGGGATCCCCCGGTTCGGGTCACCGCCGAGCCAGGGTCAGAGAGAGGCGGGCCAGACGGCGGTTGGCGCTGTTGAGGGCGCGTTCGATGGCGAAGAGCTCTCTCGCCGTCTCCTCGTCCTTGGCGGCATCAGCCGCATCGGCGTGCACGGTGATGCGGCGACTCAGCTCGTCGAGTGCGGTGGCGAGTGAGGACAGTTCGGCAGCGCTGGTGGCCATCGAACGATCATGGCACCAACCGATCCGACGGGCACACCCCGCGTGCCCGATGGCCCGGATCGATACTGGGGCCGAGTTGGCCATGGACTGCGGGCCTCGGGGAACGGGGGACGTCGGTGCTCGGCAGGAGCCAACGGCCGGTCCGATAGCATCGATGGGCCATGACTCTCCGACGCCTTGACTTCCGGGGCTTCACCGGGAACCGCAGGGCGCTGCGGGATGCGCTGCCGCGCCCGACGGACGAGCAGGAACGCTCGTCAGAGGCGGTGGCCGCCATCGTCACCGAGGTGCGCGCCGGAGGGGACGAGGCCCTGCGTCGGCTCACCCGGCAGTTCGACGGGGTCGAACTGGAGGAGCTCCGCGTCGAAGAGTCTGAGATCCAGGCCGCTCTCGGCCGTATCCCCCAGCCGCTGCAAGAGGCACTTGACGTGGCCCACGATCGCATCCTGGCCTACCACGCCCACGAGTCGGCAGATCCCGAGGCACCTGAGTACGAGTCGGGTGGGATCGAGGTGCGTCACCTGGTGCGCCCGGTCGGCCGGGCCGGGTGCTACGCGCCCGGGGGTCGGGCCCGGTACCCCTCCACCGTCCTGATGTGCGCCGTGCCCGCCCAGGTCGCCGGTGTGGACGAGATCGTCCTGTGCGTGCCGCCCGGTCCCGACGGTCGGATCGACGATGCGTCGCTGGCCGCTGCGGCGGTGGCCGGCATCCACGAGGTGTACCGGGTGGGAGGCGCCCAGGCCATCGCGGCCATGGCCTACGGCACCGAGTCGATCGAGGCCGTGGACGTGATCGTCGGTCCCGGCAACCGGTACGTGGCCGAGGCCAAGCGTCAGGTCTCGGGGGTGGTGGGCGTCGCCTCGGCCTTCGCCGGCCCGTCCGAGGTGGTGGTGATCGCCGGACCCGGCACCCCCACGGAGTTGGCTGCCATCGACCTGGTGGTGCAGGCCGAGCACGGCCCTGACGGGCTGGCCTGGCTGGTGACCTGGTCCGAGGCCGTCGCCGAGGCGGTCACCGCCCACGTCGACCGGATCGTCCGGGCTTCCCCGCGTCGGGCCGACCTCGAGGCCACACTGGGGGCCGGCGGGTACGTCGTCCTGGTGGACGGGCCCAAGCAGGCCATGGCGGTGGCCAACATCGTCGCACCCGAACACCTGGAGATCCTGACCCAGGACGCCGCGTCCCTCCTCGGCCAGGTCTCCTCAGCCGGGGCCGTGTTCCTCGGGCCAGGTTCCCCGGCCAGCGTTGGGGACTACCTGGCCGGACCCAACCACGTCCTGCCCACCAACCGGACGGCCCGCTTCGCCAGCGCCCTCCGGGTGGACGACTTCCGCCGTCACATCCATGCCGTCACCGTGAGCGAGAAGGCCCTCGAGGTCCTGGGACCGCACGTCGTCACCCTGGCCGAGACCGAAGGCCTACCCGCCCACGCCGATTCGGTCCGCCTCCGATGGCCGCGATAGCGGGGAACGGCGACGCGGAGCCGCCGCTGCCACCGATCCGGCCCGATCTGGTCGAGCTGACCGGCTACCACTCCGCGCAGGTGCAGGTGGATGTGCGCCTCAACACCAATGAGTCACCCATCCCCCCGCCGGAGGGATGGCTCGATGCCTTCCGATCCGGACTCTCGGATGTCGAGTTCAACCGGTATCCCGACCGGGAGGCAACCGAGCTCCGTCGGGCCCTCGCCGACAGCCACGGGGTCGGGACGGACCAGGTGTTCTGCGCCAACGGCTCCAACGAGGTCCTGCAATCGCTGATGCTGGCGTACGGCGGCCCGGGTCGGACCCTGGCCCTGTTCGAGCCGACGTACACCATGCACCGCCAGATCGCCCGGA
This sequence comes from uncultured Acidimicrobiaceae bacterium, assembly GCA_963835465.1. Classification (GTDB taxonomy): domain Bacteria; phylum Actinomycetota; class Acidimicrobiia; order Acidimicrobiales; family RAAP-2; genus Bog-756. Next base: position 102,443 of record CAWIFR010000008.1, read on the forward strand.
CCACCGGCACCACGGTGGCTGCCGGTCGACGGACCGAGGACCACCGCCTCGACCTGGACAACGTCCGACGGGTACTCGATGCGGCGCGCCCGGTGCTCACCTTCCTGTGTTCGCCCAACAACCCCTCGGGTCGGGCCGACAGCCCCGATCAGATCGAGCGCGGTGCTGGCCATGGCCCCGGGCCTGCTCGTGGTAGACGAGGCCTACGGGCAGTTCGCGCCGTCGTCGGCGATCGACCTGGTTCGGAGCGGGGCCGCGGGCTCCCACCGCGTGGCGGTCATACGGACGTTCTCCAAGACATGGTCCATGGCTGGGCGTGCGCCTCGGCTACCTGGTGGCGGCGCCCGAGGTGGTCAAGGCCTGCGAACTCGTGGCGCTCCCGTACCACCTGGACGCTGTCAAACAGCTGGCCGGGCGCCTGGCCCTGCGCTACGTGGACGAGATGGAGGCACGGGTGGCCCTGCTCACCGAGGAGCGAGGCCGGATCGCCGCGGCACTGAGTGAACTGCCCGTCGAGTCGTGGCCGTCGGACGCCAACTTCATCCTGTTCCGGCCGCTGGCCACTTCGGCCCGCCGGGTGTGGACCCACCTCCTCGAGCGTTCGGTCCTCGTGCGAGACTGTTCCGAGTGGCCCGGGCTCACCGGCTGCCTTCGGGTGACCGTGGGCCTTCCCGGGGAGAATGACCGATTCCTGGCCGCTCTGGACGAAAGCCTTCGATGACCCCCATCCCGACGACACCATCCGCCCCGAGGTCGGCAACCGCCCACCGTGCCACCAAGGAGACCTCCATCGAGGTTCGCCTGAACCTCGATGGTTCTGGCGACATCGAGGTGGGCACGGGACTCCCGTTCTTCGACCACATGGTCAGCCAACTCGGGCGTCACGGCGGCTTCGACCTCGTAGTGGAGGCCCGGGGGGACCTCGACGTGGACGCCCACCACACGGTGGAGGACGTCGGCATCACCCTCGGGGAGGTGCTGGCCGAGGCCCTGGGGGACAAGGCGGGCATCCGGCGGTTCGGCTCGATCGCCCTTCCCCTCGACGAGGCCCTGGTCGAAGTGGCGTTGGACCTGTCGGGCCGACCCTTCCTGGTCTACGAGATCGACTTCCCCCCCGACACCAACCCACTCGGCAACCCGCCCTTCGACCCGCAGCTGGCCGAGGAGTTCTGGAGGGCGTTCGCCACCGCCGCCGGCATCACGCTGCACATTCGCCTCCGCTCGGGTAAGAACACCCACCACATCGTGGAGGCGTCGTTCAAGGGGGTGGCCCGAGCCCTACGGGACGCCGTCCGGGTCGAAGGGACAGGCATCCCCTCCACCAAGGGACAGTTGTGAGGCCTCCGGCGCGACGGGGCGGGCCTTCGGTCCGGGGAGCCCGGCTTCGGTCCCTACCGGCCGCTCCCGGCGCCCGTGATCGCCGTCCTCGACTACGGCATCGGCAACCTCCGGTCCGCCGAGAAGGCGCTTCAGCATCTGGGGGCGGATGCCCGCCTGGTCGACGATCCGGACCGGGCCGCCGAAGCTGATGGCGTCGTCCTGCCCGGGGTGGGGGCGTTCGGCCGATGCGCACAGGCCCTCCGGTCCACCGGCCTGGACCGGGCCGCGGCCTCGGCCGTAGAGCGCGGGGTGCCCTTCCTCGGGATCTGTGTCGGGTTCCAGTTGCTCTACGAGGGCTCGGACGAGGACCCCTCCGAGCCCGGTCTCGGGATCCTGCCCGGCGTTGTCCGGCTGTTGCCCGCCGGCGTCAAGCATCCGCAGATGCAGTGGAACCAGCTCGAACCGGTGCCGGGCCGACCGGCCGCTCTCCTGGCCGGCCTACCCGCTCCCGCATGGGTCTACTTCGTCCACTCCTACGCACCCGAGGTGAGCGGGGACACCTCGGCGGTCTGCGACTATGGCGGACCGGTGACGGCGTCGGCCGAACGCGGCGCCGTGTGGGGGACCCAATTCCACCCCGAGAAGTCAGGGGCCGTCGGGCTCGACATCCTGGGGAACTTCGTGGGCGCCGTGCGGACGCGCGTCACGGTGATGGAGCTCTATCCGGCCGTCGACATCCGCGAGGGAGGGGCGGTCCGGCTCACCCAAGGCGACTTCGATCGGGAGAGCCGGTACGGCGACCCGGTGGCCCTGGCCCGTCGGTTCGCCGCCGGTGGGGCGCCCTGGCTTCACGTCGTGGACCTCGACGCGGCGAGGCTCGGGCGTCCGGCCAACCGACCCACGGTGCTGGCCATCGCCGAGGCCGTGGACGTCCCGGTGCAGACCGGTGGTGGCGTACGGACCCCAGGCAAGACGTGGCCGAGCTGCTGGACGGAGGCCTGGCCCGGGTGATCCTCGGCACAGTGGTCCTGGACGACCCCGGACTGGTCACGACCATGGCCGGCCGCTATCCGGGACGCATCGCCGTGGGACTGGACTACCGCCGGAGTGCCGGGGCTCGGACCGAGGTGGCCGTGCGGGGCTGGGAGCAGGGGAGCGGTCGCACCGTCTCGGACCTGTTGGCCGAGTTCGATCACGCCGGCGTGGCCGCCGTCATCGTGACGGCCATCGATCGGGACGGCACCCTGGCCGGACCCGACCTTCAGGGTCTCGGCGAGGTGTTGGCCTCAACATCGATCCCGGTCATCGCCTCGGGAGGCGTGGGCACGGCATCGGACGTCGCCCGCGTTGGCCGCGTTGTCCGTGGCGGTCACACCCGACGGCCCGCCACGCCGACTGGCCGGGGCCATCACCGGGAAGGCCTTGGTGGACGGGCACATGACGGTCGAGGAGGGGGTGGCTGCGTGCGTACCGTCCGGGTGATCCCCTGTCTGGACGTCGACGCCGGTCGGGTGGTCAAAGGGGTGCGGTTCACCGATCTCTTCGATGCCGGTGACCCGGTGGAGCTGGCCAGTCGCTACGACGCTCAGGGAGCAGACGAGCTGGTGTTCCTCGACATCACCGCGTCGTCGGACAACCGACACACCATGGTCGAGGTGGTGTCCCGCACCGCCGAGATGGTCTTCATCCCCTTCACCGTCGGTGGGGGCGTCCGCTCGGTGGAGGATGCCCGGCAGCTGCTCCGGGCCGGCGCGGACAAGGTCGGCGTCAACACCGCGGCCGTTGACCGCCCCGACCTGGTGGCCGAGCTGGCCGACGAGTTCGGAAGCCAGTGCGTGGTGGTCGCCATCGACGCGCGCCGACGCCCCGATGGCGGACCCGGTAGGGACCGGGCCAGCTGGGAGGTGTTCACCCATGGAGGTCGCACCCCCACCGGAGTCGATGCCCTCGCATGGGCCGACCGATGCCGCGGCCATCGGCGCCGGTGAGATCCTGCTCACGTCCATGGATCGAGACGGCACCCGTGATGGCTTCGACCTCGAGCTGACCCGGCAGGTCAGTCGCCGGTGCCCCATCCCTGTCGTCGCCTCGGGAGGCGTCGGTACCCTCGACCACCTGGTGGAGGGGGCGGTGGTCGGGGAGGCCGACGCGGTCCTGGCTGCCTCCATCTTTCACCTCGGTGAGTTCACCATCGGGCAGGCCAAAGCGCACCTCCTGGACGCCGGCGTCCACGTCCGCCCCTACTGAGCCGCCACCTGTCGACTGGGCCCCGGCAACCCTGCGGTAGCCTTCCCCCTGTGGCGACCACGACCCCCGATGCCCCAGCGACCAGCCAGAACGGTGACTCCAGCCCAGCCAAGCTGGCCATCACCGTGCTGGCCGACCGTGTCCTGGTGCAGGTGGGCCAGGCCGACGGTGAGCGCCGCTCCCGGGCCGGGATCCTCATCCCGGCCACCGCCCAGGTCTCTCGCCGGCTGGCGTGGGCCGAGGCCGTGGCCGTGGGGCCCCATGTCCGGTCAGTCAAAGTCGGCGACACCGTGCTCTTCAACCCCGACGATCGATTCGAGGTCGAGGTCCAAGGTGAGGAGTACGTCATCCTCCGGGAGCGGGACATCCACGCCGTGGCCGCCACCCGCATCGACGGTGGTACCGGCCTGTACCTCTGACCTCCGCCGGAGCCGGGTGGGAACGACCATCCGGCGCCAGGCGAGGATGTGGGCTCCGCCACCGTCGACGACCAGGCCTGTGGGCGGGACCCGCACCGGCGCTGACCACCACCGACCGGGCCGCACCGGCCCCACCCCCACCACACCGATTCCGACATCACGCACTAGGGAGCACCGCTCGTGACCACCACTGAGACCACCGGCACCGGCGATTCATTCGAGGCCACGCCCATCGCGTTCACCGAGGAGCAGCTGGACCAGGTGGCCTACAACCAGGACGGGCTGGTCGGCGCCATCGTCCAGGATGCCTCGGATCACGCCGTCCTCATGTTCGCCTGGATGAATCCCGAGTCCCTCCGGCGCACCCTCCAGACCGGTCGGACCTGGTTCTGGAGCCGCAGTCGCCAGGAGTTCTGGTGCAAAGGGGAGACATCCGGCGACCGCCAGTACGTCCGCAGCATCAGCTACGACTGCGACGGAGACGCGCTGCTGGTGGTGGTGGACCAGGCAGGAGCCGGAGCCTGCCACACCGGCAACCGCAGCTGCTTCTACCGGAGCTTCGGAGCCGAAGCCACTGCGGCTCCCGAGTCCACGTCCGCCGGCCAGTGACCGCTGCCGCCGGCCCCGGCAGGGACGGCTTCCTCTCGCTCGCCGCCCACCACCGCATCGTCCCGGTGTGGCGTGAGCTGGTGGCCGACACGCTGACGCCGGTGGCCGCCTTCCTCCAGATCGTGGAGGCGGACGACCGCACCGGTTTCCTCCTGGAGTCGGTGGAGGGCGGAGAGCGCTGGGGTCGCTACTCCTTTGTCGGCCGAAACCCCCTGGCCACCATCACGGCCCGGGGGACCGTGGTCACCACGGAGGGGGCTCTGGACCTCGATGCCGCCACCGGGCACCGCGTCACCGGGGGGGGCGGCGCCCTGGCGGCCCTGGAGGCCGTGCTCGAGACATTCGACTCGCCCGACCTGCCCGACCTTCCCCCGCTCCACGCCGGGCTGGTCGGCTATCTCGGTTACGACGTCGTACGCGAGGTGGAGCACCTCCCCAACACCCCGCCGGACGACCTGGGTCACCCCGACGCGATCCTGGCCGTGATCGGCCAGCTGGCGGCCTTCGACCACTGGCACCAACGCGTGGTGCTCATCGACAACGTGGTCATCGATCCGACGTGGGACCCAGATCAGCTCGAAGCCGCCCACGCCTCCGCCCTCGAACGCCTCGACGCCCTGGCCGCCGACTGCTTCCGTCCCCTCGCCCAGCCGGCCCGGCTCCGTCCCGAACGGGTTCCACCTCCCGCCGATGTCACCCGGACGATGTCCGACTCGCTCTATCAGGACGCGGTGCGGGCGGCCAAGGAGCATGTGACCGCTGGGGACGTGTTCCAGGTGGTTCTGTCCCAACGGTTCGACCTGGAGGACCTCGGGGCCGCCCCCTTCGACGTCTACCGGGTGCTGCGCCTGGTCAACCCCAGCCCCTATCTGTACTTTCTCCGATTTCCTGAAGTGACGGTGGTCGGAGCGTCCCCCGAGCCCATGGTCCGCCTGCGGGAGCAGACGGTGGTCTCCCGGCCCATCGCCGGCTCTCGGCCCCGTGGCGCCACTCCCGAGGAGGACGGCCGGCTGGAGGGGGAGCTGGTCGAGGACCCCAAGGAGGTGGCCGAGCACGTGATGCTCGTGGACCTGGCCCGGAACGACGTGGGCAGGGTCGTGTCGTTCGGCACCGAGGTGGTCGAGGAGATGATGGTCGTCGAACGGTACAGCCACATCATGCACCTCACCTCGCAGGTATCAGGGGCCCTGGCCCCGGGGAAGGGCCCCATCGACGTCCTCCGGGCCACCCTCCCGGCGGGCACGCTGTCGGGTGCACCCAAGGTCCGGGCCATGGAGATCATCGACGACCTCGAACCCACCAAACGAGGGGTCTACGGCGGTGTGGTCGGCTATCTCGACTTCTCGGGCAATCTCGACACGGCCATCGCCATCCGGACCATGACGGTCAGCCCTGGCGGGCGGGCCTCGGTCCAGGCCGGCGCGGGGATTGTGGCCGACAGCGATCCGGCGTCGGAAAATGCCGAATGTGCCCACAAGGCGGCCGCCATGCTCTCGGCGGTGGCCATGGCCCGTGCCGCGGCCGGGACCGTTCCCGCCCCACCGTCGGCGGTCTCCTCGTGACCAGGGCTGCGGGCCCGACTGTCGGGCCAGACGAGGTGGCCGCCGCCTACGCAGCGCTTCGTGGGTCGTCCGCGGTGGTCCTCCTGCCCCGGGACGTGATCCGGGCCAGCGGCTCGGACACCGTCACCTATCTGCAGGGTCAGTGCAGCCAGGACGTGGAGGCCCTCTCGGTGGGGGCCAGCGCCGAGTCGCTGCTGCTGAGTCCGCAGGGCAAGGTCGAGGTGTACTTCCGGATGTGCCGGATCGACGAGGACGTCATCATCCTCGACGTCGACGGTGGCTTCGGTCGGGTCATGGTGGAGCGGTTGGAGCGGTTCCGACTGCGGACCAAGGTTGAGTTCGAACCGCTGGACTGGATGTGCGCGGCGGTTCGGGGCCCGGGCGCAGCCCAGGCGGTCACCGGCCCTCCCGAGCTGGTCCTCCCGGTGTCGTTCGCCGGTGTCTCCGGGCTCGACCTGCTCGGGCCGTCCCCGGCCGGAGGGGTGGACGCCTGGGTGGCCGATTCGGTGGTGCGGGCCCCGATGGCCGCCTGGGAGGCGGTGCGCATCGAGTCCGGCCTACCCGTGAACGGGCGTGAGATCCGGGAAGCAACCATCGCCGCCGAGGTCGGCCTCGTCGACCGGACGGTGTCGTTCACCAAGGGGTGCTTCACCGGCCAGGAACTGGTGGCCCGGTTGGACTCCCGCGGCTCGAAGGTGGCCCGCCGGCTCTGTGCGGTGGTGATGGGACCGGGCACGGATAGGGCCGTGGACGCCAGGTCGGTTCCCACCCTGATCGGCGCTCCGGTCACCACCGCCGACGGTGAGCACGACGTGGGGCATCTGTCCTCTGCGGCCTGGTCGCCGGGCCTTGGGTGCCCGGTGGCCCTGGCCACCTTGCACCGCCGGGTCGAGCCACCCGAAGCCGTGACCGTGCTCTGGACCGGCCCCGGGGAGCAGACCGAGCCCCTGACCGCCGAGGCCCGGGTCCTGCCGCTCGACGTCCCGCGGCGCTAGCCACCACGGTCAGCCGGTCACGACAGTGCGACCGAGAGAGGTGGTAGACCGTCTCCCTGTTCAGCCGAAAGGGGAGCGACCATGATCGAGGGGGGCGACACCAGGTCAACGCCACCGGGCCCGGTGGCCATGGACGCCGACCACATCACCCGGACCACCCGCCGACCGCTCGAGACCGCCGGGCACCTGCAGCGCTGGTTGGCCCGGACCCTCGGCCCTGGGAGCAATCCCGTGGTCAGCGAGGTGTCCAGTCCCGAGTCGAACGGCATGTCCTCGGAGACGCTCCTGTTGACCGTCCGTTGGAACGAGGAGCGACAACCCACCGAGCGTCGACTGGTGGTCCGGATCGAGCCGCCATCGACTGCCTATCCGCTGTTCCCCACCTATGACCTGGGCATGCAGTTCCGGGTCCTGCGCTTGGTGGCTGAGCGCACGTCGGTGCCCGTGCCCGAGGCGCTCTGGTACGAGGCGGACCCTTCGGTCCTGGGCGGAGCGTTCTTCGTCATGGCCCAGGTCGACGGACAGGTCCCTCCCGACGTGCTGCCGTATACATTCGAAGGCAACTGGGTCTACGACGCCGATCCCGCCGACCGCCGCCGACTGCAGCGCTCGGCGATCTCGGCCATGGCCGGCATCCACACCATCACCCCGGCCGGTTCGATCTCGACTTCCTTCGACCGACCGCGGCGACCGGAGGGGGCGGAGGGGACCTCCCTCCACCGCTGGTCGCCCAGTGGAAGGAGTACTGCGACTGGGTGGTCCGGGACGCTCCGTCGCCCCTCCTCACCGAGTGCTTCACCTGGCTGGAGGCGCACCAGCCAACGTCAGTAGGCGCCGACGCCCTCTCCTGGGGCGACGGGCGCATCGGCAACATGATGTTCCAGTGACTTCGAGGTGGCGGCCGTCCTGGACTGGGAGATGGCCTCGGTGGCACCACCCGAGGTCGATCTGGGCTGGCTCTGCTACCTCCACCTCTTCTTCCACGACATCGCCACCGAATCGGGTGCCGAAGGACTGCCCGATCTGTTCCGCCCGGTCGACGTGGCCGCCGCCTATGCCGAGGTGTCCGGCTATCGGCCGGTGGATCTCACCTGGTTCGTGGCCTTCGCGGCCATGCGCCACGGGGCCATCATGCGCCGGGTGACCGAGCGGGCCATCTTCTTCGGCGAAGCAGCCCGGCCCGACGACGTCGATGACCTGATCATGCACCGGGCCTCGCTCCGGGGCATGCTCGACGGTTCCTACTGGGATGGCCTGGCCTTCTAGCCCGACCCCAACCCCTTCGGCATGCACGTGCCTGGCTGCGACCGGACCCGGCTACCAGAAGGACGTGTCCGCGGTGAGGCCCTTGTCCGGGAACGCCCCGCACATCATGGGCTGGCAGTTGCCCCATCCCTCCGCCCCGGTATCGAGATCACGGACGTGGACGAAGGTGTCGCGGAGCTGATGGAGCTCCCGGGCCAGCTCGGCACCGCGGCAGTCGGCGAATCGTTCGCCGTCGACCGTGGAGCTCGCCGCGCCACTCGCCGTGATGGTGGCCTTGCCAGCCGAAGTAGAGGCCTGTGCCCAGATGGAAGCCAGTATCGGTGGGCACCTCGAGTTCGAAGCGGCGGACAGCGCCGTCCTCCAGGGTCACCTCCACCTGGCCGCCCCGCAGCCGGCGATTGACGGGGTCGTAGGCGAGGTCGGGTCGGATGTCGGCCATCGGGCGCCCCGGTCCCGTCGACCTCCTCGATGGCGCCCATGACCGTGCGGTGGTGCTGGCCGAAGCCGTCCGTGTCGACCAGGTGCATGAACAGGCCCCAGCGCCGGCCGTCGGGATCGCTCATGAGCACCGGGCACCACAGCATCTGGAAGTTCATCTCGGCCACTGGGTTGAACGGATCCATGTCGGTGGGCGGTGTGCCCACGTCGTAGCGGACTCCCCAGGAGTGGTCACGTGTGGACACCCACTCCTCGGCGTTGATCTCCTGGCGGTGCCCGTCGAGTTCCACCCAACCCGAGGCCGTTCCGATCTGGTGGTAGCGGACCAACTCGGCGCTCACCCGGTAGCCGAGCGGGGTCCGCTGGTGGGTCCGGTCCTCGGCAGATGGGGGCAGGACCGCCTCGTAGACCCAGTCGAAGGCCAGGGGCTGGCAGTCGTTGGGCTCCAGGGAGAAGCGGACCCGCCGCATCGGCTCGAGCACCTCGTAGCGAACCGGTCCGACAGCGGTGGGTCCGGATCGGGAAACAGCCGGCGGCTGGCCCGCACGGTGATCTGCTCCGACCCCGCGGACAGCCCGGCGTAGCCGTCGAGCACGTTCCGGTTGGTGTACTTGCCCATGCCGAAGCCGAGTTGGAGCCCCCGTCCCGACGGGCGGCCATGGCACACACCTTCTCGGTCCAGGAGGGATCGCTGACGCCCACGGTGGCGAAGGTGTCGGCGATCTGGTGGTCGAGCCGCTCGTCGGCCGGTCCGAGCGGGCCCGAGCAGGTTGGCCATGTCCTGCCTCCTTCGGGTACCCGGGGCGCTGGGTGCAACGGGTATCTGTTGCGATCAGACGCCGAGGCTACTCTTGGCCGCCCGCTCGAAGAGGCGGTAGGGGAGGAGCCGCTTCCCCACGATCCCGACGCGTTCGTCGAGCTTGCCCACCGAGGTCCTCCGGGGCGGGCGCTTGGCCTCCAGGACCCGAGGACGACCTCGGCAACCTTCCCGGAGCGATTCCGGCCGCTTCGTCCTGGGCCATCTTGCCCACAGCCCTGGCCGCCGCAGCGGCGTAGGCCGACCGTCCCTCCTCGGAGGGGACGTCCCGTCGGGTGTCAGTGAAGTCGGTGCGGACATTGCCCGGCTCCACCATGGTGACCTGGATCCCGAACGGGCTCCACCTCGTAGGCCAGGGCCTCGCCGTAACCCTCCATGGCGAATTTGGCCGCACTGTAGAAGGCCTGGTAGGGAATACCGAGGACGCCGCCGATGGAACTCATCAAGACGATGCGACCCCGCTGCTGGCGGCGCATGACCGGCAGGGCGGCCTGCACCACCCGGACGGTGCCCCAGAACAGCGTCTCGAGTTGGTCCCGGGCGTCGTCGATTGGGGTGTCCTCGACCGACCCGGCCAGGCCCCAGCCGGCGCACGCCACCACGGCGTCGAGCCGTCCACACCGCTCCAGGAGTCCGGCAACGCCGTCCCGGACCGAGTGGTCGTCATCCACGTCCATGACCAGGGGGGCCCACGCCCCCGGCCGTGCCCCGGCGGCTCGCCCCGTCCACCGTCCACCCGCGTTGGTGGAGGCGCGCGGCGCAGGCCTGGCCGATGCCCGACGATGCCCCGGTGACCAGCGCCACACGATCACGGTCAGCCCTTCCTCTGGTGATCAGGCTGGCCCGACGAGGCCACGGGCCCGGGCGTGCCCGTCTGACCCGTCGCACCGGACGTCGAAGGCAACGTGGTGGGCGTGGCCCGCCCAGCATCCTCCGGCTCTCTGCTGTCGGCTTCGGACCATGGGGATTCGGGAAGAGGTCGAAACCAGACGAGCATGCGGGTGCCGGCGCTCCCGGCGACCGGCGATTCAGCCCGTACGGCCGCTCCCATGGCCCCCGAGAGCTCGGCGACAATGGCCAAGCCCAGTCCGGACCCGTTCCGCCGGTTGCCGCTCCGGTCCGAGGTGAAGTGACGCTCGAAGATCCGGGGAAACTGCTCGGCGGGATCCCGGCCCGTCGTCCTCGACCCAGAGCGTGGGGATCCCGCGAGGCGTCGCCACGCCCACGGTGACCTAGCTACGGGCGAACGAGGAGGCGTTCTCGACCAAGTTGGCCACCACCTGGGCCAGGCGGTCAGGGTCGGCCATGACCCAAAGGGGCGGATTGCGCCTGGAGTGACGTGCAGTTCCATGCCGAGCTCCTCCACGAGCGGTCGGAAGCCCTCGGCCACCTGGCGGCGATGGCCGCCCCGTCGACGGTTTGGACCTCCAAGGAGAAGCGGTGTGCGTCCAGGCGGGCCAGGTCGAGGAGGTCCCGGACCAGGCGCTCCAATCGACGGGACTCGGTGCTGATCACGGTGGCCGCCGCCACCGGGTCCGGGGCGGTGCCGTCCAGCATGGCGTCGGCGTAGCCGCGGATCGAGGTGAGGGGTGTGCGGAGCTCGTGGGACACCGAGAGGATGAACTGACGCTCCTGATCTCGGGCCCGGACCAGGTTCGCACCCATGGCGTTGATGGACTCGGCCAGCTCGGTGAACTCGGGGTCGTCGCGGTGTGTCCGAGGGGCAGGTGGCGTCGAGGTCGCCCGCGGCGATGCGGCTCGTGGTGTCCACCGCCGCGGTGAGGGACGGGTGAAACGGCGGGCCAGGGCCGCGGCGACCAGGGCCGCCACGGCCAGGGCGATGACCCCCACCCAGACGAAGTAGCGCAGGCCGTTGGCGGGATTGTGGATCTGGCGGGTGATGATGAGGATCGGGCGTGTAGCCTTGACCGTGTTGATCGGGGTGGGCACCGCCGTGAAGGCCAGCAACGAGCGCGGTGTGCCCGGTCACCTGGCGGCCCGTTCGAGCGCAGGGACTTGTCGAGGTCGGCCACGGTGAGGCCGGAGGGCAGGTGCCGCCGGATCGTCCCGTCGGGATACAGGGCCACGAAGCCGACCCCGGTATAGGCGCCGGCCTTGGCGATGACCTTCAGTTGACGTCGGAGGGCGTTGCGGTTCACCGTACCGTCGGTGAAGGTGGTGGAGATGGCCTTGGCCTGGCCGGCCAACTCCGTCTGCGTGGTGGAGATCCCGGCGCGACGAATGAAGAAGTAGCTGCCGATCGTGGTCACCACCAGGGTGAGGATGATCAGCAGAAGGATCGAAACGGTGAGCCGGCGTCTCATCCCATGCGGTAGCCGACTCCCCAGACCGTGGCCAGGGGTAGGTCATCGCCCAACTTCTTGCGCAGCTGGCGGACGTGGACATCGACGGTTCGCTCGTCGCCGTACCAGTCGTCCCCCCAGACCCCGTTGAGCAGCTGTCGGCGGGACAGGGCCAAACCCAGGTTGTCGACAAGATAGGCGAGGAGGTCGAATTCGCGGGTGGCGAGCGGAACCACAGTGCCGCCCTTGCGGACTTCGCGCCGACCGGTGTCCACCTCGACGGTGCCGAGGGCAACGACCGACGGCGGCGCCGAAGCCGCCCGACTCGCTGCGGCGGAGGATGGCGTGCACCCGGGCCACCAGCTCCCGGGCCGAGAAGGGCTTAGTCACGTAGTCATCAGCCCCGAGCTCGAGGCCGAGCACCCGATCCACTTCGTCGTCTCGGGCGCTGAGGATCAATACGGGGATTCCTCCCGAAGCCTCGGGCGTCGGTCGGCCGGCCCCGGAACCCCCGGACCGCCGGTGACGGGCCCGGAACTGGTCGCCCCGCAGCCGCCGGCAGACGTCGAACCCGTCCAGCTCCCCGGGAAGTCCGATGTCCAGGATGACCAGCTTGGGGCACTCCCTGGCCACCAGGGCCAGCCCGGCCTCGCCGTCATCGGCCTGCAGCACCCGGAATCCGTCACGACGGAGGTACATCGCCACAAGGTCCGCAATGTGATGGTCGTCCTCGATCACCACCAGCGTGTCTTCGTCGGGCATCATCTCCCCAGCCTGCCACCGGAGAACCATGCTGGTGGATCGTGGTTAGGGAAGTGTGAGGCACGGGCGCAGGCTCCGGCCTGCTGCCCCGCCGATCCCCGGCGGCCGAGCGCCGAGCCCCCGAGGGGTCTCTCCTTCGGGAGCGCAGGGCCCGGGTGGGACGCGGCCGCGCGGCTCGGGACCGCGGTCGTGTCGACGTTCCCCCCAGCCACGCCGAGGCCGGTCCGTCGACCGCCCGAGGTGGATGGGTCACGACCGGCGGACCAGCCAATTCGCCGCCGTACCCCCTGGGTATCGGGCTGGGCCACGGAGGATCGTTGGTAGGATCGGAGAGCCATGCCGGCGTACCTCGACACCATCGTCGCCGCCCACCGGGCCGCGGTCCACTGCCGACCATGGGGACCTCGATGCGATGGTCGACCGGGCAGTCGCCGGTCCACCGGCCCGGCCCTTCCGTACGGCCATCACCGAAGCGGCCGCCCGACAGGGGATGGCGGTCATCTCGGAGATCAAGCGGCGGTCGCCGTCCAAGGGGGATCTCGACCCCTTGCTCGATCCGAGTTCGGTGGCCCAGGAGTACGAGGCCGGAGGAGCCAGCTGTCTGTCCGTGCTGACCGACCTCGAATTCTTCGGGGGAAGCGCCGAGGATCTGGCTGCGGCCCGGTCCGCCTGCTCACTGCCCGTGCTCCGGAAGGACTTCACGGTGAGCCCCTTCGATGTGGTCGCGGCCCGCCTGATGGGGGCCGACGCGGTTCTGCTCATCGCCGCCGCCCTGTCCGACACTGAACTGGGCTCGTTCCTCGAGTTGGCGAACCGGGTTGGTCTGGCCGCGTTGGTCGAGGTCCACGATGGGGACGAACTGTCCCGGGCTGTCGACGTCGGTGCCGAACTCATCGGGGTGAACCAGCGAGATCTGCGCACCTTCGAGGTGGATCATCGGCGGGCGCTTCGGCTCGGCGCAGCCATGCCGGACCAGGTGACGCCGGTGGCTGAGTCCGGGATCCGGGGACGCGAGGACGTACGGCGTCTGGGTGAGGCCGGCTACCAGGCTGTGCTTGTCGGCGAGCTGCTGGTCGACTCGGGCGACCGCCGCGCCGCGGTGGCCGGGCTCCTCGGTACCGTGGCATGACCAGCCCGCCGGTGTCGTTCGAGGGCACATCCGAGTCGGACGGACTGTTCGTCAAGATCTGTGGGATCACCTCGGAGGCGGACGCACTGTTGGCCGTCGGGATGGGGGCCGACCGCGGTGGGGTTCATCTTTGCCCCCTCGCCCCGCCAGATGGCGCCCGGCCGTGGTGGCCGACATCGTCAAGCGGCTGCCCTACGAGACGATGACCGTCGGCGTGTTCCGCGACGAGGCCCCCCAGCGGGTGGTGGACATCGCCAACCAGATCGGGCTCGGCGCGGTGCAGCTCCACGGCATGGAGTCCATCGAGGACACCCAGTGGATCCGGAGCCGGACCCGCCGGACCATCAAGGCGTTTCCGGCCGGACATCGAAACATCGACCGCTTCCCCGAGTACGGCGCGCAGAAGCTGCTGATCGACGGTGCCAACCCGGGTTCGGGCGAGCTCTTCGACTGGCGGCTGGCCGAAGGGGTGGTGGATCCCACCCGGCTCATCGTGTCGGGCGGTCTCCGGCCCGAGAACGTCGGGGCCGCGATCGCCCACCTCCATCCCTGCGGGGTGGACGTCTCCAGCGGGGTGGAGGCGGCTCCGGGGGTGAAGGATCCCGGCAAGCTGCATGAGTTCATCGGCGCCGCCCACGCCGCTGCCCGCAGGTCGTGCGCCGAGGGTGGTGCGGTGGCCGCCACCTACGCCGGGGACGGCGGCGCCGGCGCGAGAGCGCCGCCGAGACGGTCGGGGCCTGTTCGACTGGCAGGACGACGCATGACCGAGCAGCTCGATCAGGTCGGAGGACCGCCGAGCGGGGACCACGGGCTCGCCGGCGCCGTCATGGGCGACCCGGGGCCGAGCGGCCGCTTCGGCAAGTTCGGGGGGCGGTTCGTACCCGAGTCGCTGGTCCCGGCCTGCATGGAGCTCGAGGCTGCCTTCCGGTAAGCGTGGGCCGACCCGCGCCTTCCACGACGAGTTCGAGGGCATCCTCCGTCAGTACGGCGGGCGGCCGACGCCGGTCACCGAGTGCGGCCGGCTCTCCGAGGAGCTCGGTGTCCGCCTCCTGCTGAAGCGCGAGGACCTCGCCCACACCGGCTCGCACAAGCTCAACAACGTCATCGGCCAGGGCCTGCTGGCCCGGCGGATGGGCAAGTCGCGCCTGATCGCCGAGACCGGGGCCGGCCAGCACGGGGTGGCCACCGCCACCGCGGCGGCGCTCTTCGGTATGGAGTGCGTCGTCTACATGGGCGAGGTGGACACGCAGCGACAGGAGCTGAACGTCTTCCGGATGGAGCTGCTGGGCGCGGAGGTGCGTCCGGTCGTCGGGGGAGCCGCACGCTCAAGGACGCGGTCAACGAGGCGCTCCGGGACTGGGTCGCGACCGTCGAGGACAGCCACTACTGCGTCGGTTCGGTGGTGGGGCCCCATCCCTTCCCGTGGATGGTCCGCGAGTTCCAGCGGATCATCGGCGACGAGGCACGTGCCCAGTGCCGGGAGCTGCTCGGGGGCGCCGACCCGGACCTCGTGGTGGCCTGCGCGGGCGGAGGGTCCAACGCAGCGGGGATCTTCGCCGGGTTCGCCGACGCCACCGCGTCGGCCCTGGTGGCCGTGGAGGCAGCCGGGGGCGCTGCGCTCACCACCGGCATCAGCGGCATCTTCCACGGGATGCGGAGCGCGCTGATGCAGGACGAGGACGGCCAGATCCTCGAGGCGTCCTCGATCTCGGCCGGCCTCGACTACCCGGGCATCGGGCCCGAGCACGCGCATCTCGGCGCGATCGGGCGCGCCCGCTACGAGACCGCCGGGGACGCGGAGGTCCTCGAGGCGTTCCAGCGTCTGGCGCGGACCGAGGGCATGATCCCCGCGCTCGAGTCGGCCCATGCGCTCGCCTGGGTGATCGCCCGGCCGGCACCGGGGGAGATCCCGATCGGCTCGACCGTGCTGGTCAACCTCTCCGGCCGCGGGGACAAGGACGTGGCCCAGGTCCGGGACCTGCTCCGGCCATGAGCGACCGGCGTCGTGAGCAGTCGGACGGCCGCCGAGAGCCCCGCCGACTCCGGCCGGCTCGAGTCGGTGCTCACCGCCGCGGCGCGACGCGGGGCACAAGCTGCTGGTGCCCTACGTGACCGGCGGCATGGACGACGACTGGCTGCTCACCCTCGAGGCAGTGGCCGGAGCCGGCGCCGACGCGATCGAGGTGGGGATCCCCTTCTCCGATCCGATGATCGACGGGCCGACCATCCAGGAGGCTTCCCTGCGGGCGCTCGAGCGCGGCACCACCCCCGAAGGGGTCCTGGCCGACCTGAGCCGGATCGACGTCGGGATCCCCCTGGTCGTCATGACCTACTACAACCTGATCTTCCGAGCCGGGCACGACCGGATCGCCGGGCTGATGGTCGAGTCGGGGGTGCCGGCGCGATCATCCCCGATCTCCCCCTCGAGGAGGTCGGGCGGTGGGCCGAGGCGGCCGATCGCAGCGGCGTTGCCACGGTGCTGCTGGTCGCGCCCTCGACACCCGAGGAGCGGATCGGGGCGGTCTGCCGGCGGTCGCGCGGTTTCGTCTACGCGGTCGGTCGGATGGGGGTGACCGGCGAGCGGTCGGTGCTGGCCGAATCCGCCCTCGAGGTGGCCGGACGCGTGGCCGGGCCGCCACCGATCTCCCGGTCTGCGTCGGGATCGGGGTGTCGACGCCCGCCCAGGCGGTGGAGGTCTGCGAGGTCGCGGACGGGGTGGTGGTCGGCTCGGCCCTGGTGCGACGGCTGCTCGAGGGCGAGGGGCCCGACGGGGCGGCCGCGTTCGTGTCGTCGCTGCGCCGCCGCGCTCGACGGCGACGCCGGGCCCTGGCTGAGCCGGCGCGCCGACCGGGCGCATCGGGTCCGCCCTGGTCGAGGCTCAGCGCCGATCGGGTCGGATCAGCCGGTAGACGGCCCGGACGAAGGAGCGCCGGCTGCGCTGCTCGGCCGGTCCTGCGAGCCGGCGCCGGATCAGCTCCCGGCGCTCCTGGAGGTCGTGGAAGGTGATGCTCTCCGCGTCGTCCGCGAAGCCGAGCGCCGCCCGGTAGCCGTCGAGGTCGAGGGGCGTGGTGAGGGCTTCGGTGCCGACATCGCGGGCGATCTGGTCGCCGTGCCGTTCGGTGAAGTAGGTGGCCATGGCCAGGATCTCGCCCAGGATGTCCACGTCCGGTGCCATGGTGGCCATGGCCCCGTTGAGGAAGAGGATGTTCTTCACGAAGAGCATCAGCTCCTTCGGCAGCCGGGCGCCGTAGCCGAGGAGCGCCTTGGTCACGTCGCGCAGCTCGGCCACCATCTCGTCGGCGGTCATGGAGGTCGGATCGACGGGGGGCCGGTCGAGACCCGAGGTCGCGGATGACCGCGTCGACGTCGGAGTCGGCCGGCAGGGCGCCGAGGTCACGCAGGGCCTCGACCTGAACGGTGACGTCGTTGGTGGTCGCGCCCATCTGGAGGCGGAGGAAGGCCAGCCGCTTTCGCTCGTCGAGCCGACCGGTGATCCCGAAGTCGAGGAGGGCCACGGTGCCGTCGTTCTGCACGAGGAGGTTGCCGCCGTGCAGGTCGCCGTGGAACACCCCGTAGAGGAGCGTGCCCTCGAGGAAGGCGATCAGGCTGCAGCGCAGGACCGCCGCGGTGTCGATGCCGGCCGCCCGCATGCCGGCGGCGTTGCCCCAGGCGAACCCGCGCAGGTGCTCCATGACCAGCACCCGGGTGGTGACGAGTTCGGGATGTGGGCGCGGGACCACAACCGAGCGCTGCCCGCTGGCAGCGAAGACGGCAGCGATGTCGAGCATGTTCTGGGCTTCGAGCCGGAAGTCGAGCTCCTCGACGATGGTCTCGGCGAAGAGGTCGACGAGGGCGGGCGGGTTGGTCAGCGCGGTGACAGGGATCCGGCCGACCAGCTTGGGTGCGATCCAGGACATGGCGGCGATGTCCAGCCGGACCAGCGAGGCCACGGTCCGCCGTTGGACCTTGACCACCACCCGCTCCCCCGATCGGAGGGTGGCGGCGTGGACCTGGGCGATCGAGGCGGACGCGATCGGCATCCGGTCGAAGGAGACGAACACCTCGGCGAGCGGGCGTCCGAGCTCCTCTTCGATGGTGCGGCGGACGGTGGAGAACGGTTCCGGCGGCACCCGGTCGCGCAGCAGGCGGAACTCGTCCACCAGCTCCTCGGGGAAGATGCCCTCGCCCGAGGAGATGATCTGCCCGAGTTTGATGTAGGTGGGGCCCAGGCGCTCGAAGGCCGGGCGCAGCCGGCGGGAGAGTCCCGACCGCGACGGCGGCGTACCCCGGTCGCGCAGGCCCCAGCCGAGCAGTGCCGACCCGAGCCGGAAGCCGACGGTGGCGACCCGGCGCAGCGAGGGGAGGTGTTCGGGCCGGACCAGCGGCGGGCCAGCCGGGCGGCCGCATCGGCGCAGTGCGTCGATGCCCGCCGGCGTCGATACGGGAAGCGCCAGGCCATGTCGGCGGTTCGACCCTCCAGGGGCCGTGGCGGGTGAAGGCGCCGATCGAGAGGTCGGGACGTCCCGCCGGTCGGCCCGTCGGGCCGACTCCCGGTCGGCGGACTCGGGTGGGCGCGTGGGCAGGACGTCGATCGACCATGGTTCCTCAACGCTAGGGGTGCGGCCGTCCAGACGGTCCGACGCGGGCGCCGCGGCCCGCCGGCGTTCCTGCCGGGCGCTCAGGCCGGGGCCGATGCACCAGACAGCCGTTGTGACCGCCGAACCCGAAGGAGTTGGACAGCACCGGGGCCGGCTCCCAGGGCCGGGCGGCGCCGGCCACGATGTCGAGATGGATGTCGGGGTCGGGCTGCTCGTAGCCGGAGGTGGGAGGGATGAGGCCGTGCTCCATGCTGAGCAGCGACGGCCACGGCCTCGATGGCCCCGCAGGCGCCGAGCCCGTGGCCGGTGATGCCCTTGGTCGAGGTCACCGGCGGTGCCGATCCACCGAACACCTTGGCGATGGCGTCCGATTCGGCCTGGTCGTTCAGGGGGGTAGACGTGCCGTGGGCATTGATGTGTCCGATCCGCTCGGGGCGACGCCGGCATCCTCCATGGCCAGGGTCATGCAGGCGGCGGCCCCTGATCCACCGGGGATGGGGGCGGTGATGTGGTGGGCGTCGGCAGTGCTGGCCGAACCGGCCAATTCCCCGTAGATGCGGGCCCCTCGGGCCACCGCCCGGTCCCACTCCTCGAGGACCAACGCCCCGGCCCCCTCGGTGATCACGAACCCGTCCCGCCGGATGTCGAACGGCCGGGAGTGTCCCGACGTTGACAGGGCGGTCATGTTGGAGAATGCGGCGATGCCTACGCCGGTCATCCCGGCTTCGGCAGCCCCGCCGATGGCCACATCGCATCGGCCCGAAGCCACCAGTCGGGCGGCGTAGCCGATGCTGTGGGCCCCGGCGGCACACGCGGTGGTAATGGTCTCTGAGGGGCCGTGCCAGCCGAGCCGGATCGACACCGCCGCGGCCCCGGCATTGGACATCATCATGGGCACCAGCCGTGGAGATACCCGACGGGGCCCCTTCTCTCCGAAGATGAGGATCTGGTTCTCGAGGGTCTCCAGGCCTCCCACGCCGGTCCCCATCACCACCCCCGAGCGTCCCGGATCGGCGCCGAGGTCCCCGGCATCGGCCAGGGCCATATCGGCCACAGCCACGGCGAACTGGGCGAATCGGTCGATCTGGCGGGCTTCTTTGGTGGAGAACCACTGTTCGGGGTCGAAGTCGGGGACCCGGCGCTCGCCTTCGGGGGCCGGGCCGTTGAGCCCGGCCCACAGGGCGTCGGTGCCAACGCCGCAGCACGACACCACGCCGAGGCCGGTGATGGCGACCCGTCGTCCGGCCACCGGGCCGTCGGGACCGATACCCAGCAGCATCAGAGCTTGGCGGAGATCAGGTCGAAGGCCTGGCCGATGGTCTCGATTCCTTCGAGCTCGGTCTCGTCCACCGAGACGTCGAAGGTCTCCTCCAGGGCCATGACCAGCTCGACCAGGTCGAGGCTGTCGGCATCGAGGTCCTCGGCGAACCTGGCCTCCCTGGTGACCTTGTCGGCGGGCACCTGGAGCACCTCGACTGCACACTCCGTGAACTTCTCGAATGCCTCGTCGTTACTCACGCATCTGCTCCTTTGTCGTGGTTGTCATCGAATGGTCGTCCGCGCCTCGTCCATGGTCGCCCCGATCGCCCGGGACTGTCCAGACGTGCCGGGGACCGCTGCACCGGGCCGTGGTCTGAGCTGCGGCCGGCACGGTCACAGGCCCATCCCAAGGCCACCGTCGACCGGCAGGACCGCACCGGTGATGTAGGCGGCCCCGTCCGAGGCCAGGAATCCCACGGCCTCGGCGATCTCGTCGGGCCGGGCCACCCTACCCAACGGCACCTGGGCCCCGAACTCCGCTCATGCGTTCCTCTCCGAGAGCGGCGAGCATACTCGGTTTCGACCAGGCCCGGAGCAACCACGTTGACCGTGATCGACCGGCTGGCCACCTCGCGGGCCATGGAGCGGGCCATGCCCACCAGCCCGGCCTTGGAGGCGGCGTAGTTGGCCTGGCCTGGGGACCCGATGAAGGCCCCGACCGAGGAGACCAGATGACCCGCCCCCGGTGGAGCCGGATCATCTTGGACAGCGCCCGCTTGGTCACCCGGAAGGCGCCCGAGAGGTTGGTGTCGATCACCTCGGACCAGGCGTCCTCCTCCATCCGCAGGACCAGGGTGTCCCGGGTGATCCCGGCGTTGGCCACCAGCACCTCGACCGGTGCCCAGCGCTCCTCGACGGCGGCGAAGGCCGCTTCCACCTGGGCCGGGTCGGTGACGTCGCAGGCCAGCGAGAGGAGCTCGCCGGGTCCGTCGACCACGTCCTCCTCCACGGCGCCGGACGCGGGAGGTGACCGCCACCCGGTCGCCCTGGGCCAGGAACCACTGGGCGCAGGCCAGGCCGATGCCCCGGGTCCCACCGGTGACCATGACCACCCGACGCGGCGCCGCCTCGGCCCTGGTCGACGGAACGGTGTCCCGGTCAGGTCGACGGAGCTCCCCGGGGTCCGGATCCATGCCACGGGCTGGCCCTCGACCACTCGCTCACCCCGGACGGCCAGCCAGCGGACCAGGATGCCGTCGAACGGGGTCCGCACATCGGTAAGTCCCACCGTGCCCACCCGGTCGCCCACGGCCAGGATCGAGCCCGGGTTCGATGCCCTGCCGCTGCCCGGGGGCCGCCGTGGCCTCGGCCAGGGCCGTGCTCTCCAGCGCGGCCAGCTGTACATCGGGCTCGAAGACGCCCGGAGCCGGGACTCACGATGACCCGCTCGGACGTGTAGAGGTGCTCGCCCTGGTGGACCGGGGACGATGCCGTCCACTCGTCGGTGCCGGTCACCGTGTCCATCAGCTTGTCCAGGTCGGCGGGGACGCCGACGGCCACGCCGCGCACGTCGGGGATGGTCCGTCGGACCATGCCGGTGAGCACGCCGCCCGGGCCCGAGCTCGGCCACGACGGTGGCGCCCCGGCCGCTCAGCGCCTCGAGGGACTGGCGCCAGCGCACGGGACTGCACAGCTGGGCCGACAGCAGCCCGGGCCACTCGCCCGGATCGGTGTGCACCCGGGCGTCGACATTGGCCACCACGGGAACCTCGGGGGAGTGGAAGGTCACCGTCGTCAAGGGTCTGGCGCAGCCGGGACCGGGCCGGGAGCATCAGCTGGGTGTGGAAGGCGCCCGAGACCGGGATGGGGAGCACCTTCGGGCACCGAGCTCCTTGGCCCGGTCGGTGGCCGCGGCCACGCCCTGCGCGGTGCCGGCGATCACCACCTGGCCCGGGGCGTTGTAGTTGGCCACCCACACCTCGCCCTCGGCCCGCTGGCAGGCCGCCTCGGCATCGTCGTCGGCGATGCCGATCAGGGCGGCCATGGTGCCGGGCCGTTCGTCGGCCGCCGCCTGCATGGCGTCCCCCCGCTCGATGCACCAGCCGGGTGCCGTCGGACAGGGAGAGCGATCCCGAGGCCACCAGTGCGGTGTACTCGCCCAGGCTGTGGCCCGGCGCAGGCGGCCGGGAACAGCCCCAGGCGCTCGACGGCGTCGAGGACCACCAGGCTCATGACGAAGGTGGCCAGCTGGGCGTTGGCCGTCCGGGTCAGCTCCTCCATGGGCGCCTCGAGCAGCAGGCCGGTGAGGTCCCGCCCGGCGATCTCGGAGGCCTCGGCGGCGACCTCCCACGACGGATGCTCGACCCAGGCATGGCCCATCCCGGACCGCTGCGATCCCTGTCCCGGGAAGGTAAAGGCCAGCACCTGCCGACTCCTCTCGACTACATCCTCGACGCCCGAGCAAGATGGGTCTCATCCTGCGTGATCACGATGGCCGGACAAGTGTGGCACGGCAGCTTCGCTGTCAGGTGATTACCCATGGGTCACCCAGTGGGTCCTGGCCTACAGGTGGCGCCTCGGCATGGCCGGCCGGGCTGGACCGGTCGGCTCGTGGCTCATCGGAGGAGGGGACCGAGGGCGGGACTCGAACTGTTGCCAGTGCCGCTGACCAGCATTCGGCCGCGGCCCGTCCTTCCTGGTAGAGGTCCGAATCCAGGATGCACGGCCTTCGACCCGTGAAGGACGCTTCTCGGTCGGCCGGAACACTCCGTCACCACCCCGGGACCGTCCCCGTACCGGGCAGAGAGACCGGTGCCATCGGCGTCCGATCCCCGTGGAGTGGTCTGGCTTGCTGCGCTACCCCTGCGCTTCAGCGGCGTAGGGGGG
Organism: uncultured Acidimicrobiaceae bacterium; assembly: GCA_963835465.1. Taxonomy (GTDB): domain Bacteria; phylum Actinomycetota; class Acidimicrobiia; order Acidimicrobiales; family RAAP-2; genus Bog-756. The sequence goes on from CAWIFR010000008.1 coordinate 125,054, forward strand.
CGGATCCATGGATGATCTGGTGCTATCCGCCGGTGATGGCCTGAGGGCAACAGCCGAGGGCAAGACCTCAGCCGACGCGCGGCAGTCCGGACCGGCGACAACCGAAGGCCCGGCGCCGCGGGTGGTGCCGGGAGCGGCAGTCGCCTTCCTCGTGTACCTGGTGCCGGGGCACATTTGCGTACTGGCCGGCGTACCCCGACGTCGCCTCCCATCTGTTCACCGGCGAACAGGACTTCATTCAGACCATCTGGTTCCTCGATTGGGTCCCCCATGCGCTGGCTCATGGCCTCAACCCGTTCTTCAGCAACGCACTGTTCGTGCCCACCGGGGTGAACTTGGCGCAAAATACCTCGACCCCGCTACTCGGTTGGGTCACCGCCCCATTGGCCCCCGTGCTCAGCCCCATCGTCCGCGCCAATCTATTGATGGTCCTGGCCTTGCCCGTGTCGGCGACGGCTGGATTCGTGGTGCTGCGGAAGTGGCGGCTATGGGGTCCGGCGGCCGCTCTCGGTGGGCTCGCCTATGGGTTCTCTCCCTACATGGTGAGCCAGGGTGTTGCGCATCTGGGGCTGATCTTCGTACCGATCCCACCGTTCATTGCATTGACGGTCGTGGCCATCCTGCAGCATCGAGGAAGGTCGCGGCGGCTCGGCGTGCAGCTCGGGCTGCTCGTGGTGGCCCAGTTTCTCCTCTCCTCGGAGATCCTGACCACAGTCGCCCTCCTGACCGTTGTCGCGTTGGCCTTCGTGGCCCTCCGCGCTCCGGGGCAGGTTCCCGAGATGGTGCGCACCGCCTCGGGCCCGGGCGGCATCGCGCTCGGCCGTCGTGATCGTGTTGTTGGCCTACCCCATCTGGATGATGACCTTTGGACAATCTCTGCCTCGACGCCCTCGGCGAGCACGAGATGATCGTCGATCAGGTGCTCTGCAGGGTCGGCAACGGGGACCGATCGGCCTTCGCATTCCGCTGCCGCTGGCCTCTAGTTGCGAATCCGGTCGGCAGGGTCTCTAAGACAAGGTCCCCCACAAGGTTGGCAGATGGACGACGACTGTTTCCGGGTGAGCACTTGGTACCTCAATGATCATTCTGGGATCCGTCGCCCTATGAAAATAGGGGATCTGTCGCGTCGACCCGGTGCTGCCCTTGACCAATACAGTCGAGAATGAGTTGTAGCTGATCGGTAGAGCTAGGAGAGTTTTACCCTCACAGTGCACGGAATAGGTCAGCGAGAGCGTTTCGAATGGGGCATGTGAGGGGCCGACCACACTGCAGGGGACAGGAGACAACGACTGGGCACCGGCATCGTGCTGATGCAGTCGCTGGTAGAGCGGTGTCACGGGATTTCTCTCCTTGCCGTCAGCGGCAACGACCTTTGGCAGAAATGGGTCGTACAGCGGGCCTTTGGGGAAACCGTAGGTGTTGAAGAAGCCGTGGAACGTCCGATAGTCCACGGACTTCGGAGCCATGAAGAGTGACATCGAAGAGAGCTTCGTCGGCGTAATGATGTCCGCCTGGCTCCGACCGAGCGGGATCGGAGACAGTACGACAAACGAAGCGAGCCAGAACGCAGCCAGCACGTACCAGATCCATCTGATCGAGATCCACCGTCTTGCTCTGTCGGCGATGATCACCACGAGGACAATTCCGAGCGGAGTGATGTAGGCCAACATGCGCCAAGGGAAGTTGATGACCTGGAGTGGGGTTAAGACCCGGTAGACGAAGTATGACGCCCTCAACTGCAGGAACACATAGAAGGCGAAGCTGCCAGCCAGAAACAACAAGGTCGCGGAGTCCGGAGAAGTGCGACTGCTGCGTGTGATTCCGCCGGGTCGCTTTATCCACCGAACGAGGAGAAAGGCAATGGCTGCGGCGATCGGGATCCAAATGGCGAAATCGATTTGAACGAAATTGAACAAGGGGGGCGTCTGGTTAAGGGAGAACCACCCGTACCGGCCGTCATAGAGGTACCTGCCGATGGACACGAACTGAGTTGAAGCGTTGTACCCGGCGATGTTTTTGGTCGCTGGGTCGTAGATCTGGCTAAATCGAAGTTCAGCGATGAGGATCGGTGCTAGTAGGACGCTGGTGCAAATTATCGAGACGACCAGACGTCTTGCGATGGCCTGGAGACCCGAGGCTCCGGCTGATGCAGCAAACACGGCGAGGGCAATCGCCAGAAGGAATAGCGATGTGAGGGCGATCGCGCTGTGTGCATTTACCAACACCACCATGATCGGAATGATCAGGTAGGAGAAGCGATGAAGCTTGACCAATCCCAAGCACCAATAGATCAGCCATGGAACAATCATGAGAGCAGAGAACTCGGCCGGGTCGCCTCTAGGGACCAGCCAGTCCGTGAACACATAGTTCGTGAAGAGGAAGCCAAGCGACCCGACGACGCACAGGAGCCGGCTGGGGGTCACGAGGGCAAGGACCCGGCGCATTCCGTATGCACCGACCACGAAGAAGATCGCTAGCGTCGTAACTACCGAAGCCTTGAGCCCAATGCCAAGCACCGACAGAACTCCTGCCAAATAGAAGAAGGCGCGGTGGTAGTACAGCAAGACGGGGCTGCCCATCCCAATTCCATCCGTACTCGACCAAATCGGAAGTAGGTCGAGGTGGCGAATGTGGGCCGCGTACATCTGCACCAAAAGAAGGGGAGCTGTCGTCCCTTGATCGAGCAACCAGCCCGAGCGACGCAAGACCGGGGAGAGGGCAAGTAGGACTGACGCCACAACGAGAATCGCGTATCCCAGCTCGTACACCCATCTGCGATCCGATGGTCTCGTAGTCACTTCTTCTCGTGCGTCCGCGCTGGAGCTCGGATCAGGTGGGCCGTCGAGTCGCAGTCCTTCTCCGCTCTGGGTCGCACGCACCGGGTTGAGGATACTTGGGGCACGGGTCGAGGACCTTGGTCCAGCGATTCTCACAGGCGGTCGATCCTGCACCACGATGATGGTTTCCGCGGCCAAATGTCAACCAAGCTTCCCTGTCCGGTGCTCGGCCGAGATCGGGCCACCCGCTACCGACGACGTCAGCCACCGAGATGTGAACCATTGAGTCCCCGGCCTGCCGCCGGAGCGCCAAGTTGTGCTGACGAGGGCACGTACCTGTGCTCGCACTCCGGTAGGCACCCACATCCTGCGGGTCCCAGGGTGCGTCGGCCGAGCGCCGGCGTCATCAGCGTTCCCACCCGGCCAAGGAGAAGCCCGGCGCCCCCAAATTCGATGAGGAGCTGGCGCTGAACGCAACTGCGTGGTCCTAACCGAGGCGGGCACGACGGCTTCTACGTCACTCTCGACAGCGCCAGCCCCTACGTGGCCGGCTGACAGCTGCCCTGACCGGGTCCCCGTGAACTGATCCACCTGACCTGCTATCGGGGTCCGGTCACGTCGACTTCACGGTCGAGACCGGCATCCCGATCTACTTCTGTGATCCCCACAGTCCTTGGCAGTGGGGCTCCAACGAGAACACCAACGGACTCCTCCGTCAATACATGCCGAAGGGCACTGACCTGTCAGCCCACTCCGTCAAGGACCTCGACGCAATAGCCAAGAGCCTCAACAACCGTCCTCGCAAGACGCTGGGATATCTGAAACCATCAGAGAAGCTCGCCGAACTTCTTGCGACCACCCCTTGAAGCCAAGTTTCCGATGTCTCGCGACATCACAACAGTGCCCGGGGCGGGATTCGAACCCGCACGCCCTTTCGGACAGTGGATTTTGAGTCCACCACGTCTGCCATTCCGTCACCCGGGCAAAGTACTTCTGAGCTGGAATTCCTTACATCGTAGGTGCCAAGCTGACCGCCGTAACCCAGCAAGTGACCCAACAGGCAGCAGTGCGGGTGATGGCGAAGTCCCATGTCAGCAAGGTGTCCACAAACGAACAAGGTATCCGACTGCGGGGACCATCCAAGTGGGAGGTCCGGGTGTACGCCGGTCGTCGAGTCCGGTCGGGGTTGCAGGCCCCGGATCGCTGTGGCATCCTGCCGCGGTGGCCACCGGTCGGATGTCGTGACCATCGGGGAGCGCGCCCGACAAGGCTTCCTCCGCCTACCTGCGTCGGCCCAGCGCCAGGTGCTTCACCGTCTGGGTCGGTACGCCCCGTGGGAGTCGGCGTTCGACTTCACGCCCCCTCGACCCGAACCCGGCGAGGTGGCCGGTCCGCCTGACTTCGTGGGCATCGGCGTCCAGAAGGCCGGCACCACTTGGTGGTACAGCCTGATCGTGGAGCACCCCCGGGTCTCGGACCGCCCATCCATCCACAAGGAGCGACACTTCTTCGCGCGGTTCGGTGCCGAAGCATTCGGCCCGGGCGACATCGCCCAGTTCCACGGCTGGTTCCCCCGTCGGGCCGGGACCATCACCGGAGAGTGGACGCCCGACTACTTCTTTTACCCCTGGGTCCCCCCCCTCCTCGCCGCGGCCGCACCCGAGGCCCGGTTGCTGCTGATCCTGCGCGATCCAATCGAGCGCTTTCGGTCCGGCCTCGCCCATCAGCGTCGTAGCGGTGCCGATCACGTGGGATCTATGCAGGCCGAGGCTATCGGCCGCAGCCTGTACGCCGGCGCCCTGCGCCGCTGGCAGGACCACTTCCCGGCCTCCCAGATTCTCGTCCTCCAGTACGAGGCCTGCGTCGCCGACCCGGAGAGGCACCTGGAGCGGACCTACACCTTCTTGGGCCTCGACCCGGAGTTCCGTCCCAGGGATCTGGGGGGTCGGGTGAACACGACCGCGGAGAAGGCCCGGCTTCCCGCCGATGCCCTCGGCCGACTGCGCGAGATCCTGGCTCCCGATCTGGCGCTGCTTGCCGAGCTGCTGCCCGATCTCGACATGTCGCTCTGGCCGACCGCCGGGCGCGAGACGAGTTCCTGAGAGCCCTGGCACAACCGACCCCCGTCGGTCCCTCATTGCCCTACTCCGGAGAAGGCACGATCGTGAGATCCTATGGGACAGAGGTGGCCCGTTCAGCATCGGGGCGACGTCGCGGACTCAAGCGCTCGGCCCCGGGGCCCGACGTAGCGGACCGCCAGGGCCAAATCGGTCGTCGGCCCTCGTCTGCCAGCGGGATGCCTTGGACCGTCGTCATACGTTCGAGCGCAGGTGCTCGGCGATGGCGGCTTCGTCGTTGGGGCTCATGTCCGAGGCGAGCAGCTCGGCCTGGCGCGACAGCTGGGCGATCTCCATCTCGATCATGTCGCCCGTGACCGCTTCCACAACCTTGCGGACCGGGGCCTCCAACCCGAGCAGGCGGCCGCGCTGGGCAGACAGCTTGGCGAGCGTCTCGATGGCCCGCAGCCTGGGTCCGTCGTGCTGGACCGCCGTGCGGTGGCCGTTCTCGTCCTCGGTGTAGCCCGAGACATCCGGGGACCGTAGGCTCGCTCCAATGGAGAGGGGCGCCCCGCAGGAAAGCTTGACCGGACGATGGGCGGCCCTTGGGCGAACGGTCCCTGTCGTCCTCGACCGGGCCGAGCTGTGGACCGTCGAATTGCCGTTCAAAGCCCCCGTGCGTACCCGCGGGGCACCCATCGGAGCCGGCCCCTCGTCCTGGTCCACCTGGTGGGTCGAGCTCCCGACCGGGAGACCGCCGGAGCGGTGGACGGGTGGGGCGAGTGCGCGGCACTCGCGGATGCCACCTTTGACGCCGAGGATGTCGAACGATCTCTGGCCGTCCTCCGGCATTTGATGCTTCCCGCCTTGTTGGAGGGTGCCCACGACCGCCTTCCTCCGCCCTCAGAGCTGGAACCCATCCGACGACTGTCCCCACACGCCCCACTGGCCTTTGCCGCCCTCGAGATGGCGGTCGCTGACGCTCACTTGCGGGCCGAAGAGCGATCCCTGGCCGGACTGTTGGGCGTAGCAGGGACCCGCGTGGAAATCGGAGCCGTGGTCGGTCAGACCGCCACCATCGAAGAGCTCCTCCACACGGTGGGCGGGTTGGTCGACCAGGGTTGCCGGCGGGTGAAGCTGAAGATCGGTCCCCGGTGGGACCGAGAGCCACTGGCGGAGCTCACCTCGACCTTCCCCAGCCTCGGGCTGCAGGTGGACGCCAACGGCTCCTATCGCGCCGGTGACGAGGCCCTCGTCCCCGACCTTGGTCCATCCGGTGCAGCTCCCGGAGGGGCCGACCGACCGCCTGGCCTCGCCGATCTCGCAGAGCTCCATGACCTCAGTGACATCCCCGACCTCTTGGCCCTGGACGAATTCGGGTTGCTCTGCATCGAGCAGCCCTTCGAGCGATCCGACCTTGCCGCCCATGCCTTCCTGGCCAGCCGCATGGAGACCCCGATCTGCCTCGACGAGAGCCTCGACTCCCCCCGGGCGGTGGACGAGGCACTGGCCATGGGGGCGTGCTCGGTGGTCTGCGTCAAGCCCTCCCGCCTCGGGGGCCTCGGTGCGACGCTAGAGGTCATCGAGCGCTGCGTGAGGGGAGGCGTGCCTCTGTGGATGGGGGGCATGTTCGAGTCCGGCTACGCCCGGGGCGTCATTGCCGCCCTGGGTGCCCTCGAGGGCATGGCCTGGCCGGGTGACCTCACGCCTGCTCAGGACTACCTCGACGACGACCTGGTCCCCAACCGACCTTCGTTCCGGGAGGGTGGGGCAGGACCATTGGTCACCGAGCTCCCGACCGGACCCGGGATGGGAACCGCCCCGGATCCGGCGGCGCTGGCCCGTCTGGGGGCGAGACACCAGGTCATCAGCCGTTCCGGTGGGTAGACCGAGGCGTCCCGACGTCAGCGGGTCGCCGTCATGCGTACAATTGACCTTCCATGCATCGGACCACCATCGAACGCCGGCTCAGCGACGCCCATGACCGTCTGGTCCGGGCGCGGGCGGAGTTGGCCGTGCTCGATGAACAGCTGCTCGTCGTCAACGACATCGCCGACGACACTCGCTTGCGGGCCCTGGTGTCGGAGACGCCGCTCGCCTCGAAGGAGCACGACGAGGCCAACCGGCACGCGATCGTCATGCTGCACAATCGCGCCGTCCTGGCCGAACGGATCCTCGAACTCGAGCATCGCCAGAACGAGTTGCTCGATCGACTGGTGGTTGACCCCGGGTTGACCGTGCCAGCATTCGTGAGCGACCGCCGGCCGGCGGGCCGCCAGACACCGTGGGAGGACGAGCTGTTGCCCCCTGTGTACTTGCCGGGCGCCGTGCCCTCGAGCAACTTCGACCGGGAACCCGGTCGACCCCTGAGCTGGAAGGACCTGTGACATGACCAGGCGCGTGGTCATCGCCGAGGACGAGGCGATCATCCGGCTGGATCTGAAGGAGATCCTCCTGGACGAAGGGTACGACGTCGTCGGGGAGACCGGCCGCGGCGATGAGGCTGTGGACCTGGTCCGCGACAACCATCCCGACCTGGTGATCCTGGACATCAAGATGCCTGGCTCGGACGGGCTGGCCGCCGCCCGGGCCATCCGGGATCTCGACCTCAAGGTGGCCGTACTGATTCTGACCGCCTTCAGCCAGCGCAATCTGATCGACGAAGCGCGCGACGCGGGTGTAGCCGCCTACCTGGTGAAGCCGTTCCAGCGCATCGAACTCATGCCTGCCATCAACCAGGCCATGGCCCGCTGCGAGCAGGAGTGGGCCATCGACGCGGAAGCTCGCCAGGCGGCAGCCGAGGGTACCTCCGGTGCTCATTCCAGTGCCGAGGACAAATTGGAGACGCGCCGGCTGGTCGATGGCGCCAAGGCCGTTCTGATGGAGCGTTCGGGCATGAGCGAGTCCGAGGCGTTCGGCTACATCCAAAAGACAGCCATGGGCACCCGATCACGGATGATCGACGTAGCCCGGCAGGTTCTCGACGGCACCCTCCCGTAGGTCCGACGACAGTCCTCCATGGCCACCGACCCGGCACCCACGAAGCGCTCCCGGCCATCCTCAGCGGCAACCAAGGCCACATCGACTGTTCCGGTCGCCGCCGACCAGCCGAGTGCGGTCGAGAGCATCGGCGACGGCGGGGACCGACGTGATCCATCCTCCCGCCCCCTGATTCTCTTGGACGGGATGTCCCTGGCCTTCCGGGCCTACTTCGCCCTGCCGCCCGATCTGGCCACCAGTGCAGGGGTCGTCACCAATGCTGTCCACGGCTTCACCTCGATGGTGGTCAATCTGGTCCGTGACCACCGCCCCATCGGACTCGCCGTCGCCTTCGACCTCCCCGGTGGCACCTTCCGCGACGACATCGTGGCCGACTACAAGGGCGGTCGCTCGGAGACCCCGCCCGACCTGCCGCCCCAGTTCGACATGATCCGAACGGTCCTCGAGTCGCTGGCCATTCCCGTGCTCACCTCTGAAGGGTACGAGGCCGATGATGTGCTGGCCACGCTGGCCACCGAGGCCCGGGACCGCGGGCATCCAGTTATCATCGTGACCGGCGACCGCGACTCCTACCAGTTGGTCGAGGACCCCTATGTCCGGGTGCTCTACAACCGCCGGGGTGTGAGCGACTACGCGCTCTACGACGAGGCCGGTATCGCCGAGCGGACCGGGGTGCGTCCGGACAAGTACCCGTTGCTGGCCGCGTTACGAGGCGATCCCTCAGACAACCTGCCCGGTGTGCCCGGGATCGGGGAGAAGACCGCGGCCAAGCTGGTCAATGAGTACGGGGACCTCGACACCCTCTTCGGCCACCTCGACGCACTTTCGCCGAAACTGCGGGAGAATCTCGCCGACCACCTCGAGCGGGTCCGCAAGAACGCCGCGGTCATCCCACTCGTCCGTGACGTCCCTCTCGACGTCCACATCGACCAGCTGGTCCTGGGGGGATGGGATCTCGACACTGCCCATCAGGTCTTCGCCGAGCTGGAGCTCCGCCAGTTGTGGACCCGGTGCACCACGCTGATGGGTGAAGGCGCCCTCGGTGAACCGGCCCCGGGTTCGGCCCGGCCGGCTGGGGCGGTCACCGGGCCGGCGCCGACCGGCCAATCGACCGGGGACCAGCCCCCGTGGCTTGCTCGACCGGAAGCGTCCGTGCCCTCCGACGCCGCCAGTGCGGCCAAGGAGGTGGCCGGCCTGGTGGCCACTGCTCGTGACGCGTCCGTCGCCGTGGCGCTCTATGCCCGATGGGTGGGCGACCCCGGTCGCTCAGCCCTGGCGCTCGTTGACCTTGGCTGCAGAGCCGGGGGCGGCGGGGTCCGAGCCCTCCGACGATGCCTCCACCCGCGTGGTCCATCTCGGGCCCGGTGCCGGCCCCCAGCCGCTGCTCGCCGACCGCGGCGTCTTGGAGGGGCTGGCCGCGGGGCTCGGCAGGGACGGCGTGGAGGTGGTGGCCCATGACGCCAAGGAGCTCATGCGCACGTTGTTGCCCCTGGGGATCGACATCACCGGCCTGGCCCTGGATACCGCGGTCGGTGCCTACCTGTTGGATCCCTCCACCGACAGCTACCGGGTGAGTGACCTGGCCGCCCGCTTTCTCGGCGTCGAGGTTGACGACGGTACGGGCCCCAAGGGCCAAGGCACCTTCGCGCTGGGCGACGGGGAGGATGAGGCGAGCCGACGGACCACCCGGCCTCGATCCCTCCGTGCTTCGAGCCGGTGCGTCTCGCCGTCGTCCTGGCCCGCTTGCGTCCCCCCATGGTGGCAGCTCTGGCCGAGGTGGGGGAGAGCGACCTCCTCGACGACATCGAGCGGCCCCTCGTTCGGGTGTTGGCTCGGATGGAGGTTGTGGGGATCCCGGTCGATCGCGAGGTGCTGCGCGGGATCGCCGCCGCGCTGACCGAGGAGGTCCACTCCCTGGACGAGACCATCCAGGACCTGGCCGGCGAGCCGTTCAAGATCAACTCCGTGCCCCAGCTGCGCACGGTCCTCTACGACAAGCTCGGACTGACTCCGCTGCGCAAGACCAAGACCGGGTACTCGACCGACGCCCGGACCCTGGAGCAGCTCCGGGACCAGCACCCGATCGTCGAGGCGTTGCTCCGCTACCGCGAGGTGGAGAAGCTGCGATCCACCTACGGAGAGAGCCTGGCAGCCGAGGTGGCCGAGGACGGACGGATACACGCTACGTTCCGCCAGACGGTGGCCCGCACCGGTCGCCTCTCCTCGGACCGGCCCAACCTCCACAACATCCCGGTGCGGACTGAGGAGGGACGCCGGTTCCGGGAGGCGTTTGTTCCGTCTGCTGGCCGCCGCCTCCTGGTGGCCGACTACGACCAGGTCGAGTTGCGGGCCATCGCCCACCTGTCCGGAGATCCAGGCCTGACCGGTGCCTTCGCCGCCGGTGAAGACATCCACCGCACCGTGGCCTCACAGGTCTTCGGCGTCGACCGTGACCAGGTCACCCAGGCCCAACGTTCCACGGCGAAGATGGTCTCCTACGGCCTGGCCTACGGCATGGAGGCCTACGGGCTCTCGCAGCGCCTGGGCGTGCCGGTGGAGGAGGCTCAGGGCATCCTGCAGGCCTTCTTTGCTGCATTCCCCTCGGTCCACGACTACATGGAGCAGGCCGTGGCCAACGCCCGTCAGGTCGGCTACACGGTGACGGCCTTCGGCCGCCGCCGCCCGCTTCCAGACCTGGTGTCGACCAGCTACCAGGTGCGCCAGGCGGCCGAACGGCAGGCGATGAACGCCGGGATCCAGGGCCTGGCGGCCGATCTCTTCAAGGTCGCACTCATCCGCCTCGACGCCGGCTTGGAGGAGCGGGGGCTCGCCTCTGACCTGGTCCTGCAGGTCCACGACGAAGTGCTGCTGGACGTGGATCCGACGGAAGAAGACCAGGTGGCCGCCCTCACCGAGGAGGCGCTCACCGGGGCGGCCGACCTCACCGTTCCCCTGAAGGTGGCGATGGCCTGGGGCTCGTCGTGGGCCGAGGCCAAGGGGGGCTGACCCCACCTGCTCGGGTCGGGGAGCTCGCCGCTCGATCCTGGTGAACGGTGGAGTACCATTGACTCCCGGTCACGACAGTGTGATCCCCTACCTTCACCGCCGGCCCTCCCGTGGGGTGCGGCGTCCGTCCGGAAAGCGAGCTACCTACCTTCATGTCTGACACGCACGTCGTACCCGAGGGCACCGCCCTCCTCTCGCCCGAGGCCATGGGCACCTTCGACGAGAACGGGGTCTACATCCCCCGCTCGGTGACCGAGGACGACCTCGGTGGCGCCTCCCTGGAAGACGCCATGGCCGGCACCATCGTCGAGTTCGAGGACGGTGATCTCGTCGAGGGGACCGTGGTCAAGATCGACCGGGACGAAGTGCTGCTCGACATCGGGTTCAAGTCCGAGGGCGTCATCCCGGTGCGTGAGCTGTCCATTCGCAATGACGTGGATCCCTCGGAGATCGTGACCCTGGGCGAGGCGATCGAGGCCCTTGTCCTCCAGAAGGAGGACAAGGAAGGTCGCCTGATCCTCTCCAAGAAGCGGGCCCAGTACGAGCGGGCGTGGGGCACCATCGAGAAGCTGAAGGAGAGTGACGAGGTGGTCACCGGCCCCGTCATCGAGGTGGTCAAGGGTGGCCTCATCGTCGACATCGGCCTGCGGGGCTTCCTCCCCGCATCCCTGGTCGAACTGCGCCGCGTTCGCGAGCTCCAGCCTTACGTGGGCAGGGTCATCGAGGCCAAGATCATCGAGCTGGACCGGAACCGGAACAACGTGGTGCTGTCGCGGCGGGCATGGCTGGAGGAGACGCAGAAGGAACAGCGGGGCGAATTCCTGGTCAATCTCAAGCCGGGCGAGCGGCGCAAGGGCGTCGTGTCCTCGGTGGTGAATTTCGGCGCCTTTGTCGACCTTGGCGGCATGGACGGGCTGGTCCACGTGTCCGAGCTCTCCTGGAAGCACGTCGACCATCCCTCCTCGGTGGTGTCGGTGGGCGATGAGATCGATGTCGAGGTTCTCGATGTCGACCTGTCGAAGGAGCGCATCAGCCTCTCGCTGAAGGCCACCCAGACCGACCCGTGGCAGGAGTTCGCCAACTCTCACCAAGTGGGAGAGCTCGTCTACGGACGTATCACCAAGCTGGTGCCGTTCGGGTCGTTCGTCCAGGTGGGTGACGGGATCGAAGGCCTGGTGCACATCTCGGAGATGGCCGGCCACCATGTCGACCTCCCCGAGCAGGTGGTGACGCCCGGAGAGGAGCTGTGGGTCAAGATCATCGACATCGACCTGCAGCGCCGCCGGATCAGTCTGTCCATCAAGCAGGCCGCCGAGGGTGGCGAGGTGTCCGAGGAGTACCGCGAGGCCTTCGGCGAGCATGCGTACGACGAAGAGGGCAACTACGTCGGTCCGGTGTTCGCCGAGACCGAGTTCACCCCGGAGACCGAGGCCCAGGCAGCCTGGGCTGACTACGTGGCCGAACATGGTAGCGGCGAGGGTGGCCCGGAGATGCCGGCAGGTGAGGTGGCGGCCCCAGAGGCCCCGGCTGAGGTGGTGCCCGCCCCTGAGGCGGCAGCGCCGGAGACCCCGGTAGGAGCGGCTCCCGCCCCTGAGGCGGCAGCGCCAGAGGCCCCCGCAGGAGCGGCTCCCGCCCCCGAGTCGGCGGCTCCTGAGGCCGGCATCCCGACCACCGAGGGCTGACCGGGCCGGGATCACCCGGCCACAGCCGCTCCTCCCTGGGGCCGCACACCGATCGCCGGAGTTGGGCCGGCGACCAGGAACGGGCAGGCCGCCATCGGGCCCTTGGAGGCGGCTACGTGGGCGTGCCCCGCTTCTTGCCCGACTTCGACCCGTCGGGAGGATCAGCCGAGGCTTGCGGTCCAGGGCTTCCATGCGACGTATCAGTGCCCGTACCCGGATCCGGAGGGGCCGTCACCGGCGCCTGGACGGTGGGAGGGGTGCGAACCGGTGGCACTGCAGGAGCCGGTGCAGCCGGTGGCGTAGGAGGAGCGGAAGGGGATGACGGCGAAGCCGCGACCCCATCCGCCGACGTGGACGCGCCGTCGCCCTCGATGAGCGGGAAATGGCAGGCCACCTGGTGGCCGGGTCGGATGTCGCGCAACGGCGGCTCCTGTTCGGCACAGAGATCCTGCGCGTAGGGGCACCGAGTGCGGAACCGGCAGCCAGAGGGCGGATTGAGCGGAGAGGGCAGCTCCCCGGTCAGCGCCTTCTGGCCTCCACTCTGATCGGGGTCCGGTTCGGGAATGGACGCCAGGAGGGCCTCGGTATAGGGGTGAGCGGCCGCCCGGTACAGTTCGTCCGACCCGGCGACCTCGACCAGTTTGCCGAGGTACATCACCGCCACCCGGTCGCTCACGTTCTTGACCACGGCGAGGTCGTGCGCGATGAACACCATGGTCAGGCCGAATCGCTCCTTCAGGTCAGCCAGCAGGTTGAGGATCTGGGCCTGGACGGAGACGTCGAGGGCCGAGACCGGTTCATCGCAGATCAGCAGGTCGGGCTCGGCCATCAGGGCCCGGGCGATGCTGATGCGCTGGCACTGGCCTCCGGAGAACTCCTGGGGCCGCCGGTCACCGGCCGTGTCCGGGTCGATTCCTACCGCCTCGAGCATCTCGCGGACCTTGACTGCCCGCTCCTTTTTGGTGCCGCGCCGCCAGATGCTGAGCGGCTCGGCCACGATGTCTCGCACCCGGCGACGAGGATTGAGCGAGGAAATGGGGTCCTGGAAGATCATCTGGATCTTGGTCCGGACCCTCCGGAGGTCGCGGCTGGACAGCCTCGTCAGATCTTGGCCCTTGTAGTGGACCGATCCCGAGGTGGGCGGCTGCACCTGCACCAGGGCCCGGCCGGTGGTGGACTTCCCGCACCCGGACTCGCCGACCAGACCCAAGGTCTCCCCGTTGCGCACAGAAAAGGAGACGCCGGACACCGCCTGTACGGTCTGACGGCCACTGCGGAACTCCACCACGAGCTTGTCGGCGGTGAGCACGATCTGGTCGTCTCCGGAGGTGGACGCCGGTCCCGGGCCCCTCGCCATGGCACTCTCCGCCGGTGCTGCTGACGTATCGGTCATGACGGCGCCTGCCCCGACTCGGTCCCCGTGCCGACCCCTGGCGTGCCGCGGCCGGGCGGGACGCCGGACCCGGTCGGAGACTCCGGGTCGGGGCCGGGCACCGCGGCCATGGCCGCCGCCACGGGCCCCGGGACGGTGGGTGAGGCCATAGGAGCCGTCGATACCCCGTTGACCAGTGGGAACCAGCAGGCAAAGAGATGGTCCGGCGAGCCGGCCGTGCGCAGCGGGGGCTCGCTCTCCCGGCACTTGTCCTGGGCATAGGGACAGCGGGGGGCGAACCGACATCCCTTGGGCGGGTGGATGAGATCAGGTGGGCGTCCGGCGATGGCGTTGAGGCGCACCCCGCTCGGATCGGATAGGCGAGGGATCGAGTCCATGAGGGCACGGGTGTAGGGCATGTGGGTGTCATGGAAGAGCGTGCGCGTCGGGGCCTGCTCCACGATCCGCCCCGCGTACATGACGACGATGTCGTCAGCACGATTGGCCACCACCCCAAGGTCGTGAGTGACGAGGATCACTGCCATGTGGCGCTCTCGCTGCAGGTCCGCCAGCAGGTCGAGGATCTGGGCCTGCACGGTGACGTCGAGACCGGTGGTGGGTTCGTCAGCCATAACCAACCGGGGGGCGCAGGCCAGGGCGATGGCGATCATCACCCGCTGGCGCATACCACCCGACAGCTGGAACGGATACCAACGGATGCGCTCTTCTGGCGAGGGAATGCCCACCGACCGGAGCAGCTCGATCGCAGTGGCCTCAGCCTCTTTGCGGTCCATGTGGACATGGAGCCGGAGCGACTCGGTGATCTGCTTGCCGATCCGCTTGACCGGATTGAGCGCGGTCATCGGATCCTGGAAGATCATGCTGAGCTCGGCCCCCCACACGCCGCGGAGTTGCTCGGGAGACATGGCAGTCAGGTCGTGCCCGGCAAAGTGCACCGTCCCGCTGGTGATCACGTCCCGTGGCGGCAGCAGGCCCATGATCGAGCGCGACAGCACGGTCTTGCCGGAACCCGACTCGCCGACGATGCCCAGGGTCTTGCCCCGGTCCACCGACAGGGAGACGCCATCCACCGCCCGCACCGTGCCCCGGGTCGTCCTGAACGCGGTGTGGAGGTCCTCGACCACCAGCAACGGCCCGGAATCAGTACCAACATCGGGAAACGCCAAGGCGGCGGCGCCGCGTTTGGAGGACCGACGGTTCACAGGAGGCCCTCACGGATGTCGAAGCGTTGGCGCAGCCGGTCCCCGATGAGGTTGATGGACAGCAGCAGCAAGAACATCGAGAGCACGGGCCACAACATGACGTACGGGTTGATGTTGAGGGTGCCGTTGGACGTCCCCTCGGAGATCATGTTCCCCCACGAGGCGGTGGGCGCCGGCACCGAGAGGCCGAGGAAGGCCAGGGAGCCTTCGATGACAATGACGCCGGCTACCGTGATGAGGCCGAAGGTGACAGCCACCGGCACCACGTTGGGCAGGATCTCCCGAAAGACGATGCGCGACGACTTGGCCCCGAGAGTCCGGGCGGCGATGACGAACTCACGGTTGGCGAAGGCCAGACTGGAGGCCCGCACCACCCGGTACAGCAGCGGGACCACGGCGATCGACAAGATGACGGTGATCTTGAACAGCGACTGGCCCCAGAAGGCCAGGATGGCGATCACCGCCACGATGGCCGGGAAAGCGAGAAGCACGAAGGAGCCTGCGTTGAGGGCCACATCCAGCCGGCCACCCTTGTAGCCGGAGATCAGCCCCAACGTTCCGCCGATGAGCATCCCGATGGCCACCGAGACGAATCCGACCACGAGCGACACCCGGGCCCCGAAGACCAGTCGACTGAACAGGTCACGGCCGAGGTCATCGGTCCCGAGTAGGTGGTGGACGCTGGGCGGGGCATTGATAGCGGAATAGTTCTGGAAATTGGGATTGGGGAGGGGGAGCACATTGGCCAGGACGGCCATGAGCACCACCAGGCTCACCCACCCGATGGCCAGCCAGAACAGGATGCCCATGGGCTTGGACACCATGATGTCCTGGGAGTCGAGGCTCTCGCTCTGACGCGAGACGACCAACTCGTCGACGGCCGCCAGCCCCGGTACCTGGTCGCTCAGGAGGCGCCCCGAGTTTTTCGTGCTGGCGAGCTCTCGATCGTCAGGCATCGCTCACTCCCGGGTCACTCTCGGGTCGACCACGGTGAAGAGGAAGTCGATGATGAACTGGATCACCACGTACGCGATGGCTACCACCAGAGCGATCCCCTGGACCACCAGGTAGTCGCGCTGCTGCACGGCCTGCACCAAGGAGTAGCCCAGCCCGTCGATGGCGAAGAGGTACTCCACGATGAACGTCCCGGCCAGCAGGGCACCGATGTTGACCCCGGCGGCGGCCAGCAACGAGAAGGAAGAGGGTCGGAAGGCATGGCGCCACATGATGGTGCGGTTGCCCAGCCCCTTGGAGCGGGCCATGGTGATGAAGTCCTCCTGCAGGGTACTGATGAGGTCCGACCGCAGCAGCCGGTAGTAGACGGCGATGGAGCCCGCGGTGATGGCCAACGAGGGAAGGATCATGTCGTGCAGGTTGGACGCGGGGTTCTGGGAGAAGGGCACGTACCCGGTGGCCGGGAACCAGTGCAACCCCACGGCAAAGATGGCCACCATGATCGGGGCGATGACGAAGGGAGGTAGCGCCAACAGCCCGAAGGTGCTGGTGGTGGACACATTGTCCAAGGCGCGGTTGGGACGCCTGGAGGTGATTAGGGCCATGGGAATGGCCACCGAAAAGGCGATCACCTGCGAGATGATGATCAGCTCGAGGTCGATGGGGAATCCCGTCGCCACGATGTGGGTGACCGACTCGTGGTTGAGGTAGGACTGGCCCAGGTTGCCGTGGAATACCGCGCCGAGCCAGACGAAGTACTGCTGGTAGAGCGGCTTGTTCAGCCCCAGCTGCTGGAAGAGGACCGCCCGGTTGTGGGCGGTGTCGTTGGGTCCGAGGATGACCACCGAAGGGTCGCCCGGCAGCAGGTGCACCAGCATGAAGCACAGCACCGAGATGATGAACGCCACCACCACCAGCTGGAGGAATCGGCGAATGAAGTACTTGGCCATGATGAATCAGTGGGCGGAGCGGGAGGCCCGTCCGTCTATCCGTTCAACCAGATCTGGGTCGGGAAGATGATGCCCTCGTCGAACCCGTAGCCCGGCGCCCCGCTGGGCATGGTCAGGCCGGCGAAGTTCTCGACGCGGGCCTGACCGACCATGGCGAAGGGGTACTGCTCCAGCCAGAGGTAGGGGAGATCGGCGGCCAGCCGCTGATCGAGTTTCTTGTACGCCGTCACCCGGGTCGACTGGCTCGACGAGGTGCGGCCGGACTGCAGGGAGAACTCGATCTCGGGGTCGGAGTTGCGGGGAAATTCAGGCCGATGGCCCCCACGGGGGAGATGGTGGTGGTGGAGAACCAGACGTAGTTGAGGTCGGGATCGACCGCCCCGAACTGGTACGAGGTGGCGGCCTGGAACTTGCCGGTGATGAAGTCGGTGATCAGGGTGGCCTGCTGGATGCTGGCCACGGTGATGTCGAAGCCAACCTGGTTCCACATCTGCTGAATGATCTGGACGAGGCTCTCCAGCCGGGGGTCGGTCACCGTGGTCAGGGTCAGCGCCGGGGTGCCGTGCTCGGCCTTGTACTGGTTGACGAGGGCCTTGGCCGCGGCCGGGTCGAAGTCTGGGTAGCCGGTGTTGCTGCTGTAGTACGGCGAACCCGGTTGGAAGAGGCCGTTGATGGGCTTGGTGAACCCACCGCCGAAGATCTTCAGGATCTGCTTGACGTCGAGTCCCTTGGCCAGCGCCTGACGGACCCGGAGGTCGTTGGTGGGGGCGACGGCGGTGTTGAGCATCACGAAGGCCACGGTCGGCTCCCCGATGATCCCGGTCAGGCTGTTGACCAGCTGGTATTGCGACTGGCCGGTGAACTCCTTGATGGTCACCGGGTCACTGGTCAGGATGAGGTCGACCCCACCCGTCTTCAGGGTGGCCGCCCGCTGGGTGTCGTCGGGGATGGGTTTGAAGGTCACCTGGTCCAGGTGAGGGAGACCACTGCGCCAGTAGTTGGGGTTCTTGGTGGCGGTGAAGTGGTCGTTGGGCTGCCATGACGAGTAGATGAACGGTCCGGTCCCGATGGGGGTGGGCGTCTTGCCGGCCGCGGTCTGGTCCAGCATGGCCTGGCCCACGACGTAGCCGACCTGGGTGGCCAGGCCGGCGGCGAACGCCGGCCGGGGGGCCGCCAGGTTGTAGACCAGGGTCATGGCGTCCGGGGTGTCGACCGAGGTGATGCCCTTCAACGCCGTCCCGGTGAGAGCCGAGGCGGCGAGGGCGGTGTAGTTGTTCTTCACCACCGTGGAGGTGAGGTCGGACCCGTCGCTGAACTTCACCCCCGATCGCAGGGTCAAGGTCCACACCGTGAAGTCGGAGTTGGGGGTGAGGGACTTGGCCAGGTACGGCTGCACGGTGCCATCGGCAGCGATCCACATCAACGGGTCGTAGACGGTGTTGGCGTAGAGGAATCCGTTGGTGTCCCAGTGGTTGGAAGGCGGGAAGAAGCCGTCGATCTCGGCCAGGGTGCCGATGGTCACCGAGCCGCCCTTCTTGGCCGGACCGGTATTGACCCCCGGCTTGCCACCGCCGGACGGGGAGCCCGCGGACGTGGTCGACGACGAGGTCGAGGGGCTGGACGAGCAGCCGGCGAGGACGCTGGCCGAACCCGCCCCCAGCATGACCAGTCCCCCCGCGGCCGCTCCACGAGACAGAAATGATCGGCGACTGAATTCGTTACCCGATGTCACGGAGTTCCCCCATCTCTACCCTGACCAGCAATTGAAGTTCGACACCCAAGGTCGGATGCACTCTGCCACAACCGGGCTGTGCCGTGGGGGCAGGTTACTTCCAAGTAGCACCGAGGTCCACGGTGGGGCGGGAGATCCCACCTGGTGAGCCACCCTGGGTACCATGCGGTCCATGGATGCGCCTCCGTCAGGATCCGCCCCCGTCGTCGCGCCCGACGAGGAGGCCCCTCCCGGTGTCGACCCCGTGGACCCCGGCAACGGAACCGGACCCGGAACCGACGCCGGCCGGGCCCGTGACCGGAGCGACCGGAGGGCTCGCCGGGGACCTCCGATGCCGCCGGCGCCTCGGGACTGCCGACCCGGACGATCCTGGGGTCGTGGACGAAGCTGAGGACGCCGAGGGGCCGGCGTTCGGCCACGGCACCCGGATGGCCATCGGTGTGGGCGTGGTGGTGGTCATGGTGGCCGCCCTGGTCCTGCGCTTCTGGACCCGCTCGGACCTCTGGCTCGATGAGGCGCTGACGGTCAACATCGCCCGGCTGCCCCTCCATGACCTTCCGTCCTACCTCCGCCGGGACGGCGCGCCTCCCCTCTACTACGTCCTGCTCCACTTCTGGATGGGGTGGTTCGGGACCTCGGATGTGGCGGTACGGTCACTCTCCGGGGTCATCGGCGTGATCACAGTGCCCCTGGCCTGGCTGGCCGGCAAGCGATTGGGGGGGCGAAAGGCCGGGTGGGCGGCGATGCTCCTCGTGGCCACCTCGCCGTTCGCCACCCGTTACGACACCGAGGCGCGGATGTACTCGTTGGTGGTGCTGCTGACGGTGCTCGGCTTCCTGGCCCTCGACCGTGCGCTGCGACAGCCACGACCCGGCAACCTGGTCGCCGTGGGGGCAGTGGCCGGCCTGTTGCTCTACAGCCACTACTGGTCGCTCTACGTGATCGGCGTCACCCTGTTGTGGCTGGCCTGGGAGTCATGGCGTGGTCGCCCCGACTGGCGCCGAGGGGCCCGGGCCTCGCTGGTTGCCGGCGCCATCGGGTGCCTGACCTTCCTCCCGTGGCTCCCTACCTTCCTGTTCCAGTCCAAGCACACCGGCACGCCCTGGGCCACGCCGGCCAACTTCGCCGCCATGGTCAACGCCGTCTCCTCCTTCGCCGGTGGCAGCACGAGCCAGGGACGGGCCTTGGCCCTCATGTTCTTCGCCCTGGCCGGGTTGGGCCTGTTCGGACTGGCCACCGATCGCCGACATATCGACGTGGACATCCGGACACGTCCGCTCGGCCGCCCCTTGGCCCTTGTCGTGCTCGGCACCCTGGGCGCCGCCATCGCCGGCGGATTCCTGACCAACAGCGCCTTCGACGCCCGCTACGCCTCGGTGGTGTTCATCCCCCTGATCTTGCTGGTCGCCATCGGTCTCGTCACGTTTCAGGACCGCCGGGTCAGGAGCGTCATCCTGGTCCTGGCCGTGGTGGCCGGGCTGGCCGGGTCGGTCACCAACATCACCACCAACCGGACCCAGGCCGGTCAGGTGGCCGCGGCGATCGCCCGCACGGGGCAGGCCGGGGACATCGTGGCGTACTGCCCGGACCAGTTGGGCCCCGCCGTCGACCGCCTCCTGCCAGCCGGCCGCTACCAGCAGACCACGTTCCCCCGGGGGACGGGGCCGGCCTTCGTCAACTGGGTCGATTACGGTGCCGCCACCGCCCTCGGCGATCCCCTGACCTTTTCGAAGCACTTCGAGTCTGAGGCCGCGGCCTCGGGAAGGCAGATCTTCCTGGTGTGGGCGCCCGGCTACCAGACCTTCGGAGTCAAGTGCGAGGGCATCGTACAGACGCTGCAGGCCGACCCGAACTACCGGGCGCAGGCACTGGTGGGGGCCAACAGTGTGAGCTTCTATCAGCCCATGTCCGTGGTCCGCTTCACCCCCGTCGCTCCCTGAAGCCCGCTCCGGTAGATCCCTCAGCCACAGGGGAGGTCGGCATACCACCACGGCTGGGGGAGCGGGGGCAACGCCGGCCGAGTCTCACTGGTGTGCAGTTGGGCATGGGACCGGCCCAGCGCCACCAGTTTGGGGAGCAGCTTGGCTCCCACCCACTCGCCCCCGGCCACGGTCATGTGCACCCCGTCCGAGCAGCGGTCGGTCACCCCGCCTACCGACATCTGGTACTGGTTTCCCGGTGAGAGCAGGGATCCGAGGTCGACGACCGAGACGGTCGCGGGGGCCTGGTGGGCCACGGCCTGCATCAGTTTGTTCTCCATGACCACCCGGGAGGGGTCGTTCTCGGGCCACGGCGTCCCGTCGGGCTGCTCCCCGCTGTTGTAGTACGGGGAGGTGAGGAAGACGACGTGGGCGCCGTTGGCGCTGAGGGCGGCGACGGCCTGGTCGTAGCGGGCCTCGGTCCAGAAGTCGAAGGTGGGTTCCCCCAGGTGCTGCCAGGTCCCATTGAGCTGTGTGTCCAAGGTGTCGCTCCGGGCCAGGTAGACCACGACGTCGGGATTGAACTGGCGGACCAGGGCACGGTAGGCGTCGATGACGCCGGAAGGGTCCCCGGCCTGGCACGGGGCTCCGGGCGGGTCGGTGAACCAGAGCACCCGCACCTGTTGGGCTTCGGCCAGCGAACAACCCGGCGCGCCGTCGTTGACCAGCTCCGCCCCGTACCGGCCGGCCACCTCGCTCAGCCCGACACCCAGCGAGCCGGCCATGGAGTCACCCACCAGGAGGATGCGCACCGGCCCCCCGGCCGCCCCGGCGGCCAAGTACGGGAGGGAGGCCTTGACGGGCGGCACCACCGGCGCCACCGCGGAGGCGGACGGCATCATGAGGGGCAGGAGAGAGACGGCGATCGCCGCCACGGGTATCGCCACCAGCGACCGCCAGCCGGCCAAGCGCCCTCGGTGGATTGGCGTCTCGACGAAGTGGAAGGAGAGCGACGCGATCGCCACGATGGCCGCCAGCCGGGCCGCCAGCAGCGCCACGCCCTGGAGGTGGGTCCGCTGGGAGGTCATGACCAGGAGGACGGGCCAGTACCAGAGGTACATGCCGTACGAGATTTTGCCCAGGTAGGGGAGGGGTCGCATTGACAGGAGCCCGGTCACCGGATGGCGCGAGACCAACGTGACGCAGGCGATGACCCCCGCCGTGGCGAGGGCGAGGAGGGCGAAGCCGCCGTGGAAGGTCAGCGCCGAGGATTCGGGCACCATCCTCCACATCACGAGGATGGCGGCCGCCCCGAGGAGACCGCCCACCCCGAGCAGCCGCCTCCCGACGGCGGTGCGCACCGGTCCCCACCACAGGCACAGCGCGGCGAGGGCCGCCCCGACCAACAGCCCCTGAGCCCGGGTGTCGCTGCCGAAGTAGGCGCGGTTGACCGAGGTGGCGCCCACCGGGGTCAGGAAGGCCATGGCCAACGCCGAGGCGGTGGCTCCGGCCACGGCGACCCCGGCCACCAGCAACAGGCGGTGCCGCCCGTCCGACGCTGACGGTCGGCGCAGTCGGCGGTAACCACCGACGAGGGCCAGGAGCACGAGCGGCCAGATCAGATAGAACTGCTCCTCGATGGCCAGTGTCCAGGTGTGCTCGAGCGGGGAGGGGTTGGCCACCGTGGCGAAGTAGCTGGTGTGGACGGAGATGAAGTGCCAGTTCGCCACATAGCCCACCGTGGCCAGGGTGTCACCGAGCAGCCCGGGCGAACCGAGCACGCGGGGGAGAAGCACGGCCACCGCACCCACTACGGCCAGCATCAAGAACAGCGCCGGGAGCAGTCGCCGGGCCCGACGACCCCAGAAGGCCCGCAGGCCCACCCCGCCCGACCCCCGCCACTCGCCGAGCAGGAGGGTGGTGATGAGGAAGCCGGACAGGACGAAGAAGACGTCCACACCGAAGTACCCGCCGATGGCCCAGCTGGGATTGGCGTGGTAGAGGATGACAGCGGTCACCGCGAAGGCGCGCATCCCGTCGAGGGGCGCCACCCGGGTTCCGTCGATGGGCGAGTAGGGTGCCGGTGGTCGGCTGGCCGGGTCGATCCACTCCGGGAGCGGGGGCGTGTCCCAGTGCGGCCCCGACAGGTCGATGGGCAGCATCTCCCGCTCGTCGACCGCCGGGCTCTGATCCCAAGACTCAACGAGTCCCGTCGCTGTCAACATCTACCGTCTGCCCCTCTCAGGACCCGACACGGCGTCGACCCCTGGCCCACTTCGTCTTGCCACTCTTTGGATGCTGTGCCCACGGGACGCAGCCGACCAACCAGTGCTCGGCACGTCCCCGCGGTGCACGTCTGCCCCGGGGCATCAGCATAGAGTGGCCCTCCATGGTAGGCAGGGGGAGAAGTTCCGCCCGTGCCTGGTGGCCGTGGCTCGGACTGTGGACGGCCGTGGGTCTGGCCGTCCGGTTGGCCTCGCTGTTCGGCCCGCACCGGTCGGGAAGAACCCCTGGTGGAGACGCCTACTACTACCACTACGCAGCCAATCTCCTGGTCAGCGGGAAGGGGTTCATCGATCCCTTCGCGTACTACTCGAGCCCCGCCCACCACCAAGTACAGACCGCGCTGTGGCCACCACTCTTCGTGTTCGTCCTGGCCATCCCCTCGGCGGTCGGGCTGAAGACGTTCTTCGCCCACCGGGTGTGGTGCTGCATCGTCGGCGCCGCCGGGGTGGTCGTCGTGGGATACGCCGGTCGTGAGATCGGCGGTCGCCGGGTGGGGCTCATCGCCGCGCTGCTCGTTGCCGTGTACCCCAACCTCTGGATGAGCGACGAACTGGGTCTCTCCGAGTGTCTGTCGCCGGTTCTGGTGGCGCTGGTCCTGTGGGCCGCGTACCGCTTCTGGAAGCGGCCGGGAGTGTGGCCGGTGGTCGGACTGGCCGGATCGGTTGGCCTGGCCACGCTGGCCCGCGACGAACTCTCGTTGCTGGCCGTCCTCATCGTGGTGCCGCTGGTCCTCACGGCTTCGGCGGTGCGCTGGTGGCGGCGCATCGGACTGCTCGCCGTCGGCGGGCCTCACCATGCTGCTGATCGTCGGGCCCTGGATCGGTTACAACATGAGCCGGTTCCAGGATCCCGTCTTCATCAGCTCCGGCTTCGGCGTCACCCTGGCCTCGTCGAACTGCGCCGACCTCTATCAAGGCGCCTACGAGGGGTACTGGTCGCTGGAGTGCGCGGTGTTGGCGAAGGACACCTTCACCAGGGGCTCCGACGAATCCGTGCACGGGTCCGAGGCCCAGGCCTACGCCTTTCGCTTCATCCGACACCATCAGAACCGGATCTTCCCGGTGGAGATGGCCCGGGAGGGCCGCGCCTTCGGACTCTTCCATCCGCTGCAGCAGATCCGGCTCGACTCCACGGTGGAGACTCGCCCCTACCGGTGGGCCCTGGTGGGGCTGGGCATGTACTACGCCCTCGTCCTGCTGTCCGTCGGGGGTCTCGTCCTCCTGCGACACCGACGCATTCCCATCCTGCCGTTGCTCGCCGTGGGCGTGGATGTGGCCATCTCGGTGGCCCTGACCTTTGGACAGACCCGCTACCGGACGACCTTCGAGGTAGCCCTGGTCCTGGCGGCCTCGGTCCAGCTGGAGTGGCTGTGGGGCCGGGCCGTGCCGTGGCTCCGTCGTCACCGACCTCAACACGAGCCACGGGTCGAGGATCCCGACGGAACACTCCCTGCTCAGGGTCCCGGCGATCCGCCCAACCGGTCGGGTCCACCGGGGACCTCAGGCCGCGATCCGCGGACGACACACCTACCGACCGGCTGACCCCTGCCCCCCTCCGGCCACCACCCGACAGGCAGCCGAACAGGCACCGTCGCCGCTGATGGGCGCGCCGGCGACAAGGGCGGCCGTTCGGGGTTCAACGATTCCAAGGAGCCAGCCACTAACCTGCTGGACGTTGCAGAGGCCGGGTGGACGGCGCCCCGAGAGCAGGGCGCGTCGCCCCGGTGGGTGGTGCCACCCGAGTACGCATGGACGGTCGATCTGGGTCGGTCTCCATCAGCACCACCCGACCGAGCCCAGGACCGTACGGAGACGACAGAGCCCAGCCGATGACAGAGCCCAGTACGACAACCAGTCCGGCGGACAGAGACGCCACCCCCCTCGACCGTCCAGTGCTGGTGATCGGGGCGGGACCGGCCGGCCTGACCGCCGCCTACGAACTGATGGAGCGGGGCGATCCGGTGGTGGTGATCGAGGAGGACTCGGTGGTCGGTGGGATCAGCCGCACCGTGGAGCGGGACGGCTGGCGTTTCGACATCGGGGGTCACCGGTTCTTCACCAAGGTCAAGCCGGTCGAGGAGTTCTGGCACAAGGTCCTCCCGCCCGAGGACTTCCTGCTCCGGCCGCGGATGAGTCGCATCTACTACGGCGGGAAGTTCTATGACTATCCGATCAAGCTGGGCAACGCCCTGTCCAACCTCGGGGTGGTCGAGGCCTTCCGGTGTGGTCTGTCCTTCCTCTGGGTCCGGGTCCGTCCCCCCAAGGACCTGACGACCCTGGAGGG
The DNA here is from genome assembly GCA_963835465.1 of uncultured Acidimicrobiaceae bacterium. GTDB lineage: Bacteria > Actinomycetota > Acidimicrobiia > Acidimicrobiales > RAAP-2 > Bog-756. The sequence continues at coordinate 150,295 of CAWIFR010000008.1, forward strand.
CTACATCGTCTCCAATTACGGCTGGCGTCTCTACGACCACTTCTTCAAGACGTACAACGAGAAGGTGTGGGGCGTGCCCGCTTCCGAGCTCTCGGCCGACTGGGGCGCCCAGCGCATCAAGGGGATGTCGTTGTGGAACGCGGTGTGGGAGCCGGTACGTTCCTCGCTGGCCGGCAAGCGCCGCGACCGCTCGAAGCAGGTCACCAGCCTCATCGAGGAGTTCCAATATCCCAAGTACGGGCCGGGAATGATGTGGGAGCGGTGCACCGAACAGATCGAGGCGTCAGGAGCAACGGTTCGGATGGAGACCGCGGCCACCACCGTGCACGTGGAGGATGGCGCCGCCGTGGCCGTCACCGTGGCGTCGGGCGGGCACGAGGAGCGGGTGGACGTCTCGCACGTGATCTCGTCCATGCCCTTCACCGCGCTGGCCCGCATTGTCGACCCACCGGTGCCCGAGGAGGTCCTGACCGCCGCACGCGACCTCCATTACCGCGACTTCCTCACCGTGGCGCTGGTGGTCCCGGTGGACCGAGGCTTCCCCGACAACTGGATCTACATCCATTCGCCCGATGTCAAGGTGGGTCGGATCCAGAACTTCGGCTCATGGTCCCCCTTCCTGGTGAAGGAGGGCCGGACCTGCCTGGGCATGGAGTACTTCGTCTTCGAGGGCGACGAGTTGTGGAACTGCTCCGATGACGAGCTGGTGGCCCTGGGCACCAAGGAGCTGGCCACCATCGGACTGGTCGAACCCTCCGACGTCGAGTCCGGCTACGTGGTGCGGATGCCCAAGGCCTATCCCGTCTATGACGACGTCTACAGCGACAACGTGAACGTGATCCGCCGGTGGTTCGAGAGGCACGCCCCCAACGTGCATCCGGTGGGTCGCAACGGCATGCACAAGTACAACAACCAGGACCACTCCATGTACACGGCCATGCTCACCGTCGAGAACATCCACGGCGCCCACCACGACATCTGGTCGGTCAACGTCGACGAGGAGTACCACGAGGAGCGTGACACCGGCAGCGGTGCCCCCTCCTCGGGCACCGGTCGGGCTGCGCCGGTCACGCCCCGCAAGCCCGGCGGCTGAGAGGTCGACCCGGCCTCAGCGTCCGCTGGATACTCCGCGACCGCTCAGCGGCTCTCCAGCGTGCGGTCGTCGAGGTCCTTGCGCAGCAGCGCCACCTCCTCGGCCAGGGCCCGGGAGCGATCCTCGAGTCGGCCCACCTCCCAGCTGAGCCGCACACAGACGACCAGCAGGAACAGCGCCGCGGTGACCGTCAGGAGGTCAGGAGGATTCTTGACCCCGAAGGCATGGGCCAGCGAGTTGAACAGACCGGGGAAGATGGCGAAGAAGGCGATGACCACGCCCACGGCCAACCAGACGATGGCGTACTTCTCGTGCAGGTGCCGCCGGCGGGACAGCTCGATGATGATGGTGAGCGTGATCAGGGCGCTCACCAGGGCGATGATGTGGACTCCGGTCACATGGCCTCCGTCCTTCGTTGGCGATTGGGGTTGGAGTGGCGGCGGAACACCGAGAGGACCAGGACCATGACCACCCGCAGCAGGTACACGGCGGCCCGCATCGGCGACTGGCTGGGCGATCCGGCCAGTCGGGGTCGCATGGTCACCGGGACCTGGTGCACCCGCCCACCGGCGTCGGCCACGATGATCAGCGACTCCACGGTGTCGGAGAGGTAGTCGGCTGGATAGCTGCGGGCGAACAGCTCGATCCCGGCCCGATTGTGGGCACGGAACCCCGACGTCACGTCGGTCAGTTTGGTGTGGGTGACCCGGGACAGATAGCGGGCCAGCAGGCGCATGGCGGCCCGTCGGGCCCGGGGCACGGCGATGTCGCCCTGGCCGGCGAAGCGGGCCCCGATGATCACCTGCGGGCCGGGCTCGTCGTCGAACTCCGCCACCAGTAGACCGATGTCGCGGGCGTCGTGCTGGCCATCGGCGTCCACCTGGACGAGCACGTCGTACCCATGGGTCTGCGCCACACGGAACCCCACCCGCATGGCGCCCCCCACCCCGAGGTTGAACGGGTTGGAGATGACCTCGGCCCCGGCCTCTCGGGCCTGCGCCGCCGTGCTGTCCACGGAACCGTCGTCGACGACCAGGACGGTGCAGCCCGGCACCGCCGTCTGCACCTCTTTGACCACGATGCCGACTGAGCGCTCCTCGTTGAGAGCCGGGAGCACCACGAGCATCTTCGGGTCGGTCGGCATCTGGGTCGTTGGTCCTACGTGGTCACGGCGGGAACGCCTGGTCGGTCGCCCGACCCGTCGCCCGCCTCGGCCCCCGGGTGGTCACCCCGAGCCGCGCCCACCTGGTCGGCATGGTCGGGCTGCCGGTCCGGTGCACCGCCGGGGAGGGTCTCGGCGTCCCGGTCGCGGCGCAGCCGCGACCAGAACCACTCGAGCTGGACGGAGGCCAATAGTACCAGTGAGACCTCGAAGGTGGTCCGATATCGGGTCTGCCCGAAAGTGAGGATGACCGAACAGACCACGTCGAGCCCCACCGCCCACAGCGGGAACGAGGGGATTCGTCGACGGCGGAGCAGGACGGTTCCGCCGACCGAGAGGGCCAGCAGGACGTAGTAGGCCACCAGCCCGGTGACGGCCCATCGGTAGGGACGGGTCTCGACATACGAGTCCAGATGGATCTGCTGCATTGGGTGGAAGAACCCGAAGGCCCGGCCCACCTTGGCCAGGGAAACGGGCACCAGCCGGTTCTTGTGTGCCCGGACGTAGTCCAGGGCCAGGTGCTGCAGCTGGGAGCCCTCCACCGACTCGTCGGCGTGAATGTTCACCGACGGCTGACTGGCGTAGTGGAGGGCACACGGCATTGACCAGTAGCCCTCGTACTCACCCGAGAACGTGGCAGGGCAGTCGGCCGAGGCCAGCGTCACGCCCAGCCCGCTGCTGATGAAGACCGGCTTGTCGAATCGGCTGAGGTTGTAGCCCACCCACGGGCCGACGACGAGACCCGCCACCAGGAGGCCCGTCCCGAGAGCCACGAACCGGCGCCTCCAGGTCAGGGCCCTGGCCAGCAGGACGATGGGCACGAAGATGAACACCACCAGCAGCGCCAGCTCGTCCCGCCCCAGCATGGCCACGCCCAGCGAGGCACCCAGCCAGACGGCCCGCGGGACGCTCGGGCTCTTCCAGAACCGGTAGGTGAAGAACAGGACGCCAGCGACCAAGGCCGGGGCGATGGTCTCGGACAGGGCCAGCTCATCGGTCATCCAGACGTTCGGGTAGATGGCCAACAGGAAGGCGGCGATGAGGCCGACCCGACGTCCACCGATCTCCCTCCCCGTGTACCCGACCACCACGATGGCGGCTGCGCCGAGGACGCAGCACCAGACCCGTTCGGCCAGGAAGGTCTTCGAGTCCGAGGGCCGAGGGAATGGCCACCAGGATGATGAACAGGGGTGGGAAGGACGCGGACTGCACGGCGTGGTGGGCATGGTGGGGGATGTAGAGGTAGGGATTGATGAACCCGTGCCCGCTCACCAGCAGGTTGGCTCCGTAGTGGTAGAAGTAGGCGTCCCCGCCCGCGACCTTGTGGGGCTCGCTGTACACGGTGATCAGCCGGATGGTCAGACCGACGGCCGTCCACAGTCCCAACCACAACCACCAGCGCGGTGGGGAGTGCCTCCGGTGACGCATGACCGGTCAGCCTACGTCGGCCCACCGGTGCCGCAGTGGTCCTGGTCGCCGAATCGGGCCGGGTCCGGCAATCCGGGTGCACCCACGGGGCTGACCCAGCACCCTCCCAACCGAGGGGTGACACCCTTGGCCCGAAGGGGCGAGGGCCGGCCTGCACCGACCGCAGGGTAGGGACGTGCAACGATCGGCAGCCGTGGCAACCATGGATCTCGCTCCCGGAACCGAGTCGGAGTCCCCGGCTCCCCCCGGCGACCCCGATCTGCTGGACGAACACGCGGGGGCTTCCCGACGCTCGGGTCCCCATGTGCCGGGCTTGGACGGGATCCGGGCCGTGGCGGTCCTCGGTGTCCTGGCCTTCCACGGCGGGGTCTCCTGGGCCGGAGGCGGCCTGCTCGGTGTGGACATGTTCTTCGTCCTGTCCGGCTTCCTCATCACGTCGCTCCTGGTCGGGGAGTGGTCCTCGTCGGGAAAGGTGCGATTCCTGCGGTTCTACGAACGACGGGCCCGGAGGCTGCTGCCCGCCCTCTTCTTGACCATGCTGCTGATCGCCGCCTACGCCCACTGGTTCGCCCTGCCCAGTACCCTCGGCGCCCTGCGGGGGGACGCCCTGTCGACGTTGGCCTACGTGGCCAACTGGCGCTTCGTCCTCACCGGTCAGAACTACTTCGTCCGGTTCGGGCCACCTTCCCCGCTCCTCCATACCTGGTCACTGGCGGTCGAGGAGCAGTTCTACCTGGTCTGGCCGGCCCTGGCCCTCTTCACGCTCCGACGCCGGGGTCGCCGTGGGCTGGCCGTCGTGGCCGCCATCGGCATCGTGGTGTCGGCGACCGTGACCGCCCTCCTCTTCCATCACGGAGTGAGCGTGACCCGCCTCTACTACGGGACCGACACCCGGGTCCAAGAGGTCATGGCCGGGGCCCTGCTGGCCGTGGCCATCCCCAGGATCGCCCGCTGGCTGCGGTCCGGTACCGAAACGGCCGTGGCCGCGCCGGGGGCGGCCGACCACGCCGTCCCGGCCTCAGGACCGGCGAGCAACAGGGAGCCGAGGGAGGCCGTCCGGTCCGGCCGGGACCGGCTCGTCACCGGGCTGGGAACCGGCGGCGCCATGGCCATGCTCTGGGCCCTTCACGCCGTGAGCGGTGACCGGGCGTTCCTCTACAACGGCGGGTTCCTGCTAGTGGCGGGGGCGACCGCCGCCGTGATCCTCATGGTGGTGGTGCAGCCCCGGGCCTTGGTGTCGAGAGCACTCTCGCTCGGCGTGCTCGGGTACATCGGGCGCATCTCCTACGGCCTGTACCTCTACCACTTCCCGATGTTCCAGATGATCGAGGGGCAACACACGGGGCTCTCCGGCGCCGGGCTCCTCGCCGTCCGCTTGGCCGCCACCGGGGCCGCGGCCGTGGCGTCCTACCACCTGATCGAGATGCCCGTCCGCAACCGGCGGACCCTGCCGGGTTGGCACCTGGTGGTGGCCATCTTCGTGGCACTGGCGGTCGTGATCTCGGCGATCGTCTTGACCACCGTGCCCCCGCCTCCCGAGGTGGCCCCCAAGGTACCGAAGAAGGTCGGGGTGTTCGCAGTTCCGACCACCTTGCCGGCCGGCGTGACGGCGGGGCATCCGGTCCACGTGCTGCTGTTGGGCGATTCGTTGGCTTACACCCTGGGTGGCGGCCTCGCCATCCAGGCCGGCTCCTGGGGCGCAACCCTGGACAACCAGGGCATCGTCGGCTGCGACCTCGACCCGGGCAGCATCGTCAACATCGAGGGCTCGGTCACCCAGGCGGCTCAGGGGTGCGCGGGATGGCAGCGGGCGTGGCAGCAGCAGGTCGACCGACTCAACCCCGACGTCGTGGCCGTGCTGCTCGGCCGGTGGGAGGTCTCGGACCGGATCATCGACGGCAAGTGGTCGCGGATCGGTGAGCCGGCCTGGGACAATCGCTTCGCCGCCGAGCTCGGCCAGGCCATCGGCATCCTCTCCTCCCGGGGGGCCCACGTGGTGGTGTTCACTCTGCCGTACATCACTCAGACCACCGAGTCCCCCGACGGCACCCCCTGGGACATCAACCAGCCGCAGCGAACCGATCAGTACAACGCCCTCGTCCGCAGGACCGTCGCCCGCCACGCCAAGGTGGCCTCGATCATCGACCTCAACCGCCTGTTGGACCCTCAGGGCGTCTACACCGGCACCATCGACGGCGTGCCCGTCCGTGACGACGACAAAGAGCACATCTCCCTGTACGGAGGGATGTTCCTGCGGCCACGGATCCTTCCCGAGCTGGTGCAGCTCGGCCTGCCCCACCTGCACGCCCGCACCGCCCCAGGGCCGACGACCACCCAGGCCGGTTTCCCGGCCACGAGCCATTCCGGCTGAGGGCCCGGGGACCCAGGATCGGCGCCCCCGGCCCCCGGGCCAGTACCTTCGTGGGAACCAAGTGCGGGGCCGGTAGGGATCCGGCCCCCGTGGGAAGGAAGCGAGAGCCAAAGTGCGTCTGCCACGCGGAGTGAGGGGATCCCACGCGACCACGCCCGCCGCGTCCGAGAGCCGGTGTCGCCACTCCGTGCCCGCCGGCCCCCTTCCCTCCTTCCCCCCCCTCCACCCGATCGGCGGCCGTTGACCCCCTGGCGGCACCGGTGGCGGCGGTCCGGCCCCGAGCAGGACCAGCCGGTCGCGGTGGGCGCCCCGGGCGACGAGGTCGGGGGCGAGCCCCCCGGCGAATCGGCGGCCAGCAGCCCGGCGGGGGCGGACGTGACCACCTCGGTGGTCGGCGAGGACCTCCGGGTGGCCGAGGACTCCCTGGTCGACACCATCGCCCTGACGCCGTCGGGTGGGCTCATGCCCGATCCGTTCCTGCCCGGTGGACGGCCCGGCGTCGGAGAAGCCCCCGAGGCCTCGGCGGGAGGGGAGGCGGAGGCCGCGCCGGGGGACTCGTTTGTGAAGGGCGTCTTCCAGGCCGGGCCCCTGGCTATCGGGGGGCTGGTGGCCAGCGGCCTCAACATCGTGGCCACGGTGCTCATCGCCCGTCTGCTCACCCCGCGGCAGTACGGCGGTGTGGCCCAGCTCCTCGGGCTCTTCTTCGTGCTGTCCATGCCCGGCTCGGCGCTCCTGGTCGGTGTCGTGCGGCGCATCGCCGCCGGGGCGGCCGCTGGTGCCGAGGAGGAGGTCCACCAGTGGACCAACCGGCTGGCCCGTCGCTGCCTGATCGGTCTGGCTGTCTGGACGGTGTTCGCCCTGGCCATCGAGCAGCCCCTGGCCTCGGCCCTCCGTCTGCCCAGTGCGGGCGGCGTGGCCGCCGTACTGATCGCCGGTGGCGTCTGGCTTCTCCTCTGCCTGTACCGGGCCATCCTCCAGGGACACCGCCGGTACGCCGGGCTGGGGCTCAACCTGATCGTAGAAATCGCCGTGCGGGTGGTGCTGGTCCTCGGGTTCGCCTCCGCCGGCTTCGGCATCCCCGGCTTCGCCCTGGGTCTCCTGTTGGGGGAGATCGTGGCCACGGTGCACGCCCGCGTCCTGGCCCGGCGGGCCTGGGACTATCCGGTGGCCGAGGCGCTGGCTCCCGATGTGTTGGTCCGCGACCGGACCCTCTCCATCGACCTGTCAGCGGCCTTCGTCGGCTTTGTCCTGCTCGGCGTCCTCCAGAACGCCGACATCATTCTGGTGGGGCGGCTCGACCCTCGAGCTCGGGCCCCTACGCGGCCATCTCCGTGGCCAGCAAGTCGCTGGTCTTCGGGGCCATCCTCCTCGGCAGCTACGTGTTGCCCGAGGCGGCCCTCCGCTGGCATCAGGGCCAACACGCCCTCCGCCAGGTGGCCGTGTCCATGGTCTTCTTGCTGGTCCCGTCGTTGGTGCTCCTGGGCATCGCCCTGGTGGCCCCGGAATGGTTCCTGACCACCTTCTTCTCCTCTCAACTCAACGGGGCCGCCCCGGCCTTCGCCACGCTGGTCGGAGCCATGGCCTGCCTGGGGTTGGTGGTCATCCTGACCAACTACCTGTTCGGCGCGGCCCGGCGCTGGATCGTGGCCCTACTGGCCGTCGGCGTGGGGGTGCTGGTCGTGCTGATCCACCTGGCCCATGGGGCCATCGTGCCCACCGCCCGGGCGGAGCTGGCCGTCCAGGGAGGCCTTGCCGTCGCTGTGGCTGTGGCCTTTGGCGTGGTCCATCTCAAATGGTGGCGGTCGAAGCGGTCCATCGCGCGGGACGGTGCCGTCAGTAGTATTGGCCGACGCGATCCCGGGGGACCAGATTGAGTAGTGGCATCGAACGTGGGGCCCTCGGACCCGAGTCGGCTTCCCGCCGTGGGAGCACGGTCCCGGCCGGGCCGGACCCCGACGATGAGGAGCGTGAGCACCAGGAGTTGGCCGCCTGCGGCTGGAGAGCCGCGACCGGCTCGGCCAGATGGCCGACCAGTCCGGCCTCCACCGGGTGGATGTGGTGGCGTGGCGGGACCTGGAGGATGCCGAGGCCGGTGGATCGGAGCTCCACGCCCACGAGGTCCTGGCCCGGTGGGCCGATGCCGGCATCGACGTGCGGCTCTGGACCTCACGGGTGGACGGGAAGGCCCGGGAGATCCACCGCGACGGGTACACGGTCAACCGCAGGGCCGGCCGCTATGCGGTCTTCCCCCGGACGGCCGTGGCCGGGTTCCGCAAGAAGATCGGTTCCGCGGACGGCCTGGTGGAGATCTGGAACGGGATGCCGTTCTTCTCGCCCCTGTGGAGTCACTGCCCCCGCATCGTCTTCCTCCATCACGTGCACGCCGAGATGTGGAACATGGTCCTCTCGCCGTCCCTGGCCCGGGTCGGGAACGTCATTGAACACCGGCTGGCACCGCCGTTCTACCGGCGCAGCCAGATCGTCACCCTCTCCGACTCGGCCCGGGACGACCTGGTCGATCGGCTGCACTTCAACCCTAAGCGGGTCACAGTGGTGCCTCCGGGGATCGACCCCCGGTTCGTGCCAGGGCACGGGCCCGATGCCGACCCTCTCGTTGTGGCCGTGGGGCGCCTGGTGCCGGTCAAACGATTCGACTGGTTCATCGAGGGCATGCTGGCCCTGAAGAAGACCCAGCCCCGCCTCCGGGCGATGATCGTGGGCGAAGGGTACGAACGGCCGGCCCTGGAGGAGCTCGTCGCCCTGGCGGACGCCGCACGAGTGGTTCACCCTTCCCGGGCGCCTGGACGATGCCGAGCTCCTGGATGTCTACCGTCGCGCCTGGGTGGTGTGCTCCACCTCGGTCCGAGAGGGCTGGGGCATGACCCTCACCGAGGCAGCCGCCTGTGGCACGCCGGCGGTCGCCACCCGCATCGCCGGCCATGAGGACGCCGTCGTCGACGGAGAGTCCGGGATCCTGGTCGCCACCGTGCCGGAACTGGTCGAAGCAACCGAGTCGGTTCTGGCCAATCCGATGCTGCGTCGGCGACTGAGCCTGGGGGCGCTGCGTCGCGCCGAGCAGATGACCTGGGAGCGAACAGCCGAGGTCGCCCTGCGGACACTGGCCGCCCAGGTCTCCCGGACCCGATGACCCCGATGCCGGTCGGCACCCCGACCGGTTCCGGGTCACCTCCGACGCCCGCCACCCCGGAGCCGGGCGGCGCCGACATCGACGAGTCGGGGTTGGGGGGCGAGGCCGGGTCCGATCCCGGTCCGCGCACCGTCGAGGATCCCGCCACCTCACTCGGGCCCCGCGTCCACAGCGAGGTGGATCGGGGCTCCGACCCTCACCCCGGATCCGCCTCCGCCCCCCGCCGACGCTCCCACTTCGACGCCTGGCTGGCTGGGGTGGGCGTCCTGGCCGCCGGCATCCAGGCCCTGTTCGTCCACGCCATGTCCCGACGCTCAACCCTACCGACGGCGGCCTGGTACGACACCGTGCAGGCCCGTGCGCTGGTCCGGGGCCACTGGTATATCGACCCATTCCAGGCCACGTCGGCAGCCCACCTGCTGATGCCGACGGCCAGCCATCCCCCTCTGCCCACCCTCCTGCTGGCCATCGCCGACGTGGCCAGCGCCACCGGGCCCACCGCCCATATGGTGTTCCTGGCCATGGTGTTCGTGGCCTCGGTCATGCTGGGCGGCGTCACCGTCCGCGAGCTGGTGGGAGAGCGGGCGGGGATCCTGGCCGCGCTGGTGTTCGCCACCTGTCCGCTGCTCTGGGTCAACCCGGCCACCGTCGGTCCCGAGACGACGGTCATCGCCGTGACCACCTTCCTCCTCTTCGCCTCGGTCCGCTTCTGGGCCCGTCCGAACAACGCCCATGCCGCCCTGGTCGGGTTGGCCCTGGGGCTCGCCGCCCTGACCCGGACCGACCTGGTGGCCCTGGTGGTGCTGGTGGGGCTCCCCTTGGGCCTGCTGGTCCGACAGCTCTCCTGGGGAGCGCGACTGAGGGTCCTCGTCGTCATGGGAGCCCTGTTCCTGTTGGTGGTGGGGCCCTGGGTGGGCCGCAACGTGGACCTCTATGGTCACACGGTCCTGCTCTCCCAGGATTACGGGCCGGTCGTCGCCGGAGCCAACTGCCCGACGACCGCCTCGGGTCCCTTGACGGGCTGGTGGAGCCCCGCGTGCCTGGCCGAGGTTCCGGTGGCCGGCCAGCCCGAACGAGTGGCCACCGACACCCAGGTCCGGGCGGCCCGCACCTATGTGGGCAACCACCCCGGCGCTTCGGTCGACGCCGCCGCGGCTCGGCTCGGACGGGTGTGGAACGTCTACCGCCCGCTCCAGACGGCTGACCTCGCCGCGGCGGCCGGCCGGCCGGCATGGGTGTCCCGGCTCGGGGTGTGGTACTCCATCGCCCTGGTGCCGGCCGCCCTGATCGGCGCGGTGGTCCTCCGGAGGCGGCGCCTGTTGCTCTTCCCCTTCCTCGCCCTGATCGTCCTGGCCTCGCTCACCGCCGTCCTGGCCTACGGGGACCCCCGGTTCGCCGTGGAGGCCGATGTGGCCCTCGCCCTTTTGGCCGGCGTGGCGCTGGACGCCGTCACCACGAGGGCGGTGCGCCGGTGGTCGAGCGGTCCAGGGCGGCACTCGCCCGGGGGGACGGGCGCGGTGACGGCACTGATCGAATCGGTCGAGACGCCTCTGGAGCGGCCTCCCGACATCAAGGCCGGTCCCGAGGTGGCAGCACCGCGGCGTCCGCCCCGGTTCCCGGCCTTCGACGGCTTGCGGGCCATCGCCGCGGTGACTGTCGTGGTGGTCCATGTCGGCTTCGTGTCCGGGCTCACCCCGAAGAACCGGACGGGGATCGGGATGTACACCGCCCGCATGGAGATCGGGGTGTCGGTCTTCTTCCTCATCTCGGGCTTCCTGCTCTACCGTCCCTTCGTCGTCGCCCACCTAGCCGCGGCCCCCAAGCCCCGCACCGGCGCCTTCTGGGTACGGCGGCTGCTACGTATCGTCCCCGCGTACTGGCTCGTGCTCTTCGTCACCACCTCGATCTTCCATACCGGTCCCGGCATCGGGCCCGGGGGGTGGAAGGCCTACGCCTCGCACTACCTGTTCCTGCAGATCTACTTCCCGTCCCAGGACCTGAAGGGCATCTCGGCGGCATGGTCCTTGTGCGTCGAGATGACCTTCTATCTCTTCATCCCCCTCTACGCCGCCCTCCTCGGACGCGGGCGGTCCCGGCGCACCGACGGCAGGACGCTCAGGCTCGAGCTGGCCGGTCTGGTTGTGCTGGCGGCCATCAGCTATGGCTGGCGCCTGTTCGTGCTGCAGTTCCAGTCCCACCACTCCCCGTACTTCCGGCTGGCCACCGTCTGGCTCCCCGCCTACCTCGACCTCTTCGCCCTCGGCATGGGGCTTGCCGTGATCAGTGCCTGGATGCACCACCGGGACCGTGAGACAGCGTGGCTGGGCACCTGGTGGTTCCCCTGGCTGTCCTGGGCCGGTGCCCTGGTGTGCTTCTGGGGCGTCTCCCACATCGGCTCGCCGGTCGTCCCGGTGTACTTCGAGTCCGACCTCGACATCGCCCGCCAGGCCCTGTACTCGCTCTTCGCCTTCTTCCTCCTCCTGCCGGCCGTCTTCGGGCCCCAGGGTCGCGGCACCATCCGCCGGTTCCTCCAGTGGTGGCCCATGGCCTCTTTGGGGGTGATCTCCTATGGGATCTACCTCTGGCACGAGACCTGGATCTATCAGATCCTCCGTGAGGGCCACTACGCCAACTTCACCCTCGAGTTCTGGGCCTTCTTCCTCGCCGTGCTGGGGCTCTCCATCATCTCGGCGAGCCTCAGCTACTTCGTTGTGGAGAAGCCGGCACTTCGGCTGAAGAACTCGATCGGCTGGTGGCGTCGGCCGCCGCCGCCCTCCCCGTCCGTTGGCGACGGCGACGACCGGGCCGAGAGAGACTCCGGTGGAGGAGCCGAGGCGGCCCTCCCCTTCCTGCCCTCTGACCCCGTTCCCGATCCACTTCCGGGCGCGGGGCTGGAAACGGCCGGACCTCAGCCGGGCGGCTCCTTCCGATGGCGCAACCACATGACCAGGCCGTCAGCCACCAGGAGGAAGACGGCCACCCACACCAGGGAGTTGGTGATCCCCATATGGCCCGGCCAGTTGATGTCGGACGTGAAGTCGTTGCGGTGCTGGTGGACGACCACGTAGCCCATGGTCGCCACCAGGAGCCCCAGGGTTGCGCCGACCACGAGGACCCGGCTGCGATCCACCAGCAACTCCAGGAGGATCACCGCACCCAGGAGCAGCCCGGCCAGCGGCGACACGAACAAGGCGGCCACCAGACCGCCCACCACGGCGACCGCCAGTGACCTCGGCCACGAGGGTGCCTGGCCGCCGGTGCGGAACAGGGAGGTGAGGGCGGGGCGTACCGGATCCCCCAGCAGGGGCTGCTCGGCCTCGGGAGCATCCGTCGGGCCATCGGGCGGCTCCGCGGCGGGGAGGGCCTCGTCCTCCCCGTCGGGTCCCCTCGAACCGGCGGCACCGGCCGCCGCCCCCCGTGCGTGCCGGCCCCGGCGGCGTCTCGAGCTGAGGAACGCCGGGGGCAGCACGATGAGGACCACGCTGACCACCAGCGTGGCCGCTGACACCAGGATGGCGGTGGTGACGATCCGCTGGGGGGCCCAGGTCAGGGTGATGGTGGTCAGCCCGCGAGCGGCGCCACCCGGCACGTACCAGCCGTTGGCGTACCCGTCGATCAGGGTGGAGGAGGACAAGTTCAGACCAGTGGAGGTGGTGGCCTTCCACCCGTCACTCTGACTCTGGCCCAACACCATCCAGAACGGGGTGCCGTTGCCGTGCACCTGGACCGTCATGGTGGTCCGACCCTGGCGGAGCACCGTGACCGGGGGTGAGGGATGGGACGGCGGGGCCTGGAGGAGCCCGGCGGCGGTGAGCGGTTCGGCGGACCCACCGGCAGCCGAACCCAGGTTGACGGCGTCCACGTTGAGCCCGGTGGCCAGGTAGCTGCTGGTGGTCAGGGTGTGGGTCCCCGGCCCGAGGGCCAGCCCCTGGGTGGCATCCCCACAGGCGCGAATGGTGAGGCCCCCGTTGGCCAGCGCGGTGGCCGTGGAGCCGGTCACCTCGATGTCCACCGGGTGCCCGTCCACGGCCAGCAGGTTGGAGTAGCACCGGGCTGGGACCAGCGCGGGCGTGGTCACCGGGGCCACCCCGGGCAGTCCGATCTCGGCCAGGCCCACCGGGTCGGTGTTGGGGCCGTTGGACAGGTAATCGAGGAAGTTGTGGGGCTGGACAGAATCGATGGTGACCCTCACATCCGATCCGGTGAGGGCCGGGAAGCTCACCGGGACCGAGGTGACCGAGCCCTGCGGGCGGCCGGTGCCCATGGGGATGGTGGGCAACGTCACCTGTCGGGAACCCGAGGCGGTGCTGACGGTGATCGAGGCGGGGAGGGAGTGCTTGCCGTCGGCCACCACCTGCAGGTCGAGATGGTCGAACGTCAGCGGTTTGCTCAACTGGTACTCGACCCACTGGCCGGTCTGGGTCCCGAACCCAGGACTCCACGAGGTGCTGGGGTCGCCGTCCATGGCAGCGGCGGCGCCCGCCCGCAGATCACCGGGCAGTCGGCCCGACGAGTTGGACGACGTCACGGTGTCGGTTCCCGGCGAACCCGTTCGTCCGAGCAGGCCGTCGACCACCGGGTCGGCGGCCAGGGTCGAGATGCGGGCGGCGCCCCCGACCGAGAACGTCCGCGCCGTGGGCAGGGTGAACCGCCGCACCATCGACGCCTCCGGGTCGGAGCGGGGCGGCGTCACCTGGGTGCGAATCCGGTTCATCACCAGATCGAGCTGATGGTAGATGGACGAGGCCCCGGTCTCCTGCAGCAGGTCGGTCGGTAGACGGAGGGCCTCGGTGGCCGGGGCGACCCCGGGGATGGTGATCTCGGCGAACCCCACTGCGCTCTGGCTGCGGTAGTCCTTCCTCTCACCGGCGCTGGTGGCGTCCACCGTGACGTTCAGGGTGTGGAAGGTCCGTCGGGGGAACGAGACCACCTGGCCTGGCGTGACCGTCGAGGTCGCGTCCAGCGGCACCGTCACCGGTGACCCGCCGTCGAAGGTCAGGGTCACCTGGGTCACCGTGCGGTTCCGCGGCCCGGTCTGGGGCTGGAGCAGCGTCAGGTGGTCGGTGGTCACCGGATGGACCAGCTTGACCTGGATCGACTCGTCAGTGGCCGGGCTGAACGCCCCCTCCGTCCAGGCCGTGTCGGGGTTCCCGTCGGCGGCATTGAGGGGCTGGTTCTCTGCCGTGTTGGTGATGGGATTCGAGTAGGCCGTCGCCCGGACCGAGGCCACGCCGTTGACCACGGCCACGGTCTGGGTGTCGCTGCCCGCACCGGGGAACATGGGGTTGGGCTCCTCTGCAGGATTGGAGGCTAGGGGGGTCTCGTTGGCCTGCTCCACATATCCGTAGTTGTCGACCACCGTCCCCCAGGTCGACAGCTCCTTGGGATTGGAGTCGGTGACCACCAGCACGGCGTGGTTCTGCAGCTGCCGCTGGAGCCCGGCCCGGTCACCCGCGAAGGTGGCCGAGTAGAAGATCGTGGGGTTGGAGGCCAGCAGACCGGCGGCGGCCGCCGCCACCAGGCCCTGGCCGTCCCCGGCCACCACCAGTGGATCCTTGGGCGACTCGGTGCGGGCGATGGGCCGGGCCCCGGGGACGGGGAAGACCGCGACCGGGGGAGGGATGGAAGCCCCGGTGGGAATGGCCAGTTGGGTCTCGTCGGTCAGGGGGTAGTGGATGGTGGGGTACAGCTGAGGGGTCCCGAAGGTGGTGGGCTGGCCCAGGCCGGTGGCGGGGTCGTTGAGCATCAACCAGGTCGGTTGCGGCCGGGCCGTGCCGAACCGCTCGTACTGGACGTCGGACTCGTAGAGGATGTCCCCGGCGCTCATGAGCCCGGCCACCGGCACCAGGGTGGAGGGCACGAAGACGCCGTCCTGCAACGACTCGTCCAGAGCCTGGAGGAGGTTGACGCTGGCCGGCTCACCGGCCGGCTGGGCCGCCCGAATCACGTAGGGCCGGGTCATCAACCCGGGCCATACCGGATCGGACGTGATGCCCCACCGGTAGTAGGCGAAGTCCTGCCCGGGCAGCTGCAGCACCCGGGTGTCGTGGCTCTGGCCGTCCATGTAGGCGGCGGCGTCGTAGACGTAGGCCGGGATGGTCGAAGGGCGCTCGAGATTCGTGGCCACGAGACCGCCGTCCCACAGGGGCGGCAGGTCGGCGGCGATCAGGACGACCGACAGGAGCAACAGGCCACGTCCGGCCCAACGGAAGCGAGCGGTGAGCGCGGTGATCCCCGCCCCGAGCAGGAGGCCGAGCCCCAACAGGACCAGGGGGACGATCCGGTTGGTGGACCGCAGCGCCAGTTCGGCTGTCGAGTCCGGGCCGGCCGCCTTGATCAGCCTTCCGAACGGCGACGGGTCCTTGAAGGGGTAGGTGCCGACGGCCAGGATGACCCCGACCAGGATGATGGCGATGGAGTAGGCCCGATAGCGCCAGCGGGCCACCATCCCGGCAGCGATGCACACGATGGGCACCAAGAAGCTGACGGCGATCAACCAGCTCCACTGCAGATAGCCGGCCGAGGCCTGCGTCCAGGGGCCCAGCTTGTCCTGACCGTAGAAGTACCAGTAGCCCAGGCCCCGGAGCACCTCGGACGAGAGCGAGGTCGACGAGACGGTGGGGACCGTCTCGGTGTACTTCAACACATTGAGGCCGTAGGCGCCTTCGGCCCAGAAGCCGGCCATCCACCACAGCGACACCCCGAAGCTCAGGATTCCGAGTCGGACGACGGCGGCCAGCGCGGCACGGAACCGGGCCTCGTGGGTGCCCCACACGGCATAGATCACCCACAGCAGGGGGGCGAGGCCCACCAAGAGGATGGAGGTGGCGTTGATCCCCCCGACCAGGGCGATGACCACGGCGAAGAGCGCCGGGTAGCGCCAACCCCCCCTGCGCACGGCCAGGATGGTCAGCGCCACCATCCACCCCAGGGCGGCCCACGGCATCACGATCCCCGAGATCCGGGTGATGTAGTCGAGGACGTACGGGGTGAGCATGTACGCCAGCGCGGCGGCCAGCCGGCCCGAGCGCGAGAGGCCGAGCAGACGGCCGAGGAACCACACCCCGGTGCCCGCCGCGAAGAACAGGGACCCCATCCAGAAGCGCTGACCGATCCAGAGGGGGATGTGCAGCTCGGCCACCAGCCAGTAGTACGGGCCCATCGGGAACAGGAAGCCGATGTTCTCGTGCGTGACGGTCCCGGCTCCGAAGTCCGGGTCCCAGGCCGAGATGGCGCTCTGGATCAGCCGTCCGGGATCGAGATAGAGGTACTGCTTGGTGTCGGCGGCGATCTTCCCCGGCTGGGTGAGGAACGAGGGGATGTAGCTGATACCAGCCAGGAACACCCAGACGGCCACGTCCCGCAGATCCGGTCGACCCCGTCGCCGGGAGGGCGGACCGGGCGCGTCGGTGCCGCTAGGCGTGGTGATTGGGGGCGCGTCGGTGTCGAGGCGTCGGGTGGCAGGAGGGGATTCGCTCATGGGTCGGGCCGGTCCCGCAGGATAGCGGGGATCGATCCGGATCCCCGGTCCAGGGCCGGCGGGGGCGCGACGGTGCGCCGTCGTCTCCGCCGCCTGCCTCCAGGCTCCTCCCGGCCAGCAGGTAGAGTCTCGATGTGCTGGCAGTCGGGCTCACCGGCGGCATCGGGGCAGGCAAGTCCACGGTGGCCGAACTACTGGTCGCACACGGGGCCGCGCTGGTCGACGCCGACCGGATCGCCCGGGAGGTGGTGGCCCCGGGAGGACCGGCCTACCAGCCCATGATCGACCGGTTCGGGGCCGAGATCGTCGACGCCGACGGGGCCATCGACCGGCCCAAGGTGGCCGCCCTGGTCTTCGGGCACCCCGACGCCCTGGCCGACCTGAACGCCATCACCCATCCGGCCATCGGCCTGGAGATGATCGCCCGTCGTGACCGCTTCGCCGGCACCGACGACATCGTGGTGCTGGACATCCCCCTCCTCCGGGCCGTCCACCGCGAGACCCTCGACCTGGCTGCGGTGGTGGTGGTGGACACACCTACCGAGCTGGCCCTGGACCGCCTGGTCGCCCAGCGGGGCATGACCCTGGAGGACGCCCACGCCCGGATCGACGCCCAGCCCGACCGGGAGAGTCGACTCGAAGGGGCCGATCTGGTGGTCGACAACTCCGGCGGGCTCGACCACCTCCGAGCTGAGGTGGACCGGGTCTGGGCCGAACTGGTGGCCCTCCGGGATCGGCGGCGGGACGGTGCGCCGGCCTCCAGCGCCCACCCGCGTCCTATCGCCTGAGCACCTGTCGGCCCCTGGTCGGGAGGGATCCGACCTGTGATTCGACCGGTACCATCGGACCGTGCCCGACTTCGAGGTGGTCTCGCCCTTCCGTCCCGCCGGGGACCAGCCCCAGGCCATCGCCGGACTGGTCGAGGGCCTCCGGCGCGGCGATCGCTACCAGACCCTGCTGGGCATCACCGGGTCGGGCAAGACCGCCACCATCGCCTGGACCATCGAGGCCGTGCAGCGCCCCACGCTGATCATCGAGCCCAACAAGTCGCTGGCCGCCCAGCTCGCCGCCGAGTTGAAGGAGTTCTTCCCCCGCAACCGGGTCGAGTACTTCGTGTCGTACTACGACTACTACCAGCCCGAGGCGTACGTACCCTCCTCGGACACCTACATCGAGAAGGACTCGTCGATCAATGACGAGATCGACCGCCTCCGTCACGCCTGCACCTCGTCGCTCCTCCTGCGTCCGGACACCATCGTGGTGGCCTCGGTCTCCTGCATTTACGGGCTCGGCTCACCCGAGGAGTACCGCGACCGCATCGTGGCTCTGCGACCCGGCGAGGACTACGAGCAGCGGGCCCTGCTCCGCCGGCTGGTGGAGCTGCAGTACTCCCGCAACGACGCCACGCTGTCCCGGGGTCAGTTCCGGGCCCGGGGCGATACCGTGGAGATCCACGCCGCCTACGAGAGCCAGGCCGTCCGGATCGAGTTCTTCGGGGACACCGTGGAGCGGATCCGGCCCTTCGACGTCCTGACCGGCGAGATCGGTGACGAACTCGACGAGCTGGTGGTCTTCGCCAACACCCACTACGGCACCGGGGACGAACGCATGCGCAAGGCGGTCGAGGGGATCGAGGCCGAACTCCGCCAACGGCTGCCCGAGCTGACCGGGGCGGGCAAGCTGCTCGAGGCCCAGCGACTCCGGATGCGCACCGAGTACGACCTGGAGATGCTGGGCGAAACCGGCGTCTGCAGCGGGATCGAGAACTACAGTCGCCACCTCGACGGACGGCAACCGGGAGAGGCCCCTTTCACCCTGCTCGACTTCTTCCCCAAGGACTACCTGGTGGTGCTGGACGAGAGCCATGTGGGCGTGCCGCAACTCCGGGGGCAGTACGCCGGGGACCGGTCTCGGAAGGAGACCCTGGTCGACCACGGGTTCCGCCTGCCGTCAGCCCTGGACAACCGCCCCCTGCGGTTCGAGGAGTTCATCGAGCGGACCGGCCAGGTCATCCTGCTTTCGGCCACCCCGGGGCCCTGGGAGCTCGAGCACAGCGCCAACGTGGTGGAACAGGTGATCCGGCCCACCGGCCTGGTCGACCCGGAGGTCGATATCGTCCCCACCACCGGCCAGATCGACGATCTCCGGGATCGCATCGACAAGACGGTGGCCGGGGGCTACCGGGTGCTGGTGACCACCCTGACCAAGAAGATGGCCGAAGATCTCACCGACTATCTCGCCGAGCAGGGAGTCCGGGTCCAGTACCTGCACTCCGACGTGGACACCATGGCCCGCATCGAGATTCTCCGGGAGCTCCGCCTCGGGGCCTTCGACGTCCTGGTGGGCATCAACCTGCTCCGGGAGGGACTCGATCTGCCCGAAGTGGCCCTGGTGGCCATCCTCGACGCCGACAAGGAGGGCTTCCTCCGCTCGGCGTCCTCCCTCATCCAAACCATGGGGCGGGCGGCCCGCAACGTCAACGGTCGGGTGGTGATGTACGCGGACACGGTCACCGACTCGATGCGAAATGCCATCGGCGAGACCCAGCGGCGGCGGGCACGCCAGATCGCCTACAACGAGGCCCACGGGATCGACCCCCAGACCATCACCAAGTCGGTCACCGACATCCTGGAGCGGGTCCGGGGCGAGGGTGGCGGCTCGGCTGCGCTCACCTCGGGGGCCAACGAGCGCCCGGCGGCTGGACGGGGGCGAAGGGGCCGGGGCGGCGTGGACCCCCGGGCGGTCGCCGCAGAGATGGCCCAGGCCCTCGGGCCGGACGCCGACGAACTCTCCAGCCTGGTCCACCGGCTGGACGCGGAGATGAACAAGGCCGCCGAGGAGCTCCGGTTCGAAGAGGCCGCCCTGCTCCGCGACGAGATCGCCGAACTACGGGCCCTCCTGGTCCGGGACCCCGTGGACGGCTCCCCGGTCTTGGCGGGGGACACCGCCGACGTCGAACCCGTCGACGCGTCCTGATCGCCCGCCGGACCCCCCCTCCCGCACCGGTATCCTCACCCAATGGCTGATCGTTTGGTGGTCCGAGGCGCGCGCGAGCACAACCTCCAGGACGTCTCGTTGGACCTTCCCCGGGATCGGCTGGTGGTGTTCACCGGCCTGTCCGGATCGGGCAAGTCCTCCCTGGCGTTCGACACCATCTACGCCGAGGGCCAGCGCCGCTACGTCGAGTCGCTGTCGGCCTACGCCCGCCAATTCCTGGGCCAGATGGACAAGCCCGACGTGGACTTCATCGAGGGACTCTCCCCGGCCATCTCCATCGACCAGAAGTCGTCCTCCCGCAACCCCCGGTCCACGGTGGGCACGGTCACCGAGGTCTACGACTACCTGCGCCTCCTCTACGCCCGCATCGGCAAGCCCCACTGCCCCAACTGCGGCCGTCCGGTCGCCCGCCAGAGCCCGCAGCAGATCGTGGACCGGATCCTGGCCATGGACGAGGGCACCCGCTTCTTGGTGCTGGCCCCGGTGGTCAGGGGCCGCAAGGGGGAGTACGGCGCCCTCCTCGACGACCTCGCCAAGCAGGGCTTCGCCCGGGCCCGGGTGGACGGGGTGCCCGTCGAACTGGCCGACCGGGGGGACCTCGATCTGGCCCGCTACGAGCAGCACACCATCGAGGTGGTGGTGGATCGCCTGGTCCGTCGGGACGACATCCGCCGCCGCCTCACCGAGTCCCTCGAGACCGCCTTGTCCCTGGCCGAGGGGGTGGCCGAGATCGTGGTGGTGGATGCCGACGGGACCGAGGAGGAGGCCATCACCTTCAGCCAGCACCTGGCGTGCACCTTCTGCGGCCTCAGCTTCGAGGACCCCTCGCCCCGGAACTTCTCGTTCAACTCGCCCTACGGGGCCTGTCCGGCCTGTACCGGGCTCGGCACCCGGTTCGAAGTCGATCCGGAGTTGGTGGTGCCCGATCCCACCAAGTCCCTGGCCGACGGGGCCCTGGCTCCCTGGTCGGGGGCCCGCAGCGAGTACTTCGTCCGGGTGGTGGCCGCGGTGGCCGAACTGGGCCGATTCTCGATCGACACCCCCTGGGAGAAGCTGAAGAAGTCCGACCACAAGCTTGTCCTCTACGGGGCGGGTGGCCAGCAGGTCCACCTCAAGTACCGGAACCGCTACGGCCGTCAGCGGTCGTTCCACACTGCCTACGAAGGCATCGTCCCGTGGTTGGAGCGCCGCCACACCGAGGCCGACTCCGACTTCTTGCGGGACAACCTCGAGAACTTCCTGCGTGAGGTGCCCTGCCCGACCTGTGGGGGGGCCCGACTGAAGCCCGAGTCCCTGGCGGTGACCGTGGGTGGCTACAACATCTTCGCCCTGTGTTCGCTGTCCATCGGCAACGCCGTCGACGTGGTGGCGTCGCTCGACCTCTCCGACCGGGACCACCTGATCGCCGACCGGGTGTTCCGTGAGGTGCGCGAGCGGATGCAGTTCCTCCTCGACGTGGGCCTCGACTACCTGACCCTGGCCCGCTCGGCCACCACCCTGTCGGGGGGCGAGGCCCAACGCATCCGGCTGGCCAGCCAGATCGGCAGCGGCCTGGTCGGGGTGCTCTACGTCCTGGACGAGCCATCCATCGGACTGCACCAGCGCGACAACCAGCGGCTCATCGGCACCCTGAAGCGCCTCCGCGACCTGGGCAACACGGTCATCGTCGTTGAACACGACGAGGAGACCATCCGGGTCGCCGACCACGTGGTGGACGTCGGACCCGGCGCAGGAGAGCACGGAGGCCGGATCGTCCATTCGGGACCGGTCTCGGGGCCCGGCGGGCTCGAGTCCAACACCGAGTCACTGACCGGCCAGTACATCTCCGGGGCGAGATCCATCCCGGTGCCGGCAGTCCGCCGTCCGGGGAGTGGGGAGTCGCTCATCGTGAAGGGGGCGCGGGAACACAATCTGCACGACGTGGACGCCGAGTTCCCACTCGGGGAATTGGTGGCCGTGACCGGCGTGTCCGGGTCGGGGAAGTCGACGCTGGTCAACGACATCCTGCTCCGATCGCTGGCCAAGCAGGTCCATCGGGCCAAGACGCTGCCGGGCAAGCACCGGACCATCACCGGCGTGTCCAACGTGGACAAGGTGGTCGAGGTCGACCAGGCCCCCATCGGGCGGACGCCCCGGTCCAACCCGGCTACCTACACCGGCGTGTTCGATCACATCCGGAAGCTGTTCAGCCAGACCCAGGAGGCCAAGGTCCGGGGCTATCAGCCCGGACGGTTCTCCTTCAACGTCAAGGGCGGACGCTGCGAGGCCTGCTCGGGGGACGGCACCATCCGTATCGAGATGCACTTTCTGCCCGACATCTACGTGCCCTGCGAGGTATGCCAAGGGGCTCGTTACAACCGGGACACCCTGGAGGTCACCTTCCGGGGCAAGACCATCGCCGACGTGCTCGACCTCTCCTGCGAGGAAGCGCTGGGGTTCTTCGCCCACCAGCCTCCCATCGCCCGCCATCTCCAGACCTTGGTCGACGTCGGCCTGGGCTACATCCGACTGGGCCAGCCGGCCCCCACCCTGTCGGGCGGGGAGGCCCAACGGGTCAAGCTGGCCTCGGAGCTCAGCCGTCGATCCACTGGCCACACCCTGTACGTGCTGGACGAGCCGACGACCGGCCTCCACTTCGACGATGTCCGCAAGCTGCTCGACGTGTTGAGCCGCCTGGTGGACCAGGGCAACACGGTGATCGTGATCGAGCACAACCTCGACGTCATCAAGAGCGCCGATTGGATCATCGACCTCGGGCCGGAGGGCGGGGACCGCGGTGGGTCCATCGTGGCCGTGGGTACCCCCGAGGAGGTGGCCGCTGAGGTGGACAGCTACACCGGCGCCGTGCTGGCCCCGCTGCTCGGCATCACGCCGGGCGGCGCCGCGCCGTCGACGGCGCTGCCCAAGGTCAAGGCAGCCGCCAAGGCCAAGGCAGCCAACAAGGCCAAGACACCCACCAAGGCCAAGGCCGTGGGCCGGCCCAAGCCCCGCGGCTCGGCGGCAGCCACCCCGGTGGCCAATCAGCGAGCTGCGGCCCGTAAGGCAGCGGCAGGCAAGGCCACGGTCACCAAGTCGGCGGACACCACCACGTCCACACCCCGGAGGAGGGTGGCCGTCACCACCTAGGCGGAGTCAGGTCAGACGGTGGTCAGCATCCTCTCCAGGGCCACTCGGGCCCAGGTCGCCGTCTCGTCGTCCACGGTGATCCGGTTGCGGACCTCACCTTCCACGAGTCCCTCCAGCACCCAGGCCAGATGAGCGGCGTCGATCCGGAACATGGTCGAGCACGGGCAGACCAGGGGATCGAGCGAGACCACCGTCTTGCCCGGCGTCTCGTCATCCAGGCGTTTCACCAGATGGATCTCGGTGCCCACCCCGAGTACGGAACCCGGCGGGGCCTCGGCCACCGCCCGGATGATGAAGTCGGTCGAGCCGACCTGGTCGGCCACTTCCACGACCTCGTGGGAGCACTCTGGGTGGACCACCACGATCCCATCGGGATGCTCGGCCCGGAAGGCGTCGACGTGGCCGGTCCGGAAACGCTGGTGGACCGAGCAGTGGCCCTTCCACAGGAGGAGGGTGGCCGATTTCAGGGTGGCGTCGTCCAGGCCTCCCCGGTCCAGCCGCGGGTTCCACACGGCCATGTCCTCGGCCCCGTAGCCCAGGTCGAAGCCGGTATTGCGACCGAGATGCTGGTCAGGAAAGAAGAGGACTTGGTCGCCGCGACTCCGTCCCTCGCTGTCGCGGCCCAAGGCCCAGGTCAGCACGGCACGGGCATTGGACGACGTGCACACCACCCCTCCGTGACGACCCACGAACGCCTTCAGGGCCGCCGACGAGTTCATGTAGGTGACCGGGACCACCCGGTCGATGTCGGTCACCGCCCCGAGGTCCTCCCAGGCCTCCTCCACCGACTCGATGTCCGCCATGTCGGCCATCGAGCATCCGGCGTTGAGATCGGGCAGGAGCACCTGCTGGTGGGAACCGGTGAGCACGTCGGCCGACTCGGCCATGAAGTGGACGCCGCAGAAGACCACGAACTCGGCCTCGCTCTGGTCGGCGGCGATCCGGGAGAGGCCGAACGAGTCGCCACGGGCATCGGCCCACGCCATCACCTCGTCGCGCTGGTAGTGGTGGCCGAGGATCACCACCCGTCGGCCGAGCGTGGCTTTGGCCTGGCTGATCCACTCGGCCAACTCCTCGGGACCGGCCGTCGTGTAGCGGTCGGGGAGTGCCGTCTGTAGCCGGAGCATGCTGGGTAGTACCCCCTTGGGGAGGCGCTCCGGTAGTGGCCGGCGGGGACAGCCTGGTCGCCCATCCGCGGGGATGTCGGCCCCGAAGCGGTAGATGTCGCCGGAAACCAGGCCCGGCGTTCTGCCCATTGTATGTCTTCTGGCGGTGCACGGTGCGGTGCGTCGGACCCGGGCCCGACACGGCACACTGGTGGAGTGGTGACCCGACCCCTTTCCGGCTCGATTCCCGACGCCCCTGGCTCGTACCAGTTCCTCGACCGGGACGGGCGGGTGCTGTACGTAGGGAAGGCCAAGTCCCTCCGTCAACGGCTCAACTCCTATTTCCAGGACCCGGTCGGCCTTGCGCCCCGCACGGCCCAGATGGTCCAGCAGGCCGACCATGTGGAGTGGATGGTGGTGGGCTCGGAGTCCGAGGCCCTCCTCCTCGAACACAATCTCATCAAGGAGTTCCAACCCCGGTTCAACGTCCGCCTGAAGGACGACAAGAGCTACCCCTGGCTCGCCGTGACCCTCAACGACGACTGGCCCCGTCCGGCGGTCGTGCGGGGGCGCAAGCGCAGTGGGGTCCGATATTTCGGGCCCTATCCCAACGTGGGCGCCATCCGCGAGACGCTCGACCTCCTCTTGCGGTCGTTTCCGGTGCGGACCTGCTCGGACACCAAGTTCCGTCGGCACGAGCGACTGGGCCGGCCGTGCCTCCTCTTCCACATCGAGCGCTGCTCTGGCCCCTGCGTGGGGGAGGTGACCCACGAGGAGTACGACGAACTGGTGGCCGACCTGATCGCCTTTCTCGGCGGCGACACCGGGCCGCTGGAGAAGGGGCTCGAATCGGCCATGAGGGAGGCGGCGTCGGCCCTCGAATTCGAGCGGGCGTCCGTCCTCCGGGACAAGTTGGAGGCGGTGCGGGCGGCGGATGCTGTCCGCCAGATGGAAATGGCCAGCCGGGAGGACCTCGACGTATTCGGCGTGGCCGAGGACGAACTGGAGGCGGCCGTCCAAGTGTTCCACGTGCGATCAGGAAAGGTGGTCGGCCGGTCGGCCCTCTTTGTCGACAAGGTGGAGGATCTCTCCGACGCGGAGCTGATGGAACGAGTGCTCGTGGACGTCTATGCCGATGCCGCGTCGGGAGTCCCCCGCCAGGTGCTGGTACCGACCATGCCCGAGGACGCCGATGCGGTCTCGACCTATCTGGCAGAGCGACGTCCCGGTCCGGTGGCACTGCGGGTACCCCGCCGCGGAGCGAAGCGGTCCCTCCTCCAGACGGTCGAGCAGAACGCCAAGGAGTCGTTCGTCCGCCACCGGCTGCACCGAACCTCGGACCACAACAGTCGGGCTCGGGCGCTCGGGTCCCTTCAGAAGGAGCTCGGGCTGCCCGAGGCCCCCCTGCGCATCGAGTGCTACGACATGAGCCATCTGCAGGGCACCGACTACGTCGGTTCGATGGTCGTGTTCGAGGACGGCCTCCCCAAGAAGAGCGACTACCGCCACTTCCGGGTGGCCACGGTGCCCGGCAACGACGACTACGCGGCGATGGAGGAGGTCCTCACCCGCCGACTCACCTCCCTGCTGGCCGACGACCGGTTGGCCAGGGACAGCGGGAACAGCAACGGAGCACCGTCCTCTCCGACCAAGCCGCACGAGGATGACCACCAGGGCGACGGCTCGGCGTCGGGCCAGGAACAACCCGTGCCCGCACCGACCCGACGCCGCTTTGCCTATCCGCCACAGCTCCTCCTCCTCGACGGTGGTCTCGGTCAACTCAACGTGGGCGTCAGGGTGCTGGAGACGCTGGGCCTCACCGAGCGGGTCCCCATCGCCTCGTTGGCCAAGAGCTTCGAGGAGGTCTACCGGCCCGGGCGTTCCGAGCCCTACCGGCTGCCCCGTCAGTCCGAAGGCCTCTACCTGCTGCAACAGCTGCGGGACGAGGCACACCGGTTCGCCATCTCCTACCACCGGACCCTCCGGGGCAAGCGGATGACCCTCGGGGCCCTCGACGGGGTCCAAGGACTCGGCCCTAAGCGCCGTGAACGACTGATCGAGCAGTTCGGGGGCCTGGCTGCCCTGCGAAACGTATCCAAAGAGCAGCTACGCGGCATATCCTGGTTACCGGCCGAGGTGGGCGCGGCGGTGTACGAACGGCTGCACACGCCTCTGGCCCCGACTAGACCCGCCGCACGGCAGGTAGAGGTGGATCGATGAGCGAGTACCTGGTGGTGACCGGCATGTCCGGGGCGGGACGCTCCACGGCGGGGGCCACGCTGGAGGACCTGGGGTGGTTCGTCATCGACAACATGCCCTCCGCCCTCATCTCCAAGGTCTCCGAATTGGTGGACGGCACCGGATCGGAACTGGAGCGGGTGGCCTTCGTGGTGGGCCGCGGCGGCGGAGACCTCGACGACGTGCTTCCGGCGGTGGACGCGCTGGTGGCGGCCCGGAACCGGGTGCGCATCCTCTTCCTCGACGCGGCCGACGACGTCCTGATCCGCCGGTTCGAGGGCACCCGACGCCGCCATCCGCAGGCGGCCAGGGGGGTGATCGACTCCATCGCCGATGAGCGGCTGCTGCTCAGCGGCCTACGGGACCGGGCCGACCTGGTGATCGACACCGGCGAGTTGAACACCAACCAGCTCCGCGCCCGGCTGATGGAGGTGTTCGGCGAGGACGAGTCGAGCAGCACCATGCAGACCTCGATCGTCTCGTTCGGCTTCAAGCACGGCATTCCCCGGGACGTCGACCTGATGTTCGATTGCCGATTCCTCCCCAACCCGTACTGGGATGAGGCCCTGCGGAGCCACTCCGGCCTCGAGCCCCAGGTCCGCGAGTTCGTGCTGGATCGCCCCGAGACCACCGCCTTCCTGGCCAAGCTGGACGACCTCTTGTCCATGCTGATCCCGGCCTACATCCGGGAGGGGAAGTCGTACCTGACGGTGGCCATGGGCTGCACGGGTGGTCGTCACCGATCGGTGGTCTTGGCTGAGGAGCTGGCCCGGCGCCTCGACGACCACGCCCTGCCCACCACGGTCTTCCACCGGGACATCGAACGTTGAGGGAACCGAGGGACGGGAGCGCTGACCGGCGGGTGGCGGGGACACCGGTCAGGCCGACCGCGGCGGCGCAGGGCCAGCCGACGGTGGTGGCCATCGGCGGTGGTCACGGATTGGCGGCCACGCTACGAGCCGTGCGCACCTACACCGACCGGCTCACCGCCGTGGTGTCGGTCGCCGATGACGGAGGGTCCTCGGGCCGGCTCCGCGAGCTCCTGCACATCATCCCCCCCGGTGATCTCCGCAAGTGCCTGGTGGCCATGGCCGAGCCAGGCTCACTCCTGGCCTCGGCCTTCGAGTTTCGGTTCGGCGAGGAGGAGCTGGCCGGGCACGCCCTCGGCAACCTCATTCTGGCCGGACTGATCGACGGGACCAACGACTCGGTGGCCGCCCTCGACGAGGCCTGCCGGCTCCTCGGGGTCAAGGGCCGGGTGCTGCCGGCCACGACCGACGCAGTGGTACTGAAAGCCGATATCGACGGGGGGTCGGTGGCCGGGCAGGTGGCCGTCATGGCCACCGACAACATCCGCAAGGTGTCCCTGGTGCCTGCCGATCCCACGGCCCCAGCTGCCGCGGTGGAGGCACTCGAGCAGGCCGATCAGATCATCCTGGGCCCGGGGTCCCTGTTCACCAGCGTGTTGGCCGCCATCGCCGTTCCCGAGATCCGGGCTGGGATCAGCCGGTCCGAAGCTACCAAGGTCTACGTGTGCAATCTTCGCCCGCAGGTACCCGAGACGGAGGGCTTCGATGTGGCCATGCACGTCGAAGCCCTGGTAGCGCATGGTATCGACGTCGACGTGACCGTTTGCGACACCTCCTCACTGCCGCTCGGGGAGCCGCGGTTCTCGGTGGTGGATGTGCCGTTGTCCCGGGCCAGCGGCCTGGCCCACGACCCCGCCAAACTGGCGTCAACCCTGGCTGATCTGCTCGGATGACTCGTTGACCCGCCCATTTGCCCTAGCGTGGTCGCCGTTCTCCGTTCGTTGGAGGGGTAGAAGGACCGGCACGGGAGTGCCGTGGGAGCGCCACAGACAGGCACGTACTGAACAGTGAAGAGCGAGGCATACAGGCAATGACGGTACGCATCGGCATCAACGGGTTCGGGCGCATCGGCCGGAACTATCTCCGAGCAGCCCGGATCATGGGAGCCGACGTCGAGGTGGTGGCCATCAACGACCTCACCTCGGCCGAGACCCTGGCCCACCTGCTCCGTTACGACTCGACCCACGGTCGGTTCGGTAGCGAGGTCAAGGTGGCCGACTCGTCCATCGTCTTGGACTCCGGACCCATCGCCGTCCTGGCCGAACGGGACCCCAAGGCCCTCCCGTGGGACAAGCTGGGCGTAGACGTGGTGGTCGAATCCACCGGCCTGTTCACCACACGGGAATCGGCCGCGGCCCATCTCGAAGCGGGAGCCTCCCGGGTCATCATCTCGGCCCCCGCCACCGATGTGGACGCCACCTTCGTCGTCGGCGTCAACGACACCGACTTCGACCCGGCCAAGGACTTCGTGGTGTCCAACGCCTCCTGCACCACCAACTGCTTCGTACCCCTCGTCAAGGTCCTGGACGACGCCTTCGGGGTGGAGAGCGGCATGATGACCACGGTCCACGCCTTCACGAACGACCAGAACCTTCTCGACCTGCCTCACAAGGACCTCCGCCGAGCCCGTGCTGCCGCCACCAACATCGTCCCGGCCTCCACCGGCGCGGCACGGGCCACCGGGCTCGTGCTGCAGGCGATGAAGGGAAGGCTGGACGGCAGCGCCTTCCGGGTACCGGTACCCGATGGCTCGATCACCGACTTCACCGCGGTCATCCCTGGGGCGGTCACGGTGGACGAAGTCAATGCCGCCTTCGCCGCCGCCGCCTCGTCGGGGCCCCTCGCCAAGGTCCTGGTGTACACCGACGACCCGATCGTCTCCTCCGACATCGTCGGGAGCCCGGCTTCGTGCACGTTCGACTCCCTGCTGACCATGGTCATGCCGTCGGCTTCAGGCATCACCTTGGTGAAAGTGGAGGGCTGGTACGACAACGAGTGGGGGTACGCCAACCGATTGGTGGATCTCTCACTGGTCGTCGGCGGCTCCGCCTCCTGACGGGACCGGACGACATCGTGAAAGGTTTGAGGGGAGACTGAACGATGAGCAGGGACACTGGAAACCCACTGCTGAGCGGCCTGCCGCTGCTCGGCGATCTGCCCGACCTCGACGGAGCCAGCGTGCTGGTCAGGGTCGACTTCAACGTGCCCCTCCGGTCCTGCGTGGGCGAACCCGCAGTGGTGGCCGACGACTTCCGCATCCGCGCCGCCCTGCCCACCTTGGAGTATCTGCTGGATCAGGGGGCCTCGGTGACGGCCTGCACGCACCTGGGGCGCCCCGAGGGGGCCCCCGACGCGCGCTTCGACCTCGGTCCGGTCCGAGAGGAGCTGGCCCGTCTAGCCCCCAAGGTCGAACTGCTGGAGAACCTCCGCTTCGATCCAGGCGAAGAGCACAACGACCCCGCCTTTGTCGAAAAGCTCATCAACGGCCACGACGCCTACGTCAATGACGCCTTCGGTGTCTCACACCGGACTCATGCCTCGGTGGTCGGGCCGCCCTCACGCCTGCCCAGTGCCGCCGGGTTCCTCCTCCAGCGAGAGATCGAGGCCTTGGGCGGTCTGCTCGGCTCGCCCGCCCGCCCGTTCGTCGCCGTGGTGGGTGGGGCCAAGGTGGCGGACAAGCTCGGCGTACTGCAGGCCCTCCTCCACCGGGTGGATGTTCTCGTAGTGGGGGGAGGCATGGCCTTCACCTTCTTGGCCGCAGCAGGCCACCACGTCGGGGGATCGATGGTCGACCCCGACCGCATCGACGAGTGTGCCGCCCTACTGGCGTCGGGCAAGCGCATCCTGCTGCCGACCGACATCGTGGCGCTCGAGCCGGGGGCCGCCTTCGGCTGTGACTGTTCGGGCGGAGAGGTGCGGGTGGTCGAGGAGGACATCCCCGACGGCTGGTGTGGTCTCGACATCGGCCCAGCCACGGTCGGCGCCTACGCCGAGACGATTTCGGCCGCAGGCACCGTGCTGTGGAACGGGCCGATGGGGGTCTTCGAAGACACCCGGTTCGCCGCCGGTACGGCCGGGGTGGCCCGGGCCGTGGCCGAATGTGACGGGTACACCGTGGTCGGCGGTGGGGACAGCGCTGCGGCTGTCGACCAGCTCGGCCTCGACCGGCAGATCAGCTTCATCTCGACCGGTGGGGGAGCCTCCCTCGAGCTGCTCGAGTACGGGGACCTGCCCGGACTCGCGGCACTTCGGGGGGCACCCAACGCCCCGTCGTCCCATCGTGGAGAGGATTCGGCCACACCGTGAGTGACGCATCACTCGGTCGCCGCCTCCTGATCAGCGGCAACTGGAAGATGAACTTCGACCACCATGAGGCGCTGCATGCCGCCCGTGATCTGGGGCTACGCCTGCAGCCCGCCGATGTCTCCCAGCTCGATGTCACCGTCCACCCGCCGTTCACCGACATCCGCACCGTCCAGTCGGTCCTAGAGCCCGACGGAATCCCCGTGGCCCTCGGTGCCCAGAACTGCGCCGTCGATGACGCCGGGGCGTTCACCGGCGAAGTCAGTCCGTTGATGCTGGCCAAGCTCCACGTGGACTACGTCATCGTCGGGCACTCAGAGCGGCGACGACTGTTCGGGGAGACCGACGAGCTGGTCCGGGCCAAGGTCCGGGCCGTCCTACGCAACGGGATGACACCCATCTGCTGCGTGGGGGAGACCATTGACGAGCGCGAGGCCGGACTGACCGAGGACCGGCTGGCCCGCCAGGTGGAAGCGGCCCTCGACGGCATGGCCGCCGAGGCGGTCGCCGGTGTGGTCATCGCCTACGAGCCGCTGTGGGCCATCGGCTCGGGCACCGCGGCCACTCCCGAAGATGCCCAACAGGCCTGCCAATGGATCCGACAGGTGGTGGCCAAGAGCAGTGATGCCGAGGCAGCCCAATCCGTGCGTATCCAGTACGGAGGATCGGTCAACGAAGAGAATACCGAGTCCATCCTGCGTGGACCCGACGTCGATGGCGCCTTAGTGGGAGGAGCCAGCCTGGACGCCGGTGCCTTTGTGGGCATCATCCGGGCCGCGTCACGCTCACGGCAGTGAGTTTGGTAGCGTCTCCTTCGGTCATGAGGCAGAGGAGGACGATCGTGTGCTGACCGCAATCATCGTGGTACTGCAGATCTTGGCCTGCCTCGCGCTCATCTTCCTGATCCTGATGCACAGCGGGAAGGGCGGCGGTCTTTCGGACATGTTCGGCGGATCGATGGGCTCTGCCGCGGCCGGATCGACGGTGGTGGAGAAGAACCTCGACCGGATCACCGTCACTGTGGCCGTGATCTTCGCCTTCACCAACATCATCCTCCTGCTGCGCTTGCAGTGAGCCGGAACGGCGCCGGGGACCCCGGGCGCTGGCCACGCATGGCATCGATGCGGCGGGAGCACCGGGCCCGATGGACGCTGCCTCTCGTCATCATCTTCATCATCGGGCTGGTGGCCATCGTCGACCACCTGGGCTCCCACCGGATCAGTCAGGTCGATGCGCAGAGCACCTCACCCCTGGTGACGGCGACCGGAGGCTCCGCCACGGTCGAGTTGGACCAACCGTGGTCCGGCTTCAACCCCAATACGCCGGCCGGGGCGGCCTCATCGACACCGACACTGCTCTCGTCGGTCCTACCGAGCGCGTATGTCATCAACCCGAAGCTGATCCCTCAGGTCAACACCGATCTGCTGAGCAGCGTGGAAACCATCTCTCCCTCGCCACTGACCATCCAGTACGTGATCAACCCGAAGGCAGTGTGGTCCGACGGGGTACCGGTGTCGGCCGACGACTTCATCTACGCCTGGCAGTCACAGAAAGGGGATGGGGTCGACAGCAACGGCCGGCCCGACCAGGTCGCCTCCACGCTCGGCTATCGGGACGTCCAGTCGGTGGTGCCGAGCAACAACGGCAAGACGGTGACCGTCAAATTCTCCACACCTTTCACCGACTGGCGGGTCATGTTCGACCACATGGTCCCGGCCCACATAGCCCGACAGGTCGGATGGAGTCACGGATTCGATGCATTCACCCCGACCATCGATGTTTCGGCGGGGCCGATGATCGTGCAGTCGGTCTCCCCAAACGGCCAAGCGGTGCTGGTGCGGAATCCGCGATGGTGGGGGACACCTGCTCTCCTGCAGAAGGTGACGGTGAATGTGGCCGCATCGCCGTCGACTTGGGCATCCCAGCTGGTCAGAAGCAGCACAGCCGCCGCCCAGCCCCTGGACTTCGACCTCGGCGCCCTGGACGCCGTCTCGTCGATGCCCAATACCCAAAGCACGATCAAGCCGTCGCTCCGGCTTCTGGATCTGGAGTTCAACGTGGCCTCGGCCACGATGTCACGGGTGGCTGCCCGACAGGCGGTGGCGCACGCCATCAATCGCACCGATCTGCTCAACCGAAGCGTGGGGACCATCGAGCCCGATCTGGTGGTCAGCGAAGACCACCTGGCCGTGCCCTCCCAGACCGGCTACACGCCGTCATCGGCCGCCGGCGAGTACAGCGGCCAGGATCTGGTCACGACCGACCGACTCCTCAGGTCCCTGGGCTACCACACCGCGGTGAGCGGGGAGTATGTCGATGACACCGGTACGCCTCTGACCCTACGGATGGCCGTCCAGACCGGTGACCCCTGGACCCTTCAACTGGCCACGGAGATCACCTCCCAACTGCGTCTGGCGGGGATATCCGTGGTCACCGTGCCCGTGTCCGGGGCTAGCGCGCTGCCCGTCACGGCCTACGACATGGCCCTGGTCACCCGGGTCTGCACTCCGTTCCAGACCGCTACTGCAGCGTGGTACTCCGACGCCGGCCCGGGCTCGCCGGGAATCCAGAACACCGAGAACTGGAGCAACTTCGACGATCCCCAGGTCGACCAGTTGTTCGCTCAGGCGGCCCAGGCCCTCAACCCGGTTACCGGAGGGACGATCTATGACCAGATCGATGACCAGCTCTGGGATCAGATGGTCAGTCTTCCGTTGTTCGCCGAACCCGGGCTCGAGGCCAACGGGGTCCAGCTGGCCAATGTGGAGTACAACCCTTCTTCGGACGGCATCTTGTGGAACGTGCCGCTGTGGACCACACTCAAGCCCGGACCGGCTCCCCGGTCGTCCTGAGGTGCGACCCCACTTGATCCCGGAGAGTTTGGACTGAGGGGAGTCAACACCGCGCTACCATTCCAGACGCCCCGGTAGCGATATCGGTGTCACTTCGTCGGAGTGGCGGAATAGGCAGACGCGCTAGCTTGAGGGGCTAGTGCCCGCAAGGGCGTGGGGGTTCAAGTCCCCCCTCCGACACCACAAAAACCGCCGGTCATCAGTCCTGCCGGTGGGCCAACAGCGTGGAATGTTCCACCGATGTTCCACCAAACCCCTACGCACCGCCGAAGATCATCCCCGCCACCGTCTCGGCAGCATCGGAGGCCATCGCCTTGGTGACGTGGCTGTAGGTGTTCAAGGTCACCGCAGTGCTGCTGTGCCCCAACCGCTCGGCAACGACCTTCGGATGAACCCCTGCCTTTTGGGGCCAAAGTTGCCCATGTGTGTCGGAGATCATGGAGCCGAAGCCGGGGGAGTGGAGCGTCCGGGTGAAGGCGGTTGTAGGTGTTCTGTTTGCGTTCGAACTCCCGCGAGAAGCGCTCCGGGTGGAACCCTCGACCATCGGGAAGGCAGAACTCAAGATTCTCTTGGGAGTAGCCCGGACCGATAAGCAACCGCTCCTGAGCCTGGCGAGCCTTTTGGAGTCGGAGTATCGCAAGCGTGGTCCCATCTAGTTCGATCTCACGGGCGCGCCCTGACTTCGTAGAGCCCGTCTGTGCCTGGTGGTCGATTGCAATGCGAGCACGGCGGATAGCTGCCGTCCCGGCATCAAGGTCGGCATCGGACCACGTCAGCCCCAGCGCTTCACCGCGCCTTACTCCGGTGGTGGCGAGAAAGGTGAAGCCGGGGCCGTACCAGTTGTCCCTGAACCACTCTAAGAAGTTCCCTAACTGAGCACCCGACCAGGTGACCATCTCGGGTGCAGCGTCCCTGGCCTGTCTCCCGCTTGGTGGCCGAGCAGCATCGGCCACATTCCTCGCGACGTACTGCCGCTCCAGCGCGTCCCGGAAGAGCCGGTGAACGATGGTGTGAATCGCCCCGGTCAACAAGGCCGGCTCGGGGCCTACGCATGCTCCGGACAGCGGTCCCAGATGTGGCCGTCGTGGTAAGCGATCCGCCAGCCGAGCACTTGGTAGCGGACCCGGATGCCATCAGGAGATAGCTCGCCCTCGAAGGTTTCTTGGCACGGCACTGGGCTTCCTCCGGTTTGACGGACATCCACCATCAGGGGCACAGCCCCGGAAAGGATGTCCAAAATGGAGACCATGGAACGGAAGAAGCCCCGTCCCGTCGCTCGTTCACCCCGGAGTTCAAGGCTGACATCGTCGAGCGCTGCCGAGTCGGCGACCGCACGATCGGCCAAGTGGCCAAGGACTTCGATCTGACCGAGACGGCGGTGCGGTCCTGGGTGAACCAGGCCGAGACCGATGCCGGAGAGCGCCCCGGCCTCACCACCGAGGAGAAGGAGGAGCTCACCCGGCTGCGCCGGGAGAACCGGTCCTTGAAAGAGGATGTCGAGGTTCTCAAGCGGGCAACGGTTTTCTTCGCCAAGGAGACCCGATGAAGCTGTATCCCTTCATCGAGGCGGAGAAGATCGCAGGTCACAACGTCGTCAAGGCGTGTGACCTGCTCGAGGTCTCCCGATCCGCCTATTACCTGCGCCGCAACGGTGCCCCTTCTGTCCGGTCGGTCACCGACGCCGAGCTGACCGAGAAGATCAAGGCCATCCACGCCGAGTCCAAAGGCACCTATGGGTCTCCGAGAGTCCACCAGGAGCTCGTCCACCGCCGGGTGGCCTGCGGGCGGCGACGTGTGACCAGGCTCATGCGGGTGGCCGGTCTCGAAGGACGGTGCAAGAAGCGGTGGCGGAAGACCACCATCGCCGACCCAGGGGCCGAAGCGGCTAAGGACCTCATCCAGCGCCGGTTCGGGCCGTGCCAGGAGATCGACCGCCGCTATGTCGGGGACATCACCTTCATCGCCACCTGGGAGGGCTGGGCCTACCTGGCCACGGTCATCGACCTGGCCAGCCGGAAAGTCGTCGGCTGGGCGATGGCGGACCACATGAGGACCGAGCTGGTGGAGGACGCCCTCGCCATGACCTTTGCCAACCGGTCGCCAGCCGAAGGCGTCATCTTCCATTCGGACCGCGGCTGTCAATACACGAGCCGGGACTTCGCCGAGCTGGCCAGGGCCAACGGCGTCGAGTTGTCGATCGGGCGAAAGGGCGAGTGCTGGGACAACGCCGTGGCCGAGTCCTTCTTCGCCACCATCAAGCGGGAGCTCATCGACGATCGGTCCTGGCCGACGAGAGCCGGACTGCGCCGTGCCGTCTTCGACTACATCGAGGGTTGGTACAACACCCGCCGACTGCACTCGACCATCGGCTACCTCAGCCCCAACCAGTACGAAGCACGACTCCTCAGCGCCAACGCTTAAGCAGCATGATCAACTGAAGAAACCTGTCCGTGAAACCGGATCAAGCCCACACTCGTGGTGATGGTGTTACCGATGAGGGTCACCCACTCACAGTGCGCCGAGATCATGGACAGGCGTAGGACACAAGGACACAATCAGGAAGCATTGGCTTCAGTCAACTGCCCGACTGAGTCGATCAGTAGAGGCGCGACGACTACGCCTGACCGGCTACTTCGTAAACCTCACTCGAAATCAGCTCAGGACCGGCACCAGGTGGTGGCTTGAGGACATCTTGGGCTGCTGCTGCATTCTCCATTGTGTCGAACACGACCACGCCCATCCCGTGGCCCTTGCCATCGTGCAACCACGTACCGTCCTTGAACCCAGCCTGGGACTTGGCCAGAGGAATCACTATGTCGTTGAGCATTGCCTGACCTTCCTCGGGCGACTGTCCCTCGGAAAACCTGACCCGCATCACTACTGCTTGCGCCATTTCTGAACCTCCGGTTTGCATGCCGCAGCAAGCGGCAGGAACCCGACCCTACGACCATGAGCACCTTGATGCTCGGGTGGTACTCGGGCGTGCAGATTGTCCAGCCCACAAGCGGGGGTGACCTGTAGTACCTGGGGACCTGCCGCGGGTGAGCCTCGCGCTGACACGCCCGCTCTTC
This sequence comes from uncultured Acidimicrobiaceae bacterium, assembly GCA_963835465.1. GTDB lineage: Bacteria > Actinomycetota > Acidimicrobiia > Acidimicrobiales > RAAP-2 > Bog-756. Next base: position 186,539 of record CAWIFR010000008.1, read on the forward strand.
TAGGCAGCTGTGACCGAAATGGCTAGCCTCTGGACTGTCCCCATCACACCTGCCTCCCCTGCCCCTCGAGGTGGGGGTGGTGGGGGCACCCCTTCGCCCCCTGCCCCTCGTCAGGCCAGGAACCCCTGATCTTGCCGCTGACCTGACGACACCTTCCGGTCTACACCCGATCCGTCAGCCCTCAGAACGAGGTCATGGCGTGATGGTGGACTGGCGCTGGTTCGAAGTTCGGCACGCTCGCCCCGCAGGCGGCACAGACATAGGTCAGTTCATCGAGAATCGGGTCGTTCACGACATCGGGATAGGTCCCTGATCCGGGACAAATGGGCGGATCTTGCGGTCTCGTGGCCATGGCCTGACCCTCGTTCCTCCGACAACCAAGGTCTACACCCGTTTCGGTGCCACCTGACCCCCACGCCGTCGTTCCGAGGAGCCTGGGTGATCCTGTGCGGAGCCCTGAGCCTCTGAACGCTGTCTAGTTCCGCCCGGTGTCCGTCGCAGGATCCACGACGTGCCACTTCCCCGCGTTGCCCTTGAACCTTCCCCGCCATTGAGGGATGAAGGGGCAGAGCTGAGCATGCCCCGTTCCATCCTCGGCCCGGATCAGCCGGAAGCACTGCCCTGTGGTCGAGCAGAAGCTCTCGGCGTAGTGGGCGATCATGGAGCCAGGGTAGGACGAGGCAGTGACCGCACCTTATGGGCCGCTGCACCGGCCTCGCTGGACGGCTACTCTGCCATCGCGGCGATCGGGCGAGAGGACCGTGACACGGCGGTCACGACGGACGACAGTCCAAAAGGCGGCGATGATGCACAAAACGTCCAATGCTGCACGATTGGCTATCGGCACTGCTGCGGTACTTACGGGCCTAGTCTTCGCTGCATGGACTCCGGCCTTTGCTGGATCAACCACCACGACTACAAAGCCGCACAAGGCTAAGAAGCACCCCAAGGCTAAGCCCAAGGCGGCCGCACTCCCGTCGCCTCACATCAACCAAGTGGCCAAGGATGGGGATTTCGCCTTCACCGTTACCAGCGTGCAGTGCGGCCTGACGACTTTGGGATCCGCACCCATTTCGACAACTGCTCCGGCTGGTAGCCAATGGTGTCTCGTCAACATGACGGTCAAGAACATCAAGTCCGCTGCACAGTCCTTCAGCGCTACCAGCCAGAAGGCAGTTGACGGCAAGGGCAATCAGCTTTCAGCTGACGCCGGTTCACTGATTTACCTTCCGAACGGCGCGTCGTCAGTGTTCGAACAGGTGAACCCCGGCATTCAGATTCAAGCGACCGTTCCGTTCCAGTTGCCCACCGCTCGCGTGATCAAGAAGTTCATTCTTCACGACTCCGCTTTCAGTGGTGGCGTTACGGTCTACAACGTCGGCTAGACCTGACGCCGGAGCGCATTCGATCCCACCAGGCGAGTTCCAGCGCTCGCCACGCCGGGTCATCCAGGGTGCCCATCTCAGGATTCGACCGTCCACCAACTTGCCGGCCCGATCTTTGGAACCGACTTCGCCATTCGGGTAGTTGGGGGCAGTGCTGCGCGTGCCCCGTCCCGTCCTCGGCTTGGATCAGCCGGGAAGCACTGGCCGGTTGTGAGGCAGAAGCTCTCGGCGTAGTGAGCGAGCACCATGCCAGGGTAGGAGAGGGGAGTGACGGCTGAAAACCGCCTTGCTATCTTCTGCGGAGGGGCCTGAGCGGGAGGTCAGTAAGTGGCAGACGCAGAGGCCGAGTTGGCCGAAGGCGAAGAGGTGGAGTTCCCGGAGCATCGAGTGGTGGTTCAACAAGAGGTCCGACCACACCGCATTCTCCGAGGACCCATTCCTCTCGCCGGCAGGAGCCAGGCGGGCGATCGAAGAGATGAAGAACCGCTACGACTGGCTCGAACTCCATGTGCAACAGGTCACCGAGGCAGCTATGGCAGAGGCGGCATTTGAAGCAGCGAGGGATGCGGGCGCTTCGTCTCCAGTCGTGGATGAGCTGGAGAAGAAGGCCGTCGCAACTAGGGAGGTATACGTGGCGGAGTCAGCGTCACCGGATGCAACCGCAATCGTCCGGGCCTACGGGAAGCTCCTTCATGTGGCGGCCTCCCGGCCTCCAGAGGTAAGTCTCTAAGTTACCTCAGTCCTCTGGAGCCCCGTCGTGCTGCCAGGCGGTGAACGTGGGGTACCGGTACAGGGCGCTGAACGGGTGGCCGTGGGCGTAATCCGTGGGGCAATCAGACCACTTGCAGATGCGGTAGTCGGCGGGCATCCCAGCGGCCCGTAGGCCGTTCTCCGTGGCCTTCGCCAGCTCATTCCTCACATAGTCCCTGCGCCCTTTGACCATCTGCCCGAGGAACCACAGACCAATGGAGCCGAACACCCACACCGTGGATCCGGGGTCACCATAGAAGTAGCTCACCACCAGTAGCCCGACGATCCACAGAAGCGTGTGAGCGACGGGATGCTTCATGGGGCCACGGTACGACGGGGGAGTGACAGTGACCGTTCCACCAATGTTCCACCAGAGAATCTGGACCGTCTTGGATTTCGCATAACCAGACGGATTGCAAGGGGAGCCTGACCTGTACGTGACCTGCACGTTTGGATATCCCGGTACTGAGCAGGAAAGGTGCCGTCGTAGTTCAAGTCCCCCCTCCGACACCAGTGTGACGTCGCAAGTCATCCTCGGACACGCCGACCTCACAAGCGCCGGTGTCTCGTGCTTGCCCGAGCCAGCACCCTGACCTCCGGGCCGTCCTGTATTCCGTCTGGGATGCCGGTCCCACCAGGAGAGTCGGTCCCCGGCTGCCGTGTCCGTGCACTACCGTTGCCCGGACCTAGAAGGAGGCGGAATATGAGCGACCCAGGCAATGCCCCTAGCCCGGCGGAGGACCGGCCGAGGACCCGGCGGCGCCGCCGGTTCCCCTGACAGCATCTGGCGGCATGAGGGCAGAAGGCCGACCGTCGGCGAGGCCCACGAGTACTTCGATGCGCACGTCAACAGCGGGGGAGACCCTGAGCTCATGAAGGAGTGCGAGCAGGTGCTGGATGCAACCGTCTACTCTTCGACTGGCCACACCGGAACGAGCCAGATCGCCGCTGCAGGATCGCCGTTCCCGAAACCATCAGAGGACCAGATGGAAGAGAAGGGTTCAGACTGAGCTGGTCGTATCCCGCTCGGAGTACGCAGTACCCATTGCCTACTGGCGCTTACAGCATCCACCACCGTCGCACGGCTTAAGGATCATCGGCTGGAATGGCCCCCCAGGGCGACGGTCGAGCCAGAACCAGGTCGAATCCTGCACCCGCAGAACCCGAACACCGGCGGTTCTTGATGTACTTCGCCTCCGCTGCCTCCAGAATGAGGACGGGCATCACTGCGCGTCCTGCCCGACCTCATCGCTTTCGTCCATCGCCGCGTCGCCACGTCAATCGGCTCGAGCGGTCCGCCACCGGCCTACGAGTGTGATCGCCGCACCTTCCATCCCAACGATTCCGGGTCGGGATTCGTTGAACTGTAGCGGCCCACCGCAACCCCACCGCGAGTAGGTTCAGGCCGCCTCGACGCCCCAGTACCGGCTCAGTACGACCGGGCCACCACGGCCACCAGCGCCTCGTCATCGAGCTCCTCACCGGGCGCCGAGGCCCCAATCGCCTCGTCTCCGGCCCCCGCCGGTCGGAGACAGCGCACCGTGACCGATTCGGCGGCCAGCAAGGTCTCCCCCTCCTCGCCCAGACGCTCCCAGGGAATGCGGGCGAATCCGGTCCCGGCCGCTTCCACCGCTTCGGCCACCGATGCAACCTCGGCCGTTCGCGACCGACGGAACGTCAGCGCTTCTTGCCGTAGCTCGGCCCCAGCCCGGGACAGCAGTGAACCCACTTCGGCTGCAGCCGCCTCCAGCGGCACCGTGGCCTTGGAGCGGGTATGCCGGGTGACCACGGTCACCTTCCCTTCGGCCAGGTCACGAGGGCCGATTTCGACCCGCGCCGGCACCCCTTTCAGCTCCCAGTCGACCGAGCGCCGCCCGAACGAGGTGCTCACCCGGTCGTCCAGCCGGACCCGATGTCCCGCCCCGATCAGCGCCCCGACGATCGACTCGGCCGCGGCGCGGGCGGCCGGATCCTCCCGGACCAACAGCACCACCACCTCCACCGGCGCCAAAGCCGGCGGCAGTCGCAGTCCGGCGTCGTCCCCGTGCGCCATGATCAGCGCCCCGATCAGTCGGGTCGAGACTCCCCAGGAGGTCTGCCAGACATACTCAAGCTCGCCACCGGCCTCGCTGGCGAATCTGATGTCGAAGGCGCGGGCGAAGTTCTGGCCCAACTCATGACTGGTTCCCATCTGGAGCGCCTTACCGTCGCCCATCATTCCCTCGCAGGTCCACGTGCGGGTGGCCCCGGCAAAGCGCTCCCGGGCGGTCTTATGCCCGGTGAGAACGGGGATCCCGGCCACCTCGACCATCGTGTCGACATAGACATCGGCGAGGATCTGGAGGGCGTACGCCCGGGCATCAGCCTCGGTGGCGTGGGCCGTGTGGCCCTCTTGCCAGAGGAATTCGCTGGTGCGCAGGAAGAGGCGGGGCCGCAGCTCCCAGCGAACGACGTTGGCCCACTGATTGATCAGCAACGGCAGGTCCCGGTAGCTCTGCACCCACTTGGCGAAAAAGCTGTTGATCACGGTCTCACTGGTGGGTCGGACGACCACCGGCTCCTCCAGCTGGTGACCGCCGCCGTGGGTCACCACGGCCAATTCAGGGCTGAAGCCCTCAACGTGTTCGGCCTCCAGCCGCAGGTAGGACTCGGGAATGAAGAGGGGGAAATAGGCATTTTCCGCGCCGGCGGCCTTGATCCGGGTGTCTAGGGCTGCCTGCAGCCGCTCCCAGATGGCGTACCCCCAGGGACGGATGACCATGGTGCCTCGGACGGGGCCGTTGTCGGCCAACTCAGCTCGGGCGATGACCTCCTGGTACCAGCGGGGGAAGTCCTCGTTCCGGGGGGTGAGGGAACCCTTGGCGGGGGGGACGCGTTCGGCGGAGGCGGTCATGGGAGCGCAGGATACTGGGGTCGGGGCGCCACCTTGACGGTAGACGTCGCCGATGGTGAGTACGAGGCAGCCATCGTTGCCGATGGCCAGGCGCCGAGGATCGGGACTGCGGCGAAAGGGGGCACGGCCATGACCCCGGCCCGCGCCAGGAGTGCGCCCACGGGACGCGGCACTCCCATGGACCCGCCCAACGCGATTCGCTTCAGACCCTCCCTGCAGCCCGGTCAGGCGATCGGTGCCTCCCGGCCAACGCTCGCTACCGGGCATTCTGGGGCGCCCCAGGAAGAGGAGAGCGGCCACAGCAGCGACCGCTCACGCTCGCACAGACTCTGGAAGCGAACCCTATCCAGGCCGGACCAGCCGTAGAGAGATCGAGCGACAACCAAGTCGTCCAGCTTGCGCCGCACCGTCTCGATGTCACCCTCTTCGACCAGGTCCATGGATCCATTCTTCACGAGATCAGTAGTTGCCGACAGGGCCGAAGGTCCCGGCCTGGCGCTCGGCAACCGCCATGACGACGGCCCGTCGGCAGAGGAACCCGGGCCGCGGAACTCGGTGCGGGGATTGCCGACCATTCGTCCAGTCGCCGGGACAGACAGCGGCTCGTGCGACGATTCACCTCGTCGGGACTCCCCGCACTCGGGAAGTGTCGCGGGCCCGGACCTACCAGAGCCACGAGCGGACCGGCACGACCGCAAGAGTTCGATGCGCTCAGCACACCGTGTGGTGCTCTCACCACGCGGTGCAGGCCTGGTGCTGCGGTCGTCCCCGACGCCGCCTTCTCGTCCCCACCCGCCGATGCACGTGGTCTCATTCAGGAGTAGCTTCGAACCGACCGAGCCCTTTCGGGAGCGGGACCGACGGGGGTATGTCGCCCCGCTCCGGGCTCGGCCCCACCTGGCTGCTGGCAACGCCCCGCACAAGCAGTCTGGGGCCGGACCCGAGCCTTCATCCGGGACAGCCTGGGCTACGGTTCCAAGGTGAGCCGCCGGGCGGGATCGTGGACGTTGGCCCGTGTCGGGGCCTTCGCAGTCGCGGTGCTCACGTTGCTCACGGGCGGTCCGAGCGTCGAGGCCGCTTCCCTCGGCATCCCGGACCACAGTTCGATGCTCGTCTTGATCGGTGACAGCATCTCGGCCGGTCTGGCCAAAGCAGTCCGCTCTCCGGGTGGCAGCGGACCGGCTGACACCACCTGGGCGATCAGTTCGCAGCCGGGAGCGGGTTGGGGCGAAGGGCAAAATGCCCACGGCTATTGGCCATTGGGAATCGTCCAAGGCAACTGGGCCGAAGATGAGGTCAGAGCGGCGGCCCGGCGCCATCCGGCCACCATTGCCATAGAGCTGGGCACCAACGACGCCCTCCGAGCGGCGTTCGCCTACGTCACCGACAGCCCCATGGAACTGGCCGCCCGACTGACGGGCACCGATGACAACATCAGTACTGTCGTCCATCTGGCCGCTGCACTGGCCAGCTGCGTCGTCCTCGTCACGCCCAGCTACTACCCGCCCTCGACATTCGGCACGGAGGTGCAGTTCTCATTGCAGGCGCTTCGCACACGCGTCGTGCTCATGGAGCAACAGACGAGGGATCCGCACCGCGCCGTGCTGGTCGCCGACTGGGCGGAACTGTCAGCCCCACACCACGGCCATGGCCGTTCAACCGACTGGTTCACCAGCGACGGACTCCACCCGAACGCGCAGGGAGAGCAGGCTTTGGCCGCCCTGATCATGCGGACCGCGGCCAGCTGCCCCTGATCTCGACCTGGAATCTGGGCACTCCGGACCGGGCCAGACGCCGTCGCCGTCACCTCCGACCCCCAGCCACTCCCGTCGGAAGGAGCATCTCGTCAGGGACGTCATGGCGTGGCGCCCTTGCCTCCATGGAGCCCGTCTCCGGTCCAACCCGTACAAGGTAAGCCGACGGTGTCGTTGACCAGGCGTGCCGATGGGCTTCCTCCTGCCGGCTGACCTCGGCACGGCCTGATTCCACAGAGAGCTCCGCGAAAGTGACGGACCCGGGAGGAGCGGACCGACATCGAATGCTGGTCGGGTCCTGGCCAACTCCTGGCGAGTGCCCGCCCCCGATCGCCCACGAGCGCCACCCATCCGGCTTCAGGGCCACTCGCGCCGCCCCCCGTCGGGGCGAGTGCGGGGTCAATCACTTCAGGCCAGGGCGAAATCGGCCGACCTGTAGAGAGAAGCATTCGTCGCGTCCCCGGAGGGTGGAAGGAACCTGCATGAGAGGGCTGTCCCGGATTCGTCTGACCAGCAGACTGGCGGTAATGGCCGTCATTGTGGTGGTCACGGCCCCGTTCATCGGATCCACTGTTCTCGCCCAGCCGGCGTCGACCGGGCCGGCTCGTGGAAACTCGGTGCTGGCTGCCTCCTCGCCGGAGGGGATGTACGCCTACTACTACCTGTGGTGGGACACCCATCACTGGCAGACCACCCTCGGGCCCAGCTACCCCTTCGGGCAATCACCCCTACCCGTACCGGCGACACTCGACGCCAACGGCTGCAATCCCTCGTCGCTCTACCGGGCAACATCGAAACCGATGCACCGTCCAGCCTGTTCTCCGTGGACGACCCGTCCCAGGTGACCTATGACGTCCAGAGCGCCATCGCCGCGGGACTCTCCGGCTTCGCCGTCGACTGGTACGGCACGGGATCACCCACCCAGACGCCGACCGCCAACAGCGAAGACCGTCGACTCGACCTCCTGGTCCAGGCGGTGGATCAGGCCCAGGCCGAGGGCCACGACTTCCACCTCTGGCTCTCCTACGAGGCCTCCTCGACGGGACTGACCCAGTCGGCCATCAGCGGGGACCTGTCCTACCTGACCAGCCAGTACGGAAACAATCCCGCCTTCGACCGCAGCAACGGCGGGAAGCCCACCTTCATCTGGGTCGGATCGTACAAGTACCCGCTCCCGGTGGTGGCCGCCATCAGCGACCAGTTCCGGTCGTCGTGGTTCTTTGTCGGGGGGCTACCAGTGGAACCAGTGGGACAACACCGTCGCCCCGTACTTCGACGCCGACAGTCCGTACTGGTCGAGCCAGGACCCCACCAACAACCCCCAGAGCTTCCAACAGCTGGACGGCCTGGCCGCCACGCTTCATGCCGAGGGGAAGAAGTACTTCGCGCCCCTGGCGCCTGGCTTCGACCGGCAGCTGGACGGGTCCAACACGTGCGTGCCGCGGAACAACGGGGGCACACTCCAGGCCCTCTTCGACGGCAATGCCACCGCCAACCCCGAGGGATGGCTGCTCATCTCCTGGAACGAGATCACCGAGGGCACCTATGTGACCCCCGAACTTCAGCGCTACGGCGGTGCCTACGGTGGCCCCAACGGCTTCGTCCACGACCTGATCACCGGCTCCGACTACGGCAACGGCTCCTCGGGGCCCGGGTGCGGCTCCGACGTCAACCAGAGGGCTCCAGGTGCCTATGTGGCCATCGCCGCCACCTCGGGGGCGGGGGGCTGTGCCGGCTACTGGCTGGTCAGCTCGCTCGGGCCAGGTGCGGGCGTTCGGTGGTGCGCCATCGCTCGGCTCACTCGCCACCGCCCCCAACGCCCCCATCGTGGGCATCACCGCCACCCCTGATCACCAGGGATACTGGCTCCTCGGTGCCGACGGGGGTGTCTTCAGTTTCGGGGACGCCCGGTTCTTCGGCTCCACCGGGTCGATGCGCCTCAACGCCCCGGTCATCGCCATGACCGCCACCGATGACGGGGGCGGGTACTACTTGGTCGCCCAAGACGGCGGGGTGTTCGCCTTCGGCGATGCCACCTTCCGCGGCTCGACCGGTGGCGTCCACCTGAACGCCCCAGTGGTGGGGATGGCGGCCGCCGACAGCGGTGGTGGCTACTGGCTGGTGGCCGCCGACGGCGGGGTCTTCTCGTTCGACGCGCCATTCCTCGGTTCCATGGGCGGTACACGACTCAACCGTCCGGTGGTGGGCATCACCGCCGACCCTGCGGGACGGGGCTACCGCATGGTGGCCGCCGATGGGGGCATCTTCTCGTTCGGGGCTCCCTTCTACGGATCGCTGGGCGGAGTGCGCTTGTCCGCTCCAGTCGGGACCATGGCTGCGTCCCTGGACGGCGACGGCTACTACCTCATGGGGACCGACGGCGCCCTCTACGCCTTCGGGGACGCCCCCTATCTCGGACGGGTGGTTCCCTGAGCGTTCGCACCGACACCTCGGGCGTTCCGGTCAGCGGGACTCCCGGCCCTCCCGGGGTGCGGTCACGGCCTTGTGCACTTAAGTGGTCGTGGTCCCGAATGATCGGCCTGCTCGATCCACCGGACCCACTTCTCGGGGCCCGCGCCGTCGTACACGCAGCACCAGCACCTCGCGTCCCCGACTGAGACGCCGGTCCCGGCGCAGTGCGGGTCCCTGCCGCAAACCCCGAACTGGCCACCCGTGACAGCACCGGGACGCGGCACGGGCGGCCCACCGTGACCTCCTCGGCCGGTCGCAGGCCCCGGCCCGCCCTCGACCACCCCATCAGGGACCGGGAGACCGGTGGCGATCGTCCCCGCCTGCTCCACCGCGCGAAACCCGCGGACTATCCGGACCTTCGGCCGCTCCCCGTGGGCCCTACCTGCCCTCGCCCGTCCCGACGGGGCCGTGGTAGAACCCGGCCATGGCCACCGAGACCGAAGCCGTGTTCGCCGAGATCCTCACCGAGCTGGGCGTCCAGCACCGGCGACTGGTCGAGCAGCTCTCGGGACCGGGCGACGAACAGAGCCTGCTGGAAGCGCACCGCTGGCTGCTGTCGATCCTGCAGGTGGCGACGGACACCCAGGTCTGGGCGGACACCGCCCACCCCCGTTTCGTGGACATCGTCGGGCCCTACAAGAAGTGGGGCGGCGACAATGCCGACGCCTTCTACTGCTTCGCCCCGGTGGACCCGGCCCGGACCTACCGCGTCGAGGTGGTTCCGGGTGATGCCGTCTACCTGTCCCTGACCGTCTACGGCGGCCCCGACGACGGCCACTACTCCGAGCGCATCGTGGGCAGCCTCAACAGCCGGGAGGCGCCGGTCGGGGAGGACGGGGTCATCCGGATGGTCCTGTCGCCCGACGATCCCGGTTCCGGCATGCCCTGGATCAAGCTGGAGCCCGATGCCGTGGCCATCGTGACCCGTGACTACCTGGACGACCCGAACCGTGACACGCGGGCCGTGTGGTCCATCGCCGCCGCCCACCCACCCGCCACCTTCCGGGAGGACGATGCCACCCTGGCCCGGCGCTTCCGGGCCGCCCTGACCTGGCTGCGGGACCAGTCGGCCATGGTGCCTCTGTCCATGGGAGCGCCCAACGCCATCGACCCCCCGTACCCGGTGCCCACCACCACGTTCGGCTGGGCCGCCGGGGACGCCGCCTACGCGATGGGGACCTACCAGCTGCAAGACGATGAGGCCCTGGTCCTGCGGGGCCGCTCCCCGGAGTGCGTGTTCTGGAACCTGTGCCTGTGGAACCCGTTCCTCCACACGTACAACTACGACTACGAGCGGGTGACCATCAACGGCAGCCAGGTTCACTACGAGGAGGACGGTTCCTGGGAGATCGTCATCGCTCCCGGCGATCCGGACCACCCGAACTGGGTCTCCACCGCCGGGCACCACCGGGGTTGGGTCTGGTTCCGATGGTTCCTGCCCGACCACACGCCCGAGCAGCCGACCGCCGAGGTCGTGCCGGTGGTCACACGGCGATGACCGGCCCACGACGTCCGGCGCCCATCGCCCTCGACGATCTGGTCCATCCACGCTTCTCCGATGAGGTCCGGGCTGTCCTGGACATGATGGGCGGGGCCGGAGCCGAGGTGGACCTGCGCTCACAGGCGCTCATGGCCGAGGCGACCGCAGCGACCGGCCTCACCGACTTCGGGCCGAACGATTTCGTCGAGCGACTCGACATCCTCTGCTACTCGCTCAGCCATGAGGCCCACCTCAACAACGCCGGTCTCCTGGCCCAGTCCCTCCTCCTGGCCGGCCTGCTCCGCAATCGGCTCCTGCTGGAAGACCTACTGGCGCGTCATCCTGAGATCCTGGACGAGGAGGTGACGGCCCCCATCATCATCTGTGGGCTGCCGCGGACCGGCACTACCCACCTGCACAATCTGATCTCTGCAGACCCAGCCCTCCGCTCCCTGCCCTACTGGGAGAGCCTGGAACCCGTCTTGGCCGACGCCGAGCGGCCGACCGGCGGGCAGGTCGACCCCCGTATTGAACGCTGCGAACTGGCCCTCGGCTTCGTGAACACGGCCATGCCCGAGTTCAAGCGGATGCACGAGATGACGGTCGACCACGTCCACGAGGAGATCCAGCTTCTGGCCATCGACATCTCCTCGATGCTGTTCGAGACCATCGCCCCCATCCCGACCTGGCGTGATCACTACCTGGCCCGCGACCAGCGGTCCAGCTACGCCTACCTGAAGAAGACGCTCCAGGCCCTGCAATGGCTCCGGGGCGGCACGCGCTGGGTGCTCAAGTCGCCCCAGCACATCGAACAGTTCCCCGCCCTACTCGCCACCTTTCCGGACGCGGTGTTCGTGGTCACCCACCGCGACCCGGTCTCGGTCACCGCGTCCATGGTGACCATGCTGGGCTACTCGGCCCGCCTGGGCCAGGACCGGGTGGACCTTCCGGCCCTCGGGGCCTACTGGGAGGACCGCCTGGAACGGATGCTTCGGGCCTGCGTCGACGACCGGGATCTCCTCCCGGCCGACCGGACCATTGACGTCCGCTTCGACGAGTTCATGGCTGACGACATGGCCATGGTCCACCGCATCTACCAGGTGGCCGGCCAGCCCATCACCGACCGTTCCGAGGACGCCATGCGCGCCTTCATGGCCGAGCACCCCCGGGGACGATACGGCGGGGTCCTCTACGACCTGGGTGCCTTCGGCATCGACCGCCAGGCCCTCCGTGCTTCCCTGGACTTCTACGTCGACCGCTTCGGGGTCACCGTCGAGGGTTGACCGGCCCCCAGCGGCCCGGGAGCGAGGCGGTCGTCAGCCCGACCGGTCGTCCAGACCGGCGATGGCGGACACGGCGGCGTCGGCCGCCCGCTGGGTGGCCAGGCGGGCCCCCTTGGCCACTCGTACCATGCCCGGAATCCGACCGGGATGTCGGAGGAAGTACGAGGCCACCGCCTTCCCGTTCGGGGTGCCGTCCTGGTTGCTGAGGCGGAAGACCTCCTCGTCGACGCTGCCATCGGTGGCCCGGTCGCTGATGGCCCGCACCACCGACCAGGAGACGCCTCGGCGCTGGCAGACGGCACCCACAGCAGCGGTCTCCATGTCCAGGGAGACCACACCCTCACTCCGCAGTCTGGCCAAGGTCGCCGGATCGGTGATCAACGAGTCGGAGGTCCACATCGAGCCCTTGGCCGGGTCGGGACCCAGTGGGTCGGGCCGGTACTCGGTGCCGGTGGCCCCGTCCACCACCACCGATGGCCGGATCAGGGTGCCGATGGGGGTCTCGTCGTCCAGGGCCCCGGTGATGCCCACCACGACGACCCTCCCCACCTCGCCGGTCTCATCCAGGAGCCGCTCGACCCCGGCTTTGGCCAGTGCGGTGCCCATCCCGGTGACGACGGCGACCACGGGTCGCGCTCCCAAATGCCCCGTCCAGGAGCCGCCCGAACCGTCCCTCCGCTTCTGCAGCGAGAGCGAGCGGGTCAGGGGGGTCAGCTCCATGGGCATGGCCACGACGAGGGCGACGATGGGAGGCATCGGGGCTCCGATCAGGTTCAGCCGGCCACCGGCGGGGTCGGGTCGGGGGACACGAAGCTGAGGGTGAGCAGGGCGGTGGCCACCAAGAGGTCGGCCTGGCCACGGTCGTGGACCCGGACCTCGATCACCCCTTGCCGCCGGCCCACCCGCAGGGGGACGGCGGACGCCCGCAGAGGTCCGTCGGTCGCCGCGGCCAGATAGCTCAACGAGACCGTGGAGGTGACCACGCTCCTCTGGCTGGCCATGACCGCGGCGTAGGCCCCGGCCCGATCCACCAGGCTGGCGATGAGTCCGCCGTGGACGGCTCCGACCGGACCGCGGATCTCGTCGGTGATCTCAAGCTCCACCACATGGGCTTCCCCGTCGTTGTATGTGCGGTGGGGGAGCTGGTCGAGCAGGGCACATCCCATGGACATGGCGTCATGGTAGGTGGGCAGGAGGGTCGGGACCTTATTCGGGGGCGAGACCGAGTCCCAGGATGCGGACTTGCTCCCAAGCCGCCACTAGCGTCATCGGTCGCCTCACACACCACGGGCTCGTCGACCGGTCGGCCGGATGCCGCCGGGAACAGGAGGAAGACGCCATGGGACTACTGGATGGGCACCGCGCCGTCGTGACCGGGGGGGCGTCGGGGATCGGGAGGGCGACTGCCCGCCGCATGGCCGAGGAAGGGGCCAAGGTGGCCGTGGTCGACAGCAATGGCGATGCTGCCGCCGACTGCGCCCAGGAGATCGGGGGCACCGCCCACGTGGCCGACGTCTCCGATCCCAACGCCATGAGTGATGCCTTTGACGCGGCTGCGACCGCCATGGGGGGCATCACCGTCCTCTACAACAACGCCGGGATCGGAGGGATGTCACCACTGGCCGAGTGGGAGCCCGAGGAGTGGAACCGGCTGATCTCGGTGAACCTGACTGGTGTGTACCTCGGGTTCCGGGCCGCCGTGCCCCACCTGCGGGCCTCGGGAGGGGGCAGCATCGTCTCGACCGCCTCCATCAGCGGGACCCGGCCGGCAGCGGGGGAGGCCCCGTACGCCGCGGCCAAGGCCGGGGTGGCCGCCATCACCGCCTCCGCGGCCCTCGAGTACGCCCCGGACATCCGGGTGAACGCGGTGTCCCCGGGCATGATCGAGACGGCCCTCACCGCGCCCCTGCTTCAGTTCGTCCCCAACGCCCAGGAACGGTACGAGCGCACCACACCGGTCGGCCGGGTGGGCCAGCCCGACGACATCGCCGACGTGGTGGTGTTCCTCTGCTCGGATCTGGCCCGGTTCATCACCGGGCAGAATCTGGTGGTCGACGGAGGGATGACGCTCCACGGGTCGGGGGTCGACGGGATCTTCGAGCAACTCTTCGCCCGATGATCCGCCGGGACGCCGGCAGAGCCCGGTGAGACCCGGTACACCAGGGCCGGTTGTTCAGCCGTACCGCAACGACCCGGGGGTGGTGAGCAGCTCACCCGTCTCCAACCAGGTCTTGAGCCCGGAGAGGATCATCGGCCACCCACCGAAGATCTCGGAGTTGGCCCCTTCCCGCAACTGGTCGTGGGTGAGGGTGAGGTGGCAGGAGTCGCCGACCGGCTCGATGGTCCACGTGACCCGGGAGGCACCCTCCTGCTTCACGTCCTCACTCCACAGGGCGGTCATCGTATGCACCAACCGGCGCGGGGGATCGACTTCCAGCACTTCCCCCTCTCCGAGGAGGATCCCGGCCGTCGGCGCGCTCATTTCCAGGCGTGCCCCGGGGGTCCACTCGGAATCGACCCGGGCACCGAAGGTGTATTTGCTGCGGATCTCCGGATCGGTGATCGCCTCCCACAGGCGTTCCGGGGTGGTGTGAATATAGAGCTCGAATACCTTCTCCACGGTGTTCTCCAGTCGTTGTTTGAGGTCGCTCAGCACCGCGACCCATGGTTCGGTGTATTTGTCGATCCACCGGTCGTGGATCAATCTGATCGGCACCGGGTTGAGAAAGTGAAGCTTCTCTCGACCTGAGCGCCGGGTGGCGACGAGTCCGGCCTCCTCCAACAGGCGCAGATGCTTCATGACGCCGAAACGGGACATCTGAATCCGGGACTCCAATTCGGAGAGGGTCTGCCCGTCCCGCTGGAACAGTGCATCGAGCAGCGCACGCCGGGTGGGGTCGCCGAGAGCCCGGAACACCTGGTTATCGTCGGCCACGCTCCTCAGATTATGTGACCATTTGGTCACCTGTCAAGGACGCAGGCAGCGATTCAGAAGGAGAAGAGGATGGGGCACCCCAGGCCGCGGGCGGCCGGCGGGAAGGTGCCCGGGCGGCCAGGAGGCCGTCCGGGCCCGGACACGTCGGCGGCTGGCCCTGCCCGGCCAGTCCGCCAGCGTGTGGGCGCCCCTCGCCCCACGGCCGACATCGCCTGCCGGCCGTCCTCAGGGCTGGCCATGTTCTACCCGCCCGTGGCGCAGAATTTCGGTCACCCGGCCGTCAACCGCCTGCCCGTCCCGCCGTCGGACCGCCGCCGTCATCGAGGCGCCGCCCGGACCCCCCTGCTAGAAACCGGGGATGCCGTCGGGACTGCACCACCGCAGAGCGCTGGTCACCGGGGCCACCCGGGGTATCGGCAAGGCCACCGCCGAGGCCTTGGCCCAACACGGCTGGGACGTGGCCATCACCGGCCGGACCCAACGGGCGGGCGAGGGCCGGGACGACTCGGACACCGGGGAGGGACGCTCCCTGCCGGGGAGCCTCGAGGAGACCGCCGAGCGGGTGCGCGGTCACGGCGTGGACTGTCTCGAGCTCGTCGCCGACCTCCACGACCACGACGCGCTCCAGCAAGCCGTGGCCCGGGTGGTCGACACCTGGGGTGGCGTGGACCTGTTGGTCAACAACGCGGTGGACACCGGCCCGGGGAGCATGGTCCGCGTGCTGGACCTCACCGTGGCCCAGCTGGAGGCCAAGCTGCGGGCCAATGTGGTGGCGCCCTTCGTGCTGGTCCAGGCGGTGCTGCCGGGGATGACCGAACGGGGGGAGGGGACCATCGTGGACGTGACGTCGCACACCGCGACCGCCGATCCCCCTGGGCCGGTCGGCGAGGGTGGCTGGGGGCTGGGCTACGCCGCCTCCAAGGCGGCGTTCCACCGGATCGCCCCGATGGTCGCCGTGGAGTTCGGCGGACAGGGCATTCGGGCCTTCAACGTGGACCCCGGCTATGTCGAGACCGAACGACAACAGGTCAATGCGGCCGCCCTCGGCCTGGTCGGTCACTACACCGGAGCGCCCCCGTCGGTGCCTGCCGCGGCCATTGCCTGGTTGGCCGAGCATCCCGAGGAGGTAGGGAACGGCCAAACGGTTCGGGCCCAGAAGTTGGCGCTCACCCACCAGCTCCATCGCGACTGGCGACCCGGCCGGTAGGGCGCAGGGGCGCCCAGCGCCACCCGGAGGCGACTGCCCCTGGGCGGCCGGCGCTCAGCCGACCGACGCCGCCACCAACGGCTCGACGGGGACACCCCCCCGGTAGTGGACGGTTCGATCACGCAGGGATGGGACACGGGCGCCCCCCAGCATGCTCCCTGTGAAGTTGAGGGGGTCGGCACCCGACACCACCACGTCAGCGCCGCGGTCAGGGTCGCGGCGCACGTCGGCCAGGAGCGAGGCCGCCTCGGGCGAGGCGTATTGCTCGCCCGAGATCCCGGCCACGAAGCGTCCGCCCAAGGCCTCGCCCCTGGCCTCCAACCGTCGCAGGGCCCGCACCACGTCCCGCCACGGGATCCGGTAGGACTCGCGCGCCCAGAGCTCCCAGGCCACCACCCCCCATCGGGCCAGGAGCTGCCAGGCCACCGCCTCGGCCAGCTCCTCGGACACCGGGCCGCTCTGGGCCCCGGTGCCACCAGCGTCAGGATCAGGGAGCAGGGACCAGCGTCCCTCGCCCACCCCGCTGCCGACCCGGGAGCGCTGTCGACCGAGGGCGGACCGCCTGGCGGATCCCGGACGGCTGCCGGGTCGCCGACGGCGGCCCGACAGCAGGGAGCGCACCGCCGAGAAGGCGTCAGCGGTGACGATCCCCCGGGCCACCAGGTCCCAGAGTCCCTCGTCGATCTCACTCTCCAACCGACCCGCCGCGCCGGCCAGCTCGGACCGGAACCGCGCTCCCGCGGAGCGGAGGGCGACGAGCACGTCGGCCGAGGCACCGGCGGTGGGTTCGGTGACGATCCGGTCGGTGCGGACGGCGGCGAGCATCCAGGTGAGGTCGGGGCGGGTGACGAGGGCCAGCGGCGTGGCCGAGGACGGGGTGGCCGACCCTCGGCGCCCGGCCGAGGGCAGCCCCGCCCCGAGGAAGGGGTCGAGGCCATCGTCGGGGCCGGGCTCCTCGGCCAGCGGGCCATCGGCACGAGGGGACAGCCGGCCCCACGCCACCTCGCCCCCCAGGCAGAGCTCGTCCAGCCACCGGGGGTCGTAGCCCTTCACCCGGGCGGGCAGCACCGTGCGTTCCCACTCACCGGCCGCCACCTCGACTCCTTGCAGCTGTTCGATCACGGCCAGCAGCCCCGACCGACCCTCGGCCTGTGTGCCGGTGGCGACGTGCTGCCAACAGGCGGCGAACCGGACGAACTCAGCCAGACTGGCTGGCTCCACATGTCGACGCCGTCGGCCCCGACTGGCGGCGTGCAGTCGGACCAGGAGGTGACGTGCGCACCACCGACCGTCGGGTAGGGCGATCGCCGACCCGGCCCCTTCCAGCCGGGCCAGCCCGGTGCGGGCCCGGGCCTCGGTGAGGGGAGCCCCCAGCACCGGACCGGCGAGCAGCGGGGCGTCGGCGACCAGCTCCTCGACGGTCACCGGGCCGGCGAGGTCGAGATGGCCGCCCACGCACTCGGCCAGCCAGTCGTCCTCCCCGGCTCGCGGATCAGACAGGGAATTGTGCACCCCTTCGGCCATGGCCCGCCGTTCGGTGGCCGCCCACCGCCCGGCAACCGCTCCGGCCCGACCGTCGGCGCGCAGCGCGTCGAACCATGACTGCCACTCGGGCACCGGTCGGCACAGGACCAGTGACAGCAGCAGGTCGTGGAGTTCGTCGGCCGTGCGGGGGCGGGGCCGCACCTGCTCCAGCACCTCGGCGGCAGCCACCGGATCGAGCGGGCCCAGCTCGGAGGCGGCTACCGGCAGGCCGGCGGGAAGACCGTCCGGACCCAGGGGGCCGAGCCCACGGGGCACGGCCACGGCCCGGGTCCGCCGCTCCTCCAGTGGGGCACCGTCGAGGAAGGTGAAGGGTCGCCCGGTGAGGATCCCGTGAGCCAGGGGGGAGGGCTCCGCCGACTCGACGAGATGGACGGTCACCTGTCCGGACTCCATCGCCTCCAAGAGGGTGACGAGCCCGTCGGCATCGAGCGGCTCGGACAAGCAGTCCGACACCGTCTGGCGCACCAGGACGTGGTCGGGCACCGGCACCGGTCCGGGCACGGCATTCTCCTGACAGGCGGCCAGGGCCGGCCAGCTGGCCGCCAACAGGTCCTCGGCCTCCATCCGCTGGAGGTGGATGGGTCGGCGCTGACCACCCCGGGACCGCGGCACGATCAGGGCCCGGTTGAGATTCCACCGCCACCGGGCCGCCAGCATGGGGTGGGGCAGCACGGCCTGGGTCAGCACGTCGGTGGCCGTCCTGCTCTGCAGCATCGTCGGCACCTGGGACAGGGGGAAGCTGTGGTGAGGGCCGAGGGAGAGCACGACCGTATCGTCGTCGGCCGCCGCCTGCAGCTCGAAGTCGAACGAGACGCAGAAGCGCTTGCGCAGCGCGAGACCCAGCGCCCGGTTGATGCGGCCGCCGTAGGGGGAGTGGACGATCAGCTGGGTGCCCTCACTGTCGTCGAAGACCCGCTCGACCACCAGGCGGTCCCGGGTGGGCAGCGCCCCGAGGGAAGCCAGTCCGGCAGCCAGGTAGGCCACCACCTGTTCGGCCACCGCGACCGAGACACCGGCTCGACTCTGCACCAGCGCCCGGGCCCCGGTGCCGTCGCCCCCGGCCAGCAGCGGTTCCAGTTCGCCCCGCAGGGTCCCGACCTCCTCGGACAGCTCCGTCGAGCGGGCGGGAGCCTCACCCAACCAGAAGGGGATGGTGGGCGGGAGGTCACCGGCGTCGATCACCCGTACGGTCCCGGTCTCCACCTTGATCACCCGCCAGGAGTGCGTGCCGAGGAGGAAGATGTCACCGGCCGTGGCCTCGACGGCGAAGTCCTCGTGGACCGAGCCCACGGTGATGCCGTCGGGGTCGAGCACCACTCGGTAGTCGCCCGTATCCGGGATGGCCCCACCACTGGTCAACGCGGCCAGACGGGCCCCGCGCCGCGCCCGCAGCCGGCCGTTGACGGCGTCGTGATGGAGGTGGGCACCCCGGCGGCCCCGGCCGGTCTGGATCCCCCACGACACCAACTCGACCACCTCGTCGAAGGTCTCCCGGCTCAGATCGGCGTAGGGCCCGGCCCGACGGACCAGGTCGTAGAGGGGCCCGACCTCCCACTCCTCGACGGCGGCCACCTCGGCCACCAGCTGCTGGGCGAGTACGTCGACTGGGGCCACCGGCGGCTGGAGGAGATCGAGATGGCCGGCCCGCACGCCGGCCAGCAGGGCCGTGCACTCCACCAGCTCGTCCCGGGTCATCGGGTACAGCCGCCCGGCGGGCGTCCCGTCCAACTGGTGGTTGGCCCGGCCGACCCGCTGGAGGAAGGTGCCGATCGAACGGGGGGAGCCGATCTGGCAGACCAACTCCACGGGACCCACGTCGATGCCCAGCTCAAGCGAGGCCGTGGCCACCAGGGCCCGGAGGTCGCCGGCCCGGAGGCGATGCTCCACGATCCGTCGACGGGCCGCCGACAGGCTCCCGTGATGGGCCGCCACCTGCAGGGCGGCGTCGATGGGGTCGGGTCCCGGGCCGTCGGCAATCGGAAGGTCGGGTTCACCGTCCCCGCCGGCAGGCCCGAGGCGCAGGGCCAACTGGTGGGCCACCCGCTCGGCCATCTTGCGGGTGTTGACGAAGACGAGCGTGGTGCGGTGCCCGCGGACATGGGCGGCGATGCGGTCGAGGACGTCGGACAGCTGGCCGCCGCTGGCCACCGCCTCCAACTCGCTGTCCGGCAGCTCGATGGCGACATCGAGATCCCGCCGGTGACCACAGTCCACCACGGTGGTCGGCAGGCGGGACGGGTCGACGCCCGAGAGCAGCCGGGACACCACCTCCAGCGGGCGCTGGGTGGCCGACAGTCCGATGCGCTGGAGTCGCCCGCCGTGGGAGGAGACGACATGGTCCAGTCGCTCCAGGGTCAGGGCCAAATGGGCTCCCCGCTTGTCGCGAGCGAGTGTGTGCACTTCGTCGACGATCACCGTGTGGACGCCACCGAGCAGGGCCCGGGACGATGGCGCGGTCAACAGCAAGTAGAGCGACTCGGGGGTGGTCACCAGCAGGTCGGGCGGCGACCGGCGCATGGCCGCACGTTCGGCGGCCGGCGTGTCACCGGTCCGGACGGCCACCGAGAGCTCGGGAGCGGCCAGACCGCGCCGTCTCGCCTCATCGGCGATGCCGGCGAGTGGCACCTGGAGGTTCTCGTGCACGTCGGTGGCTAGGGCCCGGAGCGGCGAAATGTAGACCACACCGGGTCCGACGGCGCCGTCGGGCAAGCCGACCGAGGACGCCCGGTAGGCGGCGTCGATGGCCACCAGGAATCCGGTGAGGGTCTTGCCGGTACCGGTCGGGGAGGCCACCAGGACGTCCCCTCCCGCGGCGATCCGGGGCCACGCCGCACGCTGGGGCTCGGTCGGGCCGTCGGGGAAACGACCGAGGAACCAGCCGGCCACCGCCGGGTGGAACGTCCGCAGAATCGAGTCGGCGGGCAGATCGCCCAGATCGACCGGGGGACCAGTGGCTCCCGCGGTCGGTCTGGACGCGGTCGAAGGCCACTGGCAGGGACGGGGTGTCCGCCCCCAGATGGGCGCTCTCGGCCCGACGGGTCGGCAAAGTGGTGGCCACGAGTGCAGTCCAGCCTAGAGGTGTGACACAGGGGCTGCGCCCAGGCTCGTCCGGCCCACCCCAGTCGAGCCGTCCCTCAGTGCGGCACCGGAGCCCCGGCCAGCGCCGCCGCGATCCCGATCACCGCGGCCCCGAGCAGCACGGGCACCACCCCCCGGCGGAACCAGAACAGCCCGACGCCGGCCGCGGCGGTGACTCCCAGCTGCCACCAGTAGGACAGGGCCAGGGCGAGGGGAATGGCCGATCCGGCGATGGCGCCGATGGACGCCGGACCCGGCGCCGGTCGAGGAAGGCCTGGACCCGCTGGTTGGCCCGGAGGCGGTCGAAGCGCGGGGCCGCCGACCAGGACGAAGACGAACGAGGGGGCGAAGGCCACCACCGCGGCCAGCAGGCCGCCGCCGACCCCGGCGGCGGCGTAGCCGACCACGGCGACGGTCTGGACCACCGGGCCGGGGGTGATCTGGCCGAGGGCCACCGCGTCGAGGAACTGGCTGGCGGTCATCCAGTGGTAGGTGTGCACGGCATCGTGCTGCATGAGCGGGATGATCACGAAGCCGCCGCCGTAGGACAGGGCGCCGACCTTGAAGGCCACCCAGGCCAGCGCGCCGATCCCGCCCACTGCGACCGCGGTCGCCGACGCAGGGGC
This sequence comes from uncultured Acidimicrobiaceae bacterium, assembly GCA_963835465.1. Classification (GTDB taxonomy): domain Bacteria; phylum Actinomycetota; class Acidimicrobiia; order Acidimicrobiales; family RAAP-2; genus Bog-756. The sequence continues at coordinate 207,947 of CAWIFR010000008.1, forward strand.
ACGACAGCTGGGCCGGCCGCGGGCCGGCCGTGGCCGGCCCTCGTGGCTGGCGAGCCGATCTCGACGGCCCGCAGGCCGACCAGCACCAGGACGAGCCAGGGGCCGACCGTGGCGGCGGCGACGCCGCCGACCGCGGCGTAGGCCACCCACCGGCCCGGGCGGCGCCGCGGCCGGACCCGGCGCGCCGCCAGCTGGCCGGCAGCGAGGCCGGCGGCGGCGTGGACCGCCACCGCCGGCACGGCGGCGCCGGCGCCGGCGGCCGCGCCGAGCACCCACAGCGGCGGATGGGCGGCCAGGAACAGCGCCGCCAGGGCGAGGATGACGACCAGCCCGGGCACGATGAAGCACGACCCCGCCGACCAGGGCGCCCGACGGTCCCGCGCAGCCGCCAGGCGCAGAAGATGGCCAGCTGGGTGGAGGCCGGCCCGGGCAGGAGGTTGGTGGCGGCGATGCCGTCCTCGAACTCGGTGGCGGTGCAGCCACTCGCGGTCGTCACGCACAGCTCGGCGGAGCAGGCGATGTGGGTCGGAGGGCCGCCGAACCCGAGCAGCCGATCCGGCCCCACTCCCGGGCGATGGTGGCCAGCCCCACGGGCGGCAGCGGGACCCCGTCGGGACGGCCCCCTTCCGGTGCCGTCACCGCCGATCACTGCCGCGATCGTCGTACGGGCCCACCTCCACCGGGCGACCGTAGGCCACCGCGATTCACCAGTTCAAGGGGAGGTCCCAGACCCCGAGGTGAGGTGAGTCTCAGCCGGAGGCCGAAAGGCGCCCCGTGTGCGGGGCGGTCACCGGGGCCAGGGCCGGATGACCGGCGTCCTCGGAGACCAGGCGGCCAGACGCCAGCAGGCGGGCCCGGGTGGTGACCACGTGGCAGTGCTCGATAAGGCGCTCCCCGTCGATCTCCCGGACCGGTGTCAACGTCCCGCCCATCCGCCAGCCGAGGTCGGGCGCGGGTCGACAGGAGCGCACGGTCAACAGCACCTCGATCCCGTGGACCTCTCCTCGGACATCGCGCAGATCGAGGTGCAGTCCGACCTCGGTGCCCACCTCCATGGGGCCCGGGGCGACGATCCTGCCCCTCCGGGGTCAGGTCCACCACCCGGACCAGGGCGCCCTCGACCACGCCGGCGATCTCCACAGGGACCCGATAGTGGTGTCGGAACTGGTGGCGACGACTCACCTTCCAGAGCGACGCTCCGATCAGCGCCAGCTCCCAGCACCCGAAGCCCAGTCCGGCCACCACGGCCAGACCTCGGAGTGGCGGCAGGGCGAGGAGCCCGGCCTGGGCCAGCACCCGGGCCACGACCGCCCCGGCGAGGACCACCCCGGTGGCGAGCACCAGTCGTAGCTGGCGCACGGCGGACCATCCACCGTCATCGATACCGTCCTTCGGGGTGACCTGGAACGAGGCGCGGAACGGGCGGACGAGGGCAAAGCGCGCCCGGAGGAAGATCTCCGTAGTGAGGTGGGTGGAGTACGAGCCGTCCCAGAGGCTGGCCTGCCCGCGGCAGAGGGTCGCCGAGGCCACCAGGTTGAGGATCATCCAGGGCAGCCAGAAGACTCCGAACTGCCAGAGGGTGGCGTGCATGGGCAGGCGACCGGTGACCAGCATCGCCACGAGGACGGCCAGCATGGCCATCCGTTGCAGGGGGACGAAGTAGGCCAGCAGGGAGGAGAGGTAGCTGGCCCGCTGCTTCAGCGTGAGTCCGGCGGCCACCGCGGGGTTCTCCCGGGTGCGCAGGACGGCCAGGTTGCCCCGGGCCCACCGGTCACGCTGCAACAGGAACGAGGCCAGGTCGTGGGGGGCCAGGCCCTGGACCAGGGTCTCGTCGTGGTAGCGGGTGCGCCACCCCTGGCCGTGCAGGCGGATGGTGGTGTGGAAGTCCTCGGCCACCGTCTCGGTGGCGATCCCGCCGATGCCCTCCAGGGCTGACCGCAGGATGACGGCGGCCGAACCGCACCAGAAGACCCCGTTGTGACGGTCCTTCCCCGGCATCAGCACCTCGAAGAACATGCTCTGGTCGTGGCGGCCGGTCTCGAAGTGCTGGAAGGAGTCGAGGTTGCCGAAGTCGTGGGGGGTCTGCACCAGCGCCACCGCCGGATCGTCGAAGTAGCCCACGGTGGCGTCGAGGATGTCCGGCTGGGGCACGTGGTCGGCGTCGAGGACCAGGATCAGCTGTCCTCCCGTTCGGGTCAGGGCGTGGTTGATGTTGCCCGCCTTGGCGTGCTCGTTCGTGGGTCGGCTCAGGTAGCGGGCCCCGAAGCGCTCGGCGAGCTCGCGGACCTCGTCGCGGCGGCCGTCGTCGAGCACCCAGGTGGTGTGGGGGTAGTTGATTCGGTCGCAACCGACCAGGGTTGCCCCCAGCACGTCGAGGCCTTCGTCGTAGGTGCAGACGAACACGTCGACAGCGGGCCGCCAGCCGATGGCCGGGCGGCGTGAGACCGGGATCCTCCAGGCCAGGAACGTGAAGGAGGCCAGCATGAGCAGGCCGAACCCCTCGGCGACGTAGAGCACCCAGAACAGGACCGGCTCCGCATTCTGCCCGGTGTCCAGGAGCCGCCACCCTAGGTACGCCGCCCCCCAGGCCAGCGCCACCACGGCCAGGGCGCGGACGACGCCATCGCGTCCCCGGAAGGTGGGGCGGGCGGCAGGCAGCGGCATGGTACTGAGCATCGACAGACCAGGTCGATGCCTTGAACGGGGTCACCCGGCCGGGCATCGCCACGGCTCGCCGCCAACCGTCCGAGCCCCCCTCCCGAGACTCCGTCGCCCCGGGCGGTCAGGTGACGTCGCCGGCGTAGCGGAGAGCCGGCGTGCCCGGAGGATGGGTCACCCCGGGGACCGCGTCGGGATTCTCCACACAGACTTCACCCTCCAGCCCGTCCGGATCGCGGAAGAAGATGCTGAGGACGGGGCCGAAGTCGGTGACGAACAGTCGCTCGCCCCTCGTGCCATCAGTCGCTCCCGGATGGTCTCGAAGTCAGCGATCGAGCCGGCCTGGAGGGCGAAGTGGTCCAGTCGGCCCCGCCCGAACATGGGCACCTGCCGGTCGGCCTCGGTGTTCCCCTCGATCTGGAAGACGTTGAGTTCCGAGTAGGGGCCGATCCGGATGATGGAGAGCCGCACGGCGTCCTGGCCATCGACCTCGGGCACGTCCCGCACCACCTCGGCCTCGAACACCTCCTCGTAGAAGGCGTGGAGCCGAGCGGCATCGTTGGTGAGCGTGGCCACGTGGTTGAGGCCGACGGTCAGCATGGTCTCGTCGACCCCCGTCCCCTCACCCGATGACGTCGACGATGTCCACCACCAGCAACGTGAACACCATGGCCCCGACCACGGCGTAGAGGGCGGTGAACGCCCACCGGTGCCGATGATCGGCCAACCAGAAGCGACGGATACCGAGGTAGTCGAAGGTGAGGGCGAGGAGGCCGATCGGGATGCCGATGGCCGGACCCACCCCGCGGGCCAGGCCGATGGCCGGGAGGACCACGGGGAGGACGATGTAGCTGAGCAGGCAGCGGAGCGCCGAGAGGAAGATGGAGGCACTGAAGATCCGGTGGGTCTCCGACTCGTCGATCGGTGCCCGGTCCTCAGGGACTCGCAGCAGTCGCCGCATGGTCTGGTCAGCCTTCGACCGCTCGGGCGTGACGATGGCGCCAGTGGGGACGACGGCCAACTGATCCATGCTCCCATGCTACGTGCTGGAGCACAGGACCGTCGGCGGCAGACGTCCGTCGATGGCGCCGCACACGGCCCGGGGTGGTGACCCGGAGAACCGTCCACTGGCGCCACCATCGAGGCCATGGCCGTCGACGACACCAGCGGGGCCGGACCAACCGGTATCGTGCCCGATCATGGGAACGGTCCGATGACGTCGAACGCATCGAGGCGCGTCAGGGCGGCCGCCGCCCGTTCCGGTGCATCGACCGCGCCAGATGCCACCTCCATGTGGGCGCTCCGGGGTCCGGACGGGGCCATCGCCGTCGGCTGGTACCTCCTGCCACTCCGCCTCTTCCTCGGGATCACCTTCGTGTTTGCCGGGCTCCAGAAACTGGCCAATCCGGACTTCCTCCGCTCCTCCAGCCCCATCTCCATCCACGCCCAACTCGTGGGGGCCGACCGTTCCAGCCCCATCCACGGGCTCCTCTCCCACCTGGTCTCCATCGCCCCCGCCGTGGGGGTGACCATCGCCCTCGGTGAGGTGGCCATCGGCATGGGGGTCCTGGTCGGCCTGTGGACCCGGGTGGCCTCGGTGGCCGGCATGGTGCTGTCCTTCGGGCTGTTCCTGACGGCCAGCTTCCACTCCTCCCCGTACTACACGGGGTCCGACATCGTCTTCCTCTTCGCCTGGACTCCGCTGGCCCTGGCGGGGGCGGGCGGGGCACCGGCTCTGGACACCTGGTTCGCCCGGTTGCCGGACCGCGGAGCCGAGCGGGCTGACACCCTCACCCGCCGTACCCTGCTGTCCAAGGGAGCGCTGACCGGACTGGTCGCCGGGGCGTACGTAGTCCTGGTCGGACTGGTGACCGCCATCGGGAGGGCGGGAGGGGGCACGACCACCACGCAGCCGACCAACACCCTGGGCGGGGGAGGGTCAGGGTCGACGACGACGGTTCCGGCCACTTCCACCACCGGTGGGTCCGGGAGCACCGCCACCACGGTGACCGAGCCCTCGGGCACCGCGGTGGGGCCGGCCTCCAGCGTGCCCGTCGGAGGCTCTGCCTCCTTCACCGACCCGGCCAGTGGAGATCCCGCCCTGGTCATCCAGCAGACCGCCGACGAGTTCGTGGCCTTCGACGCGATCTGCCCGCACGCCGGCTGCACCGTGGCGTACCAGTCCTCCGCCAAGATCATCGCCTGTCCCTGTCACGGCTCGGCGTTCAGCCCCAGGTCCGGTGCCGTGCTGCAGGGACCGGCCACCAGCGGGCTCACGCCCATCAAAGTGACCAAGGGCGCCGACGGCAACCTGTACGTCCCCAAGTGAGCCGACCCGGTTGCAGCCCACGGGCGCCGGCGCCGGCTCTTGCGCCTTCGGATACGATCGGGCAGTCGCCGAATACGGACGGCCGACCGACCCCATGAGCCAAGCCACCACCGTGCCGCCCGGCACCCCGAACGCCGACGTGGCGCAACGCTCCGCCGATCGGACCGACTGGGTGTCGGCCATCCCGTTCTTCGCCGTGCACTTGGCCCCCCTGGCCGCCTTCTTCGTGGTGGTGACCTGGCAGGACTGGGCCCTGTGCGCGTTCCTCTATGTCACCCGTATGTTCTGCATCACCGCCGGCTACCACCGGTACTTCTCGCACCGCAGCTACCGGATGGGCCGGATGGCCCAGTTCCTCATGGCCTTCGGCGGCACCACCGCGGTACAAAAGGGACCACTGTGGTGGGCCGGCCACCACCGGCTCCACCACCGCTACACCGATCTCGACGATGACGTCCACTCGCCGCGGGACGGCTTCTGGTGGAGCCACGTGGGATGGATCCTGTCGACCAAGTACAAGGCGACCGACCCGTCCTCGATCAGGGACTTCGCCTCGTACCCCGAACTCCGCTTCCTCGACCGCTCCTCCTGGATCGGCCCGTGGGTGCTGGCCGTCGCCTGCTTCTTGCTCGGAGGCTGGGGGGCCCTGCTCATCGGGTTCTTCCTCTCCACCGTCCTGCTGTGGCATGGGACCTTCCTCGTCAACTCGGTGGCGCACCTGATGGGAAGGCGGCGGTACGCAACCCCCGACACCAGCCGGAACTCGATGGTCATCGCCCTCATCACGGGCGGCGAGGGGTGGCACAACAACCATCACTATCTGCCGGCCTCGGCCCGTCAGGGCTTCACCTGGTGGGAGCTCGACCCGACCTGGTACGCACTGAAGGGCCTGGCCGCCCTCCACGTGGTCCGGGACCTGAAGGACCCGCCCGCCCGCCTGTTGGACCAGGCCCGGGTGGTCGACGGCGCCTTCGACATCGGGATGTTCCGGTCCTACTGGGAGCGGGCCGCCCAGCGTCACCGGCGAGCGCATCGCCGACCTCAGCGCTCGTCCGCTGGCCCCCTCCGCCGAGTTGCTCGACCAGAGCAGTGGGGAGGGCACCACCGGTACGACCGGCCCGCCCACGCCCGAGTCACCCCCTGCCAACCCCGTCGAGCGCCTGTCCCACCTCGCCGGCCTGATCTCGCGAGTCCTGGAGTCGGCCGACCAGTTGGCCGACTCCACCCGGCGAACCCGCAGAGGGGGCGAGTCGGAACGCATCACGGCGGTCGAGCCCGGCGCCACCGACCAGCGCGCCGAATGACAGCTGGCACGCCGACGGCACCCGGCTTTGCCGCGGCCGCCCTGTGGATCGTCGACCTCGATGGCGTGGTGTGGTTGACCGGCGACCCGATCGGTCCCGTGGGCCGGGCCGTGGCCGCCCTCCGCACCCACGGCATCCGAGTGGTGTTCGCCACCAACAACTCCGCACCCACCACCGACGAGCTCCTCGGTCGCCTCGACCGGATCGGCATCGATTCATCCGCGGACGACCTGGCCACGTCGGCCGCGGCCGTGGCCTCGCTCCTCGAACCCGGACAGCGGGTTCGAGTGCTGGCCGAGGGCGGGGTCCTGGAGAGCCTGGCCAACCGGGGCGTGGAGGCGCTGGGACCCGGCGCCAACGGCTCGACCGAGGGCGCGGTGGTCGGCTGGAGCCGCAGCTTCGACTTCAGCTCCCTGGCGGCCACGGCAACCGCCGCCCGCGAGTCAGGGTGTCTACTGGCCACCAACGAGGACCCGACCCACCCGACCCCCGAAGGGCTCATGCCCGGGTCGGGCGCGCTGCTTGCCGCCGTGGCCACAGCGTCGGGCGTCACCCCGCAGATCGCAGGCAAGCCCCACGCGGCCATGGCCGGGCTCATGCAGGAGCGCTTCGGCTTTGCCAGCGGGGACCGGTCGGTTGTCATGATCGGCGATCAGCCCCGCACCGATGGGCGTCTGGCCGAACGGCTGGGCATCCCGTTCGGTCTGGTCGACTCGGGGGTCACCGACCCCGGAGTGCAGGCCTTTGATGTTCCGATCGACCTGCGGGCCCCGGACTTCGTCTCCCTGGTCCGGAAGTGCCTCGGTCGCGAGGCGGTCTGAAAGTGCTTGCTAGCAGCAAGCACTCCAGGTAGGGTGGACAAATGGACGCAAAAGACAGTTTCCAAAAGTACCTTGACGCCGGGATCGCCTTCACCAACCTGACCCGGGCCAAGGCCGAGGAACTGGTCGCTGAACTGGTCCAGAACGGTGAGTTCCAGAGCAGCGATGCCCGAGCGAAGGTCGATGAGCTCCTCGAACGCAGCCGCAAGAGCCGAGAGGCCATCACCGCACAGGTGCGCAAGGAGGTGGCCCACCAACTGGAGAACGTGGGTATCACCTCCCTAGAGGATCTGGCCCAGCAGGTCGCCGCCCTCATCGGAAGGACCGCCGACGCAGGACGGGCGGCCACCTCGGGCACCAAGGCAAAGCCCAAGAAGGCGGCGGCGAAGAGGGCCGCGGCCGCGAAGAAGAGCCCGGCCAAGAAGAGCGCGGCAAAGAAGGCAGCGAAGAAGGCCGCGAAGAAGCTCCGGCGAAGAAGAGCCCGGCCAAGAAGAGCCCGGCCAAGAAGGCTGCGGCTGGCGACGCCGCCACTCCCACCGGGTCGGCGGACTGACCAACTCGCCCCGACGGCGACTGGACCGCGTCCTGGTCGAGCGGGGGTTGGTCGATAGCCGCCCGCAGGCCGCGGCCCGGATCGAACAGGGTCAGGTGCTCGTCTCCGGCACGGTGGCCGACAAGCCGTCTCGGATGGTCTCCCCGGCTGAGCCCATCGAGCTGATCGGACCGCCGCCGCGCTTCGTGAGCCGCGGTGGCGAGAAGCTCGATGCCGCCCTGCATCGGTTCGGTATCGACGTGACCGGACGCCGGGCCCTCGACGCCGGCGCATCGACCGGGGGGTTCACCGACTGCCTGCTCCAGCACGGGTGCTCGTTGGTGGTGGCAGTCGACGTGGGTCGGGGCCAGCTCCATCCCCGGCTACGGGACGATCCCCGGGTGGACAGCCATGAGCGCCAGGACATCCGGGACATCAATCTGCAGATCGTGGGCGGGGACCCGTTGGACCTGGTGACTGCCGATCTCTCCTTCATCTCGGTGACCCGGGCCGTGCCCGCCCTGGTCGGCGAGGCAGTGGCGCCGGGCTCGCCGGTCGTCGTCCTGGTCAAGCCGCAGTTCGAGGCGGGTCAGGTGGAGGCGTCCAGGGGGAGGGGTGTCATCCGCGATCCGGGCATCCACCGGCGGACCCTGGAGGAGGTGACCGGTGCCCTGGCTGGCGCCGGAGCCGACATTCTCGGGATGATGCCCTCACCGATCACCGGTGCCGCCGGAAACATCGAGTTCCTGGTCTACGCCCGTACTCCGGGAGCGGGCCCCACCACACACGGCCCTTCGGGCCCCCCGGGAGATCTCACCACGATGGTGGAGCAGGCGGTCACTGAGGCCCACACCGAAAACGGGCCAGGATAGGGGCCATGGCCGTCATCGCCTTCTACACCAACCCCCATCGCCCCGAGGCCGCCGCGCTGGCCCAGCGGGCCGCCACCTGGCTGACCGAGCAGGGTCATGAGGTTGTCTCCGCCCTCCGACCCGATGGCTCGGCCTCCGCCGACGGGGCCGATCTGCTGGTGAGCCTGGGCGGGGACGGCACGCTGCTGCGCTCGGTCGAGACCGCCCTGGCCGGAGGCGTCCCGGTGCTGGGGGTCAACATCGGCCGGCTCGGCTACCTCACCCCTGTGGAGCCGGCCGGGCTCGAGGACGCGCTGGCTGCCTTCCTCTCGGGAACTCATCAGGTGGAGGAACGCATGACCCTCTCAGTCTCGGTCCACCGCACCGACGGCACGCTGGCCTCCCATCGGACCGCCCTCAACGAAGCCACCGTGGAGAAGACGGTGCCCGGTCACACGGTACGGATCGCCACCTTCATCGACGACCGACCGTTCGTCACCTATGCCGCCGACGGCCTGCTCGTGTCGACGCCGACCGGATCCACCGCGTACAACCTCTCGGCGCGTGGACCGGTCCTGTCTCCGAGGCTCCGGGCCATCGTGGTGACGCCCGTCTCACCCCACATGCTGTTCGACCGCCCCTTGGTGCTCGACCCCTCCGAACGACTCCGCCTGGACGTGAAGGAGCCCCGCTCCGCCGTGCTGGTGGTCGACGGGGTCACCGTGTCCACCCTCGAGCCCGGCGACTCGGTGACCTGTCGGGAAGGGGAGCAGCCGGCCCGGCTGGTCACCTTCCGGTCGACCGACTTCCACTCCATCCTGCGGGCCAAGTTCCACCTCGCCGATCGCTAAAGGGTGGAGACGGTGGGACCACAACTGGTCGAGCTCCGGGTTCAGAACCTGGGCGTGATCGATGACATCACCATGGCCCTCGGGCCGGGAATGACCGCGCTGACCGGCGAGACCGGCGCGGGCAAGACGCTGTTGGTCGAGGCGCTCAGCCTCCTCCTCGGGGGCCGGGCCGACTCCTCGGTGGTGCGTGCCGGCACCGAGGAGGCCATGGTCGAGGGTCGGTTCGTCGTACCCACCGGCCATCGCTCAACATCCCCACCGGCCGGTACCGGCGCGGCAGACCCCGTTGCTCCTGACGAGGGGGGTGAGGTGACACTGGCTCGGGCCGTGCCCCGCAACGGTCGCTCACGCGCCTGGGTAGACGGCCGGATGGCCACCATCGGAAGGTTGACCGAGGCGGCCCGCAGCCTGATCGAACTGCACGGTCAGCACCAACACCAGTCGCTCCTCCATGCCGAGGCCCAACGCCAGGCCCTCGACGCCTTCGGTCAGATCGACCTGAGGGGGTGGTCGGCGGCCCGGGGGCGGCTCCGCCGCCTGACCGAGGAGTCCGACGCCCTGGGCGGTGACGCGCGTGCCCGGGCACGGGAGGTGGACCTGCTCCGGTACCAGATCGGTGAGATCGAGGGCGCCCGGATCGAGGACGGCGCCGAGGACACCCGGCTGGAGGCCGAGGAGGAGCGACTGGCCGCCGCCGCCGCCCATCGTCAGGCCGCCGGCGAAGCCCTGGCTGCAGTGTCGGGAGGGGAAGGTACCAGCGCCATCGACCGGTTGGCCGAGGCCGCCGCGGCCCTAGGCGGTCGCCAGCCCCTGGCCGGGTTGGACGAGCGGGTCCGGTCGGCCATGGCCGATCTGGGCGATCTGGCATCCGAACTGCGCTCGGTGGTCGAGACCTGGGAGGACGACCCTCGACGCCTCGAGGAGATCAGGACGCGACGCCAACTCCTGCACCAACTCCTCCGCAAGTACGGTGACACGCTGGACGAGGTCCTGGCCTTCGCCGACGATGCCCGGGCTCGGCTGGCCGCCGCCCTGGGCGAGGAGGCACGGGCGCACGCCCTCGACGGCGAGATCGAGGTGGCGCGGGCCGACCTGGACCGGCAGTCGGCCGAGGTGGCCGACGCCCGCCGGGAGGCCGCGCCGGAGCTGGCCAGGCGCATCGAGGCCACGCTGCACGACCTGGCCATGCCCGCAGCCCGCTTCGAGGTGGGCGTGGACGGGGAGGGACCGGCGGACCAGGTCGAGTTCCGGCTCGGGGCCAATCCGGGGGAGCCACTCCTCCCGGTGGCGTCGTCGGCGTCAGGGGGCGAACTGGCGCGGACCATGCTGGCCATCCGTCTGGCCATCACCGAGGCCCCCGGGGTGATGGTCTTCGACGAGGTGGACGCCGGAGTGGGCGGCGAGGCGGCGATCGCCGTGGGTTCGGCGCTGGCCGGCCTGTCCGAGCACGGGCAGGTGCTGGTGGTCACCCACCTGGCCCAGGTGGCCGCTCAGGCCGACCACCAGATCGAGGTGCGCAAGGCCGAGCGGTCGGGGCGGACCCGCTCCGAGGTCACCGCGCTCGACGGCGAGTCCCGGGTGGTGGAGCTGAGCCGAATGCTGTCCGGCCATCCCGATAGCGACTCCGCCCGGCGGCACGCCCGGGAGCTGCTGACGGGAACCCGCTCGTCCGGGAGCTGACGGGGCCCGCACCCGCACCGCGGCTGGGGTCCGCCTCGAGGCCGTTCCCGTTCCGCTAGCCTCTTCAGGTGCCTGATGTGGATGGCCCGCCGCAGCCCCTCGGGGAAGAGCCGACGGCCGAGCCACCTCCCAGCGCCCCCCATGAGTGGCCGTCGGCCCCTCCGGCCAAGCGAGACACCAAGTTCGTCTTCTTCACCGGCGGCGTGTCCTCCTCCCTGGGCAAGGGGCTGACCGCCTCTTCCCTGGGGCGCCTCTTGAAGTGCCGCGGGCTACGGGTGACCATGTGCAAGCTGGACCCCTACATCAACGTCGACCCCGGCACGATGAACCCCTTCGAGCACGGCGAGGTCTTCGTCACCGAGGACGGCGGCGAGACGGACCTCGACCTCGGCCACTACGAGCGGTTCATCGACGAGAACCTCCACAAGAACTCCAACGCCACCACCGGGCGCATCTACTCGTCGGTCATCGCCAAGGAGCGTCGGGGCGACTACCTGGGCAAGACCGTCCAGGTCATCCCCCACGTGACCGACGAGATCAAGAAGCGGGTGCGGGAGCTGGGGACCGAGGACGTCGACGTGGTCATCGTGGAGATCGGCGGGACCGTGGGTGACATCGAGATCGTCCCCTTCATCGAGGCCATCCGGCAGTTCCGACGGGATGTGGGCCGGGACAACGTCTGTTACGTCCACCTGACCCTGGTGCCCTACCTCGGCCCGTCCGGCGAGCAGAAGACCAAGCCCACCCAGCACTCGGTGACCGAACTGCGCAGCCGGGGCATCCAGCCCGACGTGATCGTCTGCCGGTCGGACCGCATGATCTCCGACGACCTGAAACGCAAGATCTCTCTCCTGTGCGACGTACCCATCGAGGCGGTGGTCTCGGCGGTGGACGCCGCCAACATCTACCAGATCCCCCTGGTGCTCCACGAAGAGGGCCTGGACCGCTTCATTCTGGGTCTGCTCCGGTTCGACGAGGCCGAGTACCCCATCGACCTGACCACCTGGGAACGCCTGGTGGACCAGGTCGATGCGGCCACCCGACCGGTTCGCATCGGGATCATCGGCAAATACGTGGACCTGCCTGACGCCTATCTGTCGGTCGTCGAGTCCCTCCGTCATGCCGGCTTCCACTACGGGGCCAAGGTGGAGATCGAATGGATCCAGGCTGCCACCGTGCCCGACCTCCTCGAAGTCGACGGGCTCCGGCGGTTCGACGGGCTGGTCATCCCGGGCGGCTTCGGCGAGCGGGGAGTGGAGGGGAAGATCGCCGCCGCCCACTACGCCCGGGAGCACGAGCTGCCCCTGCTCGGACTCTGCCTTGGGCTGCAGGTCATGATCATCGAGGTGGCTCGCTCGCTGGTGGGCCTGGAGGCCGCCAACTCGCGCGAGTTCGATCCCAGCACCCCCGATCCGGTGGTGGACCTGATGGACGATCAGAATGACGTGGTCGACAAGGGGGGCACGATGCGGCTGGGCTCCTACAGCGCCCAACTGATGGCCGGCTCCCAGGTGGCCAAGGCCTATGGCACCGAGGTGGTGTCCGAGCGCCATCGTCACCGATACGAGGTCAACCCCCGGTACCGGGCCCGGCTGGAGGAGGCGGGACTGGTCTGCTCGGGGATGTCACCCGACGGCCGGCTCGTGGAGTTCATCGAGCTGCCCGGCCACCCCTTCTGGGTGGGCACCCAGGCCCATCCGGAGTTCAAGAGTCGACCCGACCGCCCCCACCCGCTCTTTCGGGAGCTGGTCTACGCCGCCTTCAGCCGGGCCGAGGGCCGGGACCCGCGCCTCCCCGACATCGGTGACCTCGCCTGACCATGGTGGGGGGGAGGGGCTCGCCGCCGGGATCCCTCCACCTCTGCCTACCTTCCGGACCACTGACGAACAGGTGGTGGCCCGCGGCTGGGTGATCACCCTGACCCGGGCCGGATTCGTAGACCCGGACGGCCATACGTTCCAACGGGACGTGGTCCGCCACCCCGGGGCGGTGGCCGTGGTGGCCGTCACCGACGACGGCTCGGTGGTACTGGTCCGCCAGTACCGGCCGGCTCTCGACCAGTGGATCCTGGAAGTGCCCGCGGGCACCTGCGATGTCGACGGCGAACCCGCGGTCGAGGCCGCCCGGCGCGAGCTGGCCGAGGAGGCCGGGTACGCCGCCGACCGGCTGGACCTCCTCACGCGGACCGCCATCTCCCCGGGCTTCTGCGACCAACGGTCCTCGGTGTACCTGGCCACCGGCCTGACCCCGGTGCCCCTCGACCGGCAGGGCATCGAGGAGCGCTACATGCGCCTGGAGCTCATCCCGCTGGACCGGGCCGACGACCTGGTGGACGACGGGACGATCATCGACGCCACCACCATTCTCGGACTGGGCCTGGCCCGGCGGCGACTGGGCGGGGGGCGCTGAGGGCGTGGGCCGACCCTTGACCGACGGCGCCGAGGAGTACCTGTCCTGGCTGGCCGTGGAGAAGGGCCGGTCACGCAACACCCTGACGGCCTACCGGCGGGACATCGCCGTGTGGGAGATGTGGGCCGCCGATGCGGGGGTCGATCCCGTGCACGCCGACACGGGGGCCCTGGAGCGGCACCTGGCCCAGCTGCGCGACGAGGGTCGGAACCCGGCGTCCATGGCCCGCTCGACCACGGCCCTGCGCGGCCTGTTCCGCTTCCTCGTCAGCGAAGGTGCGCTGCAGGGGGACCCCACCGCAGATCTGCGGTCCCCCCGCATCCCGCGGCGGCTGCCCAAGGCCCTCGACGAGGACCAGGTGCTCATGCTCTTGGACTCGGTGACCGGCACCGAGCCAGCCGACCTCCGGGACAGGGCCCTGCTCGAGGTCCTCTACGGCACCGGCGCCCGGATCTCCGAGGTGGTGGGGCTCTCGCTCATGGACCTCCAGGGCGATGACGGGCTGCTCCGGGTGTTCGGGAAGGGGTCCAAAGAGCGGTTGGTCCCGTTGGGCGGGCCGGCCCGCATGGCCCTCGACCGCTGGCTGGACGTCCACGGCCGCCCCCGGATGGCCCCGGTGCGGTGGGCCCGGCGCAGCGACGCCGAGGCGGTGTTCCTCAACAGCCGGGGCGGCCGGCTCAGCCGACAGGGGGCCTGGGCGATCGTCCATCACCGGGCCGAGCGGGTGGGCCTCGGCGAAGTGGTCAGTCCCCATGTCCTGCGGCACTCGTGCGCCAGCCACATGCTGGCCCACGGCGCCGATATCCGGGTGGTCCAGGAGGTCTTGGGCCACGTTTCCATCGCCACCACCCAGATCTACACCCGCCTCAGCCAGGATCACCTGCGGACCTCGTACCTGGAGGCCCACCCGCGAGCTACTGCGCCCCAGCTCAAGTAGGATCTTTTCCGTGCCGAGCGACGCCCCCACCATCGACTACCGCCAACTCCTCGAGAACGAGCGGCGCCAGCTGCAGTCCGAGCTGTCCGAACTCGGCCACGGGGAGGGCGGGGGACTGGACTACGACTCCAACTTCGCCGATACCAGCCAGGTGACGGCCGAGCGAGGCGAGGCCGACGCCCTGGCCGGCCAGTTGCAGGAGTCCCTGGACGAGGTGGCCCAGGCCCTCGGGCGGCTCGAGGAGGGCACCTACGGCACCTGCGAGGTGTGCGGGGTGGTCATCGCCCCGGCCCGGCTCGAGGCGATGCCGGCCACCCGCTACTGCATCAACCACGCCAACCGGCCCTGATCGGACTCCGGCGCTGATGGCCTTCGGAGGCTACGGAGGGGGCGCCGTGGGGGGGAGCGGCCGACCCCGACGCCGGTACCAGCCCGATCAGCGGACGATCATCATCGCGGTGGTGGCGGTGGCCCTCGTGGTCATCCTGCTCAGCACGCACCGGATCAACCGGTTCGAGATCATCTACTTCCTGGTCCTCGTCCCCTCGATCATCTTCCACGAGGTGTCCCACGGGGTCGTGGCCCTCGCCCTCGGTGACGACACAGCCAAGCGCGCCGGGCGCCTGACCCTCAACCCGATCAAGCACGTGGACCCGGTGGGGACCCTGCTGGTGCCGGCCATCCTCTCCCTGTCCGGGCTGGGGGCGTACGGCTGGGCCAAGCCGGTGCCCGTCAGCACCAACCGCCTGCGGAGCCCGCGCAACCACACGGTGGTGGTCTCGCTGGTCGGTCCGATCACCAACTTCGCCTTGGCCGCCCTCCTCGGCGTCATCTTCGTGGCCACTGCCTCACCCGAGAGCCGGGCCCTGGTGGCGGCCAACTACTACCCGCCGAACCTGTTGGGCCAGATCCTGTTCATCGCCGGGATCGCCAACATCGTCCTCGGCGTGTTCAACTGCATCCCCTGCCCACCCCTCGATGGCGCCGCCGTGCTGGAACGGCTGCTTCCCGCCCGGATGCTGCCGCAGTACTACAACCTCCAACCCTTCCTCATGTTTCTCCCGTTCATCCTCATCCTGCTCTTCCGCAACCAGTGGTCGGAGCTGATCTCCCATGTCATCAGCTGGTGGGCGGGCCTGCTGGGGTGAGCGGGATCCCACTCGCCGTCTCCGCCCGGCGGTGGGGGCCCTACACCCTGGCCGGCGCGCTCCTGGCTATCGACTTCCTGCTCGTGGCCCGGGGCCTCGCCCACGCCCGGGACGCCCGGGCCTACGCGCTGTGGGCCCTGGACCACAGCGTGTACAGCGAGTAATCCGGCTCGAGCTGGTCCACTATGTGCATGCGGCCCAGGTGATCCACCCCCTTCCCTATGTGCACTCCCGGATCGAATACCCGGTCCTGCTCGGCTTCGCCCTCTGGCTTCCCACCTGGCTCCCCGGGGGACCGGCGGCCTGGCTCGCCGCCACCGGCGTCATGACGGCAGCGGCCACCTTCGGCTCGATCGCACTCCTCGGTCGCCAGCACCCTTCCTCGGTCTGGTGGATCGCGGCATCACCCGCCCTGCTGCTGGATTCCGCGGTCAACTGGGACCTGATCGGTGTCGTCTTCCTCGTGGCCGGGGTGGTCTGCTTCGCCGAGCACCGTCACCGACTGAGCGGCGGGGCCACCGCGGTCGGCACCTGCTTCAAACTCTTCCCGGTGGTGGTCGCCCCGATGGCTGTCGCCGCCCTGGGAAGCCGATGGTGGAAGTCACGCCACGCCAAGGAACTCACCGGTGATTCCCATGGCACCCCCCCCGCCGACGCCCCTTCCCGGCGGGCCCCCGAGGCACCTGCGCCGGCCAGGGCCCTTGCCCGCTGGCTGATCCCCTTCGCCGTGGTCACGGCCGTGGTGATGGCGCCGTTCGTGGCGCCGGCCCCGGCGAACACCCTCTGGTTCATCCGGTTCAACAGCCTCCGCCCGCAGAAGGACTCGATCTGGGGGCTATTCGGCAAGGTGCTGGGGAACCCGGCCGTCACCCACCAGGCCATCAACAGCCTCTCGCTCCTCGCCGTCCTGGTGGCGATGGCCTTCGGGGCCTGGCAGGTCTGGCGCACCGATCCGTCGCACCACGGGCGTGCCGTGGCGCTCGCCACCGCCATGGCCCTGCTCGCCTGGATGATGGTCAACAAGGTCTGGAACCCCCAGTACATCCTCTGGGTCTTCGCCGCCGGGGCGGTCGACCTCGATGCCGGCCCGCTTCGGGGTGGCGCTGGGCGCCCTGTCCGTCTACGACTGGTGGTTCGAGTTCGGTCTCCGGCGGCCGGACCACGTCGGCTCACTCGTCGATGTCGGCTACGCGGCCGTCCTCGGTCGTGTGGCCGTGCTGACCTGGATGACTGGCTGGGCGATCGGGCAGCTGCACACCGTGAGTACAGCCCCGGCCAGCGCACTCGTCGACGGGATGCCCGCCCCCGCCGCCTCGTGACCGAACTCGATCGCCGATCCGCGCCCGTGCCGTCCGGCTCGGGGCCCTCCTTGCGCCCCCGATGGACTGTGTGGTGGACATGGGTGCGGGCCCACCCTGGCATGGTCCTGGCTCCTCGCGGCCCCGTTGCTGGTCTTCGGGATCCCCCAGCTCTTCGGGCTGACCTACCTGTCCGGCGACAACTTCATCCAGAACTTCCCCATGCGGGTACTGGTGGGCAAGGACCTGGGTCACGGAATGCTGCCGCTGTGGAATCCCTACCTGTTCAGCGGGACCCCGCTGCTCGGAGGCTTCAACGCCGGGGCTGCCTATCCCCTCACGTGGCTGACCGCCGTGCTGCCCATCTTCACGGCGTGGACCATCACCCTCGTGGCCGCCTACGACGTGGCCCTGGTCGGGATGTACCTGTTCCTCCGGCGCCAGGGGATCGCCTCCACCGCGGCCACCTTCGGCGCGGTGACCTTCTCCCTGGCCGGATACATGACGGCCCAGCAGGTTCACATCGACCTGATTGCAGGGGCGGCGTGGCTGCCGTGGATCCTCCTGGCCGTCCACGGCCTCACCGAACGCCAGACGGACCTCGCCGCGTCCGGGATCACTACGGCGGGTCCTGGCGACCGGGCGGCGCTGCGGCGGCTGACACGCCGATGGGTGCTGGTGCTGGCCTTCGCCCTCGGACTCACCCTGTTGGCCGGTTCCGCCGAAGCCATCATCGACAGCGGGGTCCTCGTGGGGATCTACTGGATCTGGCGGCTGGTCGCCCAGGGCTACTTCCGCCGGGGCTCAGGACGGGCGCTGGTGACGTCGGTGGGGGCGGCAGTGGCCGGGCTGGTGGCCGGGGTGGCATTGGGGACGGCCCAGTGGCTGCCCGGACTAGCCTTCCTTGCCCAGTCGCAGCGGGCCACCCCCTCGTACTCCTTCTTCACCAGCGGCTCCCTCGATCACCGCCTCCTGGCCCTCATCGCCTCGCCCTTCGCCCTCGGCACCAACCAGGGGTGGCCGGCCACCTACGTCGGCACCTATAACTTTCCTGAGGTCACCAGCTACGTGGGGATCCTGGCCCTCATCGCCGGGTTCAGCCTGCTCCTGAAGCGGTGGCGCCAGCGGCCCGAGTCCCGACAGTGGTGGATCTGGTACGGGATCCTGGTCATCGGGGTGCTGTCGTCCCTGGGCGACCAGACCCCCTTCGCCAGACTCATGTACCTGGTCCCCGGGGTGAACTCCGAACGGCTGCTCAATCGGAACCTCCTGCTCGTAGACATGGCCCTGGCCGTGCTCTTGGCCTGGTGGCTCCACCTGTTGCTCGCGGAACGGGCCGCCGCCGGAGCGTCAGGGCCCGGGCCGCGGGAGGCGGAGCCCACGTCGGTTCGCGGCCGCTGGCGAGCCGGACAGCGGGCCGAGGTCGTGCTCACGGCCGTCCCCTTCGTCTTCACCGTGGTGGTCGGCCTCCTCTTGTGGCTGGCCGGGCCGTTCCTCGGTCGGTTGTTGGAGACCCAGTACCAGCTGGGGTCCGGGGCCCGCCTGCGTCTCGCCGTCCTGGTCACCGCGGGCGTGGTGATCGCCGGGGCCGCCACCTGGACGGTGCTCGCCGCCGGCCGGTTCTCGGTTCGGCGGCTGCGCCGGCAGCTGGCCGTGGTGCTGGTGGCCGACCTGGCGCTGTTCAATCTGTTCGTGATCAATCCGCCCATCACCGAGGCGGCGGCTCAGGCCCACACCGCCCTCGCCGCCCAGTTCGCCGCGGCCACGGGACAGGGCCGGTTCATCGTCTACGACCCGGACCGGTTCGAGACCGTCGAGCTCTACGCCCTCGGACAGACCGACCTCAACATCTATCGGCAGTTGCCCAGCGCCCAGGGCTACACGGCATTGACCGACGGTGACTACGTCGCCGCCACCGGGTCGCACCTGCAGGAGACGCTCGACCCCACCACCCTGGCCGGGCCGGTATGGGATCGCCTCAACGTGAGCACCCTGTTCGCCCTGCCTGGCTACTTCGTGACCCCACTTCCGGCATCCGCCGTCCGGGACCGTTCGACGAACAATCCCGGAATCGTGCTCCCGGCCAACCGGGTCTACTTCCCCGCCAACCCGACGCACCACACCTCGACCGCCCTTGGGGCCCCCACGGTCGTCGACCTCGGGACTGGGTCCTCCCGGCCGTGGTACTTCGGGGGGAACCTGACCCTCGAGGAGTTCTCGATCCCCGTCGCGGCGGGCCCCCCTGCCGAGCTGCGGGTCGGTGTGCTCACCCGGACCGGAGCCAACCGCTGGCTCCCGGCCGCCGATCTCCGGGTCCGCGGCCGCACGGTGGAGGTCACTCTGGACCATCCGACGGGGGCAGGCGGGATCATCCTCGGGTCGACCGCCGGTCGGCTGAGGGTCGGCATCCCCCGGGCCGTCACCCAGGAGACCGGCGCGGTCTCGCTCGACGGCCAGCTGCAGTACGGAGTGAACGCACCGCACTGGGTCTACCGGGGGATGGTCGGCAGCTTCGGGGTGTTCGACAACACGGCCGCCCGGGGGTGGGCCTGGGCCCGGGCACCCGGCGGGGGGACGGCGCCGGGAACCGGCATCACCGTCGCCGCCCCGCCCGAGAGCGGCGTCCAGCGGATCACCGTCCGCACGACGGCTCCAACCGTGCTGGTGCGCAGCGCGTCCTGGACCACCGGGTGGAAGGCCTCGGTCCAGGTCGTCCACGGCACCGGCGCCGCCGCGGCCTACGGGCCGTCACGCCCACTCACGGTGCGGCGCAGCGGCGTCGTCCAGGAGGTCCGGCTGCCGGGACCGGGGGAGTACCTGGTCTCCTTCCGCTACCGGCCGGCCACCGCCCTCGTGGGGATCGTCGTCTCCGGCGCCGTGGCGCTCGGCCTCCTGGCGTGGACGGCCCTGGAGCTGATCGGCGTCTCCCGTCGCCGCCGAGCGGATGATCACCCCCGATGAAGGACGCCACCGGCCCGGGCCCGGCCCGGCCGGCGTCTGATCCGCCGGATTGATCCAGAGGGCCGACCGGGGCGGGGGACCACGCGGTGGCGGTGGCATCCCGTTGCCCGGAGGTGCCCCCCCTCCGAGCCGCCTTGTGACAGTGTCGAAGGCATGGCGACCAGTACGGATAAGGAACTACCCGCCGAAGGGGGCGGTGACGGCGACGCCGTCGAGCGCTACCTGATCGCCAACAGGGGATTCAGGCCCGGAGACGACCGGAGCCGGGTCGATGCCTACCAGCGGCGCTGGCGCATCCCGCTCGACCTGCTCGCCCTCGTGACCATCTGGATGGTCGTGGTCCCGCCGAGCATCATCACCTCGGAACATGGCCTCTATGTGCTGCTGCTCACCCTCCGCATCGGCCTCTCCGTCGTGTATGGGGTCGATATCGCCGTGCGGGCGAAGCTGGCCCCCCACCACTGGTACTACCTGGGCCACAACCTCCTGTCCGTGGCCTCCGTCTTCCTTCCGTTCCTGCGAGTCGTCTTCAGCCTCCAACTCCTCCGGTCGGTGTTCCAGCGTGGCAAGTTCGGGCGGTTCGCCCTAGCCGCCGGCCTCCTGTTCTTGAACTTGACGACCGTCGTCTACTTCTTCGAACGGCGGGCACCCCACGGGAACATCAAGACGGTGGGCAATGCCCTGTGGTGGGCGATCGTCACCCTCGCCACAGTGGGTTACGGGGACTTCTACCCGGTCACCTGGCAGGGTCGCGTCGCTGCCTCACTGCTCATGGCTGTCGGATTCGCCGTGCTGGCCACCGTCACCGCCCAGATCTCCTCGTCGTTCATCGACCAGGCGGCCCGGGCCCGGGCCAGACAGCCCGACACCGGACCGGGGGCCACCGATCAAGAGGCGTCGCTGCAGTCCATCGCCGACCGCCTCACCGGAATCGAGGCCCGGCTCGAACGGCCGTCGCCTCCGAGCTGACCGGCCGGGCCCACCCGACGCCTGGGCGGTTGCGCCCTGCTCAACCCGGGCCGAGCAGCCCGATGGCCTCCGCCGACCGCGTATACGTGACCGAAGCAACCTCGCGGGCCTTCTCGGCCCCCGTGGCCAACAGGGCGGGAACGGCTCCCGGGTCGGCCGCCAGCGCCTCCCGACGATCGCGTACCGGCCGGAGCAGTTCGATGAGGGCGTCGGCCACGTCGTTCTTCAGGTCGCCGTACCGGTCGTAGGAGCCGGCGATCTCCGTCGGTGAGCCCCCGGTGGCCACGGCCAACAGCTCGAGCAGATTGGAGAGACCGGGCTTGGCCGAGGGGTCATAGCGGACCTCGCCGTCCGTGTCGGTGACCGCCTTGCGCACCTTGCGCCTGATCTCTTCGGGCGAGTCCAGCATCAGGACGGTGCCGAGCGGGGAGTTGATCGACTTGGACATCTTCTTCTCGGGGTGCTGCAGATCCATCACCCGTGCCCCGGCCACCGGGATGGCCGCCTCCGGCACCACCAGGGTCTCCCCGTAGCGGTGGTTGAACCGGATGGCCACCTCACGGGTCAGCTCGAGGTGCTGGCGCTGGTCGTCACCCACCGGCACCCGTTCGGCGTCGTAGAGCAGGATGTCGGCCGCCTGGAGGACCGGATAGGTGAACAGACCCACCCGGACCGAGTCCTTCCCGGCGGCCTTGTCCTTGAACTGGGTCATCCGGTTCAGCTCGCCCATGGTGGCCGTGCACTCCAGCAGCCAGGCCATCCGGACGTGCTCAGCCACGTGGCTCTGGACGAAGAGGGTGCACCGGGCCGGGTCCAGGCCGGCGGCCAGGAGGTCGATGGCGGTCTCCCGGGTCCGGGAACGGAGGTCCTCCGGGTCGATGTCGAGGGTCAGGGCATGCAGGTCCACGATGCAGTAGAACGCATCGTGGACATCCTGGTCGGCCACCCAATTGCGCAGGGCACCCAGGTAGTTCCCCAGGTGGAGATCCCCACTGGGCTGCAATCCGGACAGAACTCGGGACATGGTGGGTCATCGTAGGTCGTGCCCGGAGGTGCACGGAATGGCCGCCGCCAGACAGTAGGGTCGGACCGTGGCCGCCACCGTCTCCACCCCTGCATTCGAGGGTCCGATCGACTTGCTGCTCCAGCTGGTCAACAGCCACCAGGTCGACCTCTACGACGTGCCCCTGGCCGCGGTGGTGGACGCCTTCGTGACCGAGGTCGCCGGTTGGGAGTCGGTGGACCTCCAGACCCTGTCCGAGTTCCTCATGGTGGCCTCCACCCTGGTCGAGCTCAAGTCCCGACGCCTGCTGCCCGGCCCCGACGACGTCGAGACCGACGAGGAGCTGGTGGGCTGGGAGGAGCGGGACCTGCTCCTCGCCCGACTGCTCGAGTGCCAGGCCTACGCGGCCGCGGCCGACGGATTCGCCCTCCTCTTGGAGCAGGCCGCCCGTTCCGTCCCCCGGAACGCCGGGCTGGACCTCGACTTCGTGGTCAACGCCCCCGACCTGCTGGAGGGGGTGACGCCCGAGGACCTCGCCGATGCCTTCCTGCGGGCCACCGCCGAACGCCCGGTCCCGGTGGTGGACCTGTACCACGTCACCGTGGACACGGTCACGGTGGCCGACACGGTCTCCTCGCTGGCCCGGAGACTGCCCCGGCTGGGCACGTCGACCTTCCGGGACCTGACCCGGCACCTCACGTCCCGTATGGAGATCATCGTGAGCTTCCTGGCCCTCCTCGAGCTCTGCAAGCAGGGCCGGGTCTCCCTCGACCAGGGGCACACCTTCGGCGACCTCGAAGTGGCCTGGGTGGCCGGGGACCGCGAACCGGTGCCCGTCGGCCCCGGCCTCTACGACGAGTACGAGGGCTGACCGTGCCCCTCTCGCCCGAGGCCCGGGCCATCGAGGCCGTCCTGATGGTGGCGGTGGAGCCCGTACCCGCCGGCCTGTTGGCCGAGCTGCTGGAGGTTCCGGTCGAGCAGATCGACCCGCTCTGCGACGAGCTGGCCGAGGCCTGCCGCACCGAGGGGCGCGGCTTCGAGGTGGCCCGGATCGCCGGGGGCTTCCGTATCCAGACCCACCCGGACCTGGCTCCCTACGTCGAACGGTTCGCCAACGTGGGCGTCTCGTCCCGCCTGTCGGCGGCGGCCCTGGAGACCCTGGCCATCGTGGCCTACAAGCAGCCGGTGTCCCGGGCCCAGATCGCCGCCCTCCGGGGTGTCAACGTCGACGGGGTGGTCCGCCTCCTCGAGCACCGGGGCTACATCGCCGCCGTCGGACGGGCCCCGGGCCCCGGTCAGGCCGTGCTCTACGCCACCACCGAGGCCTTCTTGGAGCGTCTCGGCCTCGACCGGCTGGACCAGCTCCCGCCGGTCGAGGACCTTCTGCCGGGGCCGGAGACCCTGGACGAGCTGGAGGAGCAGCTGCGTCCGGTCGTCGATGGCTGACGGTCCCGACCGGACCGACCCACCGCTCGCCACCGGAGACCGATTGCAGAAGGTGCTGGCCCGCATCGGGGTCGGTTCGCGTCGGGTGTGTGAGGAGCTCATCGTGGACGGTCGGGTCACCGTCAACGGGGAGGTACCCGTCCTCGGTCGCCGGGTCGACCCGGACACCGACCTGGTCGAGCTCGACGGGGTGCCGCTGCCGGTCCGGCCCGGTCTGGTCCACTACCTCGTGAACAAGCCGGCCGGCGTGGTCAGCACGGTCGAGGACACCCACGGTCGGCCCACGGTGGCGGCACTCGTCCCCGACGACACCCGGGTGTTCCCGGTGGGACGGCTCGACATGGACAGCGAGGGCCTCTTGATCCTGACCAACGACGGGGAGCTGACCCACCGGCTCACCCACCCCTCCTTCGGCGTTCCCAAGGAGTACCTGGTGCAGGTGGAGGGTGAGCCCACCCCCGGCGAGGTGCGGCGACTGCGCGACGGTATCGAGCTGGACGACGGACCCACGGCCCCGGCCCGGGTGGCTGTGGTCGCCCCCACACTCCTCCGCATGGTCATCCACGAGGGTCGGAACCGCCAGATCCGCCGGATGTGCGAGGCGGTGGGCCATCCGGTGGTCCGGCTGGTGCGGACCCGCATCGGCCCCCTGGCCGACCCGTCCCTCGGACCCGGTTCGTACCGTCCGTTGACCTTCGACGAGGTCCGCAGCCTGGCTGCTGCGGCCCTGCCCACCGGCGAGGAGGGGGGACCGGCACCGGTGTTCGGTGACGACCCGGCGGTTGGGTCGGCCGACGGGCCTGAGTAACATGCCTGCCTGATGTCCACCTCCGTCCGAGCCGTCCGCGGCGCCACCACCGTCGACGCCGATACCCCCGAAGCCATCACCGAGCGGGTGGTGGCGCTGCTGCGCCAGATCCTGGACCGGAACGGCCTGGGCGAGGACGACCTCATCTCCATCCTCTTCACGGCCACCGAGGACATCGTCTCCACCTTCCCGGCCACCGCAGCGCGGTCCATGGGCCTGGGCGCGGTGCCCTTGATCTGCGCCCGGGAACTCGCCATCACCGGGTCGGTCCAGCGCTGCATCCGGGTCATGCTGCATGTCACCACAGACCGCACCCGGGACCAGATCCACCACGTCTACCTCGAGGGCGCGCAGGGACTCCGTGACGACCTCCCCGACTGAGGGCGACTCCATCCCCCCAACGTCCGCCCGGGTCGTCCCGCGCCTGGTCCGCCGGGCTACCATCATCGGCACCGGGCTCATCGGGGGCTCGGTGGGCATGGCCCTGCGCGAGCGGGGCTGGCACGTGAGCGGGATAGACGCCGGACCAGGGGTGGCGGCGCGGGCGGTGGCCCTGGGCGCCCTGACCGCCGAGGGGATCGACCACCGGGCCGACTTGGTCGTCGTGGCCACCCCCGTCCATGCCGCCTCCAAGGTCATCGGTGAGATCCTGGCGTCCGACCAGTGGAATCCCGAGGTCATCATCACCGACGTGGGCAGCGTCAAGGGTCCGCTGGTGGCGGCCATCGACCATCCCCGGTTCGTCGGCGGCCACCCCATGGCCGGTTCGGAGCAGGTGGGGGTGGAAGGCGCCAGCGGCGATCTCTTCGTCGGAGCCACCTGGGTCCTGACCCCCACGCCCGCCACCGATCCCGATGCCTACGCCCTGGTCCGCAACGTCCTGGCCGAGATGGGGGCCGACGTGGTGGCGCTGGCCCCGGCCCAGCACGATGCCCTGGTGGCCGTGGTGTCCCACGTTCCCCACCTGACCGCGGCCACCCTGATGGACCTGGCCGCCGGCCTCGGCCAGGAGCATGCCGTCCTCCTCCAGCTGGCCGCCGGTGGCTTCCGGGACATGACCCGCATCGCCGCCGGGCAGCCGTCCATCTGGCCGGACATCTGCGATGACAACGCCGAGGCCATCGTGGCCACCCTCGACCTCCTCATCGAGGCCCTCGGGGCCATGCGTCGTCGGGTGGCCGAGCACGACCACGACTCGCTGCTGGAGATCCTGGGTCGGGCCGCCGCCGCCCGACGGGTGCTCTCGGACCGGGCTCCGCAGCCCGAGGAGCTCGTCGAGGTGCGCATCCCGGTGCAGGACCGCACCGGGTCCATCGCCGAAGTCACCGTGCTGGCCGCGGAACTGGGCATCAACATCGTCGACCTCGAGATCGCCCACTCGGCCGACGGGGACCGCGGCGTCCTCGTGCTGGTGGTGGACCAGCTCTCGGCCCCCACCCTCGTCGCCACCCTGTCCGACCGGGGCTACCGGGCCTCGTCCTCACCCATCGGGACCACCCGATGACCGAGCCGTCGGCACCGACCGAGCCCGGGGGCGGTCTCCCGCACCCCGCCGGGGTGCAGTCCGTGCCGGGCGGCCTGCCCCTGAACGGCACGGTGACCGTTCCCGGGGACAAGTCCATCTCCCACCGCGCCCTCCTTCTCGCCGCGCTGGCCGAGGGGACCTCCATCATCCACGGACTGTCCCACGGCGACGACGTGGCCCGCACCCTGGCCGCGGTGGCCGCCCTGGGTGCCGAGGTGGGCACCGACGGGAGCTCCGTCACCGTCACCGGTGGCCGGTCCCGGCTCCATGTCCCCGACAGCCCGATCGACCTCGGCAACTCCGGCACCGGCATGCGCCTGCTGGCCGGGGTGGCGGCCACCCTGCCGGGCACCACCCGCCTCACCGGGGACGATTCGCTGCAGAGCCGGCCCATGGACCGGGTGGCCGCACCGCTCAGACTCATGGGCGCCACGGTGGTGGGGGAGGGGGACCGCTGCCTGCCGCCGGTCGCCGTCACCGGGGGACCCCTCACCGGCATCACCTACGAGCCTCCCATGGCCAGCGCCCAGGTCAAGTCGGCCATCCTCCTGGCCGGCATCGCCGCCGACGGTGAGACCGTGGTGCACGAACCGGTGGCCACCCGCGCCCACACCGAGGAGATGCTGGCCGCCGCCGGGGCCGACATCGACTTTGCCCGGGTCGGCGGGGGCAGGACGATCAGGGTACGGAGGAGCAGCCTGGCCCCGGGCACCTACGCCGTCCCCGGGGATCCCTCCCAGGCGGCCTTCTGGGTGGTGGCGGCCGTCATCGTCCCGGGCAGCTTGGTCACGGTGGCCGACATCCAGCTGGGTATCGAGCGCCTCGGCTTCCTCGGCGTCCTGCGGAGGATGGGAGCCACCATCGAGTTGGAGGAGACGGGCAACCTCACCGGATCGGTGACCGGCTACACCTGTGCGCTGCACGGCACGGTGGTGGAGGCTGCGGAGATCCCCTCCCTCGACGAGGTGCCCGTCCTGGCCGTGGCTGCCGCGGCCGCCGTCGGAACCACCCGGTTCTGCGACGTGGGGGAGCTGCGGGTGAAGGAATCGGACCGGCTCGCCGCCACCGCCTCGCTGGTGCGGGCCTTCGGGGCCGAGGCCACCATCGAGGGGGACGACCTGGTCGTCCACGGGTCCGGCGGAGCCCTGCGGCCGGCGGCCGTGGACGCGGGGGGTGACCACCGGATGGCCATGGCCGCGGCCGTGGCCGGGGCAGCCTGCCCCCCCGGGACCGGCGAGACCACCATCAGCGGCTGGGACGTGGTCGCCACCAGCTACCCGGGGTTCGTTCGCACACTGGCCCAGCTCACCAACTCGTCGGCGGGCTCCCCGTGACCGGTACCGAGATCCACCCCCTGCCCACCATCGCCATCGACGGCCCGGCCGGGTCGGGCAAGTCCACGGTGTCCCGTGCCCTGGCCGCCCGATTGGGTATCGACAGGCTGGATACCGGGGCCATGTACCGGGCGGTGGCCTGGGCCGCCCTCGACCGGGATATCGACCCCGGCGACCGCCCAGCCGTCGCTGCGGTGGCCAACTCGGTCGAGATCAGGGTGGGCGAGCAGGTCAGCGTGGACGGCACCGATGTCACCGCGGCGATCCGGGGTCCGGCGGTCAGCGCCGCCGTGTCCGCCGTGGCCGCCAATCCCGAGGTGCGGGCGGTCCTGGTCCGCCGGCAGCGGGAGTGGGCCGCCGAGCGGGGCGGGGGCATCATCGAGGGCCGGGACATCGGTTCGGTGGTGTTCCCCGCCGCCGACCTGAAGATCTACCTCACCGCCTCGGCCGAGGAGCGGGCCCGACGTCGACCCGAAGAGGGCTCGGCTGCCCTGACCCGTCGGGACCGGATCGACAGCACCCGTGCGGCCTCGCCCCTCGGTGTGGCCGAGGGGGCTCGGGTCATCGACACCACGGACCGGGCGGTCGACGAGATCGTGGAGGAGGTGGTCACGTGGCTGTGACCGGCGGGGGTGAGGCGAGGACGCGGGACTCGGAAGGACCGGTCGACCTCGAGGTCCGAGTCGACACCAGCTTCACTCCCATCTACCAATTCCTGCGGCTGCTGGTGCGCTGTCTCAACCGCCTCCTGTTCCGCACCACCGTGGACGGTGCCGACCAGGTGCCCGAAACCGGGCCGGTGATCATCGCCCCGGTGCACCGATCGTTCATCGACTTCTTCGTGGCCTCCCAGGTCACCCCGCGCAAGCTCCACTACATGGCCAAGGACAGCCTGTGGAAGCACGGGGCGTTGGCCCGGATCCTCCCCGCCGTGGGGGCCTTCCCCGTCCATCGCGAGTCGGCTGACCGTGAGGCCCTGCGCCGGGCTCAGCAGGTGCTCGATGCGGGGGAGGTGCTGATCCTGTTCCCCGAGGGCGAACGCCGGGCCGGGCCGGTGGTCCAGGACCTTCACGAGGGCGTGGCCTTCCTCGCCGCCCGGACCGGCGCCACCGTGGTGCCGGTGGGCATCGGGGGGTCGGCCTCGGTGATGCCCAAGGGCAAGCGACTGCCGCGACCGCGGCACATCCACCTGATCGTGGGGCGCCCGCTGGCTCCTCCGGCCCGGACGGGTTCGGGGAGGGTGTCCCGTAGCACCATCCACACCCTGACCGAGGAGCTCACCACGTCACTGCAGGACCTCTACGACCGCTCGGTGGCGGTCGCCGGGCGGTACTGAGTCGCTCCGCCCCACTCCTTCGTACCCAAGGGGACGACGGACGATGGGTTCAGTGCGCCGGTGGTCGATCCCGGCGGCTCCGGCTCGAACGGTACCAACTGGCCCCGATGACCCGACCGTACTGGAGGCCGAAGAAGAGATTGCCACCCTTCTTGGAGGTGCCCGAGGCCCGGGGGTGCCACACCGTGGGCCGCTCGGTGATGCGCCACCCCCGACTGGAGGCGGTGATGACCACCTCGGCCGTCTGGTACTGGTCCTCCACCAGCAGGGGGACGATGTCCTCCAGCAGCTCGATCCGGAAGGCCCGGTAGCCGTTGGAAGAATCGGTCAGCTTCTGGGACATGATCCCGTTGAGGATCGACGCGTAGAGGGTGACCCCGGCCCGGCGGAACCGGTCGGTGGTCTGGTCCACGCCGAGGCGCCGGGAGGCGATCACGAAGTCGGCCTCGCCGTCGAGCACGGGCCGGATCAGGTCGCCCATCTCGGCGGGATCGTTCTGTCCGTCGGCATCCAACGTGACCACGTAGCGGCCGCCGTGGGCCGAAGCCAGCTCGTAGCCCAGCTTGAGCGCCTGCCCGTGGCCGAGGTTGACGGGCAGGACGCAGGTGAGTACGCCGGCGTCCCGCGCCACGTTCGCGGTGCCGTCAGTACCGCCGTCCACCACGACCAGCGTGGTGACCTCCAGATCATCGACAAAGGCCGGCATGGCCTTCAGCACGGCACCGATGTTCTGCTCCTCCTCATAGGCGGCGATGACCGCCACCACAGGGGCGAACCTCACCTCGGGATAGCGGGCCTCGAAGTCGTCACGGGCCTGCTGGCGCACGTAGCGGATGAGCTCGGCCCTGCGCTTCGACTCGCGGCTGTCGGGCCGGGTCAGCCAGCGGTGGCGTTGGGTCGGAGCCATCAGATGATGACGTGGGGGTGCCCGAACACGGCCCGCACTTTGGGCTCGAAGTGGGAGAGCGGCTCGGTGGGGTAGTCGGGATCGAAGCTCGTCTGGTCCCACTCGTCGGCGAACTGCTCGGCCAGCTCGTACCAGGGCTCGTCGCGGTAGCGGTCCCGCATGTTCGGGTCCATCTCGAAATGGGCGTAGTAGTGCCGACCCTGGAAGTCCTGATGGGCGAGGATGGCCGAGGTCACCTCGGGCCGCACGTAGGGCCGCAGGATCTCTGCGGCGATCCGCGGGTGGTTGGGCACCGACACCGCCTTGCCGATGTCGTGGCAGAGGGAGGCGACCACGAGCTCGTCGTCGGCGCCGGCCCGCTCCGCCCGGGTGGCCGTCTGCAGGCAGTGGGTGAGCTGGTCCACGGCGAATCCATCGACCACGTCGGCCAAGGACTCCAGCATGGCCAGCACCCGGTCAGCCACGCGGCCCTGATGGTTGACCGTCTCGGTACCGATCACCGCCCACTGCTCCGCGGTGGACACATCCATGCTGGTGAACGAAGTCGTCATGCGCACAGTCTCGCGCCAAAACGGCCGTTCGGCACCTGCTAGCCGTGGAGTCAGGTTGGCGAACTGGCCATGTGCTCGAGCACATCGGCGGCAACAGTGGTCCGGTCCCGGGCCAGGACCATGCTGGCCGGCTCACCGCCGGCCTCAGGACCCTCCTCCTCGGCGACCGGAACCCCATTGAGGAGGCCGAGGGCCGATTCGAGCCCCCGGAGCAGCTCCCGCAGCTCGGGGGGCGGCGGGAAGTACTCCTCTTCCACGGTGACCGGCGACCGGTGGACCCCGTCGGTGGGGGCCAGTCGGGCCACCACCGCCTGCACCAGGGCCTCAGGGGCCGAGGCTCCGGCGGTGACCCCCACGACGCCGGACAGGTCGTCGGGCAGTTCGGAGGCGTCGTTGACCCGGATCACCCGGGGACAGCCGAAGGAACGGGCCACCTGTTCCAGAGCCACCGTGTTGGACGAGTTCTCCGATCCGATGACCACCACCGCGTCGGCCTGGCCGGCCAGGGCCTTCAGGGCGGCCTGCCGGTTCGTGGTGGCGAAGCACAGGTCGCTCCGATTGGGCATCCAGAGGTCGGGAAACCGCTCGCGGGCCCGATCCACGATGCCTGCCCACTCGTCGTGGCTCAGCGTGGTCTGGGCCAGGAGGGCCACCTGGGCCTCCGTCCCCGTCGGCTCCGAGGTCGTCGAGCCGGTCGACGTCCTCGACCCGCTCCAGCAGCCGCACCGACGCGGGCGCCACCGCCATGGTCCCTACCGCCTCCTCGTGGCCGTGGTGGCCCACGTAGAGGACCGTGTAGCCCTTGCGGGCCCGCACCCGCAGCTCGTGGTGGACCTTGGTCACCAACGGGCAGACCGCGTCGACCACCACCCGGCCCCCGGACCGGGCCGCGGCGACCACGTCGGGGGCCGAACCGTGGGCCGAGAGCATCAGCGGGGCGCCCGGTGGGCACCTCGTCCACGTCGTCGACGAAGACCACCCCCTGGGCCCGGAACTGGTCGACCACGTGCCGGTTGTGGACGATCTCGTGGTAGCAGTACACGGGAGGCTCGAAGACCCGGACCATCCAGGCCAGCGCCTTGATGGCCTTCTCCACCCCGGCGCAGAACCCCCTCGGCTCGGCCAGGAGCACTCGGTCCACGGTCACCGACCCAGGCTACCGGGGCCACGGCCCGACCGGCCCGACGCGACGGGAGACGGAAGGGGGGACCGGGTAGCCTGGTCGCATGTCGGCGCCCCGAGTGACGACGGCACCCAAGGTCGTCGCCGTCACGGAAGCGTCACCGGCGGACCTGGCCGGCCTGCGGCCCGGGGACGAGCTCCTCTCCCTCAATGGACGGTCACCCCGGGACGTCATCGAGTACAGCCTGTTGGTCGACGAGCCCGATCTGGACCTCGTGGTCCAGCGCCGCGGCACGGACCGATCACCTCGTGCTGCGGGTGGCCAAGGAGCCCGGTGAGCCGCTCGGGGCCGAGGTCTCCTCGGCCGTCTTCGACCGGGTGCGGACCTGCGACAACCACTGCGAGTTCTGCTTCATCCACCAGCTCCCCAAGGGGATGCGGCGGAGTCTCTCCCTGAAGGACGACGACTACCGGCTGTCCTTCCTCTACGGCAACTTCACCACGCTGACCCGCTTCACCGAGATGGACCTCGAGCGGGTGCTCACCGAGCGGCTGAGCCCCCTGTTCGTGTCCATCCACGCCACCGATCCGGAGCATGCGGGCCGAGCTGCTGCGCAACCGGCGCGGCGCCACGAGCCTGCGGTGGCTGGGCGCACTGCTGGACGGGAGGGATCGAGGTCCACGGCCAGGTGGTGGTCTGCCCGGGCAGGAACGACGGAGCCGTGCTGGAGGACACCCTGGCCGGGGTGCTCGACCGCTACCCGCGGCTCGCCACCGTGGCCTGCGTGCCTCTCGGGCGTGAGCCGCTTCTCCACGAGAGCCGCCATGCGACCCCACACCCGCGAGGAGGCCGCGGCGGTCTGCGACACCGTGGAGCGATGGCAGGAGACGTTCCTCGCCGCGCTCGGCCGGCGCATGGTGTTCGCCGCCGACGAGTACTACCTGATGGCCGAGCGGCCGTTCCCGGCCGCCGCCACCTACGAGGGCTTCCCCCAGCACGAGAACGGCCTGGGCATGGCCCGGGCCTTCGAGGCCGCCTTCGGTGGTGACGAGCGGGCCGCCCTCGGGGTGCGGCCCGGGCTTCTTCGCCGCGGTGGACGGGGCCCCGGCCGCCGGCTACCGGGCCGCCCGCGGCCGGGGCCACCCGGCGCGGCCGTCGACCGGCGGCGCCGATCGCCATCCTCACCGGCGAGTACGGCGCCCGGGTACTCGGACCCCTGATCGACAGCCTCGGCCGGGACGACATCCGGCTGGTGCCGGTGGCCAACACGCTTCTTCGGCGGGAACATCGGGGTGTCCGGCCTCCTCACCGGCACCGATCTGACCGAGGTCCTCGGAGCACCAGCCCGAGGGGCACCGCTACCTCCTGCCCGACGCCTGCCTGTCCGAGGGCCGGTTCCTCGACGACCTGACCCTCGGCCGACCTGCCCCGGCCGGTCGAGGTGGTGGCCGACCGACGGGCTCTCCCTGCGCCGGGCACTCGAGTCGGGCGGACCGGCCATCGACGGCCTCCGCCGGTCCAGCGGCCCGAGCGGGTCCCCGTGACCCTCGGGGGCTCCCGATGACCGGCCCCGGACCGACGCGGGGCGTCGACACCGGGAGCGGCCGCTGGTGGTCATCGCCGGACGTCCCAACGTCGGGAAGTCCACGCTGGTCAACCGCATCGTCGGCCGGCGGGCCGCGGTGGTCGAGGAGCGGCCCGGCGTGACCCGGGACCGCAAGGAGCTCGACGCCGAGTGGTGCGGGCGGGCGTTCACCGTCGTCGACACCGGGGGATGGCTGTCCTCCGATGATCCGCTCGACGCCCAGGTCAGCGCCCAGGCCGAACGGGCCATCGCCGAGGCCGCCGTCGTCCTCCTGGTGGTGGACGTCACCGTCGGCCTCATCGACGAGGACCTGGCGGTGGCCCGCGTGCTCAAGCGTTCCGGCCGACCGGTGCGGGTGGTGGTCAACAAGGTGGACTCGTCCCAGCGCGAAGCCGACGCCTGGGACGCCATGGCCCTCGGCCTCGGGGCGCCCGTGGCCGATCAGCGCCCTCCACGGGCGGGGGACGGGAGACCTCCTCGACGACGTGGTCGGCCTGCTCCCGCCCCCGATCGACGCCCGAGCGGCGCGTCGGAGGCCCGGGAGCGGGTGCCCGGCGACGAGGACGTCCCCGACCTGGTCGGCAGCGAGCCCGCCGCCCACGGCATCCCCCGGGTGGCACTGGTCGGTCGGCCCAACGTCGGGAAGTCCACCCTGTTCAACCGGCTGGTGGGCGACGAGCGCTCGGTCACCCACGACGCCCCGGGCACCACCCGCGACGCGGTGGACACGGTGGTCGAGACGCCGGAGGGCGACGGTCTGCTTCGTCGACACCGCCGGCATGCGCCGCAAGTCCCGGACCGAACGGGGGACCGAGTACTTCTCGGTGCTGCGGGCGCTGGACGCGCTGGACCGCTCGGACATCGCCCTGCTGGTCATCGACGCCACCGCCGGGGTGACCCACCAGGACCAGCGCCTGGCCGAGCGGGTGGGGGCGGCCGGCTGTCCGACGGTGGTGGTCCTCAACAAGTGGGAGCTCATCCCCACCGAGGACCGCCGGGACATCCTGGCCGACGTGGGGGACCGGCTGGCCTTCCTGGGGGACGCCCCCGTGCTCCGGGTCAGCGCCCTCTCGGGCCTCGGCGTCCACCACATCCTGCCGGCCGTGGCCGCGGCCGAGGAGGCCTACCACTCGAGGATCCCGACCGGGGAGCTCAACCGGGCCCTCAAGTCCATCCAGATGGCGCATCCTCCGGTCGGGGCCAAGATCCAGTACGCCGTGCAGGGCGCCAACGACCCCCCGACCTTCACCCTGTTCACCAACGGTCGGCTCCAGCCCACCTACCTCCGCTACGTGGAGCGGGGCCTGCGCGAGCGATTCGACCTCGGTCCGACGCCCATCAAGCTCCGGGTGCGGGCCAAGGGTGCCAACGGGGGTGGGGGTCGCCGGCGATGACCGTGAGCGACCGGAGGTCGCTGAGCGGTGCCGTGGTGTGAGCAGTGCGACCAGCGGCTCGAAGCGGAGGAGCTGACCGACCGAGGGGACCTGTCCCGAGTGCGGGGCGGTGCCCCTGGAGCACCGCAAGTCCCCCTGGTACTTCAAGTTCATGCTGGTGGCCACCGTCATCTACCTGGGGTACCGGGCATTCCAGGGCATCACCTGGGTGGTGCACCACATCTAGCTAGGGCGGCCGGCTCGGTCCCGACTGCCAGGCCCGCCGGCTGGTTGTGGTAGCAACGAATGGACGGCGGTCGTGGACATCACGGCCCGATGGGGGGAAGAGCGATGCGCAGACATTCCGTTCTGGCTCGAGTGGCGGTGGCTGGCGCCGGCGTGATGGTGGCAGGCCTCCTCACTGTCTCGGGTACCGGCCAGGCGGCGCCATGCCGGCCAAGACGGCCCCGCTCCTGTACGTGTCCTTGGGTGACTCGTACTCGGTCGGCTATCAGAACCCGACGCTCGGCAACACGGCCGGCTTCACCGGGTACGTGGCCAAGAGGGAGAAGCTCCAGTTGGAGAACTTCGGCTGCGGAGGCGCCACGACGACGTCGCTCTTCACCCAGATCGGTTGCCCGCCGGGGAGCTCGGCGGCTACCACGGGGTGCCCTATCCGACCACCGACCAGGTCGATGCGGCCGTGGCGTTCATCGCCGCTCATCCTGGGCAGGTGGGCCTGGTGACCGTCTCCATCGGCGGCAACGACGTCACCGCCTGTGCCAACGCCGCCAATCCCATCACGTGCGTGCTCGCCGCCCAGGGGACCATCAAGACCAACGTCGACAACCTGGTGAGCGACCTCGATGCCGCCCTCACCTCGGCAGGCGACACCTCGGCCCACCTGGTGGGGATCACCTATCCCGACGTGATCCTGGGTGACGACGTCTTCCCGGTGGGTCAGACCAATCCCACCCTGGCCGGAGAGTCGGTGGCCGCCTTCGACGCCCTCATCAACCCCACGCTCAGCGCCGCCTACACCTCGGTGACCCGGGGGGCGTTCGTGAACGTGACCGACGCCCCGTACAAGAAGGCCACCGCCGGCGCCGACACCAACCCGTGGACGGGAGCCGTCCCGAGTGGCCCCACCACCAAGCTGAAGGGGTTCGGCAAAGGGGTTCCGGACTCGGTCTGGGAGGTCTGCACCCTGACCTACTTCTGCTCGATCCCAGGCGACATCCACGCCAACACCAAGGGCTACAACTTCATCGGCTCGCTGATCACCGCCAAACTGGGGCCGCGCTAGGCCCACATGACCAGCAGCGGTTCGGTACCCAGGAGTCGTGAACACGGCCCGACCCGGCTCGCATCGCAGGTTAGGTGACAGCTACCGCTCATCGGAGGCGGAGAACCGACGAACGGTAGCTGCCGTACCTGCCTGACCGACGGCGCAACGCGACGCGCATGCTGCCGGACCCAGAAGTACCACGACGCGAGGTTGTCGTCACGTTTTGCAGGATGAGGCAAAACAGCAGTTCACTGGGCATTCCCGCACCGCTGGTCGGCCTGCAGCCGGTGTCTTCCCTCATCGGCACCGCTTGCGACGCACCCGTCGGTACCCGCACCGCGTTTGGAGTGCGGCAACTCGGGTAGGGGATCAGAGTGCCCAGGGGCAACCACTCGCTCCGTCGTCGCCACTCACCGACCGTCCACCGCGGTGCAGGCGAAGCAGTTCCCGTGGTCAACGCGGTCGATCTCCTTCGTCCACCGCCGTCACACAGAGGTGGGCGCTGGACTGACGGGCTCCACACGCTCGCCCAAGCGATCAGTGCCGATGGATCGCCAGCTGCGGCCGAATCAGTGAGCCACGGTGGAGCCGACCACCTCATTTCGGATCGCCCGCCTCCGATTGAGCCGGGGCGCGATCGCCGGGCGATTGGATCGCCGAGGTCGGGGATCACTCCGAGAAGGCTCGATCCTTCCCCCCGGTAGCGGGCAGTTCGATCGCCGTCTGCGAGGGGCGCCGAGGTCTCCCAGCATGATCCGGTCCGGCGCCGGTTCAGGTTTGAGTAGGATCTCGCCGGGTCAGCTGACAGCCTCTTGCTCGCAAGGTGTTGACGGATGATCCCCTAGGACAGTGCCACGTACTTCCCTCACGGCGCTGACCAGGGACGGGCTGTGGCGCAGCTTGGTTAGCCGCGCTTGACTGGGGGTCAAGAGGTCCCGGGTTCAAATCCCGGCAGCCCGACCACGTGGGGGTGACCCCAACGAGTGGACCAGGTCAACGAATGGGCAGGTCAGGTGTGATTTAGCCGTAGCCCACCAAAGAGCTCCAGAATTCCGGGGGTTGGTTTAGAGGCCGTGTATGGCCATTGGCTCGTTGTGAAATTCCGGTTCATGCTCTCAACATCGCGTCAAGGGGGTACCGGGACTTGGGAATGGCCATTGGGTCCCGCTCCCACCTGGGCCAGATTTGCCCCAACGGTGTCCCAGGCCAGGGCCGTCGTAGATCACGAGATCCGAGTCGAGGGATATGCACACGGGCCGCCGAGCCAATCACTCAGCTTCAGGCGGACAGGCCACTCCTGCCAACGTCATGAGTTGGGCGAAGGTGGAACGGGCCATCTTCCACATGCCGTCGACCAAGAGCGCCTCGCCCCGTTGCCCCCCGAGTAGCAACCTGTCTCCTATGGCTATGGAGAACACGACGGCGGCCCGTCCTGGATCGCTGAAGTGGATCTCATCGGCAGAGATGACTACGTCTGACCCCTCGCCGACGATGCCTCGATGCCGGTCGTTGGCCTCGGCGAGAGTTGGCCCAAGGTTGCCTCCCCCCTCCACCGTCGGAACCGACCGGCCGTCTTCGCTGGGCACTCGGCTGGCGGCAAATGCTGCTCTGATCTGGGCCCGTGCATCGTCGGCCCCCTCTGGCTCGATCACCGTGGGAGGAGAAATCGACGATGCCCTCGACACCCAGGTATGCCCCGCACTCACCGAGCTTGGACCGAGCTGCGTGGACCATCGACGGATGCAGTGCTCACAGATGAAGGCGTTGTCTCCAGCCACCAGTCGACCCGACTCGGGGGCAGAGAGGCCACAGAACGAACACGCCACTACCGATGCTGAACGACGGCCGCCGACCGAAGATGCCGCCTGCACGGGGGAGTCGTCCGGCGTCCGCGTCCTTGGGCCCCAGCGAGCTGTTGCATGGTTCGCTGCCGCACCTCAGCGAGGTCGATGCCGAGCATCACCAGTACCTGGCACCCGACACCCTCTCCCTCCCGGACGAGTCCGAGCAGGATGTGTTCGGTGCCGATGTTGCTGTGTCCGAGCTGTAGTGCCTCCCGGAAGGACAGCTCCATCACCTTCTTCGATCGCGGGGTGAACGGCGGTGACCCCGTTGGTGGGCTTCCGGCGAGCCCGATCGTCGCTTCGGTCCGCTCGCGGACTGCGATGAGCGATGCCCCCAGCTCAGTGAGCACATTGGCCGCCTCGCCGTCTTGGTGGAGAAGCCCGAGCAGTAGGTGCTCCGTGCCGATGAAGCTATGGCCGAGCAGGCGGGCCTCCTCTTGGGCCAGCACGAGGACCTGGCGGGCAGAGGCGGTGAAGCGTTCGAACACATTCCCAGCCTGACAGGCCGGCCCCTTGGCTGCCATAGCCAACGGGCGAGGGGCAGCATTTCCAGGCCGACATCAGAGAAGCGTGGTGGAGATGATCTCGGTGTTCCTTACCTCGTTTGCTGCAAGTACCAGCTTGTCGATCCACTCTGCCCCCACACCGAAGACGGCTTGTTCCACCGAGGATGTGGGAGCCGATCGAATCGACGTCTCTACCGCACTGACCAGGTCATCCATGAGCCCGCCTACCGATCGCGGGGGTTACCGTCCGGAGCTACTCAACATCGACTCCCTGATCACCGTGCAGATGCGGCAGCTCCACGATCTTGGCAAGGGTCGGCCGGAATCGTCCCGCAAGCCTGTACCACACCGAAGGAGTCGGTGGGCCTTCGGTGATGGGGGAGTGTGCCACTGCTGCAGCATCTCCCAACGCCTCCGCCAGCACACCGATCATGGCCGGTAGTTGGGCAAGGTCGACAGGTGTCGACGCTACGCAGATGCCGCCCCGCCAGTGGCTGAGGACGACCTTCTGTTGCTCCGAGTGCCTCGTGATCTGAAGTGACGCCCCGTGGCCACGTGCGTCGGGGATATTCAGCCGTTTCGGGGACACACCCACGAGCTGAGTATGTACCCGAATGGCCCATCTGTCGAGCGCCATTTTGGCGCTGAACTACGGGTCGGTTTTGAGACCCAACCCAAATCAAGGGTGTCATCGACAAGGTCCTATGCTCTCGACGTACTCCGTCGGACCCCATTCGACGTCGGTCGTCCTCATCGAATGCCCGAATGATTCCAGACTCGGTCCAATTCCGCAGTTGATCTCGATTTCGTCGTGTCCCTCCTAGAGCACATCCAACACGGCAATGTGACCCGCAGTGCATTGCGGGGATGGTGGAACCTGACGTCGAATTCGTCCTGTTTGACCTTGGAGGTGTCCTCGTCGAGCTCGGTGGAGTGATCTCTCTGCAGAAGATGGTTGGAATGGTTGCCGACGAGGAGATGTGGCACCGATGGTTGGCGAGCCCATGGGTACGACGGTTTGAACGAGGTGAGTGTTCAGCGGCCGAGTTCTCATCCGGCTTTGCGGCTGAATGGGAGATCGAATCCGGTGCCTACGAATCATCGTGGTTCCGGGGTCGTCGCCGTGGTCGGATGGCTCCTTGTGGCCGCCGTCGTGACGCCAGCCCACTGATAGGCCGCCACCGAGTTCGCGCCATGGACCACCCCGTGGACGCGAACTCCATCCGTAGGAAGCTTGGTCGGCGGGCCGTTCAACCACTGCGGCAAAACGGTCGGGTGCTTCAGCTATCGTCCCCCATATCGGCACGCTGCGCTCGGCAGACCGGTGGTCAACCGTTCGCAGACGCCGCCTCGGCGCGGTCGTGGCCTCGCATCAAAGCGCCCGGATTGAGCGGGTGCGCCAGCTCGGATCGGGCGGGGTGCCCGCCTACCGACGTCCGTCATTGGAGCTTCACGCCACCACGTCCACCTCTGATCCAATTGGATCAGTGATCTTCGACGGTACGGCCGACGGGAACCACTCGCCCGCAGACCGAGCACCCAGCAAAGCGGGTCCCCTCGATGGCATCGTCGAACAGTTCGGGAATGCTTCCCGAACCGGTGCACGTGGCTTCATCTGGCGGTCCCGTTGAGGCCATCATGGAGTTGCCTCGGCGTCGATCGTTTCAAGAGGGGAGCTGGACGCTCAGTCCCCACTCGGCGCCGGGTTGCAGGGGATCCTGCTCGGACTGCCGGACCGGTAACCCCATCAGGTCTACTCCACTTTCGGGGGGTACGTCCGACCCTTCTTGCAGGTACGCCCTCTCCACCCTGGAGAGTTGGCCCTACCGCCTCCTAGGGTCTGCCCTATCAGAACCCATTATCCTCGCATCATGACCCGATGTGATCCCGTCCAGCGAGCGCGGCTCGTCGACTTCATTGAAGGCACCAAAAGGAAGATGGACATCGCCCGGGAGCTGCAAGCGAAAGAGCGGTCACCTGACGTGCGTGCCGTCGTGGACGAACTGCTCACGTGGTTCCAGGTGCATCTCGACGATGCTCAAGCGCAGCTACTTGGTCTTGGAGGGCCGGTGCCGATAGGAGCCGGGGCCAAGGTCGATGACCAGTGAATGGCGGCCACGGGGGCATCCACTCCCGGGCCGGGGCCACTGACGGGATTCAGCGTTTGGACTCGTTCCAAGTCACCGCGGCACGAACGAGGGCCTTCAGCGCCTTCTCGTCGATCTTCTCGCCCTCGTGGAAGTCGATGGCACGGCGGGTGTTCCCCTCAAGACTGGAATTGAAGAGACCCGAGGGGTCCTCAAGAGATGCCCCCTTGGCAAAGGTCATCTTGACGACACTCTTGTAGGTCTCGCCCGTACAGAGAATTCCGTTGTGCGACCACACTGGCACTCCACGCCACTTCCATTCCTCGACGACCTCAGGGTCAGCGGCCTTGACGAGGGAGCGAAGGCGGCTGAGGGTCTCGCCCCGCCAGTCGCCCAGTTCTTTGATCCTCGCGTCGATCAGCTGGGAAGGGGTCTGCGACTCGCCTTTGGCCATCTCCTTCTGCCCTCCTATTGGCTTGTGGTGTCTTGGCTTGTGGTGTCCCCTACGAGCACCTCCAAATGCTAGCTACTTCGACCCCGAACAAACACGGCTCAGGACGCCCGCCCCGGCGTCGTCGCCCCCGGTGGATCCGTAAGGGGCCTGCCTCGACTTCACCGGTCGTGTTCGCCCCCATCGTCCAGGTCGCGTCCGGCCTGACGGGGACGCCGTGACGATCGAGGTCAGGCGATGCGGTCTTGGCGCCGGCGGAGGTCGGCCCGGTGGCGGGTGCGGCGGGTCGTCGCATCAGTGGGGCACGGGCCGATGTATGGGTCGTCGTTGGGACGTCGTTGGGTCGTCGTTGGGTCGTCGATCATCACGGACATCTTGCGCACGCGGTAAGCACGCCCCAACCGCAGCCGGTGCTCGGCCCATCGACGCCATCCAGCATGGTCCGTCCCCAACCCAGGATTGCTCCCACCTTGCTAGCTTGTCCGGCATGCCCTCCTCTTTTGTGGAGATGTCTCACGAGCGGCTGGGCAGTAGTGCCACGGCACCAGCGAGTAACCAATCACGAGAGATCGGCGGAACCCAATGGCACTGAAGGTTGTCGGAGCTGGAGTGGGTCGGACGGGGACGAACTCGTTGAAGCTTGCGCTCAAGCAACTACTGGGCGAACCCTGCCACCATATGTTCGAGATCATCGTCGACCCGTCTCAGATACCTGGATGGACCGATGCGATCGAGGGGCGGCCGGTTGACTGGTCCACGATGCCCAAGGGCTACGGGGCCCTCGTCGATTGGCCCGGAGCCTCCTTCTGGCCTGAGTTGACGGAGGCGAATCCAGAGGCCCTGGTGCTGCTGTCAGTACGAGACCCTGAGAGTTGGTATACGAGTGCCTCGAACACGATCTTCCAGGCCTTTGAACACATGCCACCTGGCATGGAGCCGTGGTTCGACAGCATGCGCCAGCTCATGGGCGAGCGGTTCAGCAACAAGCTCGACGATCCGGCGGCGATGATGAAGGCGTTTGAGGATCACAACGCATCAGTCCGTGAAGCGATCCCACCGGAGAGGCTCTTGGAATGGACCCCGAATGACGGGTGG
Organism: uncultured Acidimicrobiaceae bacterium; assembly: GCA_963835465.1. Taxonomy (GTDB): domain Bacteria; phylum Actinomycetota; class Acidimicrobiia; order Acidimicrobiales; family RAAP-2; genus Bog-756. Next base: position 248,957 of record CAWIFR010000008.1, read on the forward strand.
GGTCCAATCTGCGAGCGCCTCGGTCTCGAGATTCCGAATGAGCCGTTTCCCAAGACAAATGAGACCAACCAATGGCGAGCCAACCTTGGGATGCCGCCCATCCCGTAGGTGGTCAGCTCATTCGGACAGGAACTTCCATCCCTCCGCCCCGAGAACGCGTAGGGCAGCCGGATCCCGCTCAGGGCCTCTCTGACAGCCGGTGGGAGAGCCGGCACTGCGGGCCTCGGCGGAGAACGCGGTCACATCCTGTGGCTGGCTGGCGGGCGACGGATCAACGGACCAGGGGGCCAAGCACCTCCTCAGGGTGGCGGTACGCCTTGATTTCGACCAGGTTGCCGCTCGGATCGGCAATCATCAATTTGCCCTGTTCGATCGGGTCACCTTCATGCGAGACCGTTGGGGGTTCGATGAATCGGGTGGTGCCGTTCAACCGCGTCACCATCGCCTCCCATTCCTTCCAATCGAGCGTCGCCCCGAAATGACGTCCTCGCGTGGTCGGCTCACCAGCCACTGATGGGTCTTCGTGCAGTGTGACCTGAGCCCCGAAGAGCAGTATGTCGGCTGTCACTTCAGTCCGACGACCGATCTCCGCACCCAGCTCTTCCGTATAGAAGCTGATGGCGTCAGAGAGATCGGAGACGGGAAAGGACAGGTGAAAGATCGGGCGCATATCGATGCCAGAGTACCCACCAAGGCTGCCGGCTCGGAGGCCGACCGTGGGGGGATCGTCGTCCGGACAGCGTCCCGCGCCATCCAGCCAGATCCACGGTGCGAGGAAGGGCCCTCGTTCCCCCAGCGGGTAGGAGAATTGACAGGTTGTGCATCGATCCTGCCCGACATGACCCGCCAAACCCGAATTCCCTGGCGCCTACGGGCTGGCGGGTCGACCGGAGCGGCTCCAAAGGGGCCCATGACGGGGTTCTTTGCGATTCCATGACGACCGTCGACTCGGCCTTCAGGATCCGCCGGACCTGGCCGATTCTCTAAGTGATGCAGAGATCCCGGATTTCCGAGGAAGTGGTCGTGCGTGGGGCGATGGAGTTCCTGACCAGCCGCAGTCTGGAACTGAGCCGCGAGGAGGCTGACGTTCTCGTTGCCATGCTTCGACCCTTCGCCAGCCCGTGGACCGGGGAGGACCACTCGTACGCTCCCTCCCATCTCGACCATGCCCTGACCTTCCTGGAGGATCCGGTGGTGGACGCGAGCGAGGCCCTCTACGGCCTCGTCGAGTACATGGGTGCCGCCGGCCTCTGGACCGCGCAAGAGGCCAATCTCCGCGCGCTCTATGAGCAGGAGGCCACGACGGCGTTCGGGCGGGATCTGGGAGAACACGTCTCACCCGAGGATGATCCAGCCATTGACCTCGACGTCGTACCCTTCCGGGGCCACCACCGAGACGAAGCCTGACCACCGGCGATTGCCAAGCCTCCATGATCGGCGGACCCACCGATGTCGGCCGGCGACTCTCAGTGCGGTGGCCTGACGCGTCGGCGATAGACACCGGCCATGCCCGTGCCCCAGACCAGGACGAGGTCCCCGTACAGGCCCAGCCCGGCCGCCGCCCGTGGGCCGAGGGCTGCGGCGGCAATGGCACCGGCAATGGCAACGTCCCGCATCGATGCCGTCAGCAGAACGGCCGATGCCGACACCGGTGGCCACCCGGCCCAGCGAGCCACCACCGCACCGACCAAGGCTGAGCCAACAAGAAGGGCCAGGAGCGCTTCCGCCAGCGGGACGGGGCTCATCGAGAGAGGATTTCGGCGGACACCAGAAACCAGTCCTGCCACCGCCGCGGTCGCCACGGCCAGCGCCGTGCCCTCGTGTCGGGGGGAGAGTGGTCGGTTCCGCTGAGCACCAATCCTCCGGTCAGCGGCAGTCCGACCACCAGTGCCAAACTGACGATGAGGCTTCCCGGATGGACCGACGAGCTCCCGACTTCGAGAGCCAGGAGTGGTCCGGCGACGGCAACCGTGATCAGCGTCGATCCGATCAAGACGGCGGCCGCGAGCGCCGCCTCGCCCTTGGCCAGGGCCGTGGTGACCACGGAGGCGATCTCGGAGGGGGCGAGACCGATCGCTAACGCCTTATCTCGCAGTCTCCCCATAGCCACCAGGCGGGAGTCCAGCCACGACAGGACGGATAGCACCGTGCCGCTGACGGACAAAGGTCACCACCAGCGCCCGCCATGCCGACGCCACCCGACGGAGAGCCGTCGGCCGAATCGCCAAGGCGGTGGAGAACGCCAGAACCATAAGGAGCGCACTGATGCCGCGGTGACCGAAGGCCGATCCCCCGGCTGGCGGGGCATGACGGCGCGGGGCGTACGGGTAGATTCGGTCGATCCTTTCCGACCCGGTGCCCCCAGCCTGTCGCCGAACCTCAACTCGGCAGCCGTCATCCGTGGTCGCCCCGTGAAGCGCAAGATCCGCGACATCCTGCCGTTCTCGGGTCGATCCAGGATCCTGCGCTTCTCCGAGGCCGCCTCGTCTCCCCTCATGGATCAGGCGACACCGGGAAGCTCTCCGGATCAGGACGACCTCCACCGGGCCCTCGGCAGGATCGCGGCCAACTGGTCCCTCATCGAGATCGCCTCGGGCCTGGTGCTCATGAGCCTGGTGGGAAGCCGTGACGAGAGCCTGGCCCGGGCCGTCGTTGCCGGGCAGCGCGTGGAGAACGTCTGGGAGACCATCGAGGCCCTCCTGGCGTCCTACGGCGAGGACGCTACCGGGGAGCTGGCCGCGTTCAAGACGTGGAGGCGGAGCGCCAACAAATGCCGGCGAAAGCGCAACGAAGCCATCCACAGTGCCTGGTCGCTCACCTCCGAACACGGCGGCCCGTCCGCCTGGGACGTGATGAGCCAGCGAGCCAAGCGCGGGACACGGGCCGACCTGTTTCCCGGGGGAGTCGCCGAGCTGGTGGGCCTGGCTCTCACTATCGCCGACTGCGAGGATCGGCTGACTCTCATCCACACCGACATCCTTACCCTGATGGACCGACGCGACGGCCACGAGGGCAAGGGGTCGGGCACGCCGTCCTGACGGGGGAGGGGTCCCTGTCCGCCGGAGCTTCTGCCGCTCACTCCTTGGGCTGGCGAACCACCATCTGTCGAACCCGCTCCCGGCTGACGCCCAGGCGCTCGGCGATGGCATCGAGGGACAGCCCGTAGCTCCGGGCCTCTTCGATGGCTTTGGCCCGCTTACGGGCCTGTCGGGCCCGTTTGGCCTCTGCCTCGCGCATGGCGGCGTTGGCCGCCACCACACGGTCGAGGGCCTTCAACGCCTTGGCTGTCACCGGTCGCGCAACAAAGGGCACATCGATTCCTTCCATAACACAAGGGCACGGTAGCCCCATATGACACAAGGGCTACCTTGCCCTAGCGTACCCCTACTCTGCGTGGCTGTCCGCCTGCGGGAGATGACCAAAGTCAGAGACTGTGGGACCGCCCGTCCACTTGCTCAGCGATATCCGGGGACCTCCCCAAATCTGGTGATGACGAGGGGGAACGGGCGGACTACCGTCACACCTGCGAAGCGACTCCTGTCGGGACCCATGACACCAACGACGCCAGCGCTCGGAACGAATCCAGACCCGGGTAGGCATCGGCTCGATGGCATCGGTGGACCGGCTCCGACCCCCGCCGAGTGACCTGGCTGCGACCAGGACGCGGTGGAGGAGCGACGGGAGTCATTCGGCGGTCGGCGGGAAGGCGGCGGTGTCGATCGGGAGCGGCGAAGAGAACGAGCGCTACGAGAGCGAGAGGGTGCAGCAGTGAAACGAACCATCGTGGCCCTGGCCGCGGTCATCTCTTTGGTAGCCCTGAGCGTCACCCTCGGCGGAGCGGCGTGGAGCGCCACGAACGCGCCGTCGACCGCGGTGATCACGTTCGACGACGCTGCCCATCAGGTCACCTTGCAGATCCCGTCGCCGGCCTGTCCGACCACCCAGCCCGACTGCCAGTGGAAGTTCTTCCTCAACGAGCCCAAGCTCTCCGTGGACGTGGCCACCATCTACGGCACGTCGGGGACCCTGACCCTCTCCTACCCGCCCAACTTCTGCGGCGTCATCCAGGCCGATGCCTACGTGGGACCCCCGTGGGTGGCCAAGCGAGGCTTCCAGCACACCATCGAGGACTGTGAGCCGCCCACCACGACGACCACGGTGCCCCCGACCACCACCACGACCGAGCCGCCGACGACGACGACAACGACGGAGCCGCCAATCCCTCCACCCATCTCCGGGAACAATGTGGAGCCCCCGGCGCCCGCACCTGCGCCCGTCGCCCCGATCGCCACGGTGACACCGACGCCCCCGCTGACCCAACTGCCCTTTACCGGCAAGGACATCAAGCCGTTCCTCTTCGGCGGGTTGGCCCTGGTCGCCCTGGGTCTCGCCCTGGCGGCCCCGTCCGAAGTCTGGCGCCGGGCGTCCCGACGGTTGTCGAACATGGTTCCCACCCTCTCCCGGCGACGCTCGGGGACGTGGATGGGTCACGCTTCACTGGCCCTGCGGCTGGGGGGCGCACCTTCCATGGTGGGTTGTACGTTCTTCGGCCTCTGAGGATCTAGCGAGGGGATCTGACGATGACGCGGCCCGGGGGAGCCGCGTCATCGTCGGTCCGACCGCATCCCCTCCTCGCCGACCCGCATTGGCAGCCGCCGAGGCGGTCCACCCCGCTACTGGCCTAGTCTGCTCCGAGTCCGGGGCTCGACCGCCCGGTGACGGCACGCAGGCCGGGTCACCGTCCAGGTCTGCTCCTCCCGGCCCGTGCCGGGCGACTGAACGGAGCAAGCATGTTGATCTGGATCATCATGGCCATCGTGCTGGTGGTCATCGTCCTCGGGGGTTTCGTGGGTCGCAGCCGCCGCGACCGCTATCGGGAGCAGAGCACCCGCAACGCCCCACACCAGGCGACCCACCACGGGAAGGGGGCCAAGCGCTCACGGGGACGGGGACGGGGCCGCCATTAGGGGCCGAAGGCAGCCCGATACCCCCGAACTGCCGGGGTCAGCTGGGACGGAGCGTGATGATCTCGGCGACGTTGTCGTGCAGGATCAGCCGACGGTCCTCCGCGCTGAAGTTCTTCAACTCGGCCAGGTAGTCACGGGGCTCCGGCAGGGCCTCGATGTGAGGCCAGTCGGATCCGAAGAGCACCCGATCGGCGCCCATGCACTCGGCCACCTGGTAGACGTCGTCCTCCCAGAACGGGTTGATCCACACGTGGCGTCGAAGCGTCTCGACCGGATCGTGCTTCCAGTAGCCGGGCATCTTGTTGGCCGTGGAGCGGATCTTCTTGATGACCTCAGGTAGGTACTCGGCACCGTTCTCGACCGAGGCGATGCGGAGGTTGGGGAAGCGCTCGAAGTGGTTCTCGAAGATCAGGGTGAGGAGATAGTCCCGAATCGCCTGTTCGATGGCGAAGGACTTGACCGAGGGCTTCCATCCGCCCGAGAAGGTGGCTGCGAAGCCATCCACGGCGTAGCCGTTGGACGAGATCCCACTGTCGGCGGCATGGACCACCACGGTGATTCCAGATTCGTTAGCCAGTCCCCAGAAGCCGTCGAACATCGGGTCGAACGGGTTGCGACGGCCGAGCACGGTAGTAGGGGCCGACGGCCGCATGACCACGGTGCGGGCCCCATGGTCGAGGGCCCAGGTCAACTCGTCGACCGCCCAGGCCGGGTCGGCCAACGTCAGATAGGGGGCCGAGTAGATCCGGTCTTGGTAGTTGAAGGTCCAGTCCTCGACCAGCCAGCGGTTGAAGGCCCGGAACATCAGACAGACCGCCTCGGGGTCGTGGGCTAAGGGTTCCTCGTAGATCATGCCCAGGGTGGGGAAGAGGAGGCAGCCGGACAAACCCTGCTGGTCGAGTGTCTCAAGCCGTGCTCCCGGCTCGCGGTAGGCCGGCCGTACCGGCTCGCGCCGGGAGAGGAATTCCATCGGGTTGCGGTGGTCGGGGTTGCCCCGGAAGTAGTCGTACATGGCCCCGGGCATGGCCACCGGGTCGAAGGTGGGATTGGTCACGGCATGACTGACACGCCCGCCAATCACGTGGTACCTGCGGCCGTTGACCTCACTCCACTGGATGACACGGGAACCGAGGGCCGGGTCGAGGTGTCGAGTGAAGGCGTCGATGGCCTCGTAGTAGTGGTTGTCGGCATCGAAGACCGGGTGGTCGACTTCGTCGAGATCGGGCATGGTCTGGCTCCTCGCGTCGGCCCCGCAGGGTGGCCCCATCCTACGGTCCGATCGGGACCGGACAGGAGCCTGCAGGGCCAGCTACTTGATCTTGCCCAACGTCCAGTGTTGGAGGGGCGACGTGCTGAGGGCCTCGGGGGACGAGGTGTAGGCCTGTACCAACCAGTACGAGCCGTGCGTGGGCGCACCGATGAACGTGGGTGGGCGTAGCTTCACCTTGGCCGAGGCATGCGGCCCCAAGACCACCGGACGGCGGTCCAGGGTGTGCCAGAACCCACTGGGGTGGCTGCTGTCGATGGTGACCATGAAGTGGGGCACGACGGTCTTATCGGTCGTGTTCTGCACCTCCACGGTGACCGAGTTCAGCAGGGTGGCGGAGTGCGAGGAGTAGAAGGAAGCCACGTCGACCCGCAGAGGCGCCGACCCGAACGCCAGGATGGACACCACGACGGCGGCCACGGCCGGAACGAGGGCGGCCAGTCCCAGCGGCAGCCGAAGCCAGCCGATGGGGCGGCCCCGGGCACGGAGATGGGCTGGACGCTCGGTCCGGGCCAGAGCCGCCGGGGCGACGGTGACTGCCGCCACGATGGCCGCCGGGTAGAGGTCGAGGAGGTAGCTGAGGAGGCTGCGGGGGGCAACGAAGAAGGTGAGCGGGAGCAGCAGCATCCACAGTCGCTTCATTCCCGGATACCAGACCACCAGGGCGGCCAGCAATGCGACGTAGACGAGGACGCCGGCCAGCGTCAGGAGGGGCAGGGAGACTCCGCCGGTCACACCGTGCAGCGCCAGGGTGACCAGGCCCTGGCCATCGGCCACCAGGGGCTTGGCGAAGGGGAGCACAGTGCCGCGAACCCAGGCCGACGGCGACCACAGGATGTAGGGAAGATTCACGGCGAGAAAGACGCCTGCTACCACGCCCAGGTAGAGCGCGACGATGCGCAGGGGTCGGCGGCCGGAGGCCCGGCACTCGAGGAACAGACCGACGGCCAGAAAGGGCACGCAGAACCAGGGAGTCTGCTTGATGGCGCAGGCTAGGCCGAGGGCCACCGGACCCACCCAGCGGGCCAGTCCGGCGCCACGGCCGGCGCAGAACCGATCCCAGCGCCATACGGCCAGCACCAGGAAGGGCAGGAAGATGGCGTCGGTACCGCCGGATCCGAAGACGTCGGCGTAGATGGGCACGGTGACCAGCAGGGGGCCGATCCAGCGGAGCGACGACGGAAGCAGCACGAAGATCAGCGCTCCGGTGACCAACCAGGCGAGCAGGTCCGTCCAGTCGACGATCTGATGCTGAAATCCGAGCCACAGGGCCGGGACCTCCATGAGGAAGGATCCGGCTGGGTAGGACACTGCGTTGATGTGGGTCCCTGTCGCGGTGTAGGTCCAGTAGTCGCTGGGGGTCTGGAGCAGCTGGGCAGCCGCGCCCATGGTGTGGGTGTAGGGGTTGACGCCTCGCATCACCATGTCGGCAGCCACCTGATTGAAGGCCCCCGAATCAGTGCTGTAGTACTGCCGCACGTGGATCCCCACCCCTTGGTGGCCGAGCGTGGCGGCCAGGGATGCAGCCAGGGCGGGCAACTGCAGAAAGGGCGAGCGGGGGGTGGGGACCAACCAGGTGGCCGGTACGCCGACCAACCCCACGGCGACGACCAGTGGGGCCAGGTAGCCACCAGGAGGCCACGAGGACCACGAGCCCCAGAAGGCGAGCCCGACCACCACCACCCCCAGCCACACGAAACTCCAGGCACACCGTTCCAACGTCTCGGTGGTGCCGGACCGGGAGACCGAGCCGGACGTCCGGTCGGCGGGGGGCTCGGAAAGGTCCCTCCCCGTAGGTTCGTCGACGGCCGTCGACCTGCCGCCGGCGTCGGGCGCCCGAAGGATGGTCATCCCCCTCCGGGCCCGGGCCCGGGTTCCTGTGATGAGCGATCCACCGGTTCGATGGTAGGTGGTGGACGCGTCCAGGTGCGTCCGGGGGCCCGGTCGATCACGCCGTGCCCGCCGGTCAGGGGAAGATGCGCCACGAGGCGACCTCGAAGGCGGTGAAACCGATCAGGAAGACCGTGGAGACAGCCGCCACCGCGACATACGCCCGGCCGCGGAGCCGGGTCCCCACCGCGATGATGAGGGGAAAGGCCAAGAAGATGAAGCGGGGTCGCAGACCGATGGGCGCCGAGATCATGCCCAGGGCGGCCGACGACAGGGCGTAGAGCACCAGGGGAGTGGGCATCGAGGACCGGACGGCCACCACGGCGGCCACCACGACGAGGACGGTGCAGACGAACAGAAGGTCGTCGGTCTTGTTGGTGGCAATCGGGTCGCGGACAAAGACGGCCACGGTGTGGAAGGCGTAGACCAGCGACGGATAGCTCTTCCAACCGCCCCGCTCGGTCAGCCGCCAGGCGTTGAGATTGCCGGTGTGCTGCCAGATCCACACCTGGTAGTAGACGAACCCGAGTGGGGCCAGGATCGGCGCCGCCAGCGCGCGCCAGTTCCGCTCGGTGGACAGCTCCCGGTAGGCGCACCACAGACAGCTGACCTCGAAGGCCAGGGCCACCGGCGTGGTGAAGCTGGCCAGCAGGCCGAGGAGCCCGGCCAGCACCCAGCGCTTCTGCAGCAAGGCCAGGAGACCGAAGGCCAGGAAGGTCAGCGCCCACCCCTCGGAGTACACCATGCTGAGGACGAAGGATCCGGGGAAGACGGCCACCAACAAGGTGGCCCGATCGGCTGACGCCTGGTCGGCGTAGTGCCGGACCAGCGCCCACACGCCGATCATGGCGGTGAGGCCCGTCACCGTGGTCAGCGTGATGCCGGCAGCCAAGGGCGACAGGCCGGTCAGATCCGAGAGCCACCGGATGCTGAGCGGGAAGAGGGGGAAGAAGGCGATGGTGCTCCCCGCCACGTGGCCATGGTCGAAAGGCAGATGCCTGGGCCACCCGAGGGTGGCCGCCCGTAGGAACCACCGGCTATCCCAGCGGTCGACCTCTTGGAGGATGCTCTGATGGGTGAACAGGCTGGTCACGGCCAGGGTGGCCCAGGTGACCGCACGGGAGACGAGGTAGATGATCGCGGGTCGGAGCATCCAGCGACGCCATGGTCGGGCCGTGGGGGACGGCTCGCCCCCCGCACTCGGATCAGGGCCGACGTCCGCTGCCGGCCGTCCGGGACGGTCCCCGGTCAGCGATGGGAGCGGGGTGGGGAGGGCGACCGCTGGCGACACCTCGGTGCCGGTGCTCGGATCAGGAGGCATGGCCCGCCACCACCGCACGCCAGTGCCCGCCCCGGATGAGCCACGCCACCCCGGCCAGGGTGGTCAGCGACACGACCAGATACCAGTTCCCGAGGAGCAGCGGATGGCCACTCGGTCCGACGACCAGCATGGCCAATCCGGCCACGGCGGCGAGCACCTTCGAGCGCTGGGCCGTCGTGGCGGCCAGGAGGACCACTCCCCACATCAGGTACCACGGCCAGACGGTGGGGCTGCCCACCACGATCAGGATGAGGGCCAAGCCGAGAGACCGGACGACCTCGTGCCGGCGGACCGTCACCAACAGCCAGACCACGGCGGCCACGGCGACCACGGCCACCACGTCCTGGACGACGGTCACCACCGCTGAACGGGCCACCGGAATGCCCAAGGGGTGGAGCACCGAGAAGACCAGTACGCCCAGCGACACCGACGGGGTCGACAGGACCCGCAGCTCGGTGGGGATATGGAGCGCGGTGGGCCCCAGCCAGGTCCAGCCGTAGCCGGTGAGCTCGGTCACCCCCACCACGACCACCATCAAGACGGCGGCGGCCAGACCCGCCGTCCTCCAGCGGCGCCGGCCGGTCTCCGCGCCCATGGCGTCGGCGGCCAGGAAGACCACGGCGGCCGCGGCCGGCAACTTCACCGTGGCGGCCAACGCGCAGAGGGCCAGGCCTGGAAGCAGGCGGCCGGTCACACCCAGGGTCACCCCGGCGACCAGCAGGCCGGCCATCAGGGCGTCGTTGTGGCCCGAGGCCACGAAACTGAACAGGGCCAGGGGACTGAGTACACCCAACCACAGGGCGATGCCCGGATCCGTGCCCAGATGCCGGGCCAGGCGGGGGAGGGACACCATCACCAGCGCCACGCCCACGAGTTCCAGGACCCGGTAGGCAATGATCTGCATGGCCAACGAGCCCCCGGCGGCGGCGGCCACCACCTTGCTCGACCCCACGAAAAACGGACCGTACGGTGACGTCGTATCCCGCCAGACGCTGGCCACGCCGGACAGCAGTGGACCCGGTCCCAGTGTGGATGGGGCCACCGTGTACGGATTGGCGCCGTGGTGGGCGAGGAGGCCCTGGGCCACATAGCTGAAGAGATCCCGGCTGAACAAGGGAGGCCCGAGGAGGAAGGGCAGGGCCCAGGCGGCCAGGACGACCCAGGCCCGTCCGACGCTCAACTGGCCGGCGAAGGCCAGGCGCCCCAGGCCGAGCCACGCCACCAGCACTACGAACAGGGCCAGATAGAAGCCGGCGGACGTCAGCGGGGATCCCCCCGAGGGCAGGGAGAACCACCAGAGGGCCAGGTGTGGGTCGGGGACCGCGGCGATCCGGGTCCCGGTCAGGACCATGCCCCATGCCCCAACCGCCCCAAGAAGCACCCAGGGGGCCAGCGTCAGGGTCGACGGGGTCCTGGCGGGCCGCTTGCTCTGGGTTCCGTGCACGGCGGTGGGCGCTCCCACGTACTCTCCTCCCCGTCAAGCCCCCTGACCCAGGCCACCGGCGAACGATCTCCTGGCAGAACGTTAGTCCGGACAATCGTCACGGAACTGTCACGCGGCAAGGAGGGGCTCCTGGTCTCGACGTACGCCACCGACCCCTCGCAGACCTGCCGTAGGGTCAGACGATGGCCATCTACCAACTGGGGGACCTGGTCCCCGACGTTCATCCCGAGGCGTACGTCCACCCCGATGCGGTGATCATCGGTGATGTCACCGTTGGCGCCGAGTCCACCGTCTGGCCCCATGCCGTGCTCCGAGGCGACTACGGGACCATCACCGTCGGTGCCCGCAGCTCGATCCAAGACGGCACCGTCATCCACGCCGGTCCCGGCTTCCCCACGGTGGTGGGTGACGGGTGTGTCGTCGGGCACCTGGCCCATCTCGAGGGGTGCACCATCCGGGACGGCTCGCTGGTCGGCTCGGGCTCGGTGGTCCTCCACCACGCCGTCGTCGGTGCCGGAGCCACCGTGGGGGCCAACGCCGTCGTGCCCAACAACATGGACGTGCCCCCCGGTTCCCTGGCCATCGGGGTGCCCGCCACCGTCCGGGCCGGACGCTCCGACCCGGTCATGATCGAGTTCTCTGCCGCGGAGTACGTGGCCAACGGCAACCGCTATCGCGAGGACCTGGTCCGCTTGGACTGACCCCGTGCCCATCCCAGACGAAGCGGGTCACCGACGGCAGAATCGGGGAATGGACGGCACCCTGACCTTCGGCGAGACAGCCACGCCAGCGACCCGCCAGGCCATCGAACAGCGGTTGGGTGCGGGGGAGTTCTTCTGGCTCGACCTGGACGGTGTGGACGACGAGGCCCACGACGTCCTGCTCTCGGTGTTCCACATCCACCATCTGGCCGTGGACGACGCCCAGCACTTCGGTCAGCGGCCCAAACTGGAGGACTACGACGACTTCACCTACATGGTGGTCCACGGCGCCTCGCACGATCAGACGTCCACCGATGAGGTCCACTTCATCTTCGCCGACCACTTCGTGGTCACCGTCCACCGCGGTCCTTGTCAGGCCATGCACGACGTGCGCCAGCGGATCGCCCATCGCCGGGCCTCGGAGTTCGAATCACCCCAGATCGCCCTCATCTACCTGATCATCGACCAGCTGGTGGACAGCTTCTTCCCCATGCTGGACAGGTTCGACGGCCAGATCGACGACCTCGAGGACGCCATCCTGGTGAAGCCCACCGACGCCCAGCTGGGCACCCTCTTCGCCATGAAGCGATCGCTGATCACCATCCGCAAGGTGATCACCCCGCAACGAGACATGTTCGCCAGCGTCACTTCGGGCGTGGTCGAACTGCCCGGCGTCTCCGCCGACGGCCAGCGCTACATCCGCGATGTCTACGACCACCTGATCCGGATCAGCGACCTGGTCGACGGCTACCGGGACCTGCTGAGCGGCGTCATGGACACCCACCTCTCCACGGTGTCCAACCGCCTCAACGTTGTCATGAAGCAGCTGACCATCATCGCCACCGTCTTCCTGCCCCTCACCTTCCTCACCGGCTTCTTCGGTCAGAACTTTTCGTGGCTGGTCCACGCCATCCAGGGGACCTGGCCGTTCCTCGTCTTCGGGCTGGGGCTCGAGGTGCTCTCGGCCATCGGCCTGCTGTACCTGTTTCGCAAACGGGGTTGGCTCGGCGGTCCAACCAGCTGATCGGGTCTACCGGTGGCCAGCGGCCATGATCGACCGCACCGAGCGGTACGAGAGGATCGACAGCACCGAGGCACACGAGAGGACCGAACCCGCCGAGAGGAAGCTGCCCACCGAGGCGAAGGACAGCGCCGAGCCGATCGATCCCACCGAGGCGAAGGATCCGACCGACCCGATGGACAGAACCGATCTCGTCGAATTGATGCTGAGGAACGAATCGGTCGATCGAAGCGACCATCGTGATCCTCGGTCGGAGGCGGGCATGGGGCCAGTCTGCCCCGTGGGGTCCTGACGTGCTATTTGGTGATGACAGCGTTGCCCGCCGCGTCAACCACGTACCAGCGGCCACCGGCATTGGTCAGGGCCTGGCCGGTGGCCGTGTCCGGGGTCCGGTCCGGGGGCCAGAAGTACAGCGGCCACCCGTTGTAGGTGATCTGGGTGGTGCCATCGGTTCGAGGGGCGGTGCCCAGCAGGGAGGGATTCACGCCCGATCCGGCCACCGGCTTCGACACCCCGGCGGGAAGGACGGCCGGGGGCCACTGGACCGCACAGATGTCATAGCAACGGGAGGGTGTTCCCCGGACGTCGGTCTCGAACAGATAGAGGGCGATCCCCTGGCCATCGACCAGCACCGGCCCCAAGCCGGCGATCTTCTCGACCTTGACCTCGTACTTCGGACCGGGCTGGAGGACGGCACGGGTGCCTGAGAACGGCGACGTCACCGCGGTGCCCGAGCTGGTGCACCCGGCGAGCAGGAGGACGCCGATGCCCAGCGCCAACGCGATGGACCACCGGCGCCACCCGACGAGGGTGTACGCGAGGGAGATCACTGGCCGGTGTCTCCCTTTCGGAACGTGACCAGCGCAGGGGCGGGATAGGGCCCGATCCCCGGTCGCCACCCGGCTGCCAGCTTCTGGTCGGCAGGGCCTCCCTCGGCCCAGATGTGGCAGGAGTCACGGGCCCAGGGACTCCCCGCATCGCTCAGCAGATCCACGGCCTCGCCCCGGGCGACGGCCAGGGCCCGTCGGGAGGTGATGGCCTGGATGACAACCGGACCGAGCGAGCGGGCCAGCTGCTCGAAGATGGGTGCACCCCTTCGGGCCGCCGAACCGGCTCTGGACTTCACGGGTGTAGCCCCGTGTCACCGAGAGGCCGGCCAAACTGCCGAAGGCTTCGGTGATCCCGGGGCACTCCACATGGGGGAAGGTGCGCATCTCGGCTGACGCTGCGGTGATGATCAGATCCGACACTCTCACCGTCACCCGGAGGTCCATGTCGTGCACCACGACGATCGAGTGGCCGTCCTCGGCCCACGGCCTGGTGTCGACCAGCGTCCCGACCACCTCCACCGTCTCGCCTCCATCGAACGCCTCGTACTGGATGGAGCGTCGGTGCAACGGTACGCGAGTCTCGGATACGGCAGGCTCGCCGGTCACGCCGGTGGGGGGAGTGCCACGATGTCGTAGGACCAGAGTTCACTGTGGGCGCCGACCGGCTTGGCCTCGCTGGCTCCCTCTTCATGGGCCCGCTCGGCCTCGGAGCGGTGACCGTGGGCGAAGGCGGGTGAGGCCACCCAGGCGTTGAAGGACTCCTCGTCCCGCCAACGGGTGAGCACCAACCAGACCTCCCGGCCGTCGTTGGGCTGCAGCAGCTCGAAGCCCTCGAATCCCTCCGCGTCGTCCACAGCGCCGGAGCGCTTGGCGAACCGGCGGGCCAGCTCGTCGCCGGAGCCTTCCCGGACGGTGATGGCGTTGATCTTGATGACGGTCATCACCCGATCATGGCCCGCCGGGACCCACCATCCAAATCCCCCCGCACCCGACATGCCGCCGGGCGCCGCCGGTGCGGTCACACCCACGTAATTACGACGGTGTGATACCCTAGAACCGCAGGTTGACCGTAAGGTTTGGGTTGACGGTCAACCTCTCATCGAGGTGGAGGAGTGGAACCGTGGGAGTTTCGGGTAACGCGGAGGCCGGTGGCACTGACGAGGGCGATCCGGGACGGGCCGGGCGACGGTCCGGCGTGCGGTATCGAGGAGTCGCCCCGGTCGATGACGGCTACCGCGGTCCCCAGGTCTGCTCGCTCGTCGGTATCACCTACCGGCAGCTTGACTACTGGGCCCGCACCGGTCTGCTTCGCCCTTCCATCGCCGACGCCACCGGCAGCGGCAGCCAGCGTCGCTACTCCTACGGTGACGTTCTGGAGCTGAAGGTGATCAAGCGTCTGCTCGACGCCGGCCTCAAGCTCCAGCAGGCCCGTCAGGCCGTGGAGTGCCTCCGCGGCGACCTCGGTGCCGATCTGGCCTCGTCGCAGCTCGTTCTGGTCGGGAGTCGTTCGGTGCTGGCCCAGTCCGATGGCGAAGTCGTGGACCTCCTGGCCGGGGGCCAGGGCGTCTTCAACATCCTGCCGCTGTCCAGCGTGGTCTCCGAGCTTGACGCGGCCATCATCGAGATCCGGGACGAGGCGCCGGCGACGCGGCCCGCCGGTCATCCGGCGGCCGACTACCTGGCCTCGGGCGAGGCTGCCGAGCGTTGACCGAGGACGGCACACGGGAGGTCAACCCGTTCGCACCGGTGAAGCGGTTCGCCCACGAGTCCGAACAGCGGTTCGCCCGCATCCTCGACTTCTACGGTGTCCTCTGGGAGTACGAGCCCGTTGAGTTCGCGTTGGAGTGGGATCCGAGCGGTCGGCCGACCGCCGGCTTCCGTCCTGACTTCTGGCTGCCCGAGCCCGGGCTCTTCGTGGAGCTCACCACCCTCAACCAGCGCCTGGTGACCAAGAAGAACAGCAAGGTCCGTCGCCTCGGCCTTCTCTATCCCGACGTGCGGATCACCATCCTCTACCAACGCGACACGCTGGCCCTGCTGGCCAAGTACGGCCTGGCCGGGGATGCGCTCATGCCATCGGCCGTGGCCCGCATCGCCTGACCGCCCGCCCCGGTATCCTTTCGGCGTGGCCGATACCTCGCAGGCTGCCCGCCACGATGATGGGGCCGGGGGAGCGCTTCGGCATACCGCGCTGATCGGTGCCCATCGGGCCTTGGAGGCCAAGCTGGTCGAGTTCGGCGGCTGGGAAATGCCCCTGGCCTATCCGACAGGGACCATCACCGAACATCGCGCCTGTCGCGAGGACTCAGTGGCCTTTGACGTCAGCCACCTGGGCACCGTCCGCGTGGAGGGCCCAGACGCCTTCGACCGGCTCCAGGCCGCCCTGACCAATGACCTGCGCCGGATCGGCCCGGGCCGGGCCCAGTACACCCACCTGCTCGACGAGGCCGACGGCTCCGTGGTCGACGACATTATCGTCTGGTGGCTGTCCGACACCACGTTCGACGTGATGCCCAACGCCTCCAACACCGACCGGGTGGTCGAGGCCATCGGCGGCGAGGACACCACAGCCGACCGGTGCATCATCGCCGTGCAGGGTCCCCACGCCCGCACCCGGCTGGCCACCGTGGCCCCCGATGCGGCCGGCGTGCCCCGGTTCCGGGTGGCCCCGTTCGTCTGGGACGGTGTGCCCTGCGTGGCCGCCGGGACGGGCTACACCGGTGAGGACGGTGTGGAACTGGCCGTGCCCGCCGATGCGGCCGAGGCACTGTGGAACACCGTGGTGGCCACCGGCATCCAGCCCGCCGGCCTGGGGGCCCGCGACACCCTGCGCCTCGAAGCGGCCCTGCCCCTGCACGGACATGAGCTCGGGGCCGGGATCACCCCGCTCCAGGCTGGACTGGGCTGGGTGGTGGGCTGGGACAAAGAACGGTTCCGAGGTCGTCAGGCCCTGGAGGCCGAGCGCCGCGACGGAGTGGCTCGCCACCTGGTCGGCTTGGCCACCGAGGGACGCCAGCCACCCCGCGAGGGAGCGACCGTCCTGGAGGACGGTCGCCAGGTGGGGTACGTGACCAGCGGGAACTTCTCGCCCATGCTCGGCCACGGGATAGCGCTGGCCCTGCTGGAGGGTCCTGCCACCGGGGGCCCGGGACCAGGGGCGGAACTCGCCATCGAACAGCGCGGGCGGCTCCTTCCGGCCCGCAGGGTCGAGACTCCCTTCGTCCGGGCCGGCCAGTGGGCCACGACCGCATGATCGCCCGCACCCCGCGGCATTGGGCCCCGGCCCCTGCCGTCCACTAGACACGAGAGCATCAATCTCCGAGGAGCAGGATTCTTGGGCACCTACATCCCCCACACCGAAGACGAAGTGGCCAGCATGCTGGCCTTCCTGGGCCTGGACTCGGTCGACCAGCTGTTCACCGTGGTGCCCGAGGCGCTCCGGCTGCAACGCGGCCTTGAGCTGGCCGACGGGGTGGGGGAGCCGGACGTACTCGCCCATATGGAAGGTCTGGCCAACCGCAACCGGGCCCGGTCCGACCGCCTGGTGTGCTTCGCCGGGGGAGGGGCCTATGACCACGAGATCCCCTCGGTCACCCGGGCCCTGGCCGGTCGTTCCGAGTTCGTGACGTCCTACACCCCCTACCAACCCGAGGTGGCCCAAGGGGTGCTCCAGGCCATCTTCGAGTACCAGACCATGGTGGCCCGGCTGGCCGGCCTGCCGGTCGCCAACGCCTCGCTCTACGACGGTGGCAGTGCCGCGGTCGAGGCGGTCAACCTGGGTGTGGCCGCGTCGGGGCGCCCGTCGGTCTGGCTGTCGGCCGGCATCCACCCCCATTGGCGACAGATGTTGGCCACCGCGGCGCACGGCACCGGCCATCAGCTCCGCACCGTACCTCTGGTGGACGGGATCACAGCCTGGCCGCAGGACACTGACGTCGACGACCGACCTGGAGTGGTGGTCGTGGGCTATCCGAACTATCTGGGTTGCATCGAGGACCTGGGCGCGGCCCGGGCCCTCTGCGACCGGACCGGAGCGCTGCTGGTGGTGGGAGCTGACCCGGTAGCGGCGGGACTGCTCCGTTCGGCGGGGGAGTGGGGGGCCGACGTCGTGGTCGGTGAGGGACAGGTCTTCGGGACCACCCTCGGATTCGGTGGCCCCTACCTCGGGCTGTTCGCCTGCGCCGAGGCCCACGTGCGCCGTCTGCCCGGGCGGCTGGTGGGGGAGACCGTCGACGTGGAGGGCCGGACGGCCTACGTCACCACGCTCCGCGCCCGGGAACAGGACATCCGCCGCGAGAAGGCCACCTCGAATGTGTGCACCAACCAAACCCTGATGGCCGTGACCGCCGCCATCCAGCTCGGATGGCTGGGGACGACCGGCCTGGTGGAGCTGGCCCGCCGCTGTGCCCAAGCCACCCACTACCTGCGCTCCTCACTGCTGGCCATGGACCGGGTGGAACCCTTCGCCGACGCCCCGGTGGTCCGGGAGTTCGCCGTGCGGCTACCGGTCCCCGCCGCGGTGGTGATCGAGCGCATGGCCGACGCCGGATTCCTGGCCGGCATCGCCCTGGATGACGAGTACGAGGGCGGCGAGAACGGGCTGCTCGTCTCCGTGACCGAACGACGGACCCGGGACGAGATCGACGCCTATGCCACGGCCCTGGCCAAGGCGGTGGCGTGATGACGCCATCGCCCAACGGTCCGGGCAGCGGAGCACCGGGCGGCAAGGCCACCAGTGCACCCCTGCTGGGTCATGCCGCCGAACCCACCCTGTTCGAGCTGTCCCACCCGGGGCGGCACGGATGGTCGTTCCGCACCTCCGGTGTGCCCGAGATGACCGTGGACCAGCTCATCCCCGAAGCACACCGGCGCAGTGGGCCCGTGGCCCTGGCCGAGGTGTCCGAGCGGGACCTGGTGGCCCACTTCACCCGCCTTTCGCACCGCCAGTTCTCGGTGGACCTCGGGGCCTACCCGTTGGGCTCGTGCACCATGAAGTACAACCCCAAGGTGTGTGACACGGTGGCCGGGCTGCCGGGCCTGGCCGGAGTGCACCCCGCCGCGCCCGCCGGGCTGACCCAAGGCTGGCTCGCCCTGCTCGTCGAGCTGGAGGAGGTCCTCTGCGAGATCACCGGCATGGCGGCGGCGACCCTGCAGCCGGCGGCCGGAGCAGCCGGCGAGCTGACCGGACTGCTGCTCATGCGGGCCTGGCACGAAGCCCAGGGGTCGACCCGCACCAAAGTGATCATCCCCGACTCGGCCCACGGCACCAACCCGGCTTCGGTGACGCTGGGCGGGTACGAGGTGGTCACCGTGCCCAGTGACGAGCGAGGCTGTGTGGACATGGCCGCGCTGGCCACCGTGCTGGACGAGGACGTGGCCGGCATCATGTTGACCAACCCCAACACCCTCGGCCTGTTCGAAGAGGACATCGCCCCCATTGCCGCCGCCGTGCACGAGGTGGGCGGACTCCTCTACTACGACGGTGCCAACCTCAACGCCATCCTGGGTGTGGTCCGACCCGGCGACATGGGCTTCGACATCGTGCACATGAATCTGCACAAGACCTTTGCCACCCCCCATGGGGGGGGAGGCCCCGGGGCCGGGCCGGTGGCGGTGTCCGAACGCCTGGTCCCCTTCCTTCCCGGCCCACGTGCGGTCCGGGTGGCCTCCGACGACCAGACCCCCGTCTTCGCCTGGGCCACCCCCGAGCACTCGATCGGGCGGATGCACACCTGGCACGGCAACACCCTGGTGCTGGCGCGGGCCCTGGCCTACATCCTCGCCAACGGAGGGGACGGCCTCCGAAAGATCGCCGAGACCGCCGTACTCAACGCGAACTGGATCCGCCAACGCCTGACCGGCACGTACGACGTCCCGTTCGACCGGCCATGCATGCACGAGGTGGTGCTGTCGGTGCGGAGCATCAAGCAGGCCCACGGCGTGCGAGCCTTGGACGTGGCCAAGCGGCTGTTGGAGGAAGGCTTCCACGCTCCGACGGTGTACTTCCCGCTCATCGTGGACGAGGCGCTCATGATCGAGCCGACCGAGACCGAAAGTCCCCAGACCCTCGAGGCCCTGGCCGAATCGCTGGAACGAATCGCCTATGAGGCAGGGTCCGAGCCGGAGGGGGCCATGGCCGAGTTCCCCGTCCACACCCCAGTGCGGCGGGTGGACGAGGCTCGGGCGGCCCGGACCCTCATCCCCACCTTCGATGCCCGCCGCTGAACCAGCGGGGCACTGAGCCGACCGACCGTGGATGGCATCTTCACCACCCGGTTCGTCGACCCTTATCTGCGGATCCACAAGTACGTCTACGAGCGGTCCGACGGGCGATTCGGCAAGCACAGCAATCGGGTACCCGCCCTGCTGCTCACCACCACTGGCCGGAAGTCGGGCCTGGCCCGGACCAACGGACTCACCTACTGCCGCGACCGCGGTGACTTCATCGTGGTGGCCTCCAACGGGGGGAGTGACCGGCCACCGGCCTGGCTCCTCAACCTCCAGGCCGAGCCCAGGGTGACCGTCCGGGTGGGCCGAGAGGTGCTCCCGGCGAGGGCCCGGGTGGCCGACCCCGGGGAACGGGCGCAGCTGTGGCCACTCGTCAACCGGACCAACCGGGGGATGTCCCGACTCTTCCACCCCGGGGTGACGGGCAGGTACGACGTCTACCAGCGGCACACCACCCGGACGATTCCCGTGATCATCATCACCCCCGATCGACCGGCCCGCCCCGGGTCACGCCACCCCTGAGGGTCAGTCGAGAAGGTCGGGCTGCTCCCGCACGATGCGGTCGAACAGCGGCTGGAAGCTGAACCAGCCGGCCAGGTGCGATCCGACTTGACCAGCGGTGGTGCGGGCCATCTCAGGGTCGATCAGCACCGGCGTGCCTGCCGACGCCGCCAACAGCTGGGCTTGGCACGAGCGCTCCATGGTGATGAACCACCAGGCGGCCTCGTCCACAGTGTGGCCCACCGTCAACAGGCCGTGGTTCCGCAAGATGGCTGCCTTGTGGCCGGCCAGGGCATGGGCGATCCGCTTACCCTCCTCGAGGTCGAGCACGACGCCGGTGTAGTCGTCAAACACCGCATGATCCTCGTAGAAGGCGCACACGTCCTGGGTGATCGGGTCGAGGAGCTTCCCCATGGCCGACCACGACTTGCCGTAGATGGAGTGGGAGTGGGCCGCTGCCATCACATCCGGTCGAGCAGCATGGATCTGGGAGTGGATGACAAAGGCAGCGGTGTTGACTGGCTTATCGCCCTCCACCACTTCACCCTGGTGGTTGACCAAGATCAGGTCCGAGGCCCGGATGTGACCGAAGTTGACGGCGAAGGGATTCACCCAGAAGTGGTCGAGCCGCTCGGGATCACGGGCCGTGATGTGGCCTGCGACCCCTTCGTCGAAGCCGAACCGTGAGAACAGCCGGAAGGCGGCGGCCAACCGCTGCTTGCGGTAGGTCCGATCCTCCTCGGCTGAGTCGAACTGGCCGCCCTTGGGATACTGCACGATCTCGGTCACAACTACCTCCTCGGTCGCCGTGGCACCCCCTGGTGAACGGCAGCGCCCTTCTTCCATTGTAGGTGAATCGCCTGCTCGATGGCGTCCTCTCTTGTTGGGCTCGGCCGACGAGACGCACCGGGGGTGGCCGCAGGATCCTTGCTGAGCCGCCGTCTGCCCCACCGTCAAGCAGGCCGCGGGAGGGGCGACCCCATTCCCGTACCGCACCCGGAACACGCTCCGGCAGGGTTTCGGTGCACCGTGGTCTTCGCTGGCTGACCCGCCGGTGCGGTGGCTCAGCCGCTCGCATCTCCGGGCGGATGCTCGGCGAACCACTGGGCGATACCCGGCATGTCGTCCTCGAAGTCCCCGGGAGCCGACACATTGAGCATCCCAGCTCGCACCGAACCCCGGTTCTCGAAATCGTGGACCATACTGCCCGGCACCACAACGAGTGACCCCGCGCTCGCATCGATCCATTCGGCGCCGACCAAGACGCTCATAGTTCCGGCCAGGACGTAGAACACGTCGTCCTCCGGATGCGAGTGCGGACCGGGCCCTGTGGTGTGCGGGTCGAGCCACCACTCCGAGATCGAATATCTTCCTGCTGTCTCTACGCCATCGGCCTTGAAGACCGCTGAGATCCGTCCCATCGGATACGCCCGACCTTCGCCTGGACCGAGCACGACCGGACGGCGCTCAGCCTTGGCACCCCGTTCATCCATCATCGTTCCCTGCTCGACGGCACAACAAAAGCCTGCCATGCTGACCGGCCCCGGGACAACGCCTCAAAGCCCCGCCCCGACGGACACCGTCGGGAGGATTGGCCCGTCGCGAATCGGGCAGTGAACAGCGACTCCATCGAGCTGTTCGTCCTGACGGCCGTCGGTGTAGCGATGATCGGCGTGGCGCTGCTTGTGCGTCTGAGCCGGAAACACCTGCGCTCCACCATGGTGGCACCTGCAGATGCTCCGATCCTGGCTGAGTAGATCTGATGGGTTTCGCCCGGGTCCTTTCAGGCGGCCGGCGATTCAACACCGACCTCCGACTTCCGACAACCGACCCGGGGGCCCGATGCCAGGTGTCACGGTGCTCGATACGGCCATCCGCGAGATGTTTGCCCAGGTGTGACGTCGTTTGCCCACGGGTGACGTCGGCAGGCGATCGACCGCGTCGTGACGGGTCGATCCTCAACCCTATGGCGTGCTACCTGCCCGAACCGCCTCGGGCGGATCACTGATCAGGGCCCTCGACAAGTCGTGCGAGGTTCGCCAACGACATGGCCGTACCGATGGCGTTGTCCTCCTCGGAGATGCCGTCCGGTAGACCCTCGAAGACCACGACCACCTCTGTCTGCCCACCGATTGCCTCCAGGCTTGTCGTGACGGTCATCTCATTGGTCAGTTCGGGATTCGAGGCCTCGAACTCGATGACCTCGACGACCCGACGGTCCGTGATCAGTTCTCGAAAATATCCGTGGTAGGTATCGACGTTCTCTGTCGTCTTACCGCTCCGGGACTCGTCGTCGTAGGAGAGCGAGATTCTGAACGCCCCGCCCTCACTGGGATCGAACTCGTGCACGCTGGCGGTCATGCCGTCGGGGGCTCGCCAGCGACTCACGGCCTCGCCATCAGTCAGCGCTCGGTACACCGCAGTGGGGGAGGCTTGGATCTGCCTGGCTACCGACATACTCGCCACCTCTCCATGATAGGAGGCCGGGCCCAGACCAGTCAGGACGGAAACCATCACCGACTGGACGTTGCCACGACCCCCTCCCGGCCGAACGACCTCGAGCGCCCAGAGGTGAGGGAGCCCCGGCCGCTGGATGTCGACGACATGAAGAGCGGTAGGCGGGTGATCGGCAGGTGGGGTCATCGCTTCTCCTCCGACTGACCGGAAGTTGTCCGCGCCAACCCCAGGAGTCCACCCGGCACCTTCCCAAGCACGCCTTGGAGCACAAGAGTGCGGCTCGGCCTGGAAGGGACACCGCCCTGCAGCGCGCAAACGCCCGGTCATGGCTCACCAGAACAACGGGGCCATCCGGTGCACTCCGCACCGGCGCACGTGCCAAGCAGGATCGGAGAAGCAGCCGACGAGACGCCGGATCTACCCTTGTCGCATGGCCGCTAACGGTCTACGCGATATCCCCGATATCGGGGGATTGATGCAGGCGAAGGGAGCTCGACGTGAAGACGATGACCTGTAGGCAATTGGGTGGACCCTGTGACCACCAGCTTCAAGGAAACACGGCTGATGAGATCATCAAGGCCCAAGACAACCACTTGAAGGTGGTGGTTGCCGACGGTGATGACAATCACAAACAGGCGTTGAAGGCGATGAAGGGCAGATGGAAGCATCCACTGTCCGGAATGGCCTGGTACAAGGGCACGAAGAAGGCATTTGCCGGCCTTCCTGAGGCTTAGCAGGATTCGTTTCCTGGAACGACGTTCACCACGTAGCTGGAGATAGGGGCACCATCAGTCCACGTTGGTGCCGCCCACGAAACAACCAAAGCTGTGTTGGCGGGGATCACCGGTAGGCGCTAGCTCTTCGATGGCTTCATCGAAGGAGGCGCCGAGGCCCAATGAGTGCGGTCCGATAGGGGGCGGTCCAAGACCTACGGATCGCCTGTGTAGTACCGGTTCGGTGGGGCGATTTCGGTTCTATCTCGGCAAACGTTCCGTCAGATGGACTGTGACCGGGTCACCTTCAGCCTTACCCAACTTCTTGCGAATATCAGCCTTGACGGGCAACTTGTGGGTACCGTCGCCGAGGGCCATGAAGGAACTTGTGAACGGCTCGCCATCCACCGTCCCCTTCACCTTGACCAAACCTTTGGTACCGAAGTACTCGGCTGACCCCTCCATCACGACATAGGTCCATCCACCCTTGCTGGGGCTCTTCTTCAACGTGGCTTGAAACGTCTTGTCCATGCCTCCTCCTCCGAGCATCTCTAGCTTGCATGGTGGACGGCTGGAAGTTCAAGAAGTCATCGGTGGTTGGGCCCATGCTGCGGGAGCAGGACCGGTATCGATGTCGCCGATTGGCATACCCCTACGGAATCGGTGAGACCATCGGTCGCAACGAGAAGCCAGGCGCCCTGTAGCGAGCGGTCGAACGCACGGCAGCTGGTTCGCCGAACGCCCAGCCTCCTCAACCGCCTCAGAAGTGCCGTTCTCACAAAGAGAGCGCCCCGAGTTTGAACGATTCGCCGATGCTCTCGGACAGTGCCACCGGGTAGCTTGTAGCTCATGGGGAACGACCTGCCTCGCCGGATCGAGAAGCCTTGGGGCTACGAAATCTGGTGGGCGCACACGGAGCAATACGCCGGCAAGATTCTTCACATCAATGCCGGTCACAGGCTCTCGTTGCAGTACCACAACGAAAAGGACGAGAGCTGCTACGTCCTATCCGGGAAGCTGCTGCTAATGCAGGGTGCCTCGACAGAGGACCTTACTGAGACGGTGATTTCCCAAGGTCATGCATGGCGGAACACGCCTGGACTCATCCATACGATCGAGGCGATTGAGGACGCTGACGTCCTGGAGGCGTCCACGTCCCAACTCGACGACGTTGTACGGCTAGCCGATGCGTACGGGAGACAAGGGACGAGCACGCCCTGAATACGGCTCCCTACTGGGAATGGTGTGCACGGGCGCGGCACTCAGATGCCAGCGGCCTAAGTCTGTGGCGAAGGCCCCCTGCCGGCTGGGGGACCGCATCGACTACGGACACCTCGATGGTATGATTGGTAGTATGACCACGACAAAGATCGCCGTGAGCCTTCCGGCTGGACTCGTTGAACAAGCGCAACGGGCCGTGGCCGAGGGACGCTCATCCAGCGTGAGTGCCTACGTGGCCAGAGCGTTGGAGGAGCAGACGAAGCTTGACGACCTGGCTTCGCTGCTCCAGGAGATGCTGGCCGAGACGGGTGGACCGCTCACGGCGGCGGAACGGAAGGCTGCAGACCGAGCCCTCGGTCGATGACCGCCGTCGTTCTCGATACGGGGGCACTCATCGGATTCGAGCGCAACGATCGCCAGATTGTCGCGATCATCGTGCGAGCACTTGAGCACCACGACCCGCTCCTCGTTCCGGCAGGGGTAGTTGCCCAAGCGTGGAGAGATGGCAGCCGTCAGGCCAGGCTGGCCCGGCTTCTCGGATCACCGCTCTGCGATGTGCTCGCCCTTGACGACCGCCAGGCTCGAGCCGCAGGGCAACTCTGTGGGGTGTCCGAGACCAGCGACATCGTCGACGCTTCCGTGGCAATGACTGCGCGCAATCGTGGGGCGAGAGTCCTCACATCTGACCCGGCTGACCTGCGTCGCCTCGATCACCACATCGAGGTCGTTGCCATCTGACCGTCGGGCACTCTGCTGAACTTCGTTGGCTCCACGGCTCCGCCGACTCGCCCGGGGACGAAGCGGGGGAGGGGACGCCGCTTCGCCGACTCGACCCCGCAGGCACGAACACCTTCTTCGCCACTGCGGCAGCACAAGCACCGTGGCATCCGGGCGATGTCCATGACGTTCGAGCTCATGGAGGACATCCCGACAGGAGTGACCAAAGACGCTCGGAAGCCTCAGGGCTTCCCGCAATGAACCCCATGAACGAACGAACTGGTCGTGATGCCTTTCATCACTTGTGCGCCCATCACGGCCTTCCATTCTCCCGTCACGGGCCCGACGAAGTGACACCCAACGGCACCATGGGAATAGCCCGACTCGCTTCGGTCGCTGGTCGCCGTGATGGCCTCGACGGGGGACCCAGCGCACGGCCATTCGATGTGTCGCAATCTGCCCTAGCCGAACGTTTGAGTTGACATAATATACATTATCGGCGGTTTTGTGGGCGGTGGGAGAGAGGCGGCACTACTGCCTGACCGGCTCCACAACCACCCCCACCAGGTCCTTTGCCGCCTCATAGAGGTGCTCGTACGCCGCCCGGTACGCCTGGGCTCCTGGCTGCACTCCCAGATCGGCCTCTACGTCCTCGACGGCTGTCTCCAACCGATACAACCTGTCGTGCACTCTTCGGAGTTCGTCTTCGGACACGACCACCTGACCGGCTGGGATCTGCAGCGAGTCGGCCCGTCGACGCGCCTCGTAGGCCCGCTGACGGTGAGCCGCACCGCAATACCGCCGAGGACGTCCCGGGCCGGGGAATTGAGGCAGTGGGCGGTGGCACCAGGCGCACCTGGGTGTGTCGGGTAATTTCGTCACGGTGACGATATTAGGGGGATTGAGACCGTCCCGGCGGGGACCGGTCCAGGGATGGGCCCGACCGGCGGTGACGCTCCGACCTAGCGCCGTACGAGCTCGACCACCGGAATCATCCGGTCCGTCTTCGCCTCGTACTCGGCGAACCCCGGATACGCCTTGGCCTGTTCGGCGTAGATCCGATCACGTTCAGTGCCCTTCACCTCGGTGGCGTGGGCGGTGAACCGCTCCACCCCCACCTCGACACTCACCTCGGGGTTGGCCACCAGATTGTGGTACCAGTCGGGGCTGGTCGGTGCGCCGGCCTTGGAGGCAAAGACAAACATTCGTTCGCCTTCAGCTCGGTACATCATCGGGCTGGTCCGGGGCTCACCGGACTTGGCCCCGGTGGTCGTCAACAGCAACAGGGGTGCTCCCTCGAACTGGCCACCCACCCGGCCGCCGTTGGCCCGGAACTCCTCGATGGTCTGCGTGTTGAAGTCGTTGGCCTCGGCCACGGATGGCACCACCTCTCTGCCTCAGCGCCCAGCCCCGTTCGGCGTGGCTTCCTGACCGCATCCTAGGGCTGCTCCCCCTCCCGGACGGCGGTCCCCCCCGACACCCACCGGTGCCTCGCCCACCGGCGACCGGCGGTATCCTCGGGGCGGAGCCACCACCATGGACTACGAACCCGACGAGTTGAACTTCGACGATCTCTACGACGACGAGGTGTTCTTCCGTACCTGTGGCAAGTGCGGCACTCGGACCTCACCCCGTTGGTCGGAGTCGGCCTGCCTCGAGGAGGCACGGCGCTACGGATGGCGACGGGTGGCAGCGAGCGACCGCCCCGGGGCCCGGCGGATGGACCTGTGCGGCACCTGTGCTGCCGAAGCCGGTTTCGGGCCGCCGATGGCCCGGTGGGGGTAGTGGCCCGTACGTCCGGCGACGTCGACTACGCCCGGCACGGCACCGGCTACGCCGGACGAAGGCGGACCGATCCCCGGATCGCCGACCTCATCCTCGCCGCACTCGGGCCGACAGGCACCGTTCTCAACGTCGGGGCCGGGGCCGGCTCCTACGAGCCCAGCAACCGAGTCGTCGTCGCCGTCGAGCCCTCCGCGGCGATGATCGTGCAGCGTCCACCCGGCGCGGCACCGGTCGTCGCCGCCGTGGCCGGTGCCCTTCCCCTGGCCGACAACTGGGTCGCCACCTCCATGGCCACCGTCACCGTCCACCAGTGGCCCGACCCCGGCGTGGGCCTGGCCGAGCTCCGTCGGGTAACTGTGGGGCCGGTGGTCGTGCTCACCTTCGATCCCGAGGCGCTCGACGCCCTCTGGCTGGCCGAGTACTCGCCCGAGCTCTACGCCGCCGAGTACCGGCGGTACCCGTCCATCGACTCGATCGTCTCGGTCCTCGGCGACGGCGCCACCGCCTCACCGGTCCCTGTGCCCTTCGACTGCACGGACGGCTTCACCGAGGCCTTCTACGGACGGCCCGAGGCCTTCCTCGACCCCACCGTCCGCGCGTGCCAGTCCGCGTGGACCTTCGTGGATGCCGATGCCGAGGCCCGAGCTGTGGATAACTTGGCGGCGGACCTGGCCTCGGGTCGATGGGACGAGCGCTTCGGCCATCTCCGCCACCAGGAGTCCTTCATCGGCTCCCTCCGGCTGGTGGTCGGCCCTGGCACCCGACAGCTCGATGGTCGCTGACCCGACCCGGGACCTCCCCCGGGCCGGCCTCGTCCTCGACTTCGACGGCACCATCCTCGACACCGAGGCCTCCCTCTACCGGTCGTGGGCCGAGATCTGGGGTGACCACGGCCACCAACTCGAGCGTGCCGACTGGCAGCGGAACATCGGTGGAGACGACCAGTTCGATCCATGGGCCGAGCTGGAGGCGCGGGTGGGCCGCCGCCTCGATCCCGCCCTCCGCGAACGGCGGCGGCTCCGCCGGGACGAGATCCAGGCCCGGGAACCCATCCGGTCCGGCATCCACCGGTGGCTGGCCGAGGCGGCCGTCCTCGGCGTGCCGGTCGGTGTGGCCTCGTCGTCGTCCCACGAGTGGGTGGCCAGCCGGCTGGAGCTGCTCGGGATCCGGGACCGCTTCGCCACCCTGGTGTGCCGGAGCGAGGAGGTCCCGGCCAAACCCGAGCCCACCTCCTACCGGCTGGCCTGCACCCGGCTCGGGATCGATCCGGCCCGCTCGGTGGCCGTCGAGGACTCCCCCAACGGTGTGGCCGCCGCCCGAGGGGCCGGTCTCTACACCGTGGCCGTTCCCCACCCGCTCACTGCGGACCTCGATCTGTCGGGTGCCCACCTGGTGGTGGACTCGCTTGACGAGGTGTCCCTGGCCGACATCCTGAAGCGGGCGCTCAGCCGCCGATCATCGTGATCAGGGGTTGGGACTCGGGGTCGTCCGGATCGGTGCTCTTCTTTCTGGACGGCTCTCCCGGCGATCCCAGATTCACCCAGCCGAGGAGTCGTTCGTGATCGGCCACCCCGAACAGCGAGCGCACCGGCTCGGTGTCGAGGACCGCGGCGCTCTTCCACACCGCGCCCAGACCGAGCGCGGTGGCCCCGAGCACGATGGCGTAGCCCGTACAGGAGGCCGAGGCCACCTGCTCCCACTCGGGCACGTTCGACCCCACCCGCGGTGAGGCGATGAGCACGACCGCGCAGGGAGCGGCGTAGGCCTTCCCCCGCATCTTGGTGATCGCCGCTTCGGGGATGCCCTCCCCCCGGAGCTCGATGAGCCCGGCCGCCAGGGCGTCGCCGAACCGGTCCCGGCCCTCGCCCCGCACCACAGCGAACCGCCACGGCCGCAGTCCCCCGTGATCGGGCACGGTGGTGGCCGCCCCGAGGATCTGGGCCAGCGCACCGTCGTCCGGCGGGGAGCCGTCAGGGGCGGGTCCGACCCGGGGCGCGGCCAGGGCGTCGATGGACAGTCCCGCCGCGGTCACGCCGTTACCCCCGGGCACGGCCCGTCGGGCCGCCGTCTTCGATGCTCTCCGCTGCCGTGCATGCCTTGACCGTAGGGGAAATCAGGGTGGCGCCGTGCATACCGATGTCCGTCAGAAAGGCCCCCGGGCCCGCTCAACCGTTCGACGTCGAGGTGCCGCTACCCAGCGTGGCGGTCACCGTCATCTGGTCCTGTCCTCGGTAGATGCCGATCTTGACGGTCTGGCCGGGCTTGTCGCCCTGGATGGCGGTGGCCAGTTGATCGGCGCTGGTGACCGGCTTGCCCTGGAAGGACGTGATGACGTCGCCCTGCTGCAGCCCGGCGGTGTCGGCCGGACTCCCGCTCTGCACCTGGAGCACCACCGCGCCCTGGGTCGGCGTGAAGTTGTACTCACTCCGCAGTTGCGAGGTCAGCGTCTCGAGGGAGACCCCGAGGAAGGCCGCGCCCGAGGACGGCTGGTTGCTGATGGACTTGCTGCGCAGGGCCGGCAGCAGCTTCTCGATCTTGTTGGACGGGATGGCGAACCCGATGTTCTGCGCCTGGGACGTGCCGTCGGCACTGGAGGCGACGGCGGTGTTCATGCCGATGACCCGACCGGAGCTGTCCACGAGGGGGCCGCCCGAGTTGCCCGGGTTGATGGCGGCGTCGGTCTGGAACATGTTGGTCAGGTTCTCGGTAGAACTCCCCGTGGAGTCGCTGGCCTGGACCGACCGGCCCTTGGCCGAGATGATCCCCTGGGTGACGGTGGGCGTACCCGCCGACAGACCCAGCGCGTTGCCGATGGCCACCACTGCGTCACCCACCTGCACGTTGTCGGAGTTCCCGTAGGTCACCGTAGGCAGGTTGGACTGGTTCTCGATCTGCAGCAGGGCCACGTCGTTCGTGGGATCCGTGTCCACCAGCGTGGCGGGAAGCGCCTTCAGGCTGCCGTACAGGGTGACGGTGATGGTCTTGGCCCCGGCGATCACGTGGTTGTTGGTCACCACCTCACCGTTGGAGGTGATGATCATCCCCGTGCCCTGGTCCTCCTGCACCCCGGACGTCCCCCCGAACAGGGCCGGGGAGGCCGAAGCCGGTCCTTTGGCGTCGATGGACACGATGGCCGGCAGCACCTTGCCGATGACCGTCTCGATGTTGGTGGAGCCGTTGAGGAGGGCCGGCCCGGCGGAGATCTCCTTGACGGTGGCGCCGTTAGTGCCGGAGTTGGTGGCGGCCACGATGCCGCCGCCTATGAGGGCCCCGACCAACGCGGCGGCCAAGGCCACCACCGACCACATCCATCCCGGTCCCCGCTGTCCCCCGCCCTCCTTCGTCGTCGCGGTCGGCGGATCGCTCCCCGGAGGGGTGACGACCGGTCCCCACACCGGCACTCCACCGGCGGGCTCGGGACGGACCGGCTCGAGGCCGGGACCGGGCGGGCCGGCGCTGATGGCCGGGGTCGGCTCTCGCCACTGGGACGGGAGGAACGGTGCGGTCGGGTCCGTCGGGACGGGCTCGGTGGGGGGCGCCGCTTCCGGGGTCCCGATGGGCCCGGCGGTCGACGCCGGCCCGCTGCTCACCGGGCCGAGCGGTACAGCGGCGCTCGGCGGGACCGTGCCCGGGGTGGGGACAGTCTCATCCGACGTCTGGCCGTCTGTCTCGGACTCTTCCATCCACTGCCTCCTCGAACCACGGACGACGTCCCCCTGCCGCCCGCGCCGTGGGCCGATGACGGCCCGCATCCTCCCGGCCATCGTAGGTGGGCGACCGGTGGGCAAACATGCATTTCAGGGGGTTCTTACCCCCTTCTTAGCGGCCGGGCCGTTCGTTCGTGCAGACCAGGGGCGTCTTCGGCAGTAGCCTGTCGCCCGGTATGGCCCATCGCATCGAAGTCGAACTCACCAGTCAGACCGGGGATTCCACATGGACGTGGCGCGCCGCCGGGGCCAAGCAGCCCAGAGGCACGGTCGAGGCCGCCCTGGTGCCCGAGGGATCGGGCGTGGGGACCGTTCTCCGCGCCGAGGTCGAGACCACCTTGGACGGCACCACGGTGACCGCCCTCCTCCCCCCCAAGGGCAAGGGTGGTGAGGCGCGGCAGCGTGGAACGGATCGAGATCCTGGGCGCCCCCCAGCGTGGGCCCGACGTGAACGTGGTGCTCGCCTCCAAGTCCAAGCGACGCCGCGACGACCGTTCCGACGGCCCACGCGACGGGGTCCGTCGACCACGGTCCGAGGGCGCCGACCGGGGCCCGCGCCCCGAGGGGCGTGGGCGAGGTCGCGACGGTGCAGGACCCAGCTCGGATGGCGGTGGCCCACGGAAGCGCACCGGCCCGGCCCGTCCCGGTGGGCGCGAGTCCGGCGGTCGGGACAACCCCCGACGGCCGACCCCGTCGAGCACCTATCGCAACGCGGCCCTCGCCACCCTCCCCCCCGAGCAGCTCCCGGTGGCCGAACAGCTGCTAAAGGGCGGCATCCCCGCCGTGCGGACCGCCATCGAGGAGCAGAACACCCGGGCCCGGGCCGAGAGTCGACCCGAGGTCACCCCGGGCCCCCTCCTGGCCCTCGCCGAGCAGCTCCTGCCCGTGGTCAATCTGGCCTCGTGGAAGGACCGGGCCGCCTCGGCCCGTGCCGCCGGCAAGGACGTCCCCCTACGCGAGCTCCGCTCCATCGTGGCCTCGGCGTCCACCGTGACCCTCGATGACGAGGGCACCGAGATGGCCACCGCCCTGCGGACGGCGTTGAACGAACGGGTCACCGCGCTGCGGGAGCGATGGGTGGAGCGGATCACCTCGGCCCTCGACGCGGGCCGGACCGTCGAGGCCATCCGGGCCTCGATCCGGCCGCCCGAGCCTGCGGCGAGGCTCTCCGCCGAGCTGGCCGTGCGCCTCTCCGAGGCGGCCGGTCAGGCCATGTCGTCGGACACGCCACCCGACCAGTGGCTGGCCCTCTTGGAGGTGGTCGTGGAGTCGCCGGTGCGGCGCACGGTGAAGCCGGCCGGCCTTCCGACCGAGGCCGACGAGACCGTCCTCGCCGCGGCCCGGAAGGCCTCGGGCTACGTGCCGGAGCTGGCCCGTCTCATGGGCATCCCGATCCCTCCTCCCCCGGGTCCCCGGCGACCGGTGCCGGCCCGGTCGTCACCGGGGCGCCGAGCCTCCTGAGAGCCACCGGGCGCTCACACGGGCGCGGCGCCGATCAGGCCGGGGCCGCGGGTCCGTCGAGCTCTCGGTGCATGGTCAAGAGTCGGGCCTTGAATCCGGCCGCCTCGTAGAACGTCTTGGCCCCGCGATCCCCGGGGAGGGCGGTGCCGTCCACCCCGGCGCACCCCTGCTCCCCCATCCACTGCAGCGAGTGGTCGAGCAGGAGCCGACCGACGCCCACCCCGCGAGCATCCTCCTCCACGAAGCACGCGCCGAACAGTCCGCGCCGTACACCCCGTCCATCCTCGTCGACGGTGCTCACGGCAAAGGCCACCACGACATCGTCGAGCATCCCCACGAGCACCAGTGCGTCAGTCCGGCCGAGAAGGGCGGCCACCCGCTCGTCGAGACCGGCATCGGCCGGCTCGCCTCGGACCGGTTCGAGCAGCAGCGAACCACCTCGCTGACCGGAGATGGCGGTGACCATTTCTTCGGCCAACTGGACCAGACGCTCCCGATCGTGGTCCGACGCCACCCGCACCGACTCCACGTGGCCTCCTGGTGCCGGCCCGACCCGCGGTCAGGACCGCTCGTCGAGCAGCTGGTCCACTCGGCTGAGGATGGTGCGACGGCCCCGGGTCGAGGCTTCGTAGGCCCGCACCGACACCAGCTCGGAGCGGTTGAGCCCATCGAGGCGTTGGACCACCTGGGATGCCGAGAGGGCATCGAAGCCCGGGATGGACAGCGTGGCCACCGCCGGGATGTGCCCGTTGGCGGGAGCGGACGGCGTGGCCGTCCCCTGCTCCCCCGCCTTCGGTGCGGTGGGCACAGCCGTCGGCACCGAGCGCATCGGACCGGTCGACGCCGGAGCCGATCGGGCCGCTCCAGCCGTGCCAGATGCAGGGGACGCGGCCGGCGGTCCGGGTCGCGACCGGCGGAACCATCCGTCCGAGCGGCGCACAAACTCATCGTGACCGGCCTTGACGGCGAACTGACCCACGGCCCGGGCCGATGACACCCGCACACCGAAGTGTTCCCGGCCCCGGGCCGCCAGCCGGGGCAGCTCCTCGACCACCGACAGGGCCAGCCCGGCGGGGACGAAGACGAAGGCGTCGAGCAGCTTGTCGTTCAAGCCCCCCTCTCCGGCCCGCTCGTCGGTCCCGGGTCGTTCGTCGTCGGCTTCGGCCATGGTCAGGCTCCCGTCATACGCAGTCGCGGCAGAGCATCTTCTTCCGGTCCGCCAACTGGTTGGGGTGCTTCACCAGAAAACACGATCGGCAGACGAACTCGCCGGGCTGCTTGGGCAGGACCCGCTCGACCCCGTCGGCCGTCCGGTCCTCGGGCTCGGGAGCGTCCTCGTCGTCCTCGGGCTCCTCGACGACGAGGCGCTCCTTCAAGATGGTGTCCAGGCTGGCCTCGACGTCCTCGTCGTCCGGCTCCTCCTCGTCCTCCTCGTCCGACTCCTCACCGGCGGCAGGCTTGGTCGCCGTCTTGGCCGCCGGCGCGGGGACGGCAGCCGGCTCCTCTTCCTCGTCATCGACAACGGCGATTTCAACGTCATCGTCGTCGTCGGCAATGGCCAGTCCGTCTTCTGCAATCAGGTCGTCGTCGTCGGCGAGTTCATCGAGGTCCCCCTCGATCAGCTCTTCAGGTCCTTCGACTTCGTCGAGTTCTTGTGGCATCAGGGTCTTTCCGTGGTGAGTTGGGCGGGAGCATAGACGGTTCCGGGTCGGATTCGTTCACACCCGCTCGCGGTGCCGACCGGCCCGACGTCTCCCGATGATGATGCACCCGGGTTCCTGCTCCGGGACTCTCCGAACCACGGACCGGGCCGTGGTATTCCCGACCGACGGCGTCGGATGTGGAAGGCCTGCGTTCTTCTCAAAGGGTCAACTCTCCGCCTCGCAGGACTCAGGCGGTCGGACCCAGGGGTCTTTGGCACCACTCCCCCGCTACCTTCGACAGCTGTCGCCGGTCTCGGGGAACTGTTTTCTACTCGATCCCCTGGGCCTCCCTCCGCCTCTCACAGCATCCCCCCCTCCAGTCGCACCCCACGAGCAATCGCCGGGTGCGCCTCTCGGGGCGACTTGGGACTGGGCGGACCTTAGGCCATTGGGAC
The DNA here is from genome assembly GCA_963835465.1 of uncultured Acidimicrobiaceae bacterium. Classification (GTDB taxonomy): domain Bacteria; phylum Actinomycetota; class Acidimicrobiia; order Acidimicrobiales; family RAAP-2; genus Bog-756. The sequence goes on from CAWIFR010000008.1 coordinate 283,286, forward strand.
CGCCCGTCGTCAAATGCCATTCTCCCGCTGTTACCAGGGAGTTCGCGCAACTTCCCAGGTCAGCGGATTACGGGATTTCCTGCGGCCGACAGCGAATTCCGCTTGGACTCGGCCCGACGTTCGGACTCGAGGCGTTCCAGGTCCTCGGCCCCGAAGTCGACGTAGGACATCGCTTCGGCCAGCAGGCGGTGACCAGCCTGTCCGGCGATGAGCCGGTGCATCTCCTGGGCCACCCATCGGTAGCTGGCGTGCCCCTGGGGTCCCGAGCGCAACTCGAGCAGGTGCATGGCTTCGCGGGCATTCATCTGCATGGAGTAGCGGATGCGGTAGGCCAGGGCCACGGCGTAGGCCGACTCGTCGGGGAAGGTGGGGGCCAGCGCCTCGGCTAGTTGGCGCGACCGTTCGACCGAGCCCACGAACCGCTCGGTCAGCCCGGCTTCCTCCACCACCTCGGGCACGTCGTAGCCGAGGGTGGTGCCGAGCGGCTGCCACTCGATGGTGAGCATTCGGTGGCGTTGGAGGTCACGGAAGGCGCCGTAGTCGGTGACCACGTCGAAGCGGTACCCGGTCCGTTCGAAAGCCCGACCGGGCCGGTGCCGACGGTTCGATCGCTCCCCGACGTAGGTTCGGAGCAGGACCCGCTTCTCCTCGGCCCCGAGGAGGGCTACCCGCCGCACCACTTCGGCCTCGGATCGGTCGGTGAGGGGTGCGCAGATGGCGGCGATCACCTTGTCCTCGCCGTCGGGGTCGTAATCGAGCAGGGTCACGGAGGGCTGGCCCGAGGGTCCACCCACCGGGTGCTCGGCCGGTGCCACCAGATCCGGGAAGAGCTCCTCCACCACCGCCTCGGTCTGCTCCCTTGTGCGCTCGAGATAGCTCGACCACGAGCCGCCCCGGTCGGGCCGGTCCACGCGGGTGAGGAAGGAAGGGATGACCTTGCGGAGCTCCTCCAGCATCAGCTCGGCGTAGCCCCGGGCCTCGGGCAGCGGGTGGGAGCGCATCCGCATGAGCAGCATCTCGTAGGACTGGCCGGTCCCGTAGATGCCCACGTTGGACAGCGAGGCGGCCGGGAGCAGGCCCCGGAGGGCGTCGAGGGCCTTGGCCTTGATCGCCTGTCGGTGGACGAAGTCGGAGTCGCCGTCCTGTCGGGGATGCCGCGCCGTCAGCCACGACTGGGCCTCCACCAGGAGCTCGCCATAAGTGTCGAACATCCGGTCCATGTCCCCCACGTAGCGTGCCCCGAGGGGTGAGACGAGCAGCCCCGGGTCGCGGTAGTACCGGTAGTGCCCGGTGGTCAGCCGATTGTTGTAGGCGATGTACCGGGTCGACTGCTCGAGGTAGGCCATCAGGCGTCCCCATTCCAGGACCTTGGTCAGGACGTTGGACGCCTGCTCACAGGCCAGGTGGACTCCGCCCAGCTGGGCCACCGAGTCGTCGCCGTACTCGAAGAAGACCTTCTCGTAGAGGTCCTCGGCCCGGCGCAGTCCCACCGTGGCGTCGACGCTGGCGTCGCCAGAGATGTCCAGCTCGCCAACGAACTCGTCGAGGAACAGGCGCCGGAGGCTCTTGGGTGATCGGGAGTAGCGGGCGAAGAGGGCCCCCTTGACCACTTCGGGCAGATTGACCAGGGCGAACACCGGCTGATCGAGATTGGTGACGTAGCGGCGGAGGATGTCCTCCTCGTCAGCGGTGTACGTCTCTACGGCATAGGGGAACATGCCCGGATCACACTACGACGGAGGGAGGCCCTCGGGCGCGGACCCCACGCCGGCGGGGTCGTCGGCACCCACCACCCCGCGCCGGAGCGTGGCCACGGCCAGTTCGGCCGCCTCCCGGGTCCCGGGCTCCTCGGCCACCTGGGACAGCTGCCGGACCAGGTCGATGAGCTGGCGGATGTTACGGACGAAGTCCCCCGGGGCCACCTCGGTCTCCCGCAGCACCGTGTCCAGGGTGGCCCCCTTGGCCCAGGCCACCACGGCCCTGGCCAGGCCGTGATCGGGCCGCCGGGTCCGCCGCAGGCCCACCCGGCGCTCGTCGGACCGCAGGCCGGCCGTGAGGGCGTCCAGCCGGGCCAGGCGCTCCACCACCACCGCTCTGGCGGGGAACCACCTCGTCACCGGCCCGGCGGGCCTCGAAGGTCAGGGCGGAGGCCACCCCGGCCAACGCCGAGGCGTCGAGCCCGTCGAACACCCCCTGACGGAGGGCCTCGGCCACCAGCAGGTCCGACTCGTGGTAGATCGAGGCCAGGATCCGGCCCGCATCGGTCATGCGCCAGCCGTCGATGAAGCCCCGCTCCTCCAGGATGGCCAGGCGACGGTCCAGCTGGGCGGCGAGGGACTCCGATCCCGGTGGGGCCTGCCACTGCCCGTAGGAGGCGGCCAACAGCCCGTGGGCCTCCTCCCTCGACCACCGGCGCACCAGGTTGACGGCCAGGTTGTAGGTGGGGTGGAACGACGAGACCAGGTCGGGGGGCGGGGCGATGGCCGTGCGGGCCACCAGTGCGAAGGGGGTGGCTGGCGACCACAGGACCATGGCGTGGCCCACGGTGTCGATGCCCCGCCGGCCGGCGCGGCCGGTCAGCTGCTGGTACTCCCCCGAGGTGAGGGCCGAGGTGTCCGAGCCCCGGAACTTGGCGAACCGCTCGACCACCACGGTCCGGGCCGGCATGTTGATGCCGAGGGCCAGCGTCTCGGTGGCGAAGACCACCTTCAAGAGGCCCTCGGAGAAGCACTGCTCCACCGCCTGGCGGAACGCCGGCACCAGGCCGGCGTGGTGGGGGGCGATGCCCGCCTCCAGCGCCGCCGACCAGGGCCCGTAGCCGAGGGTGCGCAGGTCGTCGTCGGACAGGCGGTCCACGGCCGCTTCGGTCAGCTCCCGGATCCGCTCGCGCTCGTCCGGCGTGGTCAGGCGGATCCCGTCTTGGAGGCACTGGCGGGTGGCGTCGTCGCAGGCCGCCCGCGAGAAGATGAAGGTGATGGCGGGGAGCATGCCCGAGGCGGCCAGGTACTCCACCACCTCGCCCCTCCGGGGCACCCGGTACCGGTGCCGGGGATTGCGCCGCCGGCGGTCGTCCAGGGCGGCTCCGTCGGGGTTGGCCCGGCCCCCCCGGAGCAGGGGCAGCACGGTGAGGTGGTCACGACCCCGCTCGGCCAGCACATAGTGGTGGTGGAGGGTCACCGGGCGGTGGGTCTCCACGACGACCCGGGTGGTCCCCCGGACCGAGGTGAGCCACTCCCCGAAGTCGGCGGCGTTGCTCACCGTGGCTGACAGGCTCACGAAGGCCACCCCGGGCGGCGTGAGCACGAGCACCTCCTCCCACACCGAGCCCCGGTAGGGGTCCTGGAGGTAGTGGACCTCGTCCAGTACCACCACCTCGAGCCCGTCCAGCACCGAGGATCGGGCGAAGAGCATGTTGCGCAGCACCTCGGTGGTCATGACCACGATCGGGGCGTGGGCCTGGTGGGACACGTCCCCGGTGAGGAGGCCGACCCGGTGCTCACCGTACCGGGCCGACAGCTCGGCGAACTTCTGGTTGGACAGGGCCTTGATCGGGGTGGTGTAGAACGCCTTGCCTCCGAGCTCCAGGGCCCGGGCGGCGGCATAGTCGGCGATGAGGGTCTTGCCCGAACCGGTGGGGGCCGACACCAGCACCGACTCCCCGCGGTCGATGGCGTCCATGGCCTCGTGCTGGAACGGGTCGAGGGGGAAGCCGACGGTCTGTTGGAAGCGCTGGCGGAGCCCCTCCCCTCCCCCGCCGGCGTGCCGGGCGGCGCCCCCGGCACGCCCCGGACTCATCGGTGGGCGATCTTCCCGACCACGATGGACAGCTCGTAGAAGATGTAGAGCGGAATGGCCAGGGCCATCATCGAGAACGGATCCGAGCTCGGGGTGATGACGCCGGCCACCACCACGATGAGGACGATCGCCCAGCGCCGCCACGAGGAGAGCTGCTTGGGCGTGAGCACGCCGGCCAGCTCCAAGGAGACCAGGAGGACGGGGAACTCGAAGGTGAGACCGAAGATGGTCATCATCAACACGATCAGGCTCAGGTACTTGGTCGGGTCGAGGATCTCGGTGAGGCTGGGGCCGCCGATGTGGTCGAGGAAGTTGAGGGCGTGGGGGAAGGTCAGGTAGGCCACCAGGCCACCGAGGGCGAACAGCGTGATGGAGGCCACGATGAAGGGGACGGCGTAGCGCTTCTCCTTGGGGTTGAGGCCCGGGGTGATGAACCGCCACAGCTCCCACAAGAGGACGGGTGAGGCGAGGAAGAGCCCGCCGTAGGCGGCGATCTTGACCCGCAGGGCCAGGCCGTCCAGCGGCCCGGTGATGTAGAAGCCGCACCGCCGGGGCGAGACCTGGCAGTAGGGATGCTTCAGGAACGAGAGGATCCAGGGGTAGACCAGGAAGGCGACGGTGGCCGTGATGGCGAAGGCCAACGCGCAGACGAGCACCCGGGTCCGGAGTTCTGTCAGGTGCTCGACCAGGGTCATCGAGTCCGGCTTGGGGCGGGGCTCGCTTCGGCGTTTCAGGGAGAGGGCCATGGTGGGTACCGGATCGGAGTGGGGGGGCTGATCACCGGGAGGGCCGGGTCAGTTCATCCCCGGGTCGTCGGGGATGGCCCGCCCGTTGGACCGGACCTGGTGCACGATGCCCCCGGGGTCGACGATGAGCACGTCGGGGATGCCGGGCGCCTCCTCGACGGCCTGGACGGTGCCCGCCGGCCGGTTGGACTCCGAGGACGGCTGCACCGCGTCGCCTTCCATGTCTGGTGGTTCGTCGCCGGGGGCCCCGACGGATGTGGTGCCGTTCTCGGCGCTGTGGGAGTCGGCCAGGTTGTCGAGGAACGAGAGGGGCGACCGCACGGCCTGGGCGATGGTCTCGGTGGAGGGGAGCTCGGGGAAGTTCCCCCGGACGTCGGACTCCAGCCGCTCACGGAACTTCCGGAAATCGCCCCAGAGGCTGCCCACCTGCTTGGCCACCTTGGGCAGCTTGTCGGGGCCCAGGACGATCAGGGCCACCACCAGGATCACCAGCAGCTTCGCCGGGCTGAGGAAGGGCACGACCTGCAGTGTACCGGCGGTCCGGACGAGCCGGCGGCCGGAGGGAGGGGCCGCGCTCAGGTGGTCCCGGGCACCGGCGGGCCCCGCAGGGGGGCGGCCCGGGCGGGACGGCCTGCGGACGGGTCCCGCAGGGCCACCACGGCCATGGCCGCCGCCAGGAGGACGGCCGCGGCCACCAGGACCACCAGCCAGCCGGTGTCGTCCAGGGGCCACGCCACGAAGGCCATCCGGCCCACCACCAGATCGGCCGGGATGGGCCCGAAGTAGCGGCTGTCCTCGGAGTCGGTGCGGTTGTCGCCCATCACGAAGTAGTGGCCGGCCGGAACGGTGTAGGGGTGGTCCAGGCTGAAGGCCTGGGGCACCGGGCTCGGGGTCGTGAGGGGCACCGGCTGGGGCAGCCAGGGCTCGGCCAGGGGCCTGCCGTCGATGTACACCCGGCCGCCCACGCTGGCGACGGTGTCACCCGGGAGCCCGATCACCCGCTTGATCAGATCGGGGTAGGGAGCGTGCTCGAGGGGGGGTCGGCGGAAGACCACCACGTCGCCCCGGTGGATGTCGTGCAGGCGGTAGCTCACCTTGTCCACCACGATCCGGTCGCCGATCTGCAGCGTGGGGAGCATCGAGCCCGACGGGATGTAGAACATCTGGGCCACGTAGGTGCGGACGCCGAGGGCCAGCACCAGGGCCACGACCACGACCGCCACCCACTCCAGCCACCACCGCCACCGGGGGGGTGCCGGCTCGGGCCCGGACGCGGGCCGGAGGGGCGGTCCGGTACCGTCACGAGGTGCGCCCGCCGACGGCACGGCGGGAGGGGCCGGCCCCAGCGGCCACCCGGGCCCGGGCGACGACGCTCCGGGGACGGGGAGGCTGGGCACCTCCCGCGGTGCGCCGCGGCCGGGTGCGACCGGCCGCCGGGCCGGCGGGGGGTCGAGGCTGGGCACGGCCATGGGCCCCGGAACGGCGCCCGAGGTGGCCGGCGGGACCTCGACGAATGGGGTGTGCAGGTCGGCGTCCACCAGCAGGTGAGGCTACTCCACCCCCTCGCCACGGTTACTCCGGCCCCGGGGGCCCGAGGGGGCGGCTAGAGGCCTTTGGCGTGGCCCAACGGCCAGATCACGGCCACCGCCCGGCCCACGATCAGCGACTTGGGGATGGGTCCGAAGAAACGGCTGTCCTCGGAGTCGGTGCGGTTGTCGCCCATCACGAAGTACTCCCCCGCCGGTATCTTCACCGGACCGGGCAGATCGAACTGGGGGTGAGGGTCGTCGCCGGCCAGCGCACCGGTGAAGCTGTTGGGCCCGGGGGGCAGCCATGGCTCGTCGAGCGGCTTCCCGTTGATGTAGACCTTGCCGTCCTTGGACGAGATGGTCTCCCCCGGCAGTCCGATGACCCGCTTGACCAGATCGGCGTACTGCTGGTCCTCCAGGGGCGGCTTGGCGAAGACCACGATGTCCCCACGGTGCACGTCGTGGAGGTGGTAGCTGAGCTTGTCCACGATGATCCGGTCCCCCAGCTGCAGCGTGGGCAGCATCGAGCCCGAGGGGATGTAGAAGGACTGCACCACGTAGGTGCGCAGCACCACCGTGCACAAGAGCACGGCCATCAGGATGATGGTCCACTCCACCACCGCCCGGTAGCCCCGTCCCTTCAGCGGCGCGGCCGGAGGTTCGGATCCGCCGCCGTCGACGACGGGGTCGAGCACGGTTGTCGGCTGCGCCTCGCCGGGAGGTTGACTGGCCACGATCAGGCGACGCTACAACACCGGGGGCGGCGGGTTGGGTCGTGTCCGGCGGGGTCGGATGCTGGCCGTGACCTCATGTCACAGACCGGCGATGAGCTTCTCCACCCGTTCGTCCTTGGACTTGAACGGGTCCTTCAACAGCACGGTCCGCTGGGCCTGGTCGTTGAGCTTCAGGTGCACCCAGTCGACGGTGAAGTCGCGCCGGCGCTCCTTGGCCCGCTTCACGAACTCCCCCCGCAGCCGCGCCCGGGTGGTCTGGGGCGGCGAGGACATGGCCGCGGCGATCGCGGCATCGTCGCAGATCCGGTCCAGCTGGTCGTGGCGCTGGAGCCGGTAGTAGAGGCCGCGCGACCGGTCCACGTCGTGGTACTGGAGGTCGAGCAGGGAGACGTTGGGGCTGTGCAGCGAGAGGGAGTGGCGCTCCCGGTAGGCCTCGATCAGCCGGTACTTGGCCACCCAGTCGCACTCCCGGTGGAGCGAGAGGGGGTCGGACTCCAGGCCCTTCAGGCAGTGCTCCCACATGTCGAGGGCCCGGTCCTCCTGGGGCGAGAGCCCCTGGCGGTCACGGTACCGGATGGCCCGCTGGAGGTACTCCCCCTGGATGTCGAGCGCGCTCATCTCGCGCCCGTTGGCCAGCCGGACCGGTCGCCGGCAGGTGATGTCGTGGCTGATCTCACGGATGGCCCGGATCGGGTTCTCCAGGGTCAGGTCCCGCATGACCGTCGAGGGGTCCTCCAGCATGCGCAGCACGATGCTGGTGGCCCCGACCTTCAGGAAGGTGGCGTACTCACTCATGTTGGAGTCGCCCACGATCACGTGGAGCCGGCGGTACTTCTCGGCGTCGGCGTGGGGCTCGTCCCGGGTGTTGATGATGGGTCGGCTCCGGGTAGTGGCCGAGCTGACCCCCTCCCAGATGTGCTCGGCCCGCTGGCTCAGGCAGAACACCGCCCCCCGGGCGGTCTGCAGCACCTTGCCGGCGCCGGCGTAGGCCTGACGGCTGACCAGGAACGGGATGAGCACCTCGGTGTAGTGGGCGAAGTCGTCCCGCCGACTGGTCAGGTAGTTCTCGTGACACCCGTAGGAGTTGCCGGCCGAGTCGGTGTTGTTCTTGAACAGGTAGATGTCCCCCCGGATGCCTTCCTCACGCAACCGCGCCTCGGCCCCTTCGACCAACGAGGACAGGATCCACTCCCCCGCCTTGTCGTGGGTCACCAGCTCGGCGATGTCGTCGCACTCGGGGGTGGCGTACTCGGGATGGCTGCCCACGTCGAGGTAGAGGCGGGCACCGTTCTCCAGGAACACGTTGGAGGAGCGACCCCAGCTGACCACACGACGGAACAGGTACCGGGCCACCTCGTCGGGGCTCAGGCGACGCTGCCCGCGCAGCGTGCAGGTCACCCCGTACTCGTTCTCCAAGCCGTAGATCCGCTTGTCCATTACCGCCACGGTACCGTGAGGAAGGGTCCAGCCAGCGAACCCACGGGTTTTGCCGCCCCCGGTCCGGTCGTTTCGCTCAGCCCAGCAGGGCGGCGAGCTCCTCGCCGGCCAGGCGCCGGAAGGCCCGCCGACCGTTCCCCTGGGTCAGCACGGCCACTTCGAGGTCGGTGCCCGTCAGGGTCCGGTCGGGCCCGGCCAACGCGGCCACGGCGGCCCGTAAGGCATCGGCGAGCGACCATCCCTCGGTCCAGGCCTCCTCGAGCCGCATGGCGATGGTCTCGGTCTCGCCGCCGAGCACCGCGTACCGGTCCTCGTCGGTGATGGTCCCCTCGTAGGCGATGTGGTACAGCTGCGGCGGGTGCTGTCGCGGTGCCCAGCTCGGCCACCAGGATCTCCACCTCCAGCGGCTTCATCTCGTGGGTGAAGACCTGCCCGAGGTACTGGGCGTAGAGGTTGGCCAACGACCGCGCATCCACGTCCTCACGGCTGTAGGCGTACCCCTTGGTGTCGGCGTGGCGGATGCCGGACACGCGGAGCTGGTCGAACTCGTTGTACTTGCCCACCCCGGCGAAGGCGATCCGGTCGTAGATCTCACTGATCTTGTGGAGGGACCGGGACGGGTTGTCAGCCACGATGGCGATGCCCTGGTCGTAGGTGGTGGCGATCAGCGACCGGCCGCGGGCGATGCCCTTCTGGGCGTACTCGGCCCGGTCCTTCATGACCTGTTCGGGCGCTACGTAGTACGGCATGGTCATGGCTGACGACCCTCCGCACGACGACGCTCGATGAGGGAGGCGAACCGCTCGGCCACCTCGTCCTCGGGTACGGCCTCGAAGCCCTGGGCCGTCACCGTGGCCACCAGCGGATAGATGCCGCGGATCAGGTCGGGCCCGCCGGTGGCTGAGTCCTCGTCGGCCGCCTCGTAGAGCGCCTCGATGGCCAGCTCCACGGCGTCGTCCCGGTCCATGCCCACCCGGTAGCCCAGCTTGATGGTGGTACGGGCGTCCCGTCCCCCCGAGCCGGTGGCGTTGTGCTCGATCTCCTCGTAGTGCCCACCGGTCACGTCATAGGTGAAGATCCGGCCGGTGCCCCGGGCTAGGTCGTACCCGGCGAACAACGGCACCACCGCCAGTCCCTGCATCGCCATGGGCAGGTGCTCCCGCACCATCTGGCCCAACTGGTTGGCCTTGCCCTCCAGGCTGAGGACCACACCTTCCACCTTCTCGTAGTGCTCAAGCTGGGTCTGGAACAGTCGGACCATCTCCACGGCCGGACCGGCGGCTCCGGCGATGGCGACGGCCGAGTAGCGGTCGGCCGGGAACACCTTCTCCATGGCCCGGTGGGCAATGGCGTGGCCCTCGGTGGCCCGCCGGTCACCGGCCATCACGATGCCGTCGGCGAAGCGGAGCGCCACCACCGTCGTACCGTGGCGGAACTCCGGCGTGCCACCGGCGCCCGAGGGTGCGATACCGCCTCCCGACATCACGGGGTGCACCGGTACCTTCAGACGCCGGATCAGCCCGGCGAAGTCCGGCCCGGGATCTTCTGTAGTCGAAAACAGCGGCAGCGTCACCGGGGCTACTCGCCGCCCTTCTGGACGTAGTTGCGCACGAACTCCTCGGCGTTGTCCTCCAACACCTCGTCGATCTCGTCCAGGAGGTCGTCCAGCTCCGCCTTCAGCTTCTCGCCGGTGGCCGACGTCGCCGGGACATCCTCCACCACGTCGTCGGCGCGCTCGGTGGTGGTCTTCTTCTTCTGTTCTCGTTCAGCCATGTCGTTCAGCCATCCCCTACTCTCCTAGCTGCTCAGTCGGTCCAAGAGCTCGGACGGGCTCGCACACGACTCCAGCAGATCCTCGACGTGTTCGGCCGTTCCCTTCAAGGGGTCCATCATAGGGACGCGCCGGAGGGGGTCGGTGCCGAGGTCGAAGACCAAGGAATCCCAGTTGGCAGTGACCACGGCGGCGGGCCACTTCCGCAGGCACTCCCCACGGAACCACGCCCGGGTCCCCCGGGGGGGCCGGGTGACCGCCGCCACCACCGACTCCTCGTCCACCAGGCGCTCGGTGTCCAGGCGGGCGAAGAGCGACTTGGCCGGTCGGAGGTCGTGGTACTGGAGGTCCAGGGCGGCCAGGCGCTGGTCGCCCCAGTCCAGCCCGTGCCGGTCCCGGTAGGCCTCGATCAGCTGGAGCTTGGCCACCCAGTCCAGCTGGCGGGCCAGGGACATCGGATCGGTCTCCAAGCCGTGGAGCACGGACTCCCATCGGGCCAGGACCTCCTGGCCCACCGACTCGTCGCCCAGACAGGCCAGCCCCTCCTCATCGGCGTACTTCCGGGCCAGGGAGAACAGCTCCCACTGGATGGCGAGTGCGGTGGCCGTCGAGCCATCGGCCATCTGCAGGGGCGTGGTGAAGGTCCGGTCGAGGGCCACCTCGTGCATGGCCGTCACCGGGTCGGCCAGGGTGAGGCTGCGGCTACCCGAGACGTCGTCTTCGATCATGGCCAGCACCACCGAGGTGGTCCCCACCTTCAGGAAGGTGGCCACCTCGGCCAGGTTGGCGTCGCCCACGATGACATGGAGCCGCCGGTACCGGTGGGGATCGGCGTGGGGCTCGTCACGGGTGTTGACGATGGGCCGCTTCAGGGTGGTCTCCAAGCCGACCTGCTCCTCGAAGAACTCGGCCCGCTGCGACAGCTGGAAGTCGACGCGGGTGCCGTCGTGGGTGGCCGTCTCCGCCCCGACCTTGCCGGCCCCGCAGAAGATCTGACGGGTGACGAAGTGCGGGGTGATCCCCGACACGATCCGGTTGAACGGCGCGGCCCGGTCCATCAGGTAGTTCTCGTGGGCCCCATAGGAGTTGCCCTTGCCGTCCGAGTTGTTCTTGTAGATGACCAGCTTTGAGCCGTCGTGGGACGAGAGGTCGGCCGCCTCCATGGAGCGGATCAGGATCAGCTCCCCCGCCCGGTCGTAGCGTAGGCACTCCAGGGCGTCCCGGCACTCGGGGGTGGAGAACTCCGGATGGGCGTGGTCCACGTAGTACCGGGCCCCGTTGGTCAGCACGGTGTTCACCAGGTGGGTCTCCACCTGGGGGGGCATCGACCCCTCCCGGGCGAACCCACGGGCGTCGTTGCCGGGAGCCTCATCCTCGAAGTCCCATCCGGTCTGCTGACGCGCCACATCGTGGGCGTAGGCGTTGATCAGTACGGACGACGCCGCGATGGGGTTCGGGTCACCGTGCACCACCTGGATGCCGTACTCGGTCTCGATTCCACAGACCTTGGGAATGGCCACGCGCCGACCCTATCCCCGTCCCCGAGCGGGCTCAGAGATACTGACCGGTGCCCACCCGCTCGATCGACCGGCCACCCTTGGTCTCGTCATGGTCGCTGATGAGGGTCCGGATGTAGACGATCCGCTCCCCCTTCTTGCCGGAGATCTTGGCCCAGTCGTCAGGGTTGGTGGTGTTGGGTAGATCCTCATTCTCCTTGTACTCCTGACGGATCGACTCCAGCAGGTCGTCGGTGCGGATCCCCCGGGTCTCCTCGGCGATGGCCCGCTTGATGGCCAGCTTCTTGGCCCGGCGCACGATGTTCTCGATCATGGCCCCCGACGAGAAGTCCCGGTAGTAGAGGACCTCTTTGTCACCGTTCTGGTAGGTGACCTCGAGGAAGCGGTTCTCCTCGTCGTTCCGGTACATCTCGGCCACCGTGGACTCGATCATGGCCTGGGTGGCCTTGGCCGGGTCCCCGCCCCCCAGGGTCCGCACCTCTTCGGCGTCGAGAGGCAGATCCGGGGTCAGGTAGCGGGAGAAGATCTGGGCGGCGGCCACCTCGTTGGGCCGCTCGATGCGGATCTTCACGTCCAGTCGACCCGGCCGCAGGATGGCCGGATCGATCAGGTCCTCGCGGTTGGAGGCCCCGATCACGATGACGTCCTTCAATGTCTCGACGCCGTCGATCTCGGCCAGGAGCTGGGGGACGATGGTCGACTCCATGTCCGAGCTGATCCCCGTACCCCGGGTGCGGAACAGCGAGTCCATCTCGTCGAAGAACACGATCACCGGGACGCCCTCTTCGGACTTCTCCCGGGCCCGCTGGAAGACCAGACGGATCTGGCGCTCGGTCTCCCCCACGTACTTGTTGAGGAGTTCGGGACCCTTGATGTTGAGGAAGTAGCTGCGGGCGTTGGTGTTCCCGGTCACCTCGGCCACCTTCTTGGCCAGGGAGTTGGCCACGGCTTTGGCGATCAGGGTCTTCCCGCAGCCCGGCGGGCCGTAGAGCAGGATGCCCTTGGGGGCGGGCAGCTTGTGCTCGGTGTAGAGCTCCCGGTAGAGGTACGGCAGCTCGACGGCGTCCGTGATGGCCTCGATCTGGTCGTCGAGACCGCCCACGTCGGCATAGGTGACGTCGGGGACCTCCTCCAGCACCAGCTCCTCGACCTCGGGCCGGTCCAGCTTCTCGATCAGCAGCCCGGTGCGCGACTCCATGAGCACCGTGTCGCCCGCCCGCAGCTTGACCCCGATGAGGGCGTCGGACAGCTCGGCCACCCGCTCCTCGTCGGCCCGCCCGAAGACCAGGGCCCGGGTGCCGTCCTCCAGCACCTCCTTCAACACGACCACCTCACCGGATCCCTCACCCTGGCGGGCCAGGATCACGTTGAGCGACTCGTTGAGGACCACCTCGTTGCCCCGTTGGAGGTCACCGGCCTCCAGCTCGGGATGGAGGGAGACCCGCATCTTGCGCCCTCCGGAGAAGACGTCGACCGTGCCGTCCTCGTTGGTGCCCAGGTAGGTCCCGTAGGCCGCCGGCGGCTGAGTCAGCTTCTCGACCTCCTCGCGCAGGTTGGCCACGTGCTCCTTGGCCGTCTGCAGAGTGAAGGTCAGCTTCTCGTTCTGGGAGATGGCCTGGGCCAGCTGGCCCTTGGTCTCCAGCAGCTTCTCCTCCAGGGTCTGCACCCGTCGCGGGCTCTCCTGGAGTCGACGGCGGAGCAGGGTAACCTCTTCCTCGGCGGCCTGGGCCCGCAGTCGCAACACGTCGAGGTCGTCGTCGTCCTGGCCTTCTGCCGCCGGGCGGCGATCGTCGTGCACGTCATCGAAATCAACCGTGGGAATCACCTCGCTCGAATGTCGTCACCTGAGGCGACCCTACACCGGAGCTGCCGTGCCCCCGACGCATCGGTCGATGGGGGGTGCCGAGGAGAATGCCTGGCCGGAAGGGGCCATCTGACGGGCCGTCAGCCACACCTCCCACCGTTCCGGATAGCATTGACACCCGGGCGCCGGTCCTCTGGTCCGACGGTGGGCTCTCCGGGCCTTCCGGCCCGGGCAGTCCCCCAACAGTGGAGCGCAGGCCGCACCAAGGGCTGAGCGCAGTCGAACGCACCGGTAGAACCGAGGAGTGACGTAACTGATGAAGGTCTGGATCGACCAGGATCTCTGCACGGGCGACGGTCTCTGCGAAGAGATCGCCCCGGCGGTGTTCACGCTGCTCGACGACGGTCTGGCCTACGTAAAGGAAGGCGCCGACGTCAAGAGTGAGCCTGGTGGCTCCTCCGGCATGGCCGCCGTGCCCGGTGACCTCAAGGATGCCGTGGTCGAGGCCTCCGAGGAGTGTCCCGGGGAGTGCATCTTCATCGAGCAGAGCTAACCCGCTGGGTCGCCCCGGCGACGCCGGCCCCGAGGCCCTCGGCCCGAAGCCGACGGCAATTCACCCGGTCGGTTCGGCCACCGCCGAGCGCTCCTCCGCGAAGGGCAGCAGCAGCCGTCCGGTGGTGAGGAAGCCGGTATGGCCCACCATGCGGTGGTCGGGCCGCACGGCACGGTCCTCGATGTGCCATGTCCGGTGGAGCACCTCCAACGTGGAGGCCATCCCGAAACCGCTCTGGTCCATGGCCGCCCGCAGTTGGGCGGTCTGGTTGATGGAGGGCAAGTAGGCACAAAGGATGCCGCCGGGACGAAGGGCCCTGGTGGCCGGGGCCAGGACGCGCCACGGTTCGGGCAGGTCGAGCAGGATGCGGTCAAGGCCCACCTCTTCGATGCCCTCGTAGACGTCGCGTAGCTCCACCCGGTAACGTGCTCCAGGCCCGAGCATGGCCTCCACGTTGGCCCGGGCCCGTTCGGCGAAGTCCTCGCGGAGCTCGTAGCCGACCACGTCGGCCCCGGCCCGCAGGAGCGCCATCGACAGCGCACCCGAGCCGACCCCCGCCTCCAGGACCCGCATCCCCGGGGCGATGTCGGCCTCGATGAGAATGGCACCGAGGTCCTTCGGATAGATGACCTGGGCGCCCCGGGGCATCTTCAGTACGGCGTCGGACAGCGTGGGCCGCACCACCAGGAACTTCCGACCCGTGCTGCCGAGGATGGTGGATCCCTCCGGCGTGCCGATCAGGCGGTCATGCTCGACGATCCCCACATGGGTGTGGAACGACGCCCCGGTACGCAGGGTGATGAGGTACCGGCGCTGCTTGGCATCGAGCAGCAGGACCCGCTCCCCGGCCTGCAGGATGCTCCGGTCAACGACCGGCTCCCCGTCGTCCATGGTCGTCATCTCCCTGCCGCACGGTCACGGCCGGTCCGGTCGCTCAGCGGCCGCGGCGCTTGGAGGAGGGGGCCTTCTTGGTCTCGACGTAGAGGCGTTCGCCGGGCTTCAACTTGGTCCGGTAGATGACATCGTCGGCATTGCGAGCCCGGTTGATCATCCAGATGGCCACCCCGACCACCACCCAGGCCGAGTGGTAGCCCCGCAGGCCCCGCCCGAAGGCCCGCACCTGGATGTAGCGGAGGAAGGTGTCCACCGGTCAGATCCGCCGGACCTCGACGACGGCCGACCGGCGCCGGCCGTTGCGCCGACCGATGAGGAAGACCACGGCCACCAGCGCCACCCCCACGGCCAGGCCCACGGTGATGACCTGTGAACGGGTGGACTCGACCTCGCTCGACACCTCACCGGTCAGCTCCCGGAACTTCGCCTCGATGTCGTCGCGGCTGATCCGCTCGGATCCGGTGGTCATGGGGTCTCCTTTTCGGGGGTGGAGGTGCTCCGGCTCTGGCCCCGGCTCACGGCCAGGACGGCGATGGCGGCCACCGCCACGACGGCCACGGTGCAGATGAGGTAGGGCGCCCACGACCAGTTGCCGGTGAACGTGCTGCCCGTCTCACCCTGCAGCACCCGCAGGAAGGCCACGGCCAGGATGACCAGGCCGATGGCCAGGGCCACCGAGCCGACCACGCCGAAGAGGATGTACCGCCCCAGCCCGCGCAGCGGGGTGAGGGTCTCCTGCTTGACGTAGTCGATGACCAGCTGCACGGCCTCGCCGCCCGATGTGCGCAGACCACCCAGTCCTTTGCCTGTTCCGCTTCGACCTCGGGCCACGGTCCTCCTCGTGCTCAGTGCCGGCCAAGGGGCACTCCCACCCCAGCGAGCGTCACCGCCTGCTGTCCGATCGGTCCAACTCTAGCCAGCGCTCACGGCTCGGCCCGCCTCCCACCCCCGCGAGCAGGAGTTGAGGGGCGTCACTCCCGCTCGGTGAACAGGTAGGTGGAGCTGGCCCGGGCGACGGCGGTGCCCCGGTCGTCCACCACCTCGGCCTCGCAAAAGGCCACGCGGCCCCCGGCGGAGACCACCGTGGCCGTGCACTCGAGCATCACACCCACCCGCACCGGCGCCAAGAAACTGGTCTTCATCTCCACATTGGACGAGAAGACCTTCCGGCCCTGGCCGCGGGCGTAGGTGACGGTGGCCGAGCCCATGGCCGAGTCGGCCATCGCTCCCACGAACCCCCCCTGGATGATCCCGGCCGGGTTGGCGAACCGCTCGTCGGCCCGCATCCGCCACACCGTCCGGCCCGGTACCTCCTTGTCCACGCACGTCATGCCCAGTGTCAGCTCGCAGTTCGGTGGGACTTGGATGCGCTGGTCGGCCACCGCGTCACGCTACCTCCGCCCCGGTGGTCGATACTGGGGGCATGGCGCCTCACACCGATCAGCGTCCCGGACCGACCGTCCTCGTCGGTGAAGCCGTCGAGGACTGGACCGGGGACGCCCGCTTCTTCGAGTACTCGACGGCCGCCGATCCGCTGGCCTCGGGATCCATCAGCCCGGTCCCGGTCCACCGGTTCTCCCCCGATCTCCATGCCGGCGACACCACGCGGGTCGTCCCACTCGACCTGTCGGTCCCGCTCGGGGTCGAGGGTCCGGCCACCAGCCCCGGGCTGCTGGCCTCCTTCGTCGTCATCGGGTCCGGTGAGCGGCTGGTCACCGAACCCGATGCCACCAGTGAGCTCTACTACTGCCTGCGGGGCTCGGGCCACAGCGAGTTCGCAAACGCCTTGGGCGGGGCGGGCGGGCGCCTGCCCTGGCGGGTCGGCGACTTCCTGACCCTGCCGGCCGGTTGCACCACCACCCACGTGGCCGACGGCGAGGGGCCGGCCCTCCTCTACCGGGTCACCGACGCGCCGCTCCTCCGTTACCTCGGCGTGGCCCCGACCGACACCCGGTTCGAGCCGACCCGGTTCGACGGCGTCGCGGCCCGGGCCCGTCTGGCCGAGGTCGAGCGGGATCCGGCCGCCACCGACCGAAGTCGAGTGAGCATCCTGCTGGGCAACGCCGCGACACCCCAGACCCTCACGGTCACCCACACCCTGTGGGCCATGCTCGGGATCCTGCCCGTGGACCGGGTCCAGCGGCCCCACCGCCACCAGAGCGTGGCACTGGATCTCATCACCGAATGCTCGCCCGGCTGCTACTCCCTCGTCGGGTCCGCCCTGGACGGGGACGGCGCCATCGTGGATCCGGTGCGCGTCGATTGGGAGGCCGCCGGGGCGTTCGTCACCCCGCCCGGGCTCTGGCACAGTCACCACAACGAGTCAGGTCGGCCGGCCTACCTCGTCCCCATTCAGGACGCCGGTCTCCACACCTACCTCCGGTCACTCGACATCCGCTTCCATCGACCGGGCCGCTGACCCCAGTGCCGTTCGCCAGTGCCCTCTCCGAGCATCCGGTGACCTCCGAGGCGGTCGGCGAGGTGGCCGGGGCCGTGCTGGAGGCCATCGGCGACCGTCCCGACCTGGTCATGGTTACCGTGACCCGTTCCCATGCCGGTGCCCTCGAGGACATCGTCGGCACCATCGGTTCGGTGCTCCACCCCTTGGCTATCGTCGGTGCTGCCGCCGAGTCGGTGGTCGGCACCGGTCGGGAGGTCGAGGAGACCCCGGCCATCAGCCTGTGGGCCGGATGGGTCGGCCCCCTGGCCACGGTGCGACTCACCGCCACCCGACTGGCCGACGGTGGCTGGCACTTCGACGGGTGGCCCGACCGACCGGCGTTCGATCCCTCCGCCTTGGTGTTGGTGGCCGATCCCTTCACCTTCCCGGCGGCCGACTTCCTCCCCTGGCTGGCAGAGCGGGCACCGGGGCTGCCGGTGGTGGGCGGCAACGCTTCGGGCGGGCGCGGTCCAGGAGGTTCGCGCCTCGCCCATGCCGACGGCGTGGTGACCGACGGAGCCATCGGGGTGCTGGTGGGTGGAGGCATCGATGTCGAGACCCTGGTGTCCCAGGGATGCCGACCCTACGGTGACGTCCTCACCGTGACCCGCTCCGATCGGAACATCATCTACGAGGTGGCCGGCGTGCCGGCCATGGAGTGTCTGGTGGGCCAGATCACCCACCACCTCGACCCCGCCGAGGTGCTCGGCATCGAGTCCAACGGGCTCTTCGTCGGCCGCGTGGTCGACGAGCGGGTCGGTGACCCCCTGCCGTCGGACTACCTGGTTCGCAGCGTGGTCGGCGTGGACCGGGCCACCGGGGCGGTGGCCGTCGACGACCGGGTGCCGCTGGGCAGCACCATCCGGTTCCACCGGCGGGACGCCGAGACCGCCGACCGGCAGCTGGCCCAGATGCTCGAGGGCCGGCGGGCCGACGCCGGCCTGGTCTTCACCTGTCACGGTCGGGGGACCCGCCTCTTCGACGACGCCCACCACGACGCCCAGGCCATGGCCCGGTCGGTCGGTCCCGTACCGGTGGGCGGGCTGTTCGCCGGAGGGGAGTTCGGTCCGGTGGGGGGCCACAACTTCGTGCACCAGTTCACCGCGTCGATGGCCCTGTTCCGGTCCCGCTGAGCTCGCGGCGGGCTGCGGCCCGGATCCGTGGGAACAGGTGCCGGGGCGGTCGTCGCAGGTCCGTCCACGTCACCTGGGCTGCGACGCGGCCGGTAGGGTTGCCGCAATGAGTGCGAGCCCTCCGCCCCCCACCGACCAGGCCGACCGCGAAGCGCTCGAGCAGCGGGCGGTCAACGTGATCCGGGGACTGGCCATGGACGCCCCTCGGGCGGCCAACTCCGGGCATCCCGGCACGGCCATGGCTCTCGCCCCGCTGGCCCATGTGCTCTTCACCCGGGTCATGCGCCACGATCCCGCCGAGCCCCACTGGCCCGACCGGGACCGGTTCGTACTGTCCAACGGACACGCGTCCATCCTCTTGTACTCGATGCTCTACCTCACCGGGTACGGGTTGACCATCGACGACCTGCGCGGCTTCCGGAGCTGGGACTCCCGGACGCCGGGCCATCCCGAGCACAACCACACCCCGGGAGTCGAGGTGACCACCGGCCCCCTCGGCCAGGGCGTGGCCAACGGTGTGGGAATGGGCATCGCCGAGCGATGGCTGCGCACCCACTACTCGGCCGAGGTCTGCGACCACCACACCTTCGTCATCGCCGGCGACGGCTGCCTGGAAGAGGGGATCTCCCACGAGGCCGCGTCCCTGGCCGGACACCTGGGCCTCGGTCGCTTGGTCTACGTCTATGACGACAACCACATCACCATCGACGGCCCCACCGAGCTGTCGTACTCCGACAATGTGCCCGAGCGCTTCGCCGCCTACGGCTGGAGCGTGGACGACGTCGGTGAGATCGCCAACGACCTCGACGCCCTGGAGGCTGCGCTCCTCCGGGCCAAGGCCGAAGAGGACCGGCCCTCCCTCATCGTCCTGCGCAGCCACATCGGCTATCCGTCCCCGCATCTCACCGACACGGCCAAGGCCCACGGCGACCCCTTCTCGGAGGAGGAGATCCGGCTCACGAAGGAGCTGCTGGGCCTCGACCCCGACCAGAGCTTCTGGGTGCCCGACGATGTCCTCGACTTCTACCGGGCGTGCCGGCCACGAGGTGAGGCCTTCCGCTCCGAGTGGGATCGGCGCTACGCGGCCTGGGGTGGCGACAAGGCCCGGTGGGAGTCCGGGCTGGCCGGCCACGGGTTGCCCGGCTGGGAGGCCAAGCTCCCCACCTTCGCCCCCGAGGACGGCCCCATGGCCACCCGCAAGGCGGTCAAGGCCTGCCTCGACGCCACCGGCGAGGCCATTCCCGGGATCATGCCGGGCAGTGCCGACCTGACCGGCAATACCGGCATGGCCATGGACGGCGCCACGGCCCAGTCGTCCGACGAGCCCGGTGGGAGCCTCATCCACTACGGGATCCGGGAACACGGGATGGGCGGCATCATGAACGGCATGGCCGCCCACCTCGGGGTCCTTCCTGTCGGGGGCACGTTCTTCGTGTTCAGCGACTACATGCGGGGGGCGGTGCGCATCGCCGCCCTCTCCGATGTCCACGTGATCTACTCCTGGACCCACGACTCGATCGGACTGGGCCAGGACGGCCCGACCCACCAGCCCGTCGAACAGCTGGCCGCCATGCGGGCCATGCCCGACCTGCGGGTCATCCGCCCGGCCGACGCCAACGAGACGGCGCAGGCGTGGCGGATCGCCGTCGACTCCGACGGGCCCACGGCGCTGATCCTCTCCCGCCAGGAGCTGCCGGTGCTGGCCGAGACCGCCTCCCTGGCCGATCCGGGCGTGTCCCGCGGGGCCTACGTCCTCAGGGACCCCGAGGGCGATGCCCAGGTGGTGCTCATCGGTACGGGTAGCGAGGTCCAGCTCTGCGTAGCCGCCGCCGACCAGCTGGCCGCCCGTGGCGTGGCCGCCCGCGTGGTCTCCTTCCCCTCCTGGGACCTGTTTGCCGCCCAACCCGAGGGGTATCGCAGTGGCGTGTTCCCGAGCGGGGTGCCGCGTCTGGCCGTCGAGGCCGCCAGCCCGTTCGGTTGGGAGCGGTATGCCGACGCCTCGATCACCATCGACCACTTCGGTGCCTCGGCACCGGGCGAGGTGGTCATGGAGGAGTTCGGCTTCACTCCCGAGCACGTCGCCGACGAGGCCGCCGCCCTGGTGGCCGGACGGTCGACACGGTGACGGGGCCCCGCCCCCTACCGCCGGCCGAGACGAAAGGACGCCCATGACCGCACTCAACGACCTCTTCGACCAGCAGGGCCAGAGCCCCTGGCTGGACAACCTCCGCCGGGACTGGCTGGAGGACGGGACCCTGGCCGGCCTGGTCGGCAAGGGCATACGCGGCGTCACCTCCAATCCGACCATCTTCGCCAAGGCCATCGAGGGACAGGACACCTACGACGACCAGTTCGGGACACTGATCCGAACCAAGTCGGTGGAGGACGCCTACTGGGACCTGGTGGTCGACGACATCAACGTCGCCCTGGCCGTGCTGCGGCCCGTCTACGACGGCTCCAACGGGGGCGACGGCTTCGTCTCGGTGGAGGTGGCCCCGTCACTGGCCCACGACACCGAGGGCACCATCGCCGCGGCCCGCTCGCTGCACAACCGCATCGACCAGCCGAACCTGTTGGTCAAGATCCCGGCCACCCCCGAGTGCGTCCCGGCCATCCAGCAGATGATCACCGAGGGCCGCAGCATCAACGTGACCCTGATTTTCAGCATCGACCGGTACGGCGAGGTCATCGAGGCCTACCTCGCCGGGCTTGAGGCCCTGTCGGCCGCCGGAGCGGACGACCTCTCCGGCGTGGCGAGCGTGGCCTCCTTCTTCATCAGCCGGGTGGACACCGAGGTGGACCGGCGGATCGAGGCGGCCGCCCAGGGCGCCACGGACGCCGACGAACTGCTCGCCCTCCGGGGCCAGGCCGCCGTAGCCCAGGCCCGCCTGGCCTATGCCCTGTTCCGCGAGCGGTTCTCCGGGCCCCGCTGGGAGGCGCTGGCGGCCAGAGGAGCCAAGGTCCAGCGCCCGCTGTGGGCGTCGACGTCGACCAAGAACCCCGACTACCCCGACCTGGCCTACGTGGACACCCTGATCGGCCCCGATACGGTCAACACCATGCCCGACGGGACCATCGCCGACTTCCTCGACCACGGCACGGTGGCCCGCACCGTGGACACCGGGGTGGACGAGGCCCACCGGCTCATCGAACGCCTGGCCGCCGCCGGCATCGAGATGGCCGACGTCTCGGCCGTGCTGGAGACCGAGGGCGTGTCGTCCTTCGCCAAGTCCTTCGACGAGCTCATGCAGTCCCTGGGCGACAAGGCCAACGCCCTGGCCGGCGGGTCCTAGGCGGCCCAGGCTTGGATACGGCGGCGGCCCCTCGGCCGACAGGCCCCGGCCCACCTCAGGTCCGGTCGTCGGGCGCCGTCCCCCGCCCACCGCGCTAGCCATGACGGCGGCCAGTCCCCCACCCCGAACTCCAACCCCGAAGACGACAAGGAGACCACGATGAAGATTGCCATGATCGGCCTCGGCAAGATGGGCGCCAACATGACCCAACGCCTCATCGAACACGGGCATGAGGTGGTCGCCTTCGATCTCTCGGACCAGGCCCGCACGGCGGCAGCCGCCTTCGGGGCCGAGCCGGCCTCCACCCTCGAGGAGGTGGCGGCCAAGCTGACGGCCCCCCGCGTGGCCTGGGTGATGGTGCCGGCCGGCGAGGCCACCAACTCGACCATCACCACCCTGGCCGGCCTGTTCGAGTCCGGCGACGTGATCATCGACGGAGGCAACTCCAACTACAAGGAGACCGCGCCTCTGGTCGACCAGCTCGCCGGACAGGGCATCGCCCTGGTCGATGCCGGGACCTCGGGGGGCATCTGGGGGCTGAAGGAGGGCTACTGCCTGATGGTGGGCGGCACCAAGGAGGCGGTGGCCATCGCCGAGCCGATCTTTGTGGATCTGGCCCCCGAGGGCGGCTACGCCCATGTGGGCCCGGCCGGGGCCGGCCACTTCGTCAAGATGGTCCACAACGGCATCGAGTACGGGCTCATGCAGGCCTACGCCGAGGGCTTCGAGATCATGTCGGAGGCCCCCGAGTTCGACCTCGACCTCCACGAGATCGCCGCCATCTGGCGGTACGGCTCGGTGGTGCGGAGCTGGCTGCTAGAGCTGGCCGAGCGGGCCTTGCGCCCCGAATCGGGCTTCGACCGGATCGAAGGCGTGGTGGCCGATTCCGGTGAAGGACGGTGGACGGTGGAAGAGGCCATCGATCGGGGCGTCTCGGCCCCGGTCATCTCCTCGGCCCTGTTCGCCCGCTTCGCCTCCCAGAAGAAGGATGCGTTCGGATTGCGTCTGGTCTCGGCGCTACGCAACCAGTTCGGGGGCCACGCCTTCACCACGGCCGACGGGTCCCAGGGCGGCGAGACGTACACACCCAAATGAGCGACACCCCCGCCTCCGACTCCCCGCCGAGCAAGGCCGCGGGCAAGCGCCGTTCGCTGCCCCCGGTACTGTCCAAGGCCCCTCCCGTGGCCATGGTGATCTTCGGCGCCTCCGGTGACCTCACAGCCCGGAAGATCCTCCCCGCCCTGGCCCGACTGGCCGACCGCGGCGTGCTCGACGACGGATTCACCATCATCGGTGTGGCCCGGACCGAGTGGAGTGACGACGAGTTCCGCTCCCATGTGGCCGAGGCCACGCCCGAGGGCGGCCCGAAGTGGCGGGCCCTGACCGATCGGTTCAAGTACATCGCCGGCGAGTACGACCACCCGGACACCTTCGACCAGCTCCGCACCCACCTCGACGAGGCCGACCGGGTCGATGGCACCGACGGCAACCGGCTCTACTACCTCGCCACCATCCCGAGCGTCTTCGGCCTGGTGGCCGGCGCCCTCGCCACCCACCAGTGCGTCGGCCCCGACACCGACGACCACTTCACACGGGTGGTGGTGGAGAAGCCCTACGGGCGTGACCTGGAGAGCGCCATCGCCCTCGACGAGAAGATGCACGCCGCCTTCGAGGAGACGCAGATCTTCCGGATCGACCACTACATGGGCAAAGAGACCGTGCAGAACGTGCTCGCCCTGCGGTTCGCCAACGCCATCTTCGAGCCCATCTGGAACCGCCGGTACATCGAGCAGGTCCAGGTGACGGTGGCCGAGTCCCTCGGCGTCGAACACCGCGGCGGGTTCTACGAGACGGCCGGGGCCCTGCCGCGACATCGTCCAGAACCACGTCATGCAGGTGCTGGCCCTGACCCTCATGGAGTCCCCCACCAGCACGGACGCCGACCGGATCCGCGACGAGAAGGTGAAGCTCCTCCAGGCCATCGACATCCCCTCGCCCGACGAGGCCGTGGACAAATCGGTGCGGGCCCAGTACGCGGCCGGGTGAGATCGATGGCGAGAAGGTCATCGGCTACCGCCAGGAACAGGACGTCTCCCCGGACAGCCAGACCGAGACCTACCTGGCCCTGCGACTCCGGGTGGAGAACTGGCGGTGGTCCGGGGTGCCCATCTACGTGCGCACCGGCAAGCGGATGCCGGCCCGGGTGACCGAAGTGGCCCTCACCTTCCGGCAGGTGCCGTTCCTCCTCTTCGACCACCGCACCAGCCGGGACCTCCGTCCCAACACGCTGATCCTCCGCATCCAGCCCGACGAGGGGATCAGCCTCGAGTTCGGCGCCAAGGTGCCCGGCGAGAAATTCCACATCCGCTCGGTGGCCATGGACTTCAACTACTCGGAGGCCTTCGCCGGCGAGGAGGCCGCGGACGGCTACGAGCGCCTCATCCACGACGCCATGGTCGGCGACGCCACCCTGTTCATCCGGTCCGACGAGGTCCAGCAGGCCTGGCGGATCGTCGACCCCTACTTGGAGGCATGGTCGGAGCCGGGTGGGGCCCTGCAGACCTACGCCGCCGGCACCTGGGGCCCGCACATGGCCGACCTCCTGGTCGAGCGGTCCGGCGACGAATGGCGCAATCCGGTCATCGACCTCGAGCTGAGCGGTGGCCGATTGAGCGAGCTGCCCCAGTGACCGGATCCCGCCGGGTGGACAGCAGCGGTGGCACCAACGGCGGGTGCACATGAACGGGACGGTCAGATTGGTCCCTTCGGTGCCCGATGCCTTCGCCCAGCTGGTCGTGGAGGCGTTGGCCGAGCCCCGCGCCGACCGGTTCTCCCTCTTTCTCTCGGGCGGGTCCACCGCCATGGCGTGCTATCGGCGGCTGGCCCAGGTGGCCGGTCCGGGCAGCGGCGTGGGCTGGGGAGCGGTCGACGTCTACCTGGGCGACGAGCGGTGCGTTCCCCCCGACGACCCTGACTCGAACCACGCCATGGTGGCCGAGACCCTCCTCGACGCGGTCGGGCCCGGTGGGTTCGGACCATCCCATGTACCGATCGGGGACCTCCTCGGCCGCCGCCGCCGACTACCAGGCGGTGATCGCACCCCTCCCCGCCTACGACCTGGTCCATCTGGGACTCGGTCCCGACGGGCACACCGCCTCGCTCTTCCCCGGGTCGGCCGCGCTGGACGTCGTCGATCCCGGTGTGCTGGTGGTGGCCAACCAGGATCCTGCGGCCAACAACCCCCACGACCGGATCACCCTGACCTATCCGGCCATCGCCCGGGCCCGCCGGGCCGTGTTCACCGTCTCGGGACCGTCCAAGCGGGAGGCGTTCGCCGGCGTGGTGGGTGGGGCGGACCTCCCCGCCGGCCGTGTGGTGGCCGATGAGATCATCTGGCTGGTCGACGTCGAGGCTGCTGGCGACACGCCCCTCCCCAGGTAGATCTCCGGTCGCCGGGCAGAACTCCTCCGATAAGGTGGCGCCGATGCCTGCCGACCCCGGCTCCCTGCCTGCGCACCCGTCGGCGCCATCGACACCTGCGGTGACGACGGTCGCCGCTCCCACCGACCCCGAGGGGCTGCTCGACCTCCCGTTGGCGACGCTGCAGGAACAGGCCGGCCAGGTCCGGCGCGACGCCCACGGCAACCGGATGACCTTCTCCCCCAAGGTCTTCATCCCGCTCACCATGCTGTGCCGCGACCGGTGCGGCTACTGCACCTTCGCCAAGGCCCCGGCCCGCGTGGAGTCGCCCTACCTCTCTCTCGACCAGGTGCTGGCGATCGCCCGGGCCGGCCGGGCGGCGGGCTGCCACGAGGCCCTGTTCACCCTGGGTGAGGGACCCGAGGACCGCTACCCGGCGGCCCGCCAGTGGCTTGCCGACCACGGCTACACCTCGACCGTCGACTACCTGGTGGCCGCGTGCCGGGCCGTCGTCGACGAGACGGGCCTGCTCCCCCACGCCAACGCCGGGGCGCTCGACCTCTCTGACCTGCTCCGGCTCCGTGAGGTCTCGGCCAGCCAGGGGATGATGATCGAGTCGGTCAACCCCGATCTGGCCGCGCACCGGTCGGCCCCGGACAAGACGCCGGCCCGCCGGCTGGCCACGCTCGATGCCGCCGGTGAGGCCGGCATCCCGTTCACCACCGGGCTCTTGGTGGGCATCGGGGAGTCCCGGGCCGACCGGCTGGCCACCCTCGGGGCCATCGCCGCCAGCCACCGACGTCACGGCCACGTGCAGGAGGTCATCGTCCAGAACTTCCTGCCCAAGCCGGGCACCTCCATGCACCAGTGGCCGCCGTGTCCCACCGAGGAGTTCCTCTGGACCATCGCGGTGGCCCGCCTGGTGCTACCGCCCGAGGTCCACCTGCAGGCCCCACCCAACCTCTCCGACGACCTGGCCCCCCTGATGGCGTCGGGCATCGATGACTGGGGCGGGGTCTCGCCGGTGACCGCTGACCACGTGAATCCCGAGCGGGCCTGGCCCGACCTGGGCATCCTGCGCGGGGCCACCGAGGCCGGTGGCCTCACGCTCGCGCCCCGGCTGACCCTCTACCCGGAGTTCGCCCTCCACCCCGACCGGTGGCTCGACCCCGCCATGCGCTTCGCGGTGCTCGACGCGTCCGACGCCGAAGGTCTGGGACGGGACCATCCGTGGTCCTCGGGCGGCGAGGTACCCCCGCCGGTCCTGCTCGGCCCCGAGATCCCGGTCCGACGGGCCGGGACGAGCTCGTCCCCGACCCCGACGGCGCCCCTGGTGGCCACGCTGGCCTCGGCCGGGAGTGCGGTGGGCGAGGTGCTGGCCGGCGTGCTGGCCGGGGAGACGGTGGGCGAGGACGAGATCGTCACCCTGTTCGCCGCCCGGGGGGCCGAGGTCCGGGCCGTGGCCGCGGTGGCCGACCAGCTCCGCTCCGAGGCGGTGGGCGACGAGGTCACCTTCGTCAACAACCGCAACATCAACTACACCAACGTGTGCACGTTCAAGTGCAAGTTCTGCGCCTTCTCCAAGGGACCGCTCTCCCTCAACCTCCGGGGCAAGCCCTACCTGCTCGGAGCTGAGCGAGATCTCCGACCGGGTGGCCGAGGCCGAGGAGCTCGGGGCCACCGAGGTGTGCCTGCAGGGCGGCATCCATCCCAACTTCGACGGCGAGTACTACCTCGAGGTGATCAAGGCCGTCCGGGAGGCGTCGGCCACCATCCACATCCACGGCTTCACCGCGCTCGAGGTCACCGAGGGGGCCCGCCGCTCCGAGCTGCCGCTGGCCGACTATCTGATCCTGCTGCGGGACGCCGGGCTGAAGACGCTCCCCGGCACGGCCGCCGAGATCCTCGACGACCCGGTGCGGGCCATCCTCTGCCCCGACAAGATCAATACCGAGGAGTGGCTGTTCGCCCACCGCACCGCCCACGAGGTGGGCCTGCGTTCCAACGTGACCATCATGTTCGGCGCGGTCGAGCAGCCCCGCTCCTGGGCCCGCCACCTGGTCCGGACCCGGGACCTGCAGCGCGAGACCGGTGGATTCACCGAGTTCGTGCCCCTCCCCTTCGTGCACATGGCCACGCCCATCTACCTGCAGAAGCGGTCCCGGCGGGGGCCGACCTTCCGCGAGACGCTCCTGATGCACGCCGTGGGCCGGATCGCCTACCGCGGGGCCATCGACAACATCCAGATCAGCTGGGTCAAGATGGGGGCCGACGGGGTCCGCCAGATCCTCCGGGCCGGGGTCAACGACCTCGGAGGCACCCTCATGGACGAGAACATCTCACGGGCGGCGGGAGCCAGCCACGGACAGATGATGGACGCCGAGCGGTTCGCCGCCATCGTGGAGCCCCTCGGACGGACCCTCGCCCAGCGCACCACCCTCTACGGCCGGGTCGACGGGCCCCACACCGAAGTACTCGCCGCCGCCAACTGATGGTCGGGCGGATCGCCGCAGCCCGCCGGCCCGCCCTCCCGACCGGGCCCCGACGTGGCCGAGTCCATCGACCGGCTGGTGGACACCCTGCTACCCGGCGATGCGCCGGGGCCCCAACGCCGGCTCTACCGCTCGCTGCTCGAGACGGTGGCCGGGCTGGCCGGTGACCGGAGCGAGGTCATCGACCTGAAGGTCGCCGACACCGCTCTGGCCGAGATGGCCGACGCCTTCCGGGTGTTCCGACCCTTCCGCCGGGAACGGAAGGTCACCTTCTTCGGGTCGGCCCGGACCGAGCCCGACCATCCCGCCTACCGCTGCACCCGGGACCTGGCCGCATCCATGGCCGCCGCCGACTGGATGGTGGTCACCGGCGCCGGCCCCGGGATCATGGCGGCGGGGATGGAGGGGGCCGGCCGGGACAAGTCCATCGGCGTGAACATCCGGCTGCCGTTCGAGCAGGGGGCCAACTCGTTCATCGCCCAGGACCCCAAGCTGGTCGAGATGCGGTACTTCTTCACCCGCAAGCTCATGCTGATCAAGGAGTCCGATGCCTACGTGGTGATGCCCGGGCGGGTTCGGCACCCTCGACGAGGGATTCGAACTCCTCACCCTCCTCCAGACCGGCAAGGCCGAGCCGGCCCCCGTGGTCATG
Organism: uncultured Acidimicrobiaceae bacterium; assembly: GCA_963835465.1. Classification (GTDB taxonomy): domain Bacteria; phylum Actinomycetota; class Acidimicrobiia; order Acidimicrobiales; family RAAP-2; genus Bog-756. The sequence continues at coordinate 311,496 of CAWIFR010000008.1, forward strand.
CTGGACGTCCCCGGTGGCACCTACTGGTCGGGCTGGGACGAGTTCCTCCGCACCGCGGTGGAGCCCCGGGGCCTGGTCTCCCCCGACGACCGCTCCCTGTTCCTCATCACCGATGACGTGGGCGTGGCCACACGGGAGATCGTCGAGTTCTACCGCAACTACCAGTCGTGCCGGTGGGTGGGCGACCTCCTGGTCATGCGCATGCTCCACGCCCCGGACCGGGCCCAGCTGGCCCGGCTCAACTCGGAGTTCGCCGACATCGTCGCCGGCGGGGTGATGCGTCTGTCCAAGCCGATGAGCCCCGAGCGGTCCGACGGTGACCACCTCGACCTCGAGCGCATGGTCTTCCGGTTCGACAAGACCCACTACGGACGGCTGCGCCAGCTCATCGACGCCCTCAACGGCCTGGCCGATCCGGCGGCGGACTGAGGTCCCACCGGGCAGGGGCGCGGGCCTACGGACCCTCGTCGAACGGCGCGGCCGACGACGTCGGGCCGTTCAGGAGGCTCACGGCCTTCTCCACCGAGCGGCGGGCCCGGGTGACGCGCTTCTCCTCGGCGGTCAGCGCCGGGTCGGGCACGCCCCCGGCCCGCACCGCGTCGGAGGCCTCCCGGAGCCGGTCCAGGGCCAGGTCGGCCAGCTCCTCGCCGATGCCGGCCAGCCGGTCGGCGATGTCCGATCGGGTCGAGCGCCACCGCGGTCAGCGGGAGGGCGGGAGGATCGACCTCGATCACGTCCAGGCCGCCCTCGGCGTAGCGGGAGCGGAGGACCTTCTTGTCGAACTTGCCCACACTGGTCTTGGGCACCTCCTCGATGAAGGACCACCGCTCGGGGAGCCACCACTTGGACACCCTCCCGTCGAGGAAGGCCACCAGGTCGTCGGCCGAGTGGTCCGCGCCCTCCTCCAGGACCACGGCCACCAGGGGACGCTCGCTCCACCGCTCGTCGGGCACGGCGATGACGGCGGCCTCGACCACGCCGGGGTGGGCCATGACCTCGTTCTCCAGCTCGACCGAGGAGATCCACTCGCCGCCCGACTTGATCACATCCTTGGTCCGGTCGCTGATCTGCATGAAGCCGTGGGCGTCGAGGGAGCCGATGTCCCCGGTGCGCAGCCAGCCGTCGTGGAAGCGGTCGGGTGTGGGATCGCCGTAGTAGGAGCCGGTGATCCAGGGTCCCCGGACCTCGAACTCCCCCACCGACTCCCCGTCGTTGGGCAGGATCGAGCCGTCCTCGGCCACTACCCGGACCTCCACCCCGGTGACCACCCGGCCGGTCTTGGCCCGCCACTCGATCTCCTGGTCCTCGGGACACCCCGGGGCGGGAGGGCCAGGGAGCAGATCGGGCTGGTCTCGGTCATGCCCCAGCCCTGGACCAGCTCGACTCCGAGCTCGTCGCGGAACTGCTCGATGAGCTGGCGGGGCACGGCGGCTCCGCCGGCGGTGATCATGCGCAGGGACGACATGTCCACCGGGTTGCTGCGGGAGTAGCGCAGGAGGTCGTTCCAGATGGTGGGCACCCCGGCCGACAGGGTCGGGACGGTGCCGGGCGATAATGGCGGCGAGGGGCGCGGCCTGCAGGAACATCTGGGGCATGATCAGATCGGCGCCGGTCATGAAGGCGGCGTACGGCGTGCCCCAGGCGTTGGCATGGAACATGGGGACGATGGAGAGCACGCTGTCCTGCTCGTTGACCCCCAGGGTCGAGCCCGAGGTCACCGCGAACGAGTGGAGGTAGGTCGACCGGTGGCTGTAGACCACGCCCTTGGGGTTGCCGGTGGTGCCCGAGGTGTAACACATGGCGGCGGCCTGGCGTTCGTCGAATTCGGGCCAGTCGTAGCCGGGCTGACTCGGCGGCCAGCAGCTCCTCGTAGTCGAGCGTCTCGCCGAGGGCGCTGGCGTCGGTCTCGCCGACCACCACGAAGTGCTTGACCGTGGTCAGCTGGTCTCGCACCCGGGCCAGCAGCGGGACCAGAGAGGCGTCCACGATGACGACCTGGTCCTCGGCGTGGTTGATCACGTACGCCAGCTGCTCGGGGAAGAGGCGGAGGTTGAGGGTGTGGAGCACCGCCCCCATCCCGGGGATGGCCAGGTATGCCTCCTGATGGGTCTGGTTGTTCCACAGGAAGGTGCCGACCCGGTCACTGTCTCCGATCCCGAGCCGGGCGAGGGCCCGGGCCAGCCGCTCCGAGCGCTCCGCCACCTCGGCGAAGGTGGCCACGCTGGCCTCCCCGTCGGCACCGGTGATGGTGAGCACTCGACTGTCGCCGTAGACCTGCTGACCGTGGCGGAGTATGCCGCTGACCAACAGTGGTGCGTCCTGCATGGTGCTGAGCACGATGTTCCTCCCCTGTCCGACACCGGAAACCCGGTGGTCCGAGCATACCGACCCCGGGTCGGAGGGGTCGGCGCTGGTCCACCGGCCTCACTCCGGTCACCGGTTCGGGTCGACCTCACGGTCGAGGGTTGCTTCGGGCCCACCGGGGTGGTGGACTGGCGAAGGCTTCTGGGGCTCCGCCCCGGACCCTCTGAGTGCCGCCGCTCACCCCGACCGCCTGGACGGTATGGAGGCACCTCCGTGGGCAAGCTCGTCGCACTCATCCTTCTCGTCGTCGGCGTCGCCGTCGGATTGGTCCTGGTGGTGGTCGTGGCCGTCGGCACCGGCCTCGGCGGGTCCGACTCGGGCTCGGGGGGCGCCGCCATCCCCGGGACCGCCAGCGCCGGGTCCGCCCCGGCCATCCCCGCGGGGTGGCTCCCGCTCTACCAGCAGGCCGCGCTGACCTGCCCCGGCCTCTCCTGGTCGATCGTGGCCGCGGTGGGTACGGTCGAGTCCGGCAGCGGCCGGTCCACGGCCCCGGGGGTCTGGTCAGGAGCAAACGGGGCAGGGGCTGAGGGTCCCCTGCAGTTCGAGCCGGGAACCTTCGCCGCTTACGCCACCGTCGGGCCCGGTGGGGCACAACCCGCCTCGCCCTACGACCCGGTCGACGCCGTCTACTCGGCCGCCGCCATGCTCTGCGCCGATGGAGCCGGCTCGGCGTCCACCCTGCGGGCCGCCGTCGAGGCGTACAACCACTCGGAGCCCTACGTGGACACCGTGCTGACCCTGTCCCTGGCCATCGCCGAGGACCCCAGCACATCGACCCGGGTGGTGGCGGCACTGGGCTATGCCGCCCAGCACCTGGGCACCCCCTACGTGTGGGGCGGCACGGGAGCGGGCGGATTCGACTGCTCGGGTCTGGCCCAGGCGGCCTACCGGAGCGCAGGGGTCACCCTGCCCCGGGTAGCCCAGGCCCAGTTCGACGCCGGGCCCCTGGTGCCCGGCCACACGACGGTGCGTCCAGGTGACCTCGTCTTCTATGGCAGCGGAACCTCCGGCGTCGACCACGTGGGCCTCTACGTCGGGGCGGGCCAAATGATCGACGCGCCGCACACCGGTGCCGACGTCCGCTTCGACAATGCCAACTGGTCGGACCTGGTCGGGGCCACCCGACCGGGGTAGCGCCGTGGTGCGCTGCTGGAAGCGTCTCACCCAGGAGCCCGCTTGTCGTCGGTTCGGGTGCAGAGCCCGGGACGTCTCGCCACCGGGGAGACCGACGTTCAGAACCGCCGTTCAGCTCCCACAACCCGGCACGTCGGGGATGATCGCGCCCTCAGCCCCCCAGCGCTTTGCGGACATGGCTCAGGCGGGTCGGCTCGATCCGCCACCACACCCACCGCCCACGCTTCTCGCCCGCGATGAGACCCGCCTCGGCCAGCAACTTCGTGTGGTGCGAGATGGTCGGCTGGCTCTTGCCGAGCGGCGCTTCAAGATCACACGAACAGACCTCGCCCTGGGCGGCAACGATCGAGAACAGCTGCAGCCGGACCGGGTCTGCGAGCGCGGCCAGGACGTGAGCCAGGTTCACCGCGTCGGAGTGGCTCAGTGGGCTGTCGACGACCGAGGGGCAGCACAGACCGGGCTCCGTCGCTGCGATGCTGAGCTGGTTCTTGGCCATGGGACCCCTTTTGTATTGACATCTATCGATGTCAAATATAGTATCGACCATCGTCAATCTACCAAAGGTCGTGGCCATGTCCCGGGTTCAACTTGCACTCAACGTCGCCGACATCGATGAGGCGATCACCTTCTACTCGAAACTGTTCGACACCGTGCCGGCCAAGGTCCGCCCCGGTTACGCCAACTTCGCCATCGCCGACCCCCCGCTGAAGCTCGTCCTCATCGAAGACGGCCATCAGACTCCGGGGACGCTCAACCACCTTGGCGTGGAGGTCCCCACGACCGACGAGGTGACGGCAGCCCAGGCCCGGCTTTCTAGCGAGGGTCTGTCCACGGCACTCGAAGAGGAAACGTCGTGTTGCTATGCGGTCCAGGACAAGGTGTGGGTGGATGGCCCCGGCGGAGAGCCGTGGGAGATCTACACGGTCCTGTCGGACACCGAGATGCCCCCGGGCCAACTCCGCTCGGCCGCCCCTGGCGAGTCGGCGTGCTGCAGCTCCCGGGCCGAGACGGTGGAGGCCGCAGCGGACGCGACCTCATGTTGCTGACCGACCGACACCACAGTTCCGGAGGCCGCTGGTGAGCGGGGTCACCTCCGCACAGACACCGGTCGAGGAGGGGCAGCTCGAGCCCGTCATCGCCCGACTGTCCATCCTGGACCGGTTCCTGCCGCTCTGGATCATCTTGGCAATGGCGCTCGGCCTCGTGCTCGGCCGGGCGATCCCCAGCCTCAACGCGCACCTTGACTCGATCCACGTGACCACGGGGACGTCGCTGCCGATCTTCATCGGCCTCCTGGTCATGATGTACCCCGTGCTCGCCAAGGTGCGCTACGACGAGCTGGGAACTGTCACCCGGGACCGGCGAACCCTGGTGTCGTCGCTGGTGATCAACTGGGTGATCGGGCCGCTGGTCATGTTCACCTTGGCCTGGCTGATGCTGCCGGACCTCCCCACCTACCGCACCGGGCTGATCATCGTCGGCCTTGCCCGCTGCATCGCCATGGTCCTCATCTGGAACGACCTCGCACTCGGGGACCGGGAGGCTGCCGCGGTGCTGGTGGCACTGAATTCGCTGTTCCAGGTGCTGGCCTTCGCCCTGCTCGGGTACTTCTACCTCAAGGTGCTCCCCGGCTGGCTCGGCCTCCACACCGTGGGGCTTGACCTGTCGATCTGGCGAGTGGCGGAGACCGTCGCCATCTTCCTCGGGATCCCGTTGGTCGCGGGGTATCTCACCCGGACCCTTGGCGAGCGGGCACGGGGGCGGGAGTGGTACGAGACCACGCTCATCCCCCGGATCGCCCCCTTCGCCCTCTACGGGCTCCTGTACACAATCGTCATCCTCTTCGCCCTCCAGGGCCACACCATCACCTCGCATCCGGCGGACGTCGCCCGTATCGCCCTTCCGCTCCTGGCCTACTTCGCCGTCATGTGGTTCGGGACATTCGCCTACGGCCGAGCCATCGGCCTGCCCTATGAGCGGACGGCCACCCTCTCGTTCACGGCAGCAGGAAACAATTTCGAACTCGCCATCGCCGTTGCCATCGGTGTGTTCGGCGTCACCAGCGGTGAGGCGCTGGCCGGCGTCGTCGGTCCGCTGATCGAGGTGCCCGTGCTGGTCGGCCTCGTCTACGTGTCGCTGTGGGCGCGGCGTCACTACCCCTCGAAGGCCGCACACCAGACTGTTGGAGGAGCCAGGTGAGTGACAAGCCGGTGGTGCTGTTTCTCTGCATCCACAACTCGGGACGCAGCCTCGCTGCCCGCGTGCTGCTCGATCACTATGCCGGGGGTCGCATCGATGTCCAGTCCGCCGGGTCCGAACCGGCCGACAAACTGAATCCCTCCGTCGTTGCCGTCCTCGAAGAGCGCGGCCTCGACCCGACCCGGGAGTTTCCCAAGCCCCTGACCGACGAGATGGCCAGGGAGTCGGACGTCATCGTCACCATGGGCTGCGGGGACACCTGCCCCGTGTATCCGGGCAAGCGCTACCTCGACTGGGAACTCGACGACCCTGCCGGCAAGCCGGTGGACGCGGTCCGGCCCATTGTCGACGACATCGACGCGCTGGTCCGCTCGTTGCTTGCCGAGCTCACGTAGTTCGGCTGGCCATCAGGTCGGGGGCGGGCTTGTTGTTGACCGTCGTCCCCGGCCACCGCCATCGCCTGAAGTAGCCCACCCACCGTCCGGTGCTCCGCGGCTGTTCGGGTGCCCCCGGAGCCGAGTCGGTGGAGGCAGGCCCTTTCCCTCCCCCACCCGATGCTTCTCCGTGGGCGAAGCGTCGGCTCCGGGACCGGCCGGCCCCCGTGGCGCGTCTGGTGCGCAAGGGAACCGCCGTCGGCTCTTCGGGTCGGCATTGCCATCGCCGCCCAGAGCCGCTTGAGGTGGGGTCAGCAGATGACCCTGCCTCTCCTTGCCGACGGACAGGCCACCGCCGGATCGGCAGAGCTCACCACGATCACACTCTGCTCACAATTGTTTCGTAGAACGAGAGGCCAAGGAGACTCGACTACTTGTTCTGGAAAGGGGAGGGCTCGTTGCGACGCTTGATCGGCCTCACGCTCGGATTTCTCGTCCTCGTTGTTGCGACCACCGGCTGTCTGGTGCTACCGGGCGATACGTCACAGATCTCTCTTGTCAGTTCGTCCACCGTGAGCGGGTGGAAGTACGACTTCTACCGGAACTCGGCCTACCCGTGCAGCATCAGCGGCTATCAGACCTTCGTGGTGGGAACAAAGGTGGGTTCGTCACCCACTACCTCGTCGCCCTTGTGGGTCTGGATGCACGGAGGGGGAGTCGGCTACTTCGACTCGTCGGGAACCCCTCAGCCCAACGGATCACAGATGACTGAGAACTCGGCAGCGTCGCTCCAGGCATCACTCACCAATGCCGGGCTATCGGCCAACATCGAATCCGATCCCGCCGGGTTCCGCATGCTGGCCGTCTCCTACTGCAACCGCGACATCTACAGCGGCACCGGCCAGACCGACCCAAACAATCCGAACAAGAACACGGACGGTTCAGCCCGAACCACCAACGGACTGCAGGCAACCAAGGCGGCCGTCGCCTTCACCGAAGCCACGTACCCGACGTCGAAGTACTTCCTGGCCGGGGGGAGTGCCGGATCGGCCGGTGCCTACTATGTCGGCTGGTCGGAACAGCTCTCGGGGAACCCACCCGCAGGAGTGGTCGGTGACGCCAGCGTGGTCAACGTCGAGGAAGGCACCGCCGCCTATCAACAGGGCGTCTGTACGAACGGAAACTTCACTCCCAGCGCCCAGCCGATCATCTCACAGCGGTTGGATCCCCAGATCGCCGACGTCAACAACGAGGTGGACAAGCTGGTGGTGAGCGGTCAGCTCACCGTGCCGTTGCTGCACATCTGGAATCACGCCGACACCAATACCTGTGGGAGCACGCCACTGCAGTGTCCATTGCGTGACGGCTCCGTCGTCACCATGGGGGCCACTGACTGCGACCATCAACCCCTGGCCGCGGCGATCACGGCGGAGGGCCCGAACTCCACCTCGAAGAACCTTCCGCTGTGTGTCCAACTGCCGGGTACACCGAGCTGCTCCCTGCATGTCGTGACAACGCACGCCGGGTTGACCAACTCTGACCCTGCCAGTCCGTCCGATTACCTTGCCGCCATCACGTCCTGGGTGGATCTTCGCCTCGCCAGTCCATAGCTCTGTGGCCACCCGCCCGAGATCGGGATGGTCCGGGCAGGCCTCCGAGGGATCGAGGCGCGACCGGACCCTGAGGTCTGAACGAACCACCCTGCCGACCGGTCGCCTCGCCTGGCCCGGTTCAGGCGGTCCCACATGCCTCCAAGACGACGTGGGCATTCCCACCTGCCTCTCCCCTCCTCCGCCATCGTCGGTTCGGGTCCCGGGAGGTCCCTGAGGCGTCTAGTACGCAGGGGAACCGACGTTTGGAGCTCCCGTTTAGCTTCATCCTGGCCGCATAACTCGAGTCGGACTCACCAACGCCCTTCTTCTCCTGCGAGCGATCGGAGGTGAAAGTCGGCCCCAATTGTGCTCAACTCCTGCTCCATTGCGTCCGAAGGGGTACCCTCGCGTCATGAGAGGTGTGCGCTTCTATCGACTCCTCCTGCCTGCCGCCGCAGCATCGCTCCTGATGGCGGGGTTCCCCGCATCTTCCGCCGCATCGGCCCCAGCACGGGCCACCGCTGCTAATAGGGTGACGATCACGCGTGACAGTTCAGGCGTCCCCCACATCACGGCCCGCAACTTCACGGCGCTCGGGTATGGCGAGGCGCTGGCGTTCTCTCAGGACAACTTCTGCACCCTTGCCCAGGACTTCGTCACCGTGAACGGCCAGAGGTCGAAGTACTTCGGCCCGAAAGGCCTGAGCCTCAACTACTCGGCGGGCGCTAGTGACACCAACCTCAATTCGGACTTCTTCTGGCGGTCGGTCAAGGCCCGCGGCATGCTGGCCAGGGAGGTCCACCAGCCCCCTCCGCTCGGGCCGCTTCCCCAGGTCCTTTCCGTGTACGAGGGCTTCATCTCCGGGTACAACGCGTATCTGAAGTCGGGCAAACTCAAGGACCCGGCGTGCGCTGGCAAAGCGTGGGTCCGACCCATCACCCTCTCGGACATGTTCCTGAGGGGCTACCAGGTGGTCATCGAAGCGTCGAGCGCGCAGTTCCTATCCATGGAGGCAAAGGCGACCCCACCGAAGGTTTCCGCACCGCCGACCTCGCCGTCCTCGACGGCCACCACCTCATCCTCGGCCTCCCGAAGCCCAGATGCGGCCACCCTCGTGGCAGCGTTCGGGTCCAACGGCAACGATACGCTCGGGTCGAACGGAATCGGGATCGGCTCCCAGGACACCGCGGCCGGCGACGGCATGTTGCTCGCCAATCCGCATTTTCCGTGGCGCGGCACCGAGCGATTCTGGATGGCACAACTCACGGTTCCGGGCCAATACAACGTCGAGGGCGGCACCCTCGAGGGGTTCCCCCTGATCGGCATCGGGTTCAATCAGCACCTGGCCTGGACCCACACCGTCTCGACCAGCTTCCGGTTCACCTTCTACCAACTTCAATTGGTCCCCGGCGACCCGACGAGCTATTACGTGGACGGCAAAGCTCAGAAGATGGGCCGGGTGACGGTGTCGGTGAACACCGGCCATGGCACCGCCACCCACACCTACTACACCTCCCGATGGGGTACCGTCGCCGACGTGGGCCAGGCGGGCTACCACTGGACCAGCACCACCGCCTACGCCGTGGCCGACTCCATGGGCAACGACAGCTTCCGGGCCGCCAATCAGTACCTGCGCATGGGGCAGGCCACCTCGGTGCAGAACCTTCTGGCGGTGGAATCCCAGTACCTAGCCATCCCCACCTTTAACACCATCGCCTCGGACGATACCGGGCATGCCTACTACGGCGACGTGGGCAACACCCCGAACGTCCCGCAATCGCTGATCACGTCGTGCATGCCGACCGGTTTGGCCCAGATCGTCTACAACGTCGCCGGGGTGGTGACGCTGGACGGCTCCCGGTCGTCGTGCGCATGGGACAACGACCCCGGCACCCCTGTGCCCGGCATCTTCAGTGCCTCCAACGAGCCGCACACGATCAGAACCGACTACGTCGAGAACTCGAACGACTCGTATTGGCTGGCCAACCCGACGGCCCCGTTTCCCGCCTACTCCCCGATCATCGGGAACATCGATGTGGAGCAGGGCCTCCGGACCCGGCTGGGCAACCAGATGATCGCCCAGCGGGTGGCCGGCACCGACGGGTTCGGACCCCCCAAGTTCACCCTCGGGTCGCTGCAATCGATGTGGGAGAGCAATCAGTCCCTGCAAGCCCAACTGGTCCTGGGGTCACTGGTGGGCGCGTGTCAAGCCGCGCCTGCAGCAAAGTCGTCCAAGGGCGTCTCGGTCGATTTAACCGCTGCGTGCTCGGCCTTGGCAGGCTACGACAAGACCGGCAACCTCGATGCTGGCGGTGGCTGGCTCTTCTCGGAGTGGGCAGCCTACGCCCCTTCGACCGGTTATTGGTCCGACGCTTTCAATGCGAACCAACCACTCACTACGCCCTCGCAGCTCAATACTGCCAATCCTGCAATCCTCACCGCATTGGCCGATGCGGTGGTGAGCCTGCAGACCCACCACATACCGCTCGATGCCACCTACGGTGACGTGCAGCACGTCACCCGCCACGGGACGAAGATCCCCATCCCCGGATGCGACACCGGGTGCTTCAACGCCATCTACGCCGCTGACGGCCAGGGCGGTCCGCTTAACGCCGCACCCTACGGCGAGGTCTATGACGGCTCTTCGCTGGTGATGACCACTGAGCTGACCCCGGGAGGCCCGGTGTCCCAGGGCATTCTCACCTATTCGCAAGCGACGAACCCGACCTCGCCCTGGTACGACAATATGACCAAGCTCTACTCGCAGAAGAAGTGGATATCCCTCCCCTACACGACCGCGCAGTTGGCCAAGGACCACGGAGCGGAGTCGGAGACAGTGACCGCTTCCTGAGGAGACGCCCCCCTTGTGGACTGTCCACTCCCGCACGCTCAGTTCCGGCCATCGTCGGGTCCGATCCCGGCGGGTCCCTGACGCGCCCCACACCGGGCCGTCTGGGTTCGACGACGCCAACGGGTCGGACCAGGGTGCTGTCACCCGACCGGGCTAGCCGGGCCCGGTCCCGCTTTCCCACCGTCCAGGTTTTGTCAGTAGCTATGCTAGAACCTCGCCCGTCATCTCCGGAAGGACACCGCCCATGGACACCGCTCCTGCTCAACGGCTCATCTCGGACATGCGCGGCGTCCGCTACGGCGAGGTGATCGCCGTCTTCCTGCGGGAGTCGGGGTTCGAGGCCGAGGTCTACGGCACCCAGATGCTCAACGACTGCCCCCAGGAGCTCTGGGGCGCCCTCGACGCCGACGCCATCGCCGCCGAGATGGGAGCGGTGGCCGTCAAGCTCAACGGGCCCCGGCACTGGATGATCGACGGTCTGGGCCAGAAGGTCGCCGTGGTGGACCCCGTGCTCCGAGAGTTCGGTGGGCTGACCATGCGGCGGATCGCCGTGATCGACCTCGGAGGCACCCCGTCGACCACCCCGTACGCCGAGGTCCACGTCAACCGGGGTGCGGTCTTCTTCTTCGATGCCGGCTCCCCCGTCTACGAGCTGGTCGATCCCGACGGACTGGCCTATGTCATGCAGGCCTACTGCATCGGGGTCGACCCCACCATCACCCCCCAGAGCCTGGAGACCCTGGGTGGGCGCCTGTCCCTCCCCCGGGGTGGGCCTACCGATCCCGCACCCTCGACGAGGAGCTGGTGGTGGACACCACCCAGACCATCGCCACCGTGCTCCAGGACGAGTTGGAGAACTCCTACACGCTCCCCGACTAGGTCGGGCGGCCGTCCAGGCGGTGCATGCCGAGCCTCGCTTGGGGGCCCGACCGGCCTCGATCACCGCGGCCACCGGCACCGGGAGCGATCTGGGGACGTCGCCCCATCCCGCCGGGGATCACCAAGGAGATCGAGCGGCCAGCGTCGGAAGCACCGGGGCCCGGGTCCGGGGTCCCGAGGCAGGCCCGGCCGAACCGGTGGGTCGGCGCGGACGGGAACGGTCCCGCTGCGCCGACCTCCCTCGGTCCCGCTCGACCACGCCGAGGCTCCGGGTCCCACGCCCCGGTCTCCGGGGTCGGGGACGGAACGGTCGTCAGACGTCGGGGATGAGGGTGGTGATGCAGAAGGGATGACCGGCGGGGTCGATCAGCACCCGCCACGCGTCCGGGTTGGGTTGCGCCTCGGCCTTGATGGCACCGATGGCCAGCGCCGCGGCCTCCGCCTCCTCCAGATCCGTGACAGCCAGCTCGAGGTGGATCTGCTTGGGGACCTCGCCCGCCGGCCAGCTGGGGGCCCGGTGGTCGACGACCCTCTGCATGGTGAGCAGGATGTCGGCGCCCTTCAGGGCCACGAAGTCGTCGGATGCGAAGAAGGTCTCCAGGTCCAGGAGTTCCCGGTAGAAGGCGGACAGTCCGGCGGGGTCGGAGGTGTCGAGGGACACGGCGGCCAGGCGGGCGATGGCGGTCATGACTTCTTCTTAGCCCATCCGAACCGCAGGCAAGGTCGCGCACCCTCCGTTTGAGCCGTTCCCATCACCACCGGTATGGTCCTGCCCACACGGCCCCGTCCGAGGCCCGGTCCGAGGAGGCGGCACCGATGCCCTACAAGGTGATCGTGGTGGGTTTCGACCGTTCCGAGCGGGGTGCCATCGCCGTGGACGAAGCCCTCCGACTGGCCCGGGACACCGGGGCCGCCCTCCATGCCGTCCATGTCGTCGCTGCGGCGGTCGAGGGAGGGACCGTGGCCTCCAAGGCCTTTCAGGCGGTGATCGACGCCGAGCGCCAGGACCTCGAGTCCGTCCGGGACCAGCTGGTCGCCGACGCCACCGCGTTGGGGGTGACGGTGGTGTTCCACACCTCGGGCAGCAACGACATCCCCGACGCCATCCTGGCCACCGCCGAGTCGGTCGGGGCCGACCTGGTGGTGGTGGGCAACCGGGGCATGACCGGCAAGGCCCGGTTCCTGCTCGGGAGTGTCCCGAACAAGGTCGCCCACCGGTCCCCCTGCAGCGTGCTCATCGTGAACACCGAGCCCGGCTGACCACGGGTCCGGGCCCGTCGGGGCGTAGCGGCAGGATCGTCCCGATTTGGGGACTGGTAAACGGTCGCCCGGAGGAGTACAAGTGAAGGAGTAGATCGGTTCGGCGAGTCCGCCGCTCCCGGGTGACGGCCCGGACGGCCAGGGCAGAACCGATCGGTGCATGCATCCGAAGGTCCCCCGGCTCAGTCCGGGGGACTTTTGCGTCCACCCGCCGCCGTGGTCAACGCAGGGCCAACTGGCCCGGCACGATGGGGGCGGGCAGGGCGGTCGCACCCATCAGGTAGCGGTCCACCGAAGCGGCCGCCGAACGGCCCTCGGCGATGGCCCAGACGATCAGGCTCTGGCCCCGGGTCATGTCGCCGCAGACGAAGACCCCCTCCACATTGGTCGACCACGAGTCGTCGGCGGCCACGCTCCCCCGGCCGTTGACCTCCAGGCCGAGGTCGGCCACCACGCCGTTCCGCTCGGTCCCGAGGAAGCCCATGGCCAGCAGGACGAGCTCACAGGGAAGCTCGAAGGCGGACCCCTCCACCGGGGCGAACTCGGGCCGGCCGTCATCCCCGTAGGCCAGCTCGACCTCGGACCCCCGCAGGGCCCGCACGTGACCACCCCCGTCGTCCAGGAACTCGGCGGTGGTCACCGAGAAGAGCCGCTCGCCCCCCTCTTCCAGGGCCGCAGAGGTCCGCAGGATCAGTGGCCAGGTGGGCCAGGGATTGTCCCCGGTGCGACTGGGGGGAGGCTGGGGCATGATCTCCAGCTGGTGGACGCTGAGTGCCCCCTGGCGGTGCACGGTGCCCAGGCAGTCGGCACCGGTGTCCCCGCCCCCGATGATCACCACGTGCTTTCCCTCGGCCGAGATGGGCGACTCGGCCAGCAGGCCCTCCTGGACCAGGTTGGACGGCTTCAGGAAGTCCATGGCCAAGTGGATCCCGGCCAGCTGGCGACCCGGGACGGGCAGGTCCCGGGGCAGGGTGGCGCCGCCGGCCAGCAGCAGGCCGTCGAACTCGTCCACCAGGGAGCGGGCGCTGACCACGGTCACCCCGGGCGCGGCCGCACCGTCCACCTCGGGGGCGGGCTCCCCCACCGACACCCCACAGCGGAACTCGACGCCTTCGGCCTCCAGCTGCTCGAGTCGCCGGTCGAGCACGGCCTTCTCCATCTTGAACTCGGGAATCCCGAACCGGAGCAGGCCGCCGGGCTTCTCCGCCCGTTCGAACACCACCACGTCGTGCCCGGCCCGGGCCAACTGCTGGGCCGCGGCCAGGCCGGCCGGCCCCGAGCCGACCACCGCCACCCGCTTGCCGCTCCGCACCGTGGCGAGGACGGGCTCCACCCAACCCTCGGCGAAGGCCCGCTCGACGATCTCGTACTCGATCCGCTCGATGGTCACCGGGTCGTCGTTGATACCGAGCACACAGGAGCCCTCGCAGGGGGCCGGGCACAGCCGGCCGGTGAACTCGGGGAAGTTGTTGGTGGCGTGCAGCCGCTCGATGGCGTCGGGCCAGTCGTCCCGGTAGACGAGGTCGTTCCACTCGGGAATGAGGTTCCCGAGGGGGCAGCCCTCGTGGCAGAAGGGGATGCCACAGTCCATGCACCGGCTGCCCTGCTCACGGGCCGACTCCACCGGGAAGGGCTCGTAGACCTCCTTCCAGTCGCGCAGGCGGACCGGGACCGGACGGCGGCCCGGCAACTCCCTCCCGTGCTTCAGGAAGCCGGTGATGTCACCCATGGGACGCCTCCATGACGGCCTCCTCCACCGAGCGGCCCTCGGCCACCGCCTTCTCGGTGGCCTCGAGCACCCGGCGGTAGTCCTTGGGCATGACCGTCACGAACTGCTCGGAGGCACTGATCCAATCGGCCAGCACGGCCCGGGCCACCTCGGAGCCGGTCTCGTCCCGGTGCATGGTGATCCGGTCCCTCAGCCACACCCGGTCGTCGGCCGAGAGTGGCTCCAGGTCGACCAGTTCACGGTTGTAGGAGCCGACCAGGAGGCCGTGGGGGTCGTAGACAAAGGCCATGCCCCCCGACATCCCGGCGGCGAAGTTGCGCCCGGTGGGTCCGAGCACCACCACCCGCCCGCCGGTCATGTACTCACACCCGTGGTCGCCCACGCCCTCGACCACGGCGATGGCTCCCGAGTTCCGCACGCAGAACCGCTCCCCCACCTGGCCGCGCAGGAAGACCTCCCCGGCGGTGGCGCCGTAGAGGATCACGTTGCCGGCCACGATGTTGTCCTCGGCGGCGAAGGGGGACTCGTCCGGCGGCCGGACGATGATCCGACCGCCGGACAGGCCCTTGCCCAGATAGTCGTTGGTGTCCCCCACCAGGCGCATGGTCACCCCCTTGGGCAGGAAGGCGCCGAAGCTCTGGCCGGCCGACCCCCGGAAGGTCAGGTCGATGGTCCCCTCGGGCAGGCCGGCGCCCCCGTGCCGGCGGGTGATCTCGTAGCCGAGGAGGGTGCCCACCGTGCGGTTGACGTTGGTCACCTGCACCTCGGCCCGCACCGGCGTGCCGTCCTCGATGGCCGGGCGGCACTGCTCGAGGAACGTGTGGTCGAGGGCCCGGTCGAGCCCGTGGTCCTGCTGGTTGATGCAGTGCCGGACGGCCCCCTCGGGCAGCTCGGGCTGGACCAGGATGGGCGACAGGTCGAGACCGCGGGCCTTCCAGTGGTCGACGGCGTCCGAGGCGTCGATGACGTCGACCCGGCCGATGGCCTCCTCCAGGGTACGGAACCCCAGGGCGGCCAGCAGCTCCCGCACCTCCTCGGCGACGTACTGGAAGAACGTCTCCACGAACTCGGGCTTGCCCGAGTACCGGGCCCGGAGGGTGGGGTTCTGGGTGGCGATGCCGACCGGGCAGGTGTCGAGGTGGCAGACCCGCATCATGATGCAGCCCGACACGACGAGCGGGGCGGTGGCGAAGCCGAACTCCTCCGCGCCGAGCAGGGCGCCGATGACCACGTCCCGACCCGTCTTCATCTGACCGTCGACCTGCACGACGATCCGGTCCCGCAGATCGTTGGCCAGCAGGGTCTGCTGGGTCTCGGCCAGGCCGAGCTCCCAGGGGATGCCGGCGTGCTTCTGCGAGGTGAGCGGGGTGGCCCCGGTCCCCCCGTCGTGGCCGGAGATGAGCACCACGTCGGAGTGGGCCTTGGCCACACCGGCGGCCACCGTGCCCACGCCCACCTCGGCCACCAGCTTCACGTGGATCCGGGCCAGGGGGTTGGCCGACTTCAGGTCGTGGATGAGCTGCGCGATGTCCTCGATGGAGTAGATGTCGTGGTGGGGTGGCGGCGAGATGAGGCCGACCCCCGGCGTCGAGTACCGGGTCTTGGCGATCGAGGGGGACACCTTGTGCCCGGACAGCTGACCACCCTCGCCGGGCTTGGCCCCCTGGGCGATCTTGATCTGGATGTCGTCGGCATTGACCAGGTACTCCGAGGTCACACCGAAGCGGCCCGATGCCACCTGCTTGATGGCACTCCGACGAAGGTCACCGTCGGCATCCCGGGTGAACCGGTCGGGGTCCTCACCCCCCTCCCCGGTGTTGGACTTGCCCCCGAGGCGGTTCATGGCGATGGCCAGCGTCTCGTGGGCCTCGGCGGAGATCGAGCCGTAGGACATCGCTCCGGTGGAGAACCGGGCCACGATGGCCTCGACCGGCTCCACCTCCTCGATGGGCACCGGCGGGCGGGACCCGGTGCGCAGGCGCATCATCCCCCGCAGCGTGGCCAGCTCGGCCGACTGGTCGTCGACGGCCCGCGTGTACTCCTTGAACACCTCGTACCGCTTGGACCGGGTGGCGTGCTGCAGCTTGAACACGGTCTTGGGGTTGAACAGGTGGATCTCGCCCTCACGCCGCCACTGGTACTCGCCGCCCACCTCCCGCTCGCGGTGCGCGAGCTCGGTGGGCCGCTCGAGGTGCGAGAGGCGGTGGCGACGGGCCACCTCCTCGGCCAGCACGTCGAGTCCCACGCCGCCGATACGCGAGACGGTCCCGGTGAAGTACTCCTCGATCACGTCCGGGGCGAGGCCGACGACCTCGAACACCTGGGCGCCGGTGTAGGACGCCACCGTGGAGATGCCCATCTTGGACATGACCTTGATGATCCCCTTGGACGCCGCCTTGATGTAGTTCTTCTGGGCCTGGCGGGGGGTGACGCCGGTCAGGATCCCCGAGGCGATCATGTCGTCGATGGTCTCGAAGGCCAGATAGGGGTTGATGGCGGCGGCCCCGAACCCCTTCAGGAGGGCCATGTGGTGGACCTCTCGGGCGTCGCCCGACTCCACCACCAGCCCCACCCGGGTCCGGGTCTTCTCCCGCACCAGGTGGTGGTGGACGGCCGAGACCAACAGCAGGCTCGGGATGGGGGCCAGCTCCCCCGTCGAGTTGCGGTCGGACAGCACGATGACGTCGGCGCCCTCGGCGATGGCCGCGCTGACCCGGGCGCGCACGTCCTCGATGGCCGAGCGCAGGGCCTCACCGCCGCCGGCCACCTCGAACAGCCCGTCGATGGCGAACGACCGGTAGCCGGGGGTGCTGCCGTCCTCGTTGACGTAGAGCAGCTTGGCCAGGTCGTCGTTGTCGATGACCGGCATGGGCAGGACGATCTGCCGGCACGACTCGGCGTCGGGCTCGAGCAGGTTGGACTCGGGGCCCAGGGTGGAGAGCAGCGAGGTGACCAGCTCCTCGCGGATGGCGTCCAACGGGGGGTTGGTCACCTGGGCGAACAGCTGGGTGAAGTAGTCGTAGAGCAGCCGGGGCCGCTCCGAGAGCACGGCGATGGCCGTGTCGGTGCCCATCGAGCCGATGGGTTCGGCCCCCGCCTTGGCCATGGGCTGCAGGATCAGCCGCAGCTCCTCGTTGGTGTACCCGAACAGGCGCTGGCGCCCCACGACCGAGGCGTGCTGGGGGGTGAGCATGGTCCGGGGGGGCAGCTCCTCCAGGTCGATCTGGCCGGCGTCGAGCCACTCGGCGTAGGGATGCTCGGCGGCCAGGGCGTCCTTGATCTCGTCGTCGTCGACGATCCGTCCCGCCTCGGTGTCGACCAGGAACATCCGCCCCGGCTGGAGGCGGCCCTTGCGGACCACCTTCGCCGGCGGCACGTCGATCACGCCCACCTCGCTGGCCAGCACGACCATGCCGTCGTCGGTGACCCAGTAGCGGGCCGGCCGGAGCCCGTTGCGGTCGAGCACCGCCCCGATCACCCTGCCGTCGGTGAAGGCCACCGCCGCCGGGCCGTCCCACGGCTCCATGAGGGAGGCGTGGTAACGGTAGAAGGCCCGTCGGGCCGGGTCCATGGTCCGGTGGTTCTCCCAGGCCTCGGGGATCATCATCAGCACGGCGTGGTGCAGCGGCCGACCGCCCAGGTGGAGGAGCTCCAACACCTCGTCGAAGGAGGCCGAGTCGCTGGCCCCGGGGGTGACGATGGGGAAGGCCCGCTCCAGGCCGGGGATGAGGTCGGTGGCGCACAGCGCTTCCCGGGCCCGCATCCAGTTCCGGTTCCCCGCCGCCGTGTTGATCTCGCCGTTGTGGGCCAGGTAGCGGTAGGGGTGGGCCAGCGGCCACGAGGGGAAGGTGTTGGTGGAGAAGCGCGAGTGGACCAGGGCCAGGCCGCTGATGACCCGCTCGTCGGAGAGGTCCGGGTAGAACTCGGCCAGCTGGTGGGAGGTCAGCATCCCCTTGTAGGTGATGGTGCGGGCCGACAGGGATGCCAGGTAGCAGTCGTCGATCTCGTGCTCGGCCCGCTTGCGGAGCACGAAGGCCAGCCGGTCGATGGCCAGGGCCGGGTCGTCACCGGTCAGGGTGGCCCCGGCGGTCGGGGCCACGAAGACCTGGTGGATGGAGGGCATGGCCGCCTCGGCGATCGAGCCGAGGGTGGCGTCGTGGATGGGCACCGGCCGCCAGCCGATGACCTCGAGGCCCTCCTCCCCGGCCAGCTTGTCGATGGACCGGCGCGCCGCGTCGGCCTCGTCCCCGTCCCGGGACAAGAAGGCCAGTCCGGTGGCGTAGGTGCCCCGGGCCGGCAGGTCGAAGTCGACGATGTCGGCGTAGAAGTTGTGGGGGATCTGGATGAGGATGCCGGCCCCGTCACCGCTGTCCTCCTCGCTGCCGGTGGCTCCGCGGTGGGCCAGGTGCTCCAGCGCCGAGATGGCCTGGCGGACCAGGGTGTGGGTGGCCCGGCCCTGGAGGTCGGCCACCAGGGCCACCCCACAGGCATCGTGCTCGAACCTCGGGTCGTAGAGGCCTCCCCGTGGCGCACGCGGCGCCGCGGCCACCCGGGTGGCGGGGGTGGGGACAGGGGTCATGGGGACGTGGCCGGGTATTCCAAAACTGCCAGAGGGGGTCGTCATCGGGTCGCTCCAACGAGAGAAGTGGATCCACCCGCCCGGGACGACGTTGGCCCTTGCGTGGTCGAAAGATTGTACACGTCCCCCGATGGGATCGGCGACGTCCGGAGCCGGCCGGCTCGTCCGGCCGGGGCGCCGTCCCGGGCCCTGACCTCGGCCATCGGTCCTTCCACAGGCGTCGGACCACTCCGCCCTCCCCACCCCTCACCGCCCCTCCCCCGCTGGCCCGTGCCCCGCCGGGACCGCCCGTAGCATGGGGCCATGACGAGATCCCCGGTTCCCGACCTGGTGGTGGCCGGTGGCGGGGTCATCGGCCTGGCCATCGCCTGGAGGGCGGCCCGGGCCGGGCTGGCCGTCGCCCTGGTCGACCCGCACCCGGGACAGGGTTCGAGCTGGGCCGCCGCCGGCATGCTGGGCCCGGTGGGTGAGGCCCACTTCGGCGAGGACCCCCTGACCCGGCTCAACGTGGCCGCGGCCCGGTCGTGGCCCGAGTTCGCTCGCGACCTCGAGGCCGCCTCGGGTCGCCGCGTCCACTACCGCGCCGGGGGGACGCTGCTGGTGGCGGCCGATCCCTCGGACCGCGAGGCGGTCGACGACGTCCTCGCCTACCAGCAGGACCGAGGGCTGTCCGCCCGGCGGCTCACCGCCTCGGAGTGCCGGGCCGCCGAGCCGCTCCTGGCCCCCGGGATCCGGGCCGGAGCGGAGCTGGCCGACGACCATCAGGTCGACAACCGCCTGGTGGTGGTGGCCCTGCTCGATGCCTGCCGGGCTGCGGGCGTGTCGTTCGTGGCCGACCGGGTGGCCGACGTCACCACCGGGCCGTCCGGGGTCACCGGGGTGACCCTCGAGCGGGACGGGGGCCTCGAGGGGGCGGCCGTGGTGCTCGCCGCCGGGTGCCACAGCGGTCGGGTCGGCGGGCTGCCCGACGACCTCCGGCCGCCGGTGCGGCCGGTGAAGGGCCTCACCATCCGGCTGCGCGCCGTCGACGGCTCGCCCCGGCTCCAACGGACCGTCCGCGGGCTGGTGCAGGGTCGCCCCTGCTACCTGGTGCCGAGGTCCGACGGGACGGTGGTGGTCGGAGCCACCGTGGAGGAGAAGGGGTTCGACCTGACCGTCCAGGCCGGTTCGGTGGCCGACCTCTTGGACGACGCCCGACGGCTGGTGCCGGCCATCGACGAGTACGAGTTCTGCGAGACCACCACCGGGCTCCGGCCCGGGTCCCCCGACAACGGGCCCATGGTCGGGGCCGGTGGCCTCCCGGGCCTGCTCGTGGCCACCGGGCACTACCGCAACGGCATCCTGCTGGCCCCGGTCACCGCCGAGGAGATCGTCGGGCTGCTGACGAATCCGGACCCGCCCGCACCGGGCTCGACCGGGGGGGACGAACTGTTCGCCGCCTTCCGGCCCGGCCGCTTCGGGCGCCCCGCAGAGGGGGCACCCACACGGGACCGGCAGACCGCGACGGTGGACCGGTGAGCCCCGTCGAGGTCAACGGGGAGCCGTGGGAGGGTCCGGCGGGCGTCACCGTGGCCGAGCTGGTCTCGGTGTGGTGCCCCTCACCCAAGGGGATCGCCGTGGCCCGTAACGGCGAGGTGGTGCCGAAGAGCGCCTGGCCGGGCACCGAGCTCACCGACGGCGACCGGATCGAGATCGTCACCGCCGCCGCCGGGGGCTAGGGCCTGCGCCCCTCCACCTGGTCCCCGTGCCGCCGGGCGGCCGACCGGGGACACCGGCCGGTAGCGGTACCGTGGTCGGGATGGTCGACCAGTCCACCGACGTCCGCGCCGCCACGGCCCCACCGGCGACGGGATCGGCGCGCCCGGGGGACCAGATCGGGGTCGTGGGGCCGGACGACGACCTGACCATCGCCGGCCGGACCATCGGCTCCCGGCTCATCATGGGGACCGGGGGCATGACCAGCCCGGAGTCCCTGCGCTCGGCCCTGGTCGCCTCGGGCACCACCCTGGCCACCGTCGCCGTGCGCAGGGTCGACCCCACCACGCGCCACTCCCTGGTCGACCTGCTGGAGTCCCTCGACATCACGGTGCTGCCCAACACGGCCGGGTGCTTCACCGCCGCCGAGGCCGTGCTCACGGCCAAGCTGGCCCGGGAGGCCTTCGAGACCGACTGGGTGAAGCTGGAGGTCATCGGGGACGACCACACGCTGCTCCCCGACGCCGTCGAACTGGTGGCGGCGGCCGAGACACTGGTCGACGACGGCTTCGTGGTCCTCCCCTACTGCAGTGACGACCCGGTCACCGCCCGGCGACTCGAGCAGATCGGCTGCGCCGCGGTGATGCCCCTCGGGGCCCCCATCGGCAGCGGCCTCGGGATCCGCAATCCGCACAACATCGCCCTCATCGTCGAGCAGTCCGACGTCCCCGTCGTCCTCGACGCCGGCATCGGCACGGCCTCGGACGCGTGCCTGGCCATGGAGCTCGGATGCGACGCGGTGCTGGTGGCCTCGGCGGTGACCCGGGCCCGCGACCCGCGCCTCATGGCCGAGGCCATGCGCCAGGCGGTGGCCTCGGGCCGGTCGGCCCGACGGGCCGGCCGGATCACCCGTCGCTTCCATGCCCTGGCCTCGAGCGACCCCACCGGCATGGTCGACCGGTGAGCGGCCTGGGCGATCCTCCCGTGGCCATGACCATCGCCGGCTCCGACTCGGGAGCGGGGGCCGGCATCCAGGCCGACATCAAGACCATGGGCGCCCTCGGCGTCTTCGGCACCACCGTCATCACCACGGTCACGGCCCAGAGCACCGTCACCGTCGCCGAGGTGCACCACCTGCCACCAGCCCTCGTCGAGTCCCAGATCGCCACGGTGCTCGACGACCTTCCCGTCCGGGCGGTCAAGACCGGACTGCTGGGCGATCCGGCCATCGTCGAGGTGGTGGGGCGCCGGGCCGCGGCCGGCGACCTGCCCCAGCTGGTGGTGGACCCGGTCATGGTGGCGTCGACGGGCCGGATCTTCCTGGTGGAAGAGGGGATCGACGCCTACCGCCGACACCTGCTGCCCCAGGCCCTCGTGGCCACCCCGAACCTGTGGGAGGCGGCCCTCCTCGCCGACCGGGCCCCGACCGGCGAGGAGGACGTGGAGGCCATGGTCGACATGGCCCGCCGGATCCACGAGCTCGGCCCCACCTGGGTGCTGGTCAAAGGAGGCCACCTCCCCGGGGTCGAGTCCCACACCGGGGTGCGACCTCCCGACCAGGTGGCCGATGTGCTGTTCGACGGCACCACGGTGACCGTCCTCACCGGAGGGCGCGTGGACACCCCCAACAACCACGGCACGGGCTGCTCCCTCTCGGCGGCCATCGCCGCCTCGCTGGCCCGCGGGGCCGATGTCCCCACCGCCGTCTCGGTGGCCAAGGAGTTCGTCCTCGCCGCCCTGCGGGGTGGGGCCGAGTGGCGTCTCGGCCAGGGCCACGGTCCCCTCGACCACCTGGGATGGACCGGCCGCCCTCCCCCGGGGGTCAATGCCCCGGTGTGAGCCCGGATCGGCTCGCCGAGGCCGGTCATGACAGTGGCCGGGCCTCTCGGCCCGGCCACTCCCCCCCCAATCTCACAGGATCGTTCCGCCCGAACGTCTCCAGGCACCCCTCCTCTGGATGAGCACCCCCCCGCTCATCCGTGCTCTGGCATTGTGAAGCATCGTCATGCAAAAGTAAACATCCGGTGAACAGCCCATTTCACCAGGGGTAATGGCTTCACCACTCACTGTGGTATCCGGGTCCCGTTCCGCTCGAACCCCCGGCCCGCCGGCCCGCCGCGCAGCTCCGGTGGTCGCCCCGACGGCGGTCCCGCCGTAGCGTGTGGTCATGGACCCCTCCGCCGCCCGCCCCTTGGCCCGACTCGTCGCCTGGGGCCGGGTCGGCATCGGGGTCAGCGCCATCGTGGCCCCGACCCTCATGGCCCGCCCGTGGATCGGCGCCGACGCCGGCGATTCGGGCAGCCGACTCCTCGCCCGCACGATGGGCGGCCGGGACCTGGCCCTCGGGATCGGCGCCCTCCGGGCCCTGCGGATCTCCGACGCCGAGGCCCGCCCGTGGGTGGCGCTCGGTGGCATGGCCGACGCCGTCGACGCCCTGGCCACCGTCCTGGCCTTCGGCACCCTGCCGCGACGGAGCCGGTGGGGCATCCTGGCCGTCACCGTGGGGGCGGCCGTGGTCTCCACCCGGGTGGCCGAGACCCTGGACAGCCCGGAGCCGGCCGTGCCGCCGAGCTGACCCCGGACCGCCTCCCCGACCCGGTCCGGGAACGCCCCGACCCGGGAGGACGACGGGACCACCGGTAGCATGGATCTGCCATGCCCACCCCTCCCCCGGTGCCCGACGACGGCGCCGACGATGCCGAGCCCCGCCTCTACGAGCCCATGTCCCTCCGGGGCCCGGCGCTGATGGTCCTGGGCATCGCCGTGCTGATCGTGGTGGTGGGCGTCGTGGCCTCGGCCCTGGTCTCGGGCAGCGACACCACCCTCGCCATCCACAAGGTCACCATCCCCGACGGGACCTCGGTCCCCCTGACCCCGGCGGCCACGGCCATGAAGTCCATCGTGAGCGCGGGCGAGCCCCCGGCGGACATCCTGGGCAACCTGGCCGTCCCGTCGGGCAGCGCCTTGGTCCGGTCGAAGAACTCCGACCAGGGGGCCAGCCAGTTCGACCGCACGGTGACTTTCCGCACCGGACTCTCGGCCGACCAGGTGGCCGACCTGTACCGCACGCTCCTGCCCCGCCTGGGCTGGAAGAACATCGACAACGGCAGTCCGGCCAGCGGGCCCTCGGCCGGCACGGTGGTCCTGTTCAAGAAGGGCAGCGGCGACAGCTTCTACTGGGAGGTCGGGGCCACCGTCTCCCCCACCACGTCCAGCGGCACCACCGACTTCTCGCTCGAGCTCTTCGAGCTCCCTGACGCCAACTGACCGGCCGGCGCCGGCGGCGTGTCGGCCTGCCCGAGCATCCAGGCCCACACGAACAGGTTGATCGGGTAGAGCAGGTAGCCCACCCGGGTGGCCGGGGCCAGCAGGATGGCGATGAGCATGACCCATCCGGCCAGATTGGCCACCGCGGCCGCGTTCGGGGGCGGACGCCGCCACAGCCGCCACACGAGGGCCACCGCCCCGAGGAGCACCACGGTCACCACGTAGATGCGATGGGCCCCGGGAAACGCCGCCACCAGGATGTGGCCGGGCAGGGCGCTGGCCGCCGGCGACGACACCCCGGCCAGCCCCAGGGGGAAGCGGATGACGTTGTCCACGAAGGCCGACGGGTTGCTGAGGGCGACGGGTAGGACGACAGGGCCCGCCACCAGCACCAGGCCGAGGGCGTACCGTCCCATGGCCCGCCGGCCGCGGGTGTCCGACGCCGCCCACAGGGCGAAGAGGGCCAGGGGCCACGCCGTGAACTTGAGCGACGAGGCGGCCCCGAGGGCCAGCCCGGCCAGGAGCGGTCTCCGGCGTTGCAGGGCCACCAGGCCGAGCAGCATCAGGGCCACCACCGGCATGTCGTCGCCGCCCGTCGCCAAGGGCAGGGCGGCCGTGGGCAAGACGGTCAGCACCTCGAGAGCCCGGACCCGGGCGTCGGTGGGTGGGCGCAGCCGGCTCAGGGCGAACACGGCGATGGCCACGGTGAACACCAGGAACTGGATGCGGGCGTCGGTGAGCCGGGCCTCGACCCTGCTCCCGGTGGAGAAGCCGAAGACCACCATCCCGGGGAGGTAGGGGTAGTACAGCTCGTAGACCGGTTCGGTGTGCTCGTGGATGAGGATGTGCCCGTCCTTGTCCACCACCCGGTAGGGATCCTGACCGTGGGCGGCCCGGTCGCCGGCCTGCTCGACCACCAGGACCTCGGGCTGGACGTGGAGGGCGGCGTTGCCCTGGGCCCGCCACACCACCTCCAGTCCCAGCGGGACGATGGTGGCCCCGAACAGCACGATCAGGAAGGCCACCACCCGCACCACCCGCCAGTGCCGGTCACCGGTGGCCGGGCCCGGGGCCAGCGCGGCCGTGGCCTCGCCGAGGGCCCCGGCGGCGGCCGGAGGGGCCGCTCGGGACCGGGCCCGGATGCGCAGGGCCACCACGGCCATGGTCACCGTGGCCACCACGTAGGGCCCCACGGCCATCTGGCCCCACTGGCGGTAGAGCGGGATGCCCACGGCGAAGGCGGTGACCGCGGCGAACACCGCCGAGCAGCCGTAGAGGAAGGCGTCCCGACCCTCGGGTGACAGGGCCTGCAGAGCGGCCAGGGTTCGGCGGGCCCATACCGGGTAGCGGGCCCACCTGGTCCCCTCGGGGTCGGGCACGGCCCTCGGGTGCATCCGCAGGCGGTCGGTCAGCACGGTCGAGGGTACCACCGGGGGTTCGGGCGACACGGTTGGGTCCGGACGCCCCACCCGTCGGTCAGGAGGGGTCAACCGCCGGGGGCGTCGCCCGCTCCGCCGGCCCCTCGGCGAACAGCGACCGGTAGAACTCGAGTTCGGCCAGGAGGGCGGCCTCGATGGTGGAGGCCCGGCGGAAGCCGTGGGCCTCCCCCTCGAACAGCACCAGGCGGCAGGGCACCCCCCGCTCGGTCAGCGCGGCGGCAAAGCGCTCGGACTGGTCGGCCGGGACCACCGGGTCCTCCACGCCCTGGAGCAGGAGGACCGAGCCCGAGACCCGGTCGGCGGCGTGGATCGGCGACCGCTCCCGGTAGGTGGCCCGGGCCGCGGGCCAGGGTCCGACCAGCGAGTCGATGTAGCGGGACTCGAAGTCGTGGGTGTCAGCGGCCAGGGCCTCGAGGTCGGTCACGCCGTACCAGCTGACCGCCCCGGCGAACCGGTCGGCCCGGACGAGCGCCCCGAGCGCGGTCAGCCCTCCGGCACTGCCGCCCCGGATGGCCATGCGGGTCCCGTCGACCAGACCGGCCTCGGCCAGGGCCGACGCGTAGCCCACGCAGTCGTCGATGTCGGCCTGGCCCCAGAGCCCGTCGAGACGCCTGCGGTACTCCCGCCCGAAGCCGCTGCTCCCCCGGTAGTTGACGGCGGCCACAGCCAGCCCCCGGCTGGCGAAGAACTGGACCACCGGGTCCAGCCCGCCTTCGGCCGCCGACGTCGGGCCGCCGTGACAGAAGACCACGAGCGGTGGCGGGCCCTCGGGGGCTCCGGCGGGGGCGCCCACCGGGGCGTAGAACAGCCCCGGGACAGGACCGTCCGGGGTCGGCGCCGTGAACGGGCGGGCCTCGGACACGGAAGCCCCGGCCGCCGGTGACGCCGGCCCGGCCGAGACGCGCACCGTCCGGCCCTCCCCCGACCAGGGGAGCTCGAAGACGGCCCGGGCCTCGGTCGGCGTCGAGCCCAGGACGTGGAGCCGCTCGTCGGCGCCGCCGGTGACCACCAGCCCGTCGATGGCCACACACGGCTGGTCGATGACCTCCCACGACCAGTGCCCGTGCCCGGCGGCGGGCCCTCCCGGTCGCAGGAGGACCACCTGGTCGCGCCCGTCCCGGTGGACCCGGCACACGAGCGACCCGTCCGACCGCTCGGCCATGGTGGACTGGCCGAGGACCCAGTCGGGGCCGTGGAACTCGGCCTCCAGGGCGACCAGGGCCCGGGGCTCGGCCCCCGGACGGCCCACGTCCGCCTCGGCCAGACGGTACGGGAGCCACCACCCGGTCCGGTCGTCCACGAAGAACAGGCTGCCGTCCCGTCCCCACCGGGGCTGGCCCACCGAGGACTCGCCCCCGGCCACCCGGTGCGGCCCGAGAACGGTGAGGCCGTCGGCCGACTCCTCGAGACGGGCCAGCCACAGCGACGAACGGTCCCAGGGCATGGCCGGGTGGTCCCAGGCCACCCAGGCCAACCACCGTCCGTCCGGCGAGGGCCGGGGGGCGGCCACGAAGTCCCACTGGTCGACCAGGAGGACCGGGGGCGTCGGTCCGGTGGGCGCGTCGAGGGCCAGGGCGACCAGCCGGTGGTCGGTGGCCGGGCCCCGGTGGCGCTCCTCGACGCTGACCAGCCAGGACCCCGACGGGGTCACCCGCCCGTCGGCGTACCGGGTGGTCCAGCCGTCGGCCCCCTCGGCGGGGTCCGACGCGCTCAGCACCCTCGGATCCGTCCCCGTCGCCCCGACCTCCACCGCGTGCCACTGCTGGTCGGACTGGTCCACGTAGTAGAGGGTGCCGGCCTCGGCCCAGGCGTCACCGCCGCCGTACTCGTGCACCCGGCTCCGCACGCTGACCCCGGCCGGCGACACATCGACCGGCGGTGAACCGGCGACGGCCCGCACCACCACCTGGACGCCGCCGTCCTCGGGCCGGCTCTCGCACCAGTAGACCGACCCGCCGTCGGCCTGCAGGCCGCTCCGGCTGACCTTGCCCGCCGCGGTCCGGGAGGCCGACCAGCGGGAGGGCCACCACCCGAACGCCGTCGCCGGGTCCGGGGTGGACTCGGTCTCCCCCACTGCCTCCGTGCCGTCCATGGAGTCAGTACGGTACCCGAATGGCCCCCGCTCCCCCACCCATCCCGCCCACCGACCAACCCGTCCTCCCCACCTCCTTCAGCGCCTTCGTGGTCGAGCGGACCGACGCCGGCGACATCGAGGCGGGCGTCCGGGCCCTCGGGATCGACGACCTCCCCGAGGGGGAGGTGCTGGTGGCCGTGGCGTGGTCGGCCGTCAACTACAAGGACGGGATGGTCACCCGACCCGGCAACCGGGTGGCCCGGATCAATCCGCTGGTGCCCGGGGTCGACCTGGTGGGCACGGTCCTCCAGTCGTCCGATCCCGGACTCGCCCCCGGCCTCGCCGTGATCGTCCACGGCTACGACCTCGGCGTGTCCCACCACGGGGGGTTCGCGCAGGTGGCCCGGGTCCCGGCGGGCTGGGTGGTCCCCCTCCCCGATGGCCTGAGCCCGCGCCAGGCCGCCACCATCGGCACCGCCGGCTTCACCGCCGCCCTCTCCCTCCACCGACTCGAGCAGCGGGGCCTCCGGCCCGGCGACGGTCCGGTCCTCGTGACCGGGGCGTCCGGCGGGGTCGGCAGCATGGCCGTGGCCCTCCTCGGCTCCCGGGGCTACGAGGTCGTGGCCAGCACGGGCAAGGCCTCCGAGACCCCCTACCTCACCGCGTCTCGGGGCCTCGTCGGTCATCGACCGGGACGAGCTCCTCCAGCCGGCCGAGCGCACCCTCGGCCCTGAGCGGTGGGCGGCGGCGGTGGACTGCGTGGGTGGGCCCACCCTGGCCGCCGTGCTCCGCACCCTGCGCTACGGCGCGGCCGTGGCCGCCAGCGGCCTGACCGGGGGGAGCGCCCTCGAGACCACCGTCTTCCCCTTCATCGTGCGGGATGCCACCCTCATCGGGGTGGACACCGTCCTCACCGCCATCGACGAGCGGCGCCGGGTGTGGCGGGAGATGGCCACGGCCTTTCCCCCCGACCTGCTCGGCGAGATGGTCCACGAGGAGGTGGACCTCACCGGGTTGGCCCGGGTCCTCGACCGGAACCAGGCCGGCGGGTCCCGGGGCCGGACCCTGGTGCGCCCCGGCCCGCCCGGGACCTGAGCGGGTGGCCGGGCCCCGCCGTCAGTTGGATGGCGGGGCGGTGGTCTGGCTGTTGGCCCCCGTCGACAGGAACACCGGGGACACCACGAGGGTCCCACCGCCACACGGGCCGAGGGCGGCGGCCATGACCAGGTGGTCGAAGGCGTTGGGCGGCGTGACCTCGAGGGACGACGAGGTCGGACAGGAGGTCTCGGCGCCCACGGGCACGTCGGAGTAGCCGATGTTGAAGTAGGCGGACTGTCCCGGGGCCAGGGTCACCGTGGTCGGGGCCATGGCCGTGAAGCTGTAACTCCCCTTGCGCACGACCTGGGTCGGCAGGGTGGACCCCGAGGCCGACAGCATCTGCAGGCCGGGATAGCCCCCCAACGTGCACGGGACCGTCCCGGTGCTCTTCAGGGCCACGGTGGTCTCGATGGTGCCGGCCGCGCCGCTGCTCCCGGCCACCGAGCCGGTGAGGGCCGTCGTGGCGCACCGGGCCGGGCCGGGCACCGCGGTGGTCGTGGTGCCCTTCCCAGCAGTGGTGGTCGTTGAGGCGACCGACGAGGTCGTCGGGCCGCTGGTCGAGGCCGACCCCCGCGTGGTCGACGGGGCCGAGGCGTTGGAGGAGCACGCGCCGAGCAACGCCCCGGCGGCCACCACGGCCAGGACGGCGGTGCGTGGGTTGGGTCTCCTGGACTGCGACCGTCTGCTCATGGTCCGACCTCCACTGGCCCGGGGGTCACCGCGGTCCGGGCCACACCGGCCCGGACCGGCCCGTTCACGCCGCCAGTATGGCGCCGCTCGGCGCCCAGCTCCGGGACCCACCCCCGGGGCGGGCCGGAGGGTCCCCGGCTAGGAGGAGAAGTCCTCGGGCCGGATGGAGTCGAGGAAGGTCCGGAACTCGCCCACCAGCTCGTCGGGGTTGGAGCCGGCGGCGGCGTCGTCCTCCTCCTCGTCCTCCTCCTCGTCGACGGCCAGCATGATCCCCTCGCTGTCCATCAGGTCGTCGGCGACGAACAGCGGCGCACCCGTGCGCACGGCCACGGCCACCGCGTCGGAGGGCCGGGACGACACCGGGATCTCCTGGTCGCCGTGCCGGAGCACGATCTCGGCGTAGTAGGTGGCCGTCTTCAGCTCGGTGATGACCACCCGCACCACATCGGCACCGAGCGCGTCGAGCAGGTCCCGGATCAGATCGTGGGTCATCGGGCGGGGCGTGTCCATCCCCTGGAGGGCGAAGGCGATGGCCGTGGCCTCGGGGGCGCCGATGAAGATGGGCAGGGTCCGGCCCAGGCCCTCGGACTCTTGCAGGAGCAGTACGGGCGTGTTCGACTGCAGGTCCACACGCACCGCCCGAAGCCGGACTTCGACCATGGCGCCAAACTTACTCGCCGCCGAACCAAAGTGCGATCGGCGCAGGTCCCGGCGGTGGCGGCTCCCGACCGGTCCGCCGGTCAGCCGTTGAGCAGGTTGCCGAGGGCGGTGCGCAGGAGCGAGCCCCGGAGCTGCTGGCCCAGCTGGGTGAGCTCCTCGGCCGTCTCCTGGGCCCGGGCCCGGGCCTCCGGGTTGCGCTGGCGCACCAGGGGCAGAACCACCTGTTCCACGAACCCCGCCTCGCGCTCAGCGGCGTTCTTGTAGAGGCGAAGGTGACGCGGCTCGATCCCGAACCGGGTGAGGCCGGCCGTCGCCGTGGCCACCGTCAGGGCCTCCTGGTCGAAGTACTCGACGCCGGCCACCGAGGTGGCCACCAGCAGGCCGTACTCCTGCAGCTCCCGCACGACCGCCAGGTCGAGTCCGGAGGCCTTGGCCAGCTCCTCGGCCGACAGGCTGACCCCACCCGACGTCGACCCGGTCGACTTCGCGGCGGGCGGCGGCGGGACCGGGGGTGACGACGGGCCCGACGCGCCGGTCGCCGGAGGCTTCTCTGCACCCTTGGGGGCCCGGGCCGGCTCGCCCGACTCCGTCCGTGCCGCGGCCGGACGGTTCCTCCGGGCCGCCGAGGCGGTGGCGGCGGTGGCCGGCGGTGCCGCACCGGTGGTGGACGGGGCGGTGGGGTCGGACCCGGCGGGGTGCACCACATCGACCGTGGAGGCCGGGGCGGCCGGTGGCCCCGGCGTCGGGGCGGCGACGGTGTCGTCGACCAGCTCCAGCACCGGCGTCCGGTCGGCGCCGCGGCGGTGGGTGGTCGGGGTCGGCCGGGACGGGGCCCGGGAGGTCGGTGCGGCCGGACGGTCCGACGTCGGTGGGTCCGACGTCGGTGGGGTGGCCTCGGGTCCGGCGTCGCTCAGGCCCGGGAGCAGCGGGCCCTCACCGACCAGGGACAGCGGTGCCTCCCCGGCGGGATGGGCGGAGGCCGGGGCGGCGCGGCTCTCCGACTCGGCACCCACCCGTTGGCCGACCAGGACCGGGTCACCGACCCGGCCGTCCTCGGTCGGGAAGGAGCCGTTCTTGTCCCCCTCACCGGCGGCGGCGTGGGTGGGGACGGGCGCTGACCCGGGTCGGGTCGGCGTGGTGGCCGACCCGGCACCCACCTCGGCCTCGGCGGACCCGTCATCCAGGCGGTCCTTGATCACCTTCAGGGGGAGGAAGTGCTCCCGCTGCTGGCGGAGCACCCACCGCAGCCGCTCGACGTCGTGCTCGTAGAACTTGCGGTAGCCCGAGGGCGTGCGCTCCGGATTGACCAGACCCTGGCTCTCCAGGAACCGGATCTTGGAGATGGTGATGTCGGGGAACTCCTGGCGGAGCAGGGTCAGGACGTCGCCGATGGACAGATACGACCGGGCGCTCATGGACCGCCACCGGGCCGGCTGTGGGCCGCCCTCATTCGCCGCCGGCCAGGAGGTAGAGCAATTTGAATTTGCCGATCTGGACCTCGTCCCCGCTCGACAGCCGGGCCTCTTCGATCCTGGCCCGGTTCACATAGGTGCCGTTGAGCGAGCCCACGTCCCGCACCGTCGTCTTCTGGTCCCTGGTCACGAACTCGGCGTGCCGCCGGGACACGGTGATGTCGTCTAAGAAGATGTCGCTCTCGGGATGGCGCCCGGCCTGGATGATCGGCGCGTCCAACGGGAACCGCACCGAGTCGTCCGAGCCCCGCTTGACCACCAGCATCCCCACGCCGCGGGGCAGCTCCAGCAGGCCCACGTGGGCGTCGACGTCGGCGGTCTCGCCCAGCTCCTCGACCGGGCCCACCGAGACCGAGGTGTCGGGGGCCGACGTCATCAGGGACGTGCCGCACGAGGAGCAGAAGTTGACCCCCGTCGGATTGCGGTGACCGCAACTGGGACAGAACACGCCTTCCACGGTACTCGCTCTCACCACTCCGCTCTCTAGGCTCGTCCCGGGTGTCGATGACCGTCAACCGGCGGTCAGCTGCCGGTAGCCGTCGGCGTCGAGCAGTGCCTCCACCGCCGACGCGTCCGAAGGCACGATCTCACAGATCCAACCCTCACCGTAAGGGTCAGCGTTGAGGATCTCGGGGGCGTCGCTCAGCGAGGCGTTGACCGCCACCACCTGACCGGCCACCGGGGCGTAGATCTCCGACACCGACTTGGTCGACTCCACCTCCCCCAACAGCCCACCCGCCTCGACCGCCGCGCCCTCGGCGGGAAGGTCCACGAACACCACGTCGCCCAACGCGTCCTGCGCGAAGTCGGTGATCCCCACCCGGACGCGATCGCCGTCGCTGCGGGCCCACTCGTGGTCGCTGGAGTAACGCAGTTCGTCGGGAACGTTCATACGTGCGGACGATACCCGACGGGACCGCATCTCGCCGAGGCGAAGTTCAAGGTGACCTCGAGGGTCGCCGGTCAGCGCAGCAGCTGCTCGAGTCGCACGGCGTACTCGTTCGCCCGCGCCTCGGCCTGGGCGTCGTTGGCCGCCTCGGCCCACACGTGGGTCAGCGGCTCCTCGGGATCGGGCAGGACGAGGGCCCACCCGTCGTCCTCGATGACCTTGACCCCGTCGACTAGGACCAGCTCCCGGTCGACCGACCGCTCCACCAATGTGCGCATGACCATCCCCTTCTGATCCCAGGGGGTGTGCACCTCCTGGTGGGCGATGTGCACGGTGGGGAGCCCGGCCACCAGCTCGGACAGCTTCCGTCCCGAGGCGGTGAGCAGGGCCAGCAGGTTGACCAGGGTGGCGGCGGCGTCGTAGGCGGGCAGGAAGGCCGGGAAGATGAACCCGCCGGTCTGGCTGGCGGCCAGGGTCACCCGCTCGGTGCGGGCCACCTCCATGAGGTGGGAGGCCGACAGCTTGGTCCACACGATCTCGGCCCCGGCCTTCTGGCAGATCTCCTCGGCCACCACGCTGGCCGCCACCGGCAGGGCCACCCGGGTCGAGGGGTTGGCCTCGGTGACGAGGGTCAGCAGCACGAGCAGGGCCTCGTCGTCGGTGAGCGGGTGACCCAGGTCGTCCACGATGGCCACATGCTCGCCCCCCGGGTCGAGCACCGCCCCGAGGTGGGCTCCCGAGGCCCGCACCAGCTCCGACACCCTCGCCGCGCTGGCCTGGCGATCGAAGGTCAGCACACCGGCGGTGTTGGCGTAGGGGTTGACCACCAGCACCTCGGCCTCCAGCTTGGCCAACAGGTTGGGCATCACGAAGCTGGAGGTGCCGAACGAGTAGTCGAGCACCAGCTTCAGGTCGGCCTGGCGCGGCATTGGACAGGTCGACCGAGTCGATGAGGGCGGCGGTGTAGTGCTCGAGCGAGCGCGGCGGGAAGTCGATGTCGCCGATCTCCCGGGCCAGCACCCGGCGGAAGTCCTCCCGGTGGTAGAGGCGCTCGATCTTGCGCTGGGTGGCCTCGTCGACGTCGATGCCCTCCTTGTCGAAGAAGCGCAGCACGACCGACTGGGGGTCGTCGGGGGCCAGGCGGACGGTGACGCCGGCCATGGAGTCCGAGGAGGTGACCTGGAAGCGGGTGACCGGCACGGTGGCCGCCTCGAGGTCGTCGACGTTGATCCCGGCGGCGTTGCAGCCGACCATGATGGCCCGCTTCAGCACCCGGGCGGCCCGGCTGGTGTCCCGGGAGGTGGTCACCGTCGAGCCCTTCTCGAAGGTCGAGGCCCAGGCCATGGACAGGCGGACGGCCAGCTCGGGGCTGATGTCGACGTTGGCCAGCCCCTGGACGCCCTCCCGGCCGAACAGCGAGCGGGCGCCCATCGACTCCCAGACGATGGAGGAGTTGACCGTGGCCCCGGCCTCCACGGTCTTGAACGGGTAGACCTTGACCCCGGCCTTCAGCTCGGCGTGGGCCCCGACGAAGCACTGGTCGCCGAGGACCACGCCCTCCTCGCACCGCACCCCCTGGCGGAGGTCGGATCCCCGGCCCAGCACACTGCCGTCGATGCGCACGCCCGAGCCCAGGTAGGTGTTGTCGTGGACCACCGAGCGCTGGAGGACGGCATTGTCCCCGATGCGGACGTTGCGGCCCAGGGTGCAGTACTGGCCGAGCCGGGCCCCCGGCCCGATCACGCAGTTGTCGCCGATGACCGCCGGGCCGTCGATGACCACGCTGGGATCGATCTCGGCCCCCTTGCCCAGCCACACCCGCGGGCGGAGCTCGAAGCCCTTGATGTCCACCTGGACCTTCTGGTCGAGGATGTCCTGATGGGACTGGAGGTAGGCCTCGAGGGTGCCCACGTCCTCCCAGTAGCCGTCGGCCACGTAGCCGTAGAGCGACTTCCCGGCGGCCAGGGCCTCGGGGAAGGACTCGCCCGAGAAGTCGACCGCCTGGCCCTCGGGGATGAAGTCGAAGATCTCGGGCTCGAGCACGTAGATGCCGGTGTTGATGGTGTCGCTGAACACCTGGCCCCAGGTGGGCTTCTCCAAGAAGCGCTCGATGGACCCGTCCTCGTTGGTGATCACGATCCCGAACTCGAGGGGATTGTCCACCGCCTTCAGCGCCAGGGTGGCCAGGCCCCCGCGCCGGTCGTGGAAGTCGACCACCTGGGTGAGGTCGATGTCGGTGAGGACGTCGCCCGAGATGACCAGGAAGCGCTCGTCCAGCTCGTCGCGGGCGTTGCGCACCGACCCGGCGGTGCCGAGGGGCGTGGACTCGGTGGCGTACACCATGCGGACCCCGAACTCGGAGCCGTCGCCGAAGTAGGTGCGGATGGCGTTGGCCATGAAGGCCACCGTGACCACGATGTCCTCGAACCCGTGCTGGCGGAGCAGGTTCACCACGTGCTCCATCATCGGGATGTTGGCCATGGGCAGCATCGGCTTGGGCTGGTTGGAGGTCAGCGGCCGGAGCCTGGTGCCCTCGCCGCCCGCCATGATCACGGCCTTCATGACGCCGAACCCCCCGCCGCCGTGGTGGCCGACTCGGCCCGGGCCCGTCGCCCGTCGGCCAGTGCCCTGCGGGCCACCGGGATGTAGGAGGCCGCCGCCATCCAGGCCAGGGCCAGTCCGATGATCCCGGTGATCCAGGCGATGACGTGGATGGGGCCCTGCCAGGCCGCGGTGCCGTAGCTGAGCAGGAAGGCCGGGTAGGAGAACATGAGGGCGAAGGTACCGGCTTTGCCGATCCACAACACGTCGATCCGGGCCGCCCCCAGTGAGGCCAGCAGCGAGCACGGCGGCCGACACCACCACCTCGCGGGCCAGCGTGGCCACCCCGAACCACACCGGCACCGCACCGTGCACGGTGATGGCGATCACCGCGGTGACCACCAGCACCCGGTCGGCCACCGGGTCGAGGACCTTGCCCACCGTCGACACCTGGTGGTAGCGCCGGGCCACGAAGCCATCGATCCAGTCGGTGGAGCCGAGGGCCCCGAGCAGGATGGCCGCGGCCGTCTGCCGGTCGGCGCCGAACAGCAGCCAGAGGAAGAGGGGGATGCAGGCCAGGCGGACCAGGGTGATGGCGTTGGGCACGGTCAGGATCCGGTCGGCACCCTCCTCCCCGGCCGCGGCGGAGGAGGCGGCAGCGCCGGAATCGGTCACGGGGTGGGTCCCGACGGGGACGGCCTGGACCCCGGCCGGCCCCGATGTCGCTCCCCTGGTCGCCGAGTCACCGATCGAACTCCCCCTGGTCTGCTCACCGACGCCCTTCACACCGTCGAGTCTACGAGCAGGGCCGGGGATCGCCGAACACCGCCCCCCGGCGGGCCCGGTCGGGCCGCCGGTCGAGGCGCCGGCCGTTCTCTCCAAGTGTCCCGGTGGGCGGCAGGAGGGTGGGCGGGCGGAGGCGCCGGGGTCCGGGTGCGCCCCCCCACCCCGATGAGCAGGGCAAACTGGTAGGGATGGACCACGTCAGTCGCGTCGACAAGATCATCGGGGTCGCCTTGCTGGCCCTCCTCGTGGGGCTGTTCGGACTCGGCCTGGCCCGCAGGCCGAGTCCGGTCACCTCGGCGCCCGTGGCCACCACCGGGTCGGGAGCGGCCGCGGCGGCCACGATCCGTGGGGCGGGGCCGCCGACCTCGACCGCCCCACCGGCCACGACCACCTCGAGCACTGCGCCGTCCCCGACCACCACCACCACCACCACCGTGGCGCCCACCACCACCACCGTGGCGCCGGTGTCCGGGCCGGTCACCGCCGTCGGCGACTCGATCATGATCGACATCCAGCCCTACCTGCAGGCGGACGTCCCCGGCGTGACGGTGGACGGGGTGGTCAGCCGGCAGTTCGAGACGGGGATCGGTGTGGTCCAGGCCGATCGGGCGGCCGGGACGCTCGGCTCGGTGCTGGTGGTCGAGCTCGGGACCAACGGGTCGGTCACCGCCTCGGATGTCGACGCCATGATGCAGGCGGCGTCCGGGGTCAGAGCGGGTGGTGTTCGTGAACGTCAACGTGCCCCGGGCGTGGGAGGCCCCCGACAACGCCGTCCTGGCCGCCGGGGTGGCCCGCTACCCGGGGGTGGCGGTGCTGGCCGACTGGAACGCCCTGTCGACCCCGCACCCCGAGTGGTTCACCCCCGACCAGGTCCACCTCCAGCCGGCCGGGGCCCAGGCGCTCGCCGCGCTGGTGGCCCAGTACGCCTGACGCGGCACGGAGAAGGGTCCGTCGACCACTCGGCGTGTGCTACGCAAGGGCCATGCCGAGATTCGAACCGTTCACCGGTCTCCGGTACGACACCTCCCGGGTCGATCTGTCCATGGTCGATCTGCCCTCCCTACGACGTCATCGGACCCGCGGAGCGGGCCCGGCTGGTCTCCCGGCACAGCGCCAACGCCGTCCGGGTGGAGCTGCCCGAGCCCGACCACCGGGCCGGCCTCAACCGCTACGACAGCTCGGCCAACCAGCTGCTGCGGTGGCAGGACGAGGGCATCCTGATCGAGGAGGCCATCCCGTGCCTCTACGGCTACCGCATGGTCTCGCCGGGCGGGCACGCCACCAACGGGATCATCGGCGCCCTCGGGATCGACGACGAGAGCGCGGCCGGCATCTTCCCCCACGAGCAGACCCTGCCCAAGGCCAAGAGCGACCGCCTCGACCTGCTCGCCGCCACCCGGGCCAACCTCTCGCCCATCTGGGGGCTCTCCCTCACCGCCGGGCTCAGCGAGGTCTTCGCCCCGCAGGCCGCACCCCGCGCCGAGGCGGTGGCCGGCGACGGCGTGACCCACCAGCTGTGGGTGATCGACGACCCCGGCACCATCCGGGCCGTGGAGGACGCCGTCGAGGCCTCGGCGGTGGTCCTGGCCGACGGCCACCACCGCTACGAGACGGCCCGCACCTACCGGGAGGGACGACTCGACGACCCCGGAGCCGACCTGGTGATGGCCCTCGTCGTGGAACTGAGCCCCGAGCAGCTCGAGGTGGGCCCCATCCACCGGGCCCTCTCCGGGCTCCCCGACGGCCTCGACCTGGTCGACGTCTGCTCGTCGTGGTTCGACCTCACCCGGGTGGGCGACTTCGACGACCGCTCGACCAGCGCCCTCGGCCAGTCGGGCGCCCTGGCCCTGCTGATGCCCTCGGGCACGTGGCTCCTGTCTCCCAAGGACGGGACCGCGGAGGCGGCCGGCTCCGACCTCGACTCCTCGATGGTGGCCCTGGTCATCGCCGAGCTCCCCGATCACGAGCTCGAGTACCTCAACTCGTGGCAGGAGGGCGTCCGGGCCATCGTCGACGACAAGTCCCAGGCCGTGCTGCTGCTGCGGCCGGTGTCGGTCGAGCAGATCGCCGAGTGCGCCAACGCCGGGAAGCGCATGCCCCCCAAGAGCACCTACTTCCACCCCAAGCCGGCCACCGGCATGGTGTTCCGGCCCCTCGACCCGATCGGCTGACCGGCACCGGGCTGACCCCGTATGGCCGGGTCCAGGCAGTAGCCTTGGTGCCCGATCCGATCCGAGAACGGGTGAGCCCGAGTGAGGGGACTGGTGGATCCGAGGCGGCTGGTGGCAGCACTCTCCCTGGTGGCCCTGGTCGTCGTGGCGGGAGGTTGCTCGTCGTCACCCTCGGCCACGCCCGCCGTCGACCGCCGGCCGACCACGACCACGGCGGCCGCCCCGTCGACGACCACCACCGACCCCTCGGTCACCCCCACCACCGTGCCGGTGACCGTCCCCCACGCACCGGGCTGGTCGCTCGCCCTCACCACCCTGCCGCCGGGCGGGGGCTTCACCTCGTTGGCCTGCCTCTCGGACACCTACTGCGTGGCCGCCGGCGGGGGGACCAGCGGTGACGGATCCGCCCTCGTCTCCGGCTCGGGGGTGACCGTGTCCTGGGACGGGTCCACCTGGTCGTCGCCCTCGGTCTACTTCGCGGCTCCGGCCACCGGGGTGGTCACCGCACCGGTCCTGCCCACCATCTCCTGCACCTCGGGTCCCCTGTGCGTCATCGTGGACGGCTCGGGCCACGTGAGCACCGGCAACGGGACCGACTGGTCGAACCCGGCGCCCATCGGCACCCCGCCACCCCTGCCGGCCAATCCCGCCGACCCGGGACCGGGCCGCCCCGGGTCCCGGACCCTGGCGGTGTCGTGTGCCGCCCCGTCCCTGTGCGCGGCGGTCGACAACACCGGGCACGCCGCGGCGATGAGCCGCGGCGTCTGGACCACGCCGCAGTCCTTCAGCACGACCGTGGGACTGGGCAGCGCGGCCACCCGGGTCTCCCTCTACCAGGCCGGCCGGGTCGGCGTCTCCTGTCCCACGGCCACCTCGTGCACGGCGGTCGTCGGCACCACGGTGCTCGATTGGAACGGCTCGGTCTGGTCGGCCGAGGCCGACCCGTGGACCACCGCCCTCGCCCCCGGACCGGTGTCGGTGGCCTGCCCCACCCTGACCCTGTGCGCCATCGTCAACGGCGACGCCATCGTGGTGCGCAACGCCGGCAAGGACTGGACACCCCGCCAGACCCTCGACCCGGGACGCCAACTCGACTCCATCGCCTGTCCCACCCGGACCTTCTGCATCGCCGCCGACGACCAGGGCGCGGTCATGACCTGGAACGGCACCACCTGGACCGGACCCGCCCAGGTCGTGCCCGCCGCCATCGACTACGCCGGGATCGGGGTGTCGGTGGCCTGCCCCGACCCCCAGTTCTGCATGGCCATGAACGCCGACGGGGACTACGCCACCTACAACGGTCCGGCCACCCCGGCCGCGCCCTGACCGCCACCGGGGGCTCCGCCCCGACCGGGCCGCCGGTCAGTCCGGACCGGTGGGGATGCCGGCCATGCCGGCCAGGGTGGTCACCGTCCGCCAGTTCCGAGTGGTGGCCACCACCCCGGACCGGCGCTCGAAGTAGGCGTTGTTGAGCTTGGTCTCGCCGTAGCCCCCCGGGCAGTAGAGGTGGACGTCGGACCCGGCCAGTGTGAAACGGTCGTCCCCGAAGGCGCCACCGGGCCCGGACTCCTCTCCGAGCCGGGTCAGCTCCCGCCGGGGCGCGGCGTCGGGCGGGCGGGCCAGGAAGGTGACGTGGAGGGTCCTCGGGTCGACCCGGAGGTCGCCGTAGGGCGTGCCGCGCACCACCCGGGCCAGCTGGGTCTTGCTCCTGACGATGACCGGGATCTCCAGCCCGAGCTGGGCGGTGATTGCGGCCTCGAGGGACCGGCCGGCCGCCTCCGGGCTCCCCGACCCGGTGAAGACCACGTTGCCGCTCTGGAGGTAGGTCTCGACGTCGCCGAACCCGAGGGAGTCCACCAGGCCGGACAGCTCGGCCATCGGCACCCGGTTCCGCCCCCCGACGTTGATGCTGCGCAGGAGGGCCACGAAGGTGGTCACCCCGGCTCCCTCCGCGTCCCCGGGTCGGTGGCGCCTACTCGACGACCCACGAGGAGCCCGAGCGCAGCAGCGCGGCCACGTCGCCCGGGCCACGACGCTCGATGGCCTCCTCGATCTGGCGGCCCATCCCCTCGCCGTACTCGGGCCGGTCCACGTCGCGGAAGACCCCGATCGGCGTGGGCTCGTAGGGCCCCCGGGACAGGCGGCTCAGCTGGAAGGCGAGCCCCGGGTTCTCGCGGTGCTCGTCGTGGACCAGCAGGGCGGCCTCACCGACGTCGGCCACCTCGACCACCTCGACCGAGCCGTCGTTGTGGAGGACCACACCGTACTGGCCCTCGGCGCCGAACCGGATGGGCTCGCCGTGCACGAGGGGGATCAGCATGTCCGACCGGTGCTCCTTGCCGGTGATCTGCTCGAAGGCCCCGTCGTTGAACACGTTGCAGTTCTGGTAGATCTCCACGAACGAGGCGCCCTTGTGGGCGTGGGCCCGGCGGAAGGTCTCCATCATGTGCTTGCGGTCCATGTCGTGGGTGCGGGCCACGAAGCTGGCCTCGGCCCCGAGGGCCAGGCTCAGCGGGTTGAAGGGCTGCTCCAGCGAGCCGAACGGCGTGGACTTGGTGACCTTGGCCACCTCCGAGGTGGGCGAGTACTGGCCCTTGGTCAGGCCGTAGATCTGGTTGTTGAACAGCAGGATGGTGATGTTCACGTTCCGCCGCAGGGCGTGGATGAGGTGGTTGCCGCCGATCGAGAGCGAGTCCCCGTCGCCGGTCACCACCCAGACGTCGAGGTCGGGCCGGGTGGTGGCCAGTCCGGTGGCGATGGCCGGGGCCCGCCCGTGGATGGAGTGCATCCCGTAGGTGTTCATGTAGTACGGGAAGCGGGCGGCGCAGCCGATCCCCGAGAGGAAGACCGTCGACTCCCGACGGACCCCGAGGTCGGGCATGAGCATCTGGACGGCGGCCAGGATGGAGTAGTCGCCGCAGCCGGGACACCAGCGCACCTCCTGGTCCGAGGACCAGTCCTTGCGGGTGGTGAGCGGCACCGGCACCGACCCCTCGGGCGGGGCGGTGTCGCTCGGCGGTGTGGCCAGGTCGGTCATCAGCGGGAGCCCTTCTCGGTTGTGTCGACCGAGCCCACCTCGCGCGAGTGGCTCTCGGCCGTGCCGTCGATCTGCTGGAGGATGGCGGCCTCCATGGCCGCCGCCCGGAACGGGATCCCCTGCACCTGGGTGAAGGAGATGGCATCGACCAGGTACTCGGCCCGCAGCAGCCGGCTGAGCTGGCCCAGGTTGACCTCGGGGACCAGGACCCGGCGGTAGCGGCTGAGGACCTCGCCCAGGTCGGCGGGGAACGGGTTGAGGTGGACCAGGTGGGCCTGGGCCACCCGGTGGCCCCTGGCCCGCACCCGCTGCACGCCGGCGGCGATGGCGCCGTAGGTCGAGCCCCAGCCGATGACCACCACGTCGGCCCCGTCGGGGTCGTCCACCTCGGTCGGCGGGATGTCGTGGGCGATGCCGGCGATCTTGGCCGCCCGCAACCGGGTCATCCGCTCGTGGTTGGGGCCGTCGTAGGCCACGTTGCCCGAGCCGTCGGCCTTCTCCAGACCGCCGATCCGGTGCTCGAGACCGGCCAGCCCCGGCGGGGCCCACGGGCGGGCCAGGGTCTCCTCGTCCCGGACGTAGGGCCAGAAGACCTCGGTGCCGTCGGGCTCGGTGTGGTTGGTCGTGGCGGCGAAGGCCGGGTCGATGGCGGGCAGGTCCTCCAGGTCGGGCAGCCGCCACGGCTCGGTCCCGTTGGCCAGGTAGCCGTCGGACAGCAGGATGACCGGGGTCCGGTACTTCACGGCCAGCCGGACCGCCTCCACGGTGGCCTCGAAGCAGTGGGACGGGGTCTTGGCGGCCACGATGGGCAGCGGCGACTCCCCGTGTCGTCCGTACATGGCGTGGAGCAGGTCGGCCTGCTCGGTCTTGGTGGGGAGTCCGGTTGAGGGCCCGCCCCGCTGGATGTCGATGACCAGGAGGGGGAGCTCCAGGCTGATGGCCAGGCCCATGGTCTCGGACTTCAGGTCCACGCCCGGCCCCGACGTGGTGGTGACCCCGAGGGCCCCGCCGAAGGCGGCCCCGAGGGCCGCCCCGATGCCGGAGATCTCGTCCTCGGCCTGGAAGGTCCGCACCCCGAACTGCTTGTGCTTGGACAGCTCATGGAGGATGTCTGAAGCCGGGGTGATGGGATAGGTGCCGAGGAACAGGGGCAAGCCGGCGCGGGTGGCCGCGGCGATGAGGCCCCAGGCCGTGGCCGTGTTGCCGGTGATGTTGACGTACTCGCCGGGCTCCAGGGCGGCCGGCTTGACCTGGTAGGACGACTCGAACAGCTCGGCCGTCTCGCCGAAGTGGTAGCCCGCCTTGAAGGCGCGGAGGTTGGCCTCCATGACCAGGGGCTTGCCCGAGTACTTCTGCTCGATCCAGCTCACCGTGGCCTCGGTCGGCCGGGTGTAGAGCCAGCTGATCAGGCCCAGGGCGAAGAAGTTCTTGGACCGCTCGGCGTCCCGGGGCTTGACCCCGGCCTCCTTCGACACCTCGGTGGTGATCGAGGTCATCGGCACCTCGTAGACGGTGTAGGCCGAGAGGGAGCCGTCCCCGAGCGGGCTGGCCTCGTAGCCGGCCTTGGCCAGGTTGCGCTCCTCGAAGGCGTCGACGTTGACGATGACCGTGGCCCCCTTGGGGAGGGAGTCGATGTTGGCCTTCAGGGCCGCGGGGTTCATGGCCACCAGCACGTTGGGCGAGTCGCCCGGGGTCGAGATGTCGTGGTCGGAGATGTGGACCTGGAAGGCCGACACCCCGGCCAGGGTGCCGGCCGGGGCCCGGATCTCGGCCGGGAAGTCGGGGAAGGTGGCCAGGTCGTTGCCCAGGAGGGCCGACGTGGTGGTGAACCGGTCACCGGCCAGCTGCATACCGTCGCCGGAGTCGCCGGCGAACCGGATGACCACGCGGTCGACTAGCTGGGGTGCTTTCGGGTCGGTGGTGGTGTCGGACACCGCGCTCCTCTTCGTACTGATCGTGCGTATGCACCGCGCTCAGTCGCCGGACACTGACTCGGCGCTGTTGCTGTTCTGGCCTGCGTCGGTGTTCGCCCGGATCAACACCCAAGACTCCGAATGCGGAGCCATGGGACAGTCTACCTCTGACGCCCCACCCCGAAGCGATGGTCGGTGCCCCGAGACCCTCCGAGCGGGTCGCCCCGGGGCCACCCGCTCGCTTAGGCCACGGTGATGTCGGGATCGAGGTACACGTCCTGGATGGCGTGGATCAGGGCCGCGCCCTCGTCGGTGGGCCGCTGGAAGGACTTCCGGCCCACGATGAGGCCCGCTCCCCCGGCCCGCTTGTTCACCACCGCGGTCCGGACGGCCTGGGCCAGGTCGTCGGCACCCTTGGACTCGCCGCCCGAGTTGATGAGCGGGATCCGCCCGGCGTAGCAGTTGACGACCTGCCAGCGGGTCAGGTCGATGGGGTGGTCCGTGGTCAGCTGGTCGTAGACCAGCGGGTCGGTCTTGCCAAAGGCGAGGGCGTGGTAGCCGCCGTTGTTCTCGGGCTGCTTCTGCTTGATGATGTCCGCCTCGATGGTCACCCCGAGGTGGTTGGCCTGGCCGGTGAGGTCGGCCGAGAGGTGGTAGTCGGTGTCCCCCTGCTTGAAGGCCGGGTTGCGGAGGTAGCACCACAGCACGGTGAACAGGCCCAGCCGGTGGGCCTCGGCGAAGGCCCGGGACACCTCGACGATCTGGCGGTCCGCCCCCTCGGAGCCGAAGTAGATGGTGGCCCCCACGCCCACCGCACCGAGGTCGGCGGCCTGGCCCACCCCCGAGAACATGACCTGGTCGTAGGTGTTGGGGTAGTTGAGGAAGTCGTTGTGGTTGAGCTTGACGATGAAGGGGATCTTGTGGATGTAGCGGCGGGAGACGATGCCGAGCCCGCCGAGGGTGGTGGCGATGGCGTTGCAGTCGCCGGCGATGGCCAGGTCGCAGAGCTTGGCCGGGTCGAAGTAGGCGGGGAACTTGGCGAAGCTGGCCGCCGCCGAGTGCTCGATGCCCTGGTCCACCGGCAGGATCGACAGGTAGCCGGTGCCGGCCAGACGGCCCGTGTTGTAGACCGTGCCCAGGTTGCGGAGGACGGTCGACGAACGGTCGGAGTCCACGAAGATGTCGTCCAGGTGGTCGGGGCCCGGGAGCCTCAGGTGCTCGGCCGGGAAGGCCTTGGCCACGTGGTTGAGCAGCGAGTCCGCCTCGTCACCGAGTAGTTGTTCGAGATTCATGGGACAGAGCCTAATGGGCGCCGTGCGACCCCTTCGGCCTCCGGGCCGGGGGACGCCCCGCCGGGCGCTTCGGGGTCCGGCGGGCCTTGGTCGGAGGGCCGAGCGACTCCAGCCGGGCGGCCACGTCGTAGGCGTCGGGGTCGACGGCGCTGATGCGCAGGAACAGCTCCCTCGCCTTGGGGAGGTCGCCCGAGCGCTCCATCAGGTCACCGAGCACGTACCACTGCCGCAGGTGCCGCTCCGCCGGGTTCCGAACCAGACGGCCCGCCCCGGCCTCGACCAGCAGGGTCACCGCCCCGGTGAGGTCGCCGGCGTCGGCCCGGGTGCCGGCCAGGACGAGACGACCCTCGGAGAGGACCTCGGGGTCGGGCGAGCCCTGGCGCAGCTCGGTGAACAGCGCCTCGACCTTCTTCGGGCGGCCCAGGGCCCGGTGGCAGTCCATGCGCACGGGGTGCTGGTCGACCGAGCCGGTGAGGGCGGCGAACGCCTCGAGGTTGGGCAGGGCGGCCTTCCAGTA
This sequence comes from uncultured Acidimicrobiaceae bacterium, assembly GCA_963835465.1. Taxonomy (GTDB): domain Bacteria; phylum Actinomycetota; class Acidimicrobiia; order Acidimicrobiales; family RAAP-2; genus Bog-756. The sequence continues at coordinate 355,998 of CAWIFR010000008.1, forward strand.
GGACTGGTGATACTGGCTGAGGCCCAGCAGCTCCCGGGCCGACGGGGCGTTGGGTACCGCGTCCACCACCGTCTTCAGGATCCGGGAGGCGTCCCGGTACCGCTCCCGCTCGTAGGCGCCGATGCCTGCAGCCATCCGCTCGCTGATCCGGTCCCGTAGGTGGTTCCAGTCCGGTCCGGCCGCCGAGGCCAGCTCGTTGGCGATGTCCGGCGGCAGCTCGGAGGGGGGCGGCACGGCACGGTGGGCGGGTGGTCGGAGGGCGTCGGCCCGACCTGCCGCACCCGACGGACCGCGCCGATCGGTGCGCTCGAAGCGCTCGGGGACGAACTCGTCGCTCCTGGTCCGGGCGCGCCGCCGCCCCTCGGGCGTGTCGGCATCGGGACCGTGGCCCTCGGTACCGTCCCGTACCGTGCTGGCCCCGCGGCGGGCCACGCTGCCCCAGCCCTTGCGGACCACAGGGGCCCGTTGGGTCCGGTACTCCCCGGGAGGACCGCTCCGCCTCGGCGCGCCGGGCGAGTCCCGGCCTCCCGCCGAGTCGCGGCCCCGCCGGGGGGCACCGCTGTCGGTCCGGCTGTTCCGATTGGCGCCCCCACCGGCGCCGCCGTCCGACGGCCGGGGCGATCGACTGGCCGGGCGATCCCGGGAGCTCGGCGGACCCGACCTTGCGTCACGACCAGGAGAGCCGGGACGACCGGACCCCGAGGAGCCGGGCCCACCCCGTCGGGTGGTGCCGTCCCGCGTCGGCCGACCCTCGGATCGGCCCCGTTCCTTGCCCCCGGCCCCGGCGTCACTCCGGCCCGAGCCGGACCGGTTGCCCGATCCGGAGCGGCCCGGTGCGGGACGGCCGGTGGGCGCCCCCTTCCCGGCCGGTCGACCCGACGTCGGCCGACCGCTGCCGCCAGCACCTCGCGGGCGCGGAGAACCAGAGGGGGTGCGAGCTGCCATGGGCCCAGTGTACCGGGGCCTCCCCCGCCCCCTCGGACCGGGCCGGCGGCCCGGAGCGGGCGCCGTGGCCCCGGTCGGCCCGTCCTCTACCCTTGGCCCCGATCGTGAGACCGCCCATCACCACCCGGGACCCCAGGGTCCGCCCCTCCCGCTCCGGAGTCCGGCCACGGCCGGCCCCTAGCTGGCGTCGACTGGCGGCCCTGGTGGTGCTGGGCCCCCTGGCCGCAGCCTGTGGATCGGCCTCGGCATCGTCACCGACCAGCGTGGCGACGGGCCCCTCGGCGAGCGGCGCCCGGACTTCGGGTCCGGCGGTCGCCGGGAACGGGTACGGCTACGGCGGCTCCGGCCTGGCCGTGGCCCACGCCGCCACCTCCGCCTATCGGTCCGACATCGGCAACGATGCCACCGCCTTCGTGTCCGACGTCGGCCGCCTGCAGTCGGACCTGGCCTCCGGTGCCACCGGGGCGGCCCGGGCCGACGAGCTGGCCGCCCAGGCCGACTACGACGGCTTCCGCATGCTGGAGAGCGGCAACACCGTCATCGCCTCCACGCTGGACGAGCGCCTCACCGACGTGGCCCCCGGGCAGACCTTCACCGGCCTCCACGCCGTCGAGCAGTACCTGTGGCCCGGGACCGCCGCCCCTCCGCCCCTGGCCGAGGCCCAGTCGGCCGTCGGCGGCCTGGTGGCGCAGGCCCCGGTGGCCGAGTACCTCCTGTCGAGGGACGCGCTCGGCCCCGAGGCCATCGGCACCACGGCAGTGGACGAGCTTGGCTGGGTGAACGACACCGCCGTACCCGGACACGAGGAGCAGTTCTCCCACCTCGACGCCGTGGACCTCGCCGCCACGGTGTCCGCCGCCCGGACTGCCTTCACCGCCATCCAGCCCCTGGCCCGCCAGGTCGCCCCCGGCCTGGCCGCCGGCGTGGCCACCCGCTTCGCCTCGCTGGTCACCCAGGTGGGGACGCTCGGTCCGCCAGGACTACGACCCGACGACACCCTCCCCCAGGCCACGCTGCGGTCCTTGGCCCAGCAGGTCGACGCCACCGGGGCGCTGCTGGCCCACCTGTCGGCTCGACTCGCCCCCTACGGAACCGCGGGGACCACGTCGTGAGCCGCCGTTCGTCCAAGGGACAACCCGACGGGGGCCACCGGTCCCCCGGCACCGGTGCCGGCCCCCCGGGTGGCCGCCCCGGGGCCATCTCACGGCGTCACCTGTTGGCCGGGACCGGACTGGCCTCGGCCACCGTGGCCGGGGCCGCCGGCTCGGTGGCCTGGTCGTCCCCGGCCCGAGCCGCCTCCGAGGCTGCCACCGGCATCGCCTTCCACGGGACCCATCAGGCCGGCATCGCCACGCCCGAGCAGGGCCATCTCGTCTTCGCCGCCTTCGACGTCACGGCCGCCGACAGGGCCGGCCTCTCGACCCTGCTGGCCACCTGGACCGCGGCCGCGGAACGACTGACCGCCGGGTTGCCGGTGGCGGGAGCGGCCGACCCGCTGGCCCCCCCGGCAGACAGCGGCGAGGCCGTCGGCCTGGGTCCGGCCCGGCTCTCGCTGACCGTCGGCTTCGGCCCGACCCTCTTCGACGACCGCTTCGGACTCGCCGGCCAGCGGCCCGATGCCCTGGTCGACCTGCCCCCGTTTCCCGGCGACGCCCTGGATCCCCTGCGCAGCGGCGGCGACCTGTGCATCCAGGCCTGCGCCGACGACGCCCAGGTGGCCTTCCACGCCGTCCACAACCTCGGACGGCTGGCCCTGGGCTCGGCCACCGTCCGCTATCTGCAGCTGGGATTCGGCCGGACCGCCTCCCCGGGGGCCGGGCAGCCCACCCCGCGCAACCTCCTCGGCTTCCGGGACGGGACAAACAACCTGGTGGCCACCGACCAGGGGGCCATGGACCGATTCGTGTGGGTCACCGGCACCTCGGGCCCCTCCTGGATGGCCGGTGGTACCTACCTGGTCTCCCGGAGGATCCGCACCCACCTGGAGGCCTGGGACCGCAGCACCCTCGGGGACCAGGAACGCACCATCGGCCGGATGAAGCTGAGCGGTGCCCCGCTCGGTTCCACCGTCGAGACCGCACCGGTCGATCTCACCGCCACCGGGCCCGACGGGCGGCCCAAGATCCCCACCCACGCCCACATCCGGGTGGCCGCCCCGGCGTCCCATCAGGGTCAGGCCCTCCTCCGCCGGGGCTACAGCTTCGTCGACGGTGTCGATCCGGTCACCGGGGAGCTCGACGCGGGGCTCTTCTTCATCTGCTTCCAGCGAGACCCCCGCCGTCAGTTCATCCCCATCCAGGAGTCCCTGGCCCAACGGGATGCCCTGACCCAATACGTCCAACACACCGGCAGCGGCATCTTCGCCTGTCCTCCCGGGACCCGTCCGGGCCAACCATGGGGACACGGGCTGGTCTGACCTGGTCCCGTACGCGACAGTGCCCCCGCCGAAGCGGGGGCACTGTCTGGAGAAATCCCGGCGGCGTCCTACTCTCCCAGGGGGCTACCCCCCAAGTACCATCGGCGCTGGCGGGCTTAACTGCCGTGTTCGGAATGGGAACGGGTGTCTCTCCGCCGCCATGGCCACCGGAAACTGTGCGCTCTCCCGGGGCTCGAGGACCGCCCACCCCGAAGGGTCGACGTCCGAGCCCGAAGTGACCAGATAGGTCACCCCTGAGCGTTCCATAGCGAGCACGAGCAAGTTCCCAAGCCCTCGGCCGATTAGTACCGGTCAGCTGAATGCGTTACCGCACGTACACTTCCGGCCTATCAACGTGGTCGTCTAACCACGGGCCTTACCAGGTTAACCCTGTGGGAGATTTCATCTTGGAACGAGCTTCGCGCTTAGATGCTTTCAGCGCTTATCCCACCCGAAGGTCGCAAATCAGCGGTGCCCTTGGCAGGACAACTGACACACGAGAGCTTCGTCCATCCCGGTCCTCTCGTACTAGGGATAGCCTTCCTCAAATCTCCTACGGCTGCATCGGATAGGGACCGAACTGTCTCACGACGTTCTAAACCCAGCTCGCGTACCGCTTTAATGGGCGAACAGCCCAACCCTTGGGACCGGCTTCAGCCCCAGGATGCGACGAGCCGACATCGAGGTGCCAAACCTTCCCGTCGATATGGACTCTTGGGGAAGATGAGCCTGTTATCCCCGGGGTACCTTTTATCCGTTGAGCAACGGCGCTTCCACAAGCAACCGCTGGATCACTATGCCCTGCTTTCGCACCTGCTCGACTTGTAGGTCTCGCAGTCAAGCTCCCTTGTGCCATTGCACTCGACGGCTGATTGCCAACCAGCCTGAGGGAACCTTTGGGCGCCTCCGTTACATTTTAGGAGGCGACCGCCCCAGTCAAACTACCCACCTGACGCTGTCCCTGATCCGGATAACGGACCGAGGTTAGGGTTCCGGCACATAAAGGGTGGTATTTCAAGGTTGACTCCACCCTGGCTGGCGCCAAAGCTTCAAAGTCTCCCACCTATCCTACACAATATGTACTAAAACTCAACAGCAAGCTGTAGTAAAGGTCCACGGGGTCTTTCCGTCCTGATGCAGCTAACGAGCATCTTTACTCGTACTTCAATTTCGCCGGGTCTGTGGTTGAGACAGTAGGAAAGTCGTTACGCCATTCGTGCAGGTCGGAACTTACCCGACAAGGAATTTCGCTCTGAGTCTGTTACAACTAATCAACCCAACTGACTGATTAGCGGACTGGACGTTTCCGCCAGTCTCCTTATGTCGCCATAAGGTTCGGACCATATCTTCAACTCATACAACTACTCATGAGTTGGTCGGCGTGTGGTCTCTGAGGATTCTCAGGACTTCAGATGGCTTGCGACGATTCATGGTTTCAACGATTTCAGCGATCTCTATCAATCCTGAAGTCGTGAGGTGCTTGCGCTCCTCCATGAGACCAAGAACCGTCACGAACTTGTCGAAGTTTTCACGCTTCGACGTTCGCAGCTGGTGCTCTTGGAAGAACGGGACGATGATGTCCCGCAGTTCGTTGAACCTCTTCACGCTGTACAGGGCCAACTGCTCCCTGTGGTCATCGTGCCTCTGATTCACATACACCTTGCCGCATCCGAGGACACTGACAAGGACTTCCAGAGCATCACGACCCGACACCGACTGCGCCACCACAAATTGCGGTTGCACCTGCCAGCGAAGTTTCGCTTGGTGATTCCTGAAGATGGGGACGCTGAAACAGCCTTCCCCATCGACGAAACCAGCTATCCATCCGTAGATCCAGAGTCTTTCCTGCTGATTGTCCGCACCTCTCACATTGTCACTGCCGCCCATGCTGCGACGATACAAAACAGCTGCATCAGTCTTGAACGACGAGTAGTGGAGGATACAACGGAGTTTCCAGCAAATAGCCGACTGCTCATCGCATTGTCGCCAATGCGTGGGGCAGCACCCCTTTGCCTGCAAAGGGGCATCCCTACCTTAGGCACTTTTGTTACTACTCAACGGCCTCTCCCCTGCATTTGCAGGTTCTGCAGCTGTCGAGCGGCCAGATCATTTCTGCCTGGCTCCCCATGTCGCCATGGGGGTCGGACTGTATCTTCAGCCTCGATCGCCTCGCTCCAATGAACCTGGAGTTCTGACGATGTCGGCGCCTCGCGTGCAGTCTCTGAGGATCCTGCCTCTTGTCTAATGACACACTGACAAGGAAGGCAGTTTCCTGCTGATTGTCCGCACCGGATGGATTTTCACTTTCCATGCCGACACCTTAAATAGTAGGTGTGACAAGGATGAGTACCACCGGATACTCGGATGTTCCAGCATATAGCGGGGTTTTTTAACGGCCAGTGGTATACAAACCGTTATAGTTACGGCCGCCGTTTACCGGGGCTTAGGTTCAGAGCTTCGCCCGAGGGCTAACCCTTCCCCGTAACCTTCCGGCACCGGGCAGGCGTCAGAGCGTATACATCGTCTTACGACTTCGCACGCTCCTGTGTTTTTAGTAAACAGTCGCTTTCCCCTATTCTCTGCGGCCCCTTCAGACTCAGAACGCGAAGTTCGTCATCCTAGTGAGGCCCTCCTTCTCCCGAAGTTACGGAGGTATTTTGCCGAGTTCCTTAACCACAGTTCTCCCGATCGCCTTGGTATTCTCTACCCGCCCACCTGTGTCGGTTTGGGGTACGGGTTCCGTGCCAGCTCGCTAGAAGCTTTTCTCGGCAGCATGGGATCAGTGACTTCGCCTGGTGTGGCTCGGCATCGCGTCTCAGGATTAATGAGGTCCGGATTTGCCTAGACCTCTCCCTACACGCTTACCCCAGGACAACCAACGCCTGGGCTCACCTACCCTCCTGCGTCCCTCCTTCGCTATCCGCCACCGGGTCGGTCGGTTCGCCCCGAAGGACAGCCCCTTAGGACACCGGTATTGGATTGGGCGCGGACACGGAAGTACTGGAATATCAACCAGTTGTGCATCGACTACGCCTCTCGGCCTCGCCTTAGCTCCCGACTTACCCTGGGAGGATTAGCCTTCCCCAGGAACCCTTGGGCTTACGGCGGAGGGGTTTCTCACCCCTCTCTCGCTACTCATACC
>CAWIFR010000008.1:365000-495624 GCA_963835465.1 uncultured Acidimicrobiaceae bacterium
CCAACGTTTACGGCGTGGACTACCAGGGTATCTAATCCTGTTCGCTCCCCACGCTTTCGCTCCTCAGCGTCAGTATTGGCCCAGACCACCGCCTTCGCCGCTGGTGTTCCTCCTGATATCTGCGCATTTCACCGCTACACCAGGAATTCCGTGGTCCCCTACCAAACTCTAGCCATGGCAGTATCGAATGGCGACTCCAGGTTGAGCCTGGAGGTTTCACATCCGACTTGCCAAGCCGCCTACGAGCTCTTTACGCCCAATAAATCCGGACAACGCTTGCCCCCTACGTATTACCGCGGCTGCTGGCACGTAGTTGGCCGGGGCTTCTTCTGCAGGTACCGTCACAATCGTCCCTGCTGAAAGAGGTTTACAACTCAGAAAGCCTTCGTCCCTCACGCGGCGTTGCTGCATCAGGCTTTCGCCCATTGTGCAAGATTCCCCACTGCTGCCTCCCGTAGGAGTCTGGGCCGTGTCTCAGTCCCAGTGTGGCTGATCGTCCTCTCAGACCAGCTACCCGTCGAAGCCTTGGTGAGCCGTTACCTCACCAACAAGCTGATAGGCCGCGAGCCCCTCCCGAAGCGGAATCCATTTCCTCACCAAGCCATGCGGCTCGGTGGGGATATCCGGTATTAGCACCGGTTTCCCGGTGTTGTCCCGGTCTTCGGGGCAGGTTGCTCACGTGCTACTCACCCGTTCGCCACTTGGTCTTCACCGGTATTGCTACCGGTTGGACCTCGTTCGACTTGCATGTGTTAGGCACGCCGCCAGCGTTCGTCCTGAGCCAGGATCAAACTCTCCATTGAGACCTCAGCCAGACCCGAAGGCCTGACCAAAATCGAAGAGCTGACGTCGAGGACACTGATCCTCTCGGTCAACTGAATACTGGCAAAGAACAGACATTGTCCGTTCAATGCTTTGAATTGACTGGCGATCTCGAGTTTCCCCGCGATCGCCCGCACTGACTTTTGGCTATCACTATTCCGTTTTCAAGGAGCGACCGGGCACACGCCGTGAAGCGTAGGTGCCGGATTCTCCACAGGCAGGACCAAGGGCCCCGATCTGTAGGTGCCTGGCGACGCCCTTACGGGTCGTTCACCGGGACTTGTCACACTAACCGTTGGCGCCGAGCGTGTCAATCGCACCCCACGCTGCCACCAGGTCGGTGGTGCGGGGTGCGCAGCTGACGGCGTTGCGGTGCTCAAGCAGTGTAGCCGGGCTGCACGTCCGGGGGACCTCGGGTCGCCGGCGGCCTCTAGCCGAAGGTGAAGTCGTAGGCCTGGACCCCGGAGGAGACCCCCAGGGTGAGCAGGGCCCGCTGGCTGCTGGTCGAGCCCACCAACTGGTAGAGCTTGGGCTCACCGCTCACCGTCACCGTCTGGGTGACCCGCCCGTCGACCGAGACCCGCACGGTGCCGCTCCCGCCGAGGACGAGATAGACGTCACGGGCCTGGAAGGCCAGCGAGAGGACCGCACCACCCCCGGCGGTCGAGGCCTCCTTCCCGATCGACCAGTTGCCGCCGTAGGCGTACTCGTCGGCCGGGACGGGAGACGGCGGCGAGTACGGTGCCATCCGGTCCTCCACCACCGTCTGGCCGGCCAGGTTGGGGGTGCCGTGCTGGTAGCCCAGATAGGTCTCGGGGGTGGTGGCCTCGTCCGGGGTGAGGTTGGCCACGTCGGTGGGCGTCGGCAGGTGGACGGTCGGGTCGGCGGCCACCAGCAGGTGCCGGATGAACGACTCGGTCTGGGCGTACTCCCCCTCACCGAAGTCGACGTGGCGGATGGTCCCGGTGGCGTCGATCAGGTACTCGGCCGGCCAGTACTCGTTCTGATAGGCGTTCCACGTCGTGTAGTCGTTGTCCTGGGCGATCGGGTACTGGACGCCGAGCTGCCGGGCGGCCTGGACCACGTTGGAGGTGACGTGCTCGAAGGCGAACTCGGGCGTGTGCACCCCGATGATGGTGAGGCCGTCCCGGGCGTAGGTCCGGTTCCAGGCCTCCAGGTGGGGCAGGGTGCGCTGGCAGTTGATGCACGAGTACGTCCAGAAGTCGACGAGCACCACCCGGCCCTTCAGGCCGGCCAGGGTGAGGGGCCGGTCCCCGGGCGTGTTGAGCCACTGGCTGATGCCGGCGAGGGTGGGGGCCCGGCCGCACTGCTGGAGGACCGGGCTGGCCGAGACGCAGGTGGCGAGGTCGCCGGTCGCCACCTCGCCGGTGGCCTTCCCCAGTGCCTCCCGGGCCGAGGCGTTGGTCTCGATGTGGTTCTGGAGGGCGTTGGTGTAGCCGGGAACCGCCCGCTGCAGCCCGTCGGTGAGGTTGAGGCCGACGACCAGGGCGGTGAGCACCAGCACCGCCCCGATCACCCGTCGGGCGGTCGCCGCATGGCTCCGGACGGTGGCCATCCGCTCGGCCAGCCGCTGGCCGAGCAGGGCGAAGATCAAGAGGGGCACGGCGATCCCGAGGGCGAACGCCGCGGTCAGCAGCACCGACGAGAGGTCGTAGCGGTGGTTGGCGCTGACCACGGCGATGGCGGTGAGCACGGGGCCGGCGCACGGCACGAACACCAGGCCCAGGCTGAGCCCGAGGACGAACCCCCCGGCCTCGGTCTGCTGGCGGCCGCCGACCAGACGGGCGAAGGGGCGCTCCAGCCACTCCCCCACGCTCGGCACGATCAGTCCCAACCCCACCAGTCCGAGGACGACCAGGCCGATCCACCGCAACAGGTCCTGGGGCAGGCCGAGCGAGCTGAGCAGCCAGGACCCGAGCAGGGTGAATACGGCGAAGCTCAGGACCAGGCCGGCCACGACCGCGAGAGGGCGGCGGCGGCGGCGCAACTCGGCCCGGCGCGAGGTCGGCTCGGCGGCCACGGCGGCCGGCGGTGCCACCGTGGTGACGCCAGCGCCGGCGGCTGCTGCATCGGGCAGCGCGGCGGCGGGCCGGGCCTCGGGGCCCGGAGCCTCCTCCGGGGGTGCCGCGGCGGCGGTGTCCTCAAGACCGCTGGCGGCGCCGGCGGCGAAGATGACCGGCACCACCGGCAGGATGCACGGCGAGATGCCGGTGACCAGGCCGCCGAGAAAGCCGATCAGGACCAGGGTGACCACGGGGAGAGCTTCCCACCGGGTCGGGCCTCGGGGCTGTCAGCTGCCCGAAGGGTCCTCGATCCGCCCACTCGCGGGTGCGGAGCTGGCCACCCCGGCACAGTGGGGGGACGATGGGCTCCATCGCCTCGGGGCGGAGCGGACTCAGGCTCCGCGTTCGGTGGCCAGACGGATCCGATCGACCTGGAGTCGGGTCTCGAACCGCTGCATCTGGACGGCCACCGCTGTCGGCCCGGCCCCGCCCGGCGTCGTCCGCCGGGTCACGGCCACGCCCGGCTCGAGCAGGTCCACGGCCTCGGCCCCCAGGTCGGGGTGGGCGCCGACCAGCTCGGCCAGCGGCACCTGGCGATCGAGGGACTCGCTGACCAGCCCGCCGACGACGGCGTGGGCCTGGCGGAAGGGCATGCCCTGCTGGACCAGCCACTCGGCGAGGTCCACGGCGGCCACCGCGGCCCCGTTGGCCGCCTCCTCCATCCGCTCGGTCACGAACCGGATGGTGGAGAGCACGCCGGTCAGCGCGGCCAGGGCCAGATGCGACTGGACCACGGAGTCGAACAGTGGCTCCTTGTCCTCCTGCAGGTCCCGGTTGTAGGCCAGCGGGAGGCCCTTCAGGGTGACCATCAGCCCGGTGAGGTTGCCGATCAGCCGACCCGATTTGCCCCGGGCCAGCTCGGCCACGTCCGGGTTCTTCTTCTGGGGGAGCATGGAGCTCCCGGTGGCGAAGGCGTCGTCGAACACGGCGAACCCGAACTCCTCGGTGGACCACAGCACGAGCTCCTCCCCGATCCGGGACAGGTGCACCCCGAGGAGCGCCAGATCGAACAGCGCTTCGGCCACGAAGTCGCGGTCGGACACCGCGTCCAGCGAGTTCTCGAACCGGCCGGCGAACCCGAGCTCCGCGGCCACCCCGTCGGGGTCGAGGGGCAGGGAGGAGCCGGCCAGGGCGCCCGCGCCCAACGGGGAAACGTCGAGCCGCTCCACCGTGGCCACCAGCCGGTCGACGTCCCGGGCCAGTGCCCAGCCGTGGGCCAGCAGATGGTGGGCGAGCAGCACCGGTTGGGCCCGCTGGAGGTGGGTGTAGCCGGGCAGGTAGGCGCCGTCGGCCTCCTCGGCCCGGGCTACCAGCACCTCCTGGAGCCCGAGGATCTCCCGGGCCAGGGCGGTCAGCTCCCGCTTGGCGTAGAGGCGCAGGTCGGTGGCGATCTGGTCGTTGCGGCTCCGGCCGGTGTGCAGCTTGGCCCCGACGTCCCCGGCGATCTCGGTGACCCGCCGCTCCACCGAGGTGTGGATGTCCTCGTCGCCGGGGGCGAACACGAACACGCCCGAGACCAGCTCCTCCTCCACCTGGTCGAGGGCGGCGAGGAGGGTGGACACCTCCTCGGGAGCGAGGAGCTCACCCCGTCCGAGTCCTCGCACGTGGGCCCGGGAGCCGGCCAGGTCGTCCAGGGCCAGCTGACGGTCGTAGTGGAGACTGACCGAGTAGTCCATGACCACGTCGGCCGTGCCGCCGCTGAGCCGGCCGTGCCACAGGGTCACCGGCCCTCCTGGGCGGTGGTGCCGCCGCGGCCCTCTTGAACCGCCGACCAGGTGGCCACACCCAGCCCCCAGAGCCGGACGAAGCCCTCGGCGTCCTCGTGCCGGAAGGTGTCGGCGGCGTCGTAGGTGGCCAGTCCGTAGTCGTAGAGGCTGACCGGGCTGCGGCGCCCGACCACCCAGCACCGGCCGGGCTCCAGGCGCAGCCGGACCTCACCGGTCACGTGGCGCTGGGACTCGAGGAAGAAGGCGTCGAGGGCCTGCTTCAGGGGCGAGAACCACAGCCCGTCGTAGACCAGCTCGGACCAGCGGGGCTCCAGGCGGAGCTTCTCGTGGTGGAGGTCACGCTCGAGCGTGAGGTCCTCCAGGTCGGCGTGGGCCAGCAGCAGGGCCAGGGCCCCCGGGCATTCGTAGGTCTCCCGGCTCTTGATGCCCACCCGGCGGTTCTCCACCATGTCCAGGCGTCCGTACCCGTAGGAGCCCACCAGCCGGTTGAGCTCGGCGATCAGGGGCTCGGGGGTGAGAGGGCGTCCGTCCAGCGACACCGGGACCCCGGACTCGAACCCCACCACCACCTCAGCCGGCTCGGTGGCCGTCGGCCGGGTCATGGTGTAGACGTCCTCGGGCGGTCGGTTCCAGGGGTCCTCGATGACGCCGCACTCGATGGCCTTGCCCCAGAGGTTCTCGTCGATGGAGTACAGCTTCTCCTTGGTCACCGACAGGGGGATGTCCCACTTGGCGGCGTACTCGATGCAGTCCTCGCGGGTCAGGCCCCAGAGCCGGGCCGGGGCGATGACGTCGAGGTCGGGGGCGAGGGCCCGGGTGCCCACTTCGAAGCGGACCTGGTCATTGCCCTTGCCCGTGCACCCGTGGGCCACGGCGGTCGCCCCGTGCTGGCGGGCCGCGGCCACGAGGTGCTTCACGATGACCGGGCGGGAGAGGGCCGAGACGAGGGGGTACTTGCCTTCGTACTTGGCGTTGGCCAGCAGTGCGGGCACGCAGAACTCCTCGGCCATCTCGGCCCGGGCGTCCACCACGGTGGCCTCGACGGCGCCGGCGGCCAGGGCCCGCTGGCGGATGGCGTCCCAGTCCTCCCCCCCGGACTCGGAGGCCTGGCCCACGTCCACGGCCACGGCCACCACCTCGACCCCCTTGTTCTCCATCAGCCAGCGGACGGCCACCGAGGTGTCCAATCCACCGCTGTAGGCCAGGATCACTCGTTGCGTCATGCTCAACCCCTTGCTCGGGAACGGTTCTTGGTCGGAGGTGCCGGGGAGGTCCCCGGCGTGGTGCTACGGGTGCGTCCCGACGACGGGGGTGCCAGTGTCGGGGAGGTGGTCGTCCAGCTCGGCTCGATGCCGGCCACCGCGGCCAGCCGCTCGGCGACCGCGGCCCCACCGGAGCTCTCCGAGGCCACGACCAGCACGGTGTCGTCCCCGGCCACGGTCCCGATCACCCCGGGGAAGCCGCTGCGGTCGAGGGCCGAGCCCACCACGTGGGCCGAGCCCGGAGGCGTGCGCAGCACGATCAGGTTCCCCGAGTAGTCCGCCTCGACCACCCACTCCCCGAGCACCCGCCGGAGGTGGTCCTCGGGGGCCACCTGCTGGGAGGGCAGCTCGGGGAGGGCGTAGGCCGTCTCCCCCCCGGGGAGCCGCACCTTGACGGCACCGAGCTCCTCCAGGTCGCGGGAGACCGTGGTCTGGGTGGCGTCGACGCCCTCCCCGGCCAGGAGGTCCACCAGATGGCTCTGGCTCCCCACCGCCTTGGTCTCGAGCAGCTTGGTGATGCGGTGTTGGCGTTGGTGCTTGGTCACGCTCACGGGGACGTCCCCCGGTGCGCCGGCTGGCCGTCGGCCACCGCCGTCCCGCACACCCAGGACAGCAGGCCGCGCATGGCGTGCATCCGGTTGGCGGCCTGCAACCAGACCACGCTCTGGGGGCCGTCGACCACGGCGGCGCTGATCTCCTCGCCCCGGTGGGCCGGCAGGCAGTGGAGCACCACGGCGTGCGGCGCCGCGGCGGCCATGAGGGCCCCGTCCACCTGGAACCCGGCGAAGGCGGCCAGCCGGGACTCGGCCTCGTCCTCTTGGCCCATGGACGTCCACACGTCGGTGTAGACGGCGTCCGCGCCGGTCACCGCCTCGATCGGGTCGGTGGTCACCGTGAGGTCCCCCCGAACGAGCGGACCAGGGCCTGGTCCTCGTCGGTGGGGCCGAAGCCCCGAGGTGCGGCCACCCGGGTGGCCATGCCCACCATGGAGGCGGCCAGGGCCAGGGAGCGCCAGACGTTGTTGGCGTCCCCCACGTAGGCCAGGGTCCGATCGGGCAGGCCGTCGGCGCCGAAGACCTTCCGCAGGGTGAGCAGGTCGGCCAGCGCCTGGCAGGGGTGGGCCCGATCCGACAGCAGGTTGACCACCGGGACCGGCACGGCGGCGGCATCGAGGGCGTCGGCCATCCGGGCCAGGGAGCCGTGGTCCATGACCCGTGCGCACAGCACGGCGTGGTAGCAGGCCAGGGTGCGGGCCACGTCGGCCGCCGTCTCCCGGCTGTCGATGCCGACCTCGTGGCCCTGGATGTACACCGGGTGGCCACCCAGCGCCACGGTGGCCATCTCGGTGCTGTTGCGCGTGCGGTTGGACGGCTTCTCGAAGACCATGGCCACGCCCCGGCCGGCCAGCACCGGAGGGAGTCGGGTCGGCTCCCGCTCGGCCAGGGCCAGCACCGCGGCCAGCCCGTCCGGACCGAGGTCGTCGACGTCGAGCACGTGCCGGGTCCAGGCCGGTGCCCCTCCCCCGCCCGCCGCCGGCGCGGTCATCCCGCCACCCCGTCGTCGGTGGGGGCCGGACCCGGCGTCGACACCATCGACCCCAGGACCTGGGCCACCCGGTCGACCGCCTCGTCGATCTCGGCGTCGGTCACCAGCAGCGAGGGGGCGAACCGCAGGACGTCCGGCCGCGGGGCGTTGATGACCAGGCCCTCGGCCAGGGCCTGGCGGCAGGCGCCGACGGCCACCTCCTCGGTGAGCACCGCGGCCACCAGCAGTCCCTCCCCCCGCACCGAGGCCACCGCCGGGAGGGCGGACAGCCCGGCCTGCAGGCGGGCCCCGGCCGACCGGGCCCGGGCGGGGACGTCCTCGGCCTCCATGACCGAGAGTGTGGCCCGGGCGGCCGACATGGCCAGCGGCTGGCCCCCGAAGGTGCTCCCGTGGTCACCGGGCACGAAGGCCGCCGCCACCTCGGCCCGGGCCCAGCACGCCCCGACCGGCATCCCGTTGCCCAGGGCCTTGGCCATGGTCACCACGTCGGGCTCGATGCCGAGATGCTGGAAGCCGAACCAGCGGCCGGTGCGGCCCAGCCCGGTCTGGACCTCGTCCACCATCAGCAGGATGTTGCGGTCGGTGCACAGCTGGCGGAGGCCGACCAGGTAGTCCGAGGACGGCACCACCACGCCGGCCTCCCCCATGATGGGCTCGACCAGCACGGCGGCCACCGTGGCGGGGTCACAGGCCGCGTCCATGGCGTCGAGATCGTCGTAGGGGACATGGTCGAAGCCCTCGGGCAGGGGCAGGAACGGAAGCTGCTTCTCGGGCTGGCCGGTGGCGGTGAGGGTGGCCAGGGTCCGACCGTGGAAGGCGTCCCAGGTGCTCACCACCCCGAACCGGTCGGGGCCGGCCCACCGACGGGCCAGCTTCAGGGCGCACTCGTTGGCCTCGGCCCCCGAGTTGCCGAAGAACACCTGGCCACCGGCCCGCTCGGTGCCGCCCCCGATGAGTCGGTCCAGGGTGACGGCCACCTCGGGGCCCACCGTGTTCCCGAACAGGTTGGACACGTGCGAGAGGGTGCGGGCCTGCTCGGCGATGGCGTCGGCCACCGCCGGGTGGGCGTGGCCGAGGGAGGTGACGGCCAGCCCGGAGAGGAAGTCGAGGTAGGTGCGGCCCTCGGTGTCGACCAGCCGGCTGCCCTCCCCCCGCACGAAGGTCACCGGCGGCTCGGCGTAGTTGTGCATCAGCGCCGAGCGGTCCACGGCGCCTCCCGCACCGGTGCTCACGACGCCACCACCATGGTGCCCACACCCTCGTCGGTGAAGAGCTCGAGCAGCAGGGCGTGCGGGGTGCGCCCGTCGAGGATGTGGGCCCGGGCCACCCCGCCCCGGACGGCCCGGGCACAGCTCTCGACCTTGGGGATCATGCCCCCGTTGGCCGCCCCCGAGGCCACCAGGCGGTCGAGGTCCTCGGCGGTGGCCTGGTGGATGAGGGTGGCGGGGTCGTCGGGCACACCCCGGAGGCCGGACACGTCGGTCAGGTACACCAGCTTCTCGGCCTCGAGGGCGGCGGCCAGGGCCCCGGCCGCAGTGTCGGCGTTGATGTTGAAGGACTGCCCGGCCTGGTCGGTGCCGATGGTGGCCACCACTGGGATCAGCCCCTGGGCCAGCAGCTGGTGGACGATGACCGGGTCCACGTGGACCACGTCCCCCACGTAGCCCAGGGCCTCGGACCGGGCCTCGGCGGTGATCAGGTTGGCGTCCTCGCCCGACAGCCCGACGGCCAGTGCCCCGTGGACGTTGATGGAGCTCACGATGTCCCGGTTGACCTTGCCCACGAGGACCATCCGGACCAGGTCGATGGTGTCGGCGTCGGTGACCCGGAACCCGTCCTGGAACTCGGCCACCTTGCCCACCCGCGCCATCAGGGCGCCGATCTGGGGGCCGCCACCGTGGACCACCACCGGGAGCATGCCGACCGAGCGCATCAGGACGATGTCCTCGGCGAACGAAGCCAGGGCCTCGGCCTCGTCCACGGCCGGCTGGCCCGGCTTGGCGCTCAGCACGTTGCCGCCGTACTTGACCACCACCACCTTGCCCCAGAACCGACGGATGTAGGGCAGCGACTCGACCAGCACCGAGGCCTTGCCGGCCGGGTCCCCGACACCGGCCGCGGCCCCGCCGGCCGAGGGGGCCGGGACGGCGCTCATGAGGTGGTCCGGTTCTCGTCGATGTATCCGTACCCGAGGTCCACGCCCATGACCACGCCGTTGCCGTCGGCCAGACCCAACTGGCAGTGGATGTCCACCAGCGGGCCGGCCAGGTGCCGGGCCAGGGCGGCCGGGTCGTGGTCGGCGGCGATACCGTCGCGGCAGACCGTTTCCCCGCCGTAGCTGATGGCCAGGCGGTCCATGTCGAACCCCACGCCGGCCGAACCCAGGTCGCTGGCCACCCGACCCCAGTAGGCGTCCTCGCCGTTGATCGAGCACTTCACGAGCAGCGAGTCGACCACCTTGCGGGCGGCCTGGTGGGCCTCCCCGTCGGACTGGGCCCCGGTCACCCGCACCTGGAAGATGCGGGAGGCGCCCTCGGCGTCGGCCATCATCTGGCGACACAGGGACGAACAGGCCTCGGACACCGCGTCGACCACCACGTTGGGGTCGGCCGGCCCGGCCCGGCCCGAGGCCATGAGCACCACGGTGTCGTTGGTCGAGGTGCAGCCGTCGACCGACATCGAGTTGAAGGAGTCGCGCACGGCGATGCGGAGCAGTTCGGCGAGCGGGCCCGGCTCGATGGCGGCGTCGGTGGTCAAGAAGGCCAGCATCGTCGCCATGTTCGGGGCCAGCATCCCCGCCCCCTTGGCCATGCCGGCCACCGCGAAGGTCGGGTGCTCGACCAGCACCTCCTTGCGGCCCGAGTCGGTGGTCAGGATGCCCTGGGCGGCGTCGGCCGCCGACTCCGCCGCGCCGGAGCGGGCGGCCACCAGTACGGGGATGCCCGCCTCGATGGGCTCCATGGGTAAGGGGATGCCGATGAGGCCGGTGGAGCAGACCAGGATCTGCTCGGCGGCCACGCCCAGTCCGGCGGCGGCCAGCGAACACATCTGCTCGGCGTCGGACCGGCCCCGGGCCCCGGTGGCGGCGTTGGCGTTCCCGCTGCTGACGAGCACGGCCGAGGCGCGTTGCCCGCTCTTGGCCAGGTGGTCGCGGCTGACCCGGACGGGCGCGGCGGCGGCCAGGTTGGCGGTGAAGGTGGCCGCCGTCGGGACGCCGATCCCGTCATCGGTGGCCAGAAGGGCGAGGTCGAGGGCCCCGCTGGCCTTGATGCCCGAAGCCAGGCCGGAGGCCACGAACCCCTTGGGGGTGGTGATGCTCATGGGTACATCCCCGCCATCGGGAGGCCGGTGACCTCGGGGAGGCCCAGGGCCAGGTTGGCGCATTGGACGGCCTGGCCGGCGGCCCCCTTCACCAGGTTGTCGATGGCGCAGAGGGCCACCACCCAACCGGTCCGGGGATCCACCCGGGCCGTGACGTGGGCGCAGTTCGAACCGCTGGTGGCCTTGGTCGAGGGCGGGTCGTCGGTGACCACCACGAAGGGCTCGTCGTCATAGGCCCGGTGGAGGATGGCCAGCACGTCGTCCGTGCCCGCCGGGGTGTCGGCGCCCCCGGCCGGCCGGCCGTAGCAGGTGGCCAGGATGCCCCGGACCATGGGAGCCAGGTGCGGGGTGAACAGGACCGGGGCCCCGAGGCCCTGCTCCATCTCGGCGGTGTGCCGGTGGTCGAGGAGGCCGTAGGCCACGAAGTCCTCGTCCACCGCCCCGAAGTGGAGGTGGTCCTTGGGGGCCCGCCCCGCCCCCGAGACACCGCTGGCCGCGTCCACGATCAGGGCGGGGGGAGCCGAGCCGGCGGCCGAGGGCAGTGCCAGCACCCCGGCCCGGGCCAGCGGGGCGAGGGCCAGGAGGGCGGCGGTGGGATAGCAGCCGGGGGCGGCGATCAGCGGGGCCCCGGCCAACCGGTCCCGGTGGAGCTCGGGCAGCCCGTAGACGAACCGCCCCAGGAGGTCGGGGGCCACATGGGGCTCGCCGTACCAGGTCGGGATAGAGGGAGGGGTCGGACAGCCGGAAGTCGGCGGCCAGGTCCACCACGGTGCCGGCGCGGGGCAGCAGCTCGGGTACCAGGTGCTGGGACTGCCCGTGGGGGAGGGCCAGGAAGACCACGTCCAGGCCGTCGAGCTCCGCCGGCTCGCTCGGCGCGTACCGGAGCGTGGGATAGGCGGCGGCCAGTGAGGGCGTGTGCCCGGCCACCGACTGGCCCCGGTGCCCACCGGCGGTGGCCACCACCACGTCGAGGTCGGGGTGACCCGCACAC
Organism: uncultured Acidimicrobiaceae bacterium; assembly: GCA_963835465.1. Taxonomy (GTDB): domain Bacteria; phylum Actinomycetota; class Acidimicrobiia; order Acidimicrobiales; family RAAP-2; genus Bog-756. The sequence continues at coordinate 376,753 of CAWIFR010000008.1, forward strand.
AGCCGCAGGAGCTCGGCGCCCGCGTACCCAGACGCACCGACGACGCCCACCTTCATGGTTTCTCGCTCAAGGTCTGCTCCGTGCCGTCCGGGACCGTCCAGGGATGCAAGTATATGCATAGATCTGCATTCTTATGCAAGGCATCGGCCGCCGGCGGCCCCCGTCGTCGCTCCCCGAGGGCGACCGGAGGAGCGCCCAGAAGGGCCGGTCGCGCCGTTCCCCACCGCCAACCCAACAGCCCCCGAGGATTAGGGTCGAACAGGTGAACCGCGACGCCGCCCTGGCCGATGCCGCCCCGGTCTCCTTCTGGTTGGACGACCCGGCGGCGCCGCCCTCGGGCCCGACCCTGGTCGGCCGGACCAGCGCCGATCTCACCGTGGTGGGGGGCGGCTACACCGGCCTGTGGACGGCGCTGTTGGCCAAGGCGGCCGATCCCGGGCGCGACGTGGTCCTGCTCGAGGCCGACCGCTGCGGGTGGGCGGCCTCGGGGAGGAACGGTGGCTTCTGCTCGGCCAGCCTGACCCACGGGCTGGCCAACGGCGCCGAGCGCTTCCCCCAGGAGATCGACGCCTTGGAGCGCCTGGGTCTCGACAACCTCGACGGCCTGGAGGCGGACCTCGGGCGATGGTCGATCGACTGCGGGTTCGAGCGCACCGGCGAGCTGTCGGTGGCCACCGAGCCCCACCAGGTGGCGGCGCTGGCCGAGGCGGCCGACCTCGGGCTCCGCCACGGCCAGCAGCTCACCGTCTTGGACCGGGAGGAGATGCAAGCCGAGGTGCGCTCCCCCACCTATCTGGCCGGCCTGTGGGACCGAGAGGGGTGTGCGCTGGTCAATCCGGCCCACCTGGCCTGGGGCCTGCGGGAGGCCTGCGAGTCGGTCGGCGTGCGGGTGTTCGAGCACAGCCCGGTCGACCGGCTGGAGGTCGCCGCGCCCTCGGGGGCCCGGGGCGGGGCGGTCCGCCTCCGCACCGGCCACGGGGCCGTCCGGTCGTCGAGGGTGGCCCTCGGCACCAACGCCTACCCCTCGCTCGTCCGCCGGCTCCGGCGGTACATCGTGCCCGTCTACGACTACGTCCTCATGACCGAGCCGCTGAGCCCGGGTCAGCGGGCGGCCATCGGCTGGTCGCGCCGCCAGGGCATCGGAGGGAGCGGCAACCAGTTCCTCTACTACCGGCTCAGCAGCGACGACCGCATCCTGTTCGGCGGGTACGACGCCATCTACCACTTCGGCAACCGGATAGGCCCCTCCCTCGAGCAGCGACGGGCCACCTTCGTCACGCTGGCCCAGCTCTTCACCGAGACCTTCCCGCAACTGGAGGACGTCCGCTTCACCCACTCCTGGGCGGGTGCCATCGACACCTGCTCGCGCTTCTGCGCCTTCTTCGACCGCTCACCGGACGGTCGGGTGGTGTCGGCCTCCGGCTACACAGGACTGGGCGTCGGGGCCTCCCGCTTCGGGGCCCGGGTCATGCTGGACCTGCTGTCCGGGGAGCGCACCGAGCGGACCGAGCTGGAGCTCGTGCGCAAGAAGCCCCTCCCCTTCCCCCCCGAGCCGATCCGGTCCGCCGGCGTCGGCCTCACCCGCTGGTCGATGGCCCGGGCCGACGCCCATGGGGGCCGGCGCAACCTCTGGCTCCGGGCCTTGGACCGACTGGGCATGGGCTTCGACTCCTGACCGGCCGGCCGTCGGTCCGGTCGGCACCGGGCGAGCGGGCCGCAGCCCGAGGAGTGTGGGCTACGGCTCGGCCGGTGCCCGCCCCGGGCCCGGCGGCCCGGCGAAGGCCTGGGCCACCGACATCCAGTCCGAGGCCAGGTCGCCGGTGACCGTAAGGTCGGTGTCGGCGATGTGACGTCGCTGGGTCACCACCAGGCAGAAGTCGAGGGCGGGACCCGAGACGTTGGCCACCGGCCCCCCGTCCGAGGGCGACCCGGCCACGAAGCGCCACTCCTCCCCGTCCGGAGCCGTCAGGACCACGTCGATGCGACCCGGCGGCAGCTCCCGACCCCGGACCAGATAGGAGAAGGGGCGGGCCCGGACCCCCAGGTGGGCCACGTGGGCCAGCCGTCCGGTGGGCTCCCGGGCCACCCCGAGCGCATCGGCCACGTCGGTCCCATGGGCCCAGGTCTCCATCAGTCGGGCCGAGACGAAGGACAGCACGCCCATGGGTGGTCCGTACCAGGGGATGCGGGCCGAGGGCTCGGCGTCGGCGAAGGCCGCCATCATGGCGGTGTGGGCGCCTCCCCACCAGGCCAGCAGTTGGTCGCCGTCCATGGCCCGGCCCCGGGCCAGGTGGACCTCCATCGGGTCCCCGGTCTGGGCCATGGCCTCCTCGGCCGATCGGGCGAACGCCTCGGGCTCCACCATGGCCTGCCGGCCGGCCTCGTCGAAGAAGGCCAGATGGCCGATGTGGTCCCGGACGGACCAGCCCACCGCGGGCGTCGGCCGGTCCCACTCGGGCGCGTCGGCGGAGAGGGCGGCGACCAGGCGCCGGCAGTCGGCGTACTCGTCGTCGAGGTCGGAGAGCAGCTCGGACAGGGTGGCCACGGGACGAGGTTAGGTCACTCGCCGGGTCGTTCCCGGGCCGTCGGAGGCGAGTCCGGCCCACCACGGCGGAGGTCGGCCGGGCACCGCCGGGTCCGGGCGGCGGATCCACCCGGACGATCACGGCCTCGATCCACGCCTAGGAAACGCCCGATTCAGGTATTCCAGCCCAAGGGACGACAGAACGAAGGTGACCTCACGGACAATTCCCCGAGCGTTGGGTGAGTTGGGATCCGACGCCTTCCTGGCCGCACTGGTCAGGTCCTCGGACGACGCCATCATCGGCAAGACCCTCGACGGCACGGTGCTGGCCTGGAACGAGGCCGCCGAGAAGCTCTACGGCTACGAGGCCGCCGAGATGATCGGCCGCGACATCTCGGTCCTGATCCCCGCTGATCGTCCCTTGGAGCTGGCGGGCTTGTTGCAGCGGATCCGCGCCGGCGAGACCGTGCGCCACCACGTCACCAGGCGACGACGCAAGGACGGCACCGAGCTTGACGTGTCGATCACCGTGTCACCGGTCGTCGGGGACGAGGGCAGGGTGCTCGGGGCGTCCACCATCGCCCACGACCTGACCATCTACAACGATCAGATCCGGGAGCTGCGCCAGTCGCGCCGCCGGGCCGACGAGGCCCTCAGCATTCTGGAGGTCCTCCAGGAGTCCGCGCCCATCGGGCTCGGCTTCGTCGACAGGGAGTCCCGGTTCGTCCGCCTCAACCAGATGCTCGCCTCCATGACCGACTCGACCGTCGACCAGCTGCTGGGCAAGACGCTGGCCGAAGCCGTGCCCGACATCTGGCCGCAGGTCGAGAAGATCTACCACCGCGTCATCGAGGGCAACGAGTCGGTGACCAATATCGAGGTCAGCACCGCCGATGCCAGGAGCCCGAACGCCCGTCGCCACTGGCTGGCCAGCTACTACCCGGTCCGGCTCGGTGGAGAGACCATCGGGGTGGGCATCGTCGTGGCCGATATCACGGAGCGTCAGCGGGCCGAGGAGTTCCGCTCGGTCGCCATGAACCAGATGATCGAGGGTCTGTTCATGACCGATGAGACGGGACAGATGACCTACATGAACGACGCCGTGACCACCATGCTCGGTTGGACCGAGGACGACCTTCGGGGCCGTCACCTCCACGACGTCATCCACACCCACCGGCCCGACGGGACGCGCATCTCCTCCGAGGCCGAGTGCGAGCACCAGCGGGTCCGCACGGAGGGCCGGGCCATGCGTGGGGACGACGAGGTCTACACGTGCAAGGACGGCTCCCTGCTGCCCATCGCCTATTCCGCCGCGCCGATCTCGTGTGACTCGGGGGGATCCGGGACCGTCATCGTGTTCCGGGACGTCACCGAGGAGCGAGCCGAGCGCGCCCGCATGGCCCGTGAGCTGGAGTCACTCACCTGGGTGGGCCGCATCCGGGAGGCGCTCGACGAGGACGGCTTCGTTCTGTACTCCCAACCGATCGTCCCGTTGGCCGGGGCACAGCCCAGCGAGGAGCTGCTCATCCGCATGGTCGGTCGCCGGGGGGAGCTGATCAGCCCCGGTGAGTTCCTGGGGGTGGCCGAGAAGTACGGGCTGATCACCGAGATCGACCGGTGGGTGGTGAAGCAGGCGATGGGCCTGGCAACCGGCGGGCGGCACCTGGGCCTCAACCTCTCGGCCGAGTCCATCTCCGTCCCCGGCTTCCTGGGGTTCATCGAGGACGAGCTCAGCCACTCCGACGCGATCCCCTCCAACCTGACCTTCGAGATCACCGAGACTGCCCTGATGGCCGACATCGAGGTGGGGCATGCCTTTGCCAAAGGCATCGTCGAGATGGGGTGCCGCCTGGCCCTCGACGACTTCGGCACCGGCTTTGGGACCTTCACCCACGTGAAGCGGCTGCCGATCAGCTATCTGAAGATCGACATCGAGTTCGTCCGGGACCTCGTCGGCAACGATGCCAACCTCCACGTGGTGAAGGCCATCGTCAATCTGGCCCGGGGGTTCGGCTGCGAGACCATCGCCGAGGGCGTCGAGGACGCCGAGACACTGGAGCTCCTCCGAAAACTCGGCGTCGACTTCGCCCAGGGCTACCACCTCGGGCGTCCCGCCCCGCTCTGACCGGACCCGACCCGCGCCCCGCCACTACGCCGGGACCGGGGCGCCGGCGGGCCGGCAACCGCGCCCTGCCCCGCCGGGCGACGGCCTGGCGGTCGGCCGCTCACTCCGAGTTGTCCAGCCAGCCCCGGTGGGCGGACAGCACCTCGATGTCGGGATGCGACCAGACGAACCGCTCGACGGCGTCGAGTACTTCCTCGACATGCCCGGGGGAGCCGGCCACGGCGGCGAAACCCAGCTCCGTCCGTTGCCACTGCTCGAGGAAGTCGACCTCGGCGGCGGCCACCCCGAAGCGGGACTTGGCCGTCTCGACGACATGCTTCACCACGGTCCGCTTGGCCTTCAGCGAGCCGCTGGCCGGGATCCGCAGATCCATGGTGAGGGCGCAGGCATACAGCATCGGCCCAGCATGGCTCACCGGCAGGACGTCCCGGTCCGCTCCCCCACCGGGGAGCCGGGGAGATCGAGGGGTGCCGGCCGGCGGGGGGCGGAGGTCATCGCCGGCCGGCACCCGGGTCGCCACGCCCGGACACCCCGATGGGTGCCGACGGTCCAGGGTGGGGCTCTGCCAACGGGAGAGCCGAAGGGGCGGCTTCGGCTACGCCGAGTCGCCGGCACCGGCCGCCGGCGGGGCGCCATGCCGACCCGGCCCGCCCGGGGCGCTCCCGGTGGGCGGGGTGCCGATCGCCACGCTGGTGGCGGTGACCACGTCGGACGTGTCCGTCCCGAAGACGGCCACGTGCTCACCGACGGTCACGTTGGCGATGGACGGCGAGGTGACGCCGGGATCCCGGTAGGTGGTGGACGAGCTCACGTTGACGGTGACGGTGGTCTTGTCCTTGGTGGTGAGGGTGAACGTGCCGTTCCCCACCGATGCCACCGTGCCCACCGCGGCCGGCGGAACGCCATGCCGACCCGGCCCGCCCGGGGCCCTCCCGGTGGGCGGGGTGCCGATGGCCACGCTGGTGGCGGTGACCACGTCCGACGTGTCCGTCCCGAAGACGACCACGTGCTCACCGACGGTCACGTTGGCGATGGACGGCGAGGTGACGCCCGGATCCCGGTAGGTGGTGGACGAGCTCACGTTGACGGTGACGGTGGTCTTGTCCTTGGTGGTGAGGGTGAACGTGCCGTTCCCCACCGATGCCACCGTGCCCACCGCGGCCGGCGGGGCGCCGCCCATGGGGGCTCGGCCACCACCAGGGGCCCATGCCGACGGGGCGGACGGCGCCGCCGACGTGGTCGCAGCACCGGCCGCCGTCGCCCCGCCCAGACTCAAACCCAGTGCGGCCACCGCGGCGCTCGTCACCAGCACGCCGCGTCGGCGTCGTTGGCTGAATCCGGCCAGTGGATCCGGCACGGATCCTCGCGTCGGCCCTTCCTCGTCTACCTCGCTCATGTCCTGCTCCTTTGCTGTGGATTGCTGTCTTCCACGAGCATGGGCAGGCTGCATGTGTCCGACCTGTGCCTCGGACCTGTGGTTCCTGGGAGTTCTCGACCTTCACGGGACGGTCCGTTGCCATCACCCGTTGCGACGGACCATCTCGGCCATGGCCCGTCGCTCCCGTTCGGTCATGTTGGGATCGGCCGCCTTCCACGCGGCCACGCCGCCGAGCTCGGACCGCACGGCAGCGCCGTCGAAGTCGGCCAGGAATGCTGTGACCAGCGACGACCGGAACCGGCCGAGCACCGGGGACCACAGCCGACCGCCGGGGGCTCCGGCCGTGGCCAACAGCAGCCAGCTCAGGGCCACGTCGGTGACTCCGTCCCCCCGGGCGGCCCGGGGCCAGTCGATGACCACCGGACCCCGTGAGGTCAGGATGACGTTGAGAGGATGGAGGTCGAGGTGCACCAGCCGGTCGCCCCGGCCGGAGGGGGCGTCGGGGACCCACGGGGGGGCCGGGATCCGGTGGAGACGCCGGTGCAGGTCGGCCAGGACGGTGCCGCTCGACCGGACGGTCCACGGCCGGCGGCTGAGGGCGGTGAGCATGACCGGCCCCTCCAGGCGCTCCATGACCAGGTCGGTCCCGTCGGCACTGAGCTCGGACACCGCGGGGACCGGATAGCCGTGGGACCGGGCGTACTCCATGGTCTGGGCCTCGGCCTCCATCGAGCGGCCGTTCCGAGCCCGGCGCAGGACCAGACCGTCCCCGTACTCGAAGATGTCCGAGTCCCGCCCCGAGGCCAGCAGGGGTCCGGGTCGTCGCACCACCGGCAACCTACCGACCCCAGCGGCGGTGGGCCCGAACCCCACCCCGTCCCCGGACACCGAGGAGGCCGTGGTTTCGGTCGCCTACGGAGCGGTACACCCCTCTCACCAGGCACAACAGGCAGGAGGGATGTCAGAAACCCCTCAAGCGACACGAGCGGATGGTCGACAATTAATAGAGCCACCCGTGGTGGCCATGCGTCGGACCGGCACCACACGAGCAAGACCACGAGCGACACCATGAGGAACACCACCAAGCACCCGAGAGCCAACTGGGACCGGACGAAACCCCGCCGGACCCCGTGGGTGGTCGCGGGCGTCGTCGTGGCGCTGGTGGCGGCCGGGGTCGCCGTGTTCACCGACCTGGCCACGACCCGGGCGGCCAGCCTGCAGTCCCAGGAGGTGGCGGCGGCCACGTCGACCCAGATCGCCTCCACCCTGAAGCTCGTCGTGCAGCGGGAGGGGGACCTGGTGGTGAACGCCGCTGCCTTCTTCGTGGGCCGCCCCACCGCCTCCCAGTCCCAGTTCACCCAGTGGACCACGGCCGTCGACGCCTTCGGCCGCCATCCGGAGCTGGAGTCGCTGGCCGAGGTGACCATGGTCACGCCCTCCCAGCTCGCCGCGTTCGCCGCCTCCGAGGCGCCGGGTGGAGCAGGACCCCAGACCGGCGTGCCCCTGGTGGTCACCCCGGCCGGGCTGCGGCCCTACTACTGCCTGGGCACGGTATGGGCCGTGAAGGACAGTGCGGCGGGGGCGGCGCCGGCCAGCCCGCCGGGGTTCGACTTCTGCCAAGGCGCCACCGGGCCGTGGCTCCTCAGCATCCGCGACTCGGGCCAGGGGGCCGTCCTCCCCTACGGCACGGGAGCCGGGGCGTCGCTCGGGGTGGGCTGGCCCGTCTACCGGGGGGGCGTGGTCCCGGCCACCGAGCAGGGCCGTCGAGACGCCTTCATCGGCTGGGTGGCTGAGCAGGTGAACCCGCACAAGGCCCTCGCCACCGCACTGGTGGGACACCACCAGACGGCGGTCGAGATGCGATTCGCCAGCGGGACGACCAGGGCGACCTTCACCGGAGGGTCGGCCCCGGCCGGCTCCCAGGTCACCGTGATGGCCATCGGCAGCGGCTGGCAGGTGGTGACCCGGTCGCCCGTGCAGTCGGCGGCCATCTTCGGCAACGGCGCCGCCACCCTCCGACTGGCGGTGGGCCTGCTGATCAGCATCCTCCTCGGCCTCCTCATCTACCTGCTGGGCACCGGTCGCGCGCGGGCCCTGAAGATGGTGGAGGCGAGGCACGGCCCAGCTGCGCCACCAGGCCCTCCACGACTCCCTCACCGGCCTGCCCAACCGGGCCCTGATCCTCGACCGCATCAGCCAGATGACGGCACGGGCCCGGAGGGAGGGTGCCCATGGCCGCCTTCTTCCTCGACGTGGACAATTTCAAAGAAGTCAACGACACCCTGGGTCACGGGGCCGGCGACCAGGTGCTGGTGGAGGTGGGCGCCAGGCTGTCGGCCACCCTGCGGGACGGCGACACCGTGGGCCGCCTCGGCGGTGACGAGTTCGTGGTCCTGGTGGAGGGGGCCTCCCTGGTCGACGGCATCGATGCGGTAGCTGACCGGATCCTCGACTCGCTGTCCTCGCCATTCACGGTGGACGAGAGCGACACCCCGCAGTGGGTGACGGTCAGCATCGGCATCGCCGAGGGCGCCCGGGACACGGCCGAAGAGCTGCTCCAGGACGCCGACGTGGCCCTCTACCAGGCCAAGACGACCGGCAAGCAGCACGCCGTGGTGTTCTCCCGCTCGATGCAGGAGGAGCTGAACGACCACCGCCGCCTCGAGAACGACCTCCGTCACGCCCTCGACGGCGGGCAGCTCACCGTGCGCTACCGCTCCACCACCGACCTGGCCACCCGCCGGGAGACCGGGGTCGAGGCCCTCCTGTCGTGGAACCACCCCGAGCGCGGGGAGGTGCCGGCTGCCACCCTCCTGCCCGCCCTCGAGTCGGCCGGCCTCGTGGTGCCGGTGGGCCAGTGGCTGCTGCGGACGGCGTGCCGGGACGGGGCGGCCTGGCATCGGGCCGGGGCCACGCCCACGGTGTCGGTCGACATCTGGTCAGCCCAGTTCGACCGGGTCGGGTTCGTCGAGGACGTGGAGGAGGCGTTGGCCTCCAGCGGCTTCGATCCCCGCTACCTGACGCTGGTCCTGACCGAGACCTCCCTGGCCGCCGACGGGACTCGCACCATCGAGCGCCTGCACCGGTTGAAGGCCCTCGGGGTGAGGATCGCGCTCGGCGAATTCGACAGCGGCTACTCGTCCCTCACCTTCCTCCAACGCTTCCCGATCGACATCCTGAGCATCGATCCGTCGCTGGTGGTGGAGACGGTCGACCCGGGCGAGACCGAGTCCCTGGCCGGCACCCTCGGCCAGCTGGGTCGGGTGTTCGGGGTGGAGATCATCATCGAGGGTCCCGAGGGAGAGGTCGTCTCCGCGCCGCCCACGACGTCGCCGCACGCCGAGACCGACGACGCGGCGGACCCGGTCGCCACCGGTCGCCGGTAGCCGCCCGGCCCGGGGACCGGGTCGCGGCCAGCTGCTTTCGGTCCCCCGACCCTCAACCGCCGCCAGGAGGTTGCGTGGCCAGCACCATGGCACGGATATCGGACCAGCCGAATCCGACCGCCTCCCCCACGACCCGGCCGAGAGCGGGGTCCACCAGCACGAAGAAGGGGTACCCGGTGACCCGGTAGTCGGCCCAGGCCCGGTCGCTCATGACCACCGCCGGGGCCCTCGTCCGCTCCCCCGCCCCCACCGCCAGTCGGGCCACCTCCGACCGGTCGACGGTGTCGGTGCCCCGGGTCACGCCGACCACGGTGAGGTCGTCGGGCCAGTCGTCCCCGGGGAGATCACCGAGGCCGGCCCAGAACTCAGCGCAGCCGTCGCAGCGGGTCTGGAGGAAGCAGAGGAGCACCGGTCCGGACCGGTCGTGGATGCGGAGCTCGACCGGCCGGCCGGCCGGGTCCTCACCCACCAGATCGGCGGCCGGCCACTGCTCGGCGGGGAGGAGAGGCCCGCTCGGGATGGGCCGGAGCCCGGCCACGAAGGCGGGGTCGGACAGGGGGCTGGCCCCGAGGGGAGCACCGGGGCCCGGGCCCCCAGGGGCCGGCCCGACCCCGGGTCGGTCGGGAGACGACTCGGCCATCTGACAGGGAGCCCCGACTAGGCCGGGTCCGGGGTGCCGTCCTCTAGGACCTCGACGGCCTTCCCGTTGCCACACCAGCGGCACGAGACCTCCTCCACCGACTCGTCGAGGACGTCGACCTCCTCGATGGCCAGCTCGCCACCGACCGAGTAGTGGTGGAAGGCCCGGGTGCGCCGGTTGGTCACCACGTCGAACCGGGTCAGGTTCCCGCAGGCGGCACAGCGGTAGCGGGTGGGCGCACCGCCGGGCTCGGCACCGGCGGAGGGGGTGCGGCTGGTCTCGGCGGGGGCAGACGATGCGTCGGCGGTCATCGTCCCTACGGTACTCGGCGGGCGGGAAGGTACCGACTGGCCGGCCCGGCCGGCGGGTGCCACCGCTTGTGACGGCGGCGGCGGCGTGCAAGCCTGCACCCGATGACGTACGTGCTGGTCCACGGGGGTGGATTCACCGGGTCCTGCTGGGACGAGCTGGTCCCACGCCTCGACGCTCCGAGCATCGCCGTCGACCTCCCCGGCCGGGGCCGCCGTCCCGCCGACCTGGCGACGGTCACGGTGGGCGACTTCGTGGCCTCGGTGGTCGAGCAGCTGGTCGACGGCGGCCTGTCCGATGTGACGCTGGTGGGCCATTCGATGGCCGGGATCACGCTGCCCGGGGTGGCCGCGGCCGTGCCCGAGCGGCTCCGCCGACTGGTCTTCGTCTCCTGCTCCGTCCCCCCGCACGGCGCCACCCTCCTGGCCGAGCTGGGCAGCCTCAGCCCGGCGGTGGCCGAGGTCGCCGAGCGGCTCGGTGACGCGCTGGTCGATGAGCGCGGCGCACTCCACGCCGACCTGGCCCGGGCCATGTTCTGCAACGACATGGACGAGGTGACGACCCTCTCGACGTTGGCCCGGATGGTGCCCGAGTCCCCTTCGGTGCTGTCCGAGCCGGTCGACCTGACCGGCCTCGCCAGCGCGGTGCCGAGGACCTACGTCCGCCTGGCCCGGGACGCCAGCATCGACCTCAACGCCCAGAACCGGATGATCGGGAACATCGAACGGTGCGAGGTCGCCGATCTCGACGCCGGCCACATGGCCATGATCAGCCGGCCCGCCGCGCTGGCCGCCATCCTGGGCGCCGTCGACCGCTGAGGGGTGGGGTCCGGTGGCGGATCCCCGGTCGTGCCGCGCACCCAACCCTGCGACTTGTGGTCGCCGATGAGATTCCCGGCGGGCCGCCGTCTCTGCTCCGACCACCCATGTGAGAGGGCCACCCATGCGCACGCTCATCGTCACCGAGTTCATCACCCTGGACGGCGTCGTCGAGGCACCCGGGGGCGAGCCCACCCACCCCCACGCCGGATGGACGATGCCCCTCGGGGTCCCCGAGCTCTTCGAGTACAAGCTGGCCGAGACATTGGAGGCCGAGTCGCTGCTCCTCGGACGCACCACCTATGAGGGGTTCTCCCAGGCGTGGCCCGACCGGGACGGCGAGTTTGCCGACAAGATGAACGCTATGCCCAAGCACGTCGTGACCAGCACGCTCGACGAGCTGGGATGGAACGCCGAGGTGCTGGCCGGAGGGGTCCCCTCGGGCGTGCAGGGGCTGAAGGCGGGTGACGGGGGGCCCATCCTCGTGGCCGGGAGCGCCACCTTGGTGCGCAGGCTGCTGGCCGAAGGGCTGATCGATGAGCTGCGCCTGATGGTGTTCCCGGTGCTGGTCGGCGGCGGCCTGACCATCTTCCCCGGTGACCGACAGAAGATCGACCTGGACTTGACCGACCTGGTGCGGTACTCGAGCGGCGTCACCCTCCAGGTGTTCCGGCCGAGGGCCTAGCGGTCAGGCTCAAGGTCGAACCCGGAGAGGTCGATGACCTGCAGATGAACATCCGTCCCTTCCTCTTTCGCCAGGACCGGCAGGGGTCACCGGGCGACGGCGGCCCGGCGACCGAACCGGTGGACTTCCGGGCCATGAGCGAGGAGCAGCTGGTGGCGTGCGCGATCGGCGGCGACGGCAGCTGGAGGAGCTGACCCATCACGCCGACGGCTCGTCTCTCACGGGGACCCGACTGGTGGCGCTCGACGCCGAGGTCGAGCAGATCACCGACGAGCTCATCCGGAGGGCCCGGCAGCGGCACCCGTCGTTCCGCGGCCTGGCCGGCTGACCGGCGCCCGACCTCAGGCGTAACGACGGAGGACGGTGGAGGCCTGCTCGCGGTAGCCGCCCCCGAAGAGGACGGTGTGCACCAGCAGGGGGATGAGGGTGAACAGCCCGACCCGCTCCCGCCACCCGTCCTCGGGCGGGAGGACCTCACCGTAGGCACGGTGCACCCGGTCGGGTACCGCACCGAAGAGACCGAGCATGGCCAGGTCCTCCTCGGGATGGCCGCCATGGACCGACGGGTCGATGAGCCAGGACCGACCCTCGGCCCCCCACAGCACATTGCCCCACCACAGGTCTCCGTGCAGGAGGCCCGGGCCGCCGGGAGGGAGTAGCTCGGGGAGGCGCTCGACCAGCTTGGAGGCCGCCCCTGTCAGTCCGCACCGGGCACTCAGCTCGAGGAGGCGGGAGCCGTAGAAGGTGGCGGCGTCGAGGTGGCCGGCGGGGCTCACCGGGCAGGCGCCGATCCACGAGGAGCCACCGCCCCATGCCGTCGCAGGCACCCGGTGCAGGCGGGCCAGGGAGCGACCCAACTCCTCCTCGTGCCCGGGCGTCCGCGGGCCCTGGTCCACCCAGGTGGTGACCAGGAGGTCAGGCCGGGACAGGACCACCGCGGGCACCGCCGGCCCACCTGCCGCGGCCAGCGCCGACAGCCCGTCGGCCTCATCGGTTACCCCCGGGTCGGACTTGGCCACCAGCTCACGCCCGGCCACCCGGAACCGGACCAGGTTCCCGCCGAGGGAGCCGACCGGCTCGACCGGGCCGAACGCTTCGGTCACCCGGTCGAGGAGGGTGGGGAGCTCCTCCATGGGCGCGGCGGATTCGTGCGTCACCGGTCCAGTATCGCTGGCCCCACGGCCGGGTCGGCCGCACGATGCGGGATCGAGGGTCGGCTCTCGCTGGCGGGCGGGTTCGGTGACTTGGGCGCCACGGTGATCCCCAGCGGCGAACCGATGGGGCGGCCAGCTGCCACTCGGGCCGCTGGCCGGCCGGCTCGGGTTTGGCGGCACGCCATCACCAAGATCGAACACCTGTTCGCTACAGTGTCCCCATGGCCATCGCCCTCCAGGGGTCCTTCGACGACCTCGGGACGCCCCTCCACCAGGTCACCTTCGTGGTGGTCGACGTGGAGACCACCGGGGGATCGCCGGCCAGTGCCTCGTTGACCGAGGTGGCCGCCGCCCGCTACCGGGGCGGCGAGCTCCTGGGCACCTACCAGACCTTCGTCCGACCCGACGAGCGCATCCCCCCGTTCATCACCGCCCTCACCGGCATCAGCGACGCCATGGTGGCCGACGCCCCCCGGGTCGGGGAGATGCTCCCCTCCTTCCTCGAGTTCGTGGGCGGTGCCGTACTGGTGGGCCACAACCTGCGCTTCGACCTCTCCTTCCTCGACCACGCCCTCGCCTCGACGGGGCGGGAGCGGTTGGCCAACCGGACCGTCGACACCCTGGCCCTGTCCCGGCGGCTGATCCGAGACATGGTCGACAACTGCAAGCTCGGGACCCTGGCCGCCGCGCTTCGTCTCCCCCACCAGCCCTCCCACCGGGCCCTGACCGACGTCCTGGCCACCGGGGACCTGCTCCACGCCCTGCTCGAGCGGGCCGGGTCGTTCGGGATCGTGGGCCTGGAGGAGCTCCTCGACCTGCCCAGGCTGGTGGGGCATCCCCAGGCGGCCAAGCTGCGGCTCACCGTCCGACTCCCCCACCGGCCCGGCGTCTACTGGTTCACCGATGCCGCCGGCCACGTGCTCTACGTGGGCAAGGCCACCGACCTGCAGTCACGGGTGCGGTCGTACTTCACCTCGGACCAGCGCCGGAAGGTGGGACGGCTGCTCCGCCAGCTCGACGGCGTCCACCACCGGGTCTGTGCCGGGCCGCTCTCGGCCGCCGTCACCGAGGGCCGGCTGATCCGGGCCTGGTCCCCGCCCTTCAACCAGCAGGGCAAGGCGCGGACGCGGCGCCCGGCCCGACCCGGCGGTGCGAGCGCCCGCCCCCGTCCGCGACGCGGCCGCCACCGGACCTGGACCCCCGAGGAGCTGTCCTCGGATCCCCTCGAGCTGTTGGCCCCGTTGGCCGCGGCGGTGCGGGAGCTCGCCGACCAGCAACGCTACGAGGAGGCCGGCGTCCTCCGGGACGAGGCCGACCGGCTGCGCGGACTGCTCGACCGGCACCGCCGGATGACCTCGTTGGCGGAGGCCGGACGGGTGGTGTTGGCCGTCGACGGGGAGGGCGAGGTGGTGCTCGAGCGGGGCGTGTGGACGGGTGGTCTCCGACCGGCCGGATCCTCCGGCCACGGACCCGACCCGGCCGGGGACCCCGGTGACCACGAGCGAGCCATCGTGGCCCAGTGGCTGGCCGCCCACCCCGAGTCGGTCCGCGTCCTGGAGGTCGAGTCACCCCTCGGGCTGGGCCTGCCGGCCCGGAGGATCCCGGCGCTGTCCGAGCTGTGCCGCCTGGCGGACCCCGCCCCCCTCCCGATGCCGGGCCGGGCGGCGGTCGCCGGCTAGCCGGGAGCCGGGCCGGTCTCGGCCTCCTCGGCCGAGGCCTCTTGGGACACCCGGATCAGCGACTGCAGCACCTCGGCAGCCTGTCCGTTGTCGATGACCTGGCCGGCCATGACGATCCCGGTGGGCAGGTCGGGGACCTTCCCCACCACCACCAGGGCGGCCGCGGCGTTCAGGACGGCGATGTCCCGGTGCGGGGAGGGCTGACCCCCGATGACCCGGAGGATGGCCGCGGCGTTGAAGGCGGCGTCCCCGCCCCGCAGGTCCTCGATGGTGGCCGGGGCGAAGCCGAGTACGGCGGGGTCCACCCGGTAGGCGGACGTGGCGTAGCGGCCGTCTGACCCCCGGATGAGTTCGTGGACGGTGGACGGCCCGGTGGTACTCAACTCGTCGAGGCCGTCGTCGCCGTAGACCACCACGGCCCGGAGGGCGTCGTTGGCGGCCAGGACGCCGAGCATCTGGTCGGCCATGGCCGGGTTGGACACCCCGACCACCTGGTAGCGGGCCCGCCCCGGGTTGGCCAGCGGGCCGAGGTAGTTGAAGACGGTGGGGATGCCCAGCTCCTTGCGGACCGGCCCGGCGAAGCGCATGGCCGGGTGGAAGCGGGGGGCGAAGCAGAACCCCATGCCCACCTCGTCGATGCAGCGGGCCACCCCCGCAGGACCCAGGTCGGCCACCACCCCGAGGGCCTCCAGGACGTCGGCGGCACCCACCGCCGAGGACGAGGCCCGGCCGCCGTGCTTGCACACCTTGGCCCCGGTGGCCGCCACCACCAGGGCGGCGATGGTGGACACGTTGATGCTGCGCAGCCGATCGCCCCCGGTGCCGCAGGTGTCGATGACCTCGACGCCGGCGGGCAGTGGGAGGGGCACGGCGTGGGCCAGCATGGCCGCCACGAAGCCGGTCATCTCCTGGGTGGTCTCGCCCTTCGCCCGCAGCGCGGTCACCAGGGCGGCGATCCGGGCCGGCGAGGCCTCGCCGCTGAGCACCGCACCCATCACCGCCTCGGCCGAGTCGGCGGTCAGCGAGGTGCCCCCCAACAGGTCGGTGAGGACGCCAGGCCAGCCGCCCAACGCCTCGAAGGTCGTGGCGGTCCCGGCGGGCGCGTCGTCGGCCATCAGTCCCACCACAGGTCGTGACCGAGGACCCCCCGGGCGATCAGGCCCAGCTGGACCTGCGACGTACCCTCCACGATGGTCAGCTGCTTGGCGTCCCGGTACCAGAGCTCGGTCGGATGGTCCTCCATGTAGCCGGCCGCCCCCAGCAGCTGGACGGCCAGGCCCGAGGCCCGGACGGCCAACTCGGTGGCGAAGTACTTGGCCATGGACAGGAAGGGCACGTACTCCTTCCCGAACTTTCCCTGGTCGGCCAGCCAGGCCGACCGGTAGGTGAGGAGGCGGGCGGCCTCGATGTCCACGGCCACCTTGGCGATCTCCCACTGGATCCCTTGGAAGTCGGCGATGGTCTGCCCGAAGGCCTGGCGCTCCTTCACGTACTCGGTGGCGTACATGAGCGCCCCCTCGGCCAGGCCGATACCGCGGGCGGCCACGATGGGCCGCATGGCGTTGAGTCCCAGCATGGCCAGTCGGAACCCGCCCACCTCGCCGATGACGTTCTCGGCGGGGACGTGCACGTTGTCGAGGACCAGCTCGCCGGTGTGGACGCCCCGGACCCCCATCTTGGCGTCGGTGCGCCCGACCGACACCCCGTCGGAGGAGCGCTCCACGATGAAGGCGGTGATGGAGTCGTGGGCCCGGGAGGCGGGATCACCGGTCTTGGCGAACACGGTGTACCAGTCGGCCTCCACCACCCCGGACATCCAACACTTGGTCCCGGTCAGGACCCAGTCACCGTCGCGACCCGATCCGCTGTCGGGCACGGCCCGGGTCCGCATGCCGGCCACGTCCGATCCGGCCACCGCCTCGGACAGACCGAAGGCGGCCCGCAGGTCACCCGAGGCGATGCCTGGGAGGTAGCGCTGCTTCTGGTCGTCGTTGCCGGCGATGAGCACCGGCCCCACCGGCAGGCGGGTGAGCAGGAGCATGAGGGCGGCCGCATTGGAGTACTTGGCCACCTCCTCGATGGCGATGGTCAGGCCGAGGATGCCCGCCCCCGACCCGCCCAGCTCGGTGGGCAGGCACAGTCCCAGCAGGTCGGCGTCCCGGAAGGCCTCGAACAGGTCGGTGGGGTACTCGCCGGTGGCGTCGATCTCCCGAGCCCTCGGCTTGACCTTGTCCTGGGCCAGGCGGCGGACGCTTTCCTGGAGCTCGGCCAGTTCGGGGGTGAGGTCGAAGTCCACGGACGACGAGGCTACCCGAGGGGTGGGGGCCCCGAGCACGCTGGCCAGGACCGACGGCGCGCCGCCGACCGCCGCCGGGGCCGCGTCGTCCCCGACTCCGTGGTCCCAACGGACGGCGGGACGGGCACGGAGCGATTAGGAGGAGACGACATCGATGGCCGGCTGACGAGCCGCGGCACTCATCCTTCCGTCGTAGCCCACGAGTCCTTCGAGATCGGCTCCGAGCTCGAGGGCGGTGGCCAGAGGCAACGCCCCCCGGGATCGGAGACCCGGAGGGCCGAGCGCACCGGCGGTCGCGAACGTGCTGACCCTCGGCCGGCGTCAGGCGGCAGAGGCGCCTTGTTGGAGCTCACGGCACCGATGGTCTTCAGGTACTACACCGGCAGCACTCGCTACGGGTCCGTCACCGCCACTGGGCAGCCCCTGGCCTGACGCACCGTCAGTAGGCTGCGGTCCCATGAGCCCGCCCGGACTGCGCCCTCCCCCACCCACCGGCACCTCGGCCCTGGCCCCGGGCACCTACGACGGCTCGGTGGTGGTGGTGACCGGGGGTGGTACCGGCCTGGGCAAGTCCATCGCCACCGAGTTCGCCCGGCTGGGGGCGTCGGTCGCCATCCTGAGCCGGGACGAGGGTCACCGCTCGGCCGGGGTGCGGGCCGTCGAGGAAGCCGGCGGGACCGCCTTCGCCACGGCGTGCGACATCCGGGACGCCGAGTCCATCGCCGCGGCCTTTGACGCCGTCGAGCGCTCGCTCGGCCCGATCGACGCGCTGATCAACAACGCGGCGGGCAACTTCCCGGTGCCGGCCGAGGACATGAGTCCCAACGCCTGGCGGACCGTGGTCGACATCGTGCTCAACGGCACCTACCTGTGCTGTCGCGACCTCGCCCGACGGCTGATCCCCGCCGAGCGGGACGGGGCCATCGTGAACGTGGGGGCTTCCTACGCGTGGACTGGCGGCCCGGGCTTCGCCCACTCGGCCGCGGCCAAGGCCGGGGTCAAGAACCTGACCGAGACGTTGGCCGTCGAGTGGGGCCCCTACGGCATCCGGGTCAACGGCCTGGTCCCCGGGCTCATGCCCCACGAGGACGAGGTGGCGGCCATCGCCGCGGTGCCGGGCAAGTACGAGGGCCAGGACTCCCGGGTGCCGGCCGGCCGGGTGGGCTTCCCCCGCGAGCTGGCCTGGGCGGCCACCTACCTGTGCTCGCCCTATGCCACCTACATCAGCGGCCACTCCCTGGTGGTGGACGGGGCCAACTGGCAGCGACGCCACACCGTGCAACCGCCGTTCACCCCCATCCGCGAGCAGCTCGGCCGGCCACCCTTCGGTACGAGCACCCCGCCGAAAGGAGCCCCGTCATGAGCACCCTCAGCCCCGAGGACCAGCGGCTGGTCACCCTGGAGGTGGACGGCCACGTGGCCGTCATCACCAACAACCGCCCCGAGAAGCACAACGCCATGAGCGACGAGATGGACCGGCGGCTCTTCGAGGTGCTGGCCGAGGTGCACGAGCGGCCCGAGGTGCGCGCCATCGTCTGGCGCGGCGAGGGCAAGTCCTTCTCATCGGGGCGGGACACCGACCAGCTCGGCATCCGCACCGAGGACATCTCCGACCTCGAGTTCATCGAGCGGGGCCATCGTCCGTCCCAGATGTTCTTCACCATGCCCGCCCCCATCATCTGCGCCCTGAAGGGCTGGGTCATCGGCGGGGCCTTCGAACGGTCGCTGCTCTGCGACATCCGGGTGGCCGCCGTCGGCACCAAGATGGTGCTCCCCGAGGTGGTCCACGGAGTCATCCCCGACACCGGTGGCATGGCCCGGCTGTTCCAGATGGTGGGCCACGGGGTGGCCGCAGACCTCGCCCTCACCGGCCGGGTGATGACCGCCGAGGAGGCGCTGACGCACGGGGTCATCAGCCGGTTGGTGGCCGACGAGGAGGAGCTCGACGCCGTCACCCGCCAGATGGCCGAGACCATCGCCCAGGCCCCCGCCTTCACGGTCAAGATGGCCCGTCGCACCCTCTACGGTCTGGGCGTGCACGAGGTGCAGCGGTCCATCGCCGAGGAGGCGGTGGCCCAGTCCATGGTCTTTGCCTCCCGCGACTACGCCGAGATGAAGGCGGCCCGGGCCGAGGGCCGCACCCCGGTGTACCAGCGTCGCTGACCGCCGGAGGCCGACCGACGGACCGCCGGCTACCGGAGCGGAAGGTTCGAGATCCCTCCCGGCCGGGTAGAACGGAGCCAGTGCCCCGGGGTCCACGCCGGGGCACTCTCGTTCGCCCAGGAGGAACCATGACCACCACCGATCACCCGACCCGACCCATCCACGCGCTCCGGCACCTTCGCCCTCGGCGGCAAGGAGGTCCACCGCCTCGGCTACGGGGCGATGCAGATCACCGGGGAGGGCGTCTGGGGCGAGCCGGCCGACCGGGCCGAGTGCGTGCGCACGGTGCGCCGGGCCGTCGAACTCGGGGTCGACCTCATCGACACCGCTGACTCGTACGGGCCCGAGGTGTCCGAAGACATCATCCGGGAGGCGCTGCACCCCTACCCCGAGGAGCTGCTCATCGCCACCAAGGCAGGGCTGACCCGCCAGGGCCCCGGCCAGTGGCTGCCGGTCGGACGGCCCGAGTACCTCCGCCAACAGTGCGAGATGAGCTTGCGGCGCCTCGGGGTCGAGACCATCGACCTGTTCCAGCTCCACCGCATCGATGCCAAGGTGCCCGCGGCCGAGCAGTTCGGCCTGCTGTCCGACCTGATCGACGAGGGCAAGGTCCGCTCGGTGGGGCTCAGCCAGGTGAGCGTGAAGGAGCTCCAGGCGGCCCTCAAGGTGGTGCCGGTGGTCAGCGTGCAGAACCTCTACAACCTGACCGACCGATCGTCCGAGGACGTGCTCGACCACTGCGAGGCCGAGGGGATCGGCTTCATCCCATGGTTCCCCATCGCCGCCGGCGCCCTGGCCAACCCCGGTGGACCCGTGGACCATGTCGTGCAGGAGACCGGGGCCACCCCCTCCCAGGTGGCCCTGGCCTGGCTGCTGCACCGGTCACCGGTGATGCTGCCCATCCCGGGCACCAAGTCCCAGGGTCACGTCGAGGAGAACTGCCAGGCGGCCGCCCTTGAGCTCTCCGACGACCAGGTGGCCTCGCTGAGCAAGGCCACCGCCTAGGGCTCAGACCCGGATCACCACCAGCTCCGGCAGCTCGACGAAGTCGGCGTCCTGGGTCACGAGGGGCAGTCCATGGGCCAGGGCGGTTGCGGCGATCCAGGAGTCGTTCACCGGCATCCCCAGGCCCTCGTCCCGAAGGAGGATCCTCAGGTGGGCCCACGCCTCGGCCACCGACTGGTCGATCGGGATGGGGTCGAAGTCCAGTGCCCGCACGAACGTGTCGAGTCGCCTGGTCCGAATGGCGGTGTCGGACGCGGCCAGCACACCGGCCCGTAGTTCGCCCACGGTGATCACCGAGATGGCCAGTTCGTCCGGGAGGTCGCTCGCCTGGAGCGATCGGCCCGCCTCTTGGGCCACGAACACGGTGGTGTCGGCGATGGCCCTGCTCACCGAAGGTCGTCGGTGGTGTCAGGAGCCAGTCGGCGCAGCTCCTCGAGCAAGCCAGCGTCGGCCTGGTGACCGATCACCCGCTGCAGGAACGCACCGCGGGCCATCCAGCGAGGTCGGGTGGCCACCGGCTGCAAGCTGGCCACCGGCCGACCGTCGACGGTGATCACCACACTCTCCCCGGCCTCCACGCGTTCGAGGAGGCCGCGGGTGTTGTTTCGCAGCTCCCGTGAAGCAACTTCTCCCATGCCACAATCGTAGCACATATGCTACGGAACGGGAACCTCGGACGTCTGGCGGCGGCGCCCCGTCACGGCCACGAGGGCGTCGGCCAGGGTGAAGGCCACGCCGTAGGCGAGCTCCTTCGGGAAGCCGTCGGTGGACTCGTTCTGGACCCAGGTGTGGAAGCGACGGACGGCGTCGGGGAACGGGTAGACGCCGAAGAAGTGCTGGATGGGCTTGTCCAGGTCGAGGAAGGCGGCTCCGGCCATGGCTGCCACCACCGCCGGCCGGGCCTGTCGATCGACGGCCAGGGCGCCGGCGGCCATGGCGGCGAGGCCGAGGACCCCGTCCCGGCGGGCGACGACGAGGAGGCGGGCCCGGTGGTCGTCGACCGACTTGTCGCACCCCCAGTGGGGGATGGCGTCGAGCACCAGGTGGGAGCCCATACCGACCACGAACGCCGTCACCGGTCGACGCTCCAGGGCCCGTCCGATCAGGACCCCCGAGAGCACGTGGTTGGTGACGAACATCAGCCCAGCCTCCCAGGTGTGCACACCGATGTGGCGTCAGCACCCTGGCCCGCCCGATCCCTTCCCGGATCGGGCGGCCGGAAACGAGCTCAGGCCGCCCCGAAGAGCAGGGGGGCCGACTTCACCCCGGCGATGACCGGCGAGGGGGTGCGCACGACCGGCCCGGCCAGCTCCATGGTGGCGAACCGCCCGAGCAGCTCCTCCAGCAGGATGCGCCCTTCGAGACGGGCCAGCACCGCTCCGATGCAGAAGTGGGCCCCGAACCCGAAGGCCACGTGCGGGTTGGGGTCGCGGGCGCCGTCGAACCGGTCGGCGGTGGGCCCGAACACCGACTCGTCCCGGTTGGCCGAGGCGTAGAGCATGAGCACCGGTTGGTCGGCCCCGAGCGTCTCCCCGGCCAGGGTCACCGGTCGGGTGGTGGTGCGCATGAAGGCGACCACCGGGCTGGTCCACCGCAGCATCTCCTCGATGGCCAGGGGCAGGGCCCGGGGTGCGCTGCTCAGGAACCGGTAGCGGAGGGCCTCCCACTCCCCCGGTTCCGACGCCAGCCCGACCAGGCCGCCCGACATCATGTTGCGGGTGGTCTCGTTGCCCGCCACCAGCAGCTGCACCAGGAACATGCCCAGCTCGGCGTCGGTGAGGCGGTCCCCGTCGACCTCGGCGGCACCCAGCTCGGAGATGATGTCGTCCCGCGGATGCTCCCGGCGGTCGGCCGCCGCGGCCAGCAGGTAGGTGACCATCTCCCCCGAGAGGGCCATCCGCTCCTCCTCCGACCAGTCGGTGGCCCCGGGGATCACCGCCTCGGACCACCGGAAGAACCGGGGCCACTCGTCCTCGGGCACGCCGAGCAGGTCGGAGATGACCTGGAGGGGCAGGGGCACGGCCAGCTCGGGGACGATGTCGACCGGCGTCCCCGCCTCGATGCGGTCGAGCAGGGTGACGGTGCGGGCCCGGATCCCGTCCTCCAGGGCACGCATGAAGGTGGGTCGGAACCCCGGCTGGACCAGCTTGCGGTAGCGGTCGTGGTCGGGGGGGTCGGTGTGCATCATGGTGGGCGGCGAGGGATAGTCGGCCCCGATCTCCATGGTCAGGATGCCCTTCCCCGAGCAGAAGGTCTCCGGGTCGCGGGAGATGGCCACCACCTCCTCGTGGCGGCTGGCCACCCAGAACCCCCCGGCCTCGCTGTGGGCCATCGGGGCCTCGGCCCGGAGCCGGGCGTACAGGGGGAAGGGGTCCCCGGCGTAGAACTCGGGGTCGAGCAGCGGCCCGGTGAGCTCGTCGGCCCCGGTATCGGTGGTGCTCAACCCTCGATCCTCCCCCGCCGGTCGCCGTCCTTCGTGACATCGTCGCAGGTTCTCATGGTGCTCCCTCCCTGATCCGGGCGCCCGATCGTCCGACCCCCCGGCCGCAGTCAGTCTGCAGGATCGGTGCCCCCGATGCCACCGACGGCGGGCAATGACCCTGGAACGGCGGTCGGTGTCGCCTACCATGGACCCTTGCCTCGGCGGCCCGCGACACCTGACACCTGACACCTGCCTACCCGTACCGCCCCCGCCCGAGCCGAGGTCCACGATGCTCTGTCCCCAAGGCCATCCCCTTCCCGTGCCCGACTTCACGGCCCAGTTCTGCCCCACCTGTGGGGCAGCGTTGATCAACCCGTGCCCGGTCGGGCACGACAACGTGGCCAACGCCCGGTTCTGCCGCGAGTGCGGCCGCTCCATGGGGATGCCCTCGGGCACACCCACCCTGGCCAACGTGGCCATCATCCCCCCCACCACGGCCGTGGTGCGGCCGGTCCCCTTCGAGCCCGCAGTCGGCCCCGGGACGGCCGGCGCCCGTCCGACGGGTACCCCGACCCTCCTCCCGACCCCCGAGGAGCACGACCGGTCCGGAGACCACCGGCGCCGGAGAGGGCTGCTCATCGCCATCGCCGTGGTCGCCGCCGCCGTGGTGGCCGTGATCATCGCCATGCTGGTGACCTCCTCGGGCAGCCCCACCTCCTCCAACTCGCCCACCACCGCGGCGGGCCCGGCCACCACGGCCCCGCCGACCACGGTGCCGCCCACCACCTCGACCTCGACCACCCTGTCGCCCCAGGCGTCGGCCCAGGGCCAGGCCCTGGGGGCCCTGCTCACCCAGAGTGCGGGCAGCAGGAGCCAGGTGGGAACGGCCACCGCCGCCATCGCCGCCTGCGGCGACCTGGCCGGGGCCCAGGCCACGCTGACCGCCGCCCAGGCCTCGCGGCAGGCCCTGCTCGCCCAGCTCGCCCAACTCGACCTGTCGGCGCTCCCCCAGTCCTCGTCGTTGCGCACCGCCCTGACCAACGCCTGGCAGAGCTCGGCCAGCTCGGACGGCGCCTACGCCCAGTGGGCCGCTGACGAGCAGGCCAAACCGTGTGTGCCCAACGACACCGCCGACACCAGCTACCAGGCCGCGCTGGCCGCCGACGGCCAGGCCTCGACGGGCAAGGCCCAGTTCACCTCACTGTGGAATCCCATCGCCACCTCGCTCGGGCTGCAGCAGTGGCAGCCGAACCAATTGTGATGGCCAGGCCGAACCGACGCCGCGCCGTGCCCGTGCTCACCGGGATCGGCGTGGTGGTGTTCATCGTCGCTGCGGTGGTGGGCTCCCATCTGTTCGGTACCCACCCGACCGCCACCGACCCCACCTCCTCCGCCCACCCGATCCCACCGCCGACGCAACGAGCCCATCCGCCCAAGGCGGCCCGGGCCGTGCCGGCATGGGCCCACGCCGCCGCCTCCGTCGCCACCACCGACCCCCAGGCCCTGGCGGGCCGGGTGATCGTGCTCGACCCCGGTCACAACGGCGGGAACCCCGGGGCCGCCGCCACCATCGCCCAGCGGGTATGGAACGGGCGCGAGCCGGAGGCGTGCGACACCACCGGCACCGAGACCGACGCCGGCTATCCCGAGTCGCGGTTCAACTTCGCCGTGGCCACCCTGGCCCGGGCCGACCTCGAGGCCGAGGGGGCCACCGTCATCCTGACCCGGCCCAACGACACCGGGGTCGGACCCTGCGTCACCGAGCGAGCGGCGATCGGGAACGCGGCCCACGCCGACGCCGTCGTCTCCATCCACGCCGACGGCGGTCCCGCTTCGGGTCGGGGATTCGCCCTCCTCCTGCCCGTCGACGACGGGGTGAACGGCGCGGTGATCGGCCCCTCGCAGGTCCTGGGCATCGACCTGCGCAACGCCTTCCTCCCGGCCACCGGCATGCCCATCAGCGACTACGACGGGGTCTACGGGCTGCAATCACGGGACGATCTGGCCGGAACCAATCTCACCACCGTCCCCAAGGTGTTCCTCGAGTGCGGCAACATGCGCAACGCCACCGACGCCGCCCTGCTGACCGATCCCGCATGGCAGTCCCGGGCGGCCCGGGGGATCGCCCGGGGCATCACCACCTTCCTGGTCACACCGCCTCCCCACTGACCCGGGGCGCGGCCGCCGGCCGCTCCCGCCGCCGCCACTCAGCGTCCCACCCTCGAGCGCGTCCGACGCGTAACATCGCCAGATCGGCGGAGCCATGGCGGTCGTCCTGCCAAACTCGTCCAGCCTGGGCTCCTCGGGGATGGAGGCTGATGACTGGCGGTCCCGGTGGTCCTGCGTCGAGGCGCATCGATGGCAGACCGGTTGCGGAGCCGTGGCGCCGGCCGGTTGTGGCCCTGGCCGCCACCGCCGCTGTCCTGCTGCTGGCGACAGGCTGTGGCGTGCGCCCGATGACCTCGGCGGCCGACCAGTCGGCCCAGGCCCCGGGCCGACTGCCCATCGAGGGCACCTACGTGCTGACCGTCACCCCCGGCCACTGCGGGCTGGGGCCCCAACCGGCCCCCGAGGTCGGCGCCGTACCGGCCACCCGGACCCTCTCGGTCCACAACGGCGCGGTGTCGGCCCTCGACAATGTCGCCGACCCCACCATCGCCTTCACCGGCCGGGCCACGAAGGAGGGGACCGGCGCGCACCTGATCCTCCGCAACCCGGTCGACGGGGTCACCGATGACATCCACCTGACCGCGATCGACGGCGGGCTCGGCTTCGCCGCCACCGGGCAGGTCCACTCGACGGCCGGGGGCCCCGGCTGCGCGCTGGCCTTCTACGGGCGTCGGACCTCGACCACGGTGCCCTCGCCCGAGTCGGCGGCCCGTGCCAAGGCACCCACCGGCGTCACCACGACGACCCCGTCGCCCACCACGACGGCGGCGACCGGTCCGACCACCACCCCACCGCCGTCGAACGGTTGCCCGGACAGCGCCCAATTCCTGGCGGCCTGGTCCGCCCGTCCGGGGGTGGACGGATCACCCGCCGGAACGGTCACCTCGGTCGCCACCATCCAGTGCTGGGGCGTCTGGGTCGTCGGCTTCCCGGTGGGTGGCCGCGACGGCGTCGTCCTGAGCGTGTCGAACGGACTGCACGACCTGTCCCCCCAGGAGAGCCAGCAGTTCCATCACGACATCTGCTCCGACCCCTCGGCCCCTCCGGCGCTGAAGGCCGCCGCGGTTGCCGGCTGCGCCGGCTGAGCGGCGCAGGGACAATTGGGGGACGTACCGGGGGTTCGGTCCACGGTGCGCGCTGACCGACACCAAAACGCGTGACATGCTCCCGACCGTTACAGGACTGTCACGGATTCCTGGGTATAGCTACTTCCCAAATGCCCGACAAGCCGGTCATACTGAGATGTCACCCACGCTACGTGACTCAATTGCCACTTATAGTGACTGACCTCCTCCCATCCAGCTAGTGAGCGGAACCGGCGCGGTCCGGCCCCGCCGGACGCCGGCCGAGCACCGCCGACCAGACAAGAAAGCAGGGACGATGGCCCGACTGACCCACCTCCAGCGCCTCGAGTCCGAGAGCATCGCCATCATCCGCGAAGCGGTGGCCGAGTCCGAGCGCCCGGTGATGCTCTACTCGGTGGGCAAGGACAGTGCGGTCATGCTCCACCTGGCCATGAAGGCCTTCTATCCCGGCCTGCCGCCGTTCCCGCTCCTCCACGTGGACACCACCTGGAAGTTCCGGGCCATGTACGAGTTCCGGGACGAACTGGTCGACCCAGCTCGGCGTCGACCTGCTCGTCCATCAGAACCCTGACTGCGTGGCCCAGGAGGTCAACCCCTTCACCCACGGTTCGGCCGTCCACACCGACCTCTGGAAGACCGAGGGGCTGAAGCAGGCCCTCGACAAGTACAGCTTCGACCTGGCCTTCGGTGGGGCACGTCGGGACGAGGAGAAGTCACGGGCCAAGGAGCGGGTCTACTCGGTGCGGAGCGCACAACACCGGTGGGACCCCAAGCAACAACGACCCGAGCTGTGGAACATCTGCAACGCCCGCAAGCACCAGGGCGAGAGCGTCCGGGTGTTCCCGCTGTCCAACTGGACCGAACTGGACGTCTGGCAGTACATCTACCTCCAGGACATCCCGGTGGTCCCCCTCTACTTCGCCGCCCCCCGACCCGTGGTGGAACGGGACGGCACGCTGATCATGGTCGACGACGACCGGATGCCACTGGCTGAGGGCGAGGAGCCGGAGATCCGCTCCGTGCGCTTCCGCACCCTCGGGTGCTACCCGCTGACCGGGGCCATCGAGAGCCAGGCCGACACGCTGCCCGGGATCATCCAGGAGATGCTGCTCACCACCACGTCGGAGCGACAGGGTCGGGTCATCGACCACGACGCCAGCGGGTCCATGGAACGCAAGAAGCAGGAGGGGTACTTCTGATGACGCTCACGCCGGCACTGGCCCACACCGACATCGAGGAGTACCTGAGGTCCACGAGCACAAGAGTCTCCTGCGCTTCATCACCTGCGGGAGCGTCGACGACGGCAAGAGCACGCTGATCGGCCGACTGCTCTACGAGTCCAAGCTGGTCTTCGAGGACCACCTCGAGGCCCTGCACGCCGACTCCAAGAAGGTCGGGACCCAGGGCGGCGACCTCGACTTCGCCCTGCTGGTGGACGGGCTGGCCGCCGAACGCGAGCAGGGCATCACCATCGACGTGGCCTACCGGTTCTTCTCCACCGACCGCCGCAAGTTCATCGTGGCCGACACCCCGGGCCACGAGCAGTACACGCGGAACATGGTCACCGGGGCCTCGACCGCGGACGTGGCCGTGATCCTGGTGGACGCCCGGAAGGGCGTCCTCGACCAGACCCGGCGGCACAGCTATCTGGTGTCGCTCCTCGGCATCAACAAGGTGGTCCTGGCCATCAACAAGCTGGACATGGTCGGCTACTCCGAGGAGGTCACGCGGACCATCGAGGCCGAGTACCGCGCCTTCGCCGACGGCATCGGCCTGGACGACATCACCTGCATCCCGATGTCGGCCCTGCGGGGTGACAACATCACCGAACCGAGCCCGAACACGCCCTGGTACGACGGGCCCACCTTCATCGGGCTTCCTGGAGACGGTGGAGATCGAGGCCGAGGAGCAGGCCAAGCCGTTCCGGATGTCGGTGCAGTGGGTCAACCGACCCGATCTCGACTTCCGCGGCTTCGCCGGCCGGATCTCCAGCGGGGTGGTGCGGCCCGGGGACCGGGTGCGGGTGCTCCCCGACGGCCGGCTGACCACCGTGTCGCCGGGTGGTCACCTACGACGGCGACCTCGATGAGGCGGTGGCCGGCCAGTCGGTCACCCTCACCCTGGCCGACGAGATCGACATCAGCCGGGGGGACGTGCTGGCCGCGGCGGAGGACGCCCCGGGGGTGGCCGACCAGTTCGAGGCGCACCTGGTCTGGATGAGCGAGCAGGAGATGCTCCCCGGCCGGCCGTACCTGCTGAAGCTGGGCAGCCGCACGGCGGGGGCCACCGTGAGCCAGCTCAAGTACAAGGTCAACGTCAACACGCTGGAGCACACCGCGGCCAACTCGCTGGAGCTGAACGAGATCGGCGTGGGCAACGTCAGCCTCGACCGGCCCATCCCCTTCGACCCCTACGAGGCCCACCGGGAGACCGGGGGCTTCGTGCTGGTGGACCGGCTGTCCAACCACACCGTCGGGGCCGGGCTGCTGCACTTCGCGCTCCGCCGGTCGGAGAACGTGCACTGGCAGACCATGGAGATCGACCGCGACGCCCGAGCCGCCCTCAACGGCCAGCAGCCGTGCGTGGTGTGGTTCACCGGGCTGTCGGGGGCCGGGAAGTCGACCATCGCCAACCACGTCGAGCAGCGCCTGCACGCCTTCGGGCGGCACACCTACCTGCTGGACGGGGACAACGTGCGCCACGGCCTCAGCAAGAACCTCGGGTTCAGCGACGCCGACCGGGTCGAGAACATCCGGCGGGTGGCCGAGGTGGCCGCGCTGATGGCCGACGCCGGTCTGATCGTGCTGGTCTCGCTGATTTCCCCGTTCGAGGCCGAGCGTCAGATGGCCCGGGAGCTGATCGGCGAGCGACCGGTTCTGCGAGGTGTTCGTGGACACGCCGCTGGCCATCGCCGAGGAGCGGGACGTGAAGGGCCTCTACGGCAAGGCCCGGCGGGGCGAGCTGACCAACTTCACCGGGGTCGACTCGCCCTACGAGGTGCCCGCGGTTCCCCGACATCCGGCTCGACACCACCCAGGTCGAGGTGGGTGAGGCCGCCGACCAGGTGGTCGAGTACCTCCGGGAGCAGGGGACCTTCGAGCAGGAGCGCCGCCGGCATGGAGGCCCAACCGGCGTCGGGAGGATCGCTGACGACTCCGGTCCGCTGAGCGGTGGACCGTTCGACCGCCGGGGTGGGCGCTCCCGCCCGGCCCCGACTCCGAACGGATCCGAACCCCGCACCGGCCCGGCGGGACGGCGCCGCACGTCCGTCGGAAGCCCGGCCGGGGGGCAATTGACCGTGGGGTGCGGGCCTCGGGCCTTCACGGTGCGTGGCGACACTGCCTCGCCCAGCGGTTGCATAACGCAACCCATCTCGCACGTCGTTCGCATGGGGCAGGACGGGGCGGATTCCAGGTGATCTGTACCTACGCGCACGGCGAGTGCCTCCTCCGGTACTTCAGTGCGGAGGTGTTCATCGTCGGCGGCTGGTGGCTGGGCATCACCGACAGCGAGGGGGAGCTCGTCCGCACCGAGTACCTGGCCGGGGCCAACGCCACGCCGGGCACGGTCCGGGCGTGGATCGAGGACTACCTCGGCTACGAGCTGGCCGACCGGCTGGTGGTGGCGGCCAGGTGCGAGGTGGAGGCTCAGCTCCGTGGGCCCACCCCCGAGCCAGCTGACCGACGCCGGCCGGGTCGGACGGGATGGGCCAGGGTCGGGCGTGGCCGAGGGATCAGCTGGGGGCAGGGATCCGGCAGGCCCGGTCCCGATCCCCCGCCCAGCGGGCCCCGGGCCTCGAACCGGTCGGCCCACTGCCCGCGCCCTGTCTGGCGCAGTCGCTCGAGATACCAGCCACGTCCACCCTCGAGTGCCAGGGCCCGCCCTCGTGGAGGACCGACCACATGGGGTCGATGCCGGGGCCGACCGGCTCATGGCCTCCTCCTTCCACTCGTGGAGGAGTCCCTGCGCGTGCTGGACCACGTCGGGCCGGCCGAGGCCAGGTCGCGCTGCTCATAGGGATCGGCGGCCAGGTCGAACAGCATGACCTCGGGATAGCCATGGAAGGCGTCCCAGTAGGTCTCCATGCACAGCCAGTCCCCGAACCGGACCGAGCGCTGCGCCGTCCACGCCGCGTGGGACAGGATCAGGTGGTCGGCGTCCACTCGCCTGGCCCGAGGTCAGCGGCCCGGCGAAGGAGCGACCGTCCCACGTCTCGGGCACCGAGGCCCCGCACAGCTCGAGCACCGTGGCCATCACGTCGATCTGATAATGCAGGCCGTCCTGGATCGGCAGCACCGAGTCGGCGAGTCCCGGCCACGCCAGGACCACGGGCAGGCGGGTGGTGAACTGGTCAGCCGTCTGGTGGTCGCAGTAGACCCCAGTTCGCCGAGGTTCTCGCCGTGGTCAGAGGAGACCATGACCGCCGTCTCCTCCAGCAGCCCCAGTGCGTCCAGTTGGTCGAGGACCTGGCCCACGTGGTGGTCGGCGTAGCGGACCCCGGTGTCGTAGCCGGCGTAGACCCGGGCGACGTCGTCCATCGAGGTGGCCTGCTGGGGCTGGCGGGTCCACTCGTCCCAGACGGTGCGGGGGCTGAACCCGGCGATCTCCTGGGCCGAGTGGGGACCGGGCTGCTCCCAGTGGGCGGCCCGGACCTCCTCGGTCAGCCACGCCGGGACCCAACCGTCATCGAAGGGGTCGCCGAACGAGGTGGGCGTCCGGTAGGGGGTGTGGGGGTCCCAGAGGTGGACATGGAGGAACCAGTCCTCCGCTGCCCGTTGCGGGCCAGCCAGTCCCGCGCCACGGCGGCGACCTGTTCGGCGGTCTCCATGCCCCGGGTGCCCAGGTTGAAGCACTCGTTGAACCCGGCCTCGAAGTGGTAGGCGGAGTGCCGTTCGGCGAACGTGCTGATCGATGCCGTCCAGAGACCCTGGGACCGCAGGGCGCTCATCCAGCCGTTGCGGGCCAGGGAGGTCTGGAACTGCCGGTCGCGGCCCTCGGGGAACGGGTCGGTGGAGGGCCCGCCGTGGTTGATGGAGCCGTTGCGGATGCCGAACTGCCCCGAGGACAGGGCCGAGCGGGAGGGCAGGCAGGGGGTGTCCGAGGCGTGCAATTGTCGAACCGGATGCCCTCGGCGGCCAGGGCGTCGATGGCGGGACTGGTGGCCGTGGGTAGCCGTAGCAGCCGAGGTGGTCGGCCCGAAGGGTGTCGATGTCGAAGTAGATCAGCCTCATGGTGCCCTCTTGTCGTCGGCCCCACCGTCGACCGTTTCCGTCGCGCTACCCCGACCAACGATCAATTGGGGCCGGACGCGGTCACGACACCGCCCGCGGTGACCGGGCCGGGCGCAGGCGGCGTAGGAACGGCGCGGCGACTCGTGCCGTGGCGAGTTTGTCGTTCATCAGACGGCGGCCTACCCCCGCTCCCGTGCGATGCCGCTCACCAAGGGCATGCGGCTCTGTTCCGACCCGAAGCGGGCTCGCTCCCAGATTACCACTGATAGTGGCGATAAGGACACTGGGCGCATCGGACGGCCACCCCACCGCCGGGGCGGCGGGCGCTCCAACTGCCGGTGCTCTACCCGGTCGGCCGGGGCTGTCGGGGCCGGACCGGCCGACTCCCCCGGGGCCGGACGCCGTCGTTCGACCACCCGCCCGTCACGTCAGGACCTTCGCCCCTGGTCGCCCCCCGGCGACCGTGCCACCCTGGCGTGAGGGACAGCGAAAGGAGGCAACGATGCGAGGGTTGGTTGTCTACGAGTCGATGTTCGGCAGCACGCGGTCCATCGCCGAGGCGGTGGCCGAGGGTCTGAGCAACCGGATGGAGGTCCGGGTGCTCCGGGCCCACGATGTCCAGCCCGATGACCTCACCGATCTGGACTGCCTGGCCGTGGGCGCACCCACCCACGCTCACGGCATGCCCCGCCCGACCACCCGCAAGGGGGCGCCGGAGCAGCTCGACAAGCCGGGTAGTGAACTGGCCCTCGAACCGGGGGCCGACGAGGATAGCCGGGGTCCGCGAGTGGCTGGACTCGCTGGGCACGTTGGTGGTGGCCGGTGCGGCCTTCGACACGAGGGCCCACACGTCGGCCATCCTGACCGGCCGGGCCTCGCGGGGCATCTCGCGGTCTCTGGTCGTGCACGGGGTGGCCCTCGCCTCGCCGCCGGAGAGCTTCCTCGTGGACAAGCAGAGCCACCTCCTGACCGGCGAGACGACCCGGGCCCGGGAGTGGGGCGATCAGCTGGGCAAGGCCGTCGTGGGCCTAGCCTCGAGCGGCGCTGGCTGACCAGGTTGCCGCCGACCATGCCGCCGACTACCGACGCCATGGACTCGAGCGTGGTCGCCCTCGGTTCCCCATCGACGGCGCCGCCCACCCCGAAGTCCCGGCTCTCCCCGGGCCTGCGCACGCTGGTCGCCCTCGAGGCCTTCGTGTCCCTGTGCGGCCTCGGTGGGGGCTCCTACTTGATCACGCACGCCACCACGGCCCTGCCCGTGCGCTACCTCGGGGGCACCTGGTTCTCCACCTGGCGGTGGCCCGGCGTGGCCCTGCTCGTCCTGGTCGGCGTCGCCCCCGGCGTCGTGGCCGTGGCCACCCTCCTCCGACACCCGCTGGCCCGGCTCGGGCACGTCTGCGTCGGGGTCGGCCTGGTGGCCTGGGTCACCCTCGAGGCCGCGTGGGTGGTGGTCTCCCCACCGCTCCAGATCACCTTCGGTGCCATCGGGCTGCTCATCACCATCCTCGGGATCGTCGAGTGGCGGGCCGAGGGTGGGCACCGCCCCCGCTGACGCTCCGGGGTCCGACGACCGACCGGCCCACACCCCGGCGACCGCTGGTGGCGTGCGCCGGCTGTGCCCGGTGTCGAGGATGCTGCCCGGTCGCGGCCCGGGCCGGTTCCCGAGCGGGCGGGCCCTGGGTCACGGCGATCGCCGCGGATCGGCCGGACCCATGGCCGACCGCCTCCCGGCCACCAACCGGGGTCAGACGAACGGCAGGGTCCGGAACCGGCCGGCCAGGTAGTCGGCGGGGTCGGCGCCCAGCACCTCGGCCAGGACCGAGGCGTAGACCGACCGGAAGTCGGTGGTGAAGATCAGGTTGCCGTCGGAGACCTTGGTCAGGCTCGCCGGCTCCCCATACCAGCCG
The DNA here is from genome assembly GCA_963835465.1 of uncultured Acidimicrobiaceae bacterium. GTDB lineage: Bacteria > Actinomycetota > Acidimicrobiia > Acidimicrobiales > RAAP-2 > Bog-756. The sequence continues at coordinate 409,729 of CAWIFR010000008.1, forward strand.
CCGCGGACCCCGTGGCCGGCCACGAACACGACGTTGGCCCAGCCGTGGTCGCTCCCGGCGCTGGCGTTCCCGACGATGCGGCGGCCGAACTCGGTGTAGACCACGACCACCGTCCCCTGGCCCCGGGTGTCGGCCCCCATGGCCTCGACGAAGGCGCTGACGGCCGTGTCCAGCTCGCCCAGGAGGGTCTGCTGGGTGGGGGTCTGGTCGGCGTGCGTGTCGAAGCCGCCGAGCTCCACGTTGTAGACCTCGGTGGGTGAGCCGGCCAGGATGAGGTTGGCCACGATGCTCAGCTGGGTGGCCAGCACGCTGGTGCTCGAGGCCACCGCCGCCGTCGGCGATGGCCAGGGCCCCCTGGGCCGTCGAGTCCGCCGGCGCCCCCGTGGCCGAGCGCAGATGGAGGGGGTCGCTGGTGGCCGTGCGGTCGAGGACGGGGCCCAGGCGTTGCTTGACGGTGAGCAGGTCGGCATTGGACCGGGCCGCGTCCGCCACCAGGCGGGCCTCGGACTTGGTGGTCCCGGCGAGCTGGGCGAACAGCGACTGCTCGGCGCCGACCCGGGGAGTTGGATGGGGCCCGCCGGGAGCGAGGCGCCCTGGACCTTCTCCCCCTGGAGGACGACCGGCGTGGTCGGGCCGATGCCCACCGCCCGCAACGGGCTCGATCCGTTCGAGTCCAGCCACCGCCCGATCCAGCCGGTGGTGGTGGACGACGAGGTGGAGCCGCTCTGCCAGATGTCCATGGACTCGAAGTGGCTGTAGTTGGGATCCGGGAAGCCGACCCCCTGGACGATGGCCAGCTTCTTGCCCTCCCAGAGCTTCTTCAGCCCGACCAGGGCGGGGTGCAGGCCGTATCCCTCGCCGATGGGAAGGACAGTGCCCGGATCGATGGCCAGGCTCCCCCGGGAGGCGGCGTAGTGCGGGATCCTGGTAGGGCACCACGGTGTTCAGCCCGTCGTTGCCGCCGTACAGGGTGACCAGGACGAGCCGCTTGGTCGTGGCGGCCGAGAGCGTCCCCCGGGGGTCCGAGGACCCCCGAAGACCACGTCCCAGGCCCGGGGACCGAGGGCGGCACCGAGCACGCCGATGGCGCCGGCTCCCCCGGCCAGAGCCAGGAACCTCCGCCGGTCGAGCTTCTTGTGGGGAGGGGTTTCGTCACCCGGTGGGAGAGGGTCGCCCACACCGCCCGGGGTCGTGGTGTTCGTCACGTGGACCTCAATTCGTCACGTACTCGGGGGAGACCAGGGCCATGGTGGTGAGGAGCGCCGGGTCGTTGCCCGCCTGGCGCAGTGCTGACGCGGTGGTGGATGACCATTCGTCCACCGACAACAGCGATCCCAGGGCGTCGACCCGGCCGCGGGCGCGGCGTCGGCCACCGGGGACAGGTCGGCCACGGTGGCCAGCTGGTGGGCGAAGGACCAGCGGGCCAGGCCGCCGCCGTCGACAGCCAGTAGGAGTTCTGGGACCAGCCGCCGACACTGCGGTGGGTCGAAGAGGACCTGGCCCATGGCGGCCAGCGTGGCCTGGAGGCCTCGAGCCATCTGACGCCACCCGGGCGGCCGGGACGGCCAGGGCCCGGAGGGCACCGACCACATACTCGGTGGGCTGCTTGATGAGGCCGGTCCTGGCCGTCGACGAGATGAACTCGGGGTGCTGGAGGACCGCCCGGAGCAGGTTGGTCATGTTCAGGTCGGCGGCGTAGGCGGGCGCAGAGTTCGGCCACCACCGGGTGGGACGGGCCCACCGGGTAGGCCAGATGGCTCCAGACGGCCGCCGGGACGAACCGGGACTCGACGCTCGGCTGTGGGTGACCAGGTCGATGACCTGGGCTCCGGTGTTGACCGGGGTGCCGAGCACCTTCTGGGTGACCGGGCTGTGCTCGGCCTGGTTGATGGTGAACGCGCCGGTGCCGATGTCGAGCCGCCAGCCGGTGAAGCAGTAGGCCGCGGCCCGGACGTCGGCTTCGGCGTAGGTACCGATGCCCATGGTGAACCGCTCCATGAGCTCGCGGGCGAAGTTCTCATTGGGGTCGGCGGCCTTGTCCGAGGCGGCGTCGAGCCAGATGAGCATGGCCGGGTCGGTGGCCACCGCCTGGGTCAGGGCGTCGAACCCTCCGGGGCCCTGGGCCGGAAGAGCTGGTTCTGGCCGTACATGAACGCCGGGAAGTGGACTTTGGAGATGGCGGTGGGAAAGTGACCGTGGAGGAGGAAGGTCAGCTTCTCCTGGAGCGGGTTGGTGGTGGCCACCATCCGGGCCAGCCACCAGCTGGTCAGGGCGGCGAACTCCGCCTTCAGCTGGCGACGGATGGTCCGTCTGGCCGCCGTGTCCCCGCTCTTCTTGGCCGCCCGGAGCCCGGCGAAGTAGGTCAGTGGGGACCCGAGGTCGGGCACGGCAATGGCGTCGGCTCCCGGGTCGGGTTGCCCGAGTCCCCCGATGAGCTGATCCACCGTGGCGCCGTACCCCTCCGCGTCGGCGGCCTCGGCCTCGGTCGTCGTGGCGCCGAACCCGGCCCGACGGAGCAGGTGCGTGGTGTCCAGGCTCACGGGTCCTCCTCTCGACCGGTCCGGCCCTCGTCGGATCGGGCGCCCCTCGGCGACCGTGCCCACCGATCAGTGAAGGGCGCGGATGTGAGGGTTCGATGATCAACCCATGAGCGAGCGGTCAAGATCGGAGGAGGCAGACCGGCGGCTCGGCAGCAACGCTCGAGCGGGCGCCACGACTCCGCTCGGCGCCCTGCCGTCGCCGCGCTGGGCGTCGGTCAGGGAGTGACGATGGGGAAGCTCCGCCGTGGGGGGTCGAGCACCCCGAGCAGCGCCGCCGCCACGCCGGTGTCGCCCTCGGCCTGCACCCCGTCCAATCCGCCACCGCCCAGGAGGCCGAGCAGGCCCGGCTTGGTCAGGGTCACGGTGAGGTCGGCGGTGCCGTCTCGTGGGTCCACGTCCTGGATGAGCACGCCGTTGCTGAGCGAGGTGCGATAGGTGTGGCCGAGGTCGGTGAACACCCAGTCGATGGCCAGCCGGAGGTCCCATGCCTTGGGCCCGTCGATGCGGATGGCCACCGAGTCGAACAGCTGCTCGACGGTCAGGGCGGCGACCATGTCGGCGGCCCCGGCCGAGTCGAGTGCGGCGACCTGGACGCCGTGCCGGAGCTCGTAGGCCCCCTGGAGGAAGAAGTTGCGCCAGGTGCCGTTCTCGGCGCCGTAGCCGAGGGTGTCGTACACGTCGGCCAGCAGCGACCGGGCCGCGGTGTTCCCCTCGTCGGCGAAGACGGCGTGGTTGAGCAGCTCGGCGGCGAAGCGCAGGTCGCCGGCGTCGACGTACTCCCGGGCCTTGGCCACCACCGCCTCGGCGCCGCCCAGGCAGTCCACGTAGCGGGTGGCCGACTCGACCGGTGGGTGCTGCCACAGGTGGGCCGGGTTGCCGTCGAACCAGCCCAGGTAGCGCTGGTAGATGGCCTTCACGTTGTGGCTCACCGAGCCGTAGTACCCGTGCGTGTTCCATGCCTGGTCGAGGGCGGGAGGCATGGTCACCATCTCGGCGATCTCGATGCCGGTGTAGCCCTGGTTGAGCAGCCGGAGGGTCTGGTCGTGCAGGTAGGCGTAGAGGTCGCGCTGGAGCGAGAGGTAGGTGACGATCCGGTCGCGGCCCCAGGTGGGCCAGTGGTGGGAGGCGAAGGCCACGTCGGCGTCGTCGGCGAACAGGTCGATGGCCTCGGCGAGGTAGCGGGACCAGATCCGGGCGTCTCGTACCAGGGCGCCGCGCAGGGTCAGCAGGTTGTGCAGGTTGTGGGTGGCGTTCTCGGCCATGCACAGGGCCCGCCGCTCGGGGAACAGGAAGTTCATCTCGACCGGGCACTCGGTGCCCGGGGTCATCTGGAAGCGGATGAGCACGCCGTCCAGTCGCTCCTCCTGGCCGGTGTGGGTGATCTCCAAGGTGGGCGGGATGAGCCCGATCGACCCGAGCGAGGTGGTCTGCCCGAGGCCGGCGCCGATCTGGCCGGCCGGCCCCTTGGCCAGCTGGGCGCCGTACATGTACTCGGCCCGGCGGCTCATGGCCGTGCCGGCATAGACGTTCTCGGACACCGCCGACTCCACGAACCCGTGCCCGGCCACGATGGGCACACCCTCGCGGTACACGCCGTGGACGCCACCGAAGTGGTCGACGTGGGCATGGGTGTAGATGATGGCGGTGACCGGGCGATCCCCCCGGTGCCGGCGATAGAGGGCCAGGGCGGCCGCGGCCGTCTCCTTGGAGATGAGCGGGTCGATGACGATGACCCCGGCGTCCCCCTCGACCAGGGTCATGTTGGACAGGTCGAGACCCCGCACCTGGTAGATGCCGTCGGTCACCTCGTAGAGACCCTGTTTGGCGCAGAGCTGGCTCTGGCGCCACAGGCTCGGGTGCGCGGTGTCGGGGCACTCGCCCTCGAGGAAGGCGTAGGCATCGTTGTCCCAGATCACCCGACCGGACTCCGTGGTCACCACGCACGGCTCCATGGCCCCCACGAACCCACGGTCGGCGTCGTCGAAGTCCTGGTGGTCGTGGAAGGGAAGGCCCTCGGGAGCTTGCATCGTCACGGGATCACCTGGTTCCGACTGGGCCGGCCGCCGTCCACCACGCTGGTGGCCGGGCCCAAGCTATCCGACGGCCACATCGGGACTGTGGCGGGCTGGCCCACGGCCCGCGCACCGCCCCGCTACAGGCCCACCGTTGGGACCGGCCCCTCCGGTCAACCGCTCTTGGGCTGTGAAGCATCATCGTAAATTCAGGTCTCGATGGCTCCCGCGGCACCTTTCGACGCCGGACTGCCAGTCCGGCGAGATCGGCGACTCCTCGACTGGCAAGCGAGGCGAGGGGGGTTCAGGGGTGTCGGCCGGCGATGGCGTAGGTGATCGTGACCGATGCCCTGACGCTTGTCTGACCCGGCTCGATCGGCATGGCCGAGGCGGCAAGCGCGTGCATCGACCGTGCCGGGAATGGGGATCCAGGGCGTTCGTTGTCCTCCAGACTCTGGATCGAGCCGAGTTGCAGCTCCGCGGCCTCCGCCAGATCCCGGGCCTTCTCCTGGGCGTCCCGAACCGCTTGGCGCCGCGCTTCCCTGAAGAGCGGCCCGGCATCTCGCATGCCGAGCAGCAGCGACCGGATCTGGAGCGCGTCCCCGGCAGCATCGGACAGGACCCCGAGCAGGCCACTGACGTCGTCCACGTTGCGAACGATCACTTCCAGTTCGTAACTGCCGATCCTGGCCGTGACCTTCTGCTGGGCCTGATCGAAGAAGTCCTGCACGGAGAGGTTCACCGTCCGAATGTCGTCTCGGACCACGCCCGCACCCTCGAGGGCGGCGATCGCCCCCTCGGCGGCGGTCGAGCAGATCCCCAGGGACTCTGCCGGAGTCGCCCCGATCCCGTTCAGGGCAAGTTGGAGCACGCACTGGTCGGGTGCGCCGGTCACAGCCCCCGTTCCCACCACCACCAGTGTCCGCTGGTCCGCCACGGGGTCACCCTATAACTCGATCCGAGGGGTCACGAGTGGGTCGTCGCCTCTGCAGCACCACCGAGGCCATCGACTCCGTGCCTCCCGGGCGGTCGAGAAGCCCGCAGGAGCCTGCAACGCTCGCTCCGGGCGCACGGACGCGGCCCCGCTCGTCTGATCGCCGTCACCCGTGCTGACTCGGGCGCAGAGGCACCCGGTCCCGTACGGAGACCCAGCACCGGCGGACCTGCCTAAGTCTAAACCTCAACCTCAACCTCTACTTCAAGTACACCGTTAGAGATACAGGATGGGGTCCCTGATTCCCCAGTACAAGCCGGTGCCGAGTGCCCCCGGCCTCTCCCGCCGTTCGACGGCGTCGTTGCCCCTGTAGCGTGGGCCGGGCCGGTAGCCGCGCCGAACGGGCCGCGGGGAGCGGCCCGTTCGGTACCCGCTTCGCTGCCGCCCAGGAGGGGCCATGACTCGTCGAGCGCCACGGTGGACCGCCCCGATCGCCGTACTCGGCGTGTCGGTCGTGCTGCTCAGCTCGTGCGGCGGTGGTGCCAGCCTGAAGGCCCCGGGCACCACGACATCGACCAATCCCCCAGGCACGACGTCGACCCTGCCGACGCCGAGCACGGCGGCCCCCGCCCCGTCCGGCGGCCCGTACTGGCTGGTCCAGGACTTCACCCTGGCGCTCCTGGAGCGGGACGGCCTGCCTGCGGCCACCATCACCAAGATCTTCAATTCGCCGCGGACGCTCCTGATCGTCCGACCCCACGGCAGCGTCCCCGACGCGCTGGTCCCCCTCGCCACCAAGGTCGAGACCTTCGCCAGCTTCACTGGCCTCCAGGCGGCCGTCCAGGGCTCCACCCTCGAGCCCGGTGTCCGGTACGTCCTCTACGACAACGAGGCCTGGTCCTTCACGCCGGCCAACGAGAAGGTGGCCCCGTTCACCTACGCCGCCCAAGCCCTGGCCCTGGCCCACGCCCACGGACTCCAGATGATCTTCACGCCGGCCGCCAATCTGACACCGCTGCTGAGCGCCGGCTACTCGGCGTCCAACCAGCTCACCTCGGCCACCGGCAAGTTCTCCGGCTACCTGCACCTGAACATGGCGGGCCAGGGCGCCGCCGTATCGGACATCATCGAGATCCAAGGTCAGCAGGCCGAGGACGAGCCGGGGTTCACCTCGTTCGTCAGCCAGGCCGTCGCCCAGGCCCGGGCGGCCGCCCCCTCACATCCGATCCTGCTCGGCATCACCACGTCCATTCCCGGGAGTGGGGCCGTCAGTGCGGCGAGCCTGACCGCGGTGGTGGCGGAGACCAGGTCCCTCGTCGACGGGTACTGGCTGAACATCCCGGGGGCATCGGCCCAGTGCCCAACCTGCGCCCAGGCTGACGCCGGCCCGGCGGTGTCGTTCCTCGAATCGTACGCCGCCACCTCGGGGGGCTAGCCGGCGGCTACGGGCTGACCGCCCTCGTCTGCGTACCCTCCACCGGCTGATCGGAGGCCGAGACCCGGCTCTTCCGTTTCACCACTCTATGTGATGTAATAACCGCTTAGGGTGAATCTTGTGGTAGCTTCGCCTTCGGGCAGGAGGGCACCGTCGAGTCTCCCTGTCGACACAGTCACACGGAGGGCGAGGGGCGCGCCGATGGGCCAACGGGCAGGGTGGAAGCTAGCTGTCATCAGGGAGGGCACCGTCGTGGGCGGTACCGCACCCGACCCCCGAGGCTGCCGCTTGATCGATCGCAGTCGACGGTTCGATCCCACAGGCACGGCCTCGGAGACTCGCTGGTGAGGGGAGCCCGCCACCGGGGCCGCCGCCGGGTGGTGGCGCTGTCCGTGGCGCTGACGACCGGCCTGGTCAGTCTGGTCGCCATCTCCTCGCCTTCCTCGGGCGCATCCCTGACCGTGGCGCAACCGACCCCCTCCGGATCGACCACGACACCGACACCGCCGGTCCCGGGAGCGCCGCCCGTCCTGCCGGTCCGCTCCCCCACCACCCTGCACCCACCGGTGATCCCGACGGCAGGATCCGCCTATCTCGGTGCCTTCGTCGACCCCTCGGGAGCCGGGCTCACTGCGGCGACCCCGTTGGGAGGCAGCGTCGGCACCGCCGCCGAGTTGGCCGCGCTGCCCGGCGTGGAGCAGAGCCTGGGTCGTCCCCTGTCGCTCGTCGAAGTGGACCAGGGTTGGAGCGTTCCCCTGGACACCGGCACGCTCGGGCAGGTGACCGCGGCCGGCGCCATCCCGATGATCACCTGGGAGTGCGGCGACACCGATGCCAACATCACCGCCGGGGCGGACGACACGCTCATCACCCGGTTCGGCCAGCAGCTGAACGCGCTGGGTGCTCCGGTCCTGTTGCGGTGGTTCCCGGATCCCAACGGTTCGGACCCCGTGACGCAGGGATGCCTGGGCGCGGGCGGTGCGTCGGGCTACGTGGCGGCCTACCGGCACGTCCAGCAGCTCCTCGTGGCTGCCGGCGCTTCCAACGCGGCGAGCGTCTGGTCCATCGACGCCTCGCAGGGCTCCAGCTCGGCCTGGGCCGGCTTCTATCCCGGTCCGGACAGCGCGGACTGGATCGCCGCCGACGCCTTCGGCCCGGCCGCCGCTCCCGGGACGAGTGCGTTCGACGGGTGGTATTCGACCTTTGCCTCCTATGGGAAGCCGCTGCTGGTCTCGAACACCGGGGTCGCGCCGGGCTCCCAGAGCCAGTACCTCGGCCAGGTCGGCGCCGACCTCCCCACCGGGTATCCCGCAGTCAAGGGCCTGGTCTACTTCGACGCACCCCAGTCGGTCACGCAGGTCCCGTTGGCCCTCGATGCCAACGGCCGGGCCTCCTTCGGGGCGCTGTCACGGGCCCCCTATTTCCAGCCGGCCCGGTCACCATCGGTGACCACCGTCAGCGCCGGTGGCCTCCACGTCACCCAGGGTCAGCCGGTGTCGATCTCGGGCACGGTGGACGGCTCCGACCACGGGGGCAGTGTCACCTACCTGAGCAACGGTGCCGCCCTCGCCGGCTGTTCGAGCCTGCCCCTCTCGCTGCCCGCCGGCTGCACCACATCTGCCTTGCCGGTGGGTACCGATGCGATCGTCGCCGCCTACAGCGGTGATGCCGCCGTCGCGCCGTCGACCTCGGCTCCCCAGTCGGTGGTCGTCGAGCCCCCGGCGGGGACCCAGACCCTGGCCGGACCGCAGTCACACGCCATCGGGACCGGTGCCGGGACAGTCCCGGTCGCCCACACCACCGGGGCCCAGTGCTCCGCGTCGCGGGCCGGCGCTCCCGCGGGGTCGGTCCGCCAGCCCCCGGTGCCCGGCCCCTGCCAGGCCTACCTCGGCGCCTACCTCGATCCCAACGGCTCGACGGGAACGGGAAACCCCGTCCCTGCCGGGCTCGATGGGATCGCCGCCCTCAATCAGGGCACCGCACGCCACCTGTCGATCGTCCAGGTCAATCTGGCCTGGACCGCCACCGTCAACGCCACGCAGCTCGGGCAGGTGTTCGCCACCGGCGGCATCCCGATGGTCACGTGGTCCTGTGGCGACACCGACGCCAATGTGGCCAGCGGGACCGACGACCTGGCCATCGCCGCCGAAGCGCGGGCCATGGCCGCAACCGGCATCCCGATGCTGCTCCGGTGGTTCCCCGACCCCGGTGCCGCCCCGGGCGACTCGGCCAGCTGCCTGGGCCAGGCCGGCGCCGGCGGCTATGTGCAGGCCTATCAGGAGATCGTCCGCCAGTTCCGGCTGGCCGGCGCGACCAACGTGGCGTTCGTGTGGTCGGTGGACACCGATAGCCCGCAGAGCCCTGGCACGCCCTGGTCCGCCTACTACCCCGGCGACGGCTTCGTCGACTGGATCGGAGCCGACAGTTTCAACGAGACCACCAGTCCGTCCACCGTCGACTCGATCAACGCGCAGTTCGGTTCCTGGTACTCGGAGTTCTCCGCCTCCGGCAAGCCGCTCATGATCTCCGACACCGGTGCGGTCGCCAGTCCGAACTCCACCCTGCAGGCCAACTATCTGCGCATCCTCGGGTCGGCGCTGCCGTCGACGTTCCCGTCGGTCAAGGCGGTCATCTACGACGACGCCAACGGGCGGGACCCGGTGACCGGGACCGTCCACGGCTTCGGGCTGAACGCCGCCGGCCAGTCGGCCTTCGACTCGTTGTCCGCCGGCTCGTACTTCCAACCCGACCGGTCCGCCACCCGGACCTCGGTGTCGATCTCGGATGCCGCGCCCCCACGGGGGAAGGTCGTCGTGATCACGGCCGCCGTGGCCGAATCCGATCTGGGCGGGACCGTGGCCTTCTTGGACAACGGCACCCCCATCGCCGGCTGCGACAACGTGCCGGTGCTGAACGCCAGCAGCTGCGAGACGTCGTCGCTCGCCGAGGGATCCCACACCATCGTGGCCGAGTACCTGGGCGACGCGTCCTACGCCCCCTCGTCATCGGCGCCGATGTCGGTCACCGTCAAGCCGACCGCCGGCCTCCGGGGGCGTCCCTTCATCCCCCCGGTGGGATCGGCGTACCTCGGGGCCTGGGTGCGTCCCCTCCCCGTGGGCAATCTGACGCCGGTCGACCAGGAGCTGAGCAAGCTCTCGTCGTTCAACAGCGGCCTGAACCGCTCCCTCTCGGTCGTCCACGTCTACCAGGACTGGGCCACCCCGGCATCGACGTCGACCCTGCAGAGGGTGCTGGCCAGCGGGGGCACCCCGATGATCGACTGGCGGTGCGGCCCGAGCAACGCCGACATCCTCGCCGGGCGTGACGATGCCCTGATCACCAGCTTCGCCACCGAGCTGGCCCAACTGAAGGCCCCGGTCTTCCTGCGGTGGTTCTACGAGTTCAACTTCCCCTACTCGGCGGACTACAAGTCCTGCATGGGCGGACTCGGGCCCGCCGGCTACGCCGCCGCCTTCCGGCACATCCACGCACTGTTCACCGCGGCCGGGGCCAGCAACGTGTCCTTCGTCTGGTGCATCGCCTCCTCGGGCCAGGACCAGGACTGGATCAAGTACTACCCCGGGCCCGCCTATGTCGACTGGATCGCCGTCGACGGCTACATGCGGAACTCGACCACCTACACCGCCGGTTCCTTCGCCCAGCGCTTCGGGGCCTGGTACTCCACATTCGCCTCGTTCGGGAAGCCCATGATGATCACCGAGACCGCCGCCCTCTCGGGGGCCCAGGGTCAGTACCTGGCCGAGGTCAAGAGCCTGCTCGACACCGGCTACCCGATGATCAGGGGCGTGGTCTATTTCGACGCCCCGGGCAAGGGGGGCACCTTCCAGTACACGCTCGACGCATCGGGCTACTCGGCCTTCCAGGCCATGGCCAGCGACGCCCGCTTCCAGCCTCCCGTGGAGCCCTCGGCCACCTCGGTGTCGGTCTCCACGCCGTCGGCCCGTCCCGGGGAGGCCGTCCAGATCAGTGCCAAGGTGGTCTCCGACTACGGGGGCTCGGTGAGCCTCTACAGCAACGGATCCCCCGTGTCCGGCTGTCAGCAGCTGTCGGTCACCGGGGGCCTGAGCTGCACGACGGTCAGCCTGCCGGCGGGCACCGACGTGCTCACCGCCGCCTACAACGGCGACGCCGAGTACGGGAAGTCGGTCAGTTCCCCGGCCAGCGTCCGCCTGGGTCCCCTGTTCGGCGCCGACCCTTCGCTTCCACCCCTGCCGCCGCTGCGGAGGATGTTGGGCGTGGTCGGCCTCCCGCTCACGGCATCGGCCGGCGCCCCGCCCGCACCGCTACTCGTCTCGTCGGACCTGGTGCACGGCCCGCCGAACTCGCTCGACCTGTGGGGGACGCTCCTCGGCCGGCGGGGCTTCGGCCGGGACGCCGTGCTGGTCGGCATGGTCCTCATGCTGATCGGGGGGGCCTACATGCTCGTCACCTGGGTCAAGGACGAGCGTCTGCGGCGGAGGTTGATGAGCCCATGAGGTCGATGAGGCCATGAGACGGTCACCCACAGAATCCACCAGGCGCCCGGCGGGGTGCCACGGCCACCAGGAGGTCCGATGACCACGGTTCGGTCCCACCGCAAGACCGAGAAGGTGAGGGGGATGAACGCCTCGCTGAGCATGTCCACTCCCAGCGGCTCCGACGAGCCCGCCTCGTCCCTCGACCCGGGCGGGGCCTCGCCGGCGCCGACCGCCGGAGGGAGTTCCCGGGTCGGCGTGATCGACGGGCCGGCCCTGTCCGAGCGCGACCCGGGACGCCTCCACATCAGCCGGCGGCAACTGGCCCTCGCCGTGGTGATCGCCGCACTGGCCGCCATCGCCTCCATCTACACGGTGGACGCGGCCACCGCCGGCGCCCAGACCTTCCCGGCGGTGGTGAGCACCTCGAAGGTGTACGACCTCAACTTCGCCAACACCGGCAAGGTGGTGGCCATCAACGTCAAGCCCGGCCAGGAGGTGAGGGCGGGACAGGTCCTCGCCACCCAGGACCTCGGCACCCTGAACGCCCAGGTGCGCGCCGACCAACAGGTCGTGGCCGCCGACCAGGCGGCGCTGCAGCAGGCCAGCTCCCCCCAGCTCACCACCGCCCAGAGCGAGCAGAACGGGCTCCAGGTGCAGCAGCAACAGACGGCCCTGGCCAATGCCCAGGCGGCACTGGCCGCCACCACCCAGACCGGGGCGGCCAACATCGCCGCCGCCCAGGGCGCGGTCACGTCGGCCGAGGCCGTGGCCCAGGGCAACTACACGCTGTTCACCCAGGCGTGTCCCAACGGGCCGGTGGCGCCCGACCCGAGCCTGACCGGCACCGCCCTGGTGTCGGCCCAGACCCTGTTCACCCACTGCCAGCAGCTCCAGAGCACGTCGGACGCCAACAACGCCGCCGTGGCCAAGGCCCAGGCCCAGGTGCCCGTGGTCCAGGCCCAGTCCATGCAGGCCGACAGACGCGGCCCAGGCGACGGTCAACGCCGCCCAGGCCGCCCTCGACCTGGCCGAGAACCAAGGAGCCCTCCAGACGGCCCCGGGAAGCGTGGGCTCCCAGGCCCAGGCCAAAGCGGCGCTCAACCAGGCCACCGCCCAACTGGCCCAGGTGCAGCAACAGGTACAGGACGCCACCATCGTGGCCCCGGCCGCCGGCGTGGTCGCCCAGGTCAACGGCTCCACCGGCGAGAACCTCGGCCCCGCCGGCGTCCCTGCCTACAAGGCCCCGGCGGCCATCGCCGCCAACCAGTCCTCGGGCTTCTCCCTGTTCCCGTCCCAGCCCACGCCGTCGGGGACCCCGTCCACCGGGGGCACCGAGCCGCTCGTCGAGATCATCGGCGGCATCCAGCAGGTCACCGCCCAGGTCCCCGAGTCGAGCATCGGCCGGTTCCAGGTCGGCCACACGGCGACGGTGGCCTTCTCGGTGCTCAACCTCAGCCAGTCCGGCGTCGTCACCGGGGTGGTCCTCAGCCCCACCAGCAACAGCTCGGCGGTGACCTACGCGGTGATCGTCAAGCTCAACCGCACCGTGCCCGGCCTCCTGCCCGGGATGACCGCCACCATCCGGTCGTAGGGGCGAAGGGATGGCGGTCGTCACCACCGTGGACCTGCGGGGCCTGGCCCTGGTGCTCCTGGACGCGGCCATCCTGGCCTTCGTGGTCCTGAAGCCGATGACCCGGAGCTACGACGACTCGGACCAGGGCCACGGGCCGCTGGTGCTGATGGTCCCCCCGCTCCGCCCGAGCTACGCCCGCTGCAGCTCCTTCCTCGCCATCAGCTTCCTCATGTCCCTCCTGCTGGTCGGCCAGCACTCGCCCACCCTGGTGGACGTGTACTACGGCGTGGTCGAGCAGCTGCTCACCTCGGTCATCCCCCAGCCCACGGTGGTGGACACCTACGTGCACCTGCTCCCCCCGGTGTTCCAGGTGAGCGTCATCGCCTCGGGCGTGGCGCTGGCCGTCTGCTTCCGGGCCTCGTTGGCCCGACGGATCATGATCCTGATGAACGTCGCCCTGCTGTTGGTCGTCTCGGCGGTGGCCGACGTGCTCTTCGGCGTCTTCGTGCTCACCACCGGGCTCCCCCTCGGCCCCACGCCGGTCATGGCCCTGCTGATCCAGTACGGCATCGCCGGCCTGGTCATCTTCCGGCTGGCCTTCACCAGCTTCCAGCTCCCGAAGAAGACGCCGTTCCCCCTGCACCGGGGCCACGACTGGCACGCCGACATCATCCTGGTCGTCTCGACCTTGGCCGCGGTGGCCGTGGTCTCCGGCATGGCCGCCTTCCTGATCAGGCACTTCGGTGACAACTCGTTGGTGCTGGCCGCCATCGTCATCAGCTGCGGCCCCTACGTCCTGCGCCTGATCGTCCTGTTCCTCGGGATGGTCCGGCTGGTGCACCACCGTCCCGTGCGCCTGAGCGACGAACGCCCCGCCCTGGAGGTCATCACCCCGGCGTTCAACGAGGAGATCAACATCGTCGACCTCCTGGAGTCGATCGACGAGGCGGCGGAGTGCTACGGCGGCCCCGTGCGGGCCATCATCTGTGACGACGGCTCCACCGACGACACCGTCGCCCTGGCCGAAGCGGCGATGGCCAGGCTCCGCTTCGCCACCGGCGAGATCGTCCACGGCGGTCACCACGGCAAGTCCGCCGCCCTCAACAAGGCCCTGTCCCGGTGCACCGCGGACTACGTCTTCCGCATCGACGCCGACTGCATCATCGACAAGAAGGCCTTCTCCTACGCCATCTCCTACTTCCTCTCCGATCCCCAGATCGGCATGGTCGGTGCCTTCACCCTGCCGAGGGAGCCCTACACCACCTGGATCGACCGAGCCCGGCTGTTCGAGCTGGTGGTCAACTTCGGCCTGGTCCGACCGGCTCTCGACGTGGTCGACGGCGTGACGTGCGTGCCGGGCACCTTCACCGGCTTCCGCCGGGCCCCGGCCGTCGAGATCGGCGGCTTCGTGGACGGCATGTACGGCGAGGACCAGGACTTCACCGCCGGCATCACCCGCCTCGGGTACCGGGTGCAGCTCGACACCCGGATCCGGTCCTTCGAGGACGTCCCCAACACGCAGCGCCAGCTCCGGGCCCAACGGACCCGGTGGAACCGCGGCAGCACCATGTCGTTCTCGCGATTCGTGCCGGTGGTGACCGGGCTCGCCGGACCCCGGTTCTGGTTCTTCGGCACGAGGTCCACCGGTCAGCGCCTGCTGACGCCGCTGCGACTGGCCGTCCTCATGTACATCGTCGCCGAATCGATCCTGCAACCCAGCGGGAAGATCAACCTCGCCCATCTGGCCATCATCTTGTCCCTGCGGGTGGTGCCCCAGCTGGTCTTCGTGGTCGGGTGCTGCCTCTACTACGGCAAGGCGCGGGACCTGCTCTGGCTGCCCGTCGAACTGCCCTTCGCCATGCTGAAGCGCTACTACTCGCTGGAGAGCCTCCTGAGCTTCAACCCCCGTCCGGTGATCACCGCCCGCCTGGCCGAGGAGATCCGCCCACTGGCGAGCGCCCCCGTGCTCGAACACGCCGAGGCCAGCTGAGCCCTGGTTGGCCACCCACCGCGGGGGTGGGCGCGGTGCTACCCGCCGGTGGCCAGGGTTTCCCACCAGGGCGGGCTGAAGGGAGGAGGGCGCGGCCAGAGGTCCACGGCAGGCCGCCGGCCTGGACCGGCCCGTCCGAGGTCAGCGGGAGCGACGTCCCGGGGGCTCACGAAGCCGATCTGCCCGAGGGTGGATCGGATCCATGCTGGTGGCTACCGTCTTGCCGTGATCCCATCCACTACCGTGCCCGGCTCCGGGCTCGAGGACCAGGCCGGCGGATGGGCCGTCGCTGTGGTCGAGCACCCCGGCGCCGGCCTGGTCCCCACCACCGCGCTGACCGAACCCGTGAGGGTGGCACGGTTCGCCCCACGATGGAACGATCTCGATCGGGGCATCGTGGATGAGCGCATGCGGTCGGACCACGGGCGGGCCACGCGAGCACCGGGTGCGACCCGATGTCCCAGTCGACGAACACCATCCGAGCCGGGAGTGGCGTCGGTGCCGCTCGGTCCCCGACACCGGGGCCCGCGTCTCGGCCTGCTCTTGGTGGAGGCGGGGGCGGGGCGCGGTTGTCCGCGACCATCCGGTGGTCTCGGCACGGTCCGGCCGGAGGGGCGTTGCCCATGAGGGGGGGTGGCTCCGACGGGACGGCAACCCGCGGGGCAGCCACGGCGGACCCAGCCGCGTCGCCATCCGCGGTGGACGCCCTTGTCGGCCCCGAGGACGCGACCGGCGGGGCTCCCGATGTCCGTCCCGGCGCCGGCCGCCAGATCGACGGCTGGGACCCGCGACTGGTCGCTGTCCTCACGGCCCTGGGATTCGGCCTGCCCCTGGTGGGCTACCTCTGGTTCGTCGATCGATTTGCCGTTGACGTTCCCATCGCCGACCAGTGGGTGGACGTACGGGTGATCAAGGGCTCCTACGCCCACGTGATCGATTGGGGCCCGATGTGGGCCCAGCACAATGAGAACCGGATCTTCTTCCCCAACGTCGTCGTGGTCCTGCTCGCCCACATCGCCCACTTCAACATCCGGTGGGAGGAGTTCCTGGGTGCGGCGATGCTCATCGCAGCCACCGCCCTCATCCTCTGGGCCCACAAGCGACGCTCGGCCACGACTCCGTGGCTCTACTACTGTCCGGTCGCCTTCGTGGCCCTCTCGGTGGTCCAGTACGAGAACACGCTCTGGGGATTCCAGATTGCCTGGTACATGGTGTTCCTCGCTCTCGCCACAACCATTGTCCTCCTGGACAGGTTCGTGCTCACCTGGTTGGCGCTCGGCGGTGCGATCGCCGCCGCGGTGCTCGGGAGCTACTCGTCGCTCCAGGGACTGCTCATCTGGCCGGCCGGGCTCGTACTCCTCTACCTGCGGCGCCGGCCACTTCGCCTGATCGGCGTGTGGATCGGTGCCGCCGCGGCCTCAGCCGTTCTCTACTTCTACAACTTCGACTTTGCCACCGGCTCCCCCCATTCCCGGTTCGCCGTCGAGCACCCCCTGGCCACCATGAAGTTCTTCCTGTCCACGGTGGGCAATGTGCTGGGCCGGCCCATGGCCCCGGCCGCGTCACCGGCCAAAGGCACGGCGGTGATGGTGTTCGGCCTCGTCGTCGTCCTCCTGGCCGTGGCCACCCTCGCCATCTGCGGACTCCGACCTGACCCCCGTGGTGGCGCGGTCGGGATCAGCCTGATTGTCTACGGGCTCCTCTTTGCCGCACTGGTGACACAAGGTCGATCGAGCGCAGGCATCGCCGAGGCGGGTGCGTCTCGGTACACCACGTTCAGTCTGCTGATCATCATCGGGATCTACCTCGCCCTGCTCGGCCGCCGGTCCGGTGCCGTCGACCCCCAGTCACCGGCGGCGGGACCCGGCTCACCGGCCTCCCTCTGCAGACCGGGGCGCCGACCGGGATGGGTCGACCGCATCGCCGTTCCGGCGGTCCTCGCCATCACGTTGCTCGTCGTCGTGGTCCAGCTCTCGGTGGGGTCGCACGCCGGGCTGGAGGGAGCACGGCAGTTCCACACCAGTCAAGTGGCAGCCGCCGCCGCGCTGCTCAACATCGACCACGAATCGGATGCGCAACTGGCCCGGGCCGAACCCTTCGTTCCGGTGTCGTTCCTGCGCGCACAGGTCCGGACGCTCAAAGCGCACCGGTTGACCGTGTTCGCCCACCAGTGAGGCCTCCGGCCCAGGTCGCGGCCCAGACCGCATCGGTACGCTCCGCTCCTCGGGGTCAGGCCGGTCGGGCCACCTCCGATGGCCCGAGATCCTCGGTCACCGTGGCAGCCGGTCGTCCGCTGGCCGGCCGTTCACCAGGTGGGAGGGGTGCTGCCCGGGTGACCACGGGCACGTGGGCGGGCCCGGCCGTGGACGGCGTGGGGACGTCGTTGCGGGGTCGGGCCTGTCCGGCGATCACGTCGTTGAGCCGAGCCACCGCCGGGAGGCCGGCGTCGATCACCTCGACCATCGGGTCGGGCCGACCGCCCAGCTGGGCCGAGACCCAGTGGCGGAGCCGCCCGTCGAGCTCGGCCACCACCTCGGGGTGCCGGTCGGCCACGTCGTGCTGCTCCTCGGGATCCGCCCGCACGTCGTAGAGCTCCACGCCGCTGCGCCCGTAGATGGTGGGCTGGAGAAACCGGATGAGCTTCCACTCCGGGGTCCGGATGGCCCGGGAGGCCTGCCAGGTGGCCTCACTGAGCATCACCGCGTCGCGGTGGGTGGCGGTCTCCCCCCGCATCAGCGGAAAGAGCGACCGACCGTTGATCCCCTCGGCCTCGGGCAGGCCCAGGGTCTCGAGGATGGTGGGGAGGACGTCCACCAGCGTCACCATGGCGTCGGGCGCCGACACCGGGATGCGGCCGGGCGCCCACAGCACCAGGGGGACGTGGGTCACCGAGTCGTACAGCCCGGCATGGTCGAACCAGGAATCGTGCTCGGTCATGTTCTCGCCGTGGTCGCCGAACAACACCACCATGGTGTCCTCTAAGAGTCCCTCCCGCTCGAGGTGGCCGAAGATGTTGCCGATCTCGAAGTCGAGGTAGGCGACCTCGGCGTCGTAGAGGTCGGCGATGTAGTCGAGGTTGGGCATGGCGTCGAGGAAGTCGTAGAGGTTCTGCTTGAACAGCGGGTAGCTCGGACGACCCTCGAGCTTGGCCATGATCTCGGGGTCGACCCGCCCGGCCGTGTCGGAGGTGAAGCGCTCTTTGAACGGCGACGGCGGGACGTAGGGGATGTGGGCGTCCCAGAAGTGGAGGAAGAGGAAGAAGTCCCGGTCCCGATGCTCGGTGATCCACGGAAGTCCGATGCCGTTGATCACCGACCCCGGCGACCGGGAGCGGCCGGGTGGCGGCATGTAATCGTCGTAGCCGCGGATGAACCAGTCCTTCATGGCGAAGAGGTGGTCGACGGCACCGGTGACGTAGCCGTTGCGCCGCAGCAGTGACGGCAGCCACAGCGTCTCCTCGGGCAGGTAGGCGGCCGGGTGGAAGTGCGAGACGATGCCGGTCTTGATCCCGAACTGGCCGGTGAACAGCGCGGTGTGCGAGGGCTGGGTCGGGATGTCGGTGGCGTAGGTCTGGGAGAACAGGGAACCCTCGCCGGCGATCCGGTCGAGGTTGGGCGTGAGGCCGCGCTGATTGCCCAGGCTGCTCAGGTGGTCGGCCCGGAGCGTGTCGAGCGAACAGATGACGAGGTTCATGCCCACCCCCCGCCGGCCGTGGACGTGGACGTCCTGGTCACTCGTGGCGCCCGCAGTACGGACGACTCCTCGGTGGGAACGCGCGCTGCCCGTCGATTCGGTCTCATGGTGTCCCTGCCTTCGCTCTGCAGGAGCACCCACGGCCACGTCCGACCGCTGCACACCCTGCCCCACCGCGAGCGTACTCAATGACTCACTTATAGTGCACATCCTGTCACGCAGAGTGGTCATTCACGAAGCAGGGGCAACGGGTCGGGGGCGCCCTCGACCGCCGCCGCCGAGGTGTCCGGTGTGGACGGATTGAGCTCCTCACTGGTCGGCCCCCGCTGGCAGCCGAGGTTCCAGGAAGGTCGACCGCCACGGGCAGCGCCCGGACCTGGCCGACCACGGTGGCGAGGGGCAGGCTGACGAGAACGGTGACGGCGGCGACCGGGTGGCGGGCCGTCGGGTCGGGGTGGTGCCGGCGGGGAGACGGGTGGTGCCCGGCCGGCTCACGCACCCCCGGGTGCGGCCGGCCGTTCCGGCGGACCGCTCCGCTCGTAGACTTTGATGCGTCCCTGGGTGACCTTCAGCCGGAAGTCGGCGAAGCGGTCGGGGTGGGCCGTCAGGTCGGCGGTCACCGCGTCACCGGGATAGGCGACCACCCAGGCCACGTTGGCGGCCGGGTCGGCCAGGGCGTGGGCGAAGTAGGGATGGAACCCGATGGTCACGAACTCCTTCAGGTCCAGCCCGGACGAGAACATGAGGGACGAGGCGGCCGAGTCGTCGGCCAGCACCTCACCACCCCGGTAGTGACGGGCCAGGTAGTTGGCGGCCACCTCGGGCCGCCCGGCCGCCGCGCTCGACGTGCCGGTGCGACCGTCGGCCAGGGTGAGCGGGGTCCCGACGGCCATGAGCACGACGGCCGCCGCCGTGGTGGCCACCACCACCGGCATGGTCCACCGCCACCGCCCGACCAGCGTGCCCACGGCGACGGCGCACAGCGGGAGGGCGACCACCCCGTAGCGGTCGTTCCACATCTCGTGCGGGAAGAGCTGGGGGACCCGGATGGTGGTCTGGCCGGCATAGAGGGACACCGCCTCGAAGGCGACGGGTGCGGCCAGCAGGGCCATGGTGAACAGGGTCCGGCGCCGGTCCGGGTGCCGGACCGCGGTCAGCGCAACCAGTGAGACGCCGGCCAGGATGAGGATGGGGCCCCCGACCACGTCCACCACGTCCCACCCGTAGGTGAGCACGCTCTGCCAGACGCTGCCCTTGGTGCCGAGCAGGCCGAACTGGGCCTGGGCCCCGTTGATGGCCTGGGCGCTGTAGGCGCTGTGCAGGAAGTAGAGCGGGTCGTGGAAGATGATCAGGTTGTAGAGGACCCACAACACCAGACCGTAGAGGGCGATGGCCCCGAACAGCACCAGGCTGGCCTGGGGGGACTTGCGGCGGCGATCGGTGAGGCGCACCCAGGCGGCCACCACGACCAGGGAGGCGGCCAGGAGCGCCCAGCCCTCGTAGCGGGTGAGCGTGGCACAGAAGATGAGCAGGGAGCTCCACAGCAGCTCCCGGACGGCGAGGGTACGCATCCAGCGGCTGAGATGGAACGTGGCCCCGACCATGAAGGCCAGCAGCACGGGCTCGGTAAGGGCCGTCGACTGGATGTAGAGCACGTTGAGGTTGACGATGAACACCGCCATGCCCACCCAGGCCCCGAGCCGGTTGGCCGTGAGCTCCTCGACCAGCGAGAAGATGCGCAACGAGGTGTAGACGAAGCACAGCCCGCTCACGATGGCACCGGCCGCCCCGTTGTGCCACAACGGGGTGATGGCCACGAAAGGGACCAGCAGGATGTGGGGCAGGGGCAGCCAGACGCTCCCGAGCTGGGCCAGGCCGGGCGTGAGGCCGTCGGTGACGTGCCTGGCCACGTCGAGGTGGGCGCGGGCGTCCCCGTAGAGGGTCATGGAGTGGGTGGCCGCCGACCACGCCGTGGCCACCCCGGCGGCCAGCAGAGCCACCGCCCCGGCGAGGAGCGGCGGGTAGAGCGGTCGGGGGTCCCCGGCAGGGTCGGCGACGTCGGAGTCGACCTCGGGGCCGGTGCCGTCGGCGGCGGCCTGCGGGCGGGGAAGGGTGACGAGGGCCATGGGACTCAGGAGGCCGTGCCGGCTTGGGCCATGACCAGGGGCTCGGGCAGCTCGGGGATCTCGCCGGGGTCCTCGAACTTGCAGAACCCGTGCTCGGTCTTCTCCCAGAAGGTGGGCTTGGTGAACAGCTGGATGAGGGCCTTCCAGGCCCCGACCGACATGAGGATCCAGTAGAGCGGGACCAGCAGGGCGTACTTCACGTCCTCGTAGTTGCGCCGACCGAAGCACCCGCTCACCACCGACAGCACGCAGGCGGCGTTCCCCACGATCAGGCCCAGGGTGCCGAGGTAGAGGACGGGCCACGGGAAGAGGGACTCGATGAGGTTGAGCTTGGTGGCGAACCACAACACGGCCAGCAGCCAGAAGACCGGGTTGAGCAGCAGGCAGAGGGTCCCGGCCCCGAAGAACAGCTGGAAGGCGATGAAGGTCTTCGCCCCCATCGCCCGGGCCAGGTGGACGGGCCGGCGCATGTGGAAGAGGTAGGTCTGCAGGTACCCCTTCACCCACCGGCTGCGCTGGCGCACCCAGTTGCGGTAGCGACTGGTGGCCTCCTCGTAGGTGGTGGTCTCCAGGACGGCGGTCTTCCAGCCCTGCAGGTAGATGCGCAGGCCCAGATCAGCGTCCTCGGTCACGTTGAAGCTGTTCCACCCACCGATCTCCCGTAGCCGGGCGGTGATGAAGTGGTTGGAGGTGCCCCCCAGAGGGATGACCACGTCCATGGCCTGGAGACCGGGCAGGAACTGGTCGAACCAGACCGAGTACTCGGCGGTGAACCACCGGGTGAGCAGGTTGTACGAACGGTTGAAGTAGTTGAGCTGGGCCTGGAGGCAGACCACGGCGGGGTCGGTCTCGGCGAAGGCCATCACCGACTTGCGCAATTGGTCGGCCTCGGGCCGGTCCTCAGCGTCGTAGATCACCAGGTACTCCCCGGTGGCCCGCTCGAGTCCGTGGTTGCAGGCGCGCGGCTTGCCCTCGGGCCCACGTCGGGGATGACCAGGACGTCGAAGCAGGCCGGCAGGTCCATGGCCGACGCCGCCTCTCTCGTCTCGACATCGTCCTCCTCGAGCAGCAGCTTCACGTCGAGCCGTTCCTCGGGATAGTCGAGCGAGAGGATGCCGTCCACCAGCTGGGCGAGCATGGAGGCCTCGTGGTAGACGGGCAGCAGGATGGTGTAGACGGGGAGCGCACCGTCGGGGATGCGTGCACCGCCCACGTTCACCGACACCTGCTGGGGATGGTTGAGGGCCTTGCTGATCAGGACCAGCTTCATCACGTTGGAGGCCATGAAGAAGACCACCAGGACGGCCATGACCGCCACCACGGTGGCCACCGGGGCCACCACCAGGCCGGCGACCAGGGCCACGCCGAGGAGGAGGAGGGCCACCCGCTGCCGGGCGGACAGCACCGTGGGCTGCTCGGTCGGCGGGGTGAGGGGCCGCGGTTCCCCGGTCGGGTCGGGCGGTTGGCATTCGGCCGCCTCGGGCTCCGAACCCACCGAGTGCAGATTGCCCAGGAGCTGGTACACGGTGACCGTGTCCCCGCCCTGGACGGCACCCTGGTGGGCCGGGTGCGGGTTGGTGGCGACGGCTGGACCGGGTTGGTCCCGGTCAGCGTCCCCGCCACGGAGTGGTCCGACGTCGGGGCAGGCGCCCGGTCCATCCGCTTGGTCCAGTCGGTCATCCAGGTCACGTCAGCTCCCGGTCACGGTCAGGGCGTTGAAGCCGGCGGTCGCCGACGCGGCCGGCGAGTGTGAGGTCAGGGCGGCGCCGGCCAGCAGTGGGCCGGCCATGGAGGCCAGGGTGACCGTCGATCCGGGGACGACGGTCCAGCTGGTCCCGTCGGTCGAGGTGGCGGCGGCGAAGGTGCTGCCCGTCCGGGTCACCTCGACGTAGAGGGGCGCAGTGCCGGCCAGGCTGGCCAGCTGGACGGCCGATCCGCCCTGGGTGGGCCTCTCCTGGACGACCACGCCGTTCCCCGTCGTCACGTAGACCGAGTAGAACGCGGAGCCCGGGTCGGTGGTGGCCCGCACCATCGTCCCGGCCTTGGCCCACGGGTCGGAGGCCGTCAGCGAGGAGACCTGGCTGGAGACCGAGCCGTTGGCGGCCAGCGCCTGCCATGCGTAGTGGAAGGCGTCGGCCGTGCCCCAGATGTCGGGGCCTCCGGCGGTCAGGGTCCACGAGGGGCCGCTGGTGGTCTGGCCGCCGATGGGCGTGGCCGCCCCGATGTCCGAGCAGCTCCAGCCGGCCGGGCAGTTGAGGGCAGAGGGGGCGACCGAACCCGGGGCGACCGACACCGTGTCGAAGGTCACGGCCGAGCCGGTGCCCTGGGCATGCGAGGTGATGGCCAGACCGGCGAGGAGGGGCTGGGGCAGTGCGAGCACCTGGGCCGATCCGGGCACGAGGGCCCACGTGCTGCCATCCGTCGAGGTGTACGCGCTGTAGGTGGTCGTCGCCCCCGAGGTGTAGCGCCCCACCCTCAGGTAGGTGGGCACCGTTCCCGGCACGGCCACCTGCGCGGTGCTGCCCGCCTGGGTGCCCCGCCACTGCACGGCGATGCCGTGGCCCGGAGTGACCAGGGCGGCGTAGTACGGCGAGCCCGGGTCGGTGGTGGCCCGCAGCATCACACCGGCCTTGGCCCAGGCGTTGGTGTTCTGCTGACTGACCACGTGGGCCGAGACCGTGCCGTCACCGTTGAGGGTCTGGGCGGCCAGATGGAAGGCGTCGGCCGTCCCCCAGATGTCCCCTCCCCCACCCACCTCGGACCAGGTCCCGTTGGCCAGGGTGTCCGAGCCGGCCGGCAGGGCGCCGCCGATGTCCGAGCAGCTCCACCCGGTCGGGCACAGGCCCGGGGGCGGGGACTCCTCCGGCGTGACGGCCACGGTGTCCAGGGTCACGGCCGAGCCGGTGCCCTGGGCGTGCGAGGTGATCCCGAAGCCGGCGAGCAGTGTGCCCCCCATGGCCAGCACCTGGGTGGAGCCGGGCACCAGCGTCCACGCGGTCCCGTCGGCCGACGAGTAGGCGCTGAAGTAGATGGAGGGCCCCGACGAGTACCGGGTCACCTTCAGGTAGACCGGTGCGGTTCCCGGCACGAGGATCTGCGACGTCGACCCGCCCTGGGTGGTCCGCCACTGGACGGCCAGACCCTGGCCCGGCGTGATCAAGGCGGCGTAGTAGGGCGAGCCCGGGTCGGTGGTGGCCCGGAGCATGGGCCCGGCCTTGGCGAAGGGGCTGGTGTTCTGCTGGGCGGTGACATGGGCGGTGACCGACCCGTCGGCGGGCAGGGTCTGGTTCACCAGATGGAACGCGTCGGCCGTGGCCCAGATGTCACCGCCGCCCCCCACCTCGGACCAGGTGCCGTTGGCCAGGCTGTCCTGCCCGGGGGGCAGGGCGCCGCCGATGTCGTTGCAGCTCCATCCGCTGGGGCAGACCCCCGGCGGGATCGAGGCCCCGCCGAACTGGGCCAGGCTGTCCACCGTGGTCACCGTGTAGGCGGCGTCGTTGTGCGAGTCGGTGGCGATGCCCGAGGTGAGGGGGCCGGTCAGGGTCAGGGCCACCGTGGAGCCGGGGATCCACGTCCAGTGGACCCCGTCGGACGAGGTGAAACCGGAGTAGTAGACCACCCCGGTCGTGGTGTTGGTGTACCGCTCGGCCAGCACGTAGACCGGGGTCACGGCGGGAAGGTTGGAGCCGCCCCCGGCCGGATTGGCCAGGAGCTGGTTGGTCAGGGCCCCCTCGGAGGGGCGCCACTGGACGATGACCCCGTTGGCCGGGGTGGCGAACACGCCGAAGTAGGGGGCCTCGGGGTCGGTGCTGCCCTGGCGGATCATGACCCCGCTCTTCACGTAGCCGTCGGTGTACCCGGTCTGGGACACCACTCGGGCGCTGACCGTGCCGTCACCGTTGGGGGCGTTGGCCGGGTCGGCCGGGAAGGGCTGGTACTCGTAGCGGAAGTTGTCGAATACCGACCAGATGTCCGAGCCGCTGGCCTTGATCGTCCAGGTTCCGGTGCCCGAGTTCGAGGTGGGCTCGGACGGGTCGATGTAGGTCTGGTTGCCGGGCATGATGTTGTTGCCGATGTCGGCGCAGCTGAAGGCGGTCGGGCACACCCCGGCCGGCTGGGCGGTGGACGGGACCAGAGACACCGCGTTGTAGACCACGGCCGGGTTGCTGCGGGCCACCCCGGCGTCGGCGGCCATGCCGGCCTGGTAGGTGCCCCCCATGGGGATGTTCTGGGTGGAACCGAGCACCGGGGTCCACGTCACACCGTCCGGAGAGGTGAGCGTGGTGAAGGACTGGACGCCCGACGTGGGGTCGGTGTAGCTGGCGATCTGGACGTAGGTGCCCGAGGTCACCCCGGGAAGCGGCAGCGTGTTGCCGCCGTCGACGAAGCCGTCGTAGTACCGCCAGGCCAGGGTGGCCGACCCCCCCGGCTTGTCGAGCACGGCGTAGTAGGGCGAGGTGGGTGACAGGTTGGCGCGCATCATGAGACCCTCCTGGGCCGCGGCCGGCGAGCCCGCCTGGGTGACCACCTGGGCTGAGAGGGCCTGATCACCGGCCACCGCCTGCGACACGTAGTGGAACGAGTCGACGCCTCCCCCGATACCGGTGCCCGACCCGTAGAGGGTGAAGCTGGTGGGCGACGTGGAGGTGGCGTTCCCCGGGGGGTTCGGGTTGCCGACGTCGGTGCATGTCCAGTTGGTCGGGCACGGGTTGGCCGGGGCCTGGGGGGTGAGGGTGGTGGTCACCGGGGCCCCGATGGCCAGGTTGGTGAACGAGGCGGTCCCGGTGTTGGCCGTGGCACCCGAGTCGACGGCGATGCCCTGCATCGTCGTGGCCGGCATGTCAATGTCCACCGTCGAACCCGGGATGAGGGTGTAGTGAACCCCGTCGGTGGACACGCCGGTGCTGAAGAGGTTCCCCACCCGCTGGACCTCGATGTACTGGGGCAGGACGGCCGGGTACAGCCGGGTCAGCTCAACGGCCGTGCCTCCGTAGGCGGTCCGGTACCAGAAGGTGATCTGGGACAGGGTGTTGGTCGGGGACTCGTAGACGTCGTTGGGGTACTCAAAGGCCCCGTAGTACGGGGAGTTGGCGTCGGCCGACTGGCGGACCATGACCCCGGCCTGGGGCTGGGTGTTCTGGAACGACTGGGCGGTGACCTCGACGCTGGACTGCGAGTTCCCGGTCACCGGGGTGGAGAGGAAGCGGAACTGGTCCGAGGTGCCGTGGATGGCCGCCCCCGAGGCGGTCACGGTCAGCGTCCCGTTGGTGGTCGACTCGGAACCGGGCACACCCACTGCTCCGATGTCCTGGCAGGTGACCGGGCCGGCCGACGGGTTCGCCGGGTTGAGGGTGGACGGGCAGTTGGGGTCGGGCGGCGGCGTGATCGGCGCGCTGTTGAGGCCGAAAGCGTAGACCGACCCGTTGAGGGTGCCCACATAGAACTGGCTGCGGGCCACCGAGACCGCCCCGTAGGTGGTGGCGGGCAGGACATAGGAGTAGAGCAGCTGGCCGTTGGCGGCGTTGAGGACTTCGAAGGTGTTGCCCTGGCCGTAGGCGACCATGCCGTTGACGTAGGCCGGTGCCCCGATGATGGGCTGCTCGGTCTGGCGGACCCACTTGGTGGCCCCGGTGCCCGGATCGTAGGCCCCGATGGAACCACCGGAGCCGGTTCCGTTGATCACGCTGTGGCCACCGGCGTAGAAGAGGGTGCCGTTGGCGAAGATACCCGAGGCGATGCTGCCGTCCCCCTGGGTCGGGCCGGCGCCTCCCACGGCGATCTGGTGCTGCCACAGGGGCGGGTTGGGGTCGGCCTTGCCGAGCTCGAGATCGGAGCGCTTCCAGGTGTAGAGGATGCCGTTCTTGTTGGCTGCCGAGATCAGCTGGTTGCCGGCGGCGTCGGTGGTGAGCGTGGGGGTGGTGCCCCAGTCCGAGTCGGACACCGCGGCGGTGAAGGGGAGCTGCCACGACCCCTCGTAGCCCAGGGTGGACGAGTTGAGGGCCACGATGGCCTGGGACTGGGTCTGGGTGTAGTCGTTGAGGGTTCCGGTGGTGACGAAGATGGTGGCCGGGGTGGTCGAGGTGTCGAGGGTCGGCGTCGTCCAGACGCCGCCTCCCACCTGGCCGTTGGGCACGAAGTTGTAGGTGTTGACGAGCTGGTGGGTGGTGAGGCTGACCTCGAGCAGCTGGCCCTGGACCAACGGGTTGTCGCAGTTGGAGGCCACCCCGATGTAGGCGTTGCCGTTGTAGATCAGGGGGCTCGACCAGTTGTAGTGGGCCCCCGCCTGGGAGTTGTCACCGGTGTAGACGCTCCACAGGATGGCGCCCGTCGAGGCGTTGAGGGCATACCAGTAGGGACCGCCCCCGCCCACGTAGAGCACGCCGTTCTCCACGTCGGCCGACGAGGTGATCCCGATGGTCGAGGGGTAGCACCCCGGGTCGGTGGTGATCCCGAGGCTGGGGCTCTTCCAGATCTGCGCGCCCGTGGCCGTGTTGACGGCGTACTCGTACCCGTCCCAGGACCCGATGTAGGCGGTGGTGCCCACCACGGAGGTGGAGGTGGCTACCGGCCCCCCGGTCTTGAACGACCACTTGAGCTTCAGGATCGAGGACTTGGCCACACTCAGGGCGGGATCGACCGTGGCGTTGGAACGGGCCGGGTTCTGGAGGAACATGGGCCAGTCCTGGTAGCTGGCCGCCGCCGCCGGCGTGGTGGCCAGCGTGACCAGACCGGCCGCCACTACCACCGTCACCAGGCAGACCCGCGCCGCCATGCCGAGGGGACCGTGCCCTCGCGGGGTGGATGCGGCAGGCCCGGGCCGACTCCGGCCCGTCGTGATCGTCGAGTGCTTCATGCCCCTACCCCTTTGCTGGCGCGCGGTCAGTGATGCCTTGTCCAAAGACCGTCCGTGCGGAAGACCCGCTCACACGACCGCCCGCTGGCGACGGCGTCCGGCGGGATCGTGGTCGGGGACGACCGCCGGATCGCGGACGTGGTCGGCGACCACCGGAGGAAGACCGGGGTCGATGCGGCTCAGTTGGGGGTACATCCGCCACACTTCGGCCGAGGGCCCGCACGATGACCTTGGGCTTGGCCCCCCGGGCGGTCCCTGCCGTCCTGGGCAGGTGGGTCACCCCCACCTCGACGATGGCCGAGCCTCGACGGGCCAGTTTGACCATGATCTCGGTGTCGATCATGGCGCCTCGGCTCTCGATGTCCATCGACGCCAGGGGTTCCCGTCGGTAGAGCTTGAAGGCACAGTCAACATCGCGGACGGGGACGTAGAACAGGGCCCGGACCATGCGGTTCCAGGCCCAGGCGTTGGCCCGCCGCATGAACGGGTCCTGGCGCACTCGACGGAAGCCGGCCACCACGTCGGCCGCGTCCGCCCACGCCAGGAGCAGCGGCAGTTCGTTCATGTCGAACTGGTTGTCGCTGTCGGTGTAGAAGACGTAGTCCAGACAGGCGTCGGCGAACCCGGAGCGCAGGGCCTGCCCGTATCCGAGGTTGGTTCGGTGTTGGACCAGACGGACCTGGGGGTGGCGGAGGGCGCTGGCCCGGACCAGCTCCGCGGTCCGGTCGGTCGAGCCGTCGTCCACCACGATGATCTCGAACGCGGAGCAGTGCCTCGAGGCAACGGCTGCCGTGTCGTCAATCGCCTTGTCGATGTTCTCGGCCTCGTTGAACGCCGGCAGCACGAACGACACCGCGTGGCCGCCCACGTTCCGGGGGCCGATGTGAGCGGGGACCTCGCTGGACTCGGTGGTCATGGACTATCTCCGGTCAATCAGGCCCGGGCGTCGGGCGAATGGTACTGCCAACCAATCACACAACCCTGTTGCAGTCCAAGCCTGCCCGCCTTGTTAACGACACCGAAACAGTTGTGCACATTCCACCCACAACTGGGGGAAAAGTCAAATGAAATAGCACGGCAATCATCCGTTCATGACACGGAAATGTCCCGTCAATCTAAGGGCGACAATTTCAATGCTGAACTGCATATTTGTGGAACCGGTCCCGAGATGACCGTGGTGGATTGAATCCGCCGTACTGCGGTCAGTTCACTACTTACCGTGGACTCTATTGACTATTTTCCGACTGCGTCCTCACCGATAGTGGTGGAGCTGATGCGGAACTCATTTGCATCCGACTGCCACATAGCCGACATCACTCCGGGTGATCGCGTCGGCGCTCTTCGACTCGCTACCGAGCGTGGCCGGTTGATCGCGTCCGGCTATCTTTCGTTCATTCTCTGGTAACAGAGTCTGCGGTCGCCGTGCTCGCCTCGCGCCGCCGTGGGGTGGGTGGACCGCTCAGCGACGACGGTGGTCAGCCATGACGCTTGCCGACGATCCGAGGATCCTGCGCCGACTGACACCGTCGACGGACGTCGCCCGCGGTGACGGTGCTCCCGATACGGCTCACGGCCAGTGGGCCCGAAGTCGGCGCGCTGCACCCGGCGGCGGCGTGGGCACGGGACGGCCACTCCGGCGGGACCGGTCCCGGATCGACCAGCTCGTTGTCCTCGGCGAAGGCGGCGGAGAGCGACGGGCGTCCGGCGGTCATGCGGCCGAGGCCATCGGCGGGGCCGGCCGGCCGGTCACCCGACGGTACCGACGAGATCTCCCGAGACGAGCGCCGCCTCCGAACCGACGAGTCCGGGGCGAGCGCAAACCGGCAACAGGCACTCCCCAACGGCCCTCGGGCGATCCCATCCGGCCCGACTGCGCCCCCTGGCCGTTCACCTCCGACCGGTGGTTGGGACTACGGCGCGGTGTAGGTCACGTTGTCGAAGGTGGCCGTGCCGAGCGCAGTTGCCTTGTGGGAGCACTCGAAAAGGCCGACGGTGGCCGGCGCGGTGATGGCCAGGGTCTTACTCAGTACCGGGGTCCACGTGGTCCCGTCGGTAGACAGGGAGGCGGTGAACTTGCCCGCCGTCCAGCTGAGCTTCATCCATCCGTTGGGGAACGGCTCGGTGAGCGAGGTCAGGGAGCCCCTGAAGTTGTACTGCACCTTGATCAGACCTGACGGCGAGTCGGCGATCAGGAAGTAGGGGCTCCCGGCGGTCGTGGACTGTTTGACCATCACCCCCGCCTTGGCGTTCGAGCTGGTGTTGGTGACCGACGTGACCCGGGCCACGATGGAGCCGCTGGGCCCGGCTGGCTGATCGACGTAGTGGAACTGGTCGCTCGTCCCGTAGATGTCTGTCCCTCCCCCGGTCACGCTGAACACGCCGTTCGCAAAGGAGGCGGTGCCCGCCAGCGCCGGCGAACCCACGTCGGTCTGGGTCCACGGCGAAGGCAGCGGCCCGGGAGGGGCAGGGGTGACCAGTTGGACGTGGTCGATGGCCACCGAGCTGTCCGCACCGATGTTGTGGGAGGTGTCGAAGAGCCCGACCGTCACCGGCCCAGTCATGGACACGGTGGCCGTGCCCACCAGTGACCAGTTCACACCGTCGGAGGAGATCCACGAGGTGAACAGGTTGCCACTCCGGGACAGCCGGACCCATTTGTCGGGTGAGGCGAATCCGACGGGATAGGCCTTTGGCGTGGCCGACTTGGACCCGGTGTACTGCATACGGGCTCCGTAACCCATGGTCGGCTGGATCGGGGGCAGCGGGGCCAGGCAGCCGTTGGCATCACAGCCGATCCCGTTCACATTGGGGGTGGACGGGCTGACGTCGGGGGCGACGAGGGCGTCCACGAACGGCGACCCGGCTGAGGGCGACTGCTTGATCATGACCCCGGCCTTGGCCCAGGCCGCGGAATTGCTCTGGTACCGGACCCGGGCGGTGATGGTGCCGTCGCCGGCGAGCGTCTGGTACACGTAGTGGAACTGGTCGTTGACCCCGAAGACGTCGGCCCCTCCACCGTCGAGATAGAAGCTCCCGTCGGCCGCCGAGTAGTCGGCGGTGCCGGCCGTGATCGGCGATCCGATGTCGGCGCTGGTCCACGGCGAGGGCACCGCGTTCACCACCGGCTCGTATAGAGCCTCCGAGGAGCCCGAACCCGATCCCGCCGTCACCGTGTCGGTGAGGGCGCTGCCGTCAGACCAGCCCACCAACCGGTACCGGACCCCGCCGACCGTCTGGGCCTGAGGCACGCCGTTGAGCTCGTGGACCACGCCCACCACCCCGGTGAAGGTGGCCGGGCCCGTCTCCCAGGCACCGTCGACCGAGTAGCCGGTGCCCGGCACGTTCGTCGAGGTGGACCACGTGGTCAGATTGGGATGGAGGTCCTTGGTGGCCACGGTGGTCAGGCCCTGGGCGTCGGTGACCGACAGGGTGATCCGGTAGAAGCTGTCGGGCACCTGTGACGGGTCGGTCGGGATGGTGACCGATCCGGAGGCCGCCCCGGTCGCGGGCCCGTAGAAGTCGCCGCCCACCTCCGCGAATGTCCGGGGATGCACCACCCCGTTGACGTACTCGTCCACGGTCCAGGTGTAGGCAGACCCGGGCAGCGTGCCGTCGGCGGGGTCGGTGGCCGTCCCCGAGAAGGAGACGGTCTGGCCGGCGTTGTAGGTGGCCGGCGCCGTGATGGTCACCACCGGCGGCGACGGGCCGACGTCCACCTCGGTGGTGGTTGACGAGGTCTGGACACCGTTGGAGACGGTGAGGTCAGCGGTGTAGGTGCCCGGGGCCGCATAGGTGTGGGTGGGATCGGCCAGGCTGGAAGGGGCGGAGCCGTCCCCGAAGTTCCACGACTCGGTCAGTGGCTTGCCATAGGGGTCGGACGAGCCCGCCGAGGAGAACCCGACCGCCAACGGCGCCCCGCCCGCATCGGGGGTGGCGGTGGCGGAGGCGGTGGGCGGGAAGGGTCCGGTGGCCGAGATCTTGGACAGGGTCCCCTCGAAGATGCTCACGAAGTAGAGGTTGCCGTCCGGGCCCTCGATCAGATCGGCGATCGATCCGGCATTGAGGTCGAAGATGGAATCGGACACCGCCGTCTGGTAATTGGGGTCGAAGCTGACCGCCTCGATGTCATTGCGGATGTAGTCACCGAAGAAGACCACGTGGCCGTAGGCGGCCGGGAACGTGGTGCCGGAGTAGGCGGCGATGGCGGAGGCGGCTCCATCGACCGGATAGTGGCCGTAGTCGAAGGCCGGGTTGAGGTAGCCGCAGCTGCCGCAGTCGCCTTCCTTGAAGGGCCAGCCGTAGTTGCCGCCACGCTGGATGGTGTCGAGATCCTCCCAGTAGTTGGATCCGGTGTCCTCGGTCATGACCCGGCCGTCGGGCAGGAAGGTGAAGCGCCACGGGTTCCGGAGACCGTAGGCGTAGATGTAGGGGACCGCCCCGGCCACGTTCACGAAGGGGTTGTCGGCCGGGACGGAGCCGTCCAGATTGAAGCGGAGGATCTTGCCGTAGATGTTGGCGAGGTTCTCGCCGTTGCTGATGGAAGGGACGTTGTCGCCCACACTCCACCACAACTTGCCGTCGGGACCGACCTGCAGGTCGTTGCCGGCATGGTCGTAGTTGCCACCGGTGCCGTCCTCCAGCTGGACCTGGTTGCCGGTGTAGAGGACCTTCTCACTCGTCGGGCTGGCCACCCCGTTGACCACGGTGAAGCGAGACAGGCGGGCGAAGGGCTGGTTCGGCCCCACTGTCGTGGTGAGGGGGGCGGTGTAGGAGACGTAGAGATACCCGTTGGCGGCGAAGTTGGGGTCCAGGGCCATTCCGAGGAGGCCGGTCTCACCCTGCTGGAACACCGGCAGGGAGAGGACGGGGGTGGGGACGACTCCGCCGTTCCGGAAGATCACGATCGTGCCGGCCTGCTCGCCGACGTACAGGTCGCCATTGGGGGCGAAGGCCAGCACGATGGGCTTGGCCAGCCCGCCGGCCAGCTTGGTCTGGGTGAACCCCGACGCCACGGCGGGGGTGGCCGTGGCGTTGGTGGTGGCCGTCGCCGAGAAGGGGGTGCCTTCCGTGCCGGACACCGTGGCCGTATCCGAGTAGGCCGCGCCGGGAGCCGCGGCTCACCGCCATGGTCAGCGTGACGGTCCAGACCTGACCGGCGGCCAGCGTCGGGGCCGTGCACGTCTCGGTGGGCGCGGTGTAGGCACAGGTGCCGAGGGCCGACTGGACATCCGGCTGGGTTCCCTGCCCGAAGCCGAGGCCGGTGAACGCGTCGGTGAGGCTCACCCCGGTGGCCGCGGACGTTCCCTGATTGGTCAGGACGATGCGGAAGGCCACGGCCTGGGTCGACGCCGCCGGCGAGGGGGGCGACGCGGTGACGGTGACGGTCACCGGACTGGTCGCCGAGGCCGAGGGCTGGGCGCTGATGACGACGAAACCGAGGGCTGTGGCGGCGGTGGTGGCGGCGATGACGCCGATGCGGCGCAATCGAGAGGAGCGAGGAGTTGACCTGTTGACCCTCGGGTGACGCCACCGTCCGCCCGAGCCGATCCGCCTGTGGGTTCCCCCCGCCGTTCTGCCCATCGTCTGCCACGCCTCCTCGGTGCTGCCTTGGCCACTGCGCCAATGGCTTCGCTCAGTGGTCACCCCTGCCCCGGGTGTTGCGTACTTCAGTGTCGCTGCTCTGCATCCAGAACATCCGCCGCACGAGGGACGAACCGCCGCGCCGATGAACCGATGCTTGCACTCTGACAGGAGAACGAATGATTGTCATGCAGGTTCACGGAGGGTGAGTGGGTGAGCCGGTGCGGCGCGGCAACAGCCCGTCACGGCGCGTGGCCTAACCCAACGGACACCTTCTCTTCACCGGAGCGTCACGATGGTCAGTGGTCCCACACCGCCCGGCTCTCGACGCCTTCGCTGGTGTCGTGTTCTGCCGCCCGTGCTTCGCGGTGTCCTCGGCAGCTGTTGGCCGAGGCGTGGGGACGCGGGACGCTCCTCGTCCACGTCCCCGACTCAATGCGTCCGACACTGGGGGTGGGCGTCGTGCCGCACTCCGGGGGTGATGGCCAACGCTGACCCCTCGGTCACCGCCGCCGTGGCGGGAACCGTCGGGGACGTCGGGCCGGACCACAGGTGGGCCATCGCACTCCGGATCTGGGCCCGGTTCGCGTGCCTCCGCCGTCCGCCTCGGCCACCGCACAGGCTTTACCATGGACCCATGGCAGCCCAACGAGTGGCCATCGTCCCGCACACCCACTGGGACCGCGAGTGGTATCGGTCGTATCAGGAGTTCCGACTGAACCTGGTCGATACCCTCGACTCGCTACTGTGCCTGCTCGAGTCCGACGACAGCTATCCGTACTTCATGCTCGACGGACAGATGGCCGTGGTGGACGACTACCTCGAGGTCCGGCCCGAGGGCGAGGAGCGCCTGCGGGCGCTGGCTGCGGCCGGGCGGCTCAGCATGGGGCCCTGGTACATCCTGATGGACGAGTTCCTGGCCTCGGGCGAGACCATCATCCGCAACCTCCAGATGGGACTGCGTCGTGGGGCCGCCTTCGGGGGGACCATGGACGTCGGCTACCTGCCCGACATGTTCGGTCACGTCGCCCAGATGCCCCAGATCCTCCGGCAGGCCGGTCTCCTCGACGCCGTGGTCTGGCGGGGCGTGCCCTCGGCCATCACCAAGTCCGCCTTCCTCTGGGAGGCACCCGACGGCTCCAGCGTGCGGGCCGAGTACCTTCCCGACGGCTACGGCAACGGTGCGGTCCTCCCCGATGACGCCAAGGCACTGGTCGAGCGCACGGCCGACCTCCTCGAGGCCAACCGGGACCTCGTGCTCGGTGACCTGCTGTGCATGAACGGGTCCGACCACCTGGTGCCCCAGCCCGCGCTGGGCCGTGTGGTGACCGAGGCCAACGCCATCCAGGAGGACTTCCACTTCATCGTCACCTCACTGCCCCGGTATCTGGCCACCGCGCCGAAGGAGGGGCTGGAGCGATTCCAGGGTGAGCTCCGGTCCGGCTTCCGGGCCAACATGCTGATGGGGGTCACCTCCAACCGGGTCGACGTCAAGCGCCTGGGAGAGCTGGCCACCCGTCAGCTGGAGCGCCGCGCCGAGCCCCTTGCCGCCCTGTTCCAGCCGCCGACGGCATGGCCTCAGCGCCAGCTCGACCTGGCCTGGAAGGAGATCGTGCGCAACTCGGCCCACGACTCCATCTGCGCCTGCTCGATCGACGACGTCGTCGACGCCGTCCTTCACCGGTACGCCGAGGCCCGGACCATCGCCACCGGGCTGGCCGACCGGGCCGTCCGGTCGCTGGCCCGGTCGCTGGCCCAACCGGGCCCTCACGTACTCAACCCTTCGGCCCGTACCCGGGCGGGGGTCGTGGAACTGGTCGTCGAGGCGGACGGGCCTGCGGCACACGGCCTCCAGGTGCTGTCGGAGGCCGCCACTCCCCCGGCACCACAGGCGCTGGACGCCGAGACCGTCCGCACCGTGCTCGGACTGCTCCAGGGACCACAGATCGAGCACGACTCCTGGATCCAGGACATCTCGGTCGAGGACAGCGACGACGGCTTCACCATCGTCTTCTCGGTGGGGCCCGAGGAGCGCCACAACGTCCCCATCGCCCAGGCGAAGCGGGAGATCTACGCCCGGATGGAGGCCCGACCCGACGCCACCATCCGGATGGGCCTCGACCAGCCCCCCCTGCGCCACATCCTGGCCCGGGTCGACGAGGTGCCCGGCTACGGATGGCGCAAGCTCGAACCGGTGGTACCGGCCCATCCGGCTGTGGCCAGCGCCCCCGGTGAGCCGGTGTCCCTGTCCAACGGCCTGGTGACCGTCGAGGTCGACGAGGGGACGGGCACGTTCTCCCTCAACGGTGTGCCCGGGTACGGCCGCCTGGTCGACGGTGGCGACCTCGGTGACTCCTACAACTACTCCCCTCCCCCCGAGGACCGCTTCGTCGACGCCCCGGATGTGGTGGCCGTCGCGCGTGCTCGAGTCCGGTCCCGTACGGGCCCGGGTGGCCATCACCGCCACCTACCTGTTGCCGGACCATATCGACCGCCGGTCCAAGGCCCGCGAGGGGACCCAGTCCACGGAGATCGTCACCACCCTGGAGCTCCGGGCGGACGAGTCGGCCCTCCGCATCACCACCTCGTTCGTCAACCAGAGCCGGGACCACCGGCTCCGGGTCCACCTCCCCCTCCCCGAACCGGCGCGGACATCACAGGCCGAGTGCGCCTTCACGGTGGTCGAGCGGGGACTGACCGTCGAGGGGCGTCCCGACGAGCGGGGCCTGCCCACCGCGCCGGCCCGACGGTTCGTGTCGGCCGGCGGGTTGACCGTCGTCCACGACGGGGTCTGCGAGTACGAGCTGATCGACATCGCTCCCGGTCCAGCCGGAGACCAAGCCACGACCTTGGCCCTGACCGTGCTCCGGTCGACGGGCATGCTGTCCCGCTCCGGCATGGCCTACCGCCCCTTCCCGGCCGGCCCGGTCATCCCGGTGGAGGGGCTCCAGCTGACCGGGCGCCGGATCACCCTGCACTACGCCCTGGCCGTCGGGGTCGACGATCCCTACGCCCTGGCCGACGA
The DNA here is from genome assembly GCA_963835465.1 of uncultured Acidimicrobiaceae bacterium. Taxonomy (GTDB): domain Bacteria; phylum Actinomycetota; class Acidimicrobiia; order Acidimicrobiales; family RAAP-2; genus Bog-756. Next base: position 445,968 of record CAWIFR010000008.1, read on the forward strand.
CATCCTCCTCCCCTTGGAGGTGGTGGACAGCCCGGGCGGCGGGGCCCGGCCACCGACGGGGAGCGAGCTGGCCGTGACGGGGGCCGAGGTAAGTGCCGTCCGTCGGGAAGGCGGGGCCCTCGAGGTCCGGGTCTTCAATCCGCGGCCGACCGAGACGGTCGTCTCCATCGCCGGACGAGCGGGGTGGTTGGTCGATCTGCGCGGCTACCCCCAGAGTCCGTTCGAAGGCTCGTTCGAGCTGCGACCCTTCGGCATGGCCACCGCCAGGCTGCGAGACACCGTGGCGCAGTGAGCAAGACCCGTCCCAGCGGGCCGCCGTCGGACTGACTACCGTTTGGTCCGGGGTTGCATCTGCAGTGAGAGGGAGAGCTGGGGGAGCTTGTGACAAGCACGTCTCGCGCCAACGCCATGGCCGAACAGTCGGCGTCGCTCCCTTGACCCGCCCGCGACCGCGGGGACGGGCAGGGCGATCGCCGGATCCGCGGAGGAGGGGCGCTCCGGGCCGGACGCTGACCGGGGTGGTCGTGGTCCTCGTCGTGGTCACCAGTGCGATGGCCCCGAGGGCGGCCGCATCCACCCGGGGCTCGCTCTCGCCGGTCAGTTCGGCCAGCACCTCCAGCCGAGGGGTGACCAAGAAGAGCATCACGGTGGTCTTTCCGGTGGTCGCCCTCAACTCGCTCGCCGGGCGGGAAGGCTTCGCCCAGGACGCCGAGTACGGCGAGCAGGCCAAGGCCATCACGCTGTTCGTCAAACAGATCAACGACGGCGGCGGCATCAACGGCCGGAAGATCAATGCCATCATCAGCAATTACGACCCGACCAACGAGGCGCAGATGCGCTCCCTGTGCAAGACCTGGACGCAGGGGTCACCGGCCACCTTTGTCGTCCTGGACGGCTTGGGCGCCTGGACCGGGGACAACCAGCTCTGCGTGACCCAGGAGGGTCACACCCCCTTCATCGGCGCATGGTCGACGATCACCAACTGGACCAAGCAGGGCTCGCCCTATCTCTGGTGGACCGGCCCTGATCAGGCGACCATCCTGCAGGCGGTGGTCAACTGGGGGTTGAGTGCCCATCTGATCGGCGGCACCACCAAGGTGGGGGTCATCGCCGGCAGCCGGGCCTCGGACCAGGCGGCCCTCGACAACTACCTGCTGCCCGATCTCCGAACGGCGGGCGTCGACCCGGTCGTCAAGACCATCGATGCCGACCCCAACGACACCGCCACCACCGGTACCCAGTCACCCCTGGTCATCCAACAGCTCCGCAGTGCCGGCGTCACGTCGATCATCCCCCTGATGCCGTTCAACGTGTTCTTCCCGATCCTGCAGGCGGAGACGGCACAGCAGTACTTCCCCCACCTCCTCCTGAGCGACTACGAGTCGAGCATCGTCTCGTCCCTCGGGCTCATCCCCATCCCGTACGCCAAGGCGCTCGACGGCCAGGAGGGGTTGACCACCGAGACCCTGGGTGGCATCGATGACCCCCGCCCCCAGAGTCAGGGTGGGTACAACACCGGCGTGCGACAGTGCTGGACCGTCTGGCACAAGGCCTATCCGCAGGTTCCACCCGGAAACATGAACGACTTCATCGAGGAACAGGGCCCGATCGTCGGATGGTGTCAGGCCATCCACCTGTTCGAGACCGCGGCCAGGGCCGCCGGGCCCGGCCTCAATCGACGTACCTTCGTGACGGCCATGTCCAAGGTCAAAGGCTTTCCCGGCACCTGGTCCCCGGTGCTCAGCTACGGCCCGAACAAGCGTTACGGACCCACCGAGTACCAAGTGGTGAAGCTGCACATCAACTCACCACCCTCCTCGCTGTGCAAGCAGGGCGCCGGTCAGCCGCCGGCCGCCACGTGCTGGATCACCGTGCAGCCCTGGGAGCCGCTGCCGGCGGGGTGACCGGTCAGCACCTCCGCAGGGGACGGCTGTGGCCGAACGTCGTCTCGATGGCCGCCCCGCCGTCCGACCTCGAGAGGCGCAGATCCCAGCCGTGATGCGTTGAGCGGTGCGGCCCCGTTGGGTCATGCCCACGCAGCCTGGGGACGCGGCCAACAAGAGCGACCTCGCTCGGAGTCCGGGTGCCACTGTGGGGGGCGGCTCATCCGGCGGACCTCACACCAAGGTGCAAGAATGATCCGACCGTCTGTACGGCTCGATTCCGGGGGTAGCGTTGAAACTTCGCCGACACAAGGTACTCATGGCCGTACTGGCCACCATGCTGGTTGGCGTCGGCCTCGGTGGGTGCACGCTGTTCGGCGCTTCCCTCACCCGCCCGTCGGATCCGGTGGTGCTCGACGGTAGTGCGCTACCGAAACTCCTGGGCTCGGACCCGATGCACATCGTCGGCTTCGCCTGGGACGGCAGCAAATGGCATCAGATACCTGTGCAGGTCGACCAACGGGACTATGTAAGCCCAGGGGTGATCTACCATCTGCCGACCTCGAGCTATCCGGTCCTCTACGGCACCACGACGCCCTACAAGATCTTGGTGTACACCCCGCCAGCCGGCCCTTCGGCAGGCTACTCATCGGCCAGCACCTACACCCCACCGGATTCGGATCCCATGTTCGACGCCAACGACGAACTCTCGTTCCTGGCCATTGAAACCGGTCAGCAGGCCGGCGCCTCGGTAGCCAACCCCCCAGGCGTCGACGTGACGACCAGGGAGGAAGTCAAAGCCACCGACCCGCTGACGCCTTCGCAGCTCGGGTACGTCTACCTGTTCCACAGCGCGACGCTCACCGGCGGCAGCTCCGGCACCGACGGGGTCCATTACACCTTCAGTCTCGACTCCGGCTCCTACACCGGCACCTACAAGATGGGCTCAGGTTCGCTCGCTCCCAACAACACCTGGGGATTCAATCCCGAGCACTCGTCCGTCAGCACCCCGTCGTACAGCCAGGCCTTCGGTGACCGCTGGCTCAATTCCGGATTGGCCATCACCCAAGGTGGCGGCTCAGGAAGCAACATCCTGGAGCGAACCCACTACTACGTCACCGGAACCTGCGGGCGTAGCGAAGACACCTTTGACGGCGGAGCCAACAACCCTGGCGAGGGTGCCTTCATCGTCAACATCTCGGGACCCGTGCGCGCCATCCGGTCGTACATTGGGGCCAACAGCTACAAGTACACCGTCAACACGGACATCTTCTACCCCGATCGCCAGGACACCATCACCGAGTTGCGGGGACACACCGGCCTCCCCGGCTACGGCGCCGCCGACGACTTCGTCACCAATACGAGCGGCCTGACCTACTCGGACCCCGTGAACAGTGGGGTCCCCATCGACGGAAGCCCTGACCCGGTCACGCCCATCACATTCACCACAGGATCGGCCGCTCCGCCTGCCTGGCAGATGGTCTCGGGTCCACAGGGATCACTCGTGACTGTGCGCACGATCGACACCGATATCGCCGGACTGAACGTCAGCACGGTCTACGAAGACCAGAACCCGGCATCTCCGCCGCAGTGCACGGGTGACGCCGCGGCCTGGGGTCAGAACGGAGTGAACCTGACGGCACCCCCTGGAGGATCGGTTCCGGTAACCGACCCCACCCTGACCGCCACACCAGCCACCCTGGTGCTGCACCGCTACCGCTATTTCGAGGCCCCCAACCTTCCCGCCACGTCAGCTGCCGCGATCGACGCCCAGACCCGGTCACAGATCCAGGCGTCGGTCAGCGGCTGACCGGTCTCGGAGCAGGCAGCTCGACTCCAGGCATCCCCGTTCTCCTGGTGGAAGTCCTGCCGACCTGCTCGGACAGCCGCCCGAGGGCTGATCGAACGTGCGAGCAGTGGTTCGCCGCGTTGGAGAGGGCATTGAGGTCGCAGGGCCCAACTTGCGGACAGCCTCGGACTCCGGGCGCTCTGGCCCAGGTTCCGTGCAGGACATCCTCAGCGGGAGGTTCTCGGTAGGGAACGGACGCTACGGGGGAATCGAATCGCCGGATCAGCCAGGCGATGGCGACCGACGGCCACGGCGTGGGACTGCTCACTCCGAGCGAAGTTCGTCGCCCAGATTCATTCGGGCGGCGCGGTCGGGCCGGTATGGCGGCAAGGAGGTTGGTGGTGAGGACTGCCGCCGGCACGAGCATGACGACGGCCAAGACGGGTACCGGTGCCACATACAGGACGGGAGTTGCCTGAGCCAGAAGTCGCCAGGCGCTCCGCCCCACGATGATGCCGAGGGGGATGCCGAACACGAGTCCGACCGTGGCCAGGACGGAGGCCTGCACGGCAACGGCGGCGCGGGTCTGCCTACGGGTCAACCCGAAGGTCCGCAACACCGCCACCTCCCGGCGGCGCTGACCGACCACGGTGACGAGTCCGTGCCCCACGGCCCCCAAGGCAAGCAGGACCAGGAATCCGCCGAGGAGGAGGGGCTGGAGTTGGACACTCCGGAGTTCAACTTGTTCGTCGATGGTGGCAAAGCTGGAGACCGGCCCGATGCCTCCAGGACCGAGGCCTGGGGGTAGCCGTTTGAGTGCTGATTTCTGGTCGACTCCTCGGCGGAAGGTGAAGCGGACCTCGTGGAACTTGTCCTTGGCCAAGTCCGGTTGGATCTGATCAAAGGCTCGCTCCGAGAGCCACGCTCCGTCCGAATAGCCATTGTGTGAGTCCACGGGAACCAGCGTTATGCCGCTCACGGTCATCGAGCGCCCAGCCACGTTCACCCGGCTCCCCGATCGGACGTTGAGGGCCTGCGCGGTCAGGGGACCCAGCGAGATCTCGTTGTTCGCTGCGGGGGCCCGGCCGACGAGCGAGACCACGTCGACCTGCCCCTTTAGAGGATTCAGCGAGAAGGTACTCACCGGTCGCCCATTCACCGGGAAGACGTCGATCCGCATGTCGTCGAGGACGGCGATGTCGGGGTCCCGGGCCGCCACCCGAAGGGCGTGGGCCGACCCCGGCGGGGGCGCCCCTTCACTGATGAATCCGATCATGGTGAGCGTCTGACCGAAGCGCGTGGCGTCATCCACCGTGCCGTCGAGGCCCGACCGAAAGGTCAGGGCACCCACGATTCCCAGGATCCCTGCCACCACCCCCAAGAGCGCCGGTCGGACCGAAGCTCGCCCGCGGGACTGGGTCGGCTCCAACGCAAAGCACACGCCGAGAACCACACTCACACCCAGGCCCAATTGCCGGGCCTGGGTGGCCGCGAATGATGGCCGGCGGATGGAGCTGTCGGATCCCGAGCGGAGCGAGGCACGGGCAGACCACCAGGCACCGAGCAGGCCGAGCAGGCCGATGAGCAGCCCTCCGAGAGCCAACGGTGCGATCGCCACGTCCAACCCCGGCGACGATTCGTACTTTCCGGCCAGTCCCGACGGGAAGAGTGTCGAGAGTATGACGGCAATACCGAGAGCGAGTGACGTACCCACCACCGTGGCGACCCCAGGTCCGGCCCCCGCGGCGATCAGGGTCTGCCGTCGCCTGAGCCCCAGTGCCTCGAGCGTCCGCAGGTCATCGGACCGGACAGCACAGAACCGCATGAATGCCTGACCGACCAGGACGAGTGACGCAAGCAGGGCAATGAGGGAGAAGAGCAGCCAGCTCACCGAGGTAAATGCCGCGGCTCGCTCGATGGGTAGGACGTTGTCGCGCCAGTCCACAACATCGATGTTGGGATCGTGGGTGGCCGCGGCGAGTTGCCGCCGGAAGGCCGGAATGGAGGCCGGGCCACCGCGAAGCCGGACGCGGGCATTCTTGAGGTAGGGGAAATACGGGCGGATATAGTCCCGAAAGAAGGCAAAGGTCGGCATCAGTGCCGGACCGTTGCCGGGCCCCAGGTCGAAGGTGTTGACGCCGACTCCCACCACATGGAGATGGACGATGGGGCCTTGGAAGTGCAGGTTCGAAGGAGGGTCGGTGGTCGACCTGAGCTCGTCAGCCTGGGCCCTGGTGGGCAGTCGCATGGCAATGGTGTCGCCATACTTTTCGACGAAGCCCGGAGTGACCACGATCTCGTTCGGATTGCCTGGGTCGGCCAGGTGGCCGCTGATGATCGCCGGACGGTCGACGGAGACGTTCTGGACGCGGTCACCCGCAGGGAAGCCGGCGATGGAGTCGAGGCTGACTCCCACCCCCCGAGGGGACGCCCCGGTCGGGAGCACGAAGGTACCGAGCGTCTTCACCGACGGAAGGGTCCGCACCTGTGACCAGTTGAATCCCGGCTGATTGGGCAGCACCATGACGTCGGCCGGGAGGATCTTCGCATTCAGTCGCTGCACCGCGGTGTACGTACGTTGTGCCCCGGCCAGTGTCGCGATGACCACGCCACCGGCCAGGGCCACCAGGAGCACGAGCACGCCGAGGGACCGCCATCGTCGGGGAAGGTCTTGACCGATCCAGAAGCGGACAGCACGGGAGTGCTCCCGCCAGTGGGCTACCACCGAGGTGCTCGGTCAGATCCAGGAGACCGCCTGGTCACGGGCGGAATCGAAGGTCGTCCACCGTCGTGCCCGATCGACGGCTCTCCGGCCCGGCCGATGGAAGGCTTCGGGGACTGGGACCTTGCCGGAGATGGCCAGCACATGCCTCAATTCGAGCACGTCCACTTTGGGTCGACAACCCTGATAGCCGCACCGGTGCTGAGGATGCTGGCACCACCGTCCCCTGACGGTGCCATCCTGGTCCACCGTGGTCTCGGCTGCCGCATCCAGAGGAGACTGCCCAATTTTCCTCTGGGGACGCCCATCATCCGGATGAGCAGATCTTCGTTTCTTGGCCCAGGTCGCTCATCAGCGATGCCGACGACACCGCCACTCTGACTTCGGTGGTTGGAGCCCCCAGGAGAGCTGGGGCTGAGCTGCCCGCCACTCCCCTCTCGCTCACCTGGGAATCTACGCCACGTCGCGATGCCGCAGCACCCTGAGCCTGGGCTTACGTGCAGCCCCGGCCACGTCGTTACCGGCCTGTTCACGGGCGAGGTCGCCAATGCACTCGTCACAGAGGCGCCGGAAGGACGTGGCTAGGCGCTTACGGTCAACCCGTCCGACCTTCGAGACAGGTTGGTTCCACCCGCAACGGTGACAGACGCCGGATCGCCGCTTCTGCATCGGGCCTTCGTCGGGGCGTCGACTCATGGACCTGTGGTCCACGAAAACGATCCGAACTCCATGGACTCCAATATCGGCTCGTCTTCGCCTCACCTAAATCAGAAACAGCGCGTGCTTCCAATACTGCCAATTGTTCGATCGGGCCTACCGCACGAAACTCCTGTTCACCAAGGGCGAGGGTCGGCACAGCCCTTTACGAAACCGATCGCTTCCGATGACGCCGGCCCGGGAGCGCGGGCTCCCTCACTGAACGTGGGAGGGTCACCACTCCAGATGAGGTAACAGAACATTAACCGGTCAGCAATGGAACCCGGCCAGCAGTCTCGGTAGGGTCGGCTCGACGCTCCATTCCCTGGCGGGCGTCACGTCGGTTGTGACAACACGAGAGGTGGGCGGCTTGATCCTCAACGGTACGGCGGAACTCAGAGGCTCGCGGTTTGGCGCTCTGCATGCGTGCAACATTGGGTAAGGGTGCAACGGTGAGCACCGACGAAACGGCGGTTACGGACGCTGACATGGAGCGTGGACCCGACCCCCGGTCGTTGGACCCGAGAATAAGCGTTGTGATTCCGGCAAAGAACGAGGCCCGCAATCTTCCGCAGCTCTTCACGAAGCTGCCGACGAATTGCGAGGTGATCCTCGTCGACGGCGCTTCCACGGACGACACCGTCAGCGAGGCGTTGCGACTGCGGTCGGACATCACCGTGCTCAGTCAGACGCGCAAGGGCAAGGGGAACGCTCTTGCCTGCGGGTTTGCCGCGGCGTCGGGAGACTTCATCGTCATGATCGATGCAGACGGTTCCAACGACCCAGCCGAGATCCCCCGCTTCGTGGACGCGCTGCGGAATGGAGCGGACTTCGCCAAGGGATCACGGTTTCTGGCCGGAGGGGGAAGTCAGGACATCAGTCACTTCAGGAGATTCGGGAACTTCTGGTTGAACAAGATTGTGAATCTGCTCTATGGAACCCGGTACACAGACCTCTGTTACGGCTACAACGCCTTCCGAAGGGAATGCCTGCCGGTGATGGCCCTCGATCCTGGCGACCCTGATGATCCCGACGGCGGGGCCATGCAATGGGGAGACGGATTCGAAGTAGAGACCTTGATCACCGTGCGGATAGCAAAGGCCGGCCTCAGGGTGTCAGAGATTCCGAGCTTCGAGGCCGTGCGCAACTTCGGCACGAGCAACCTCAATGCCCTCTCAGACGGGATGCGAGTGCTCCACACCATCCGCGCTGAGCGCCGTCGCCCTGTCGGGCGGGAGCCACTGGGATCGGCGGGAACGGCGAGAGGCGGAAAGACCTTGTGGCCTTCGTTCTCGCCGTTGGACGAAGAGGTCAGCTAGCTGCCTTTCTTGGCCATCGACAACTACTGGCCAAGAAAGGCACCGGGACCCGTACTCCTGAGTCTCCCCCAGATCTGAGCGTGGTGCTACTGGCTCAGCGGCCTCCGGATCGCGCAGGCGACTCTTCGAAGTTCAGCTGCCCGGCTTGACGTAGCTGAGTCTGGTCCACTGGAGGTCGGCGACACCGTGCCGTCAACCGACCTGCCGTTCATGCTTCTCCCAGTAGCGGCGCCGAAGTTCGCGCTTCAGGGGTTTGAAAGCGCCGGACATTGGCAGAGGTCCCTCCCGGAATTCCACCAGCTTCGGAACCTTGAACCCTGCCAGGAACGAGCGTGCGTAATCGATGAGCTCCTCAGCCGTCACCTTCATGCCGTTCTTGAGGACCACGATAGCGAGTACCGCTTCTCCCCAGGCGTCGCTGGGAACCCCGATCACCGCGACCTCCTCGACCGCAGGATGGGTGGCGATGGCGTTCTCGACCTCAGTGGAATAGACGTTCTCCCCACCCGTCACGATCATGTCCTTGATCCTGTCGGTCAAGTGCAGCAGACCCTCCGCATCCACGAAGCCCATGTCGCCGGTGCGATACCAACCGTCGCGGAACACTGCTTCGGTCTCCTCGGGCTTGTTCCAGTACTCGAGCATGAGATTCCCACCGCGGGCACACACCTCCCCCGCCTCCCCCTGGGGAAGGGGGGTTCCCAGGGCATCAGTGATGCGTAGCTCGACACCGTACGCGGGGCGACCTGCGGCATCGAGTCGATCACCGTCGTGGCGATGATCCTCGGCGCTGAGGAACGTGAGCACCGAGGCCGCCTCCGTCATTCCGTATCCCTGGACAAAATCGGTGTTGGGGAGCCACTTCAGCCAGCGGCTGATGAGGTCCGGTGAGATCGGAGACGCCCCGTAGACAAGCTGTCGCAGCGGCCGCAGGCGCTCGACCGCAAATCCTTCAGCCCGTTCGAGCATCGACAGCATGATCGGCACCATCATCGTCGTGTCGATCTCCTGCTCTTCGATGACTCGGAGCACGAGCTCGGGGTCGAACAGGGGGATCGTCACCGAGGTGGCACCGCTTGCCGGGATACCCAGAATGCCGGCCACCACGGCTGCGTGAAACATTGGCGCTTGGAACAGGAACCGCCGATCTTCACGAAGCCCTATCTCGAATAGCACGTGGTAGACGTTCAACATCTCGGCACGCTGCTGGAGCAGCGCTCCCTTCGGGAAACCGGTCGTACCTCCCGTGTACATCAGAACAGCCGCGTCGTCCTCCTCGGGCTCGGGTGGCATAACCGCCTCGCCGGCCGCCAGTAGATCCTCGTAGCCCAGTGTGGCTCCGTCCCGGTCCGTGATGCCATCACCCTGTCCGCCGATGATCACCAGCTTGTCGATCGTCACGCCGGCGGCGGCGCACGCCTGATCGAGGATCGGGACGAATAGCGGGTTGGCAAAGACCACCCTCGAGCCGGAGTCTTCGAGGACGTAGGCCAATTCGGCAGGCGTCAAGCGGATGTTGAGCGGGTTGATGATGCCCGCCCCGAACATGGCTGCGTGATAGAGCTCGACGAACTCGTGCCCGTTCGTGGCGAGCACGGCAAATCGGTCACCCGGCTCTATGCCGACCTGGTGGTGCATGGCATCGGCCAATCGCAATACACGGTCGATGTGGTCAGCGAACGTGCCCTGGTAGCGCACGCCTTCGCTCGTTACATCGACGAAAGCCACTTTGTCGGCATGCGCTTCGACGCGAGGCAGCAACAGCCTCGGATACACGAGTTCCTTCATGGCGGTCCAACCCTTCGGCATTCACGCTCATTCTGCGAGCGAATCAGGCCCCGCTGCACTACTCGACGTGGCACTAACGAGTCTCAGGCTCTTTCGGGAGCGACGGAAGGGTCAGAAGTCACAAATCCGTGAGCCACTCCGGGGATGGATCGCATTCGATCAGGAATGGAATTCGCGTGAATTGACCCTTCCGTCTCCGGGGGGCACTTCTGGCCATCAGCGGGTCCCCACATTCCAGCCACGGACACCCGACGTGACGCCTCCACGCCTCGCCGGCTCCGGCTACGGCCTGGGGCGAGCCAGGACCCACCGCCACATGGGGTACCCAGGACAGCCGAGGCCGAACTTCCAGCCGCTCCCCTCTCTTACCTCCAACTTCCCCTTGTCCTCTCCGGTCCGAGGGGACCGAAGCGACAGACCCAGCCCGTAGGGAGCTGTGCGACCACGTGCAGAGGGGTCAGTACGAATTCACAGTTGCCTTCTGCCTGCCGAGAAAGCACACACTCCTCGGAACACGAATTTGGACCTCATTCGGCTCGAAGTACAAATGCGGCGGGCGTAGCTGCAGCGATCCGCGCCGGAATGGCCGCGACGAGATTAGCGAGTACCAATGCGCCGACCGCGACCAGCAGAAGTGACAAGGGTACGGTGGGTTGGGGCACTGCATTGATATTGCGGGCGAAGAGTATCCACAACTGTCGTCCCACGATGATACCGATGGGCACTCCGACGATCACCGCGATCAAGGCAATCACTGACGCCTGCCAGGCAATCGTGAAGGCCAACTGTCGAGCGGTGAATCCGAGTGTCTTCAAAAGGGCGAGGTCTCGTCGCCGCCTCCGAACAGACGCGATCAGAGTGAGGGCCAGCGCGACGATCGCGCCGAACGCCAGACCAGCAGCAAGAAGTACGGGAGTTGCTCCGGTGGACTGATAGTTGACGATCTCGGCAGGGTGCTGAACGTTTAAGACTTGGACATTGTCGCCGGCGGTGCTCGGGTCGGCAGCGAAGGTCTTGTCGGCCAGTTGGGCGACACGGTGCATATCCGCCAGTCCTGCGGAGGTGTCCGTGCCGCTCCGTAGGCGCACGAAGACTATTCCTGGTCCATTGAGGTTTGGGTCTGGCTGTTGGGCGGCCCGCCCTAGTGCCGGACTGACGCCCTCGGAGACGAGGGCCCCCGTGCCCATCGAGGGGTGCTCGGCGAAGTTTCCCGTGCCCCCGATCGCGGGCATCGTCGTAGTTCCGACGATGACCAGCTTGGCTGGTGGAAGATAGAGCGGGGCCGTCGCCGGGGAGCCGAAGGAGAAGACGACCGTGTCGCCGATCCGCTTATGGAGGAGCGACAGTGTGATTGCGCCCAGAACAACTTGCTTGTTGCCGTCGACGGCATGCCCAGACAGGATCGGCGGGGTGACCAGTGCGTGGTTGCTCCCCAATAGAACAGGCACGGTCAGCCCATCGACTTGGACGGAGAGGGGCTGGTATCCGGACCAGGCCGCAACGTCGACGTCGTGGTTGAGAGCGGACAGCGCTGGCGGCGGGACATCATTCTGAGAGCTGAGGGCATAGGTCCAGTTCCATCCGTACAGCGCAGGTCGCGACACCAACGTGTGCAGTCCACTGCTGAACGTAAGTGTCGCAGCCACGATCGACACGGCGATGCTTGCACCCAGCAGTACCGATCGAACGGGAACGGCTGATCGACCCTGAGCAGGGTTAAGCGCAAACCGGAGTCCGATAACACCAGAGACCGGCAATCCTGACGAGGTCGCCAGTTGCACCAGTCTTGAGTCGTGGACCAGATCGCTACGGGATCTACCAGCTACCCGTTGCGGGGCACCTCTGTAGGCGAGGGCGACGGCGGTGACACTGAGAACTCCGGTCAACACCAGGAGTCCAACTCCCAGAATGGGCCAGTCAAACGTGATTCCAGCCGGGTGGTAGACCGTTCGGATCGGTCCGAGTGGCGCCAGGGGCGACAGCAGGATGGCCACGATGACCGCCAGCAGCGAGCCGACAACCGTGGCGGCAAGCACGCCGACGAGCCGGTCGGCAAGCGTCGTGAACGGGGTGGCACCGAGGGCCCGGAGTACCTGGAGATCCTCATCGGCAGAGCGCAACTGCCGCGAGATGGCGAGCGCGGCGATGGCCAGACCTGCCAGACCAGCGATCCCACCGAACACACCAAGAGCGATCGATTCTGGCTTCACGGCCCGCTCGACTTTGGTCGTCGAAATCGCAGTAGCGTTGAAGTTCGCGTCGCTTCCACTCGGGAGCAGGTGAAGGAGCGCCTCTTCCACGGCAGGAATGTCCCGACTGCCGTGGACAAGCTGCATTCCGTACCAGGTTCCCTGGACGGCGTTCTGGGCGACAAGCGTGGAAGTCAGAGCCGGCGTGAACAAGAGGTTGGTCGGCAGCCGATCTGTGTCGTCCTCGACCACCTCGTTGTTGAAGACCACGATCCCGACGAGTCGCATGTCGAGTCGACGCTCCGGCGGGACTCGCGGCGAGCCGAAGCCCGGAGCACTGAACTGGTTCGAGGTGTAGACCCCCATGGGAACGGCCTGACCAACGTGCAGCCCCAACTCGCGAGCTCCCAGTGCGGTGGTGACGAACTCGTCAGCACGATTCGGATTGGCCATTCGACCCACGACGGGGGTGGCCCGATCCTCATCGAAGTACAGGCCGTCGACGCTGCCTACCGAGTTCAAGGGCAGGTTCAGGTTCGGAGCCCCGGATGGCTCCAGTGGTACTACCTGTGCCCCAACCCAACTCTCGACCCGCTTCACTTCGGGTAGGCGGGCGATGTCGCGCGCCAGCTTTGGCGAATAGCCACTCGCAGAAGAACCATTGGAAATGCCGTACGTGGACATCGTCAGGTCCGACGCGTTGGTGGCAGCGAGGAAGGCCGGATAGGCCGCCTGTGTTCGTCGGGCGGCGACGATAGACCCCAGGGCAATCCCACCGATCAAGCCGATCAGAAGAACCAGGCTCAGGTACGGGCCCCATTCCCGGGCGAACGTGGTGTGCCCCCGGTACCACACCACCCTCGCCGCACTGATCCTCACACACCCTCCCGCCGCTCAAAGGCCGCAGCGACGCCGCGCCTCTCCACTCAGCGTTATCCAGCCAGCGCTCGGATACAAGGAAGACAGCCCCTCCGCACCCTCGTGCTAGCACCACGACCATCGGATGACTCGGTGCTCGATGAACGTCGGCGAAGCCGCCGTCGCCCAGCCAAATGCGGCTGCATGGTTGATCGACGCTGGATGGTGTGGCGAGCAGTCGGGGGCGATGTGGGGGATGCGAAGCTGGTGCCGATGAAGCAGGCGAACCCCGACGATCCACCAGACCGGGTGGAGCCCCGTGACGCACCCGGCGGCATCGGGCCCACCATCATCTTCTTCCACCCTGCCTGGTGGATGACCGTTCCGAACCAGGACCAACCGGTGGACGTCCTTGCGCCAGCAACCCGGCTCGGAGCCCGACCTCTGCCATTTGGGAGGTCCTCCGCTGTGGCCTCGCCCGCCCACGACTGGATGGTCTAGAATTCAAGGAAGTCGGCGCTCGAAAGCCGCTGAGCCACAGGGGATAAGTCTGGGCAGCGTCCGCCATGCGAACGCCGGGCAGGGTCAGATCTTGGTGTCGCGTTCGATCTTGCGAGGGTGCGGATCGAGCATATCTGCCTCGAGAGTCAGCGGGGCCGGTCACCGCTGATGGTGATGCGGCGCATGTGGCGGCGGTGACCTCGATAGTCGAAGAGCGCGTAGTGCTGGATGCTCCGGTTGTCCCACATCGCCACCGAGCCCGGTGACCATCGGAAGCGGCACGTGAACGGCTCACGCACCGCATGGTTGAATAGAAACCCCAGCAGTGGCATCGACTCGTCCTGTCGCATCCCCTTGATGCCGACGGTGAACGCCGGGTTGACGTAGAGCGCCTTCTTGCCGGTCTCGGGATGCGTGCGAACAAGCGGGTGGTACACGACCCGTTCGGCGTGCTTCGGCGAGGTCGTCTTCATGGACTTCGACAGCGTCGAGTACCCGCCTTCGGCGAACTGGGGGCCGGCCGAGTGCTTTGCCACGAGACCATCGAGTAGGTCCTTCATCGTGTCCGACAGTGCCTCATAGGCAGCGTGCTGGTTCGCGAACAGGGTGTCGCCCCCGAACGGGGGCACTTCGATTGCATAGAGGATCGAGCCCAGGTCGGGTTCCTTTAGAAACGTCACGTCGCTATGCCATCCGCCGCCGAAGTTGAGCCGATCGTCGGGCTCGGTGATGATCTCGATGACCTCGGGATACGATTCCATGCCTTCGACGAACGGGTGGGTGTCGAGCTCGCCGAAATAACGACCGAACCGCAACTGGGCCTCGGCGCTCAGGTCCTGGTCAGAGAAGAACAAGACATGGTATGCCAGGAACGCCTTCCTGATCTCGGCCACCATATTCTCGTCGAGCGGCTCGGACAGGTCGACCCCTCGCACCAAAGCACCGACGGTGCCCGAGACGGGCTCGACCATGATCATCGGGAACATCCTGACACGCGGTCGGGGCGATCGAATGCAACCCCTATCGTTGGATCGAGTACTCGTTGAGGTCATCGACCATGGTCGTTCTCATCGCCAGGCTGGTTGGCATCGACGACATCGCAGCCCTGACCGCGAGGTGGCGTCGAGAGGGCGGGGATCGCAGGTTCGGTGCTCAACACGTCTCAGACCCGGAGCTACGGCGGCGGCGCCGGCCCACACCCTGATCGGATCTCGCTCCGACTTGGTGGCCCGTCAGGAGATCGACGCCTTCGCCGAGATCGCCTACGTGGCCTCTATCGCTACGGGTGCTCGCCCTGGCTCAAAGACCGTCGGCACGGCCCTCGCCCGGACCTGCGGCGGAGATTGGGCGGGCGACCCGCTCTCATCTGCTCCGAGATAGTTCCGGCACCTCAAGAGAGGGGCGGTCACCAATCCCAAGGCTGGTCCATGACCACCACCACCGTCAACTAGATCCCCCGCAGACCTGTCGCCGGGCGAGACGAATGACGGCACCAAAGATCGGGTACCCAAGACAAACAGCCAATAGCCGAAGATGACCACCGCCGCCGGGAACCCCGCCACCAGCAGGCCGAGGGGGACAGGAGGGCGCCACCCGCCACCGAAGAACTTCCAAGGGCCCGACAGCCCCACGTCATAGCGACGCAGCGCCGAAAGGAACATGGCCTCCCGACCCACCGTGGTGCCAGCAGCCGCACCGCCCGGGCTTCGACCTTCAGCTGCCCGGCCTGAACGTGGCAATGCCTGACGCCCAGTACATCGCAGACCCGAAGCTGCCGGCGAAGCTCTGTGGTCCCGGGGTGGCGAGGACCTGGACGCCGGTGACCACGGTGGCGATGTTGGTGCCGGTGGTCGTCTGCTGGGGCTGGGTGGCGTAACCCGGGGAGGTCACGGTGATGGCCTGGGCATTGTTGTGCCCGGCGACGAATCCGACCACGAGCTCGTTGGCCGTCGTCGTGGTGACCGAGCCCGAGTTGGCTGCCATGCCGGTGTTGGACGCCCCGGCCGACACGTCGAGGGGGTTGGTCGTTGCCACACCGCTGAACTCCTGGGCCTCGAAGCTCACCGAGGCCGCCGACTTGTTGTGGACGGTCACCGTGGTCACCGGTTTGGCGTTGGCCGAGTACCACATTTCACCCTCCGAGAAGTGGCCGGCCACGAAGTGGGGGGTGCCGATGCGGGTCCACGTGTTCCCGGCCGAGTCGGTCACCGAGGTGATCGGATTGGTGGAACCGGTGTACACGCTGGCCGACAGCACCAGCAGATCGCCGGCCGCGGTGGGCACGGGGAACGAGCCGTTCAGCGTGGTGGACGACGCGGTCTCGGTGCCGCTGGCGCTCTCGACGAGTCGGGGTGCGGCGCCAGTGGGTGCGTTCACCGTGAGGGCGAAGGTGGTGGTGTGGGTGGCCGAGGTGCCGGTGCCGGTGATGGTCACCGTGTAGAGCCCCGGGGTGGTCCCCGGCAATGTGGTGACCGACAGGGTCGAGCTCGACCCGGCGGTGACCGAGGACGGGGTAAAGGACACCAAGGCCCCACTGGGCAGACCACTGGTGGCGCTGAGGGCCACCGACTGGGCCAACCCGCTGGTCACGGCGGTGTTGATGGTGCTGGTGGCCGCCGACCCGGAGGTCACGCTGGCCGAGGGCGGCGAGGCCGACAGGGAGAAGTCGTTGGTCACCGGTGCGTTCACGGTGAGGGCGAAGGTGGTGGTGTGGGTGGCCGAGGTGCCGGTGCCGGTGATGGTCACCGTGTAGAGCCCCGGGGTGGTCCCCGGCAATGTGGTGACCGACAGGGTCGAGCTCGACCCGGCGGTGACCGAGGACGGGGTAAAGGTGGCCGTTGCTCCGGTGGGCAGACCACTGGTGGCGCTGAGGGCCACCGACTGGGCCGACCCGCTGGTCACGGCGGTGTTGATGGTGCTGGTGGCCGCCGACCCGGAGGTCACGCTGGCCGAGGGCGGCGAGGCCGACAGGGAGAAGTCGTTGGTCACCGGTGCGTTCACGGTGAGGGCGAAGGTGGTGGTGTGGGTGGCCGAGGTGCCGGTGCCGGTGATGGTCACCGTGTAGAGCCCCGGGGTGGTCCCCGGCAATGTGGTGACCGACAGGGTCGAGCTCGACCCGGCGGTGACCGAGGACGGGGTAAAGGTGGCCGTTGCTCCGGTGGGCAGACCACTGGTGGCGCTGAGGGCCACCGACTGGGCCGACCCGCTGGTCACGGCGGTGTTGATGGTGCTGGTGGCCGCCGACCCGGAGGTCACGCTGGCCGAGGGCGGCGAGGCCGACAGGGAGAAGTCGTTGGTGGGCGGTGGCGGCGCCGCCCCGGCCTTGAACGTGGCAATGCCTGACGCCCAGTACATCGCAGACCCGAAGCTGCCGGCGAAGCTCTGTGGTCCCGGGGTGGCGAGGACCTGGACGCCGGTGACCACGGTGGCGATGTTGGTGCCGGTGGTCGTCTGCTGGGGCTGGGTGGCGTAACCCGGGGAGGTCACGGTGATGGCCTGGGCATTGTTGTGCCCGGCGACGAATCCGACCACGAGCTCGTTGGCCGTCGTCGTGGTGACCGAGCCCGAGTTGGCTGCCATGCCGGTGTTGGACGCCCCGGCCGACACGTCGAGGGGGTTGGTCGTTGCCACACCGCTGAACTCCTGGGCCTCGAAGCTCACCGAGGCCGCCGACTTGTTGTGGACGGTCACCGTGGTCACCGGTTTGGCGTTGGCCGAGTACCACATTTCACCCTCCGAGAAGTGGCCGGCCACGAAGTGGGGGGTGCCGATGCGGGTCCACGTGTTCCCGGCCGAGTCGGTCACCGAGGTGATCGGATTGGTGGAACCGGTGTACACGCTGGCCGACAGCACCAGCAGATCGCCGGCCGCGGTGGGCACGGGGAACGAGCCGTTCAGCGTGGTGGACGACGCGGTCTCGGTGCCGCTGGCGCTCTCGACGAGTCGGGGTGCGGCGCCAGTGGGTGCGTTCACCGTGAGGGCGAAGGTGGTGGTGTGGGTGGCCGAGGTGCCGGTGCCGGTGATGGTCACCGTGTAGAGCCCCGGGGTGGTCCCCGGCAATGTGGTGACCGACAGGGTCGAGCTCGACCCGGCGGTGACCGAGGACGGGGTAAAGGACACCAAGGCCCCACTGGGCAGACCACTGGTGGCGCTGAGGGCCACCGACTGGGCCAACCCGCTGGTCACGGCGGTGTTGATGGTGCTGGTGGCCGCCGACCCGGAGGTCACGCTGGCCGAGGGCGGCGAGGCCGACAGGGAGAAGTCGTTGGTCACCGGTGCGTTCACGGTGAGGGCGAAGGTGGTGGTGTGGGTGGCCGAGGTGCCGGTGCCGGTGATGGTCACCGTGTAGAGCCCCGGGGTGGTCCCCGGCAATGTGGTGACCGACAGGGTCGAGCTCGACCCGGCGGTGACCGAGGACGGGGTAAAGGTGGCCGTTGCTCCGGTGGGCAGACCACTGGTGGCGCTGAGGGCCACCGACTGGGCCGACCCGCTGGTCACGGCGGTGTTGATGGTGCTGGTGGCCGCCGACCCGGAGGTCACGCTGGCCGAGGGCGGCGAGGCCGACAGGGAGAAGTCGTTGGTCACCGGTGCGTTCACGGTGAGGGCGAAGGTGGTGGTGTGGGTGGCCGAGGTGCCGGTGCCGGTGATGGTCACCGTGTAGAGCCCCGGGGTGGTCCCCGGCAATGTGGTGACCGACAGGGTCGAGCTCGACCCGGCGGTGACCGAGGACGGGGTAAAGGTGGCCGTTGCTCCGGTGGGCAGACCACTGGTGGCGCTGAGGGCCACCGACTGGGCCGACCCGCTGGTCACGGCGGTGTTGATGGTGCTGGTGGCCGCCGACCCGGAGGTCACGCTGGCCGAGGGCGGCGAGGCCGACAGGGAGAAGTCGTTGGTGGGCGGTGATCCAGGGATGGTGTAGGTCTGTACGTCGAAGGTTCGCCCGGTCGAGTCGGTCGGTGTGACGGTGACCTTGTTCCCGTTGACGTTCACCAAGAGGAAGCCGTAGACATTTGCGTCGGGTACCGTGGCGGTGTTGCACGCACCGCCCGATCCGATGGAGTACGCGTCGAAAGAGCTACACCCGCCGCCCCCATCGAGCGCGGCCCCGCCGGTGCCCGTGATATAGCTCACCATCGGCTTACCTGCAATCTGGGGATAGTTGCGCTCGTAGCGATGGGCGTGGCCGTTGAACACGAGGTCGACGTTGTTGTTGGCCAAGAGCCCTTCCAGGCCGTTCGGGCCATCGAGGTAGGTGTCCGAAGGCTGCCCACTGCTGTCGGAGTGCAGCGGATAGTGGAAGAAGGCAAACTTGATCGGCGTACTGGAGTGGGACGCCAGGTCGGACTTCAGCCACGTCAACTCCGCGCCACAGGGTCCGCAACCGCTGACGGGGCCGTTCCAGTGAGCCAGGAAGTCACCCTGGTAGCCGCCTGTTCCGTCAGCCCAGGCCCCGTCGAGCACGTAGTAGCGAGCCGAGCCCCAGTTGAAGGCGTACCAGGCGCTCGGGTAGTTCGTTGCCGACGGAAGCGTGGAGATGCAGCAGTAGGACTCAGCAGCGAAGCGGCCACCGGAGGCCTGGGCCGCGGTGAGGCCGGGGAAGTTCTGCAGGTAGGGCAGGTTCTGGGTGAACCCGTGGTTCCCCTCGGAGGCGAAGATGGGCCGGCTCCCGAGGGCGGGCAGGTACTGCTTGGGGAAGACAAACCCCTGCGAGAGGTCCCCGTACTCGCTTTCGTTCCCCGAGGCGTAGACGTTGTCCCCCGTGGTCACCACGAACTGGGCCGGGCTCTTGCCGATCTGACTCATCACGTTGGCCTCGCCAGCCGTGCCCTGGCCCCAGTCGCCGACGACGGCGAACGAGTACGAGGAGCCCGGACCGGCCGCCGTGGTCACCTGCGGAGTCGGGTCGGTCCCGAGCAGGTCGGTCGAGCCCAGCCATACCCGGTAGCAGTAGGTCCCCGGGGAGGGAAAGGTGATCGGCGCGGTCCATTGGTACTCAGCCTTCGAGACGGTGATAGACACCTTGGTGGCTGCCACCGAGTTCGTCGGCGTGCAGGACCCACCGGACACGGTCCCCCAGGACACCGACCCGGTGCTCTGCGACGTGTCGGTCCCCCAGTTGACCCGGGCGGAATTGCCCACCACGTCGGTGATATACGGGTACCGGGTCAGCGAGGCCGAGGTGGTCGCCGACGCCGACTGGATCTGCGACACCGTCGCCACTGAGCCCACGATGGCCAGCACGACAACGACGCTTCGCCAGGTCCGGTGGCGGGCCGCCAGCTGGTGGAGCGGCCCCGTCAGACGCCTCCGTCCCAGTGGACCCGTCGCCGCACGGGCCCCTGTTGACCACTGGGTGCCAGCTTGAACTCCCCTCGACATCGCCTTCCGCCTTCCGCTCGCTGGATCGGACCGTACC
Organism: uncultured Acidimicrobiaceae bacterium; assembly: GCA_963835465.1. Taxonomy (GTDB): domain Bacteria; phylum Actinomycetota; class Acidimicrobiia; order Acidimicrobiales; family RAAP-2; genus Bog-756. The sequence goes on from CAWIFR010000008.1 coordinate 466,128, forward strand.
GCATCAGGCGGAAAAAATCTCGGGCGCCGGCAAGGGCATCATTGGCCTACGTCACAGGGGCCCTGGGGATCGTCAGCAACCCGAGCTCGCTCTAAGTTTGGGGGGTCGCCCGTGCTGAGGCCCAGACTTTCCAGCGGGCCCACCGAGGCCTAGCCAGGCTTCGGCCTCAGCTCGGCCACGATCGTAGGTGGGAATCGTGGAGCGCCCACATCGGCTTGCTCAGTCTGCTCCTACTGGAGGTCGGCGACACCATGCCGTCAACCCACCTGCTGTTCATGCTTCTCCCAGTAGCGGCGCCGAAGTTCGCGCTTCAGGGTTGAATGCGCCAGACATTGGCAGAGGTCCCTCCCGGAATTCCACCAGCTTCGGAACCTTGAACCCTGCCAGAAACGGCCTGGTCCTTCTGATCGGCTTGATCGGTGGGATTGATGGCCACGATGACTGCTGAAGCAGAGGAGTCCCAGTGCCACCGCTCCAATGAACATTGCTCCATAGGAGAGATCTGGCTACGGCGACACCCACTCTCCTCCCCCGCCGATACCTATTGCCCCTTGCCCATCTCCGCAATCTGGGCTTCGCGTGCGTAGTGGCACGCCCTACACAACGTCGCATGACCCTTCTCGATGGCTGACTCGGCTGCCTCAGGCTCCCATTCCCTGAACGCTCGTTCAGAGCCGCAGGGGAACTCGTTCTCTTCTGAGTCGAGGTAGTGGATGCGACCTCGAGGCTCCGTGCCAAGGCTGGTTACATCATCGGAGTAAGCCACCCATCGGGACATTCTCAGTCTCTCTCCCTCTCGATCTCTCCCTCGACATCAAGTGTCGCTACAGGCCGACCGGACGCAACGTGCTCCGGATCGGGGGTGTAGTTCTTGCTGACCTCGCCCGACTCGGTTTGAGGTTCGGGCGAAGTGGCCTGTCAGGACTCGTGATCACCCAGAGCAGGTACCCAGCCTTGAGATATTCAATCGTCCACTACAACAGAACCGCCCCGACAAGCACATTGAGGTTGTAAACATTTCATGTGTCCAGGCCTCTTGCGCCAGGTCCATGCCCAGTCGGATGGCGGAAAGTGTGGAGGACGCGAGCACCCTGATTGGGTGCAAGGGGGTTGGGGCGAGTGCTCGGTGTCGCCCCTGCCGTCGGCCAACTCCTCATTTCAGCGGGGCTGCTCGACCTGCCCGTCGGCCTCCTGGCACTGGCCTTCTTCCTCCGTCGTCTGGTCAGCTGCTCGAGCTACGCAAGCGTGGCCACCTTGGCGGACAGGCAGCTCGGGGATGTGCTGGGGCATATCTTCGCTTCGCCCTGGGTGCCGCCCAGGGTGGTTTCCTGGTAGCCGTATGCCTTCTTCTGCCGGTGATTGGCGGAACGAACGACGAAGCCCTGAGAGTTTGCACCATTACCGCGACTCGACCACACGCCGTTCCTGTTTCGGTTCCTCGGCGAGCGACAGGTAGTTCTCGTCCTCCTGGGCGGTGTGCAGCTTCAGGATGGCAAAGAGGCCGTAGAGCAGGCTCCGCAACTCGGTGAGGTCGACCTCGTCGACCCCGTTCGGCCCGATGTCGTCGATGAGCTGCCCTAGCCGGCGGATCTGGTGAGTGATCTCGATGTGTGCCCGGCTCATCGTGGCCATGGGATCGTTCCCTCCGAAGAAGCGCCCGAGCGCCGGATAGAGCTCTTGTTCCTCGGCTTCTTCGTGAGGTTGGACCTCCTCGATCAGCATCCGCTGGACACGCTGCACCTCTTCCAAGGCGGCCTTGGGATCGAGCGAACCGAGGGAATCGGCGACCTCGCGAAGCCGATTGATATCGCGCCGGATGGCCAGGTGCTCCTCCTGGAACCGCTGGGTCAGTTGGGAGTCCTCCTCACCGAGCCGGATCTCGGTCACGCCCCCCCGCAGCGCCCGCAGGGCGTTGAGAATCACGGCCACATCGATGAACTCCTGGAGGATTGCACCCCACACGGCGGGGAGGAGACCGACTGCAGCGATACCCATGGCCGCCAAGGAAAGGCCCATCCCTGCCACCATGCTCTCGATGGCGATCCGCCGGGTGCGGCGGGCAATGGCCGCTGCCTCGCCGAGACGATCCAGCCGGTCGACGGTGAGCACCACATCGGCGGCTTCGGACGCGGCGGTGGCCCCTCGGGCCCCCAGAGCGACCCCGACGTCGGCCAGAGCCAGTGCGGGTGCGTCGTTGATGCCGTCCCCGACCATCATGGTCGGTGCGCGTTGCGTCTCGAGTCTCACGATGTCGAGCTTCTCGGCCGGTGAGCGCTCGGCCAGTACCTCGTCGACACCCGATCACCGCCCCGACGGTCTCGGCAACCTCGGTCCGATCACCGGTGACCATCACGATGCGGGCGATCCCGTTCCTCCGCAGCGAGCGAAGGGTCCGGGCAGCGTCGGAGCGCAGGGGATCATCGAAGACCAGGACACCGGCAGGGACTCCGTCGATACCCACGAACACCGTGAGAGCACCATCGAGTTCCGCCTTGCGCCGTGCCGAACGGGCCCAGGTCGGCGCACCGGTCACCCCAGACCACGACGCCTTCCCCACCGCCACCTGGTGCCCGGCCACCGTTCCACGGATGCCTTGGCCGGGGATCTCCTCGACATCCTCCGGGAGCGAGAGCTCGCACTTCTGCTCGAGTGCTGCCTGGACCACGGCGCTGGCCAGGACGTGGGGGGAGACTTGGTCCAGGGAGGCAGCCAGCTGCAGGACTCGGCTGGCAGGCCTCGACTCGTGGCGCACACGATCCCGGTCAGTACCGGGTGCCCCACGGTCATGGTCCCTGTCTTGTCGATCAGCAGGGTCGTACAGGTAGCAAGGCGTTCGAGGACTGCGCCGCCTTTGACGATGACCCCTCGTTTGGCGGCTCGGGAGAGACCAGAGACGAGGGCCACTGGCGCAGCCAGGATGAGCGGACACGGTGTGGCCACTACCAGGACCGCCACCGCGCGGCTCGCACCTCCGACGGACCAGGCGATCCCCGCGACAACCAAGGTCACAACCAGGAAGCCCAGCGCGTAGCGGTCCGCCAGCCGGACCACCGGGGCCTGTGAGCGCTCGGCCTCGGCAACGAGCCGGACGACGCCGGCATAAGTGCTGTCGGTGGCACTGGTCGTGGCTCGGAGGTCTAGGGGGGAGCCGGCGTTGACCACTCCACTGCGCACCCGGTCTCCCCGTGAGCGCTCGACCGGGAGCGGTTCCCCCGAGAGCGCCGACTCGTCGAGGACTGCCGAGGCCGAGACAAGGGAGCCGTCCACCGGCACCACCTCTCCCGAGGCCACCAGCAGGAGATCGCCAGGGACCACCTGATCGAGGGCGATGACGACGAGACCGCCGTCCTGGTAGCGGTGTGCGGACTTCGGGGCTCGTTCGAGCAACGCCTGGAGCTCCCGGCGAGCTTGGCCGGCGGCCCACCCTTCGAGGGCCCGGCCACTGGCCAGCATCAGGCTAATGACCGCACCGGCCAGGTACTCCCCGACGGCCACCGCTCCCACCAGTGCCAGGAGGGCGATGACGTCGACCCCGAGCCGACCCACGAGGAGACTCTCGACCATCGAGTAGAGGGACAGCGCGATGCCGCAGCCAGCGGCGATGATCCAGGCCAGGTTCCCTTCAGCTCCTAGCCCAGCCCAGTGGAGGACGCCACCCGCGACCAGTCCGCAGACGGTAAACCCGAGCGGCAGGAGCGTTCCGGGGCGCGAGGCCATCCATCGCGACCCGAACCAGGGGCTCCTGTCCATGGGCTAATGGTGCGCCAGGTCAGCCCACAGGCGTAGGGCCGAAGGTCAGCATCAAACCCAGCGGTTCACGATGGACCACACCCCAAGACGGCCGACCGTGAACGACGGGCCACGGTAGGAACGGGGGCGGGGTCCAACCTGGGACGCTTTGGCTTCGCACCGCAAGACCTCATCAGAGGTCGCAGACGGTTCGTGAGCCGAGAAGGCTTCCTTCGCGAGGGATCCCGCCGGTTGCACCCCTGCCGCCGACCGCTGGTCGGTGGGACAGGGTCGGAGGGAGGACGCGCCACCCTACGGCCACTACATCGTGACGGCGCCCCGAGTGGATCGCCCGACTGCCTCGGTAGTCACGGCTGCGCCTCCAGGCTGCCCAGGGTGGCCTCCGGACGGCCTTTGCAGTGTCGAGGCCGATGGGCGCTTCACGAGGGACCAGGCTCTGCATCTCGGACGATGTCGTCGTGAACCCGTTCCGGGTAGGGACCTTCGCCCCTGGCCCGAATCGGCGTCCGGAGAGACCATGGAGCCATGTCCATACGTCGTGCGGTGCTCGCCACGGTGTTTGGAACGCTGGCGGCAGTAGGAGTCGCATGCAGCCCCTCCACCTCCTCGATTCCGACTCCGACCCCGGGAGTGGCCAGTACCACGTCACCGAAAGCGGCCACCTGGACAGCGGTGTGGCCCACGACAGCGAGTAGCACCCGCTACCAGTCGCCGGGGGAAGCCGCCCAAGGGTTCGCCATCGACTATCTCCACATGGTCAATCCAGTGATCAGCCAGTTCCGGCAGGGCGATGCCCGCTCGGGTGAGGTTCCCGTACGACCCAGCGCCACTGGTCCGGTAACGACCGTGTTGGTGCGCAAGCTCGCCCCCGACAACTCCTGGTGGGTTTTGGGCGCCGGAACAGCCGCCATCAATCTGACCGGACCGGTCTGGAACGCTTCGATCTCGTCACCGGTCGTCCTGAAGGGCACCAGCATGGCGTTTGAGGGAACCGTGCAGACTCAGGTTCGTGAGGACGACAACACCAAGCCGCTTGGCGAGGGATTCGTTACCGGCGGAAGCGCGGCAATGGGTCCGTTCGACGGGACCCTGGCGTTCACCAAGCCCACCGCCAAATACGGAGCGGTGGTGTTGGAGACCATCTCCGCAGAGAACGGAACGGTGATGGAGGCGATGGTTGTCCGAGTGCAGTTCGGCTAGCGGTCCGCGACCAGCTCGGACGCTATCCGGCCCTGGATCCGGGCTCGGCTGATCCGAGATGTAGCTGGGGCCTCGGGGTCCGACGGTCGATCGTCTAGCAGCAAAGAGGGTCCAGCACATGGCCCCGTCCTCGTTTGCCGGGACGCCCACCGGACGAAGGAACGATTCAAACTACTGCCAGCATCAGAACAGGTGTTCCGAGGGTCCGAACCTCGGGTCGCAGAAGGCGCAAGCCACCGAATTCGACACCTGACGGACGGGAGTGGGCTGGTCCGATGATAGGAACATCACCCACCGGCTCGAGAACACCGGCGGTGAGGATCTCGGTTGGCATCATCTGGTTGAGCCAGGAGTTCTGTCAGGGCAGAACCGGGTCCAGATCCTGCCCCGTATCTACCTGATATCCATCGCGATGCAGCACGGTCCCGGTGACGACTATTTCTCGATATAGATCGTCAGCGGCGGCAGGACGCCATGGCGTTCCATGGCCGCCCCTACCTCAGCGGGTGGCGATGCAAGGGCTGCCATCACGGCCGCCGGATCGTCAACGTCAGCCATCACGGCGACTACCTTGCTGCCATCTTCAGCGGGTAGATCCACTGCGTTCCGACCACCTATGGCGGCGATGGACTCGACTCGCTCTTCATTGAAACTTAGCCAGGTCTCGACGTCAGCGACGCCGTGAGTGATCACCATTTTCGGCATTCCAACTCCTCCCACCAAGACGTCGTCCCAAATGCGACGCCGGAATCCCTGTCTAGCCTGAACGGCGTCAGCCGTGCTCGACAAGAACGACGCTGGCTGAGCGTCCCTCATCGTCGGCCCAATGGGACACCCCGCCATCCCGAATATCCCACCTTCCTCCCCTACCGAAGGCCGATCGTGATGACCTCGGGATGCAAACGGCTGAGGTCCTCCTGATTCGCATTGCGAGTCTCAGCGGCCTGGTAGGCCTCAGACTCTCGGCTCCAGCCCAGCAGGAGGCCGACTTGTCCCGGCAGCCGGCACCAGGCCGCCTCCAGTTCCGGATCAAGTCGCAACCTTGCGGCGGGTGGTGAGCCCATCCTGTGAGTGAGGACCTTCGCCTCTAGCTGGCATTGATCAACTACGCCACAGTGGAAAGGGTTGGTTCCGACGTACAGGTGCGGGACTGAAGACAAGAAGGAGCATGGCCATGGCTGGGAAAGCTGATCAGGTGAAGGGCAAGACCAAAGAGGCCGTGGGAGACCTGACGGGAAGCAGCGATCTAAGTCAGAAGGTAAGGCTGACCGTCAGGCCGGAGAGGCGAAGGAGAAGGTCGGCAAGGTCGAGGAGAAGGTCGAAAAGGTGATCGACAAGGCCAAGGGGCTGCTTCACCCGAAGTAGTCCGTTGCAACGATGCAACTGAAGGAGGAGTTCATTCTGATGCCAGCTCGATCCTCGGAGACTCGACGCATTCACTCGTTACTTGGTCAGCGCCGGGTATCGGACGTTGTGATGGTGGTAGTCCTTTCAGTCGCCCTCCTGGCTAGCCTCATCGGATTTGCGGCCCACATACTCTGGATCGTTGCCATTGTCGTTCTTGCGCTGGGGCTCGGCTACGTCGTCGCCAACGCCCGACAAGATCGCAGAGAAGCCATCGATCGACATCGGGATGATGAGGAACGGGTAGCGTGAGTTGCACGGTGCAATCTCTCCGGCAAGTACGGAGCCTAGGCCTCCCGACGGTGCCCATCGCTGGGTCGGTGGCTCACCACGTCATATGTTGGCAAGTTGAGTCGACCGTGTCCGGCAAGGACTTTCGGCTCCGGGGAATCGCTCGGGTGCTGGATGGATTCGCTGTGTGGAGTGCCCAATGACACGAACGTTCGAACTGAATCCTCATCGACAAAACCATCAGCATGTATGAGGAGAGCGATCGGTTCGAAGCTTGGCAGGAAATGGAGAGGGCGCTCAGCATCGTTCATGTAGCCGGGTTGGAGTTGGTGGCCGAGATCGGGACTGGTGGCGAGCGGTCCGATAGTTCGGCACGGCCGAAATTCGAGCGAGCGTTGACGGAGTTTCATCGTGCACTTGAAGTGCTCGGGATCTTGCCGGCCTCACTTAGATTGACTCCCCCTCCAGAGGAATAGGACGTTTTCGTCCGTATCGTCATCGCAACCTGAGGAGGGTGCCTGACGGCACCAGTTAGAGCATCTCGTTCGACCCGCATGTGTGGCCCTAGTGAACCTCGACTCAGGCAGTGCCCTTCTTCCGGTCCGTCAGCCTCGGCGGTCTCGGCGACGCTCCATACGGCGTCGGTGACGACGAAGTACGCCCAGTCCGAACCAGATCAGGGCACCGAAGATGGCCGTGACGAGGGTGAAGAGCCACAGAGGCCAAGTGAAGTTCCACACCAAGAAGTGGAGCGTGATCCTCTCGGTGTTTTGCACCATGAAGATGACCAACAGCCCAACTCCGGTGAGCGAGGCTATTGCCCCACCGCCAAGCTTTGCTTTTCCATTCGTGCCGTTTCCATCAGGACCTTGCTCAGCCATGAATGTCTCCTAGTCAATACACCGTGAGCGTGTGCTGGTGACTCCTCGAACGGCCTGACCGCCAATCTGAATGGCCTTTTGGCACGCCAGGCCAGTTGCTCAGCCCCTTCGGGGTGGGTACAGCGGCACACAGATGTCCACGTGATGGGAACTATGAACCTGATCCGGTGGAGAGATTGAACCCTTTCGGCACACGGAGCACTGTGGTGCTCTGCCTTGAGCCTTGAACCTGTTCCATTCTGCCCTCTTCCGCCAACGGATAGCGGGAGCGAAGTAGTGGACGTGGACCATCGTACTGGTGAAGTGGGCGAATCGCGGCATTGGCAGCAAGGACAGTGCGGGCGTCAAGCCAGGCCCTGCCAGGCCATCGGCGATAGTCATGCCGATGGAGGTGAACAAGGCAAGCATCCCGGCGTTGAACACCGGGACGATCCACCGGTCCCGGCGGACGCCCTGACCCCCCCTGGTCGGATTGGGGTCCACATCATCGACATCCACGACAGCTGTTGGTTGTGGTGACTGGCGGAGCCTGACTTATGCCCTAAGGGGTCGTCTAACGGCGTCGGCTAGCCACGGCGGAGATCAAATGACTCGGCTCCGGCCCAAAAGTAGGCCAAAACGTCCCGGAGGAACTTGGAGGTACCTCTCGTCCACAACGGCTCTTGTGCCACGGAGGTCGTGAATTCGGCCGACCACTGCAACTCAGGACAGGGCCGTCGGGGGAGTGGCCGAGACCAGGGACGTGTAGACGACCACATTCGAGAGGTAGCCACGTGACTGAGTATCGAAGACCCCGCCGCAGGTGACCAACTGGAGGGCACTGATGCCTTGTGAGCCGTAGACCTGCTGGGCCGGGAATTGCTCCTGGGGATACATCGCCACCGAGGTGACCGCGAACTCTGCGGTGACGCCGTCCGCCAGACCCACATTGACCCGGTCACCGACGGTGAGGGACCGGAGTTCGAAGAACACACCGGGACCTCGGTAGGAGTCGACGTGCCCCAGAATGACGGCCGAACCCAGTTGGCCTGGGGTCGGACCCAACTTGAACCAGCCTGCCTGCTGAGGGCTCGTAGGCACCTGGACGCTCCTGTCGAGGTTGACGCCGAGCGTGATGAGCGGCACGGTCAGGCCGAGGGTGGGAATGCTCAACGAGACGGGTACCGACCGAGCCACGGTCAGAGGAGTGACCGATGACTTCTTCGGGGCAGGGGCCGGGGCCTGCGACACTGCCGGGCCGGCCAGCGGATGCCGATGTTCCTGCAGCCCGACCGCCACGCACCCGGTTCCGATCAGGAGGAGGGCGATCGCAGCCACCCACCATCGCTTCGACCGGTTACCCAGCCCAGCGATCGAAGCATCTGTCATTCAGCGGTGAACGGGTGGGCCCTGGTCAGCGGTGCTCGACGACGGGCGGCGACGACTGTCGAGGTAACCGAGCCGACCAGCGCCAGGATTCCCAGCCCGATCAGACCAGCGTTGCGGGAGAGAGATGCCCCTCCCTCACCGGTGTGGGGGAAGCCGGTGGGAACCACTCCGGTGCTGGTTCCAGCGACTGAGCCCGTTCCCGATCCTCCGCCCGCCGTTCCGCTCCCGCCAGATCCGCCGTTACCGTTCACGCCACCCGATCCACCGGCAGTCGTCGTCGCGGTGGAGGAGGCAGCAGTGGTGGTCGTGGTGGAGGTGACCGCACACGCTGTCGGAGCAACGATGGTGTTGTTGTTCAAGGTCACCGCGGCATTGCGGGCCAGGATCCGCCCCTGCACAATGGCCGCCGAGTCCAGCGTGGCCGAGGTCAGTGCCATCAAGGTTCCGACGAAGGTGGACGAGGAGCCCAGGGTCGCTGACGAATTGACCACCCAGAATACGTTGCACGCCTGGGCGCCGTTCACTAGTTGGACTGCGCTGCCCGTAGCAGTGACCAGGTCGGAGGAGGCCTGGAACACGAACACCGAATTGGCATCGCCCTGGCCGTTCAGTACAAGGGGACTTGCGGCGGTGATGTTGGCGGTGGACGCATGACCAAAGGCGTACACACCCGCAGTGAGGGTCTGGCCACCGAGTTGATTGTCACCGGCATTGAACGTGTTGTTGGCTGGCTGTCCAGCGGCAGTCGTAAATGCAGTGGTTAGGTCGTTCTTGGCCGTCGTCAAAAGAGCGGGATCGTTAACTGACCCTCCGGGTCCTGTGGCATCGGTCGCGTAGATGGTTCCCGTGACCTCGGCCGAAGTGAGGCCGGCGTAGGAACTCCCAGCGGCGGGGCTCAGGCCAACATTTCCCGTGATCGAGGATGGAGGGACGTCAGTAACCGCTGTGCCGGCCAGCACAGCAAAGGGGGCGGCCGTCCCAAGCTGCACCGCGGTTGCCGCGGATGCGGCCGGCGCCCACATGGCGCCAATCACCACCACGGTGACCGCGGCGACGAGGCCGTAGCTCGCCTTCCGAAGCCGGAAGGCACGGGGGCCAACTCTGCTTCGAGCGACGTATGGATGCTGACTGGACGTAGGCCACAAGTGCCTCCTGCCGAGAACCCCGAAATAACTAACCGTTTTGCCACGGACGTTCGAGGCCCTATTCCCACCGTACTCCGGACGTCCTCTAACCGCAATGGAAGTCGTGAAGTATCAGGTATTTCCCATATGTCCCAGGCACGTTCTGCGGCGACTGTCGCGAGGACTTGGCAGTACATGAACGAGCCGGCCCGACTCTCGTACGGGTGGCCGGCACTGAGTGACCACGTCTTCTGGAAAGTCCGATGGCCGTCCACGAAGTCCTAGTGACGTTGCGGTGCAGGAAGCGCAACCACGAGTTGATCCATAGCAAACGCCGACATCCTCACTACCAACGCACGAACCTTCGCGACCCACGCCGCCAGACCTTCGTCATCCAGCGCTTCGCCTGAACTGTGTATGTCGTGGGTTCCGCATTCGTGGTGGATCGGTGCGACTGGCAGACCGGGCACGATCAGCTCACTTGTCCTACGGTCGATCACCTCGAAGCTGGCGATACTGACTGCCACGGCTCGGCCAAAGTAACGAGCGACGCAGATTCGCGGCTGCAAAGCTTGCTACTCGTGGAGGCATAGAGGTCTCCCGCTAACGCCGACCAGTGGGCCGCCATCCGGATTCCTAACCTCCTATTCCAATTACCGGTGGTCATGACCTCAGGATGCCAACGGCTGAGGCCGGAGGTTCCAATCCCTCCGTAGCACGATCTGCGCCCCGCGAAGAGAACGAGCGGCAAGCGAACGGCCAACCATCGTCAAGCAAACGGCCGGGCCCCGACTGAGGCAAGGCGCAGCCAGGCCCCGGTCGGGGCAGATATTCCTGCCCACCGACGGCACGTCGGAGGCACCGCTTTGCACCGGCTTGGCCGAACCTAATGGAGCTCCAAGTGCCCTGCTCTCGTCTTGATAGCGCCCACCACTCGTCCTAAGTCCCCGTCTGACAACGTGTTGACCAGTAGCTGCTCAGACCTGGCCATTTCTGGCCGGCTGCTCATTGCTATTTTGCTCCCCTTTCCCTTCCGCTAAACGGAGAGCAAGGCGACAGTCGACACAACCGCCGGTCCAACGCCCATTCAGAATGATTGACGCTGATGATGGGTTGACTATTAGTCACAACACTGCGCCCTCGTCATCATGCCTGTTCTCAAATAGAGTCACTCTGATGGTGTTCTTGCTCGGACCACTGGGCTAATGGCCGGGACCGCGGACCTTCGGGAGCCGACTCCGACGAAGCCCGAAGGGGGCGATGGCGTGGACTCGACACCTGGAGACCGCCCATTCCGACCCGACGTACAAGGGCTTCGAGCAGTAGCAGTGCTACTCGTCGTCTTCTTCCATGCGGGCGCGGCTTTTGCACGTGGAGGATTCGTAGGTGTCGACGTCTTTTTTGTGATCTCCGGTTTCGTCATTACCGGAGTACTTCTGCGAGACCGACAAACAAGTGGTCGGCCCTCAATCCTCGAGTTCTATGGACGCCGAGCCCGACGCATCATCCCAGCGGCCACGTTGGTGATCATCATCACCGTTGCGCTTTCCTATCTGGTGCTTGGAGTGCTATCCGGTAACCGGACCGCAATCGATGGCAGATGGGCTGCAGTCTTTTTAGTCAATGTTCACTTTGCGGCGGAAGGGACTAACTACCTCTCGTCCCAGGAGCTTCCCTCGCCGCTTCAAAACTTCTGGTCCCTCTCCGTGGAAGAGCAGTTCTACCTTGTCTATCCAGCGCTGTTTCTACTCATCAACTCACTTCGGTCTCGCGTATCCTTTCGGGCACGGTTGGCACTCGGCCTGGGAGTTGTAATCGCTTCTTCGCTTACCCTGTCAATCCTTCAAACGGCCTCGAATCCCACTGTTGCCTTTTTCTCTCCCTGGACGCGAGCGTGGGAACTGGCTCTTGGAGGTCTCATCGCCGTCGGCAGCTCGCTGTTCTCAACGCTTCCCGCTCGTGCCGCAACGATCCTGACATGGTCGGGTCTTGCGGCGATCCTGTTTTCGGGGACCGCCTTCACGAGTCAGTCTGCTTATCCGGGGTGGATGGTTGCCGTCCCGGTTGTTGGCACCGCCATGACCATCGCCGGCGGTATCCCTGTACCCAGGGGTGGAGCGGAGCGCCTGCTCGGCCTCGGGCCGTTCCTGTGGCTGGGAGCACGATCTTACTCTTTCTACCTGTGGCATTGGCCGATCTTGATCATTGCCGCGGAGTCCCAGAACGCCACTGCCCTGTCGTTCCCGGTAGATCTGGGCCTGTTGGCAGTTGCCCTTGGGGTGTCTGTTGTGAGCTATGCCTGGATTGAGAACCCGCTCCGACAATCCGTCTTCCTGCGTTCGAGGAGGCGGAACAGCATCTTGTTGGGTCTACTCTTGACTGCTACTACGCTCGCAGCCACGACGCTGCTCTTGCAGGGACATTCGGTCAACTCAGCCGAACGCGGGTTGAACGGTGTCACCCCTGGGACGGACGCACAGGTCGCCGAACTCGTAGCCTCCTCTACCCGGATCCAACAAATTCCAGTGAATGCGATACCGTCCCTGCAGGCGAGTGCTCACGATTTCGGAGCACCCCGAGGACCGTGCACCCCTTCCGTGCAGCAGCTCACGGTGCCAGCCTGCATGTTTGGTGATCTACACGGGCACCGAACCATGGTCCTCTTTGGAGATTCCCACGCACTCATGTGGTTCCGAGCAGTCGATGAAATCGCCAAGCAATCCCACTGGCGACTGGTCATTCTGGGCAAGGGCTACTGCATGGCCAACCAATACCCGTTCCACACGTCGGGGCTTCTGAACCTGTGCTCGCGATGGCAGTCCCTCGCCATTCAGCGGATTAGACAGCTCCACCCAGACCTCGTTGTCGTCACGCAGGAGTACCAGAATGGACCCGGGCATATCGCGTACACAGGAGATCAGTGGCGGCGGGCAATGGAGAGGACCTTTGCCAAGATCACAGGGCCTCATACGCGATTCGTCGTGATTGGAAATATTCCATCGGGCGACCTCAGCCCACCAGACTGCCTAGCAGCGCATCCCCGGCAAGTTCAGGAATGTTCGATGCCTTCCACCAATCCCAATCAGATCTACGATCGGGCTGAGAAGGAGGCAGTCACTGCCTATGGGGGTCGATACATCTCCGTCAGGTCGTGGTTCTGCAGTCGACGGTGCAGTGCGGTGATCGGGCGTTACTTTGTCTATGTCAATCAGCTGCACATCACTGCGTCGTATTCCATCTATTTGGCGCAGGTTCTCGCCGAGAAGCTGCAGCTCACTCCGTCCTAATGATGCAGCCTCCTTGCCTTAGCAACATGGGTGCGCAGGCCGGGTCGACTCCACCTATCAGCGACGCCGGCATCGCCGGGCTGCCGCAACCTCAGGATGCCAACCGTTGAGGTCTGACCTTCGACCTGGGTCACATTGAAATGCCACCTGGTTTGTGCTACAAGTAACACATGACTTCCGTAGGTGTCCGGGAGCTGCGACAGCGGGCGAGCGAGCTGCTCAGGCTGGTCGAACACGGTGAGACCGTCGAGATCACAGATCGGGGACGCCCCGTTGCGAGGCTGACACCCCTTCCGGAAGGGACACCGTTGGAGCAACTGCACTCTGCCGGGGAGATCGACCGAGCAACGGCAGACCTGGACGATCTCCCGGAGCCCACAACGCTGCCGAACAGCATCGAATCACCATCCGCAACCCTCCAACGGCTGCGTAGCGAAGAACGCTGACCGTGTGGCGGCCACCTACCTGGACTCCTCCGCTATCGTGAAACTCGCCGTCCGCGAAGCTGAGTCAGACGCGCTCCGAAGCCACCTCAGACACAGACGCCCCCTCGTCTCAAGCGCGCTCGCCCGCACGGAGGTGACCCGGGCACTGCTCCCAGGCGACGAAATAGCGCTGGCCGCTGGACGCCGAGTCCTCGCCCGAGTCGACCTTGTGCGTGTCAATGACCGAGTCCTCAATCTCGCCGGATCTCTCCTACCCGAAGATCTTCGATTGCTCGACGCCATCCACTTAGCCACTGCGGGACGCCTTGGTGATGATTTGGACGAGATTGTCACCTATGACGAGAGAATGGCTGCAGCCGCCCGCATCATGGGGTACAAGATCTCGGCTCCTGCCTGAGCGACGATTCGATAACCCTCAGGGCCTGTGAGGCGCTGGCGGCGACCGGGTCAAGTGGATCAGCTATCGGGGTCCGGTCACCTGCCTCACCGTCCGGCACGATTTCCCGCGGGGCAAATGTGCAGCCTCACAGCCGATACGGCTGGGGCTAGGGGCTTCGACCTCAGTCCAAACAGATGTCCGAGTGCGCCGAGCGTCTGCGTGTGAAGTCATCCCGGCCAGAAATTCGACCAGCGCTGTCCATTCCACTGCAGGGTCAGTGCCTTGTTTCCTCGTCCGCCTTGGTTAAGGCCGGACTGCCCCAGTTCGCTCGGAAGGCTGGGTCTCTCTCCGGAGACACTAGTACCTCAGGCACGAGGATCCCAGGCCCACGCCAAGACTCCCATCTGCTGTTGCCCAGAGAGTCCGTGACGTTCGGCCCTAAACAAGATCGAACGGCCAGCGTAACCTTGTTTGATAGCAGGCTCAGGGAGACATCGATGAACGACCGGTTCGATATGTTCATGCGGGATACCGACGCCTTCTCGTGGTACTTGGAGAAGGACCCCGGCCTACGGGCAACGATCATCGCGGTAACCTGGCTCGACCGGTCCCCGGATTTCGAGGCACTTGCGGCAAGGCTCGACCGAGCGACCCGCTTGGCACCACGCTTTCGCCAGCGCCCAGTGGACCCACCAGCTCGATTGGCGAACCCGCGCTGGATCGAGACGGACTTCGACCTGTCCCTGCACTTTCGGCGCTTTGATGCCCCCAATCCACACACGCCGGCCACGGTGCTCGAATTCGCTCGGCACGAAGCGATGACGGGCTTCGATCGATCACGACCGCTGTGGCAATTCACACTCATCGAGCACCTGAGAGGCGGAGGGGCGGCCTTGGTCATGAAGGTTCACCACTCGTTGACCGACGGCATCGGGGGGATGCAACTGGCGTTTCTGCTGTTCGAGACCACTCAGGAGTCCCAGACGGCGGACGACCGGCCAATACAAGGGATGAATGGACGAAGCCTGGGTACCGCCGAGCTGCTTCGAGAGTCGCTCGCCTACGACTGGCACCGGATCTTCGAGACTCTTCGCCATGGAGTCTCAGATGCAATCCCCGCAGCACTCCACATCGCCAGGGACCCGTTGCATGCAGCCACTGACGCGGTGGCAACCGTGCGTTCTGTAGCCCATTTTGTCGAGCCGGTCAGAGAGACACTGTCTCCGCTGATGACCGACCGCGGCCTCGACCGTCGTTTGGCCATGCTTGCTGTTGACCTCGACGACCTGAAGATGGCGGCCAATTCGGCGGGCGGCACCCTCAACGATGGCTTCGTGGCCGCTGTTACTGGTGGATTGCGGCGTTACCACGAGCGTCATGGTGCCCATTTGGGCGATCTTCGCATGACCTTGCCCATCTCGATCCGCAAGGAGGACGACCCACCGGGAGGTAATCGGATCACGCTCGAGCGATTTGCCGTGCCAGTCGGGCTCGCAGATCCCGTGGAGCGCATACGGCGCACCGGCGAGCGGTGCAGAGCGGCTCGAGACGATCGAGCGATGCCGCTCAGCGATGCGATTGCCGGCACATTGAACCTTCTGCCATCGAACGTGGTCGGCAGCATGCTCAAGCACGTTGACTTTCTGGCCAGCAACGTGCCCGGCGTCAACGTGCCGATCTATCTGGTGGGGGCTCCCGTATCGGGCTACTTCGTCTTCGGGCCAGCGACAGGCTCTTCGCTGAACGTGACGTTGCTCACCTATTGCGGAACCTGCTGCGTGGGCTTCAACATCGACACCGCCGCCGTGCCCGACCACGACGTGCTGATGGAGTGCTTTCGCCAAGGATTCGAAGAAGTCCTTGCGCTTGTGGAAAACCACCATCCGGTCGAAGTGCCATTCCGAGAACCGACAGGTGGTTTGGCACAAGAGCCATGCGTAGACGAGGCGTAACCGTCGGGCCTGGCGCCTCAGCGATCAGGAGTACTGAGATCACGCGGCGGCACATGGACTCACCCAAGAAGCTCTGCGTGAATCCACGAATCAAACGCAGGTGACAGTGCTCCCGGGAGGCCTCAAGAGCATCAACAAGGGCCGTTGGGGTGGCGACGTTTCCCGATACGACAATCCGTGGCTCTTCGCCTGACAAGCTGCCGAGACGGGCGCCGACCTCCTCGAGCGAGACGATTCGCATCCGGTCTACCTGGACAGCTCGGCCATCAACTGGGCGAAGAGCAGCAAGTGCTTGTCGCCCACAAAATTGTCAAGGACATGTTGGCGAGCACGTACGCCGAGCTGGATGAGTTCATGAGGATGTGCAAAGAGCTCGGTGATTGCCCTTCCGAACGCGGGAAGATCAGTGGGGTCACTCAGAAGAATGCCCGTTCCGGGGGCGATCTGTTCGGCAATGCCACCTACGTTTGAGGCCACCACGGCCTTTGCCTTCCACATGCCTTCGGCAACGGTCAACCCGAAGCCTTCCTCCAAGCTCTTCTGCACAATCACTGTGGCATGGCGTTGGATTGCATTCACCATCACTGCGTTCTCGTCGACATCGACCATCGGCAGCGTGACGAGAGTGACGCGTTGGCGGGTGTCGGCTGGTAGATCCTCCCAGGCCGCCAGGCACTGGGCATACACCTCGGCCCCCTCAGGGTCGTCGGTAACTCCGACCACCGATGGACCCACCAACGCCAGGTGAGCCTCGACCTGTGCTGGCACCGCCGAAACGAATCCTTCCATCACTCCTTCCATGTCTTTCAACCGATCCCATCGAGACACTTGGACAACCATGGGGACATCAGGTCGCAATCGTGAGGTGGCCGCCGAGACAACTACGGCCTCGCGGTCGACACGCCCAGCTGCACCGCTGCTGCGAGTGAATGACCCCGGAAGGTCTTCAGATCCCCCGTCGAGAAGCCCGAAGCGGCTGAGTGTGAGAATCACGTCTCGTTGGGACATGTCCTGGTTCTTAGGCGAGAAGGGATCGATCGAGGGAGGGATGATCCGAACCTTTGACTCTTCGATCCACGGGGGAACGTACTCGGGCATGGAGAATATGCAAGCCTCGCAGTACGCGAGATAAGGCCGGAGAAACCACCATGCCTCGTCGGTCCACTGGTTGCTTCCGGCTCGCCCAATATGGCATCGCCAAACTATCCGTGCTCCGGCGTCAGCAAGCTGCGGAGCCATCCCCGCCGTTTGAGGGTCATGGAGGAGAACCACGTCTCCTGGCCGCAGGCGGCTGATCACGCTCGCGGCATTGGCAGTTGTGACATCCCGGTAGTGGGCCGCCTCGGGGGCCGACAGCTCGCCTGCGTCCCCGGAGACTCCGTGGACGCGATTGTGGATCCGTTTGGTGATTGCGAAGAACTCCGGGTCGCCGGTCATCACCAGCCACCGAATATCAATATTCGCGTCCATCGTGTAACCAACCAGCACTTGGAGCATCTCTGCTACTCCGCCCCCCGCAGCCGTAGAGCTCACATTCCAAATCGTGGCACCATCCAACGACTGACTAGTCTGAGCCGCAGCCCGACGAAGCTCTCCGTACCGCTCCGCGCCGATGAGCGGTGCGAATTGCGAGAGGGCACGAACAGACACTTCGACCTCTCGGACGGAATGCTGCAGCGCTCCTGGTTTAGCTTTGGTCAACCCCAAGATCCTTCCACGTGATGCCCTTCCCCTTCGACCACGAGGACATCCACCATGGACCTGCCACACCAATCGATAGCGAGTGGTACGAGTCGATGCAGGAGGTCCGGCCGATCCCATAGCGGGCTGATCAACTCACCTGGCGTTCTTGGTTCTCCCAGTAGCGACGTCGCAACTCGCGCTTCAGAGGCTTGAATGCACCAGACAGCGGAAGTGGACCATCTCGAAAGTCGACTGATTTCGGAACCTTGAATCCGGCAAGGAGCTTGCGGGCATATTCGATCAATTCCTCAGCCGTTGCCTTCGTGCCCGTCCGAAGAACGACGATCGCATGCACCGCCTCGCCCCACTTGTCGCTCGGAATCCCGATCACCGCGGCCTCTGCCACGGCGGGATCAGAGGCGATGGCTCGTTCCACCTCGTGCTCGTTACACAATGGACTGACCGTCCAGTGGTCAGACCCCGACGACGTGAACGAGATCGCCGAGTCCGGCGAAGTCGTCCGGATTGCGGGTGTAGAGCGTGAGACGGTTGGCGTGCGCGGTGGCCGCGATGAGCAGGTCGGCGACACGCCGGCGATGTGACGGGCCAGCCTCGGTGACAGCGGCCACGATCTGTCCGTAGCTCCGAGCCGCGGTGGCGTCGAAAGGGAGCGGCTCGAAGGTCGCCTCTACTTGTTGGAGACGAGTCTGACGGCGTGCACCTTCGGACCTAGTGGCAGCGAGGTGTGGCCCAGCAGCCAACTCGGCCAGGGTGATAGCGCAGACAGCAACCTCTTCTGGAAGAGCAACGGCCACTGTCGGGTCGTCCCAGTCGATGACGACCGAGGTGTCGAGCAGGCCCGTGGCCATCTACAGACCTTGGTCCGCGACCCGATCGAGATCCGCTCTGAATCGCCCTCGGTCGATCCGGGGACCGGTGGCGGCAACCACTCGAAGCTCGGCCGTCGGGACAAAGGTCCGGCGCGTCTGCTGGATCGGACGTAGTTCTGCCACGGGCACGCCATTGCGAGTGACGACGAAGCTCTCGCCGGCGGCAACGGCCTCGATCACCTTGGCGTTGTCGTTCCTAAGCTCTCGCTGTGCAATGGTCTTTGTCATGAGACCACTGTAGCAAATAGAGCTACGATCAGCTACGGGTCTCTGAAGGGGCTAGACGCTGAGAAGTGCAGGGTTGAATTCTCGCCCCTTGGGTGCGACAGCAACCGTGCCCGGTCCCGTGCCGTAGTCGGCCCGAAGGAGCGCCACTGCGGCACCTCAGCCTGAAAGTCCTGATGCTGCACGAGCCGAAGAGGAACTCGGCGAAATGTCGCCGATCGTTGCAGCGTTGAGCGACACTGAGAGCTTTGGGTGCGACAGCAACTCGACAATGAATAGCCATGGTCACGGCGATGGATCTGCACGTGGCAACGAGAGGCAAGCGCCGTTGAACGCGGCCGAATCTTTGGGGCCAATCCTGGGGTGCCGGACTCTTGCAAATGGGGCGCCAATAGGGCCGTTCGCGAAGCCAACGGGGCGGATCCCTCAAGGGCGTTCGAACCCTTGTGGCACATGATGCTGGCGCCTCTGCCTGTGGGTTGGCAGAAGGGTGTCACGGCCGCTTACCGACGCCTCCAGGGCCCATGCCCGTCCGGCTGCACGTGTTTGCGGGCCCAAAGGTCCCGGAATCAACGATGGCCAGGCTCAACGACGCGGCCATCGCTTCATCCCCTACGACACCACGCCGGCCAGGGTGCATAGTTGGAGAGTGATCGAGAACTCGCACCAAACACGAGACCCGGTCGGCTCGGCGCGGGACGTGGCATTCCTCGGTGCGGTACGGCCCGTACTCGAGCGCTTCGCTTCCTACTTCCGCTCCGAGGTAAGGGGCTTCGATCGCCTTCCCGAGCAAGGCCCGTTCCTCGTTGTCGGGAACCATTCGGGAGGCCAGATGCCGCCGGACCTTCCCGTACTGTTGACCGCGTGGTGGCGCGAGCGAGGTCAGGACGAGCCGGTCTTCGCGTTGTTCCACTCCTTCCTCTTGGGGATCCCCGGAGTGGGCCCGATCATGAGGAGGGCCGGCGCCGTCGATGCCACACCGGCCAGTGCCGAAGGAGTCCTTCGGGGCAACGGGATCCTGATCGACTACCCCGGCGGGGACTACGAGGTGTTCCGTCCCTGGCGCGATCGCAACCGTATCGACTTCGGCGAACGAACAGGCTTCGTCCGGCTTGCCCTTCGGCTCCAGGTGCCCGTCGTGCCCGCCGTCTCCGTCGGCGCACACGAGACCGTCGTCGTGCTGGCCCGGGGACAGCGGGTGGCAAGGCTTCTCGGCCTCGACCGCGCCTTCCGGATCAAGGTGATGCCCCTCGTGTTCGGCCCACCCTTCGGGATCGTCCCCGGGGGGATACCCACACTGCCGCTTCCCGCCAAGATCACCGTAGAGTTGTGCGAGCCCATCGACTGGTCGAAGCGATACGGTCCGGAGGCGGCCGAGGACAACGTGGTCGTCCGTAAGTGCTACGACGAGTTGACCTCAACGATGCAGACGGTGCTCGACCGACTGGCGAACGAACGTCGCTTCCCGGTGCTCGGGTAGTCCGACCTTGGCTCCTCACGTGGCCTGGCGGGCCGCATTGACCGACGCCTTCATCAAGCCGGTAGCTGCGCTTGTCCCCCGTCGTGCCGATCTCCATCTGGTTCATCACGTAGCCCATCCCCAGCTCGAGGTCTGGATCCGCCCACCCCACCGAGCCACCCATGCCGAAATGCCCGAATGAGCGCGGACCCCCGAGACCGGCCGAGCCCATGATGCCGCGATTGAGCATGAAGCCGAGGCCCCACTGGATGTCCAGCCCCATGAGCACGGCATCGGGCCCTTCGGTCCGAGGGAGCAGGGCGTTGTCGAGCTGCTCCGGGGTGAGAATGCGGAACGTCCCACCGGCCGGACTCGCTACCTCACCGACGCAGGCAGCGTAGAGACAAGCCAATGACCGGGCATCACCGATCCCGTTGGCCGCCGGGATCTCCGCGGCATGGAGCCGTGGGTCGTCCCAGACGCCTGGGTCCGACAGTGCGCCGCCAGGGGCGCCCAAGGCGCGGGCGAGTGGCCCGTCGGGGGCCAGATACGTCGCGGCCGCCGAGACGCCTCCTCCGGCAGCGGATCCGGGCCGGGCCGGCACCAGATCATCCAGTGACTGCAGGGTCCGGCCTGAGGCGAGTGACTCGAGGAACGATACGAGACGGGCGACCCGGTGCTCCTCGGTCGCGGGAAGCCCTATGAAGAACTCCGCGCCGAGCGGACCGGCGATCTCCTCACGCAGATAGCTCCCGAGGCTGCGGCCGCTGACACGGCGCACGACCTCACCGACCAACCAGCCGTACGTCGTCGCATGGTAGCCATGGGCGGTTCCCGGTGACCACGAGGGCGTCTGCCGTTCAAGCGCCTTGACGACCGGGTCCCAGCCGAGCGCCTCCTCAAAGGAAAGGGTCCCGTCAACCCACGCCAGGCCGGCCCGGTGTGACAGGAGGTCGGCCACCGTCACGTCCTCCTTCCCGGCCTGGGCGAACTCGGGCCAGTACGATGCCACCGGCACCTCCACGTCGATTGCGCCCTCCTGGGCCAGCCGGTTGGCGCACATCGCGGTGATCCCCTTGGTGGTCGAGTAGGTGAGCACCAGCGAATCCTCGTCCCAGGCCCGCCCGGTCTTTGTGTCGGCAACCCCTCCCCAGAGGTCGACGACCTTCTCCCCCCGGTGATAGGCGCCAAAGGCCGCGCCGGCCTCAAGTCCGTCATCGAAGTTGGCCTGGAACGCGTCACGCACCTCTCCGAAACCGGGTGCCGTCCATCCCTTGATTGTCGTCACGGTATCCATCATTCCCCCTCTGGCCGCCTGAAGCGATCTTCGGCGAACTCCTTCGCCCATGGATAGTCGGGCTTTCCACTGGGCGAACGACGAATCTCCTCAACGACGATGACCGTCCGGGGCACCTTGTACGGGCTCAGGCTCTGCCGGGCGTGCCGGTCCAGCTGATCGGCTTCGACATGGTGCCCGGGCCTCGGCTGGACAAGGGCGGTGACGCGCTCGCCGAAGTCGGGGTCGGGAAGGCCGACCACGATGGCGTCGGCGACATCGGGGTGGTCCTTCAAGACTGCTTCCACCTCGTCGGGAAAGACCTTCTCCCCACCGGTATTGATGCACAGGGACCCACGGCCGAGCACGTTGATGACCCCGTCAGCTTCTACCGTGGCCAGGTCCCCCGGGAGTGCCCATCGCCGACCGTTGCATTCAACGAAGGCCCTCGACGTGCTTATCGGGTCCCCGAGGTAGCCAAGGGGCACGTGCCCACTCCTTCCCAGGTGCCCAATTACGCCCGAACCCGGAGTGACCGGAACCAGATCGTCGTCGAACACGTCGGTCTCATGGTCCACCTGCAAGTGTGGCGGTCCGTAAGGGTCACCGGGGGCCTGCTCACCACCGACCTGGCCGGTTTCCGAGGAGCCGAAGCGGTCGGCCACCATTCGGCCGGGTAACAGGTCCGCCAGCTGGACCTTGGTCGAGGGCGACAGGACGGCCCCACCGGACCCGACGGCCATCAGGGACGACAGGTCGTGGCGATCGGGATCAGCGGCCAATGCATCGAGGAGCGGCCGGGCCATGGCGTCACCCACCACCACCAGGACATTGACCTGTTCGGCCTCCACCAGGCGCCACACGACCGCCGGGTCAAACACCCCCCCGTCGAGGGTCACCACCTTCCCGCCACCGAACAGGGTGGAGAACCCCAACCAGTGCCCGGCCGCATGCATGAACGGGGGGATGGCCAGGGCAGTGATCCCGGGACGGAGGACTCGCTCGGCCAGCTCCTCAGGCGCTGTGATCTGGTTGCCGAGTGAGAGAGGGTCGCCCCCACCCATGGCCGCGAAGAAGATGTCGTCGTGGCGCCAGAGCACCCCCTTGGGCCTCCCCGTGGTGCCCCCGGTGTAGACGCAGTAGAGGTCGTCGGCACGACGACGGCCGAACTTCCGGGCCTCGGACTGGGTCGCGAGAGCTGCTTCGTACTCGTCCCACAGACCCGTAGGCTCCGACCCGTCAGTCACCTCGATGACGGCACGCCACTCGTTCCTGGTGCCGAGGGCCGCGGTCACCGTTTGCCCGAACCGGCTGTGGAAGGCGAGCCCGACAAGTCCGGCGTCCTGATAGAGATACTCGAGTTCGGCGGCCACGTAGCGATAGTTCACATTGATGGGGACGGCCCGAATCTTGAAGCAGGCCACCATGGCCTCGAGATACTCAGAGCCATTGGTCAACTGGATACCGAACCGATCGCCGGGGCCGACACCCGCAGCCTCGAGGTAATGGGCCAGTCGGGTGGCCCGCCGTTCCAACTGGGCATAGCTGAGCCGGCGGACCCCAGACACCAAGGCAGTCTGGTTCGGCACGCTGTCGGCGACGCTCTCGAACAGATCGGCGAGATTGAACTCCATGGCCGTCCCCGGATCACGAATGGGTCTTCTGGCCCTGCCGATGACCCTAACCCGGCTCCTAGCATTCCAGGTGACAGGCTTGCCGCAGAGCCTGCAGCTCCCGATTCGGGGAGGGGGACCGATGGGCAAGACCGGGGCGGATGCACCAGTCAGCCGACCATGTGGCGGTCCGGGTCCGGAGGGGGCTGATCGTCGAGACCCCGACCACCAGCCCGGGATTCTGGACCCCCTGGCCAGCTCGTTGCGAGCCGTGGCGTCATTCCTCCATCACCGCTCGCTGGTTCGTGCCAGCCGCGCCATCCCTCGCACCCTCCATTTTCTCGGATCTGCACTGCTCCGGGGAGAGGTCTCGGACTCGCTGCCCGCTCCCCACCTCTCGGTCGGCCTCGCCGCCCAGGTGGCCATGGACGAGGCCCTCTTAGCCGTCGCCATGACGCCCCGGCGGTTCCCGCTCCCGGGGGACTTCGCCCGGGTGGCGGCCGAACTGGCGGAAGCCGACGCAGTGTTCACCGCCAAGGGCTGGATCGAGGACCCCCTCGCCTACCACCGCACTCCCCCACCCCTCTCCGATTCCAAGGTGTCGCGGAGCCAGGGCTGGGCGATGGGCCTCGATTACGAACGCTTGAACTGGGACAGCGAATTCGAACCCCACGAGGGGGAACCGGGCGGCGAACGCTGGATGGCATTCGAGCCCAACCGGACTGCCTCGGCAGTCATGCTCCGCCACGCCGATGGTCCCCGACCCTGGGTGATTGCCGTCCACGGGTTCTGCATGGGATTCCCGTTCATGGACTTTCAGGGGCTGCAGGTATCTAGGATTCACCGCGAACTCGGCATGAACATGGCGATGCCGGTCCTGCCCTTGCACGGCCCCCGCCGGGTCACCCTGGTTAGCGGTGAGCCGTTGCTCTCGTTCGAGCTCATGAATACGGTCCATGGCCTGTCCCAGGCCGTCTGGGACATCCGCCGGCTCATCGGACAGGTCCGCGAGCAGGGGGCCACCTCGATCAGCTTGTACGGGGTCTCGCTGGGCGCGTACACCGTGGCTCTGTTGGCCGGCATCGAGGACGGTCTCGATGCCGTGGTTGCCGGCATCCCAGTCTCTGACTTTCCCGCCCTCTTTCATCGGCACAGCCCTCGCAATATCCAGGCCCGGTCGATCGAGCACAGGATCATGGGAGGTGCAGCTGAAAACGTCTATCGGGTGGTGTCCCCTCTGGCGTTCACCGCCAAAGTGCCCTTCGACCAACGATTCATCTTTGCCGGCTACGGCGACCGGCTAGCCACCCCCGAACAGGCCCAGCGGCTCTGGGAGCACTGGGACGAACCTCAGATTTCGTGGTACTCGGGTAACCATGTCGGCTACCTCTGGTCGAAGAAGGCGTCGGACTTCCTGGTGGCGTCACTCGGCCGGGCCGCGGGTTCAAGCGGCCCCCAGAGGGTCCGGGGCTGACCAGTGGAGGCCATGACCGGCCTGGACGCGAAGTTCCTCTACTCCGAGACCCCGACAACCCACATGCACACGATCAAGGTGGTGGTGTCCGATGTGTCGGCCGTCGAGGGGGGCTTCTCTTACGAGGCGCTGACCGAGGTTCTTCGGCAGTTGCTGGTGCGACTGCCGCCATTCCGTCGTCGGGTCGTCCCCGTGCCGTGGGGACTGGGGCACCCGGTCTGGGTGGAGGATCCGGAGTTCGAGCTGAGCCGGCATCTGCGCCGCAGCCGCCTCAGCGCTCCGGGAAGCGACCACCAACTCGCTGCGGCGATCGCCGGGTTCGCCTCCACCCAGCTCCCCCGTGACCGACCCCTCTGGGAGCTGTTGGTTGTCGAGGGTCTGGCCGGCGAACGGATCGCCGCAGTGGTGAAGATCCACCATGCGGTGGCCGACGGGTCGGCTGCCGTGGCTCTCCTCCGAAACGTGCTCCAGGCGGCGACGGTGGAGCCTTCCCCCGAGCCCGTCGATGACCCCTGGCACCCGGAGCCCATTCCCACCCGGCGTCAGCTGCTGACCCTGGCCGCAGGGCAGCAAGTCGCACGCTGGAAGGGGCTCCCCCACCTGGTCCGACGGTGGATGGCCCAGACCCGCTCCTCCGAACGCCGCCGCAGGAGCTTCACACCGAAGCCCCCGCTTCCACTCCATCACATCCCGAGAACGTCGTTCAACGCCTCCATCACCTCGGAACGCGTGTTCGCCATGACCACGTTGCCGCTCGACGAGTTCAAGGCGGTCAGACGAGCGACGGGGACGACGCTCAACGACGTCTACCTGGCCGTGTGCGGTGGGGCACTTCGTCGGTACCTGCACGACCGAGGGGAGCTGCCCGAGCGCCCGCTGCTCGCCAGCGTCCCGGTCTCCACCGATCCCAATCTCGACAGGCTGTCGGGGAACCAGGTGGATAGCCTCTACGTCTCCATTGCCACTGATGTCGCCGATTCCCGGCAACGCCTACTCCAGATCCATCAGGGCGCACAGGCATCCAAGGAGGTCCGCAAGCTGCTCGGCCACGACCTGCTGGCCCAGCGTGCCGATATCGTCCCTCCTCAGATCTACCGCTCCATCGTGCGATTCTGGGGCCGATCACACATCGCCGACCACGTGCACCCGCCCCTCAACGTCGTGCTGTCCAATGTGGCCGGACCATCGGACCGAATCTTCTTCGGTCCCGTCGAAGTCGAAGCCCTGTACTCGGTGGGACCGATACTCGAGGGCATCGGCCTCAATATCACTGCGTGGAGCTACAGCGGTGCGCTCGGAGTTTCGCTGCTCGCTTGCCCAGCCAGCGTCCCACAACCGTGGTTGATCATCGACGCCCTGCACGACGCACTGGACGAACTCCGGGCCGCAGTGGCATCCGGCCTGCCGGTTGATTCGTGATCGCCCCGACAGGCACCCGAGACCAATACCGCCGCACCCAGTTCCCTGGCCGCGCAGGCGGGGCGGTGCGCTGAGGTAAACAGGCCGGGAGCTGGGCCCTCTCCACTCAGCCTGGCGATACGGACCGCTCCCGCCCCCGTACCTGATGAGATCGGTAGCGGCGATTGCCGTGCGGCGGCAGCCTGGGCGCAGTAGTCCGCCAGGCGCCTGGCCCGGGATTTTGGCGAGACCGCATGAGCGATGTCGGAGGCGATCTTCGACGGCTCGGCCATGATCGGTTCGGCCAGCTGGGTGACGGTCATCGGCACAAGTAGGCGAACCGTGACGGAATAGTTTCCCTAGATTCACCCATGGCCAGTGCCAGATTTCCGTCTGGAGCGATAGATCGTGAGAAGTCAGGACTTTTGACCCTGATGGATGGGCCGACTTCAGCAGAGTCTTGAAGTAGCGAGAGACGGAGGAGGTCATGATGAGTACACATGTCGATAACCGGATCTTGGCCGAGAAGAACGAAGGGGACCGACTCGATCGGATAGATCGGATTCTTCAGGTTCTGGAGGCTGCTGACAGACCTCGATTCAGCTTCTACCAACATCAGCACCGCGCCGATCATACGGAGGTGGGCGTCAGTTCAGGTCACCTTGAGGTCGGAGGTGGAGGTCGCCATAGACGTCAGCGTCGTGCCCGAGTTGAGTCCGTGACGCGCTCGAAAGGGCAGACTCGTCAGTGCCGAGTTCGCCGGTGACGCTGCGGACCGTGGAGCCGATTGTGGATCCGTTTGGTGATGGAGAGGAATTCGTCGGTGGGCGGCAAGCACCGTTGGGACGTTGACTAGGCCTGCCTTCAGCAAGTGGCTCAAGTCTTGCGATCGAGCGGATAGGGGCGTAGATCTATCACGCCGATACTTCGGATAGGTCGGGGCCGTCAGCAGTTGACATCCTGATACTCCCAAATAGAGGCGGTCACATGGATGACCGTCAGGACCCCTTGATCCCCGGCGAGGTCCATCTATCAATCTTTCTAGCGACCTCAGCTTGCATACGGCTGAGGTCCTCCTGATCCACATTGGCAATCTCGGATGGCTGATGCGCCTCAGACTCGATACGGCTTGGATCACGGCTTCGGCTCAAGGCGGGGCCATTGTGTCTCGGAGAACTGGCACCTCTACCCCACAACGAATCCTTTTTTGAGTCGAGAGAGGGAAACTTTCCGGGCTGTCCAGGCGCGACGGGCCAGGCCACCCTTGAGGGCGCGACCGCCTGAAGTTTGGTGGGTCCGGAAGTGACTTCGCCGATGAGCCGGTCACGCAGGCTATGAGTCGTTCCCGCTTGGCCGTCCGGGCCCTTTATCGTTGGGCGTCGAGGACGAGCTGCCGGTAGAACGTGTTGGAGTTCTGCCGCTTCAGTGAGCGGATGGCATCTCATTAGATCCTGTCCTCGGCGAGCTTCTTCTCGACCAGGGATTCGGAGCCGGTCTGGCGGATCTGGCAGGTAGCCGGCAGGGACTTCGAGAGTGACCCCACCAGGATCCTCTCAACGCTAGGAATCAGCAGCAGCGTCTGCCATGAGTCGATATCAGTCGCGCAGCACCACGACCGCGGAGTGGGCACTGGTGACGCAGTGCTGGCTGACGGATCCCAACAACATCCCGGGGAACTCCCCATGTCCCCGACTACCGACGACGAGCAACTCTGCTCCCTGCGATTCCTCGACCAACACCCTTGCAGGGGGGCCTTCGACGACCTTGGACTGGACGGTCACCGAAGGGTGTGCGGATCTCACTTCATCGATGATGGCATCAACGCCCTTCTGGGCGTCGCCCGCCGGATCGTAATCGGGCGGGGTGCGCGTCCATTGGTACTTGCTGGGCCATTGCCACGCCGTCACGGCTTGCAGGCGTGCCCCGGTGAGCTCCGCCTGATGAGCGGCCCAGTGCAGAGTGGCAATCGACGAGGCCGACCCGTCCACACCGACGACGATGCGGGGGCGACCGGACTCACTTGCACTGGTCATTTGTCATCTCCTTGGTCCGATCCTCGGCAAGCGAGCACCGAGTTCGACGAGCTCATGTTCAGTTCTTTCCACTCCGAAACCCAAGACATCCAACAAGCCTTCGCCTGTGAGGTCTACCAGAGATTCCATAGAACTGGGGTGGCTCCATTTCATCCTTCACGCCGCCGAGTCATGCTCCCTAGTACTCGACCGGGATTTCATGGTCCGGCTCAGGCTCGCTGACCGAGCTGGGCCGCCCGGGCCGCTCCGTGGATGCACCCCGGACTCTTGAGGATCGGTATCGACGGACCATGAACACGACGACGCCAACGACCACCACTGCCGCCACGACGTATCCGGCGAAGCCGAACGCCTTGATCATCTTGTTCCAACTACCACCGAGCGCGTAGCCGATCAGCGTGAGGAGAGTCACCCAAAGAGAAACCCCGATTGTTGTGAGCAGGGCGAACTTAGCGGGGTTCATCCTCGCCATACCGGCTGGCAGGGAAATGAAGGTGCGGATGAATGGCAGCACTCGACCGTAGAGCACCATCCACTCGCCGCGCCTGGAGAACCATGTCTCCGCCTTGTCAAGGTCTGAATGCGAAAGAAGGACGTACTTGCCGTAGCGGTCAACGAGCGCCCTTCCGCCCGTGCGACCCACGACGTAGGCGAGCAACGAGCCGCACACCGAACCGGCTATACCGACGGCGATCACCAGGCCAAGATCGAGGTGGCCCTGCGCACCCCCGATGATTGCCCCGCTGGCCAGTGCTCCGCCTAGACCAAGTGTGACCTCTGACGGTATGGGTACACATGCGGACTCCAAGACGGTGAGGAGGAAGACGGCCAAGTATCCCCACGTTTCGAGAAACTGCTGCACGCTAGGAGTATTGCCGATTCGAGGTGCGCCGAGCGGCCACCTCGTTGCATCCCGAACGGGGAGGGCAGGGGCGGGCTTGCGTGTCCGTCGGCCGGCACTTCGTCGGCAGGCGGGTTGTGTGGGGCTGCAGCTACTACATCGGCGAGGCCACCGAACGAGAGCGTAGCTATGGCTCCTGGAACTTACAGCAGCGTTGGATTCACCTCTGGTATCCGGATTGCCCGAACTCCGACTGGTCACTCCGTCTGTCGGCCGGATCAGGGCGAGCGATACCAGATGGCCGACAGCGCTGATCCCACCAGGAGTCCCTCAGACGACCGACGAAGAGAACTCGGTCCAACGCTCCCGGTCGACAAAGCCGTAGTGGCCAACATCGGCCCACACGTGGGCAGCGCCCCTCGGGAGTACTTCGGCGACTCGCTTCGGCATTTCAGGGGAGATGATGTCGTCGGCGTCGCCATAGAACACGTCGAAGGGCTGCTGAACATCGTCGAGACCGAATCCCCAATCCCAGAGTGCCAGGGTCATCTCGTACGTTCCCTCCACCCTGGTTCGACACACC